>NZ_CP114905.1:2280000-3480000 GCF_027497195.1 Streptomyces sp. WMMC500
AGTTCGGCGTTCGCGCGCAGGTGGCGCCATTCGCCGTGGACTGGCATGACGTTGCGGGGCTTGCAGATGTTGTAGAAGTACAGCAGCTCGCCGGCCGAGGCGTGGCCCGAGACGTGGACCTTGGCGTTGCCCTTGTGGACGACGTTGGCGCCCCAGCGGGTGAGGCCGTTGATCACGCGGTAGACGGCGTTCTCGTTCCCCGGGATCAGGGACGAGGCGAGGATGACCGTGTCGCCGGCGACGATGCGGATCTGGTGGTCGCGGTTGGCCATGCGGGACAGGGCGGCCATCGGCTCGCCCTGCGAGCCCGTGCAGACGAGGACGACCTCGTGGTCCGGCAGGTCGTCGAGGGTCTTCACGTCGACGACGAGGCCGGGGGGCACGCGCAGGTAGCCGAGGTCGCGGGCGATGCCCATGTTGCGGACCATGGAGCGGCCGACGAAGGCGACCTTCCGCCGGTACGCGTGCGCCGCGTCCAGGACCTGCTGGATGCGGTGCACGTGGCTCGCGAAGCTGGCCACGATGATGCGCCTCTGCGCCGCCGCGAACACTCCCCGCAGTACCCCGGAGATGTCCTTCTCGGGCGCCACGAACCCCGGGACCTCGGCGTTGGTGGAGTCGACGAGCAGCAGGTCGATGCCCTCCTCGCCGAGGCGCGCGAACGCGGGCAGGTCGGTGAGGCGGCCGTCGAGCGGCAGTTGGTCCATCTTGAAGTCGCCGGTGTGCACGACGACGCCCGCGGGGGTGCGGACGGCGACGGCGAGGCTGTCCGGGATGGAGTGGTTGACGGAGACGAACTCGCAGTCGAAGGGCCCGATGCGCTCCCTGCCGCCCTCGGCGACCTGGAGGGTGTACGGGCGGATGCGGTGCTCCTGGAGCTTGGCCTCGATGAGGGCGAGGGTCAGCTTGGAGCCGATGAGGGGGATGTCCGCCTTCTCGCGGAGCAGGTAGGGCACGGCGCCGATGTGGTCCTCGTGCCCGTGCGTGAGGACGATGCCCTCGATGTCGTCGAGGCGGTCCCTGATGGTGGAGAAGTCGGGAAGGATCAGATCGACCCCGGGCTGCTCCTCCTCGGGGAAGAGGACGCCGCAGTCGACGATGAGCAGGCGGCCGTCGTATTCGAGGACCGTCATGTTGCGGCCGATCTCGCCGAGTCCGCCGAGCGGGGTGACCCGCAGGGCGCCCTCCGCGAGTGCGGGGGGCGGGCCGAGTTCGGGATGGGGATGGCTCAAAGGTGTCTCCTCACCATGCGCACCGGCCGGGTCCCGGCGGCGGGCCCGGGCGGGGCGCACATGGATGCGTGCGACGGCGGCTTCCCTGAAGCCGCGCCGCGGCTTTCTCGGTATGCGGTTGTGACGTCTCTGTGGCGGTGAGGACGGCGGGTGTGCGACGCGTACGCCCGGGCGCGTACGGCTATACCTGCACGCCGCCGCCCTTGAGGTCCCGCTTGAGCTGCTCGGTCTCCTCCGGCGAGAGCCCCACGAGGGGCAGCCGCAGCGGGCCGCCGGGCATCTGCCGCAGGGCGAGCGCCGCCTTGACGGTGATGACGCCCTGGGTGCGGAACATGCCGGTGTAGACGGGGAGCAGTTGCTGGTGGAGTTCGGTGGCCTTGGCCACGTCGCCGCCGGTGTACGCCTCGACGAGGGCGACCAGCTCGGGGGTGACGAGGTGGCCGACGACGGAGACGAAGCCGACGCCGCCGACGGACAGCAGCGGCAGGTTCAGCATGTCGTCGCCGGAGTACCAGGCGAGGCCCGTCTGGGCGATGGCCCAGCTCGCGCGGCCGAGGTCGCCCTTGGCGTCCTTGTTGGCGACGATCCGGGGGTGTTCGGCCAGCCGGACCATGGTCTCGGTATTGATGGGGACGCCGCTGCGGCCGGGGATGTCGTAGAGCATCACGGGCAGGTCGGTGGCGTCGGCGATGGCCTTGAAGTGGGCGTAGAGGCCCTGCTGCGGCGGCTTGCTGTAGTACGGCGTGACGGTCAGCAGTCCGTGGGCGCCGGCGTCCTGGGCGGCGCGGGCCAGCTCGATGCTGTGCCGGGTGTCGTTCGTCGAGGCTCCGGCGACGACGTGGGCGCGGTCGCCGACGGCGTCCACCACGGCCCGTACGAGTTGGGCTTTCTCCGCATCGCTCGTGGTGGGCGACTCGCCGGTGGTGCCGTTGAGCACCAGCCCGTCGTTGCCTGCGTCGACGAGGTGGGCGGCGAGTCGCTGGGCGCCGTCGAGGTCGAGGGCGCCGTCGGGGGTGAACGGCGTGACCATGGCGGTCAGCATCCGTCCGAAGGGCGTCTGCGGGGTGGATGTCGGAGCCATGAGTGACACGCTACTCGCAAGAATGCCCTGAGTGCGCGCTTGGGTGGCGTGCGGTGTTGCAGGCGCGGGAGAACCCGGCACTGCCTGCTCGGGGGTTCAAGCAGTGCCGGGTCCGTATCCTCAGCCTAGGCGAACTTCGCGATAACCACCATTCCAGACATTTGACGGGCTTCGCGCGCCCGCGGGCCCCGCCGGTACGCCGGGCGTCCACCGCGCCCGGGTACCTTTGAGAGGTATTCGGCACATGGCCCTGGATCTGGGCACTTTACGGGACGTTCCGACGTTGTCCGGGTGGCAGGAGTCAAGTCGACAAACCCACGAGTCCTGAGGTGGTGCCCCAGCATGCTTCGCCGTCGGCGTGAGCCCGTTCCGTACGCCTTCATAGCGGAGGCCGACCGCTTCCGCAGCGACGTCCCCGTGCCGCCACCCGTGCCGCGCGCCGGGATCGGGGAGATCGCCGGGCGGGCGCTGGTGGGCGTGTTGATAGTGGCGGGGCTCGTCGGCGCGGTGGTCTTCGGCGTCCCGGCGATGCAGCTCACCGACGACCCCGGGTCCGCGCAGGACACGGAGACGGTGCAGACCCCCTGACGCCGCCCGCGGTGCCCGTGCACCGCCGTCACGGCCGTCGCGGGTGCCCCGTCCGCACCCCCGGGGTGGTGGGCCCGCCGGGGCCTCGCTAGCCTCGCAGGCGTGCCCCTGCCCTTCCTGACGGCCGACCGCGACTTCGGAGACGTCGCCGGCGACGCGCCGCTCCCCTACGCCGATCGCGACCGCTGGCGCCGGCCGTACCGCCCGGGCCCCTGGCGCGTGCTCATGGCCGCCGTCGAGCTGCTGCTCGCCTCGTATCTGCTCTTCGCGACCGTGATCATGCTGCTCGCCGGCTCGGTCACGGGCGCGCTGACATGCGCGGGCGTGGGGGCGGGCTTCATCGTGGCGGCGCTGCGGCTGCTGCGGGTCGGGGTGTGGGTGAGCGCGCACGGGCTGCGGCAGGTGCACCTCTTCCACACCGTCACCCTGCCGTGGGACGAGATCGCCGCCGTGCGGACCGTGCAGCAGCCGGTGAAGTGGCTCGGCCTGCCCCGCACGGTGCAGGGACAGGCGCTCCTGGTGACCCCGGCGGCGCGGCGGCGCGGGCGGGGCGGGGCCCAGGCGCCGCTGCGGCCGCTGCTGACGGACAGCAACGCGGACTTCCTCGGCCGCCCCGAGGCGTTCGACCGGGCGGCCGACACCGTCGAGGCATGGGCCACGGAGCTGCGCTGACGCGTTACCGCCCGTAGGCGCCGTTCGGCCGCTAGCCCGCCACTCTGCGCAGGGTGATCGCCCGCTGCATCGCCTTGCGCGCCCGCGGGGTGTCGCGCGCGTCGTGGTACGCGACCGCCAGCCGGAACCAGCACCGCCAGTCCTCCGGCGCGGCCTCCGTCTCCGCCTTGCGCCGCCGGAAGACCTCGTCGGCCGAGTCGCGGTCGATCCGGCCGCTCGGCGTGCGCTTCAGTTCGTCGACCGGCAGCCCGCCCTCGGCGTCCAGCTCCCGCGCCAGCGCGTTCGCGGCGCGGGCGAAGGCGGTGGTGTGCCACAGGAACCAGAGACCGATGGCGGGGAGCACGAGCACGGCGGCGCCGAAGGCGACGGTCAGCGGCGTGCCCTCGCGCAGCAGGTACCAGCCGCGGGTGCCGGCGAGGAAGAAGTAGACGACCAGCACGGCCGACAGCACGACGTACGTGATCTTCGAGCGCATGAGCGGTGTCCGGGCGTCGGCGTCAGCCGAGGTCGAGGAAGTGTTCGAGGCCGACCGTCAGCCCCGGGGTCTCCGGCACCCGGCGGGCGGCGAGCAGGATGCCCGGCATGAAGCTGCTGTGGTGCAGCGAGTCGTGCCGGATGGTGAGGGTCTCCCCGGTGTCGCCGAGCAGCACCTCCTGGTGGGCGAGGAGCCCCCGCAGCCGGACGGCGTGCACGGGCACCCCGTCGACGTCGGCGCCGCGGGCGCCGGGCAGGGCCGTGGCGGTGGCGTCGGGCTGCGGCGGCAGGCCGGCCTCGCGGCGGGCCTCGGCGATGAGGCGGGCGGTGCGGGTGGCGGTGCCGGACGGGGCGTCGGCCTTGTTCGGGTGGTGCAGCTCCACGACCTCGGCGGACTCGAAGAACCGGGCGGCCTGCCGGGCGAAGTGCATGGTGAGGACGGCGCCGAGGGAGAAGTTGGGGGCGATGAGCACGCCGGTGCCGGGGCTGTCGGCCAGCCGGGCGCGCAGCGCGTCGAGGCGGTCGTCGGTCCAGCCGGTGGTGCCGACGACGGCGTGGATCCCGTTGCGTACGCAGAAGTCGACGTTGGCGGGGGCGGAGTCCGGATGCGTCAGCTCGACGGCGACCTCGGCGCCGGCCTTCGCCAGCTCCGCGAGGTCGTCGTCGCGGTCGACGGCCGCGACGAGATCCATGTCCTCGGCGGCCTCGACGGCCCGGGCGGCCTCGGAGCCGATACGGCCGCGGGCGCCGATGACGCCGACCTTGAGCTGGCTGGTCATGCGCGTACTACCTCCGGTGTCGGTGGGTCGGTGGGGAGCACCCGGTGCCGCTCAGGCCACCGCCTCCCGCAGCGCGGTGGCCTGCCGGTCGGTGACCGGCCCGATGACGGACAGGGACGGGCGGCGCCCCAGGACGGCCGCCGCCACGTCGCGTACGTCGTCGGGGGTGACGGCGCGGATCCGGGCGAGGATCTCGTCGACCGACATCTGCTCGCCCCAGCACAGCTCGCTCTTGCCGAGGCGGTGCATCAGCGCGCCGGTGTCCTCCAGGCCCAGCACCAGGGAGCCGCACAACTGGCCGACGGCGCGGGCGACCTCGTCGTCGGCCAGGCCGTGCCGCGCGACGTGCGCCAGTTCCTCGCGGCAGAGCTTGAGCACGTCGGCGGCCTGCGCGGGGCGGCAGCCGGCGTAGACGCCGAAGAGGCCGCAGTCGGCGAAGCCGGAGGTGTACGAGTACACGGAGTACGCCAGGCCGCGCTTCTCCCGGATCTCCTGGAAGAGCCGGGAGCTCATGCCGCCGCCCAGGGCCGCGGACAGCACGCTCAGCGCCCAGCGGCGCTCGTCGTGCCGGCCGACGCCGGGGGCGCCGAGGACGAGGTGGGTCTGCTCGGTGCGGCGCTCCTGCAGTTCGAAGCGGCCCGCGGTACGGATCGTGCGGCTGCCGGCGCGCGGGCCGTGCGGTGCGGTGTCGGGGGCGTCGAGGGCGCCGGCCCGGTCGAAGGCGGCGGCGACGCGGCGTACTACGTCGTCGTGGTCGACGTTGCCCGCGGCGGCGACGACGAGCCGCGTGGGCGTGTAGTGGCGCTGGTAGAAGCGGGCGACGCGGTCGCGGGTGAGCGCCGTGACGGTCTCGACGGTGCCGAGGACGGGGCGGCCGAGGGGGGTGTCGCCGAGCATCGTGCGGGCGAAGAGGTCGTGGACGCAGTCGCCGGGGTCGTCCTCGGTCATCGCGATCTCTTCGAGGACGACGCCGCGCTCGGCCTCGACGTCCTCGGCGCGGATGACGGAGCCGGTGAGCATGTCGCAGACGATGTCGATGGCCAGCGGCAGGTCGGTGTCGAGGACCCGCGCGTAGTAGCAGGTGTACTCCTTGGCCGTGAACGCGTTCATCTCGCCGCCGACCGCGTCGATGGGCGCGGAGATGTCGAGGGCGGAGCGCGTCCTCGTGCCCTTGAAGAGCAGGTGTTCCAGGTAGTGGGTGGCGCCGCCGAGGGCCGGGGTCTCGTCGCGGGAGCCGACGTGCGCCCAGATGCCGAAGGTCGCCGAGCGGACGGAGGGCAGGGTCTCGGTGAGCACGCGCAGCCCGCCGGGCAGCACCGTCTTGCGTACGGTGCCGGAGCCGTCGGGGCCCTTCAGGACCGTGGCGGGGGTGGCGCGCGGACGGGGGACGGCCCGCCCCCGGTACGGGGGGCGGGCCGCCTTCCGGCTGCTGCGGGGCAGGGTCACGTCGCGGACTCGTCCCCGGACTTCTCGGAGTCGCCGTCCTTGTCCTTGTCCTCGTCCTCCAGGACGGGGATGAGGGACAGCTTGCCGCGCTGGTCGATCTCGGCGATCTCGACCTGGACCTTCTGGCCGACGCCGAGGACGTCCTCGACGTTCTCGACGCGCTTGCCGCCGGCGAGCTTGCGGATCTGCGAGATGTGCAGCAGTCCGTCCTTGCCGGGCAGCAGGGAGACGAAGGCGCCGAAGGAGGTGGTCTTCACGACCGTGCCCAGGTAGCGCTCGCCGACCTCGGGCATCGTCGGGTTGGCGATGCCGTTGATGGTCGTACGGGCGGCCTCGGCGGCCGGGCCGTCGGCGGCGCCGATGTAGATCGTGCCGTCGTCCTCGATGGTGATCTCGGCGCCGGTGTCCTCCTGGATCTGGTTGATCATCTTGCCCTTGGGGCCGATGACCTCGCCGATCTTGTCCACGGGGATCTTGATGGTGATGATCCGCGGGGCGTGCGGGGACATCTCGTCCGGCCGGTCGATGGCCTCCATCATCACGTCGAGGATGTGCAGCCGGGCGTCGCGGGCCTGCTTCAGGGCCGCGGCCAGCACGGAGGCGGGGATGCCGTCGAGCTTGGTGTCGAGCTGCAGCGCGGTGACGAACTCCTTGGTGCCGGCGACCTTGAAGTCCATGTCGCCGAAGGCGTCCTCGGCGCCGAGGATGTCGGTCAGCGTCACGTAGTGCGTCTCGCCCTCGATCTCCTTGGAGATCAGGCCCATCGCGATGCCGGCGACCGGGGCCTTCAGCGGCACGCCGGCGTTCAGCAGCGACATCGTCGAGGCGCAGACGGAGCCCATGGACGTCGAGCCGTTGGAGCCGAGCGCCTCGGAGACCTGGCGGATCGCGTACGGGAAGTCCTCGCGGCTGGGCAGCACCGGCACGATGGCGCGCTCGGCGAGCGCGCCGTGGCCGATCTCGCGGCGCTTGGGGGTGCCGACGCGGCCGGTCTCGCCGGTGGAGTAGGGCGGGAAGATGTAGTTGTGCATGTAGCGCTTGCGCGTCACCGGGTTGAGGGTGTCGAGCTGCTGCTCCATGCGCAGCATGTTCAGCGTCGTCACGCCCATGATCTGGGTCTCGCCGCGCTCGAAGAGCGCCGAGCCGTGCACCCGCGGGATCGCCTCGACCTCGACCGCCAGCGGCCGGATGTCGGTGACGCCGCGGCCGTCGATACGGACCTTCTCGCGGATGACGCGCTCGCGCACCAGTTCCTTGGTGAGCGCGCGGTAGGCCGCGGAGATCTCCTTCTCGCGGCCCTCGAACTGCGGCAGCAGCTTCTCGGCGGCGACGTCCTTGACGCGGTCCAGTTCGGCCTCGCGCTCCAGCTTGTTGCTGATGGTGAGGGCCTGGGCCAGCTCGTCGCGGACGGCCTGGGTGAGCGCCTGGAGCACGTCGTCCTGGTAGTCGAGGAAGACGGGGAACTCGCCGGTGGGCTTGGCGGCCTTGGCGGCGAGGTCGGCCTGCGCCTTGCACAGGGCCTTGATGAAGGGCTTGGCGGCCTCCAGGCCGGCGGCGACGACCTCCTCGGTCGGCGCGGTGGTGCCGCCCTTGACCAGCTCGACGGTCTGGTCGGTGGCCTCGGCCTCGACCATCATGATCGCGACGTCGCCGTCGTCGAGGACGCGGCCGGCGACGACCATGTCGAAGACGGCCTCCTCCAGCTCGGTGTGGGTGGGGAAGGCCACCCACTGGCCGCGGATGAGGGCGACGCGGGTGCCGCCGATGGGGCCGGAGAACGGCAGACCCGCCAGTTGGGTGGAGGCGGAGGCGGCGTTGATGGCGACCACGTCGTAGAGGTGGTCGGGGTTGAGCGCCTCGATGGTGGCGACGATCTGGATCTCGTTGCGCAGGCCCTTCCTGAAGGAGGGGCGCAGCGGCCGGTCGATGAGCCGGCAGGTGAGGATGGCGTCCTCGCTGGGGCGGCCCTCCCGGCGGAAGAAGGAGCCGGGGATCTTGCCGATGGCGTACATGCGCTCTTCGACGTCCACCGTCAGGGGGAAGAAGTCGAGCTGGTCCTTGGGCTGCTTGGAGGCGCTGGTCGCCGCGAGAACCATGGTCTCGTCGTCGAGGTAGGCGACGGCGGAGCCGGCGGCGAGCTTGGCGAGCCGGCCGGTCTCGAAGCGGATGGTGCGGGTGCCGAACGAGCCGTTGTCGATGACGGCCTCGCTGTAGTGGGTTTCGTTCTCCACCAGGAAATTCTCCTCGTCTGCGCCCACGCCCGTGTGGCGTGGGCGGTGAGCGGTGGAGCACCCGCGCGGCAGGCTCGGGCCGGATGAGCGGCTGTAGGCCGGGCCGGTCTTCGATCGAAGCCACCGGGGTGCGCGCTCTCGCGTGCTCCGAAGGCCACTACCGAGGACCGGCGCCCGCTGTCGGCACAGGTCCGGCGGCTGCGGGCGGTTGCTCCCCGTATTCACTCTGTGCTGATGTCCTGCCGACCAGAGTACAAGTCACCCCGGCGGCATCTCGACGGCTGGCTGGCAACCGTTCGGTAAGGGTCCGTACGGACGGACCGGCCCGCCCCGGCGTCCGGACGGGACCGGAGCCACTGCGGGCATACGCCGAGGGAGCGGCTCCCGGTGCGGGGGCCGCTCCCTCGTGCGGCGCTAGCGGGCGCCGGCGGCGCCGCGGCGGATGCCGAGGCGTTCGACCAGCGTACGGAAGCGGGCGATGTCCTTCTTCGCCAGGTACTGCAGCAGCCGGCGGCGGCGGCCGACGAGCAGGAGCAGACCGCGGCGCGAGTGGTGGTCGTGCTTGTGGGTCTTCAGGTGCTCGGTCAGGTCGCTGATGCGCTGGGTGAGCATCGCCACCTGCACCTCGGGGGAGCCGGTGTCGCCTTCCTTCGTGGCGTACTCGGCCATGATCTTCTTCTTCGTCGCGGTGTCGAGCGACATACTCTTTCCCAACTCCTCTGGTCGGCGCCGCCGAGCGTCCCTGGTTTTGGTCACAGGGAATCTGCGGTGACTCGGCAGGCGGGGCGGTCGCGGCGCCTCGCCCGTGGGATACGGGGGCGCTCACGCGAACCGTCCGCCAGCCTAGCAGCCGTGCGGCGGCCCGAGGACCGCCGCCGGCGCCGCCCGGCGGGGCCGGGGGTGCGGGTCAGATGTCAGATCTTGACGTCGTGCTTGGTCAGGAACGCGACCGGGTCCACGGCGGAGCCGTAGTAGGGGCTGGTGCGGACCTCGAAGTGCAGGTGCGGGCCCGTGGAGTTGCCGGTCGTACCGATCTTGCCGATCTCGGTCTTGGCGTTGACCGTCTCGCCGACCGAAACGTCGATCTTGGACAGGTGGGCGTACTGGGTGTAGATGCCGTCGCCGTGCTTGATCACGATGTTGTTGCCGTACGCGCCGCCCCAGCCGGCCTCGACCACGGTGCCGCTGTGGACCGAGCGGACGTTCGTGCCCGTGGGGGCGGCGAAGTCCTGGCCGCTGTGCTTCGAGGTCCAGCGGGCACCGCCCTGGTTGTACGAGGCGGTGAGGTCGTAGTCGGCCGAGACGGGCTTGACCCAGTCGGGCTTGCTGTCGGCCGTGGCCACCCCGGAACCGAGGGCGACGACCATGCCGGCGCCGGCGGCGAGCATGGCGGACGTGGCTATCGGGGCGGTGAACTTGGCGTGCTTGAACATTCTCGGAATTCCCTCCAGACAAGGTTTCGACCCCGGCTGCGCTCCGAGGTCGCTCCACCTTGGTAACGCGCCGGACCGGGACGGACAAGGACCCTTGGTACGAGCCGGGGTCGTAGCGACGAGTCGGGTTTTTCTGCCCCTTGCACACCCGTGGAGACCACCCGCGAGAAGGGTCCCGGAGGGCGTTCCGGAGGGCTGGAGGCGTACGAATATGCAGGTCAGAGCCTCTACTCGGGGCCGTTTCCAAAAGTCCGGCGGGCTCCCCTGCCGAAAGTCCGGCAACCGCAGAGTCGAAAGTCCCGGACCCTCGTCCGATTCATCTACTACCGCCTTTAGAATTCCTTCAGACGCCTGTGGCGCACGCCACTGCCGGATAAGAATGTGCGGCTTGCGAGCGGGACTTTCTCCCCTGCCGCGCGGGACCTTTTACCCCCCGCCTGGCGCGGCGCCCGCCCATCCCCGGTAGGCTGCGTGCGGCCAGTTCCTAGGAGGGGGTATGGAACCGCTGCGACTCGACGACCCCGAGCAGTTCGGGGCGTACCGGCCGCTGGGGCGTCTGGATACGGACGCGAGCGACCTGCGCGCGCCGGTCGCGCGCTACATCGCGCAGGCGCCGGGTGGCGAACGCACAGTCCTGATCACCGCACCGCGCGCTGAGGCGACGGCCGCCGACCACGGCCACGCCGGGCGCTTCCACGCCGCCGCCGCCGAGGCCCAGCGCCTCGGCGGTACGGGGGGCCCGTGGCTGGCGCCGGTGACCGAGCTCTCGGCCGGCGGCGCGCCGTGGTGGGCGATGCCGTACCGGCCCGCGCTGCCGCTGCCCGCCGCGCTGGACGCCCAGCAGGGGCCGCTGCCCGAGCGCACCGTGTACGCGGTGGGCGCCGCGCTGGCCGAGACGCTGGCCGCGCTGCACGCCGCGGGGGCGGCGCACGGCGGGCTCGACCCGACGGCCGTGCTGCTCACCGGCGACGGCCCGCTGCTGACCGGCTACGGCACGGTGAGCGCGGCGGGCGCCGACGGCAGCCCGCGCGAGAGCCTTGCCGGGCTCATACCGGAGTTCCTGCCGCCGGAGCAGGCGGCGGGCGGGCGGCCGCGGCCGCTGGGGGACGTGTACGCGCTGGCCGCGGTGCTCGTGTTCGCCGCGACCGGCCGGGTCCCCGGTGACCACGGGGCGGCGGATCCGCAGGCCGGTGCCTTCGGCGACCCGCTGACGGACCCGCTCGCCGGCGATCCCGCGTACGGCACGGACCCGTACGCCTCCGACCCCTACGGCACCCCCGCGAACCCGCTGGACCTCCTCCAGCCCGCACTCCGCGCCGCCCTGGAGCCCTGCCTCCACCCCGATCCCGCCCGCCGCCCCACCGCCGCCGCGCTCCTGCCCGAGCTGCTCCACGGCGCCGCGCCGGGTGGCACCCCCTGGGCGGCAGGGCCGGCCGCCCCCGGGACCGTGCTCGACGCGGCGACCACCCGCTCCGGGGCCGCCCTGGCCCCCGGCTGGCTGCCCCGCCGGGTCAGCGCCGCCCTGGCGCTCCAGGCCGCCGACGTGCTCGCCGCCGAGACCGAGCCCGACCCCGCCTTCCTCGCGGCGCCGGCCCCCGGCACCCCCGGCGCTCCGGACCTGATCGGCGGCGCCACCGTCATCGGCCGCCCCGCCACCCGGCGCGCCCTGCTCGCCGGCATCGTCGGCGGCGCGGTGGGCGTCGCGGCCGGCGGCGCCGCAGCCTGGGCCGCGACCGCCGAGGACCCGCCCCCGCCGCCGACCACCGCCGAGCGGCTGGCGTCCCGCAACACCGGGAACAAGCGGCTGACCGGCGCCCCGCCCTCCGTCCTGTGGGGCATGGGCCTGGGCAAGGTGGAGCCGGTCGGCCCCCCGGTGGTCGCGGGCGGCACGGCCGCGCTGGTCGTCGCCAGGTCCGGCGTGTACGCGAGGGACCTGCGCACCGGCGACGAGCTGTGGGAGCAGTCGGACGTCAGCGCCAGGGGCCCCGCGGTGCCGCTGGGCGGCGGGATGGTGCTGGTGCCCGGCAAGGACCTGACGGTGCTCGACGCCGCGGACGGCTCGGTCGCCTGGACGTCCGACAAGTTCAAAAAGGGCGGCAAGGCGCCGTACGGGACGCTCCTCGGCGTAGCGGGCGACACCGCGGCGTTCACCGTCGAGGAGGGCGGCGAGCTGACCGTCGTCGGCTACGACCTCGCCGAGCGGCGCGAGCTGTGGCGCTCGCCCGGCTCGGCCGCCGCGACCGCCGCGCTCTTCCTCGGCGGCTCCGTCGTCCTGGTGCCCGAGGCCGACGAGGACGCCGAGCACCGTGACGAGCCGGCCGCGGTCTCCGCACTCGACCTCGGCAGCGGCGAGGAGCGCTGGGCGCAGGAGTACGCCGGGATGGCGGGCGGCCACTGGGCCGCGGCCGGCAAGGACCTGCTCGTCGCCACCGCGGGCAAGACGATGCGCGGGTACGACGCGAGCGGTGACGGTGCCGAGGTGTGGAGCGTGACCGCGGAACCGTGGGACGAGGACATGGAGAGCACCAATCCGCAGAACTTCGGCCCGCCGGCGGTGCAGGGCGAGGTGATCCACGCCCTCGACACGTTCCGCGCGGTGCACTCGGTGGCGCGGGACTCGGGCGAGGAGCAGTGGAAGCGCAACCCGCTGCTCGCCTACGTCGGCGTGCTCGTGCAGGCCCCGGCGCTGCACGTCACGCCCGACGAGCGGTTCCTGATCGCCGGCGACGACACGCAGGTGCTGGCGTACGACGCGGACGGCGGCGACCTGCTGTGGCGGTTCACCGACATGCGGCCGGGCAAGCCGAAGTACGCTCACCGGCGCCGGGTGGCGGTCGGCAAGAACACGGCCGTGGTCGCGAGCGGGAGCAGCGTGTACGCGCTGCCGCTGGACTGAGCGCGCGGCGGCAAGGGGGATTGTTCGTATGCACACGTTGACCGGCTCCGGCGGCCCGAACGGCGGCGCGACCGGTGGCGCGACGGGCGCCGCGGGCGGCACGACCGCCGGCGGCCCGCGGCAGGGCGTGGGCCCGCACCGGATCGTCGCGCCGCTCGGCCCGTACGCCCCGGAGGGCGGCCCCGGCGCCGACGGGCCGCAGTTCCACCTGGCGTTCAGCGAGCCGCTGGGCCGGGTCGTGGTGCTCATGACGCCGCCCGCCGCGCTCGCCGCCGACCCCGGCTTCCGGGTCAGGTTCGCCTCCGAGGCCGGTACCTCCGCGCGGCTGGCGGGACCGGCCGCCGCGCCGGTGGCCGGGGTGGCGCCGCAGGACGAGGAGCCGTGGGTGGCGTACGACTGCGCGCCCGCGCTGCCGCTGCCCGCGGCGCTGGCGGCGCACGGCGGGCCGCTGCCGGTGCCGTACGTCTGCCAGGTGGGGGTCTCGCTGGCCGCCGCGGTGCTGCAGGCGCACGCCCAGGGTCTGGTGTACGCGGGGCTGACGCCCGCCGCCGTGCTGCTGACGGCGGCCGGGCCGCGCCTCGTCGCGTACGGCGCGGTGCGCGCGGCGGCGCCGGGCGACGGCCCGCGTACCGCGGTGCCCGGGCTGCCGCCCGCGTGGCTGCCGCCCGAGCAGCACGCCGGCGGGGTGCCCCGGCCGCTGGGCGACATCTACGCGCTGGGCGTGGTGCTGGCGTACGCCGCCACCGGCGCCCACTCCCCCGACCCGGGCGCGGTGCCGGAGCCGCTGGCCGCGGTCCTCGCGGGCTGCCTCGCCCCGGACCCGGCACAGCGCCCCCGCGCGGACGCGCTGCTGCAACAGCTCCAGCAGGCGCAGCAGGCCCTGCCCGCGGAGCCGGGGCAGGAGCAGGTGCCCGGTGCCGTGGCGGCGGCGCTGGCCGCCCAGGTGCCGGCGCTGCCGGCGCAGGGCCCGCTCACGCCCCCGCCGGGCCCCGGCGCGCCGGGCGGGCCCGGTGGCCCGCCCCTCCCCGGGCAGACGCCGGACACGTCGGCCGGGGCCGGCCTCGGGGAGACCTCCGTGTCCCCGGCGCGCCCGGGCCGCCGCGCGCTGCTGCGCGGCCTCGCCTTCGGCGCCGCGGGCCTCGCGGTCGGCGGGGGCGGCGTCTACGCGTACCGCCGTGCGACGAAGGAGGATCCACCCGTCTACCGCACCACCCCCGCGAAGGGCGCCCCGCCCAAGCCGCTGTGGCAGTACCCGCTGCAGGGCCAGGAGGCCAGGGTGGTCAGCCTCATCGGCAGGATCGCCGTCGTGCAGACGATGGGCGCCCTCACCGCCGTGAACGTGCGCACCGGCAAGAAGGCGTGGGACTCCGACGTGTTCGCGGACGCACCGCTGATCGACCTCGGCCGGGGCGAGGCGCTCGTCACGGGGACTCTGAGCGGCATCGAAGTCGTCGAGCTGGCCGGCGGCAAGTCGAAGGGCCCCATCGAGGAATACTCGCTGAACAGCAAGCTGGCCCTCCAGGAGGCCGTCGGCGCCGCCGACGGGATCCTCTACTTCCTGGCCACGGTCGGTTCCGACCTGGAGAAGTTCGCCATGGTGGCGTACGACACCCGCAAGGGCGAGGAGGTGTGGAACAAGCCGCTGCCCGAGGGCTACGGGGACCTGAGCGACACTCCGCTCAGCGACGGCGAGAGGATGAAGATCCGCGGGCGCGAACTCCTCATCCCCAGCGCCCCCACCTCCGGCTTCGCCTTCACGTACCTCGCGCTCGACCGGCGCAGCGGCGACAAGGCGTGGGAGCAGAAGTTCGAGGACATCAAGGACTACGACGGTCCCGGCACCTTCGCGACCGACGCCGGGACGCTCGTCAGCCCGGACAACGAGGCCGACACGCTGCGGGGGTTCGAGATGCGCGGCGCCAAGAAGTTGTGGGAGCGCCCGACGAAGGAGCACTTCTTCAGTGAGCTGACCGATGCGCGCTCCCGCGTGCTGTACGGCACGCAGGGTGCCGCGGTGACGGCGCTGTCGGTACAGAACGGCAAGCCGGTGTGGCGTACCCCGGTCTACTCCGGCGGCCGGTTCGACGTCACGGACGTCGTCCTCAGCGGCACCGGCCGGACCCTCTTCTACAGCAACGACGCCGAGGTACAGGCTTTCGACACCCGCGACGGCGCGCCGCTGTGGCGGTTCGCGACGGTCAGCGAGGGCGGGTCTTCCTCCGACGACGGCCCCGGCGTCTCCGGCCGGGTGCTCGCCGCGGACGACGGCATCGCCCTCGTCCTGTCCAAGGACGCCCTCTACGCACTCCCGGTGGACTGATCCCATGGTTACGCCCCTCACCCACGACGACCCGCAGCAGTTGGGCCCGTACCGGCTCGTCTCCCGCCTCGGCAGCGGCGGCATGGGCACCGTCTACCTCGCCCGCTCCGCGGGCGGGCGCACCGTGGCGCTGAAGACCATGCACGCCGACCTCGTCAGCGGCGAGGCCGGCACCGCGGGCGCCGAGTTCCGCACCCGGTTCCGGCTGGAGACCGACGCCGCCCGCGTCATCGGCGACCGCTACGGCGCCGAGGTCGTCGACGCCGACCCGCTGGCCGAGACGCCGTGGCTGGCGACCGAGTACGTGCTCGGCCCGCCGCTGGACGAGGCGGTCGCGGTGTCCGGCCCGCTGCCCGAGACCACGACGCGGGCGCTCGGCGCCGCGCTCTGCGAGGCGCTGGGGCAGTTGCACCGCTCCGGCGTCGTCCACCGCGACCTGAAGCCGTCGAACATCCTGCTGACCTCGTCGGGGCCGAAGGTCATCGACTTCGGCATCGCCCGCGCGGCGGGCGACGACCACCTGACCCGTACCGGCACCGCGGCGGGCACCCCCGCCTTCATGTCGCCCGAGCAGGCGTCCGGCGTCGAACACACCCCGGTCGGCGACGTGTTCGCGCTCGCGGGCGTGCTGGTCTTCGCCTGTACGGGCCACGGGCCCTTCGGCGGCGGGCAGGCCGCGGACCTGCTGTACCGGGTCCGCTACGGCGAGGCCGACCTGTCCGGCGTGCCCGCGGGGCTGCTGCCGCTGCTCCAGCGCTGCCTGGCCAAGGAGCCGGAGACGCGCCCCGGCACCGACGAACTGGCGGGGCTGCTCGCCGAGGGACTGCCGGGCGGCGCGGCGGACTTCGCCGACCATCTCCCGGACGCGCTGCACGCCGACATCCTGCGCCGCGCCGCCGTCGCCTGGCAGCCGCAGCCGCCCCGGCTGCCGTCGCCGGAGCAGGCCGCCATGGAGACCCAGTCGGGCGCGGCATCCGGTCCGTCGCGGCGCAAGGTGCTGGCGCTCGCGGGCGCGGGCGCCGTGGCGGTCGGCGGCGCGGGAGCCGGGGCGTGGGCGTTCCTCCGCGACGACGAGAAGGAGCCGGAGGCCAAGCCCGAGGCGAAGAAGCCGAAGGCGCCGAAGGAGCTGTGGACGCGCCCGGTCGTCGGCGGCGGCGGCGCGTTCAGCCTGGCCACCGGCCGCAACTACGTGCTGCTCCTCACCACGGCCGGCGGCGGGCAGTTCGTGGACGCGCGCAACGGGAAGCTGCGGGGGGTCAGCGAGTTCGTCTCCCCGTCCACCGGCATCATCGGCGACGACTCCGGGTTCTTCTCCCTCGCCAGCCGCAGCGTGTCGGGCGAGGGCACCCACGCGCTCTTCACCAACGACCCCGAGACGGGCGAGCAGGAGGAGGACGTCGTCCTCAACGGGGCGGACATCAAGGGAACGGCCATCGAGGCCGCCGAGAACGGCATCGTGCTGATGCGGGCGACCGCCCGCTGGGTCACCCGGGTCTACCGCGACAAGAAGACGAAGGAACGCATCGTCGAGAAGACGCCGTGGGCCTCGCAGTTCGTGGCGGCGGACATGAAGACCGGGAAGCTGCTGTGGGGGTACGACAACAAGTCCCCCGACACCGGCCCCTCGTACGCCACCGCCCTGACGAAGAACGAGGCGCTCATCCGCGTCGAGTCCACCCTGACGTGCCTCGACGCCAGGACCGGCGAGGAGCGCTGGACCTGGAAGGCGCCGGAGGCGGACCGCGAGTCGCTCGCCGGGCTGCAGCAGTTCCCCACCGCCGCGGGCCACGTCCTCCTCGGCCTGCGCGACCTGACCGCGCTGAAGCTGTCCGACGGCGAGGTGGGCTGGTCCCTCGGCAAGGACCGCGAGGCCCGCGCCGCCCTCGGCCCCGACACCCGCCTGTACGGCACCCCCGCGGTCAAGGACGGCAAGGTCTACGTCGTCGAGAACGGCAACGGCCTCATCGCCATCGACGGCGCCAGCGGCGAGGTCGAGTGGGAGGCCAAGGCCGACTGGGCCGGGCCGCAGGCGTTCATCGTCGCGCCCGTGGTCGGCAAGAAGTACGCGTACGTGGGCACCGGCGGGCGCGACTGGGTGCGGGCGGTCGACCTTGAGGAGCACCGGACGGCCTGGTCGTACCGAGGGCCCGAGGACAACGAGCGCCCCATGGTCCTCGAACAGGACGACGCGAAGGTCGTCCTCGTCGTCACCGCAGCCGAAGTGCGCGGGCTCCCCCTTCAGTAGGAACTTCCACCAGGAGCGGCACGTCCATGAAACCCCTCGGCACCGGAGACCCGCTGCGCCTCGGCCCGTACCGCCTCATCGGCGTGCTCGGCGCGGGCGGCATGGGCAAGGTGTACCTCGGCCGGGACTCCTCCGGGCGCCCCGCCGCGATCAAGGTGCTGCGGCCGGAGCTGGCCCACCAGTCGAACCTCGCGCAGCGCTTCGTGCGCGAGGCGCACGCCGCGCAGGCCGTGCAGAGCCCCGGCGTGGCGCGGGTGCTCGGCGCCGAGACGGAGGGCGGCCGGCCGTGGATCGCCTGCGAGTTCCTCGCCGGGCCGACCCTCGCCGAGGCCGTCGAGCGCTACGGGCCGCTGGACGGCACGGCGCTGCGCGCGGTCGGCGCGGCGCTGGCGAGCACGCTCACCGACATCCACGCGGCCGGCCTCGTCCACCGCGACGTCAAGCCGCCCAACATCGTGCTGACCGCGACCGGGCCGCGCATCATCGACTTCGGCATCGCCCGCCCCGAGCACGGCCTGACGCTCACCAGCACCGGCGAGGCCCCCGTCACCCCGGGCTACGGGCCGCCGGAGCAGGTGCTCGGGCAGCGCGTGGGCCCGCCGGCGGACGTCTTCGCGCTGGGCGCCGTGCTCACGCTGGCGGCGACGGGGCAGACGGCGTACCAGGGCAGCCATGTGGCCGCCGTGCAGTACGAAGTGGTGCACGGGGAGCCGCGGCTCGAAGGGCTGCCGCCCGACCTGTACCCGCTGATCGCCCCCTGCCTGGCCAAGGACCCCGCGTACCGCCCCACTCCGCCGCAGATCGCCGCCGCCCTCGCCCCGCCGCCCGGCGCCGAGGCCGTCTGGCAGCGGGGCCCGCTCGCCGAGGACATCGCGGGCCGCGAGCACGAGGCGGCCCGCCTCGCCGCGCTCCCCGCGGCCGGCGACACCCAGGTGCCGGGCCCTTCGCGGCGGCGGCTGCTGGTCGCGCTCGGCACCGGGGGCGCGGTGGTGGCGGCGAGCGCGGGCACGGCCGCCTGGTGGTGGCTGGGCAAGGACGACGGCGGCACGACCGCGGCGCCCCAGCGCGACCCGTGGGCGGCGCAGCCGCTGAAGGGCTACAGCGCGAACAACGCCCCCGCGGCTCTCTGGGGCCCGATAAGCGGGCTCAACTCCGATGCGCCGCTGCTGCTCCCGCTGCGCGAGACGCTGGTCGTCGCGATGGCCGACGGCACCATCGCGGGCCTGGACATCCGCACCGGCAAGCAGAAGTGGCGCCAGGAGGACGCCGCTGCGGCGGCCCGCGCGGCGGCGCTCGACGAGAACACGTTCGCCGCCGCGGACGCCGACGGCGCCCTGTACGGGCTGCGCGGGCGGGACCGGCGCGAGCAGTGGTCGGCGCCGGACGCCCGGGCGGAGGTCGTGCTCGCGGGCGACGCGAACGCGGCGTACGTGACGACGAAGGACGGCGAGCTGCGCGCGGTCGGCACCGGGGGCAGGGAGCGGTGGACGGTCGAGCTGCCGGTCCAGTCGTCCGTCAGCAAGCCGGCGTGGGCCACGACGGCCGACGGCATGCTCGTGCTCTCCGGCTCGGACGGCAAGCTCGCGGTGGTCGACACCGAGGACGGCAAGACGGTGTGGGACACCCCGAAGCGCAGCTCGTACGCGATGCCGTGCGCGGTCGGCGGGGGCTTCGTGTACGCGGGCGGGGACGGGCTGACGGCGTACGCGCTGAAGGGCGACGGCGAGCCGGAGTGGAACGAGAAGCCGAAGGGCGAGTACATCTGGAGCGCGCCTGCGCTGCACGACGGCCTGCTCTACGCCGTGAACGACGCGAAGCTCGTCGTGCGGAACGCGAAGACGCGGGAGACCGAGTGGACCGACGAGGCCCTGGCGGTCGCGCTCAAGTACCCGCCGGTGATCCAGGGGAACTCGCTGTGGGCCGGGACGACTTCGAACTTCGACCCCGACGCCCTGAAGGTCTACGACATCGCCAAGGGCAGGGTGGCGTGGGAGGATCGCCGCACGTCGCGTGAGCGGGACGACTGGACCATGGCCGCGGCGGACAACAGGGTGTTCGTCCTCTACACGGGGTCGCTGACCGCAAACCCGGTGTTCTGAGCGGCCGTCGGGCGGACGGCCGGCAGGGGTGCGCCGCGCCCACCGCGGGACCGGTGTTCTGAACGGTGACACATCCGTTGCCGATTGCGACAGTCCGGCCTGCCGACGCGCTCGGTACTCCCCTTAGGGTGGGAGAGGCACACGGCACCGGGCAGGCGCCGGCACGACCGCCGTGGTGCGAGGGGATACGGGAGGCACAGTGAGCAGCGATCGGGACGAGAACGGCGCGGGCCGGACCAGCCCCGATGTCGAGCGGTCCGGTACGGAGGCGGAGGGCACGGGCGAGTTCACCACCGGCCCGGCGCCCGCGGCCTGGTACACGCAGGGGGTGCCGGCCCCGGCCCCCAGACAGGACGAGGAGGCGGGCACCGGCTCGTCCCACGCCGGCTCGGCGATGCCCCCGTTGCCCAACGGCTTCACCGCCGCCCACGCGCAGGCCCCCGGGCCGGTGCCGGAGTCGATGACGCCGCCGCCGTTCCTGCTGACGCTGCCGGACGAGCCGTCGCCGGCTCCGGAGCCTCCCGCGACGCCGGAGACGGCACCGGAGGCCGCGGAGCCCGCCGAGGACCCGGACGTGGACGACCACCAGGACGACGACGACCAGGACGAGGCGTACGCGGCCGAGGACGACTCCCCGCCGCTGACGGCGGCGACGGACCCGGGCGCGGTGGCGTTCGCCGCGCTGCCGGTGGCCCCGGAGGTGCCGGAGGCCGCGGCGGACGAGACGGACGACGAGCCGGCGGCGGAGGCAGAGGAGTTCACGTCGTCCCCGGTGAGCGCGCCGAGTTGGTACGGAGGCGGCGCCTCCGCGACGACGGCGGGCACCGACGAGACGGACGACCGGGAGACGGCGGCGTACGACGAGCAGGACTCCGACTCCGCCGGTTCTGAGCCGGACGAGGAGCCCGCCGGCGCGGACGACGACCCGGACACCGGCGCGGCGTGGCCCGCCGCCGCCGAGGAGTTCACCGGCGCGGAGACCACCGACGCGTCCGGCGACGAGGACTCCGGCGCCTTCCCCGGGCCGGCGGCCGAGGCGGACGAGGACGACAGGGCCGACGAGACGTGGCGCAGCACCGGGCCGGATTCGGGGTGGCCCTTCCCGCCCGCGAGCACGTCCGCTGACAGGGCTGACGACGACGAACCGGCCGACGACGAACCGGCCGCGGCCACCGCGGACGCCGACGAGACCGGCGAGGCCCCCGCGGCAGACTCCGGGGCGTCCGGCACCGACTGGCACAGCCCCGCCGCGCCGGCCGCGGACGCGAGCGAGGGGTCCGACGCGGGAACGGGCCGGCCGTTCACGGCCGCCGCGGAGGCGGACGGCGACGAGGCCGCCGCGGCGGCGCCGGACCCGGCCGGTGCCCCGGCCGTCGACGGCTGGCGGAGCAGCGTGCCCGAGGCCGACACCGACGAGCCCGCGGAGTCCGGGTCCGCGTGGCCCGCCTTCGCCGGCGGCCCGGCGACCGCGGACGGCGGGGCCGACGCTCCCACTGACGGCGCCGAGGCGCCGGAGGCGGGGGCCGCCTGGCCGGCTCCGCCCGGGGCGCCGCCCGCCGCGGACCCGGGTGCCGAAGCCCCGTCCGCGGCCGGGGAATCCGCCTTCCCCGCACCGCAGTTCGCGCCGCCCCCGCGGCCGGACGCCGACGAGGCGGGTACGCCCGCCCCGTACCGCGACGACGCCACCCGGACGCTGACCCCGCTCGTCGCCCACGCCCCGCCCGGCGCGGCGCCGGCGGCACAGGAGCAGGACCAGGACCAGGACGACGACGAGGCGCCGGCCGACCCGGACAAGGGCGACGTGGTGAGCGGCGCGACCATGCGCTTCTCGCCCGCGTCGCTGCGCGCGCAGGCCGCGGAGATCCAGGACCGTACGCCCGCGGACGACGAGCCGAACGACGCCGTGCCCGCCGCCGCCGCCGAGGTGCAGGACCGGGTGCCGGCGGACGCCGCGCCCGCCCGCGACGACGAGCCGCAGGACGCGCCGCCGCAGGCCAGCCCGTACGTGACGGACCGCGCGCCCGCCGGTGCGAACCCGTGGGCCCCCGCGCCCGCCCCCGGCGACTCCGCCTCGCCGACGGCGCTGCCGCCGCTTCCCCCGCAGTTCCCGGCCGCCGAGCCGCAGCGCCCCGCGGCGGCGGACCTGCCGTCCGGCCCGCCGCCCGCCGCGGGCGCACCCTGGCAGTCGCCCACCCCGCAGCCCGTACCCGAGCAGTCCGCACCGCAGCCCCCCGCGGCTCCCCCGGCGGCGCCCTCCGCCCCGCCGGCCGTCCCGCCGCCCGGGCAGCCGTACCCGGCCCAGCCCGCTCCGGGCGCCGTCCCACCCGGCACCCCGGTGCCCGGCGCCGCCCCGGAGTCCGCCGGCGCCACGCCCGCGGCGTCCGCGCCGCCGGCCGGCGGCCCCGGCCCGGCGGCCCCGGCCTCGCCGCCGCCGGCCACCCCGCCCGGCGCCCCCGGCACGCACTCCGCGCCCGGCAGCCGGCTCCCGGCCCCGCACACCCCGCCCGGCGCCGGCGAGGCGCCCCGCTCCGGGCCTGCCGCCGAGCCGCCGCCCGGCTGGACCGTGGCGTCGCCCGCCGGCGTGCCCGTACCCCCGGCCGGCCAGCAGCCCGACTCCCGCGCCCCGCAGGGCGGTTACGGCTGGCCCCAGCCGCCCGGCGCGCAGCCCGGACAGCCCGGACAGCACAGCCAGATGGGCCAGCAGGGCCAACCCGGACAACCGGGACAGCAGCCCGGACAGCCCGGCGCCTACCCGGGCCCGCCCGGCCAGCCCCCGCAGCAGGCCCAGCCCGGCCACCCCGGCCAGCAGCCTCCCGGCCTGCCGCCCGCGGGCGGCTCCCAGCCCGGCGCCCCCGGCCAGGGCGCCCTCTCCCCCGCCACGTCCCCGGCGCCCCCGGCACAGCCCGGCCAGCCCGCCCAGCCCGGCGGCGACCCGCGGTCCGGCGGCTGGCCCGAGGTCACGCCCGAGCAGCGCCGCCAGCCGGTGCACAACGCCCCGCTGGGCTACACCGCCGCCGTCGAGCTGTCCTCCGAGCAACTGCTGCACGACAAGCACAAGCCGCAGCGCAAGTCGGAGCGCGGCGGCCTGTCCCGGTTCAAGCTCGGCGGCAAGGCGGCCGAGGAGGAGCGGCAGCGCAAGATCGCCCTCGTCCGCACGCCGGTGCTGTCCTGCTACCGCATCGCCGTGATCTCCCTCAAGGGCGGCGTCGGTAAGACGACGACCACCACCGCGCTCGGCGCGACCCTCGCCGCCGAGCGGCAGGACAAGGTCATCGCGATCGACGCCAACCCGGACGCCGGCACGCTGGGCCGCCGGGTGCGCCGCGAGACCGGCGCGACGATCCGCGACCTGGTGACGGCGATCCCGTACCTGAACAGCTACATGGACATCCGCCGGTTCACCTCGCAGGCGCCCTCCGGCCTGGAGATCCTCGCCAACGACGTCGATCCGGCGGTCTCCACGACGTTCAACGACGAGGACTACCGCCGCGTCATAGACGTGCTGGGCAAGCAGTATCCGGTGATCCTCACCGACTCGGGCACGGGCCTGCTCTACAGCGCCATGCGCGGCGTGCTCGACCTCGCCGACCAGCTCATCGTCGTGGCCACGCCGTCCGTCGACGGCGCGTCCAGCGCGAGCACCACGCTGGACTGGCTGCACGCCCACGGCTACGCGGACCTGGTGTCGCGGAGCATCACGGTCATCTCGGGCGTCCGCGAGACGGCCAAGATGATCAAGATCGACGACATCGTCAACCACTTCAAGCAGCGCACCCGCGCGGTGCAGGTGATCCCCTTCGACGAGCACCTGTCGGCCGGTGCCGAGCTGGACCTGTCGATGATGCGGCCGAAGACCAAGGAGGCGTACTTCAACCTCGCCGCGCTCGTCGCGGAGGACTTCACCCGCGCCCAGCAGGCGCAGGGCCTGTGGACCGGCGAGGGCGGCCAGCAGCCGCCGCACGCGATGCCGCCGCTGCCCGGCCAGTCCGGCGGCGCCGGGGGATACGGCGCGGGCGGGGGTTACCCGGGCGGCGGCGGCTATCCGGGTGGCGCTCCCGGCACGGGCCCGTCGCAGGCGCAGTCGGGGCCGAGCCCGTACGGGTGACGCCCCGGGCGCATCCGCCCGCCGCCCCGGCCGCGGTTCGCCCGGCCTGCCGCCATTGGGTTGAACCAATGAGGCCCGCAGCCTTTTTGAAGGCGCGGGCCTCATTCGCGTTTCAGCCGGGTATCGCCCTCGTACAGGCCGGTCACGGCCGTTGACATGGTTAGACCAACCTCGCTAGACAGACCCGACCCCGGGCCGGTCAGCCCGGCATCCCGCCCCCTTCAGCCCGCGAGGTGTCATGCAGCCCACCGACGAGAACGCCCCGACGCCCGGCCCGCTCAGCCCACCGACCCCCGCCGCCCGCTCCGGCCGCCGGCTGCGCCGCGCGCTCTGCGCGGGCGCCGCGGCCCTCGCCCTGATCGGGGCCGCCGCCGTCGGCCCGGCCGCGGCCCGGCCCGCCCAGGACGACGGCGGCGACGACGGCGACAAGAAGGTGCTGACGGCCGCCGTCGCGCAGAGCGTCGACTCGCTCAGCCCGTTCCTCGCGGTCAGCCTCGTGGCCACGAGCCTGAACCGGCTCATGTACGACTCCCTCGTCAACTACGACGTCAAGACGCAGGAGCCCATCCCGGGCCTGGCCGAGAAGTGGGAGCCCACGAACGCGGGCAAGACGTGGACGTACACCATCCGCGACGGCGTGAAGTGGTCGGACGGCAAGCCGCTGACCGCGGAGGACGCCCGCTGGACGTTCCACACGATGATGACCGACGAGGCCGCCGGCGCGGCCAACGGCTCGTACGTCGCCAACTTCGCGAAGGTCTCGGCGCCCGACGCGCGCACGCTCGTCGTGGAGCTGAAGGAGCCGCAGGCCACGATGAACTCGATGGACCTGCCCATCGTGCCCAAGCACGTCTGGCAGGACGTCGACGACCTCGGGAAGTTCAACAACGACGCCGAGTTCCCGGTCGTCGGCAGCGGCCCGTACGTCCTCACGGACTTCAAGACCGACTCGCACGTCACCTTCGAGCCGAACGAGAACTTCTGGCGGGGCGCACCGAAGTTCGACGAGCTGACGTTCAAGTACTACAAGGAGACCGACGCCGCCGTCGCCGCCCTGCGCAAGGGCGAGGTGTCCTTCGTACCGGACCTGACGCCGGCGCACGCCGCGTCCCTGAAGGGCCAGCCCGACATCAAGGTCAACGACGGCCAGGGCCGGCGCTTCTGGGCCATCGCCACGAACCCCGGGGCGCGAGACGTCAAGGGCCGCAAGTTCGGCGACGGCCACCCGGCGCTGCTCGACCCGAAGGTGCGCGAGGCTCTCTTCCTCGCGGTGGACCGTACGGCGATCGTGGACAAGGTGCTGCAGGGGCACGGCGTCGAGGGCGAGGGCTACATCCCGCCGCGCTTCGCCGACTACCACTGGAAGCCGTCGGCCGAGCAGAAGATCGCGTACGACCCGCGGAAGGCGGCGCGGCTGCTGGACGAGGCGGGCTACGAGCTGGAGGACGGCAAGCGCGTCGGCAAGGACGGCAAGCCGCTGAACTTCCGGATGCTGTGCCACGCCACCGACCCCAAGGACAAGGCCGCGGGCAAGTTCCTGGAGGAGTGGTGGGGCGACCTGGGCATCGGCCTGGACCTGCAGTGCCTGGACAACGTCGGCGACCCGTGGGTCGCCGGTGAGTACGACCTCGCCTTCGACGGCTGGTCGGTCAACCCCGACCCGGACTTCGTCCTGGCCATCCACACCTGCGCCGCGCTGCCGGCGTCCGAGGACGTCGTGGGGCAGACGGACAACTTCATCTGCAACAAGGACTTCGACCGGCTCTACGCCGAGCAGTTGGCGGCCTACGACGACCCGGCCAAGCGCGCGGAGATAGTCCGGGAGATGCAGTCGGTGCTCTACGACACCGGGTACATGAACGTGCTGGCGTACCCGAACTCCGTGGAGGCGTACCGCACCGACCACATCGAGTCGATCACCGCGATGCCCGCCGGCAACGGCAACATCTGGGGCCAGGACGGCTCCTGGAGCTGGGCCACCGCGGTCCCGGCCGCCGAGGCGTCCGACGACGGCGGCTCGGCGACGGGCGTGGTGCTCGGCGGCGGCGCGGCGGTCGTCGTGGCGGTCGCGGCGGGCGTGGTCTTCACGCTGCGCCGCCGGGCCACGGCGGAGGACCGCGAGTAGCCGGTACGCACCCTCGCCACCCCGGGGTGTCCGGCGCCGCGGCGCCGGACACCCGCCCGACCGACCCGAGCAAAGCGAGGGCCATGTCCACGACAGACCCACCCGTCACCCCCGCCGCCGTGAAGACGGCGCCGTCGGCACCGGCGGCACCCGACGCCCGCGGCGCCGCGGGCGGCTCCCGCCGCGCCTACCTCAGCTACGTGGCGGGCAAGCTCGCCGGCGCCGCGGTCTCCCTCTTCGCCATCCTCGTCACCAGCTTCTTCCTCTTCCGGATCATCCCCGGCGACCCGGTCAAGACGATGACGCACGGCCGCAAGGTCGACGCCGAGCAACTCGCCGCGCTGCGCCGGCAGTACGGCCTCGACCTGCCGCTGTGGGAGCAGTTCACGCACTACGTCGGGGACGCGCTGACCGGCAACCTCGGCGACTCGTACCAGTTCAACAAGCCGGTGCTGGACCTCATCTGGGAGCGCGTGCCGGCCACCGTGCTGCTCACCGGCACGGCGGTGGTGCTCTACAGCGCGCTCGGGCTGTGGCTCGGCACGCGCGCCGCCTGGCGGCACGGCGGGCTCGGCGACAAGGTCAACACGGGCATCGCGCTCACCTTCTGGTCGGTGCCGCACTTCTGGCTCGGGATGCTGCTCATCATCGTCTTCTCCGTCGGCATCGGGCCGATCCCCGGGCTGTTCCCCACCGGGGGCATGGAGTCGGGCGGCGAGGAGGGCCTCGCGTACGTCGTGGACGTGATCCACCACATGGTCCTGCCGGTGCTCACTCTCGTGGCCGCGAGCTACGCCCAGACGCTGCTCGTCATGCGCTCCTCGCTGCTCGACGAGATGGGCAGCGACTACCTGACGGCCGCCCGCGCCAAGGGGCTGCGCGACGACCTCGTACGCCGCCGGCACGCCGTGCCGAACGCCCTGCTGCCGACGATCACGCTCGTCTTCGTCAACCTCGGCTTCATCGCGGCCGGCTCCATCCTGGTCGAGACGGTCTTCTCCTGGCCGGGCCTGGGCGGGCTGTTCTACCAGGCGCTGAGCGTCCCCGACCTGCCGCTGATCCAGGGCCTGTTCATCGTCTACGCGGGCACGATGATCCTGATGAGCGTGGTCGCCGACCTGATCTATCCGCTGTTCGATCCCCGGGTGGGCCGATGAGTACGGAAGCACTGGGCGGCGAGCCGGGTCCCGAGCCCACCGTCACGCCCCCCGCAGAACCCGCCGGCACCGACCCGCGCGCACTCGCCCGCGCGCGCCGGCGCCGCTCCGCGGCCCGCTTCTGGCGCGCGTACCGCCGGCAGCGCGCGGGCCTCGTGGGCCTCGTCGCGCTCGTCGTCATCGCGTTCGTGGCGCTGGCCGCGCCGCTGCTGGTCGGCGCGGACGCCGACAGCGTCACCGACGCGCCGGGCACGGCGCTGGAGGACCCCAGCACGACGTTCCCGCTGGGCACCGACCAGTTCGGCCGCTCCGTCCTCGACCTCCTCGTCCACGGAGCGCGCATCTCGCTCACCGTCGGGCTGCTGGCCGCCGCGCTGACCGTCGGCATCGGCACCCTCGTCGGCATGATCGCCGGGCACTACGGCGGCTGGCTGTCCGGCGTGCTGATGCGCGTCACGGACTTCTTCCTCGTCATGCCGACACTCGTGCTGGCGATCGTGCTGGCCACGGTGATGTCCCGCTCGGTCACCACGGTCATCATCGCCATCGGCGTGGCGGCCTGGCCCAAGACCGCCCGGCTGGTACGGGCGCAGACGCTGGCCATCGAGGCGCGCCCGTACGTCGAGCGCGCCCGGGCGCTCGGCGGCGGGCACACGCACATCATGCTCCGGCACGTGCTGCCGAACGTGATGCCGCTGGTCCTCGCCCAGACCACCCTGGTCATCTCCGAGGCCATCCTCACCGAGGCCACGCTCGCGTTCCTCGGCCTGGGCGACCCGCAGGTCGTCTCCTGGGGCGGCATGCTCCAGGACGCCCGGGAGGCGGGCGCGATCAGCTCCGGGCACTGGTCGTTCCTGGTGCCGCCGGGCATCGCCATCGCGGTGGTCGCGCTGTGCTTCACGCTGTCCGGCCGGGCGCTGGAGTCCGTGCTCAACCCGAAGCTGGGGGTGGCGAAGTGACGCTCCTCGACGTGCGCGACCTGCACGTGACGTACGGTACGGGCGCCGAAGCCGTGCCCGCGGTGCGCGGCGTGGACCTCACCCTGGCCGCCGGGCAGAAGCTCGGCCTCGCCGGGGAGTCGGGCTGCGGCAAGTCGACGCTGGCGCTGGCGCTGCTGCGGCTGCTGCCGCGCTCGGCGCGGCTGGGCGGGGAGATCCTGCTCGACGGCGAGGACGTGCTCACCATGGCGTGGGGGCGGCTGCGCGCGGTGCGCTGGGCGGGAGCGTCGATCGTCTTCCAGGGCGCGATGCACTCGCTCAACGCCGTGCACCGCGTCCGCGACCAGATCGCCGAGCCGATCCTGCTGCACCGGCTGGAGACGTCCCAGGGTGCGGCCCGGCGGCGCGCGGAGGGGCTGCTGGAGCAGGTCGGGCTGCCGGCCGCCCGGGGCGGGGCGTACCCGCACGAGCTGTCCGGCGGCCAGCGGCAGCGGGTGATGATCGCGATGGCGCTGGCGTGCGAGCCGCGGCTGATCGTCGCCGACGAGCCGACGACGGCGCTGGACGTGATGATCCAGGCGCAGATCCTGCGGCTCATCGAGCGGCTGGTCGCCGACCAGGGCATCAGCCTGCTGATGATCAGCCACGACCTGGCGGTGCTGTCGGACACCTGCGACCGGCTGGCCGTCATGTACGCGGGCCGGATCGTCGAGGAGGGGCCGGCGCAGCGGGTGTTCACGGCGGCGGAGCACCCGTACAGCGGAGCGCTGGCGGCGGCGTTCCCGACCGTCGGCCGCGCCGCGGACCGCCGCGCACCGCAGGGCCTGCCCGGCGACCCGCCGGACCCGGCACACCTGCCGCCGGGCTGCGCGTTCCACCCGCGCTGCCCGGTGGCGCTGGAGAGCTGCGCGACGGCGGACCCGCGACTGCGGGAGGCGGGCCCGGGGCGGCGGGCGGCGTGTGTACACGTGGACAGCGTCAAGAGCGTGAAGGAGACACGGTGAGCGGGGAGCCGGCGGAGAAGGACGTAGGTGAGGACCGGGGCGGCGCCGGGGAGCCGCTACTCGCCGCCGAAGGGCTGCGGGTCGTCTTCCCCGGGCGGCACGGCGCACCGGCCGCCCGGGCGGTCGACGGCGTCAACCTGGCCATCGGCGCGGGCGAGATCGTCGCCCTCGTCGGCGAGTCCGGCTGCGGCAAGACCACCCTGGCCCGCGCGCTCCTCGGCCTGGTCCGCCCCACCGCCGGCGAGGTCGCGTTCCGCGGCTCCCCGCTGGCGTACGGCAGCCGCGCGCTCAAGGCGTACCGCCGGCGGGTGCAGCTCGTGCTGCAGGACCCCAGCGGGTCGCTCAACCCGCGGCACACCGTCTACGACGCCGTCGCCGAGGGCCTGCGCATCCACGGCCACCGCGGCGACGAACGCGCCGCGGTTGCCTCCGCGCTCTCCCGGGCCGGTCTGCGCCCGCCGGAGCGCTTCTTCCTGCGCTACCCGCACGAGCTGTCCGGCGGGCAGCGCCAGCGCGTGGTCATCGCGGGCGCCCTCGTCCTCGACCCGGAGCTGATCGTCGCGGACGAGCCGGTGGCCTCGCTCGACGCCTCGGTGCGCGGCGAGATCCTGGCCCTGCTGCTGCGGCTCCGCGCAGAACTGGGGCTGTCCGCGCTGGTCGTCACCCACGACCTGGGGCTGGCGTGGAACATCGCGGACCGGGTGGCGGTGATGTACCTGGGCCGGATCGTGGAGGCGGGCCCGGTGGAGGAGGTGCTGACCGCGCCGCGGCACCCGTACACGAAGGCCCTGCTGTCGGTGCTGCCGGAGTCGGGGACGGAGCCGGTGGTGCTGACCGGCGAGCCGCCGGACCCGGCACGGATCCCGGGCGGCTGCCGGTTCCACGCCCGTTGCCAACACCTCGCCTCCGGCGAGGCGGCCGCGGCAGGCGTCGCGGACGCCTGCCGCGGCACGGACCTGCCGGTACTGGACGGCGCCTCGGCGGGCGTGGCCTGCCACCTGGCCGAAACGCCGACGCCGGCCCCGGCGCCGTAGCGCCGGGGCCGGCGAGGCGACGGCGGCGTGGGCAGGCCGTCGTGCCGGGCACCGTGTCCGCCGCCGCGGGTCAGTTCCAGTCGCAACCGATGCCGTCGGCGTCCCTGTCGAGCCGGTGCGGGTCGCTGTCGCCGACCCAGACCGGGCCGGCGAGATCAGGGCAGTCGACATCGGGGCCGGGCGGCGGGCCGTCCGGGTAGCCGGAGGTGTTGGCGTCCCCCGCCCGGTCGTCCGAGCCCGGGTCGGCCCCGGAGTCGCCGCCGCCGTCCGGGGGCGGCTCCGCGGTGACGGTCTCCGTCTCGGTGACCTCGACCTCGACCTTCTCGGTCCTGGTGACGGTGGGCGCGGGCTCCGGCGTCGCGGTGACCGTCTCGGTGGACTCGGCGGTGGCGGTGACGGTCGGCGCCGCTCCCGCGGCGTCCGACTCGTCGCCGCCGCCGACGGCGGCTCCGATGCCGAAGACGACGACCGCGCCGGCCACGCCGATCGCTGTCCGGATCCGGCGGCTCCGCCGGGACGGGCCCGGGTCTGCCGCGGGTTGGCGGGGCCCCTCGGGGTGGAGCGGGTATGGCGAGTTACTCATGATCCCCCCTGCAAATGCGTGCAGGCGGGGACAGTAGCGGCGTTCTACGCGTGTCCGGCAGGGGCCGGACGGCACCGTCCGGCCCCTGCCGGACGGCCCTCTCCGGTCACCGGGCCGCGGTCAGGTCGCGGCTGGCGTCGACGTCGCGGCGCATCTGGGCCTTCAGGTCCTCGACCGTGTCGAAGCGCTCCTGGCCGCGGACGAAGGCGAGGAAGTCGACGGCCACGTGCAGCCCGTACAGGTCGAGGTCGTCGCGGTCGAGCGCGTACGCCTCGACCGTCCGCTCCGTGCCGTCGAACTGCGGGTTCGTGCCCACCGAGATCGCCGCCGGCATGCGCTCGCCGACGGCGTCCAGCCAGCCCGCGTACACCCCGTCCGCGGGGATCGCCGTGTGCGGCAGCGTCTCCAGGTTGGCCGTCGGGAAGCCCAGTTCCCGGCCGCGCTGCGCGCCCCGGACGACGATGCCCTCGACCCGGTGCGGCCGGCCCAGCACCTCCGCCGCCCCCGCGACGTCGCCGTCGGCGATCAGCCGGCGCGCGAGCGTGGAGGAGAACGGCGCGCCGTCGTCCGCGGCGCCGCTGACCTGGAGGTCGAGGACGTCCACGGTGTAGTCGTACGTCTCCCCGAGCGAGGAGAGGAACGCGACGTCGCCGGCGGCCCTGTGGCCGAAGCGGAAGTTGGGACCCTCCACCACCGCCCGCGCGTGCAACTTGTCGACCAGCACCTTCACCACGAAGTCCGCGGGCGACAGCTTCGAGAACTCCGCGGTGAACGGCAGGATCAGCAGCGCGTCCACGCCGAGGTCCGCCACCAGCTCCGCCCGCCGGTGGTGCGCGGTCAGCAGCGGGGGGTGGCTGCCGGGCCGGACGACCTCGCTGGGGTGCGGGTCGAAGGTCACGACGACCGACGCGACGCCCAGCTCCCGGGCGCGCTCCACCGTCCGGCCGATGATGAGCTGGTGGCCGCGGTGTACGCCGTCGAACGAGCCGATGGTGACGACGCTGCGCCCCCACCCCTCGGGGATGTCCTCCAAGCCACGCCAGCGCTGCACTGTGCCCGCTCCTCGGTCCGCCGTTGTCGTGCCTGCCCGTACAGGACTGTCGGAAGACAAGACTGCCATGCTCGCGGCCCGGCGCAGGACCCGGGCGCCGGTCGGCCCGGCGGGACGGCCGGTTTCGTGGCCCGGCGGCCGGTACCGGCGCCGCCGTCCGCCGGACGCGCGCGCCCGCGCGGTCAGGACGCGCGCCGCGGGTGCGACGTGCCGACGGCGAGCTGCGCGCTCGGCCCGAGCAGCACCGCCCACGCGTCCCGGTCCGCGGCCAGCCAGCCGCGCAGTTGGTCCGCGAACGCGGGCAGCTCGGCGGCGAGCGCCACCAGCCGCCGGTCGAAGACCGCCGCCCCCTCCGGCGTACGGGACAGCAGCAGCCCGATGCCCTGGACGAGGTCCCGCGTGCGGCACTCCGGGCGCCCGGCCGTGGTGCGGCCGACCGCGGCGAGCAGCGCGTCGAGGACGGCGGGTTCGCGCTCGCGGTCAAGGAGTACGCCGAGCAGCTCGCGGCGCAGGGGGCGGGACGTGCGGGTCCCCGGGGCCGCGACGACCGGCGCGAGCGCACGGCGCACCACCGGCGAGTGCGCGGTCAGCAACTCGACGGCGAGCGGGAAGAGCACGGCGCGCTCGCTCTGCCCGTGCTCCAGCCGCCGGTCGACGAAGTCGGCGGCGGCCGCGGCGCCTTCGGGGTGGTGGTCGACGTACTCGCGGACGAGGTCCGCGGCGCTCCGGGCGAGCGCCGGGGTGCAGGGCCGTACGCGAGCGAGGGTGCGCAGCACGTCGGCGGCTCCCGTCCCGGGGCGGTGGAGGAGGTCCCGGAAGGCGTCGAGCACGGGCCCGGGGTGGGTGGCGAGGGCGGGGGCGAAGTCCGCGGGGGCGAGGTGCGGGTCGTCCGCGGCGAGGAGGGCCAGGGCGCGGTCGAGGTGCCCGGCGCGGCTGTGGGGGTCGCGGAGGAGCACGGCGAGGGCGGGGCCGTGGAGGGCGTCGTCGTCGGCGTGCGCGAGCAGCGCCTGCGCGGCGTAGCGGAGCAGGGCGCGGTCGGCGGCGCCGCGCGCGTGCCGGGCGGTCGCCGGCGCGTACGCGGCGGCGGCTACGCGGCGCTCCGCGCGGGGGTCGCGCGCCCAGCGGTCCACGGCGCGGCAGAGGCCGGACGGCTCGTCCTCGGCGAGCTCGGCGAGGAGTTCGGCGGCGCGCGGGTGGGCGGAGGCGACGAGGGCCTCGGCGAGGTCGTCGACGGCGCGGGCGCGGTGGGTGTGCAGGAGCGCCTGGGCGGCGTCGGCGACGGTGGCGCCCCCGTGGGGCAGGGCGCGGTCGTCGTCGAACCAGCCGACGAGGAGCGGCTGCACGGCGGTCGGGTCGGCCTGGAGGAGCTCCCCCGCGGCGGTCAGGTACGCGGACGGGCGGCGGGTGTCCGCGGGCAGGAGGAGGCGCAGCAGGTCGAGGCGGTCGGCGAGCGGGAGGGGCAGCCGGGTGAAGAACGCGGGCCCGAAGGGGGCGAGGACGCCGGGGAGTTGGGCGGTGCCGCCGAAGCGGGCGGCATGGCCGGCGAGGCAGGTGGCGAGGCGCCGGAGCACGTGCCGGTACGGGCGGGCGTCGGGCACGCGCAGCAGGGTCTCGCCGAGCAGGTGGGCGCCCCACCAGCCGCCGTCGGCGGCGGGGGGCGTGCCGGCCCCCGGCTCCTCCGGGAACGCCGAGCGGCGGCTGACCGCGGCGTCGGCGGCGCCCAGCAGGTCCGTCAGCCGGTGCCCCAGCTCCGTACGCCCGTGCCGCCGCTCCAGCAGGAGAAGCGCCTCGACGCACGCCCCGATCCGGTGCGGCGCCACCGGCAGCGCGCGGCGCCCGGCGCCGCCGTCCGCGGAGGACGGCAGGTCGCCGGGGCGCCAGCGCTCGGAGGTCCGGTGGACGAGCACGGCGAGGGCGGCGTCGACGTCGAGATGCGCGCCCTGCAGCCAGTCGGCGAACTCCTCGTGCGCGAAACGGTAACCGGCACCCGCGGGCACCAAGAGCCCTTCGGCGAGCACCGCGGAGGCCCAGCCGGTGAGCCCGGCGAGGTGATCCGGCACCCGCCACGGAAACAGTTCCTCGAACGCGGCCCGCTCCAACTCCCCCTGGCCGGGGCCCAGACACCGCCGCGCCGCCTCGTGCACCTGCCCGGCGACGTACGCGGCGAGCCGGCCGACGGCGGCCCCGCGCGGGCCGGCGGGGCCGGCGCCGTGGGCAAGGCGCTCGGCGACGCGCAGGCTGACGAGCGCGAGATACGCCTCGAACACCTCCCACCGCCGCGGCCCCGGGCCGACCGCGACCGCCGCGATCCGGCGCGGCGGGCCGACACCACCGCCCGGGCCCGCGCCCGGCGCGGCGGAACCCGGTCCCGCCCCCGCGGGCGTCCCCGGGGAGCGAGCCCCCGGTACCGCGGACACCGTCGCGACGCCCGCATCCGGCAACTCCGCCCCGCCACTGCCCGATCCGTCCCCCTCCGCGCCCTCACCCGGCAGTGGCGCCGGGGACACAGGCCCGGCGCCCGCCCCCGGCGAGTCCGCGCCGGCGCCGATCGATGGACCTCCCGCCGCGGCTCCACCCGGCAGCGGTGCCGCGGACCCCGTGCCGGCGCTCACGCCCGGCGCCCGCACCGCGGCCGGCGGTGCAGCCGCCGCCGGTGCGGCCGGCCCCCTCCCACCCTGCGCGACGGCGTGGTCCGCAGGCGCCCCCAGACCGCGCCCCGCCCCCCGCGCCGCACCCCGGTATGCCGCCGCCGCGGCCCCGCCCGGCTGCGCCGGGCCCGCGACCCCGTACCCGTGCGACCCGGCGCCCCGCGGCAGCGCCGCGCGGACCTCCGCCAGCAGCCGCAGCGTCAGCGGGTGGCGGGCGTCCGCGGGCCGCAGGGCCGTGGCGGGGATGCCGTAGCGGGTGCGGGCCTCGCCCGCCTCCGCCGGAGTGAAGTCCCCCAGCGGCACGCACGGCGGCAGCGTCTCCGGGCACGCCTGCCCGGCGTGCAGCATCTCCGCCGGGAACAGCGCGCCCGCCCGCTCCCAGTACTCCGGCCGGCACGCCAGCACCAGCCGTACGCCGTGCTCGCCCAGCCACTCCGCCGTGTGCGCCGTCCACTCCCCCAGCGCCTGCGCCAGCACCGGCGGCATCTCCTCCGGGCAGTCGAGCAGGACGAGCAACGGCCGCCCCGCGACGTGCGCTTGCGCGGCGACCGCCTCCGGCGTGGCCGTCGCCGGGTCGCCCGCGCAGCCCGCGGCGCCCGCCGCCGCGGTCACCACCCCCGCGGCGTCGCGCAGCGCGCGGGCCACGGCATCCCGTACGCCCGCGTCCGCGACCTTCAGGTCCGCGCCGCGCAGGCACACCGACGGCGCGGGTGCCGCGCCGGCGGCGCGGCGGGCCGCGAGCCGGGCGAGTTCGGTGGACCGCCCGGTGCCGGGATGGCCGACGAGCGCGAGGACGTGCGCGGCACCGCCGAAGAACCGACCGAACTCCGCCGCCACCGCCCGCCGCTCGACGGGCTCCCCCCACACCGGCGCGGCCAGGCGTCCGGCTCCCGCGGCGCCGGCCGCGAAGGCGACGGGCCCACCCTCCGGCCCGACTCCCGTGGCCGCGACCGTCCCGCCCCGCGCACCACCGCCCGCGGCCCAGGCTCCCCCCGTCCCCGCCGCACCACCGTCCGCGACCGCACCGGCCCCCGCCGCCCCCAGCTCCAGCGCCCCCGCCAGGTTCAGGTCCCGCCCGTACGCCGCCACCTGCGCCCCGCCCCGGTCCAGCGCGTCCCCCAGGGTGCCCGCCGCGTCGTCCGCCGCCCCGCGCAGCGGCACCGCGAGCGCCACCCCGCCGCGGTCCGCGTGCAGCGCGGTGCCGACCACGGCGACCACCGCCCCGCTCGCCGCGTCCAGCACCGGCGCGCCGCTCGCCTCACCGCCCACGCGCAGCGACTCGTGCGGGGCGAGGGCGAGTTGCCGCACCCCCTCGACGAGGTGGTAGCGATCGGTCGCGGTGTACGTGGCCGTGGCCGCGGCCACCACCCGCCCCGGCACCCGTGCCCGCGGCAGCGCGACGGCCACCTCCGCGCCGTCGTCGGGCACCGCGGCGGCGAGCGCGAACGGCCGGGCGCCGGCCAGCCCCCGGGCCCGTACGACCGCGAGGTCCGCGCCCGGCAGCGATGTGACGTCCGGGGACTCGATCAGCCACGTGTGCCCGTCGCCCGGCGCGTACAGCACCAGCCGGGTGAGCCCGTCGACGGCCTCGTGGCTGGTGAGCACGGTGCCCTCGGCGTCGACGACGAATCCGGTGCCCCGCGGGCGGCCGGCGAGGTCGCGGATGCGTACGACGGTGCCGGGCGCGCGCGGCGGCGGCGATGAATGCGGCAACGGCCAGCCTCCCCGGGTGAGCCCCAGGGCATGGCTTGCCACCGGCTGATCACGGGAAACGAGGAGTGGCGCGATGCGCCCCCCTCGACACCCGTTCGGCGTAATCCCGGCCGCCGCAGGCACCCGCCGGGGCGACCGGAACGGCGGTCACGTCCCCGGCGCAACGGCTACGCGAACACCGCCAGCGCCTTCGCCCGCCCCCCGGCCGGCTCCACCAGCGCCAGAAAGCGCCCGTCCGGCCCGAACACCGCGTGCGGCCCCTCGGCCAGCCCCGCCGGCACCGCCACCCGCACCCCGTGCGACAGCAGCCGCGCCTGCTCGGCGTCCACGTCCCAGCGCGGGAAGGCCGCCGCCGCGGCGTCGCCGATCGGCAGCACGTCGAGCCGCTCCGCCAACTGCTCCAGCGTCCGCGCCCCGTCCAGCCCGTACGGGCCGACGCGGGTGCGCCGCAGGGCGGTGAGATGGCCGCCGACGCCCAGCCCGGCGCCGAGGTCGCGGGCGAGGGCGCGGATGTACGTGCCGGAGGAGCACGCCACCGTCACGTCCAGGTCCGTCACCCGCGTGCCGTCCCCGGCCGTCGCCGCCCGCACGCCGTGCAGGACGAACGTGCTCACGGTCACCGGCCGCGCCGGCAGCTCCACGGCCTCGCCGTCCAGCACGCGCTTGTACGACCGCTTGCCGTCCACCTTGATCGCGCTGACGGCCGACGGCACCTGCATGATGTCGCCGGTCAGCCCGGCGATGCCGGCGTCGACCGCGCCGGGCGGCAGGTCACCCGCGTCGGCGGTGGCCGTCACGTCGCCCTCGGCGTCGTCGGTCAGCGTCGTCTGGCCGAGCCGGATCGTGGCCCGGTACTCCTTGTCGGTGAGCGCGAGGTGGCCCAGCAGCCGGGTCGCCTTCTCCACCCCGACGACGAGCACTCCCGTCGCCATCGGATCCAGCGTCCCGGCGTGGCCGACGCGCCGGGTACCGGCGAGCCGGCGCAGCCGGCCGACGACGTCGTGCGAGGTCAGCCCGGCCGGCTTGTCGACGATGACGAGGCCGTCCGGGCCGGTCGACTTCCCCCTCATGCCCCCGCCGGGCCTCCGTCCGCGTCGCCGCGGGCCCCGCCGTCGCCGGTGCCGTCGTCGGCCCCGCTCTCGTCGGCCCCGCCCTCGTCGTCCTCGTCGCGGTCCCGCCTGTACGGGTCCGCCCCCGCCGCGTACTCCGCGCCCGCGGCGACGCTGCGCACCTGCTCGTCCTGGAGCCGGGCGCGCTCCAGGACGTCGTCGATGTTCTTGGCGTTCTCGGGCAGGGCGTCCGGCACGAACGCGAGCGTGGGGGTGAACTTCACCCCGGCCGCGGCGCCGACCGCCGAGCGCAGCACGCCCTTGGCGCTCTCCAGCCCCTTCGCCGCCTGCGCCCGCTCCTCGTCGTCGCCGTACACCGTGTAGAAGACGGTCGCCTCCCGGAGGTCGCCGGTCACGCGCGTGTCGGTGATGGTCACCCGGGAGCCGAGCCGCGGGTCCTTGATGCCCCGCTGCAGCTTCTCGGCCACGACCTCACGGATGAGGTCCGCCAAGCGCTTCGCCCGTGCGTTGTCGGCCACTGGTCCGTCTCCTTGCCCACTTGTCTACTCGTCGTCTTCGTGGTGGATCCGCCGCCGTACGGTCAGCAGCTCCACCTCCGGCCGGGCCGCGAGCATCCGCTCGCACCGGTCCAGCACATCGGTGAGGTGTCCGGCGTCCCCGGAGACCGTCGCGAGACCGATCACGGTCCGGCGGTGCAGGTCCTGGTGCCCGACCTCCGCGGCGGTCACCGCGTACTTGCGGATCAGCTCCGCGACGATCGGGCGGACGACGGAGCGCTTCTCCTTCAGCGACCGTACGTCGCCGAGGAGGAAGTCGCAGGAAAGCGTTCCTACGTACACGTGGTGTCCGGATCACCCGCCGGTACGGGATATACGGGAGTCAGGGGCGGCGAGGGGGCGGCCCTTCGTGAAGGGCCGCCCCCTGCCGGCGGTGCTGCGGATCAGCCGCGCGGCTTCTCGCGCATCTCGTACGTCGCGATGACGTCGTCGACCTTGATGTCGTTGAAGTTCCCGAGGTTGATACCGCCCTCGAAGCCTTCGCGGATCTCGGTGACGTCGTCCTTGAAGCGGCGCAGGCCCTCGATGTTGAGGTTCTCCGCGACCACCTTGCCGTCGCGGACGACCCGGGCCTTGGAGTTGCGCCTGACCTCGCCGGAGCGGATGAGCACACCGGCGATGTTGCCCAGCTTGGAGGAGCGGAAGACCTCGCGGATCTCGGCGGTGCCGAGCTCCACCTCCTCGTACTCCGGCTTGAGCATGCCCTTCAGCGCGGCCTCGATCTCCTCGATGACCTGGTAGATCACCGAGTAGTAGCGGACGTCGACGCCCTCGCGCTCGGCCATCTGCGTCGCCCGGCCCTCGGCGCGGACGTTGAAGCCGATCACGATCGCGTCCGAGCCCGTGGCCAGGTCGATGTCGGTCTCGGTGACCGCACCCACGCCGCGGTGCAGCACGCGCAGATCGACCTCTTCACCGACGTCCAACTGCATGAGCGAGGACTCCAGCGCCTCGACGGAACCCGCCGCGTCGCCCTTGATGATGAGGTTGAGCTGCTGCACCTCGCCGGCCTTGAGCACCTTGTCCAGGTCCTCCAGCGACACCCGGCGGGTGCGCTTGGCGAAGGCGGCGTTGCGCTCGCGCGCGGCGCGCTTCTCGGCGATCTGGCGGGCCGTCCGGTCCTCCTCGACCACCAGGAAGTTGTCCCCGGCGCCGGGGACGCTGGTCAGACCGAGCACCTGGGCGGGGGTCGAGGGTCCGACCTCGTCCAGGGGGTTGCCCAGGTCGTCGAGCATGGCGCGCACGCGGCCGTAGGCGTCGCCGACGACCATCGTGTCCCCGACGCGCAGCGTGCCGCGCTGGACCAGCACGGTCGCCAGGGCGCCGCGGCCGCGGTCGAGGTGGGCCTCGATCGCGATGCCCTCGGCGGCCTGCTTGGGGTTCGCGCGCAGGTCCAGGCTGGCGTCCGCGGTGAGGACGACGGCCTCCAGCAGGTCCTCGATGTGCAGGCCCTGCTTGGCGGAGATGTCGACGAACATCGTCTCGCCGCCGTACTCCTCGGCCACCAGCCCGTACTCGGTGAGCTGGCCGCGCACCTTCGACGGGTCCGCGCCCTCGACGTCGATCTTGTTGACCGCGACGACGATCGGCACGTCGGCCGCCTTGGCGTGGTTCAGCGCCTCGACCGTCTGCGGCATCACGCCGTCGTTGGCCGCGACCACGAGGATCGCGATGTCGGTCGCCTTCGCACCGCGGGCACGCATGGCGGTGAACGCCTCGTGACCCGGGGTGTCGATGAAGGTGATCCGGCGCTCCTCGCCGTTGACGTCGGTCGCCACCTGGTACGCGCCGATGTGCTGGGTGATGCCGCCGGCCTCGCCCTCCAGGACGTTGGTCTTGCGGATCGCGTCCAGCAGGCGCGTCTTGCCGTGGTCGACGTGACCCATGACGGTGACCACCGGGGGCCGCGCCACGAGCGCTTCCTCGCCGCCCTCGTCCTCGCCGAACTCGATGTCGAAGGAGTCGAGCAGCTCCCGGTCCTCCTCCTCCGGGCTGACGACCTGGACGGTGTAGTTCATCTCCTCGCCCAGGAGGTGCAGCGTCTCGTCGGAGACGGACTGCGTCGCGGTGACCATCTCGCCCAGGTTGAACATCACCTGGACCAGGGACGCCGGGTTGGCGTTGATCTTCTCCGCGAAGTCCGTGAGCGACGCGCCGCGGGAGAGACGGACCGTCTCGCCCTTGCCGCGCGGGAGCATCACGCCGCCGATGGACGGCGCCTGCATCTGCTCGTACTCCTGGCGGCGCTGCCGCTTCGACTTGCGACCGCGGCGCGCGGGACCGCCCGGACGTCCGAAGGCGCCCTGGGTGCCGCCGCGGCCACCGGGACCGCCGGGACGGCCGGCGAAGCCGGGACGGCCACCGCCGCCACCGCCGCCGCCGGGACGACCGCCGAAGCCGCCGCCACCGCCGCCGCCCCCACCGGGACGACCGCCGAAGCCGCCGCCACCGCCGGGACGACCGCCGCCACCGCCGCCGCCGCCCGGACGACCGCCGGGACCGCCGCCGCCCGGACGGCCACCGCCGCCGGGACGACCGCCGGCCGGGGCGCCGGGGCGCCCGCCGGGGGCGGGGCGCTGCGGCATCATGCCGGGGTTCGGGCGCGGGCCGCCGGGACGCGCGCCGCCGCCCTGGCCGCCCTGCGGCCGGGGCATGCCGCCCGGGGTGGGCCGGGAGCCGCCCGGCGCCTGCGGGCGCGGGCCGCCGCCCTGCGCGCCGCCCTGGGCACCGGCGGGGCGGGGGGCCTGCGGGCGCGGGGCCTGCGGCCGGGCCATGCCGGTGGAGCCGCTGGAGGTGAACGGGTTGTTGCCGGGGCGCGGGCCCGCGGGCCGGCCACCGGGACGCGGGCCGGGCGCGCCGGGGCGCGCACCGCCGGTACGGCCGCCGGCGCCGCCGGGCTGGCCACCGCCCTGACCGCCGCCGCGCGCGGGGGCGGGCGGACGGGGACCCGGCTTCGCGCCGGGCTTCGGGGCGCCGCCGCGGTCCGCGGCGGGCGGCGCGGTGAACTCCGGCGCCTCGGGCGCCGGGGCCTTCTGCGCCGGCGGGGTCGGGCCCGGAGCCGGACGGGGCGCCGGGGTGGGCGCGGGCCTGCCGGCGTCGGTGCCGGGGCGCGGCGCGGGCTTGCGCTCCGCGGCCTGCTCGGGCTTGACGGGGGCGGGCTTCGCCGCTTGCGCGCCGGGGACGCCGGGCTTGGCGGCGGCCTTCTTCTTCGGCGCGGCGGGCTTGCCGGCGGGCTTGGCCGCAGCCGAGCCGTTGCCGGACTGGAATGCATCAGTCAGTTTGCGTACGACCGGCGCCTCGATGGTCGAGGACGCCGAGCGGACGAATTCGCCAAGTTCTTGGAGCTTGGCCATGACGACCTTGCTCTCGACGCCGAACTCCTTGGCGAGCTCGTATACCCGGACCTTAGCCACTTCGCTCCTTCTGGTCCGGGGGTGTCCGCCGGACCGTCGCTACTTCTGCATGGGCGTACTCATCGCGTACTCATCGAGTGCTCATCGCAATCTCGACCCACTTCCGACTCGCGAGGTACCTGGCCGCGCGGGGTTCCGCACGGCGCTCGTGTTCTTCGTGCTCATGTCTGCCTCCACGGCCTGCTGCTCCACGAAACGGTCCACGTCCGCGGTGCCGAGCGGGCCCCGGGCCCGCAGGGCCCGGACGAACGCCCGGCGGCGGACCGCCAGGTCGAGGCATGCCTGAACGGGGTGCAGATAAGCGCCCCGGCCGGGCAGCGTACCGCGGGGATCGGGGACGCACGCGCCGCCGACCTCCACCACACGCAGCAGATCGTCTTTGGTCGCACGCACCCGGCACCCCACGCAGGTGCGCTCAGGGCAGCCCCCGGCGCGCGTCCGGCCAGACACGCTCAAGTCTACCTCCACGACCGACGGACACCCGCTTCGGGGTGCCAATCGAACGACTGTTTTCGCCCAGGGCAGCCCGCGGCCCACGGCGGGCCCGACGATACGTGATCTACGCGCGGCGGTGCGACCCGGTTTTCGCGGGACGGCCTCCCGCCCCGGCACGCGGGAGCGGACCGTCCGGGCCGGGCGCGGACGGTCCGGGCTCAGTCCGCCGGCTGCTCCGTGTCCGGGCGGATGTCGATGCGCCAGCCCGTCAGCCTGGCCGCCAGCCGCGCGTTCTGGCCCTCTTTGCCGATCGCCAGCGAGAGCTGGTAGTCCGGCACCGTCACCCGCGCCGAGCGCGCCGCCAGGTCCACGATGTCGACCTTGGTGACCCGCGCCGGCGACAGCGCGTTGCCGACGAGGTCCGCCGGCTCGTCGGACCAGTCGACGATGTCGATCTTCTCGCCGCCCAGCTCCGCCATCACGTTGCGCACCCGGCCGCCCATCGGCCCGATGCAGGCGCCCTTCGCGTTCAGCCCGGAGCGGGTGGACCGTACCGCGATCTTCGTGCGGTGCCCGGCCTCGCGCGCGATGGCCGCGATCTCCACCGAGCCGTCGGCGATCTCCGGCACCTCCAGCGCGAAGAGCTTCTTCACGAGGTTCGGATGTGTGCGCGACAGGGTCACGGACGGGCCGCGTACGCCCTTGGTCACCCGCACCACGTACGTACGCAGCCGGGTGCCGTGCTTGTACTCCTCGCCCGGCACCTGCTCCTGCACCGGCAGGATGGCCTCCAGCCGGCCGATGTCGACCAGCACGTTGTTCGGGTCCTTGCCCTGCTGCACGACGCCCGTGACGATGTCGCCCTCGCGGCCCGCGTACTCGCCGAAGGTGATCTCCTCCTCGGCGTCCCGCAGCCGCTGCAGGATGACCTGCTTCGCGGTGGTGGCGGCGATCCGGCCGAACCCCGACGGGGTGTCGTCGAACTCCCGCGCCTCCCCGCCCTCCGGCACGTCGTCCGGGTCCTCCTTGGCCCACACCGTGACGTGCCCGGTCTCCCGGTTCAGCTCCACGCGGGCCTGCTGGCGGCTGCCCTCGGTGCGGTGGTAGGCGATGAGGAGGGCCGACTCGATGGCCTCGACCAGCAGGTCGAAGGAGATCTCCTTCTCCCGCACCAAGCCGCGCAGGGCGCTCATGTCGATGTCCACGGCTACGAGCCCTCCTCGTCCTTCGTCACCTTGCGGTTGAACTCGATCTCGACCCGGGCCCCGGCGATCTCGCCGAAGTCCAGCCGCCGGGCGCCGGGCTTGCGGCCCTTCACCCCCGGCACCTCCAGCTCCAGTCCCGCGTCGTCCACCGCGGTGATCCGTCCCACGACCTCGCCGCCCTCCCGTAGCCGCACCTTGACCAGCCGGCCCGCGGCACGACGGTAGTGGCGTGGCAGGGTCAGCGGGCGGTCCGTACCCGGAGACGTGACTTCCAGGACGTACGGGCGGTCGCCCATGGCGTCGGAGGCGTCCAGCTCCTCCGCGACGCGCCGGCTCAGCTCCGCGCAGGTGTCCAGGCCCACGCCGCCGTCGGCGTCGACCACGACCCGCAGGACACGCCGCCGGCCCGTCGGGGTGAGCTCGATCTCCTCCAGATCGAGGTCGCGTTCCTTGACGAGCGGCTCCAGCAGATCGCGCAGCCTCTCGTTCTGGGTGGTGCTCATCCGGGTGACTCCTCGGCCGCGTGTGCTGTTGTGTGACGTCACGTGTCCGGTCAAAGCGTATCCGCTCCACGACGGGTGCGTTGCCCACCGGTACGCTCGGCTCGTGCGGATCAAGGGACTCCCGGCGAGAAGAACCGTGCTGGCCGGTGCCGCCGTGCTGGCGGCGACAGGCACCACCGCGGGCTGCTCCGGAGACGGCGACGACGGGGACGCCGACTCCGCCCGTACCGAGCGGCTCCGGCGCCGGGCCGCGGAGGAGTCGCGCGGCCTGCTGCGCCGCTACGACGCGACGGCGGCGGCGCACCCCGGCCTGGCCGGGGCGCTCGACCCGCTGCGCACGGAGGTGGCGCAGCACGTCTCCGCCCTGGCCCGCGGTCTGCCCGCGGACACCCGCGCCGCGTCCCCGGGCCCGGAGGCCGAAGGGTCCGGCGACCGCGCGGACGCCGCTCCCCCGCCGGCGGGCAAGCGCGGCGGCGAGGCGGTTCCCGCGGACCCGGCGGAGGCGGTCGCCGCGCTGGTCGCCGCCGAGAAGAGAGCCGCGGACGCCCACAACGCCACCCTGGCCACGGCCCCGGGCGAGTTCGCCGGGCTGCTGGCGTCGGTCGCCGCGGCGGGTGCGGCGCACGTCTACCTCCTCGGGGCGATGGCGTGAGAGCCACGGCGCGCGGCCCCCGGCGCCGCCGCGGCGCCGGGCCCGGCCCTGCGGGCGGCCCGGTCCGCGGTGAGCGGGCCGGACGTCCGTCACGCCCGGTGCCGCCGACCGGTCATGGCGCCACCGGGCGGCCGGCGGGCCGCCCCCGTCCCGTAGCCCAGGAGTCATCGTGAGCGAACCGTCCGACGAGGCCCGCGCCGCGGCACAGCGCGCGCTGGCCGCCGAGCACGCCGCCGTCTACGGCTACGGCGTCGTCGGCGCCCGCGCCGGGCGCCTGGCCGACCAGGCGCGCGCCGGCTACGACGCCCACCGCGCCCGCCGCGACGCCCTGAGCCGCGTCGTCAGCGACCTCGGCGACCGGCCGCAGCCCGCCGCCGCCGCGTACGCGCTGCCGTTCGCGGTGCCGGACGAGGCCGCCGCCGTGCGGCTGGCGACGGAGCTGGAGGACCGGATCGCGGGCAGCTACGCCGACCTCGTCCGGGCCGCCGAGGGCGGCCTGCGCCGCGACGCGGCGGCGGCGCTGCGGGAGGCGGCGGTCCGGGCGGCGCGCTGGCGCGGGGGGAGCGTAGCCTTCCCTGGGCTGGCCGAACGCACGCCCGACACCGCACCCGCGGGCCGGCAGGAGGGCGCCGGCCGCACGGACTGATCCGCCCGCCCCGGTCTGACCCAGCAAGAGGACACCGCGCGTATGGCATCTGCAGCGCAGTACCGGCCCCAGCCGCCGGAGCGCCTGGTGCGCCACGTCTCGGCCCACGGCGAGCCGGGCCGCGCCTGGCTGGCGGGGCTGTCCGGGCTGGTGGACGGCCTGCTGCGGCGCTGGGCGCTGACCGCAGAGCGGGTGCACGCGCCGGGCGGCCGGACCAGCGTCCTCGTCCTCGTCCGGCAGGAGGACGGCACTCCGGCCGCGCTCAAGGTCGCGTACGAGCCGGAGCGCATCGCGGCGGAGCAGCGCGCGCTGGAGCACTGGAACGGCGTCGGCGCCGCGCGGCTGCTGCGCGCCGACGCCGCCTCGGGGGCGCTGCTGCTCGAACGGCTGCAGGCGGACGTCAGCCTCCGGTCGCTGGCGGAGGCGAAGGCGCAACTGGAGGCGGCGGCGACGCTGCAACGGCTGTGGACCGCCCCACCCCCGGACCACGCGCTGCCGACGGTGGCGGACCACACCGGGCGGCTCGCGGAACGCCTGCGCGAGCTGCGCGCGGAGCCGTACGCGGAACTGGTCGACGCGGCTCTGGAGCGCCGCGAGGCGCTGCTGGGCGACCGGGCGGCGGCGGGCCCCGACGTGCTGCTGCACGGCGACTACCACCAGGGGCACGTGCTGGCCGCCGAGCGGATGCCGTGGCTCGCGGTGGGCCCGCGCCCGCTGGTGGGCGAGCGGGCGTACGACCTGGCCTGGCCGGCCCGGGACCGCGTCGACACCCTCGTGGCCGCGCCGGGCGCGGCGGCGGCGACGCGGCGGCGGCTGACGAAGCTGGCGGACTCCCTGGACGTCGACCGCGACCGGCTGCGGGACTGGACGCTCTTCCGCTGCGTCGCGACGGGCGTGACGGCGCTGGCCCGCGGCGACCGCAACGGCGGCGAACTCCACCTGGAGTACGCGGGCTGGCTCTGACCGCTCCGGGACCGGCGGCGGCAGCCGACCGCCGTTCGCGGACGGCCTGTTGGCGGCCCGTCGCCGTCTCCCTGCGGCCGGGACGACGGGCCTAGGATGCCCGCATGGATCTGGCTCCGCCCGCGCGCGTACGGTCCCGGTGGGCCCTGGTCGCCGGGGCCGTCGTGGTCGCGGCCGGGGTGCTGGCCGGCGGCATCGCGTACGTGTCGGGCGGCGGCGACGGGGCCGCCGCCGAGGCGCGTCAGGAGGTGCGGGCGTACACGGCCGCCTGGGCGCGCGGCGCCCAGGAGGAGGCCGCGCGCCACACCGACAGGCCCCGGGCCGCCGCCGACCTGCTGAACTCCGTCCAGCGCGGGCTCGGCCCGCAGGATGTGCGCGTGTCCCTGGACGACGCCGAGAAGGGCGACGACGGCACGTACACCGTGCCGTTCTCCGTCCGCATGCGGCTGCCGGGCTTCGGCACCTGGGAGTACGAGACCCGCGCGGTGGCCCTGCCGCCGGACGACGGCGAGGGCGGCGAGGCCGGCGAGGCCGGCGAGGGAAGCGGCCCGGCGGAGGCGGCGGGCGGGCGGGACGGCGGCTGGCGGGTGCGCTGGGAGCCCCGGCTCGTCCACCCCGCGCTGCGCCGCCACCAGACCCTCGTCACCACCACCCGGCGCGCCGAGCGCGCCCCGATACTCGCCGCCGACGGCTCCGAACTGGCCGGCGACGCCAAGGTGTGGGCCGTCTCCATCTGGCCCGCGAAGCTGTCGGAGCCCGACCGCGCGTACGCCGTCCTCGCCGACCCGGCGCTCGACGCCGGCCTCGACGTGCCGCGGCTGAAGAAGCGCGTGGCCGACGCCGAACCCGACGAGTCGGTGCCGGTCGTGACGCTGCGGGACGAGGTCTACCGGCAGCACCGCGACCGGCTGCTGGGCGTCCCCGGGCTGCAGTTCGTGGACTCCATGCAGCCCGTCGCGCATCTCGCCCGCTCCCTGGTCGGCGCCGTCGCACCGGACACCGGCAGGGGCGCCACGGCGCTCCAGGCACGCTACGACGAGCGGCTGTACGCGGCGCCCGGCGGCGAGGTCGTGGTCGCCGACCGGGCGACGGGCGCACCCGTGCGCACCCTGGCCCGCAAGAAGCCGGGCGCGGGCGAGCCGGTACGCACGACGATCGACCCCGGGGTGCAGCGCGCCGCCGAGGAGGCGGTCGGCGGGCTCGGCAAGACCGCCTCGATCGTCGCCGTCGACCCCGGTACGGGCCGGGTGCTGGCCGTCGCCGACAGCCCGGACTCCGGCGAGAGCCGCGCGCTGACCGGCCGCTTCCCGCCCGGCTCCACGTTCAAGACGGTCACCGCCGCCGCGCTCCTCGACGGCGGCCTCGCCGCCGGGGACCGGGTGGCCTGCCCGGCGGCGGCGCACGTGGCGGGGCAACGCTTCGAGAACCAGGACGAGTTCGACCTCCCGGCCGGCAGCACCTTCGCCGAGGCGTTCGCGCAGTCCTGCAACACCGCCTTCGTCGGCCTGCGCGACGAACTGGACGAGCGGACCCTGACGCGCACGGCCCGCGCCTTCGGCATCGGCGGCACCTGGCAGGTCGGCGCGGCCACCTTCGACGGCAGCGTGCCGGCGGCCGACGGCGCCAACGACCAGGCGGCGGCGATGATCGGCCAGGGCCGGGTGGAGGCGAGCCCGCTGGTGATGGCGTCGGTGGCGGCGACGGTGAAGGCCGGCCGGTTCCGGCAGCCGGTGCTGGTGCCGGACGCGGTGGACAAGCCCTACCGGGCGCCGGAGACCCTCGACGCGCGCACCTACGAGCAGGTGCGCGCGCTGATGCGCGACGTGGTCACCGACGGCTCGGGATCGGCGCTCGCCGGCCTGCCTGGCCTCCCGCACGCGAAGACGGGCACCGCCGAGTTCGGCACGGAGAACCCGCCGCGCACCCACGCCTGGATGATCGGCTACCTGGAGGACGCCGATCTCGCCTTCAGCGTGCTCGTCGAGGACGGCGGCTCCGGCGGCAGGGACGCGGGCCCGGTCGCCGCCGAATTCCTCCGCGCCGCCACCGACGCCGGCTAGCGCCCCTGCGCGTACGCCGACGTCAGCCCGCCGCGCTCACCCGGTCGTCGTCAGCCGCGCCAGGGCCTCGTCCACCGGCAGTTCCTCGCGCTCCCCGGTGCGGCGGTCCTTCAGCTCCACCACGCGGTCGCCCGCGCGCCGGCCCGCGACCAGGATCTGCGGCACCCCGATCAGCTCGGCGTCGGTGAACTTCACGCCCGGCGACACCGACGCCCGGTCGTCCACGAGCACCCGCACGCCCGCCGCGCCCAGCTTCTCCGCCAGCTCCAGCGCCAGCTCCGTCTGCTTGGCCTTGCCGGCCGCGACGATGTGCACGTCCGCCGGGGCCACCTCGCGGGGCCAGCACAGCCCCAGCTCGTCGTGGGTCTGCTCGGCGAGCGCGGCGACGGCCCGGGAGACCCCGATCCCGTACGAACCCATGGTCACCCGCACCGGCTTGCCGTCCTGGCCGAGGACGTCCAGCTCGAAGGCGTCGGCGTACTTGCGGCCGAGCTGGAAGATGTGGCCGATCTCGATGGCCCGGTCCAGCTCGATGCCCGCGCCGCAGCGCGGGCAGGGGTCGCCGGGCTCGACGACGACCACGTCGAGGTACTGGTCGACCTCGAAGTCGCGGCCGCACACCACGTTGCGCGCGTGCGAGTCGGGCTTGTTGGAGCCGGTCACCCACGACGTGCCCGGGGCGACGCGGGGGTCCGCGAGGTAGCGGAACGCCCTCTTCTCGGGGGGCCCGGTCATGCCCTGCGGGCCGACGTACCCGCGGACGAGGTCGGGGCGATCGGCGAAGTCCTCGGCGGTGACGACCTCGACCTCCGCCGGGGCCAGGTGCTCGGCGAGCTTGCCGAGGTCCACCTCGCGGTCGCCGGGGACGCCGACCGCGGTGATCTCGCCGTCGACCTTCACCAGCAGGTTCTTCAGCGTCGCGGAGGCGGGGACGCCCAGGTACGCGGCGAGGGTCTCGATCGTCGGGGTGTCCGGCGTGTCCAGCTCCTCGACCGGCGGGTGCCCGTCGGCCGGGACGGGCGCCACCGTCGTCGTCAGCGCCTCGGTGTTCGCGGCGAAGCCGCAGGAGGGGCACTGCACGTACGTGTCCTCACCCGCGGCGGCGGGGGCGAGGAACTCCTCGCTGGCCGAGCCGCCCATGGCGCCGGAGACGGCGGAGACGATCCGGAAGTCGAAGCCGAGCCGCTCGAAGATCCGCCGGTACGCCTCGCGGTGCAGCCCGTAGGAGGCGGCGAGGCCCTCGTCGGTGGTGTCGAAGGAGTACGAGTCCTTCATGTGGAACTCGCGGCCGCGCAGCACCCCGGAGCGGGGCCGGGCCTCGTCCCGGTACTTGATCTGGATCTGGTAGAGGATCACGGGCATGTCCTTGTAGGACGAGCACTGATCCTTGACCACCTGGGCGAACAGCTCCTCGTGCGTGGGACCAAGCACGTAGTCGACGCCCTTGCGGTCCTTGAGCGCGAACAGCAGGTCGCCGTACTCCTCGGCGCGGCCCGTCGTCTCGTACAGCTCGCGGGGCAGGAGCGCGGGCAGCAGCACCTCCTGGCCGCCGATCGCGTCCATCTCCTCGCGGACGACCCGCGCCACGTTCTCCAGGACCCGCTTGCCGAGCGGCAGCCACGTCCACACCCCGGCGGACGAGCGGCGGACGTAGCCGGCGCGGACGAGCAGCTTGTGGCTCGCGGTCTCGGCGTCGGCGGGGTCGTCGCGCAGCGTCTTGAGCATCATCCGGGACATGCGCTGAACGTGGCTGTGCTGGCTCATGCCCCGGACTCTAGCGCCGGACGCGGGCCCGCCGGTAATTCGTCCGCCGAACCTGTGGACAACCGGCCGGTTGTGGACAACTCAGCGCAGCAGCGGCAGCTTCGCGCCCATCACCACGTACGGGCTGGGTGCGCCGGGGAAGACCACGCGGCGGGCGAGGTCGCGGTAGCCGAGCTGCCGGTACAGATGGCGCGCCGGGCTCTCCACGTCGATCGCCGAGAGCAGGCTCTTCGGCTGCGCGGCGGTGTCGGTGATCCGCGTGATCAGCTCGCGGCCGATGCCGCGCTGCTGGAAGGCGGGATGCACGTGGAGTTCGGTGATGACGAAGGAGTCGTCGAGCCAGCGCTCCTCGCCCACGGCGCGCAGGTACGGCTGGACGACGGTGGACCACCAGTAGACGTGGTTGTTCGGCATGCCGTAGACGAACCCGGCGAGCCGGCCGGTGGCGGTGGTGGCGCCCAGCGCGCGGGCGCCCGCGTTGGTCAGGTGCCGCAGCACGACGTGGCGGCGGACGGCGATCTCGTCGTCGGTGAGCCCGAAGGCGACGGCCTGTACCGCGAGCGCGTCGTCCACGCGGGCGGCGAGGTCGAGAGGGCCGACGACGACGTCATCCATGGCTGGGCACCCTACCGTGCGGTCGCGGGCCGCCCGGCCACCCCCGCGGCGGTGCCCCCGCAAGGCCCCGGCACGGTGCCGGAACGCCGCGGACACGACGCCGTCCGAGGCCCGCACAGCCCGCGGACGGGCCCCTCAGAACAGCACGCTCATGAACGCGCCGACCTCGCGGAAGCCCACCCTGCGGTACGCCGCGCGGGCCACCGTGTTGTAGTCGTTCACGTACAGGCTGACCACCGGCGCCACCTCGCGCAGCGCGTACCGCAGGACCGCCGCCAGGCCCGTCTCCGACAGCCCGCGCCCGCGGTGCTCCGGCGCCACCCACACGCCCTGGATCTGGCACGCGTGCGCCGTCGCCGCGCCGATCTCCGCCTTGAAGACGACCTCGCCGTCCTCCACGCGCGCGAAGGACCGGCCGCCGCCGACGAGTTCGGCGACCCGCGCCTGGTACAGCAGCCCGCCGTCCCCGGCGAGCGGCGAGACGCCGACCTCCTCGGTGAACATCGCCACGCAGGCCGGCATGATCAGGTCCATCTCGTCCTTGCGGATGCGGCGGACCAGCGGGTCCGGCTCGACGTCCGCGGGCACCGAGGTGGTGACCATCAGCGGCTGCCGCGCGCGCACCTCGCGCGCGGGCCCCCAGGCGGGCTCCAGCAGGGACCACAGCCCGGCGGTGGGGCCGGCCGGGCCGACGATCGAGGAGCAGCGCCGCCCGGCGCGCCGGGCGCGCTCGGCGAAGCCGCGTACGGCCTCGGGGGTGGCGCAGACGGGCACCAGGTTGGCGCCCGCGTAGCAGAGGGACTCCAGTCGCCCGCCCGCGTACCAGCCCCACAGCTCACCGCCGAGCCGCCAGGGGTCGAGGCCCGCGACGGCGACGCGGGAGGCGACGAACGCGTTGGCGACCGGTTCGCGGTCGAGCACGGCGCGAGCCGCGTCGAGCTCGGCGGGCTCCAGCAGCCGTGTGGTGGTGGTCGTCAACACAGCGGCACTGTACCTGTGCGCGCGTCCGCCCGCTTCCTGTGGGTACGTGCCGTGCCCGGCGGTCAGCCGACGGTGACCTCCGGCTCGCCGGCGGCGGCGCCGTCGGCCTCCATCCGGTCGGCGATCTTCATCGCCTCCTCGATCAGCGTCTCGACGATCTTCGACTCGGGAACGGTCTTGATGACCTCTCCCTTGACGAAGATCTGGCCCTTGCCGTTGCCGGAGGCAACGCCGAGGTCGGCCTCGCGGGCCTCGCCCGGGCCGTTGACGACGCAGCCCATGACGGCGACGCGCAGCGGCACCTCCATGCCGTCCAGGCCGGCGGTGACCTCGTCGGCGAGCTTGTAGACGTCGACCTGGGCGCGGCCGCAGGACGGGCAGGAGACGATCTCCAGCCGGCGCTCGCGCAGCCCGAGGGACTCCAGGATCTGGATGCCGACCTTGACCTCCTCCACCGGCGGGGCGGAGAGGGAGACGCGGATGGTGTCGCCGATGCCCTCGCCGAGGAGCGAGCCGAAGGCGACGGCGGACTTGATGGTGCCCTGGAAGGCGGGGCCCGCCTCGGTGACGCCGAGGTGCAGCGGGTAGTCGCACCGGGCGGCGAGCTGCCGGTAGGCGTTGACCATGACGACCGGGTCGTTGTGCTTCACCGAGATCTTGATGTCCGTGAAGCCGTGCTCCTCGAAGAGCGAGCACTCCCAGAGCGCGGACTCGACCAGCGCCTCCGGGGTGGCCTTGCCGTACTTCGCGAGCAGCCGCTGGTCGAGCGAGCCGGCGTTGACCCCGATGCGGATGGGGGTGCCGGCGGCGGAGGCGGCCCGGGCGATCTGCTTGACCTGGTCGTCGAACTTCTTGATGTTGCCGGGGTTCACGCGGACCGCGGCGCAGCCGGCGTCGATCGCGGCGTAGACGTACTTGGGCTGGAAGTGGATGTCCGCGATGACGGGGATCTGCGACTTCTCGGCGATCACGGACAGCGCGTCGGCGTCGTCCTGCGTGGGACAGGCCACCCGGACGATCTGGCAGCCGGAGGCGGTCAGCTCGGCGATCTGCTGGAGGGTGGCGCCGACGTCGGAGGTGCGGGTGGTGGTCATCGACTGGACGGAGACCGGCGCGTCGCCGCCGACGGCGACGGACCCGACCTGCAACTTACGACTCGCCCTGCGCTCGGCCATCTTCAGCGGAACGGACGGCATTCCCAGCGAAACGGCAGTCATCTGGCGGCAACCCCTGTTGGACGGATCACGGCCCCCACATGGACGGGGGCCCGGCTACCGAGATTACGGCACCCGCGCGCCGCGCCGCCGCCGGTCCCGGGGAGGTCACCGGAAGTGTCGACAAACCGGCACCGGGCGTTCACCGCGGCGCGCCGGGCGGGCGACCCGCGTACGCCCGAGGGGGCGCGGGCGGCGGAGCGGGCGCGTACGCCGTGGGTACGCGCCCGCTCCGCCGCCCGGGTCAGCCGGTGAGCTTCACCGGGTTCACCACGTCCGCGACGAGCACCAGCAGCGTGAAGCAGATGAACACCCCGGCGACCACGTACGCCACCGGCATCAGTTTGGCGACGTCGAACGGCCCGGGGTCGGGTCGCCGGAAGACCCGCGCGAACGCGCGCCGCACCGACTCCCACAGCGCCCCGGCGATGTGCCCGCCGTCCAGCGGCAGCAGCGGCAGCATGTTGAACAAGAACAGCGAGAGGTTGAAGCCGGCGACCAGCAGCAGCATGGACGCCACCCGCTGCTCGGGCGGGATGTCGAGGTTCAGCACCTCGCCGCCGACCCGGGCCGCGCCGACGACGCCGACCGGCGAGTCCTCCTTGCGCTCCTCCCCCTGGAACGCCGCGTTCCACAGGTCGGGAACCTTCGACGGCAGCGCGATGAGCGCGTCGACGCCGTTGACGACCATGTCGCCCATGCGCTCCACGGACTGGCCGAAGTCCTGCCTGACCACGCCGGTGGCGGGCGTGAAGCCGAGGAAGCCGGCCTTGACGTACTCGCCGTCGACGTAGCCGCCGTCGCCGTCGCTCTTGCTCACCGTGTTCTCGGTGAGGGTGGGGTGCAGGTCGACGCGTCGGCCGTCACGCTCGACGGTGACGGTGGCCGGGCCGATGGTGTTGCGGATGCTGTTCTGCAGGCCCTCCCAGTCGTCGACCGGGCGGCCGTTGAACGCCACGATCTCGTCGCCGCGCTCCAGTCCCGCCTTCTTCGCGGGCGCGGCGGGGTCGCCTTCCCGGCACTTGCGGTCCGGGTTCTCGGCGACCGACTCGGCCTTGATCACGCAGTCGGAGACCGAGCCGACGGTGGTGGTCTGCGTGGCGATGCCGAACGTCATCATGACGCCGACGAACACCACGACGGCCAGCACCAGGTTCATGAACGGCCCGGCGAACATCACGATGACCCGCTTCCACGGGGCCCGCGTGTAGAACAGCCGGCTCTCGTCGCCGGGCTTCAGCTCCTCGTACGCCGCCTGCCGTGCGTCCTCGATCATCCCGCGGAACGGCGAGGTGGAGCGCTGCTGCACCCGCCCGTCCTCGCCGGGCGGGAACATCCCGATCATGCGGATGTAGCCGCCGAGCGGGATCCACTTGATGCCGTACTCCGTCTCCCCCTTCTTCCGGGACCACATGGTGGGGCCGAAGCCGACCATGTACTGGGGGACGCGGATGCCGAACATCTTGGCCGTGCTGAGGTGGCCGAGTTCGTGCCAGGCGATGGAGACGAGGAGCCCGAAGGCGAAGACGACGATGCCGAGAATCGTCATGAGTGTCGTCATGGGCGCACCTTCGTCATCAGTTGTCGGTCGTCACTTGTCGTGCTGGTCGGCCGGCAGCCCGGCCAGCTCCCTGGCCCGGGCGCGCGCCCAGGTCTCGGCTTCGAGGACGTCCGCGACCGTCAGCCGGGTTCCCGGAGCGTCCGTGCCGTGTTCCGCGACGACCTGGCTGACCGTGTCCATGATGCCAAGGAACGGGAGCCTGCCGGTGAGGAAGGCGTCGACACACTCCTCGTTCGCGGCGTTGAAGACCGCCGGGGCGGTGCCGCCGAGCGCGCCGACGTGGCAGGCGAGCGGCACGGACGGGAACGCCTTCTCGTCCAGCGGGAAGAACTCCCAGGTGGCGGCGGTGGACCAGGAGAAGGCGGGCGCGGCGTCCGGCACCCGGGCCGGCCAGCCCAGCGCCAGCGAGATCGGCATCCGCATGTCGGGCGGACTCGCCTGGGCCAGCGTGGAGCCGTCCGTGAACTCGACCATGGAGTGCACGTGGGACTGCGGGTGGACGACGACCTCGATGCGGTCGAAGGGCACGTCGTAGAGCAGGTGCGCCTCGATGACCTCCAGGCCCTTGTTGACGAGGGTCGCGGAGTTGATGGTGACGACCGGGCCCATGGCCCACGTGGGGTGGGCGAGCGCCTGCTCCGGGGTGACGTCCGTCAGCTCCTCGCGCGTCCTGCCGCGGAACGGGCCGCCGGAGGCGGTGACGAGCAGCTTGCGCACCTCGCCGCGGGCGCCGCCGAGCAGGGCCTGGTAGAGGGCGGAGTGCTCGGAGTCCACGGGCACGATCTGGCCGTGCCGGGCCACGTCCTTGACCAGCGGGCCGCCGACGATCAGCGACTCCTTGTTGGCCAGCGCCAGCATCCGGCCGGCCCCGAGGGCGGCCAGGGTGGGCGCGAGGCCGATGGAGCCGGTGATGCCGTTGAGCACGGTGTGGCACTCGCCGGCGGCGACCTCGGCGGCGGCGTCCGGGCCCGCCAGCACTTCGGGCAGCGGCTCCCCGGCCCCGTACCGCGCGGCCAGCGCCTTCGCCACCTCGCCGGCCTTGTCCGCGCGGGCGACGGCGACGCGGCGCACCCGCAGCCTGTGCGCCTGCTCGGCCAGCAGCTCCACCCGGCCGCCGGCCGCGGACAGGGCCGTGACCCGGAACCGGTCCGGGTTGCGCAGCACGATGTCGACGGCCTGGGTGCCGACGGAGCCGGTGGAGCCGAGGACGACGATCTCGCGGGGGCCTTCATCGGCGGTCCCGCCGGTCGCGCCGGTCGCGGCGGTGGCGGAACGCAGGTGCGGATCGGCGAGCGGGGCAGCGGGGGTGTCGGTCATCGCCCCATTGTGACCGCTCAGAGCCGGCGCGGAGCAGACGCCCTCTCGATGCCGTCCCCCGCCTCACCCGCCGGTCCGCCGTCCGCCCCCGCGGTGGCGGCGGCGGTCGCGGCCCGCGGGCGCCGGGGGCGGCTGCTGACCACGGCGTACGCGGCGAGGACGACGCAGGCGGGCACGATGACGGTCTCCGGCACGTGCACCAGGGACAGTCCGGTGGCGAGCAGGATGACCGCCAGCACCCAGCGCAGCACGGCACCGGGGGCGCGGGTGGAGAGCACGGCGCCGACCAGCACGCCCGGAATCGCGCCGAGGAGCAGCACGGCGGCCAGCCCGAGGCTGGCGTCGCCGACGATGAAGTGGCCGGCCGCCGCCGCGGCGACGATCGGGATGGCCTGGACGAGGTCGGTGCCGACGAGGTGGTTGGCCTTGAGCCTGGGGTGCACGAGCATCAGCATCACGATGATCAGCGAGCCCGAGCCGACCGACGTCATGCCGACGACGAGGCCGCCGACGAGGCCGATGAGCAGCGTGGCCCCGGGCCGTACGGGCACGTGCGCGTCCTCGGTCTCCTCGCCGTCGCGCGCGGCGCGCCGCCGGTCGAGCCACATCCGGGCGAGCATGCCGGTGACGGCGAGCAGCAGGGCGGCGCCGATGACGATCTTCACCCGGCTCTGCAGATCGTCCCCCTCGCCGAGGAACTGCAGCAGAAAGGCGCCGCAGAACGCGGCCGGCACCCCGGTGGGCAGCAGCCAGCGCACCACGTCCCAGCGGACGGTGCCCGCCTTCTGGTGCACGGCGGCGCCGAAGGGCTTCATGAACACCGACGTCGCCAGGTCGCTGCCGATGGCCTGGGTGGGATTGACACCGAAGACCGTCACCATGATGGGGGTCATGAGGGCGCCGCCGCCCATGCCCGTGAGGCCGACCATGCAGCCCACGAGGGCGCCGGCCACGACCATCGACCACGAAAAGTCCATAGACATCGATACTAGGGATTTCCTATCGGGATGCTAGGGATAGCCTTCTGTCATTTTTGCCCGCGAACCGTGAGCTGCGCCACTCGGGAGGCCCGGCTTGACAGGCAACCATTTGGTTGCCAATCTGGGCCAACGAGGTGGTGACCATGGACGACGTCTTCCGGGCGCTCGCCGACGGCAGCCGCAGAGAGCTGCTCGACCGCCTCAACGAACGGAACGGCCAGACCCTGCGGGAGTTGTGCGCGGGGCTGGAGATGAGCAGGCAGGCGGTGAGCAAGCACCTGGCGGTGCTGGAGTCCGCCGGCCTGGTCACCGCGGTACGGCACGGCCGGGAGAAGCTGCACTACCTCAACCCCGTGCCGATCCACGACCTGGCCGACCGCTGGATCGGCCGGTACGAGCGCGGGCGTCTCACGGCCCTGTCCGCGCTCAGGCAAGCGTTGGAAGGAAATTCCGTGAACAAGCCCGCGTTCGTCTACACGATCTACATCGACACCACGGCCGAGCGGCTCTACGAGGCGCTGACGACACCCGAGTTCCTGAAGCAGTACCACGGCGGCTGGGCGCCCCGCTCCGACTGGCAGGCCGGCTCCACCGTCTACTGGCCCACGGAGGAGAACGGCGAGCCCCAGGACCTGGGCCAGCGCGTCCTGGTGGCCGAGCCCGGCAAGCGGCTGGTGTACACCTGGCACACGCTGCAGCCGATGCACCAGGAGATGCTGGGCATGTCCGACGCGGAGTTCGAAGCGGCACGCACGGAGCGTTCGCAGGTCGCCTTCGACATCGAGCCGGCCGAGATCCCGCAGTTGGGGGTGAAGCTGACCATCACCCACGACGGCTTCGACAGCCCGGAGAGCAAGATGCTCGAAAGCGTCAGCGGCGGCTGGATCATGCTCGCCTCGCAGCTCAAGTCGATCCTGGAGCGGCAGCCGGCCTGACGGCCGTGCGCGGACGGCCGCACCGGTCCGGGAGCGGTGCGGCCGTCCGCGGGCGCTAGCGGATGGGCCGGTGCAGGTTCGGCGTCTTCGCCGGGCCCGGCTCGGCCTCGGCGATCCACGGGCCGTCGCCCGACGGGTCGACGATGCCCTCCTCCAGCCAGGTGTACGCGTCGTCCAGCACCTGCCGCACCACACGGCGGTCAAGGTCGTCGGTGTTCGTCCACAGCCGGCCGAACAGCTCCTCGACCCGGATGCGGGCCTGCCGGCAGAAGGCGTCGGCCAGTTCGTACGCCTCCTTGCCGTGCCCGCCCCGGCCGGCCGCGGTGCGCAGCATCTCGGCCCGTACGCACGCGGCGCTCATCGCGAACAGCTCCGCGCCGATGTCCACCACCCGGCCGAGGAACCCCTGCTTGGTCTCCATCCGGCCCTGCCAGCGGGACATCCCGTAGAAGGTGGAGCGCGCCAGCCGGCGGGCGCCGCGCTCGACGAAGCGCAGGTGGGTGGAGAGGTCGCGGTGCCCGGGCGGATGGAACTCGCCGTACGTCCGCGGCACCTGCCCCTTGCCCGCGACCAGCTTCGGCAGCCAGCGGGCGTAGAAGCCGCCGGCCCGGGCGCCGGCGCGCGCCTTCTCGGAGAGGTTCTTCTGCGGGTCGATGAGGTCGCCGGCCACCTTGAGGTGCGCGTCCACCGCCTCGCGGGCGATGAGCAGGTGCATGATCTCGGTCGAGCCCTCGAAGATCCGGTTGATCCGCAGGTCCCGGACGATCTGCTCGGCCGGGATCGCCCTCTCGCCGCGGGCGGCGAGCGACTCGGCGGTCTCGTAGCCCCGGCCGCCGCGGATCTGGATCAGCTCGTCGGCCATGAGGCTGGCCATCTCCGAGCCGTAGAGCTTCGCGAGCGCCGCCTCGATGCGGATGTCGTTGCGGTCCTCGTCGGCCATCTGCGACGACAGGTCGAGCACCGCTTCCAGCGCGAAGGTCGTCGCCGCGATGAAGGAGATCTTCGCGCCCACGGCCTCGTGCGCGGCGACCGGCCGGCCCCACTGCTCGCGGGCGCCGCCCCAGCCGCGGGCGATCTTCAGGCACCACTTGCCCGCGCCCACGCACAGCGCGGGCAGCGAGAGCCGCCCGGTGTTGAGCGTGGTGAGCGCGATCTTCAGGCCCGCGCCCTCGGGGCCGATGCGGTTGGCGGCGGGGACGCGCACCTGATGGAAGCGGGTGACGCCGTTCTCGATGCCGCGCAGGCCCATGAAGCTGTTGCGGTTCTCCACCGTGACGCCCTCGGCGGCGGCCTCGACGACGAACGCCGAGATGCCGCCCCGGTGGCCCTCGGACTTCGGCACCCGCGCCATGACCACGAGCAGGTCGGCGACGACGCCGTTGGTGGTCCAGAGCTTCACCCCGTCGAGCAGGTAGTCCGCGTCGGGTCCTTCGCCGTCGGGGACCGCGGTGGCCGCCAGCCGGGCCGGGTCGGAGCCGACGTCGGGCTCGGTGAGCAGGAAGGCGGAGATGTCCGTACGGGCGCACCGGGGCAGGAACTCCTCCTTCTGCTCCTCGGTGCCGAAGATCTTCAGCGGCTGCGGCACGCCGATCGACTGGTGCGCCGAGAGCAGCGCCCCGACGGCGGGGCTCGCGGTGCCGACGAGGGCGAGGGACTTGTTGTAGTAGACCTGCGTGAGGCCGAGACCGCCGTACTTCCGGTCGATCTTCATGCCGAAGGCGCCGATCTCCTTCAGCCCGCGGACGGTCTCGTCCGGGATCTGCGCGTCCCGCTCGATCCGGGCGCCGTCGATGTGCTCCTCGCAGAAGTCGCGCAGCGTGGCGAGGAACTCCTCGCCGCGCTTCACGTCCGCGGGGGCGGGCTCGGGGTGGGGGTGGATGAGGTCGAGCCGGAAGCGGCCGAGGAACAGCTCCTTGGCGAAGCTGGGTTTGCGCCAGTCCTGCTCGCGTGCGGCCTCGGCGACCTCCCTGGCTTCCTTCTCGGAGACGGACGGCCGTGTGGATGCTGCGGTCATGAGGGAACTCACCTCGCCGCTGAGTAGGGGTTACCAGCCGGTGCTACTTGTGCGTATGTACCCGATTCGGCCGGTCGACACCACCCCGCGCGCGCCAATCGGGTGCCGCGTTCCACACATGGCCCGCATGCAGCCCGCACACGCGCCTCCCACGCGCCGCCTGCGCGCCCCCCGCGCCCGCCGTCCCGGCCCCCGCACCCGCTGTCCCCCACCCCCCGCACCCTGCTTCTCCCGCACTCCCGCCCAGGGTATGCGCCGCCTACGACAAGATCATCCGGTCGCGGCCGGCCCTCACCCTTCCGCCACGTAGCGGCGCACCCGCCGAGTGCTACGCGCCGGACAACGCACCCGGCCCCGCCGACCGCCTACGGTGGGCAGCAGAGGTACATGACTCTCCGGAGGGACTCTGCCGTGACTTCCACACAAGCGTTCTGGCTCGCCGGCCGGCAGGCGACCGGCGAGGACACCCTAGACGTCACCTCGCCCTGGGACGGCCGCAAGGTCGGCACGGTGAGCATTCCCACCGACGCCCAGATCGAGGAGGCCGTCGCCGCCGCGCACGCGGTGAAGGACGACTTCGCCGCCACCCCCGCACACGTGCGCGCCGCGGCGCTCGACCACGTGACCAAGCAGATCGCCGGGCGCGCCGAGGAGATCGCCCGGCTGATCTCCGCCGAGAACGGCAAGCCGCTGAAGTGGGCCCGCGGCGAGGTCGGCCGCGCCGTGTCCACGTTCCGCTTCGCCACCGAGGAGGCCCGCAGGTGGGGCAGCGGCGAGGGCCAGCGGCTGGACACCGACCCGGGCGGCGCCGGGAGGCTGGCCTTCAGCCGTCGCTTCCCGTACGGCCCGGTCCTCGGCATCGCGCCGTTCAACTTCCCGCTGAACCTGTGCGCCCACAAGGTCGCCCCGGCACTCGCCGTCGGCGCGCCGATCATCCTCAAGCCCGCCCCCGCCACCCCGCTGTCGGCGCTGCTGCTGGGCGAGCTGCTGGCGGAGACCGACCTGCCGGCGGGGAGCTGGAGCGTGCTGCCGGTGCCGAACGACCGGATGCCCGACCTCACCGAGGACGACCGGCTGCCGATCATCTCCTTCACCGGCTCGGACAAGGTCGGCTACGCGATCCTGGAGGCCGTCCCCGGCAAGCGCGTCACCCTGGAGCTGGGCGGCAACGGCGCCGCGGTCGTCCTGGCCGACTACTCCTCCGAGGCCGACCTCGACCACGCCGCGCAGCGGATCGGCACGTTCGCCAACTACCAGGCGGGCCAGTCGTGCATCTCCGTCCAGCGCGTGGTCGCCGACGCCTCGGTGTACGACCGCCTGGTGCCCAAGGTCGTCGCGGCCGTGGAGGCGCAGGTCACCGGCGACCCGGCGGACGACGCGACCGACGTCGGCCCGATGGTCAGCGAGGAGGCGGCCAAGCGGCTGGAGTCCTGGGTCGAGGAGGCCGTGGGTTCCGGCGCCCGGGTGCTGACGGGCGGCAAGCGGGACGGCGCCTCGTACACGCCGACGGTGCTGACGGAGGTGCCGAGCGGCGTGAAGATCTCCAGCGAGGAGGCGTTCGGGCCGGTCGTCGCGGTGCAGCGGGCGGACGGCGAGGACGCCGCTTTCGCGGCCGTCAACGACTCGAAGTACGGGCTGCAGGCGGGCGTGTTCACGCACGACCTGCAGAGCGCCTTCCGGGCGCAGCGGAAGCTGGAGGTCGGCGGCGTGATCGTCGGCGACGTCCCGTCGTACCGCGCGGACCAGATGCCGTACGGGGGCGTGAAGCGCTCCGGCATGGGGCGCGAGGGCGTGAAGTACGCGATGGAGGACTACACGTACGAGAAGGTCATGGTCTTCACGGGCCTCGACGCACTCTGACGGCACGCGCGCGCCGGCGACGGCCGAGGACCCCCGGGGACGCCCCGGGGGTCCTCGCGTTTCGGCCAACCCGGGAATAACTACGAATTAATCGATGGCAGGCTCCTGACAAGCCGAGCCCGGCCCTCTAGGGTGCTCGGCGACCCGCCGACTCCCAGGCCCCCAGGGGGATTCACCACATGAGACGCATACGCGCCTGGCGGCCCGCGGGTGTGGCCGCCGTTCTGCTCTCGCTCACCGCGACGCTCGTCTCCGGCGCCACCGCCGCCGACCACGAGCCGACGCCCGAGCGGAACCCCGCCGTCGCGCAGCCGGTCGCCGTGCGCCCCGCGGCCGCGAAGCCGGTCCCCGCGCAGCCCGCCGCCGCGAAGCCCGTCGTCAACGGCCCCGTCTTCAACGACCCGCTCGGCTCCGCCGCCCAGCGCGGCGCGGTCTTCACCCAGCTCATCGCACTCATCGACGGCACCCCCGCCGGCCAGACCATCCGCGCCTCGGTGTTCGAGCTGGAGGACGCGGCCGTCGCCGACGCCCTCATCGCCGCCCAGCGCCGCGGCGTCGCCGTCAAGCTGATCGTCGACGACAACACCCGCGACAAGGGCAGCGCCGCCTGGATCTCGCTGCGCGACGCGCTGGGCACGGACGACACGAAGACGTCGTGGATCGTGGTCTGCGACGACCGGTTCGAGGACCCGGGCCAGGACAACGTGCAACGCGGCTGCCTCCCGACCCCGCCGCCGGGGCCCGCGTACAACCACAACAAGTTCTTCGTCTTCACCAAGGTCGGCCCCTTCGACGACGGGACGAGCTACGACAACGTGGTCTTCCAGTCGTCCTCCAACCTCAACGACTGGTACCGGAACGAGTCGTACAACGACGCCGTGACCTTCGCCGACGCCACCGTCCACGACGGCTTCGCGACGTTCCACGAGGACCAGCGACGCCTGCGCCACTCGGCGAACGGCGACAACACCTACTACTGGTCCACGCCGACCGGCTCCCCCTACCGCGCGTTCTTCTTCCCCCGCGGCGACGCGAACTACGGCAACCCCGCCACCGACACGATCGTCAACACCCTCGACGAGGTGGCGTGCGCCTACACCGGCACGGACGGCAAGCGGCACCAGACCGACATCCGCGTGGCCATGTTCCAGTTCCTCGGCTCCCGCAAGCAGGTGGCCCAGAAGCTGGCGCAGAAGCGCGCGCAGGGCTGCTGGGTCGACGTCGTCTACAGCGAGGGCGACGCGACGGTCGAGGGCATCCTCGACGGCGCGGGCATCCAGCGCCAGTACTGCAACTTCCCCAACGGCCCCGGCATCGACGTGCGCACCCACACGAAGTTCTGGCTGCTGGACGGCGACTACAACGGCAGCATCACGCCGCGGGTGTACACGGGCAGCCACAACTGGACCGGATCCGGGCTTCGTTCCGCGGACGAGGCGATGGTACGGATCACGAGCGCGGACTACCACGCGAAGTACCTGTCGTACTTCTACAAGATCCGCGACACCTGCAAGGCCCGTACGCCCTGAGCGGCCCGCGGGGGCGCGCGCTGCGTCCTGACGGCTGCTCTGACGGCTGCTCTGATCGGCTACGCCTTGAGGGCCAGCCACAGCTCCATCCGCGTGTCCGGGTCGTCCAGCGAGCGCCCGAGGATCTCCTCGACCCGCCGCATCCGGTAGCGCAGCGTGTGCCGGTGCACCCCGAGGTCGGCCGCCGCCGCGTCCCACTGGCCGTGCCGCGACAGCCACGCGCGCAGCGAGGCGACGAGGTCGCCGCGGCCCCGCTCGTCGTGCTCGCGCAGCGCCCGCAGCGTGCCGTCCGCGAACGCCTGCACCGCGTCGTCCGCCAGCAGGTCCACCACCGAGCCCGCCGTGACGTCCTCGTGCTCCACCAGCACCCGCCCGCGCCGCCGCGCCACCGACAGCGCCTGCTCGGCCTGCTTGTACGCCACCGTCACCACCGCGGGACCGGCCGGCGCCGACACCCCGGCGACCAGCGGCAGCGTCCCCTGCCCCGCGCCCGACCCGCGGGCCTGCCCCACGGCGCCCGGGTGCGCGGCCTCCACGCGCGCGGCGTGCTGCGCCGCCGCCTCGGCGACCGCGCCGCCGTCCGCGGCCAGGACGACCAGCCGCCCGGCGTCCGGCACCGCGAGGAACGCCTCGCCGGATCCGGCCGCGGCGGCGTCCAGCGCGTCGGCCAGCTCCGCCAGCGCCTCCGGCAGCGGCTCCGGGTCGCCCTCCCCCACCGGCGCCACCGGCGCGGCTGCCTCGGCGACGAGGAGGCGCACGGGTGCGTCCAGCAGCCCTCCGTACAGCGGTCCGGCGACGGATCGCGCGTGGTCGGGCTGGCCGGCGAGCAGCAGCCGCAGCACGGCGGTGCCGAGCCGCTGCTCGGCTGCCGAGAACGCGCTGGAACGTTCGGTGACGAGGGTGAGGAGGGAGACGGCGGCGTGGACGGCGTAGCGCTCGGCCGGGGCGAGCTTGCCGCCGGTCCCGACGGCGAGCACGCCGCAGCAGCGGCGGCCGGAGCCGAGGGACTGCAGCTCGACGCGGTCCTCGTCGGTCTCGGCGGCGGGCCGGTCCGCGGGAGGACGGACGGCGGAAGCACCCGACGCGGCCGGCGCCCCGTTCCGCGGGCCCCCGCCGGCGCCCGCGCCCCCCGCCCCGGCGCCCCCGGCGCCGTCCACGTCCGCCGAGTCCCCGGCGTCCGCCACGTCCGCCGCCCGTACGCCCGCCACCACCGCGCTCGCCGGCGCCTGCCGCCGCCGCAGCCGCGCCACGTCGCCCCTCAGCGCCTCGGCCCGCGCTGCCGCCCGCGCCGGGGACACCGCGAGCACCTCCCCCGCCGGGTCGTACAGCGCCGCCCACCCGCGCACGTGGGCCGCGAGCCGGCTGACGACGGTCGCCGGGCCGTCCGCGCCCAGCGCCGCGCGGGTCAGGTCCCGCTGCGCCTCGAAGCCGCGGGTCAGCGCCCGGTACTGGTCGGCGGCGATGGCCGCCGAGACCACCTTGGAGATGGCGATGAACGGCGTCGTCCGCGGCACCTCCAGCAGCGGCACCCGCGCCTCCCGGGCGGCGGCGAGCAGCGCCTCGGGTACGGCGTCGAAGTTCACGCCGACCCCGAAGCCGACCCCGACCACGCCGGCGTCCGCGAGGCGCCGCATGTAGCGGCGCGCGGCGTCGGCGTCCTCGACGTCGAGCTTGAGCGCGGTGGTCAGGATCAGCTCGCCGCCTTCGAGGTACGGCACGGGGTCGATCAACTCGCTGGTCTGCGCCCAGCGCACGGCCACGCCCAACTCGTCGGCACCGGTGAGGACGGAGAGCTTGAGGGTCGGATGGCGGACGAGCGAGGCGAGCGTGGGCATGGCACCTTCTGGCTGCTGCAGCGGCCGGGGCCGCCGGGCTGTTCGTGACTGTCTGCGCGACCGCCTCGGCCGGGCCGGTCCCGTGCGTACGTTCCTTGCGTTCGTACGCGACCGACCCTGACCGCCCCCGTCCGGCCCCGGCCGGGTGACTCTCCCTCCGGGGCCTGACGATCCACACCGCCCTCCGACCGACGCGGAGGCCTTCGACCGCTTTCAGACTGCCGCTCTGTCTTACGCCGCTCCGTATGAACGACTGTGGCTATTGTGCCTCAGTGGTGCAAGTCGACGAGCACCGGAGGCGTCCGCTCACCTTCCACGGTCGTCACGGAGAGCACCGCGTGCCCGGGCGGCAGCGTGTTCGCCAGCTCCGAGGCCGACCATCGCTCCCGCTCCACGGTGCGCACCGTCACCGAGCGGCTCATGGCTTTCGTACCCGTGAACACCTGCCGTACCCACCTCAGCAGCCGCCGGATCAGCCCGCCGGACACGTCCGGCACGTGCGTGACGTCCTCCGCCTCGACCCACTCCGCGCCCCAGGCTTCCGCGAAGTGCCGCCCGTCCCAGGTGCTGACGCCGGTCAGCGCCATCCGGCAGCCGACCGCGGCCAGCAGCGGCCCGCGCACCGGCTCCGCCACGTCGTCGAGCCCGCGCAGCCCGAGTACCACCCCGGCGTGCGCGGCCCGCAGCCGACCGAGGGCCCGCACGGACTCGGGGCTCGCGGTGCGCGCGGCGTCGTCGAGGACGAGCGCGGCGAAGCGGGAGCGGTCGGAGCGGGCCGGGGCGGTGGCGGTGAACTGCGCGAGCAGCAGCCTGGCCAGCACGCGGGACGCCTCGGCGTGTGTACGCTCCGGCAGCACGATCCGCACCCGCATGGGGTGCTCGATCGCCCGCATGGAGAACTGGCGCCCGCGACCGCGGGGGTCGAAGAACCGGGCGAAGACGGGGCGGTCCAGCACGGCGAGCCGGTCGGCGAGGAGGGCGCCGATGTCGCCGGGGCGGGAGAGCTGGCGCTCGCGGGCGTCGAGCTCGCGGAGGGCGGCGACGGCACCGTGGGCGGCGACGGCGTCGGCGCCGTCGAGCGCCCCCTGGGCCACGGCGGCGCAGTCGCGCCGCAGGGCGGCGAGGGCGGTGCGGTCGCCGTCGAGGAGGCCGCGCAGCTCCGCGATGCCGGGAAAGAAGCCGTACGCCGACTGGTAGGCGCCGATGAGCTGGCCGAGGGCGGTGACGGCCGGCCGGCCGTGCGCCCAGTCGGCCTGGTCGCCGCCGAGCAGGGCCTCGGCGAGCAGGGCGGCGGCCTCGTCGGGGTCGGCGGTGCCGCCGTAGAGGTCGAGGTCGTGCTGGGAGGAGGGATCGGCGATGCGGATGACGACGTCGTACGCGTCGTCGCCGCCGAGCGGCGCGTCGGGGGCCCCGACGACGACGACGGCGGCCTGCCCGGTGAGGGCCTGCAGACAGAGCAGCTCCGCGACGGGACCGGTGACGCGGTCGCCGACCACGTTGCCGGCGGGGCCGACGGCGAGTAACCCGGTGCCGAGGACGCCGGCTTCGAGGGCGATGCCGCCGCCGCGGTAGGCGTGGGGGTTGCGCTTGTCGTCGGGGGCGGCGCCGATACGGACCTGGCCGGTGACGAGGTCGTGCCGGTGCGCACGCGAGCCGATGTCCCGCAGCCCGGAGGGGTGCGGGCAGGCGGCGGGGCCGTCGCGCCGCACGGAACCGGCGAACGCGGTGAGCCGCTCGGGGCGGGCCCGTACGGACTCCCAGGCCCGCGCTATCCGCACCAGATCGACGTCGTTCATCCCCCCGCCCCGCGCGGCCCCACCCAGCACCTCCGCCTCACCCACCAACCCGGCGGCCCGCAACTCGGGCCACGCCACGGGGTCTTCGGCCTCGGCGTCCCCCTGGTTCCGGTCGGGCTCCGGAGAGCTGAGGACCGGCTCCAGGAAACGGGTCCATACCTCGCGCCACCGCCCGATCCGGCCGAAGACATACGCAAGCAGCAGGATGAACAGGCCGTAGTAGACGTATCCCGCGACGACCATCGGGCCGGATCCCCGCCAGGCGTCCAGGGTGATCCAGTCGAACGGCCACAGCCAGATGCCGATGACGCCGTTCCAGCACAGGGACCACACCAGCAATCCGCTGAGCAGCGCCAGGACGGCACCGCCGAGCAGTTGCCGGTCGGAGATCCGGTCGGCTTCGTCATCCGGCCGGGGCACGTGCCCGTAGCGCCATATCCCCGGCCTGGCCTTCGGCCGCGGCGTGCGCATCCACCGGACGAACGGGTTCTCCCACTCCTCGGCCCCGCCGCCCGTCCCGGCTCCGGAGTACGGCGCCACCCCCGGCGCCTCTCCCCGGGACTGCGGCGGTACCGCGGGGCCGATGGGCGGCTGCGGGGGGCGCACGGGACGACGGGGCCGGTCCCCGTGCTCCGGTCCCCGCTTCCGCGGCCCGAGTCGGCCGTCCTCGCCCATGTTCCGCTCTTTCCCTCCGCCGGCCCGACCCCGGGTCCGGCCCCGACCTTGCGTCTCTGCGCCCGAGCCCCCACCCACCGGCAACTCGGCGCCATCCCGCCCAACTTAGCGCGTGCCGCCCACCGACCCGGTGCCCGTCCTGGGCAGGCGTCAACCGCTCCCGTACCCTCACCGTGCACCCCGGAGTCACACATCCATGCCCCGCGTCGTCCTGAGGGCATGAGAGACACCGCCCGCCGGGCATCCCGCCCGTCGACCGCCCAGGCCACTTCCCGAGGGAGACGATGAGCGTGCCGCACGAGGACGAGCTCGCCCGCGCCTTCGAGGACGAGCGCCCCCGCCTCCTGCGGGTCGCGTACTCCACCACCGGCTCCCTCGCCGAGGCCGAGGACTGCGTGCAGGAGTCCTGGCTGCGGCTGCGCCGCCTGCCCGATCCCGGGGCGATACGCGACCTGCGCGGCTGGCTCACCACCGTCGTCGGCCGGCAGGCGCTCGACGCGCTCGGCAGCGCCCGCTCCCGGCGGGAGCGGTACGTGGGCACCTGGCTGCCCGAGCCGCTGGTGGAGCCGGCCGGGGCCGAGGCGTCCGATCCGGCCGAGCGGGTGACGCTCGACGAGTCGGTGAGCATGGCCCTGCTCGTCATGCTCGACGAGCTGTCCCCCGCGCAGCGCACCGCCTTCCTCCTCCACGACGTCTTCGGCCTGCCCTTCGACCAGGTCGCCGAGGTCGTCGGCCGCACCCCGGCCGCCGTGCGCCAACTGGCCTCCCGGGCGCGGCGGCACATCGAGCAGAGCCGCCCGCACACGCCCGCCCCGCGGGCGGAGCAGTGGCGGCTGGTGCACGCGTTCGCCGCCGCCTGCCGGGAGGGGGACCTGGAAGCGCTGGTGCGGCTGCTCGATCCTGAGGTGACGTGGCGCGGCGACGGCGGCGGGCTGGTCGCGTCGCTGCCGGGAGTGGTGCGGGGTGCGCGGGACGTGGCGCGCGGGCTGATCGCGCTGGGGCCGCTGCCCGCCGGCACCTCGCACGTGGTCACCGTCAACGGCGCCGCCGGGCTGGTGTTCTACGAGCCGGAGGGGATGGTGTCGGTGGCGTCGTTCACCGTGGACGGCGGGCGGATCACGGCCATCGACGTGCAGCGCAACCCGGAGAAGCTGACGTCGGTCCGCTTCCGGCAGACGCCGTAGCGGACGCCGCAGGAGGCGTGAGCCGCACGCGGCGTCAGCCGCATGAGGCGCCCGGTCCGTGCTACGTACGCCGCCCCGCGCCGCCGTACGCCCCCGCGTTTCCCCAGCTCACCGGCCCTCTGTCCAACCTGGACAAAGCGACACGGCACACCGCTCCCCCGCGTAGCATGCCCCCACCCTGTGCCCGGCCCTAGCCTGCGAGGGAGAGCATCGTCGTCCGGACCCGGAGGAGATCCCCCATGACCAGCGCTTCCGCCACCGCAGGCGCCGCGCTCCCCCAGGAGCGGCGGCTTGTCACCCCGATTCCGGGGCCGAAGTCCCAGGAGCTGATGGCGCGCAAGCACGGCGCCGTGGCGCAGGGCGTGGGCACGGTGATGCCCGTCTTCGCCGCCCGCGCCGCCGGCGGCGTCGTCGAGGACGTCGACGGCAACCGGCTCATCGACTTCGGCGCCGGTATCGCCGTCACGTCCGTCGGCAACAGCGCCGAGGCCGTCGTCCGCCGGGCGTCCGCCCAGCTCGCCGACTTCACGCACACGTGCATGATGGTCACCCCGTACGAGGGCTACGTGGAGGTCTGCGAGCAGCTCGCCGAGCTGACCCCCGGCGACCACGCCAAGAAGTCCGCGCTCTTCAACTCCGGGGCCGAGGCGGTGGAGAACGCGGTCAAGGTCGCCCGTTCGTACACCGGCCGCCAGGCCGTCGTCGTCTTCGACCACGGCTACCACGGGCGGACGAACCTCACGATGGCGCTCACCGCCAAGGACATGCCGTACAAGCACGGCTTCGGCCCCTTCGCGCCGGAGATCTACCGCGTGCCCGTCGCGTACCCCTACCGCTGGCTGACCGGCCCCGAGAACTGCGCCGAGGAGGCCGCGGCCCAGGCCATCGACCTGATCGGCAAGCAGGTCGGGGCCTCGAACGTGGCGGCGATCGTCATCGAGCCGATCCTCGGCGAGGGCGGCTTCATCGTGCCGGCGGCCGGCTTCCTGCCGCGGATCGCCCAGTTCGCGAAGGACAACGGCATCGTCTTCGTCGCGGACGAGATCCAGTCCGGCTTCTGCCGTACGGGCCGCTGGTTCGCGTGCGAGGAGGAGGGCGTCGTCCCCGACCTCGTCACCACCGCCAAGGGCATCGCCGGCGGACTGCCGCTGGCGGCGGTCACCGGCCGGGCGGAGATCATGGACGCCCCGCACGTCGGCGGCCTCGGCGGCACGTACGGCGGCAACCCGGTGGCGTGCGCCGCCGCGCTCGGCGCCATCGAGACGATGCGCGAGCTGGACCTGAACGCGAAGGCCCGGCGCATCGAGGAGATCATGAAGACCCGGCTGACGGCGCTCAAGGAGAAGCACGACGCCATCGGCGACGTGCGCGGGCGCGGTGCGATGCTGGCCATCGAGCTGGTGAAGCCGGGGACGAAGGACCCGGACCCGCAGGCCACGGCGGCGCTGGCCAAGGCCTGCCACGCGGAGGGGCTGCTGGTGCTGACCACCGGGACGTACGGGAACGTGATGCGCTTCCTGCCGCCGCTGGTGATCGGCGAGGATCTGCTGGCGGAGGGGCTGGACATTCTGGAAGGGGCGCTCTCGCGGACCGTGTGAGGCAGGCGGTACGGGCACGGCGTACCGCGCGCCGGCCGGCGGCGCAGGCCGCGGAGCCGGCGCGGGGACGGAAGCCGGCGCCGGAACAGGGACCGGCGCCGGGACGGGAGCCGGCGCGGGGGCATGCGCCGCGGCGGTGGGCCGTCGCGGCGTGGGCCGTCCTCGGCTGCGCCGTGCTGTACGGGCTGCTCGCCTGGCAGGTCGCGGTGGCCGGGCCGGTGCGCGACCTGGACGAGCGCGCCGGCCCCGCGCTGGCGCGGCACGCCCCGCCCGGCGCGGAGCTGCTGGCCGACCTGGGCGGGGTGTGGGTGACGCTGCCGGTGCTGGCGGCGGCGATGCTGTACGCGGTGTGGCGTACGCCGGTACGCGCCGGGGCGGCGCCCGGCAGCGCGGCACGTACCGCGTCCGCCCCCGCGCGCCGTCACACCCCCCGCACCCCGCACCGCCTCCCGTACCGCCTGCTGGACCCCCTCGTGCGCCGCGTCCCCGCCGCCGTCCGGGTCCCGCTGGTCGCCGGCGCCGCCGCGTTCGCCGTGCTGCCCGCCGTCGTCCTGCCGCTGAAGTCCGCGCAGGCCCGGCCCGGTCCCCGAGGGCCACTCGCCGACGACTACGCCGGTTTCTTCCCCTCCGGCCACGCCACCACCGCCGCCGTCGCCTACGGCGCCGTCGTGCTGCTCCTGCTCCCGCTGCTCCGCTCCCGCGCCGCCCGGCGGCTGCTGGCCGCCGCGGCGGGAGCGGTGGTAGCGGGAGCGGGTGCGGGTCTGGTGTGGCGGGAGTACCACTGGCCGCTGGACGTGCTGGCCGGGTGGTGTGTGGCGGGGGCGCTGCTCGCCGGCTGCCGGTACGGGGCCGCCCGGCTCACGGCGTACGCCGCGGCCCGCGTCATTCCGCACCGGCCGGACCGCCTCCCCCCGGCGGACCGCCCCTAGCGTCCGGGCCCCCGGCGGCACCCGGGCCGTCCGCGAGCAGCGCCGCCGCCTCGTGCATCGCCAGTTCGAGCACCACCGGATCGGTCAGCCGCCCGCTGCCGTCCGGCGGTACGAGCCACCGCACCCCGCCGGTCGACCGGCCCGGGTAGGGCACCACGACCCACGTTCCGTGCCCCGCGCTCCGCACCCCCGTGCCGACCCACCGCGCGGACGTCCCCGGCGGCACGAAGAACCCCAGCCGCGCGTCCGTCAGGTCCGCGAGCACCGGGCCGGGACGGTCGGTGATCCCGGCGACCACGTCGAGCGTCGGCCGCCCCAGCTCCCCCGGCAGGATGAGCACGTCCCACAGGCGGCCGGCCGGCAGCAGGGCCACCCCCAGCGGATTGCGCTCCCACTCCCAGCGGCAGGCCTCGGGGTCGGGCGCCGCCGCCACCAGCCACTCCACCGCGGATTTCGCCCCCGCTCCAGTCATCACGCTCATTCCCTCGTTCTCCCCTCGCACCGGCCCCTGCTAGACCGGCTGTCAGCTTGGGGACAAGGCAGGGCCCCGGCTCTTATGCGGCTTCGGGGAATTCGCCGGGGTGGTGCGGGTCACAAACGGGCGGCGGGGGCGTACGCCGGAGGGCGCGGGAGCGCGTCAGGCGGGGCGCTCGTCGGCGGGACCGCCGAGGTCCGTCCACCAGTACGCGTACTCGTACGGGCCGCCCGGCGAGACCTCGAACTCGACGTCCCCCGGCCCGCCGTCCAGCACGAAGCGGTACACGGCCACCGCGACGTGGTCCTCGGCGAGGGTCAGGGGCAGCCCGTGACCGCTCTCCTGTTCCAGGTCCCCGTCGTCGGAGCCAATGGGGTACGCGCTGACCTCGCTGTTCGCCAGGGTCGCCATGCCGCCGGTGCCGTTCTCGACCCGGACCCGTACCTCCAGGAAGTCGCCCCGGACGCGCGCCGCGTCGAGGGTCACCTCGAGGCCGTCCTCGTACGCGATGGTCCTGCCCGCCTCGACGGCGCTGTCCGTCTCGGGCGGGACGGGGGCGAAGAAGTCGATCGCGAGGACGACGAGCAGGATGCTCATGCCGATGCCGACGACGGCCGCGACGCCGCCGAGCCAGATCCCCGCCAGGCCGGAGCCCCTGTTGCGCGCCTCGCCGCGCCGCACGCGGCGGAGGGTCACGATGCCGAAGCCGAGGGCGAGGCCGCCGAGGATGACGGCGAGAGGGCTGAGCAGGAGCGTGAACGCGAGCACGGCGCCGATGACGCCGAGGATCACCGCCGCGATCCCGGAGCCGTTGCGCGGCCCCGCGGGCGGCACCCAGACGTAGGGGCCGGGGAGGTAGGGCTTCGGGCCGTACGGGCCGGGGTCGGGCCCGGGCACCGGCCGCTGCCAGCCGGGCGCGAGGGGCACGGGCGGACCGCCGTCGGGCGCGGGCACCCGTGCGACGCCGGGGGCCGCCGCGGGGCCGGCCTGCCCGCCCGCCGCGGGGTCCGCGGTGCCGGAGACCCGGCTGCCAGCCGCCTCAGCGTCCCCGGCCGCGGCCGCGCCGTCACCGGCGGGCGCGTCTCCGTCCGCCTCCGCGGTGGACCGTGACCCGGCGGGTCCCTCGGCGGGGTGCTCCGGCTCCCGGCCCTCCTCCACGCGGAGCGCGCCCCGCCCCGCCGCGTCGTCCCGCCGGTCCCTGTCCATGGGCTCAACTGTACGAGCCGCCCGTACGCCGTCGGACCTGCTCACCCGGCGGTGTCACCCGCCCACGGCAGCGTCCCCGAACGGTCCTCCATGACCTGCACGCTCGGCCCCTGCCGCCGGTCCGCGGGCTTCTCGTCCTCCTCGTCCCCGGAGAAGACCACACCCGTCAGCGCCAGCACGATGACCGCCGCCGCGACCGCGAACGCCACCGCGCCCGTCGCGATGCCGATGACCGCGTTGCGGCCCGCGCTCACCCCCTCGCGCCGCGCGCGGCCGCGCGCGACCAGGCCGAGCGCCACCGCCGCCGGGCCGAGCAGCACCGAGAGGATCATGCCGTAGACCGTGGGCAGCAGGGTGACGCCGACGATGCCGCACACCATCGCCTTCGTGCCCACACCGGCCGGTCCCCGCCGCGCCCCGGCGGCGGCCGGCGCCGCCGGACTGCTCGCCGCCATGTCCGCTCCCTCCGCTGCCCGTGCGTGCGCACATGCTACGGAGCCGGGGCAGTGCCGTCAGTCCGTTGGCCTACGATATTGCGATGGCCGATCTCGACTCCTTCATCGCCGGTCTGCCGAAGGCAGAGCTCCACGTCCACCATGTCGGCTCCGCTTCCCCCCGCATCGTCGCCGAACTGGCAGCGCGGCACCCGGACTCCGCGGTGCCCGCCGACCCGGACGCGCTCGCCGACTTCTTCACCTTCCGCGACTTCGCCCACTTCATCGAGATCTACCTCTCCGTCGTCGACCTCGTCCGCGACCCCGAAGACGTCCGCCTGCTCACGTACGAGATCGCCCGCGACATGGCCCGGCAGCAGATCCGCTACGCGGAGCTGACCGTCACGCCGTACAGCTCCACGAGCCGCGGCATCCCCGACGGCCCCTTCCTCGACGCCCTCGAAGACGCCCGCCGCAGCGCCGAGGCCGAACTCGGCGTCATGCTGCGCTGGTGCTTCGACATCCCCGGCGAGGCGGGTCTCGCGGCGGCCGAGGAGACCGCGCGGATCGCCGTCGACGTCGGCTGTGAGGGCCTGGTGGCGTTCGGCCTCGGCGGCCCCGAGATAGGGGTGGCGCGCGGGCAGTTCAAGCCGTACTTCGACCGGGCCATCGCGGCCGGGCTGCGCAGCGTGCCGCACGCCGGCGAGACGACCGGGCCGCAGACGGTCTGGGACGCGGTCACGGACCTGCGCGCCGAGCGCATCGGGCACGGCACGAGCGCGGCCCAGGACCCGCGGCTGCTGGCGCACCTCGCGGAGGCGGGGATCCCGCTGGAGGTCTGCCCGACCTCCAACGTCGCCACGAAGGCGGTCCGTTCGCTCGACGAGCACCCGCTGCGGCAGATCACGGAAGCGGGCGTGCTGGTCGCGCTGGGCAGCGACGACCCGCCGATGTTCGGTACGGACCTCAACACGGAGTACGGGGTCGCCGCCCGCCTTCTCGACCTCGACGAGGCCGGGGTCGCGGCGCTGGCGAAGAACTCGGTGACGGCCTCGTTCATGGAGCCGGCCGCGAAGTCGGCGCTGACGGCGGAGATCGACGCGTACCTCGCCGCCTGGCCCGCGGGCGGCGCCCCCAGGGCCGCGACCCCGCCCCCCGCCTCGTGACGCGCACCGCCGCCGTTCTCGCCGTCGCCCACCGCGGCGATCCGTACGTCGTACGCGAGAACACCCTCGGCTCGCTGCGCTCGGCGGTGGCGGCGGGCGCCGACGCGGTCGAGTTCGACGTCCGGCTAACGAGGGACCGCATGCCGGTGCTGCTGCACGACCGCACGCTGCAGCGGCTGTGGGGACAGGAAGCGGTTCTGTCGTCGCTGACGTACGCCGAGGTCCAGGAGCGCTCCGAGGGCGGCATCCCGACGCTCCGCGAGGCGCTGAAGGTCATGGCGGAGAGCCCGGGCGTGCGCTCGTTCATCGACCTTCCGGACCCGGCCGCCGCCGAGCCCACCATCGCGGAGGTGCTGGACAGCGACGCGGCGGATCGCACGTACTACTGCGGCGGCACCGCCGCCCTGCTCACCATCCGCGCCGCGCACCCCCCCGCCGAGATAGCCCTCACCTGCTCCTCCCCCGTGCCGTTCCGCGCGGGCCTGCTGCGGCGGCTGCGCCCGCAGTGGCTCAACTACCGCTTCGGCCTCCTCGACGAGGCCACGGTCCGCGAGGACCACGAGGCGGGCTACCGGGTGTCGTGCTGGACGGTCGACTGGCCCCGCAACTGGCGCCGCCTGACGGCGCTGGGCGTGGACGCCATCACCAGCAACCGCATCCGGGGCCTGCGCCGCCACCTGGACTCCTGAGGGGGCCACCGCAACGGCGGGTGCCGCGTGGCGGGGGCTCGACTCCCCCGCCACGCGGCTTTCTCTCCCGCTCCGTACGCCGGCTGTCCGGGACGGCGTACGGGCCTCAGCGACCGGCGTCCGCCGGCACCGGGGTCTCGTCGCGCCCGGCGGGCGCCGGGTCGGCCGCGGGCTGCGGCTCGGTCCCGGACTCGGCCCCGGGCCCGGTCTCCGGCTCCGGCTCCGCCGCGCCCGCCGCCGGGACGCGGCGCAGCAGGGTCACCGACAGGACCGCCGCCGCGAGCGCCAGGCCCGCCGCCAGCGCCGCCGCCACGTTGAGGCCGCTCGCGAACGCCGCCTTCGCCGGCGCCAGCACCGCCTCGCCCAGCGCCGCCGGCAGGTTCTCGGCCGCGCTCAGCGCGCCCGGCAGGGTCTCGCGGGCGGCGGCGTCCGCGCCGTCCGGTACCCCGGCGGGAACCGCGTCCGCCATCTCGCCGCGGTAGACGGCGGTGCCGACGCTGCCCAGCAGGGCGATGCCGAGGGCCACGCCGAGGTCGCTCGCCGTGCTGTTGACCGCGGACGCGGCGCCCGCCTTCTCCGGCGGGGCGGAGCCGATGACGAGGTTGGTGGCCAGGGCCATCACCGGCGCGATGCCCGGGTAGAGCAGGTAGAACCCGGTGATCAGCATCGGCAGGCCGCCCACGCTGTCGACCTGGGTGAGGACCACGTAGCCCGCCGCCGACAGCACGCTGCCCGCCGCCACGACGTACCCCGGGCGGACCCGGCGGGCGATCACCGGCGACAGCATCGAGACGATCACCAGCATCACCGCCGCCGGCAGGATCCACAGCCCCGCCTCCAGCGGTGTCAGCCCCTCGACGAGCTGCAGGTACTGCGTGAAGAGCAGGTACACGCCGCCGAGGGCGACCGCGCTGAGGAGGAAGACGGCCAGCGCGCCGCTGAAGGTGCGGTCGCCGAAGAGCCGCATGTCGAGCAGGGGGTTGTCCAGCCGCAGTTGCCGCCGTACGAAGACGGTCGAGAGCAGGACGCCGAGCACGAGGGCGACGATCGCCTCGGCGTTCACGCCGTGCGCGGCCATCTCCTTCACCCCGTACACGACGGGCAGGACCGTGACCATCGACAGCGCCACGCTCGGCAGGTCGAGCCGCCCCGGCTGCGGCGCCCGGTACTCGGGCACCAGGAACGGCGCCGCGAGCAGCACCAGCGCCATCACCGGCGCGCCCGCGAGCAGGGCGGCGCCCCACCAGAAGTTCTCCAGCAGCAGCCCGCCGACGAGTGGGCCGACGGCCACGCCGACGGACACGGACGCCGCCCACAGGCCGATGGCGGTGGCGCGCTGCTTGGCGTCCTGGAACATGTTGCTGATGAGCGACAGCGTCGACGGCATCACCGCCGCCGCGCCCAGGCCCATCACCGCGCGCGCCCCGATCAGCGCCTCCGCGTTCGGCGCGAACGCGGCCGCCGCCGACGCCGCGCCGAACGCCACGGCGCCGAAGAGCAGGATGCGGCGGCGGCCGATGCGGTCGCCGAGGGTGCCCATGGCGACGAGCAGGCCGGCCATCATGAAGCCGTAGATGTCGTTGATCCACAGCAGTTGGCCGCTGCTGGGTTCGAGGTCGGCGGCGATGTCGGGGGTGGCGAGGAACAGCACGGTCATCGTGACGAACAGCAGGATCGTCGGCGCGAGCAGCACCGCGAGGCCGAGCCACTGCCTGGGGCCGGCGCGCAGCGCGGGGGCCTCCGGGGCGATTGCGGACATGGTTCTTCTCGTTTCGGGGTTCGGGGACGGTCGGGATCAGAAGGGGTACGGGGTGTGGGCGCGGACCGTGCGCAGGGCGCGGGCCCACCAGATGAGTTCGTCGAGCGCGTGGTCGGGGCAGTCGGTCTCGTGGACGGTCAGCGCGTGCGCCTCGGCGAGGTCGGCGCGCAGGGTGCGCAGGGCGCCTGCGCTCTGCTCTCCCGCGCGTACGTGCAGCGCCACCGGCCGCGCCTTGAACGCCTCGGCGCACCACACCAGCGCGCGCTGCAGCGGCCCGGCGGGGTGCGGCTGTCCGGCGGGGTGCGGCTGTCCGGCGGGGTGCGGCTGTCCGGCGGGGTGCGGCTGTCCGGCGGGGTGCAGGTGCGCGGCGGCCGGGGCGACGACGACGAACCCGTCGGCGGCGTCCAGCCACGGCCGCAGCTCCCGGACGGCGGGCGGCTCCGGCGCCTCGCCGGGCAGCACGCCGGGGCACGGCTCCGGCAGGCACGCCGCCGCGAGGTCGATGAGGTCGACCTCCAGCCGGGCCCGCCGCCCCGCGAGCCCGGCGAGCCGCCGGGCCTCGGCGCCGGCCGCCCGGCCGGGCACGAGACCGCCGAGGACCGTCAGGCGCAGCGTGACGTCCGTACTCATCCGGGGCCTCCTCCCGCTCGCGGTGACGACGGGAACCACGCTCCGGCAGAGCTCTCCAGGTCTCCTTCGGATCCGCTTCAGGTCCGCTGCGGGTACGGGCCGGACGAGCGCCGCCGGGCGGTGTCGGCGGGCTGGGTTACCGTGAACGCATGCGCTTCGGGGTGCTCGGTCCGCTGGCGGTGTGGACGGCCGGCGGCCAGGCGGTCCGCGTGCCGGAGGTGAAGGTCCGCAGCCTCCTGGCCGACCTGCTGATCCACGCCGGCCGTGCCGTGCCCGCCGACCGGCTCGTGGACGACCTGTGGGGTGACGCCCCGCCCGCCAACCCGGCCGGGGCCCTGCAGACCCGCGTCTCCCAACTGCGCCGCGCGCTGGAGGACGCCGAGCCCGGCGCCCGCGCGCTCGTCGTCTCCCGCCCGCCCGGCTACCTGCTGGACGTCGACCCCGAGGCCACCGACACCGGCCGGTTCACGGCCCTGACCGCCGCCGCCCGCCGCGCCGACGGCCCGCGGGCGCGCGCGGCGCTGCTCGCCGACGCGCTCGCGCTGTGGCGGGGCGAGGTGCTGGCGGACTTCGCGGACGAGGAGTTCGCGCGGGCGGAGATCGCCAGGCTCGACGAGCTGCGGCTGACGGCGCTCGAAGAGCAGGCGGAGGCCCGGCTCGACCTCGGCGAGCACGCGCTGCTGGCCGACGAGCTGGGTGACCTCGTCGGCCGCCACCCGCTGCGCGAGCGGCTGCGCGCCGCCCAGTTGCGCGCGCTGTACCGCGCGGGGCGGCAGAGCGAGGCGCTGGCGAGCTACGGCACGCTGCGCGTGCAGCTCGCGGAGGAGCTGGGCCTGGATCCCGGCCCCGAGTTGGTCGCGCTGCACCAGTCGATCCTGGAGCAGGACCCGGCGCTCGGCGCGCCGGAGCGGGAGCAGACGGCGGTCCGGGGCAACCTGCCGGCGCCGCACGGCGAGCTCATCGGCCGCGACGAGTCGGTGACGGCGGTGCGGGCGCTGCTGGCGACGGCCCGGCTGGTGACGCTGACCGGCCCGGGCGGGGTGGGCAAGACCCGGCTGGCGCTGGAGACGGCCCGGGGGCTGCCGGGGTCGTTCCCGGACGGGGTGTGGCTGGTGGAGCTGTCGGCGCTGGCGCCGCCGCGGCCCACGGCGGCGGCTCCCCCCGGGGACACGGCCGCCGCCCCGGACGCCGACGAGGCGGCGGAGGTCGTGGCCGCGGCGCTGGGCGTACGGGACGAGACCGCCGGCGGCGGCGTGCTGACCGGCGCCGGGGGCGCGGCCCCGGCGGAGCGGCTGGCCGACGCGCTGCGGACGAAGCGGACGCTGCTGGTGCTCGACAACTGCGAGCACGTCGTGGACGCCGTCGCGGCGCTCTGCGCCCGGCTCCTGGCCGCGGCGCCCGGCGTGCACGTCCTGGCCACGGGGCAGGAGCCGCTGGGCGTCGGCGGCGAACACCTGTGGCCGGTGGCCCCGTTGGACCTCCCGCCGCCGGAGGTGGCGACACGTCCGACGGCGCCGCCGACCGCACCCCGGACCGCGGCCCCCACGCCGGACCCGACCACCACCGCCGCCGCACACGGCACCGCGGACCGGGCCGCCTCCCCGGCGGGCGCGGACGGCGCCGCTCACCCGGCCGCCGACCCCGGCCTCGCCGCCCTCCGCGCCTCCGGCGCCGTACGCCTCTTCGCCGAGCGGGCGGCGGCCGTCGCCCCCGGCTTCGCCGTCGACGCGGCCAACGCCGCCGCCGTCGCGACCGTCTGCCGCCGGCTCGACGGCATCCCCCTCGCCCTGGAGCTGGCCGCCACCCGCGTACGGGCCCTCGGGGTGCACGAGCTGGCCGCCCGCCTCGACGACCGCTTCCGGCTGCTGTCCGCGGGCCCGCGCGACGCGCCCGCCCGGCAGCGCACCCTGCGCGCGATGCTCGACTGGAGCTGGGAGCTGCTGACCGGCCCCGAGCAGGCCGTGCTCCGTCGTCTCTCCCTGCACGCGGACGGCTGCACGGTGCATGCCGCCGAGGCGGTCTGCGCGGGCGACGGCATCGCCGAGGACGACGTGCTCGACCTCCTCGCCCGCCTCGTCGACCGCTCCCTGGTCATGACCGCCCCGGGCGACGGCGTGACCCCCGCGCGCTACCACCTGCTGGAGTCCGTCGCCGCCTACGGCCACGAACGGCTCTGCGAGGCCGGCGAGTTCACCTCCGTACGGCGCCGCCACACCGCGTACTACGCGGCCCTCGCCGCCGAGGCCGAGCCCCAGTTGCGCGGCCCGGCCCAGCGCCAGTGGCTGCTGCGCCTGGACGCCGAGTCCGCCAACATGCGCGCGGCGCTGGAGGACGCGGTGGCCACCGGCGCCGCGGCCACGGCGCTGGGCCTGGCCGGCGACCTGGCGTGGTACTGGGTGCTGCGCGGCCGGCTCGGCGAGGGCCGCCGCTTCCTCACCACGGCCCTGGCGACTCCCCCGGCACCCCCGGAACCGCGGACCCCCGGGACGGACCCCGCGCCGGAACCGGCCGCGGCGCCCGCCGAACCCGCCGCGGCCCGCCCCGACACCAGCGCCGACGCCCTCACCGCGGCGCGCACCGCCGCCCTCACCTGGCGCGCCGCCATGACCCTCCGCCTCGGCGAGACCCTCGCCCCCGACGCCCTGCCCGCCGTCCGCCCGCCGCCGCCCACCACCCTCCCCGAACTGGCCGCCGGCGCCCGCGCGGACGCCTTCCTCGGCCTCACCCGCCTCGGCCTCGGCCCGCTGCCCGGCGGCGACGACCCGCTGACCCGCGCCGAGGAGGTGTTCCGCGCGCTCGGCGACCAGTGGGGCACCGCCGCGGTGTCGAGCACGCTCGCCCGGCAGGCGGTGCTCCGCGGCGACCTGCCCGCCCTCGCGGAGTACGGCGAGCGCAGCATGGCGCTCTTCGCCGGGCTCGGCGACCGCTGGGGGCAGTTGCACGCGACGTACGCGCTCGGCACGCACGCGGAGATCACCGGCGACTACGCGCAGGCCGCCCGGCTGCACCGCGAGGGCCTGCGGATGGCCGAGGACCTGGGGCTCTGGTCGGAGGTGTCGGACAAGCTGTCCATGCTCGGCCGCGTCGCGCTGCTCACGGGCGAGGTCGCGCAGGCCGACGAACTCCACGGCCGCGCCGCCCGGCTGGCCGCCGAGCAGGGCTACGTGGTGGGCGAGGAGTTCGCGGGCCTCGGCCTGGCGATGGGCGCCCGCAGGCAGGGCCGGCTGGCGGAGGCGGAGGCGCATCTGCGCCGCTGGCTGGAGTGGGACCGCAAGATCGAGTCGGACGTGGGCACCGCGCTGATCCTCGCCGAGCTGGGCTTCGTCGCGGAGCTGGCCGGCGACCCGGAGCGGGCCCGCGCCCACCACCGCGAGGGCCTGGCCTTCGCCCGCCCCACCGGCGACCCCCGGGCCGTCGCCCTGGCCCTGGAGGGCCTGGCCGGCGCCGAGTCCCTGGCCGGCAACGCCACCGGCGCCGCCCGCCTCCTCGGCAGGGCCGCGGCCCTGCGCGCCTCCGCCGGCGCCCCCCTCCCCGAGGCCGAACGCACCGACGCCGACCGCATCACGGCCCGCCTGCGCGCGGAGTTGGGCCCGGAGGGCCTGGCAGCGGAGCTGGCGAAGGGCGAAGCGGCGGACGAGCAGGACCTGACCGGAGACGCCTGAGAGGCCGTACGCCGTAACCGTGCGGCGCGGCGCCGGCCGGGAGCCCGGGTCCGCGCCGGGCGCCCGGGCGATCGGCAGCCGTCCCCGGGTCAGCCTCCTTCGCGCACGGCCCACGGGGAGCCGTAGGCCGTCAGCAGGTCCAGGAACGGCCGCGGCGGCAGCGCTTCCGGGCCCAGGACGCCCGCCCCGCTCCACCGGTCGGTGGCCAGGAGTTCCAGGGCGATCACCGGGTTGAGGCCCGTCTGCCAGACGACCGCCTGGACGCCGTCGAGCGCCATCGTCTCCTCGTTGTCCGCCACGTGGTACAGGTACACCTCCCGCGGCAGGCCGTCCTTCGTCCCCCGTACCCACGTCCCCGCGCACGTCCTGCCGTGCATCCGGTCGCCGAGGGCCGCCGGGTCCGGGAGGCACGCGGCGACCACGTCCCGCGGCGAGACCCGCGCGCCGCCGGCCTCGACGGGCGCGGTGCGGTCCAGGCCCAGCTTGTGCAGGGTCTTCAGGACGTCGATGAACTCCTCGCCCAGCCCGTACTTGAAGGTGACCCGCCGGGCGTCGATCCAGCGCGGCACGAGAAGCACCTCCTCGTGCTCGACGTTGACGCACTCCACCGGCCCGATGCCGGCCGGGAAGTCGAAGACCTCCGGTTCGCTGAAGGGCTCGGTGGTGTGCCAGCCGCGGCCGGCCTCCCAGACCACCGGCGGGTTGAGGCACTCCTCGATCGTCGTCCAGATGGAGAACGAGGGCGCGAAGCCGTAGCCGTCCACGGTGAGGTTCGCGCCGTCGCGCACGCCGATCTCGTCGACGGCGTCGAAGAGTTCGTCGGCGGCGTAGCGGGCGAAGACGTCGGAGAGGCCGGGTTCGACGCCCATGCCGACCAGGGCCAGGCGGCCGGCGGCGGCCCAGCGGTCGGCGGCGGCGAACTGCTCGTCGCCGAGCTTGACGCCGCACTCCTCGTACGGGCGGACGGGGTGCGGGCGGGACAGGGACATCGCCATGTCGACATAGGTGGCGGCGGTCTCGTACGCGGTCTCGAAGAGGGGCATGACGAAGCGCGGGTCGGTGGCGTTGAGGAGCACGTCGCAGCGGTGGGTACGCAGCAGGGCGGCCACCGCCGTACGGTCCGCGGCGTCGACCCGGGCGGCGGTGAACCGGGCGCCGGACGGGCCGGGGTGGGCGGCCCGTACCCACGCCACCGCGGCTTCGGCGCGGGCGACGTCGTAGTCGGCGACGACCATCGACTCGAAGAAGTCGCGACGCGCCGCGATGCGGGTGACCGCCGTGCCGACGCCGCCCGCGCCCACCAGCAAGATGCGCATGTGCTCTCTCCGCCTCTCCGCCGCCGTCAACTGTCGAAGCCCATGCCCAGCCGGTCCAGCGCCCTGAGCCACAGGTTGCGCCGCCCGCCCGCCGCGTCCGCCCGCGCCAGCGACCACCGCGTCAGTCCGATGCCCGCCCACGCCAGCGGCTCCGGCGGGAACGGCAGCGGCTTGCCGCGCACCATCCGCAGCTCGGTGCGCTCCGTGCGCTCGCCCGCGAGCAGGTCGAGCATCACGTCGGCGCCGAAGCGGCTGGCGCCGACGCCGAGGCCGGTGTAGCCGGCGGCGTACGCGACGCGGCCGGCGTGGGCCGTGCCGAAGAAGGCGGCGAAGCGGGAGCAGGTGTCGATGGCGCCGCCCCAGCGATGGGTGAACCGGACGCCGGCGAGCTGCGGGAAGCAGCGGTGGAAGTGGCGGGCGAGCTTCAGGTGGGTCTCGGGGCGCTGGTCGTACTCGGCGCGCACCCTGCCGCCGAAGTGGTGCACGGCGTCGTAGCCGCCCCACAGGATGCGGTGGTCGGCGGTGATGCGGAAGTAGTGGAACCGGTTGGCGCTGTCGGCGAGCCCCTGGCGGTGCTGCCAGCGCACGGCGTCGCGCTGGGCGGCGGTCAGCGGCTCGGTCATGAGCGCGTAGTCGTAGACGGGGGTGAGGTAGGGGCGGACGCGGCGGACGAGGTTCGGGAAGGCGTTGGTGCCGAGCGCGACGTGCGGCGCGCGCACCCGCCCGTACGGGGTGCGCACCTCCATCGCACCGCCCTGCCCCCGCCCGCCCGGGACGCCGGCGGACCGGAACGCCCCGCGCCCGCCGCCGACCCGGCCGGCGGGGGCGAGGGAGAGGCCCGGGGTGTGTTCGTAGATCCGTACGCCCGCCTCCAGGCACGCCCGCCTGAGCCCCCAGGCCAGCCGCGCCGGATGGACCATGGCGACGCCGTCTCGGTCCCACAGCCCCCCGAGGAAGGTCGGCGAGTCGACCTCGGCGCGTACCGCGTCCCGGTCCATCAGCAGCAGCCCCGCGCCGAGCCCGCGGCGCGTCGCCTCCTCGGCGAACTCGCTCAGCTCGTCGAGCTGGTACGGCTCGGTGGCCACGGTGATCTCGCCGGTGCGCCGGAAGTCGCAGTCGATGCCGTAGCGGTCGACGGCGGCGCCGATCGCGTCGAGGTTCTCGGCGCCCAGCCGCTCCAGGGTGCCGACCTCTTCGGGCCAGCGCTCCAGCCCGTTGCCGAGGCCGTGGGTGAGCGACGCGGCGCAGAAGCCGCCGTTGCGGCCGGAGGCGGCCCAGCCGCACTCGGCGGCCTCGATGAGGACGACGTCGCGGCCGGGGCCGCGCTCCTTGGCGCGCAGCGCCGTCCACAGGCCGCTGTAGCCGCCGCCGACGACGAGCAGGTCGGCCTCCTCGGCGCCGGTGAGCGCGGGCAGCGCGGCGGGGCGGTCGGGGTCGTCGAGCCAGTACGGCCGCGGGGCGGCCGACGCCAGGGAGCGTGCGGGGTCCGTCATGCCCGTGCCCTCCGCCGCGCGCCGACGACCTGCCCGGCGACCACCAGTGCCAGCGCGGCCACGAACATCGCCGTGCCGACGACGTTCACCTGCACCGGGATCCCGCGCTGCGACGCGCCCCAGACGTACATCGGGAACGTGACCGTGGCGGGCCCGGCGTTGAACTGCGTGATGACGAAGTCGTCCAGCGAGATCGCGAAGCTGAGCATCGCCCCGGCGGCGATCCCCGGCGCCGCCAGCGGCAGCGTGATCCGCAGGAACGTCTGCAGCGGCCCCGCGTACAGGTCCCGGGCCGCCTCCTCCAGCTTCGGGTCCATGCTCGCCACCCGCGCCTTGACGGCGACGACGACGAAGCTGAGGCAGAACATGATGTGCGCGATGAGGATCGTGGTGACGCCGAACTCGACCCGCATGTTGAGGAACAGGGTGCCCAGCGAGGCGGCCATGACGACCTCGGGCATCGCCATGGGCAGGAAGATCAGCGAGTTGCCCGCGGCCCGGCCGCGGAAGCGGTGGCGGGCGAGCGCGAAGGCGGCGAGGGTGCCGATGACGGTGGCGGCGGCGGTCGCCGCCAGGGCGATCCGCAGGCTGAGGCCGACGGAGTCGCACATGCCGGCGACGCCGCAGGGGTCCCGCCAGGCCTCCGTGGAGAAGGACTGCCAGGTGTAGTTGTAGCGGCCCGCGGGGTCGTTGAAGGAGAAGACGAGCACGACGACGTTGGGCAGCAGCAGGTAGACCAGCGCGAGCGTGCCGGCGATGACGACGAGGTGGCGGCGGATCCAGCGCATCACACCAGCTCCTCGGTGCCGGCCCGGCGGATGTACACCGTCACCATGATCAGGATCGCCGCCATCAGCAGGAACGACATCGCCGCGGCGGTCGGGTAGTCGAGCACGTTGAGGAACTGCTTCTGGATGGCGTTGCCGGCCATCTGCTCCTTCGGCGAGCCGAGGAGCTGGGCGTTGATGTAGTCGCCGGAGGCGGGGATGAACGTCAGCAGCGTGCCCGCGACGACGCCGGGCATCGACAGCGGGAAGGTGACCCGGCGGAAGACGGTCGCCGGGGCGGCGTAGAGGTCCCGGGCGGCCTCGTGCAGGCCCGGGTCGATGCGCTCCAGCGAGGTGTACAGCGGCAGGATCATGAACGGCAGGAAGTTGTACGTCAGTCCGCACACGACCGCCAGCGGGGTGGCGAGCAGCCGGTCGTCCGTGGTCAGCCCCAGGGTCGCGGTGACGTCGAGGACGTGCAGGGTGTCCAGGGCGCCGACGAGCGGGCCGTTGTCGGACAGGATCGTCTTCCACGCCAGCGTGCGGATGAGGAAGCTGGTGAAGAACGGGGCGATGACGAGGACGAGGAGCACGCCCCGCCAGCGCCCGGCGCGGAAGGCGATCATGTACGCGAGCGGGTAGCCGATGGCGAGGCAGAGGACGGTGGCCGCGGCGGCGTAGCCGAAGGAGCGGGCGAAGTGCTCGGCGTACCGGTCGAGCGCGTCGGTGTAGTTGGCCCACCGCCAGGTGACCTCGAAGCCCTCCTCGAAGGAGCCGGACTGCACGGAGGTCGACGCCTGGTAGACCAGCGGCGCGGCGAAGAAGAGGAGGAGCCACAGCGCGGCGGGCAGCAGCAGCCAGTACGGGGTGAGCCGGCGCCGGGCGCGGCGCGGGGGCGGTGGCTCCGGCGGCCGGCCGGGCGCCTCCGGCGGCGCGGCGAGCGCGGTCACAGGGCCTCCTCGCCCGTACCCGCGTCGATATCCTGGTCGCCGTCGAGGGCGAAGGTGTGCGCCGGGTTCCAGTGCAGGACGACCTCCGCGCCCGGTACGAGCCGGGGGTCCCGCTCGACGTTCTGCACGAACACCGCCAGCTCGGGGCAGACGGGGCTGTCGACCACGTACTGGGTGGCGGCGCCCGTGAAGGAGGCGTCCACGACGGTGCCGGGTATCCGGTTGCGGCCGTCGGCGACGGCGCCGTCCGCGGCGGCGTCGCGGTGGGTGAGGGAGATCTTCTCCGGCCGCATCCCGGCGAGCACCCGCGTGCCCACGGCGGTGGAGCGGGCGCGGCAGCGGGCCGCGGGCAGCGCCAGCTTGACGTCGCCGGCGGCGGAGAGCAGCAGGTCCGCGCCGGCGGTGCCGGTTATCTCGGTGGCGATCAGGTTGGACTGGCCGAGGAAGTTGGCGACGAAGGAGCTGGCGGGCTCCTCGTACAGCTCGACGGGCGCGCCCCGTTGCTCGACCCGGCCGGCGTTCATCACGGCGATGGTGTCGGCCATGGTCATGGCCTCCTCCTGGTCGTGCGTGACGTGCACGAACGTGATGCCGACCTCCGTCTGGATGCGCTTGAGCTCCAACTGCATCTGCCGGCGCAGCTTGAGGTCGAGGGCGCCCAGCGGCTCGTCGAGGAGCAGCACCTCGGGCCGGTTGACGACCGCGCGGGCCAGCGCGACGCGCTGCTGCTGGCCGCCGGAGAGCTGGTGCGGCTTGCGGCGCGCGAGGTGGCCGAGCTCGACCAGCTCCAGGGTCTGCCGGACGTCCTTGGCGACGGAGCGGATGCCGCGGCGGCGCAGCCCGAAGGCGACGTTGTCGTGGACGTCGAGGTGGGGGAAGAGGGCGTAGCTCTGGAAGACGGTGTTGACCTTGCGCCGGTGCGGCGGCAGGGCGGTCACGTCGTCGCCGCCGAGGCGTACGGTGCCGGTGGTGGGCTGCTCCAGGCCGGCGATCATCCGCAGCGTGGTGGTCTTGCCGCAGCCCGACGCGCCGAGGAGGGCGAAGAACGAGCCCCGGGGGACGGTGAGATCGAGGGGGTGGACGGCGGTGACGTCACCGAACTTCTTGCTGATCCCGGTGAGCGTGACGCCCGCCCCCTCCTCCGCCACCGCGCTCACGCCCCGATCACCTGGGTCCACTTGTCCTGGTAGGCGGTCTCCTTGTCGTCGTTCATCGACATGAAGACCTGGCCTTTGTCGATCATCTGCCGGTCGGGGAAGATCAGCGGGTAGTCGGCGAGCGAGGCGTCGATCTTCTTCATCTCGGCGCGGGCGCCGACGACGGGGCAGATGTAGTTGACCCAGGCGGCCAGCTCGGCGGCGACGTCGGGCCGGTAGTAGTAGTCGATCAGCTTCTCGGCGTTGGTCTTGTGCCGGGCCCTGGCGGGGACGAGCAGGTCGTCGGTGGCGTAGAGATAGCCCTTGGCGGGGATCACGAACTCGATGTCGTCGGTGTCCAGTTGGAGCTGCACGATGTCCCCGGCCCAGGCCAGGCACGCGGCGATGTCGCCCTTGACGAGTTCCTCGGTGTAGTCGTTGCCGGTGAAGCGGCGCAGTTGGCCGTCGTCCACGGCCCGCTGGACGCGGGCGAGGGCGGCGTCGAAGTCGTCGTCGGTGAACTTCGTCGGCGACTTGCCCATGTCGATGAGCGTCATGCCGATGGTGTCCTGCATCTCGGTGAGCAGCGACACCTTGCCCTTGAGCGCCTCGTCCTCCAGCAACTGGGCGACGGAGGCGACCTCGCGGCCCCCGGTGGCCTTCTTGTTGTACGCCACGACCGTCGCCAGACCCGCCCAGGGCATCGTGAACTGCCGGCCCGGGTCGTGCGCGGCGTTGCGGAAGCGGGGTTCGAGGTTGACGTTGGCGTGCGGCAGGTTGCGCGGGTCCAGGCGCTGCGCCCAGCCGTGCCGGATGAGCCGGCCGGCCATGAAGTCCGAGAGACAGACGAGGTCGCGGCCGGTGTCCTGGCCGGCGGCAAGCTGCGGCTTGATGCGGCCGAAGAACTCGACGTTGTCGTTGACGTCCTCGGTGTACGTCACGCGGATGCCGCTGCGCTCCTCGAAGCGCTCCAGGGTGGGGCGGACGTTCTCGTTCTCGTCGTCGACGTCGATGTACAGCGGCCAGTTGGAGAAGGCGAGTTCCTTCTCCTTCGCCGAGTGGTCCTCGGCCGCGGCGGCTTCGCCGTCGTCGCCGCCGGTGTCGGCGGCCGGGATGCCGCAGGCGCCGAGCGCCGGCAGCGCGGCGGCCCCGGCCAGCGCGCCGCCCGCGGCGAGCAGCCGGCGCCGGGACATCGCGGCCCGGCCGCTGGTCAGGCTGCGTTCCCAGGCCCTCGCTACGGGTTCGGGGAGTTGGGCGAACGGATCCATGGGGGTCGGCCTTCCTCGGGGACGGGCCAGTGGGCTGCGGGGGCGCGTGGTGCGTCGTGCCTGTGGCCGCGCGAGCGGTGCGCGGCGGGCGTACGCGGGCGCCGGGGGGCTCAGGGCGTGAACACGGTGCGGTGCCACTCCTTGCGCGCGGTCCCGGTGATGTCCTGCATCACGTGCTTGATCCGGGTGTACTCCTCGAAGGAGTACACGGACATGTCCTTGCCGAAGCCGGAGGCCCCGTAACCGCCGTGCGGCATCTCGCTGATGATCGGGATGTGGTCGTTGAGCCACACGCAGCCGGCCCGGATCTCCCGGGCGGCGCGCGCGGTGCGGTAGACGTCGCGGCTCCACGCGGAGGCGGCGAGGCCGTAGGGGGTGTCGTTGGCGAGCGCGATGCCCTCGTCGTCGGCGTCGAAGGGCAGCACGGCGAGCACGGGACCGAAGACCTCGCTCTGCACGATCTCGCTGTCCTGCGCGGCGCCGGTGACGAGGGTCGGTTCGTAGTACGCGCCCTTCAGGTCCGGCGCCCGGCCGCCGGTGACGACGCGGGCGCCGGCGGCGCGGGCCCGGTCGACGAAGGCGCTGACGCGGTCGCGCTGGGCGTACGAGACGAGCGGGCCGAGGTCGGTCGCGGGGTCGAAGGGGTCGCCGAGGCGGACGCGGGCCATCAGCGCGGCGACGCCGTCGGTGAAGGCGTCGTACAGCGGGCGCTGGACGTACGCGCGGGTGGCGGCGGTGCAGTCCTGGCCGGTGTTGATGAGCGCGGCGGCGACGGCGCCGTGCACGGCGGCCTGAAGGTCGGCGTCGTCGAAGACGACGAACGGGGCCTTGCCGCCCAGTTCCAGATGGAGCCGTTTGACGCCGGCGCCGGCCGCGGCGGCGAGGGCGGCCACGCGGCGGCCGACGGCGGTGGAGCCGGTGAACGAGGTCATCGCCACGTCCGGGTGCGCGACGAGGTGTTCGCCGGCGTCGGGGCCCGTGCCGCTGACGACGTTGACGACGCCCGCGGGGATGCCCGCGTCGACGGCGGCCTGGGCGAACATCAGCGAGGTCAGCGGCGTCAGCTCGCTGGGCTTCAGGACGATGGCGTTGCCGGCGGCGACGGCAGGGAGCACCTTCCAGGCGGCCATCTGCAGCGGGTAGTTCCACGGGGCGATGGAGCCGACGACGCCGACGGGCTCGCGGCGGACCACCGAGGTGTGGTCGGCGCTGTACTCGGCGGCGGCCCTGCCCTCCGGCAGCCGGGCGGCGCCGGCGAAGAACGCGGCGTTGTCGACGGTCCCGGGGACGTCGAACTCCGTGCTGAGCCGGATCGGCTTGCCGCACTGCAGCGACTCGGCGTACGCGAACTCCTCCGCCTGCCGGGCCAGCAGCCCCGCGAGCCGGTGCAGCGCGTCGGAGCGCTCGCCGGGTGTCGCGGCGCCCCAGCCGGGCTGCGCCGCCACGGCCGCCGCGACGGCGGCGTCGACGTCGGCGGGGCCGGCCGCTTCGTACCGCAGGACCTCCGTGCCGGTGGCCGGGTCGGTGACGGACAGCGTGCGTCCTGACGTGCCGGGGACGAGGCGGCCGGCGACGAACTGCGCGCCGGGGGCGAAGCGTGCCGCCGCATCGAGGCGAGGGGCCATCGAACCACTCCGGATGTCGTTTCGGCAGGATGTTCCGGCAGAAGGTGATGGCCGATCATGACAGGAGACGCTATATCCGGCAAGGGATTCCGTCGTCTTCATTTGAGGAAGCGACGGAATCAGTCTTCTGTGGTGTCCTCGGGCGCCATCGTCCAGTCCAGACACCGGCGCTGGAAGACCGCCTCCTCCCCGAGCCGGACCAACTGCTCCATGCCGTACCCGCGCACCGGCCGCGCCATCCGGACCGGCCGGTCGGCCGCGCCGGCCGCCGCCCGGTCGCCGCTCCCCTCCCGTACGGCGAGGAGGCCCTGGCGCAGCAGCCCGCGGAAGACGGCGGGCAGCGCGTCCGCCGGCAGCCGCTCGTCGGCGCAGACTTCGGCCGCGTCCGGGAGGCGAAACGTTCCTGGAAACACACTGCAGCGGGCCCACAGCAACTGCTCCACGGGCGTGAGCAGGCGGTGCGTCCAGCGCAGCGAGGCCCGCAGCGAGCGCTGCCGGGCCGGCCAGCGGGGCTCCTCGACGGCCAGGTCGAGGCAGCCGGCGGGGCGGGAGATGCGTTCCAGCAGCCGGTCGGGGCAGTGCCGGGCGAGCTGGGAGGCGGCGATCCTGGCCGCGAGGGGCAGGCCCTCCAGGAGGGCGCAGGTGGCGTGCAGCGCCTCGCGGTCGGCGTCGCCGGCGAACGCGGTGCGCGGCGCCAGGCTCTCCAGCAGCGCCACGGAGTCCTCGGGCGCCAGCGGGTCCAGCCGCAGGGTCACCCCGCGCGGCCCCGGCCGCCGCCGCGCACCGGCGGCTCCGGGTCCGGGTCCGGGTCCGCCGCCGCGTCCGGACGCGGCCGGGGACGCCCCGCCGGCACCGCCGGCCCCGCCGGCACCGCCGGCACCCGCCCCCAGCGGCACCCGGCTCGTGGCCACCACCCGCAGCCCCGTCCGCTGCCGCAGCAGCGCGTCGAGCCCGTCGACCACCGCCCCGGCGACGTGCTCACAGGTGTCCACGAGCAGCACCGCCGCCCGCCGCCCGCTGTCCGGCAGCCGCCGCGCGGCCTCCGCCAGCCGCCGGTGCACCGCCGCCGCCTCGCGCACCGGCGCCATGTCGACGCGCAGCACCTCCGGCGCGGAACGCCCGCGGCCGAGACGACCGATCGCCTCGGCCGCGAGCGCGCTCTTGCCCACCCCGCCGGGGCCGGTCACGGTCACCAGCCGCGTGTCACGTAAGAGTTCCCCGAGGCGTGCGGTGTCCGCCCGCCGCCCGATCAGCGTCATGTGGCCGTGCCCATCGTCCAGGCTGTGTCTTCGGCGTGTCTGCGTCCGCCGCGTCCGTGTGGAGACCAGCCTGCACGGCGCGACGGCCGCGGACATCGGTAGCCCGCGCGGATTCGGTATACGTATCCGCGCGGGCCGGTCCCGCGGCCTACCTAGGTAGTGCGCGGGGGCGGCGCTTCACAGTGCCGTCATCACGTGCTTGATCCGCGTGTAGTCGTCGAACCCGTACGACGAGAGGTCCTTGCCGTAGCCGGACTTCTTGAAGCCGCCGTGCGGCATCTCGGCGACCAGCGGGATGTGGGTGTTGATCCACACGCAGCCGAAGTCCAGCGCCTTCGACAGCCGCATCGCGCGGCCGTGGTCCTTGGTCCACACCGAGGAGGCCAGCGCGTACTGCACGCCGTTGGCGAACGCGACGGCCTGCTCCTCGTCGGTGAAGGACTGCACGGTGATGACCGGGCCGAAGACCTCGTTCTGGATGATCTCGTCGTCCTGGCCGAGCCCGGAGACGACGGTGGCGGCGTAGTAGTAGCCCTTGTCGCCGATCCGCCGGCCGCCGGCCTCGACGCGCGCGTGGGCGGGGAGCCGGTCGACGAAGCCGGCGACGCGCTCCAGTTGCGCGGCGTTGTTCAGCGGTCCGTAGAGCGCGTCCGCCTCGCCGGGGCCGGTCTTCGTCTCGGCGGCGGTCTTGGCGAGCGCGGCGACGAACTCGTCGTGGACGGACTCGTGGACGAGCACGCGGGTGGCGGCGGTGCAGTCCTGTCCGGCGTTGAAGTAGCCCGCCACGGCGATGTCCTCGACCGCCTTGGGGATGTCGGCGTCGTCGAAGACGATGACCGGCGCCTTGCCGCCCAGCTCCAGGTGCACCCGCTTGAGGTCCTTGGCCGCGCTGCCGGCGACCTCCGTGCCGGCCCGCACCGACCCGGTGATGGAGGCCATCGCGGGGGTCGGGTGCTCGACCATCAGCCGGCCGGTGTCGCGGTCGCCGCAGACGACGTTGAAGACGCCCTTGGGCAGGATGCCGCCCATGATCTCGGCGAGCAGCACGGTGGCGGCCGGGGTGGTGTCGGAGGGCTTGAGCACCACCGTGTTACCCGCGGCCAGCGCGGGGGCGAACTTCCAGATCGCCATCATCACGGGGTAGTTCCAGGGCGTGACCTGGGCGCAGACGCCGATCGGCTCGCGCCGTACGTACGAGGTGAGGCCGTCCATGTACTCGCCGGCGGACTTGCCCTCCAGCATGCGGGCCGCGCCGGCGAAGAACCGGATCTGGTCCAGCATCATCGGCAGCTCTTCCTCACGGGTGAGCTGCAGCGGCTTGCCGGTGTCCCTGCACTCGGTCTCCAGCAGCTCGTCCGCCCGGGCCTCCAGGGCGTCGGCGATCTTCAGCAGCGCCAGTTGCCTGGCCCCGGGGGTGGCGTCCCGCCAGCCGGGGAACGCGGCCGCCGCGGCCTGCACGGCGGCGTCCACGTCGGCGGCACCGGACAGGGGTGCGGTCGCGTAGACCTCCTCGGTGGCCGGGTCGATCACGTCCATGGTCCGGCCATCGGCGGCGTCCCGGAACTCCCCGTTGATGTAGTTGCGCAGACGGCGCGGTTCGCTGGTCACTGCGACCCTCCAGTAGTCGGTCCGCTGTATGCGCCCCACCCTAACGGCGGGAGATTTGCCCGTCACGGGGCGCCTGGACAGGAAGACTTCCGTCGCCGCCCGCGGCGTCGCCGGCGCGGCCGCTTCCCCGTCCTCGTACGAGATTGACAGCTCAAGCATCGCAGAACAAGCGAATCCCTCGCATGTGCGCGATTCGGCCACGGATTCAGTTTCCATGCCCCTTGCGGCGGGCTCGGGCGCTCGGGCAGAGTGACCATGTGGCCACACATGACAAGAAGCAGCCGGGCTCGGGACTGGACGAGGTCTCGCTGAAGATCGTCGAGCAGTTGCAGCAGGACGGCCGCCGCTCGTACGCCGCGATAGGCAAGGCCGTCGGCCTGTCCGAGGCGGCCGTGCGGCAGCGGGTGCAGAAGCTGCTGGAGCAGGGCGTCATGCAGATCGTCGCCGTCACCGACCCGCTGACGGTCGGCTTCATGCGGCAGGCGATGATCGGCGTCACGGTCGACGGCGACGTCGAGCCGGTCGCGGACGCGCTGGCGGACCTCGACGAGGTGGACTACGTGGTGGTGACCGCCGGCTCCTTCGACCTGCTCGCCGAGGTCGTCTGCCACGACGACGCCCACCTGCTGGAGCTGATCACCAAACGGATCCGGGCCCTGCCGGGCGTCCGCGCCACCGAGAGCTTCGTGTACCTGAAGCTGCGCAAGCAGACCTACTCGTGGGGAACCTGATGACCGTGAGCAAGGACAGCACCGCCGCATCCGCCGCCGCCCCGTCGCCCACCTCGAAGGCCGCGTACGACCACCTGTGGATGCACTTCACCCGCATGTCGTCGTACGAGAACGCCCCCGTCCCCACCATCGTGCGCGGCGAGGGCGCCTACATCTACGACGAGACGGGCAAGCGCTACCTCGACGGCCTCGCCGGCCTGTTCGTGGTGCAGGCCGGCCACGGCCGCACCGAGCTGGCCGAGGCCGCCGCCAAGCAGGCCGCGGAGCTGGCGTACTTCCCGATCTGGTCCTACGCCCACCCCAAGGCCGTCGAACTCGCCGAGCGGCTCGCGGCCGGCGCCCCCGGCGACCTGAACAAGGTGTTCTTCTCCACCGGCGGCGGCGAGGCGGTCGAGACGGCCTGGAAGCTGGCCAAGCAGTACTTCAAGCTCACCGGCCGGCCGGGCAAGCACAAGGTGATCTCCCGGGCCGTCGCCTACCACGGCACCCCGCAGGGCGCCCTGTCGATCACCGGCCTGCCGGCGCTCAGGGCCCCCTTCGAGCCGCTGGTCCCCGGCGCCCACAAGGTGGCGAACACCAACATCTACCGCGCGCCCGTTTATGGCGACGACCCGGAGGCGTTCGGCCGCTGGGCCGCCGACCAGATCGAGCAGCAGATCCTCTTCGAGGGCCCGGAGACGGTCGCCGCCGTGTTCCTGGAGCCGGTGCAGAACGCCGGCGGCTGCTTCCCGCCGCCGCCCGGGTACTTCGCGCGGGTGCGGGAGATCTGCGACACGTACGACGTGCTGCTCGTCTCCGACGAGGTCATCTGCGCCTTCGGCCGGCTGGGCCACATGTTCGGCTGCGAGAGGTTCGGCTACGTGCCCGACCTCATCACCTGCGCCAAGGGCATGACCTCCGGCTACTCGCCGCTCGCCGCCTGCCTGGTCTCCGACCGCGTCGCCGAGCCCTTCTACGCCGGCGGCAACACCTTCCCGCACGGCTACACCTTCGGCGGCCACCCCGTCTCCTGCGCGGTGGCGCTGGCAAACCTCGACATCTTCGAGCGCGAGGACCTCTACGGCCACGTACGCGCGCACGAGGAGGCGTTCCACGCCACCCTGCGCCGGCTGCTCGACCTGCCGATCGTCGGCGACGTGCGCGGCAGCGGCTACTTCTACGGCATCGAGCTGGTCAAGGACAAGGCCACCAAGGAGACCTTCACGGCCGAGGAGACCGAGCGGGTGCTCTACGGGTTCCTCTCCAGGGCGCTCTTCGACAACGGCCTGTACTGCCGCGCCGACGACCGCGGCGACCCGGTCGTGCAGCTCGCCCCGCCGCTCGTCGCCGACGAGGCGGTCTTCGACGAGGCGGAACAGATCCTGCGGGGCGTCCTCACGGAGGCCTGGGCGCAGCTCTGAGGCCGCCGCCGCCGTTCCGGTGGACGCCCCGGGCGGTCCGTCCGTACGAGCGGACCCCCCGGCGCGCCGCCCGCCGCCTCGCCTGCCCTCCCGCCGCCCCTTCCTAGGGTGCGAGTGACCGGATCCCCACCGTCCTCGTTCCACCAGGTGGGGACCCAGGGTCCCAGGGAAAGAGGTGTGCGATGACCGCGGCGACCACTCGGACCGCCCCACCCGACAACGACGTGCTGTGGGCCCGCTCCCTGCACTACGCGCACGGTGGCACCCCGGCGCTCGCCGGGGTCTCCCTGGGCGTCGCGCGGGGCGAGATCCTGGCCGTCACCGGCCCGCGCGGCAGCGGCAAGACGACGCTGCTGAAGTGCCTGTCCGGGCAACTGCTGCCGCAGCAGGGCGAGGTGTGGTTCAACAGCGGCCCCGTGCACACCCTGTCCACCGGCGCCCGCGAGCGGCTGCGCCGCGACCGCTTCGGCTGGATCGGCACCCGCCCCGAACTGGTCCCCGAGCTGACGACCTGGGAGAACGTGGCGCTGCCGCTGCTGCTGGCCGGCGACGCGCACCGCGTGGCGCGGCGCATGGCGATGGAGTGGCTGGAGCGCCTCGACGCGGCCGACATCGCGCGCTGCCGGCCGGCGGTGCTGCCGCAGGCGCAGCGCCAGCGCGTCGCCATCGCCCGCGCGCTGGTCGCCGGGCCGGACGTGATCTTCGCCGACGAACCGACCGCGCCGCTGCGGCGCGCGGAGGGGGTGCAGGCGATGCGCACGCTCGTCGCCGCGGCGCGCTCGCACGGCATGAGCGTCGTGCTGACGGGGCCGGAGGGCGACGCGGCCGTCACGGGGTCCGCGGACCGGACGTTCCCGCTGGTGGACGGGCGAGGGGTGGGCGGGGCGCGGGCGGGCGCGGCGGGGGCCGCGGGTTACGGGTACGGGGACGGGGGTACGGACGTGGGCGCCGCAGGGGGCGCACGGGCTTCGGGGGCTTCGGGGGCTTCGGGGGCCGCGGAGAACTCGGAGGACTCGTGCTCAGTCTCCGCCTAGCCCGCGGCTCCCATCCGCTGGTCCTGCTGCGCCGGCTGCTCGTCGTGTGCGCCTCCGCCGGCGTCGGCTTCCTGCTGCTCGCCGCCCTGGGTCACGCCTCGCCCGAGCAACTGCTGTGGTGCGCGGCGCCGCTGGCGGCCACCGTCCACTTCGCGGTGGCCGTGGCGCGTACGGACCCGCACGCCAAGCCGTCGCCGGGGCTGTCCTCCGCGGGCTTCGGACCGGCCGCCGCGCCGGTGGTGGCGGCGGTGACGACGGCGGTGTCGTGCCTGCTGGGCAGCGCGCTGGCGCTGCTGTTCTTCCTGCACCTGCGCGGCGAGCTGGCGGGGCTGCCGTTCGACGGCGCCGCCGCCGCGCTGCTCGGCGCCGGCGGCCCGCTGCCCGTCGTCGGCGCGCTCACGCTGCTCGCCTGTGTGCCGGCCCTGGCCGCGGCGGCGAGCGCCGTCAGCCTGCGCCCGCGGCGTACGGCGGCCCGGTACTCCGCTGCCGCGGCGGCGCGGCTGCGGGCCCGGCGCGAGGCGGCGGACGCGGCCGGCGCGGACGACGCCGGGATGACCGCGCCGCGGCCGGTCGGCGCGGCGACGGACGACCCGCCGATCCCCGCCGACCTGCCGTGGGGCACCGCGCTGGCGACGACGGGCCTGGCCCTCGGCGCGTACGCGGGCAGCTTCGCGGGCGCCGGGGACGCCGCGGAGCTGAAGCTGCCGCTGCCCGGCGGCTCCGGCGTCGCGCCGCCCGCGGTCGTCGCGAGCTGGGTGCTGATCGCCGCCGGGCTGATCCTCGCGGGCCCCGGCGTCGTGCACGTGTGCGGCAGGCTGCTGTGCGCCCTGCACCCCGGTGCGCTGCGGCTCCTCGCCGGGCGGGTGCTCCAGCAGGAGGCCGGCCGCGTGGGCCGCCCGCTGGGCGCGCTGTGCGCGGTGGCGGCGGGCGGGGTGCTGTGCACGCTGGTGTGGCCGGACGGCGACGACGCCCGGTCGCTCGGCCCGTTGACGGTGCTGGGCGCGGCTCTGGTGGTGGGCTGCGCCCTGGCGACGGTGTGCATGGCGGCGCTGGAGTCCAAGCGCGCCCGCACCCACACCACGACGGCCCTCCTCCGCCTCGGCGCCTCCCCCCGCCTCCTGCGCCGCGCGGCCCTGCTGCGCACGACGGCGCTCCTGGCGGCCTTCACCCCGCTGGCCGCGGCACTGGGCGAACTGGCGTCGCTGCCGCTGCGCTAAGCCTGTCCCGTCGTTCGAGGCCGGGAGCCGCGGGCAGGGCCGGCCGGACGGCTCACGGCGCGAGGAGTTCATCGAAATTGGTGAGGTGCGTCCCGTGACGCACGTTCGATCCCTCCAGGACGGCCGCCTTCAGAATCTCCCGGTCCACCTCCTCACTGCGGCGGGGGGAGGCCACGCCGGGCGTGTGCTCGTAGTTCCACGCGATGACGTCGAGGAACACCGGGGCCTTCAGTTTCCAGCCGCTGGACAGCAGCGCCTGCGCGAAGGCGGGATAGGGGGTGTGCTGAGGATTGCCGAGCCAGTCGCGCAGATCGGTCTCCGCGACGCTGAAATCCACGCCGATTCCTCCCAGCGCACGAATGGTGTCCGCCGGGGACATCTCCACCGGTGCCGGCGTGGGGGGCGGCAGCGGGCGTCCGTCCGGCGGCGTGTGGGGGTTGTAGCCGTCGGTGCGGAAAATACAGAAGATCCGCGGCTCACCAGGCCGCCAGGGCCCGAGGCGCTCGACGTGGACCTCGCCCGTGGTATGGGTGATGTCGAACTTGAGGTGCAGGTCGTCTTCGCCCGGGTAGTTGTTGTCGTAGACCCACAGCTTGACTTCCTGACCGCTCTGCTCGTAGGCGTAGGCGAGCACCTGGTGGTTGTCGCCGATGTCGAGCGAGTCCGTCTGGATCAAGCCGATCGGGGAGAGCCGCCCGGCGTCGATGTCGTCCCGGATACGGGGCCACTCGTCCCGGTAGGTCACCCAGGAACGGCCCCGGGCCAGCCCGGTCAACTGGATCACGCCCTCATCGCCGTTGGGGTAGTGCGGCGACGAGTAGCCCAGCCACCGGTGCCCGGAGCCGGTGATGTCGAAACTGTCGAGAAGCCGGTCCCTGATGAACTGGAAAAGGGGATCGGTCTCGGAATCGGGTGCCGTGGTCGTGGCGGGCGGCAGCTTGCCGGCGGCGAAGTAGTCCATGGCACCGAACGTCATGCCACCGCACATGCCGGCGCGGGCCTGCGTGATGGGGAGCCAGCCGTCATCGACACGGGCGAGCGCCAGCACACTGGCGGCCTCCTCGCCGAGTTCGTCGAGCAGTCGGTTCCAGAGGAAGCCCAGGGTCATGGCGGGAAGACCGGGTTTCCACGAGTTGCGAAACTGGAAGCCGTTGACCGACGGGGTGAAGTTCGGAACCCGGCGGCGTGCGGTTTCCCGGAAGCGGATGGTGAGCCGCGCATGGTGCCCCTGGCCGCCGCTGAACGCCGCTTCGAATCCGGGCGGTGCCCGGATATGGAAGGTGTTGCCGTACGGTGACTCGACGAGCGGGCTGTTGAAGTATATGTACAACTGTCGCGCCGGGTCGCCGTTCACGTTGTAGTACACCTTGCCCTCGGTACCGCTCGTCGGTACGAGGGTCAAATCTCCTTCGGCCCGCCATTCCGCGGTGGCGCCGGGGGCGATGGGGCTGGCCCGGGAGGGATACCACGGATCGGTCCAGTCACCTGATTTCATGCTGTCCGTGGCCCAGACGAGGGGGAAGGACGAGTCGTTGCGGATCTCCACCGCCATACGTATGCGTGACACCGTGATCGCCTCGCTTCAGAGTCACCCGGACGCGCACGCCCCACGCGACGAGCGCGCCCGGAGCAGGGTCACTTCCAGGCTCCGACGGCGGTTCCGGTCGTGCAACCCGGGGCCGCGGCGCCTCCCTCCTGCGGGGGACGCTCCGTCCCCCGTCGTAGCGCGGGCGGCTGGCTCCGTCGCGTGACGACCCGGCGGGTGCGCGCTGCCTAGCCTCCCCGCATGAGGACGTACGGAGACATCACCGCCCGGCGCACACTCGCTTCCCTCCTGGGGCTGCTGCTGGCGCTCACCGCCTGCGGCGCGGACCGCGGCGAGGACGTGCGGGAGCTGCGGGACGACGGCGGCACCGCCGCCGTGGGCACGCGGGGCCACGCGCCCGGCCGGACGGACCCCGCCGATCCCGCCGCCCGCGCGGTGGAGAAGTATCTCGACGAGGTCTGGCCCGACGGCGCCCCCGGCACCGTTGTCGCCGCCCGCGGCGGCGACCTCGTGACCTGCTCCGGGCGCGGCCTCGCCGACATCAGGGACGGCCGCCGCACGCGCTGCGGCACCGTCTACGACATCGCGTCGATGACCAAGCAGTTCACCGCCGCCGCGATCGTCAAGCTCCAGTCCGAGGGCCGGCTGCGCACCACCGACCGCCTCGGCCGGTACGTCGACCGCGTCCCCGCCGACAAGCGCGGCATCACGCTGCACCACCTGCTCACCCACACCGCCGGCCTCCCCGAGGCCGTCGGCGACGACTACGACCCCCTCTCCCGCGACGAGTTGGTCGCCGCCGCCCTCGCCACCCCCCTCGACACCCCGCCCGGCGAGACCTACGCCTACTCCAACACCGGCTACAGCCTCCTCGCCGCCGTCGTGGAGAAGGCGTCCGGCACCGACTACGAGGCGTACCTCGCCGACCGCCTCTTCCGACCCGCCGGCATGACCGACACCGGCTACGTCCTGCCCGACTGGGACACCGACCGCATCGCCACCGAGTACGACGAGAAGGGCCGCCCGCAGGGCACTCCCCTGGATCACCCCTGGGCCGCCGACGGCCCGTACTGGAACCTCCGCGGCAACGGCGGCATGCTCTCCACCGCCCGCGACATGCTCCGCTGGCACCGCGCCCTGCTCGGCGACCGCATCCTCGGCGACCACGAGAAGTCCCTGCTCTTCCGGCCGTACGTCTCCGAGGGCGAGGCCGGCGGCATCGAGTCCTTCTACGGCTACGGCTGGAGCATCCTCGATCTCGACGGCTCCCGCCTCGCCACCCACGACGGCGGCAACGACTGGTCCGGCGGCCGTGTCGCCCGCTACCTGGACGACGGCGTGCTGGTCTTCTGGATCAGCAACCACGTGGCGCGCGCCGGGCGGTGGGACGTCGCCGCCGGGGACCGGGAGCTGGTCACCGGAATCGCCGAACGGGTGCGCGCCCGCCCGTAGGGTGGGCCCATGCCGCACTCGCCGTTCGAGATCGAGTCCCTCGCCGAGTTCGACGCCGCCGTCGCCTCCGGCTCCATCAGCGGGTTCCGCGTGCAGTCCGTCGATCTGACGGCCCGTACGCGGCTGCTGCTCACCGCCGACGTGCACGGCGCGGTGTTCCTCGGCTGCCCGATGGCCGAGGAGGCGGCGCGGCGCGTGCAGCGCGACGGCGCGCTGGTCTTCCCCGTGGTGCCGGATCTGCCGTTCGACCCGTACCGGGGTGCGCTGTACACCGCGGACGAGCTGTTCGCGGGCCTGGCGCGGGGGTACGAGGAGACGCCGGACGCCCGCTCGTACGCCTGGTTCCGCCGCACCCGTGCCGAGCACGACATATTCGCCGCCGTGATCCGCGGCATGCACGACGAGTCGATGTCCAACGCCCTCGACGAGCGGCTGCGCGCGGGCCGCCCGGTCGTCGGCGTCATGGGCGGGCACGCCCTGGCGCGCGGCGGCGAGGACTACGCGGGCGCGGCCCGGCTGGGCCGGGCGCTGGTGCGCGCCGGGTTCGACGTGGCCACCGGCGGCGGGCCCGGCGCCATGGAGGCGGCCAACCTGGGGGCGTACGGCGCGGAGTTCGACGACGCGACGCTCGACGAGGCGGTGCGGATGCTGGGCAAGGCGCCGTCGTTCAGCCCGTCGGTGGCCCAGTGGGCGGACGCGGCGTTCGCGGTACGGGAGCGGTGGCCGGGCGGCGGCGACTCGATCGGCATTCCCACGTGGTTCTACGGCCACGAGCCGCCGAACGCCTTCGCCGGCCACATCGCGAAGTACTTCACGAACGCGCTCCGCGAGGACGGCCTGCTGGCCCGCAGCACGGCGGGCGTGGTGTTCCTGCCGGGCGCGGCGGGCACGGTGCAGGAGGTCTTCGACGCGGCGACGCCCAACTACTACGAGTCGCGCGGCGCACCGCGGCCGATGGTGCTGGTGAACCGCGACCACTGGACGGCGCGGCTGCCGGCGTGGCCGTTGCTGTCGGCACTGGCGGCGGGCCGGTCGATGGCACCGCGGATCGCGCTCGTCGACACGGTGGACGAGGCCCCGCAGGCGCTGCTGCGACTGGGAGCGGCGGACTAGGGACGGGCTCGGGGAGATGTAGCCCGCGGGGGTCTCGGGGGCGGAGCCCCGGCATCGGGTACAAGCCGCGGAGATCAGTGACGGCATTGTCCGTGACCAACAGTGTTGAGCGTGTTGTTGCGGTGGGTGCGTACCCGAGAGGGCGGCGAATCGCGCTCTCGGGTACACCCTTGGGTGCGGGTGGTGCCGATCGTGGAGCTGTGGGCGGTGCCGAACTCTGCGACGTGCCGCCCCCTGCCCTCGCCACCCGGGCGCCTGCTCACGGGTCGCGCTGTTCGCCCCGGGCCTCGGGCCGGCGATGGGGTCCCGCGGCGGTCGGGGCGGGGTTCTCGGCCAGCAGGGCGCCGAGGGCGGCGGCTTCGGGGGTGCCGAGTTCGCCGAACAGTTCCAGGGCCCGCTGCCACTGGGCGCGGGCCGCGTCCGGCTGGGCCAGCAGTTGGTGGCAGTGGCCACTCTCCTCCAGGGCCCGCGCCTGCTGGTAGCGGTCGCCCAGCTCCGCGGCGCGGTCGGCGGCCAGCCGGTGGCATTCCAGCGCCTGCTGGGCCCGCGCAGCCCCGCCCGAGACGCGCAGCGTGGTGCCCAGCTCGTTGAGAAGCGCCACCTCGGCGCTGCGGTGGCCGATCTCCCGGACCACTTCAAGCGCCTCGTGGATGGCGGTCAGGGCCGCCGGGTAATGCCCGGAGTGCCGTTGGATGGAGCCGATGGTGCCCAGCACGTTGGCCTCGCTGACCCGGTCACCCACTGTTTGCGCGACGGCGAGGATCTCTCGGCTCATGGCCAGGATCTCGGCACCGGTCTCGAACGTCTCCGCGAAGCGGCCCAGCGGCTCGTACCACGCTCCGCGTGCGCCCAGCCGGTCGTGCCCACCGTCCGGCGCGGCCAGTTCCCGGGCGATCGCCAGCGCCGCCGTGTAGTGGTCGCGGGCCTCCGGGTATCGGCCCTGGTGCTGGAGCACCTCGCCGAGGTTGCCCAGTGCCCATCCCTCGCCCGCCCGGTCGCCCAGCGCGCGGAAACCCCTCAGCGCCTGCCGGAAGCTGGACTCGGCCCGCGGGAAGCGGCCCAACCGCCAGTGCACCGCGCCGAGTCGGGCCAACGCGACGGCCCGGGTGGCGGGGTCCGGGTCCTCGGCGGCCAGGCCGTGCAGCGCCTCAGCCTCCGGATAGTGGCCGGCGGTGTCGAGGTAGCGGGCGAGCAGCCCGGAAAGCACCCCCGCGTGACCGGCACCCTCCCTTTGCCCGCCGCCTCGCTGCGCGCCCCCGTCGGCGGCGGCCACCGCGACGGCGAGCAGGCCGTCCCGTTCGCTCTCCATCCACGCCGCGGCGGCCCGCCGGTCGCCCGGCGCGGGCAGTTCCGGTCCGCCGGGCCCGGGATCCGGGCGGCGGTGGCGCTCGTACGGCGCCAAGACGTCCATCGCCCGCGCGGCGGCGTGCCGGTGGTAGGACAACAACCGCTCGAACGCCGCCCTTCGGGTCCGCGCCGGTTGCTCGTCGTGGGCGCGGGCCGTCGCGTAGACGCGTACCAGATCGTGGAACTCGTACCGCCCGGGTGCCGGCTGGCGCAGGAGGTGGGCGGCGTGCAGGGCGGCAAGCCCGGCCGCGGCAGCCGGCCGGTCGGTCCCGGTGAGCGCGGCGGCGGCCCAGGAGTCCACATCGGGGCCCGGGTGGCAGGCCAGCAGCCGGAACAGTCGCCGGCAGTCGGGCGCCAGGCTCTCGTAGGAGAGCCGGAGCGCCAGCTCGACGCTGTCCTCGCAGCGCAGCCGGGTCCGCTGCCCGGTGAGGAGTTCCAGGTGGTCGGCGAGGGTCCAGCCGAACCGGTCCCGGATCCGCCCGGCCACCACCCCGAGCGCCAGCGGTAGGTGGCCGATCGAGCCGGCGATCAGCGCGGCGGTCGCCGGGTCGGCATCTACACGCTCCGCGCCCGCGGTCCTGCGCAGCAGGTCCAGCGACTCGCGCGGGCTGAACACCTCAAGCGGCAGCCGCTCGGCGCCGGTCAGTCCGGTCAGCCGATGGCGGCTGGTGACCAGGGTCCGGCAGCCCTCGCCGAGCAGCAGCGGCGCCACCTGCGCCGCCGATCCCGCGTCGTCCAGCACCACCAGCGTGCGCAGCCGGGTGGCCCGGCGGCGGAACTCGCGTACGCGTCCGGCCGCGTCCAGCAGCCGGATGCGGTCGGCGGACATCCCCAGCCGCCGCAGGAACCCTTCGAGCACTGCCTCCGGGGCGGCCGGCGGCAGGTCGGGAGCGTGCCCGCGGAGGTTGACCCAGAGGACCGCGCCGAACCGTTCGCGCCGCAGCAGCAGGTGAACGGCACGCACGGCCAGGGTGGTCTTACCGATCCCCGCCATGCCCTCCACGACCGTCACACGCGGGGCCACGCTCGGCGCCAGCAACACGGCCAACTCGGCCTCGCGGCCGGTGAACGCCGGGAGGTCGTCGGGCGGCGTACCCGCCACCGTGGCCACCCCGGCGCCCGCCGAACCGCCGACCACCCGCGCGTGGGCCGCCCGCCAGCGGCCGGCCCCGCCGGCCACCAGCGCCTCGGCCACGTCGGCCAGCAACTCCGCGTCGAGCCGACGGCGGCCCGGCCGGAAGCACCGGTGCACGGTGTCGAAGGCGGGCACCTCGGGCACCCCGCGATCGGCCCGGGCGCGCACGACCCGCCGGTGCACCTCCCGCTCCGACACACCTGCCCAGACGCGTAACTCCCGCAACCGGGACACCAGGTCGTCCACCGTCCTGGCACCATCCGGCTGCGGCAGCGCGCCATCGTCGCCTTCGCGTACGGAGGACGTCATCCGCTCCCCCCGGAGACCCGCCCGATACGAGCGTTCACCTACCCGCGGCGCGCCCCCGCCATTCCCGGGCGCGACGGGGACCCCGCCGTGGCGGTCCACCCACGACCACCCCGGCGGCGCTTCGCCCGGCGATCAGTTCGGGCAGCCGGTGGAGTTGTGGCGGCACAGGGAGCCGATGAGGTAGCGGCCACTGAGGTTGCCTCTGTCGCCGGCGACGGTGCTGCCGATGCGGCTCTTGTATCCCGGGTCCAGGTAGTAGTGGTAGCGGTATGCGGTGCGGTTGTAGACCGAGTGGGGGATGACTTCGTTGCGGATCCAGGAGCAGGCCGCAAAGACGTCCGGGTAGTTCCTCCCGAAGGTGCACCGCAGGCCCTGGCCGTTCTCGCCGGACCAGAAGCAGATGTAGCCGACGGGGCAGTCGCCGTACGCGGCGGTGCCGACGTCGTCGCCGAAGCCGGCGGCCTGGCCGGGAGCGAGCGACAGAGGGACGTGCGCCGGAGCGGCCTGTGTCGCGGAGGCCACCGGAGCGGCTTCCGACGCGAAAACCGCCGGCGCGGCGGTCAGGAGCGAGCCGAGCAGCGTCGCGATCACCATCGCCACGGGCGCCAGGAGTCGTGAGAGAAAGCGCAAGGTGTTCCCTCCTCAGGCGGTGAGCCTGTGAGCCGCATCCTCACGCGGGGCCCCGGTGGCAGTCCTGCATCCCGGTCAAAGTCGGTCAGCGTCGGTGACCCGCAGCGGCCTTCGTGCAGGTGCGGGCCGGCACCGGGGGCGGGGCCGGGGAGCAACCCCCGCCGCCCGCTCAGTCCCCCAGCACCACCACCTCCGACGCCTCGAACCCCACCCCCACCCTGTCCCCCACCTCCGGCGAACCCCGCAGCGCCACCGACGACTCCAGCGACGGCCCCCGCTCCGGCCGCAGCGTCAGCAGCACCTGCTCCCCGCGGAACGTCCGCCCGACCACCTCGCAGTCCAGCCCCGACCCCGCCGGCAGCACCCGCACCCCCGCCGGCCGCACCAGCAGCGACCGCTCCCCCGCCCCCGCAGCGGCACCGCCCCCGGCACGAGCCCCCGACACCCCCACCTTCCCCCACGGCGTGTCCGCCACCGCCCCGTGCACCGTCCCCCGCACGACGTTCGCGAATCCCAGGAACCGCGCCACGAACTCGTCCGCCGGGCGCTCCCACACCTCCACCGGCGTGCCGGTCTGCGCGACGCGGCCCTCCCGCATCACCACCACCCGGTCCGCCAGCGCGAACGCCTCCCCCTGGTCGTGCGTGACCGCCAGCACCGTCGTGCCCAGCCGCCCGAAGAGCTGCCGCAGCTCCACCACCAGCCGCTCCCGCAGCGAGCGGTCCAACTGCCCCAGCGGCTCGTCCAGCATCAGCAGTTGCGGCGACGGCGCCAGTGCCCGCGCCAGCGCCACCCGCTGCTGCTCCCCGCCGGACAGGGCTCCCACCGCCCGCCGCTGCGCCCCCGGCAGGCCGACGAGCTCCAGCAGTTCGGCGACCCGTTCCCGGGCCGCCGCCCGCGAGGCCCCGTGCATGCGCAGCCCGAAGGCCACGTTCCCGCCCACGTCCCGGTGCGGGAACAACTGCTGGTCCTGGAACATCAGCCCCACCCCCCGGCGGTGCGCCGGCACCCCGGCCAGGTCCCGCCCGCCGAGCAGCACCCGCCCGCCGGCCACGGGCTGCAGCCCGGCCACGGCCCGCAGCAGCGTGGACTTGCCGCTGCCGCTGGGCCCGAGGACGCTGACGATCTCGTGGTCCGCGACGTCGAGGCCGATCCCGTCGACCGCCGCGCGGTCGCCGTAGCGCACGGTGACGTCGTCGAGTGCGAGCGTGGCTTCTCCGCTCCCTGAGGGGAGGGGCTTCGTTCCCTCGCGGGAATGAGTTTCCTGATTCATCGGGCCGTGCCTCCCCGGAAGTCTCCGGGACCGGTCTTACCGGCCCTCCCCAGGCGTTTCAGCTCTCCGCCAGCCCGGCGGCGAGTGTGTTGCGGGCCGCGTTCACATCGCGGTCGTGGAGGGCGCCGCACCTGTGGCACTTCCAGGACCGCACGTTGAGCGGCATCGTGTCGTTCACGTGGGCGCATCCTGGCGTGGAGCACAGTTTCGAGCTGGGGAACCATCGGTCCACGAGCAGTACGCGGCGCCCGTGCCAGTCGGCTTTGTACTCCAGCATGCTGCGCAGCTCGGACCATGCCGCGTCCGAGATGGCACGGGCCAGGCTGTGGTTTTTGAGCATGTTGCGTACGGTCAGGTCCTCGATGGCGATGGCTTGGTTCTCGCGTACCAGTCGAGTGGTGACCTTGTGCAGGTGGTCGCGTCGCCGGTCCGCGATCCGGGCGTGAATCTTCGCGACCCGAAGCCGGGCCCTGGCCCTGTTCTGGGAACCCTTCGCCGTGCGGGACAGTACCTTGCTCGCCTTGGCCAGCTTGCGCCTGTCCCGGCGTTCGTGACGCGGGTTGGAGATCTTCTCCCCCGTGGACAGGGTGAGCAGATGATCCAGCCCGGCATCCAGACCGACCGCCGCGCCCGTCGAGGGCACCGGTGTGTGCGTCTCCTCCACCAGGAGGGACACAAACCAGCGGCCCGCGCTGTCGCAGGAGACCGTGACCGTGGACGGCTGGGAGCCTTCCGGGAGAGGGCGGTGCCACACGATGTTCAGCGGCTCGCTGGATTTCGCTAGTTTCAGTGCGCCGTCCCGGAAGGTGAAGGCGTTGTTCTGGAATGTCGCCGACTTCCGGGACTTCTTCCTGGACTTGAAACGCGGGTACCTGGCCCGCTGTGCGAAGAAGTTGTTGAACGCCACCTGCTGGGCACGCAGTGTCTGCTGGAGCGGAACGTTTGACACCTCCCGCAGGAACCCGGACTCGGCGTCCTTCTTCCATGCGGTCAGCCACTTCGCGGTGTCCACGTACGAGGTGGACCTTCCCTCGTCCTTGTACCGGCGCGTCCGTTCGGCGAGGGCCTTGTTCCATACGTATCGGACGCAGCCGAACGTGCGGTGCAGCAGCGCCGCCTGCTCGCTGGTCGGGTAGAAGCGGTACTTGTACGCCCGCTTGATCACCTGAGACACGGCTAACACGGTAGCGCATGATCGTGTCAGAATTCACCGGCACCGACCAGTCCCCGCCCTGAAGGACGGTGCTTGCAGCCTTGACAGTCTTGATCAGAACTCTCCCGCCTGGTTCTTGCGGACCCGTTCCAGCAGCAGCAGCGCCGCCGCGCACACGGCCATGAGGATGGTGCTCAGCGCCATCGCCTGCCCGTAGTTGGTCTCCCCGGCGCGGCCGAGGAGCCGGGCGACGGCGACGGGCAGCGTCGGCCGGTCGGGCCCGGCGATGAAGACGGTCGCGCCGAACTCGCCGAGGGAGACGGCGAAGGCGAAGCCGGCGGCTACGAGCACGGCCCGCCACACCAGCGGCAGGTCGACCTCCCGCCACGCCCGCAGCGGGGACGCGCCGAGGACGGCGGCGGCCTCCCGCAGCCGCTCGTCGACGGCGCGCAGCACGGGCAGCATGGTCCGTACGACGAACGGGACGCCCACCAGCGCCTGCGCGAGCGGCACGAGGATCCAGGAGGACCTGAGGTCGAGCGGCGGGCTGTCGAGGGCGATGAGGAAGCCGAAGCCGACGGTGACGGCGGAGGTGCCCAGCGGGAGCATCAGCAGTGCGTCGAAGCCGCGGACGAAGGGGCCCGCGCGGCGGGTGACGGCGGCCGCGGCGAGGCCGCCGACGACGACGGCGATGACGGTGGCGACGGCGGCGTAGGCGAGGGAGTTGCCGACGGCCTCCAGCGGCGGGACGGCGAACGTGCCGTCGCTCTCCTGCAGCGCGCGGTAGAAGCCGGTGCCGTGGCCGCCGGGGGTGGCGAAGGAGCGTTCGACGAGGACGGCGAGCGGCGCGAGGAGCAGCACGGCGACGACGGCGACGACGCCGCCGAGGAGTGCGCGTTCGCCGGCGCCGCGCGGGCGGCGGGCGGTGGTCTCGGGGGCGACGAGGCGCAGCGCGGTCTCCCGGCGGCGTACGGTCCAGGCGTGCACGGCGAGGACGCCGGCGACGGCGGCGAGCTGGAGGAGGGTGAGGACCGCGGCGGTGGGCAGGTCGAGGAAGTCGGCGGTCTGGCGGTAGATCTCCACTTCGAGGGTGGCGTAGCGGGGGCCGCCGAGGATCTGGATGATGCCGAAGGAGGTGAAGGTGAAGAGGAAGACCATGAGGGCCGCGGCGGCGACGGCGGGCCCGAGCGCGGGCAGGGTGACGTGCCGCCAGGCGGCGAGGCGGCCGGCGCCGAGGACGCGGGCGGCTTCTTCCTGACGGGGGTCGAGCTGCGCCCACAGGCCGCCGACGGTCCGTACGACGACGGCGAAGTTGAAGAAGACGTGGGCGAGGAGGATGGCCCACACGGTGGTGTCCAGGCGGATGCCCCACCAGCCGTCGAGGACGCCGCCGCGGCCGAGGAGGGCGAGGAACGCGGAGCCGACGACGACGGTGGGCATCACGAACGGCACGGTGACCAGGGCGCGCAGCAGTTGTTTGCCGGGGAAGTCGAAGCGGGCGAAGACGTACGCGGCGGGGAGCGCGAGGACGAGGGTCAGTCCGGTGGACGCGGTGGCCTGCCAGAGCGTGAACCACAGGACGCCGAGGATGTCGGGGTCGCCGAGGACGTCGGGGACGCGGCCGAGCTGCCAGCGGCCGTTCTCGCGCAGGCCGCGGGCGACGATGGCGCCGACGGGGTAGGCGAAGAAGACGGCGAAGAACGCGGCGGGGACGGCCATGAGCGCGAGCCGGCCGGCGGCTCCGCGCCCCCGGCGGCGGCGCGCGCCCCCGCCCGCGCCGCGCGGGCCGCGCGGGCCGCCGGGGCCGTCCGGGCCGCGTCCTGCCGCGCGGGTTACTTCACGACCAGCGAGGTCCACGTCTTGATCCACTGCTCCCGGTTGTCCTGAACGGCCGCCGGGTCGAGGGTGTGCGGGTCGGGGATCTCCTCGCCGTAGCGGGTGAAGACCTCGGGCAGCTCGGTGTTCTCGCGCGCGGGGTGGACGAACATCTGCAGCGGCATGTCCTTCTGGAACCGCTCGCCGATGAGGAAGTCGATGAGGGCCTTGCCGCCTTCGGTGTTGCCGGCGTTCGCGAGCAGCCCGGCGAACTCGATCTGGCGGAAGCAGGTGCCGGTGGACACGCCGGTGGTGGCTTCCTTCGGCCGCGATTCCATGTCGAGGACGGGCGGGCTGGAGGCGTAGGAGACGACGAGCGGCTTGTCGCCCTTGCCGGCGCCGGAGAAGCGGTCGTAGTACGCCTGCTCCCAGCCGTCGACGACCTCGACGCCGTTGTCCCGCAGCCTGCTCCAGTAGTCCTCCCAGCCCTCGTCCCCGTACTCGTCGGCGGTGGCGAGGAGGAAGGCCAGCCCCGGGGAGGAGGTGGCGGCGTTCTCGGTGACGAGGAGGTCCTTGTAGCGGGGTTCGGCGAGGTCGTCGAGGGTCTCGGGCGGGTCGAGGTTCTTCTCCTCGAAGTACGCGCGGTCGTAGTTGACGCACACGTCGCCGTAGTCGACGGGGGTGACGCGGTGTTCGCCGGCGTCGAGCTGGAGCTCGCGGGGGATGCGGTCCAGCCCCTTCGCTTCGTACGGCGTGAAGAGCCCGTTGTCGAGGCCGCGGGAGAGGAGGGTGTTGTCGATGCCGAAGAAGACGTCGCCCTGGGGGTTGTCCTTGGACAGGATCGCCTGGTTGACAGCGGAGCCGGCGTCCTTGCCCCTGAGGACGTCGACCTTGTACCCGGACTGCTTCTCGAACGCCTTGAGCACGTCGTCGGAGGCGGCGAAGGAGTCGTGGGTGACGAGGGTGACGCTCTTGTCGCCCGAGCCGGACCCGGATCCGTCGCCGGAGTCCGAGCCGCAGGCGGCCAGGCCCAGGGCGAGCGACGCGGCCAGGGCGGTGGTGACGATGCGCTTCATCGGGCTGCTTTCGTGGCGGCGGGCAGCCCGGGCAGCAGCGGAGAGGGGACCGAACTTCCTACCCAGAATGACCTGGGCGAGGTTCGAGGGTCTGCGGCCTGGACGCTTCCGCACTCTCAGCGCTGCGAGCGCTCCCCTGTCGGTTGGTACAAACGCACGGTATCAGGCGGGTGCCTCGGACGCCGCGAGCTGTCCACAGGCCCCGTCGATCTCCTGGCCGCGGGTGTCCCGCACGGTCACGGGCACGCCGTGGGACTCCAGGGCGGCGACGAACGCCCGCTCGTCCTCGGGCCGGGAGGCGGTCCACTTCGAGCCGGGGGTGGGGTTGAGCGGGATGAGGTTGACGTGGGCGCGGCGGCCCCTGAGGAGGCGGCCGAGGAGGTCGGCGCGCCAGGCCTGGTCGTTGATGTCCCTGATCAGCGCGTACTCGATGGAGACGCGGCGGCCGGAGCGTGCGGCGTACTCCCAGGCGGCGTCGAGGACCTCGCGGACCTGCCAGCGGGTGTTGACGGGCACGAGCGTGTCGCGCAGTTCGTCGTCGGGCGCGTGGAGGGAGACGGCGAGGCGGCACTTCAGGCCCTCGTCGGCGAAGCGGTGCATGGCGGGCACGAGGCCGACGGTGGAGACGGTGATGCCGCGCTGGGAGAGCCCGAGGCCGTCGGGCTCCGGGTCGGTGAGGCGGCGCACGGCGGCCAGCACGCGGTTGTAGTTCGCCAGCGGCTCGCCCATGCCCATGAAGACGATGTTGGACAGCCGCGCCGGGCCTCCGGGCACCTCGCCGTCGCGCAGGGCGCGCATGCCGTCGACGATCTGGTGGACGATCTCGGCGGTGGACAGGTTGCGGGTCAGCCCGGCCTGGCCGGTGGCGCAGAACGGGCAGTTCATGCCGCAGCCGGCCTGGGAGGAGATGCACATGGTGACGCGGTCGGGGTAGCGCATGAGCACCGACTCGACCAGCGTGCCGTCGAAGAGCCGCCACAGGGTCTTGCGCGTCGTGTCGCCGTCGCAGCTCAGATGCCGGACGACGGTCATCAGCTCGGGCAGCAGCCCTTCGGCGAGCTTCGCCCGGGACCCGGCCGGCACGTCGGTCCAGCCGGCCGGGTCAGTGGCGTAGCGCGCGAAGTAGTGCCGCGAGAGCTGCGCGGCGCGGAACGGCTTCTCGCCCAGCTCGGCGACGGCGTCGCGGCGCTCGGCGGGGGTGAGGTCGGCGAGGTGGCGCGGCGGCTTCTTGGCACCACGGGGGACGGCGAAGGTGAGCTCTCCTGGCTTGGGCATAGCCGTACCAGTGTCGCAGACGGAACCGCGTGCGCCTGCATCGTCCCCGGATGCCCGGATGCGACGGCGGGGCGGGGTCAGCCCGTGCCGACGAAGATCACCATCAGCAGCCACACCACCGGTGCCGTCGGCAGCAGCGAGTCCAGCCGGTCCATGATCCCGCCGTGGCCGGGGAGGAGAGTGCCCATGTCCTTGATGCCGAGGTCCCGTTTGATCATCGACTCGGCGAGGTCGCCGAGCGTGGCGCTGGCGGCTGCCGCGGCGCCCAGCAGGAGTCCCTGCCACCAGCGGCCGTCGTCGACGAGCAGCTCCATGCACACCGCGCCCGCGGCCATCGCGAAGGCCAGCGCGCCGGCGAGTCCCTCGCGGGTCTTGCCGGGGCTGATGCGGGGGGCGAGTTTGTGGCGGCCGAACTTGTAGCCGACGGCGTACGCGCCGGTGTCGCTGATCACCGTGAGGATCAGGAACGTCAGCACCCGCTGCGGGCCGTCGCCGTCCGCGGCGAGCATGAGGGCGACGAAGGTGGCGAGGAAGGGCACGTAGAAGGCGGCGAAGACGCCGGCGGTGACGTCGCGGAGATAGTCCTCCGCGGGGCCCTTCAGGCGCCAGACGGGGACGGCGAGGGCGGTGAGCGCGAGCGCCGCCCCGGCGCCCTCGGCGCCGCGCGCGTACCCGGCGACGACCGTGGCGACGCCGCCGACCACCAGCGGCACCAGCGGGGTGCGGATGTCGCGGCACTCCGCCAGCCGCGACGTCAGTTCCCACAGCCCGACCGCGACGGCGATGACGATGACGCCGACGAAGAGCACTTTCACGACGAACAGCGTGGCCAGCACGATGGCGCCGAGGCCGAGCCCGACGCCTATGGCCGCGCCGAGGTCCCGGCCGCCGCGGCGCCGTCGGGGGGCGGGCGGCGGCGCGGAGGAGGCGTCGTCCGGGACGCCGGGTCCCCCGGAGGGACCTGGGGGGGGTTCGTCGGCAGGGGCGTCGCCGGACACGATGGGCATGCGCGGAGTCTGCGCCCTTTCACCCCCGCCGTACACGGGACCCGCCGGGGCCCCCCTGGAGGATTCGTTCATCAGACTTCGAGCAGCTCTGCTTCCTTGTGCTTGAGCAGCTCATCGACCTGGGCCACGTACTTGTGGGTGGTGTCGTCGAGCTCCTTCTCGCCGCGACGGCCCTCGTCCTCGCCGATCTCGCCGTCCTTGATGGCCTTGTCGATGGTCTCCTTGGCCTTGCGGCGCACCGAGCGGATGGCGATCCGCGCGTCCTCGCCCTTGGCCTTGGCGACCTTGATGAACTCCTTGCGGCGCTCCTCGGTGAGCTGCGGGAAGACCACCCGGATGATGTTGCCGTCGTTGGAGGGGTTGACGCCGAGGTCGGAGTCCCGGATCGCCTGCTCGATGTTGCGCAGAGCGGTCTTGTCGAACGGTGTCACCACCGCCATCCGCGGCTCCGGCACCGAGAACGACGCCAGTTGGTTGATGGGCGTCTGGGCCCCGTAGTAGTCCGCCGTGATCTTGTTGAACATCGCCGGATGGGCCCGCCCGGTGCGGATCGCGGCGAAGTCGTCCTTGGCGACCACGACGGCCTTCTCCATCTTCTCCTCGGCTTCGAGGAGGGTCTCTTCGATCACCACTGGCTCCTGGTCTCTTCTGTGAACGGATCGGGGGCGTGCGCCCCGCCCGCCCGTACCATGCCTGCACGGTGTCCGACCGGCAGGCCGTTGTCCATCCCTCAGACCCGGCTGCCGTGCGCGCTCACGAGCGTACCGATCTTCTCACCCCGCACCGCCCGGGCGATGTTGCCCTCCTTGAGCAGTTCGAAGACGAGGATCGGCAGTTCGTTGTCGCGGCACAGGGTGACGGCCGTGGCGTCGGCGACCTTGAGGTCACGGGTGATGACCTCGCCGTATTCGAGCGCGTCGAACTTCACCGCGTCGGGGTTCTTCTTGGGGTCGGCGTCGTAGACCCCGTCGACGCCGTTCTTCCCCATGAGCAGGGCCTCGGCGTGGATCTCCAGGGCGCGCTGCGCGGCGGTGGTGTCCGTCGAGAAGTACGGCATGCCCATGCCCGCGCCGAAGATGACGACGCGGCCCTTCTGCATGTGCCGGATGGCGCGCAGCGGGATGTACGGCTCGGCGACCTGGCCCATCGTGATCGCCGTCTGCACCCGGGAGTCGATGCCCTCCTTCTCCAGGAAGTCCTGCAGGGCGAGGCAGTTCATGACCGTGCCGAGCATGCCCATGTAGTCGGAGCGGGCCCGGTCCATGCCGCGCTGCTGCAGTTCGGCGCCGCGGAAGAAGTTGCCGCCGCCGATCACCACCGCGATCTCGTATCCGTCGCGGACGACGGCCGCGACCTCGCGGGCGATGGCGTGCACGACGTCCGGGTCGACGCCGAGGTCCCCGCCGCCGGAGAACGCCTCGCCGGACAGCTTCAGCAGGAAGCGCGCGCTGTCCCTCTTCGTGTGGCGGCCGTTGTCCGCCTTGTCCCGCTGGCCGTGGTCTGCGTCGGCGTCCTCGTTCATGAACTCTCCTCGTGCGCATGCGAAGGAGGCCATCGCCGTAGGGTTCTCATCCACCCATTCCCGGCAATGGCCTCCTCGTCACTTCAGCGGCCCGGCGGCGGTCACCCGCGCCGGCCCGCAACAACTCAACCCGACCCTAGCGGGGCCGGTGGCCGTTCGCCGTACACCGTGCGCGCCGTTCACCGTGGAGACGCGCCCTGCGGCGCGTACCGCGGCGGCGTGCGCCGTCCGGTCGCGCTTGCGCGCGCCGGGCGACGCGGTACCCGCCGGTGGCGCCGGTGTCAGGCGCCGACGCGGATCCGGGCGAAGCGGGTCACCTGCACGCCCGCCTCGCCGAGCACCTTCTGCACCGACTTCTTGGGGTCCTTGGCAAACGGCTGGTCCACCAGCACGTTCTCCTTGAAGAAGCCGTTCACGCGGCCCTCGACGATCTTCGGCAGGGCGGCCTCCGGCTTGCCCTCCTCGCGCGAGGTGGCCTCGGCGACGCGGCGCTCGTTCTCCACCGTGTCGGCCGGGACGTCCTCGCGGGACAGCCAGCGCGGCCCGAAGGCGGCGATGTGCTGCGCCACCTCCTTGGCCGTCTGGGGGTCGGCCTTGTCCAGCTCGACGAGCACGCCGACCTGCGGCGGCAGGTCCGGCGAGGTGCGGTGCATGTACGTGCCGACGTAGGCGCCCTCGAAGCGCGCGAAGCGGTCGAGGACGATCTTCTCGCCGAGGGTGGCGTTGGCCTCGTCCACGTACGCCTGGACGGTCCTGCCGTCGATCTCGGAGGCGAGCAGCTCCTCCAGGTCGGCGGGCTTGGTGGCCGCGACGTGCTCGGCGAGCGCGTTGGCGACGGCGACGAACTTGTCGCCCTTGGCGACGAAGTCGGTCTCGCACTTCAGCTCCAGCAGGACGCCGGAGGTGTTGTCGTCGGCGATCACGGAGACGACGGCGCCGTTCTCGGCGGAGCGGCCCTCGCGCTTGGCGACGCCCTTCTGGCCCTTGACGCGGAGCAGTTCCACGGCCTTGTCGACGTCGCCCTCGGCCTCTTCCAGCGCCTTCTTGCAGTCCATCATGCCGGCGCCGGTGAGCTCCCGGAGCTTCTTGACGTCGGCGGCGGTGAAGTTCGCCATGATTCGGTGGTTTTCTCTTCTCGACGGGTGGACTGGGATCGGCGGATCAGGACTGCGGGGCGTCGCCGGCGGGCTCGGTGCCCTCGGCGGCCTCAGGGGCCTCGGCAGCCTCGGCGGCCTCCGGGGCCTGCTCGGCCGCCGGGGCGGGGGTCTCGTCGGCCTGCTCGGCGTCGGCGACCTTGGCGGTCTCGGCGGAGGTCTGCACCTCGGCCTCGGCGGCGGCCTCGTCCTTCTTCTCGGCCGGCGCGGCCGGGGCGGCGGCCTTCGCGTCCTTCTCGCCGGCGAGCAGGTCGCGCTCCCACTCGGCGAGCGGCTCGGCGTCGGCCTTGGCGGCCTTCTCGTCACCGGTGGCGGCGCCGGAGCGGGCGATCAGACCCTCGGCGACGGCGTCGGCGATGACGCGGGTCAGCAGCGTGACGGAGCGGATCGCGTCGTCGTTGCCCGGGATCTTGTAGTCGACCTCGTCGGGGTCGCAGTTGGTGTCGAGGATCGCGACGACCGGGATGCGCAGCTTGCGCGCCTCGCCGACGGCGATGTGCTCCTTCTTCGTGTCGACGATCCAGACGGCGCTCGGCACCTTCTGCATGTCGCGGATGCCGCCGAGGGTCTTCTCCAGCTTGGCCTTCTCGCGGGAGAGGACGAGCAGTTCCTTCTTGGTGAGGCCGGAGGCGGCCACGTCCTCGAAGTCGATGGCCTCCAGCTCCTTGAGGCGCTGCAGCCGCTTGTGGACCGTGGAGAAGTTGGTGAGCATGCCGCCCAGCCAGCGCTGGTTCACGTACGGCATGCCGACCCGGGTGGCCTGCTCGGCGATGGCCTCCTGGGCCTGCTTCTTCGTGCCCACGAACATGATGGTGCCGCCGTGCGCGACGGTCTCCTTCACGAACTCGTAGGCGCGGTCGATGTACGACAGCGACTGCAGGAGGTCGATGATGTAGATGCCGTTGCGCTCGGTGAAGATGAAGCGCTTCATCTTCGGGTTCCAACGGCGGGTCTGGTGCCCGAAGTGGACGCCGCTCTCCAGCAGCTCCCGCATCGTGACGACGGCCATGGCCGTACTCCTCGTGTGTCTCGGTTGTGCGCGGCGGCCGGCCGGCCACCGCTCCTGACGCCCCTGCGCGTCGCGCCTCCGGCGGGCAGCCGGAGGACCGAGTGACGCGGCCACCTTCAGGCAGGTGGCGGGGCGTGCGAAGTCGACCCGGAGAGCCGGGTCGCCACCAGAAGTGTACGGGACGTCCTCGCCCGCCCGTGCCACGGAGCCCGGCCCCGGGCGGGTGTCCGGGGGCGCGCGGCACCGGGTTGTCCACAACCGGTCGGTAATCCACAGAATCCGACCATGATCCCCCCGCACCCCGTCCTCCGGCCAGGCTGACCCCATGAACGGACGACGCGACCACCGCGCGGCCGGCACGTCCGGGGGCGTGCCGCGGTGGCTGCTCGCCGCCGGGCTCGCCGCGGCCCTGGCGACGGGCACCTGTGCGGCACCCCGGTTCACGACGCCGCCGACGAAGGAGGCGGCGGACGGAGAGGCGGCGGACGGGGCGGGGGTGGGGGCGGGGCGGGGGGAACGGGAGACGGGGACGGCGCCGGAGCCGGGCGGCCGGTCCGCCGGTCCGACCGCCCCGTCGCCGCAGCGGCAGGTCCGGCCGGCGCCCGCGGCTGACGCGGCGTGGCCGGTGGCGGGGGGTGCGCGGGGCCGGCCCGTGGTGGTGCGGGGGTTCGAGCCGCCGGCTTCGCCGTACGGGCCGGGGCACCGCGGGGTCGATCTGCGCGCCGGGGCGGGGCAGCCGGTGCGGGCCGCGGCGGCGGGCCGGGTGGCGTTCGCCGGCCGGGTGGCGGGGCGCGGGGTGCTGGCCGTCGAGCATCCGGGCACGGGCCGCCCGCCGCTGCGCACGACGTACGAGCCGGTGGTGCCCGCGGTGCGCGAGGGGGCGCGGGTCGCGGCCGGGCAGGTGGTGGGGTATCTGCAGGGCGGCGCGTACCACTGTGCGACGGCCTGTCTGCACTGGGGGCTGCGCCGCGGTCCGTCCTACCTCGACCCGCTGTCGCTGCTGCCGCCCCGGCTGCTCACGGCGGGCCATGCCCGGCTGCTGCCGGTGTTCGGCGTCCCGCCGACGGCGGGCGACGGCGGGGCGGCGGGTGGCGGTGGGTGACGGCGGGGCGGCGGCTGACGGCCCGGGGCCCGGGTGGTGCCGTCAGCGTGCGGCGCCGTGCAGGGCCACGGCGACGGCCGTGTCGGCGACGGTCTCCGGGGTGTCGGTGCCGAGTTCGGTGCGGCGGACGGCGGCGTCGACGACACCCTGCAGCAGGGTGGCGGCGAGGCGGGGTTCGTCGTGGCCGAGGTCCGCCAGGGCCTCGACGACCATCGCGATCAGCCCGCCGTGCGCGGCGCGGATCTTCTCCCGGGCGCCGGCGTCCAGTTCGCCGGCGGAGATGGCGACGACGGCCCGGTGACGGCGGTCGCCGACCAGCGCGAGCTGCGTGCGTACGTACGCCTCGACCTTCGCCTCGGGGGTGTCGGCGCGCTCCATGGCCGCCTCCACCTCCGCCGCCCAGCGGGGGAAGTCGACGGCGCACAGTTCCTCGACGACGGCGGCCCGGCTGCGGAAGTACTCGTACACCGACGAGCGTGCCAGCCCGGTGCGCTCGGCGAGCGCGGCGAAGTTCAGCGCTTCGGTGCCGCCCTCGCCGAGGAGTTCGCGTGCGGCGTCGAGCAGCGCGCCCTGCTGCATGGTCCGGTGCTCGGCCACGGAGGCCGCTCGAATCTTCGGCACGGTCCAACTTTAGACCGCGGCGGCCCGTCAGCCGGTGGAGTCGGCCAGCTTCGCGCGCAACTGCAGGACGGACTTGGTGTGGATCTGGCTGACCCTGCTCTCGGTGACGCCGAGCACCTGGCCGATCTCGGCGAGCGTGAGGCCCTCGTAGTAGTAGAGGGTGACGACGGTCTTCTCCCGGTCGGGCAGGGTGTTCACGGCGCGGGCGAGCAGCCGGCGCAGCTCGCGGTCCTCGGCGACCTCGACGGGGTTGTCGGCGGCGGTGTCCTCGAGGGTGTCCATGAGGCTGAGGCGGTCGCCGTTGTCGGAGCTGACGTGCAGCAGTTCTTCGAGGGCGACGACGTTGGCCAGGGAGAGCTGGCTGAAGACCCCGTGCAGCTCTTCCAACTGGATGCCCATCTCGGCGGCCACCTCGGCTTCCGAGGGGGTGCGGCGGAGGGCGGCTTCGAGGGTGGCGTAGGCGCGTTCGACGGCCCGGGCCTTCTGCCGTACGGAGCGGGGGATCCAGTCCAGCGCGCGGAGTTCGTCGATCATCGCGCCGCGGATGCGGGTGATGGCGTAGGTCTCGAACTTGATGGCGCGCTCGGGGTCGAACTTCTCGATGGCGTCGATGAGCCCGAAGACTCCGGAGGAGACGAAGTCGGCCTGTTCGACGTTGGACGGCAGGCCGACGCTGACGCGGCCGGCGACGTACTTCACCAGGGGTGAGTAGTGCAGGATGAGCTGCTCGCGCAGCCGGCCGTCACGCGTCTCCTTGTACGACCGCCACAGCTCGTCCACCGAGGAGGGTGCTGTGCGTGAGGCGGCACGGTCGGACCCGGAGATGTGCTGGGGCATGCGTCGTCGCCTTGAACCGTTCTGGTGGGGGACTGGGTTCGGGTGGGGCTGAGGGTGAGCGGAGGGAGTGTGGGGGGTGCGGGGGATGGGGGGCGGGAGCGGAGCGGGGAGACCGCCGCGGTGGGTGAGGGAACGTTCCGCGAGCGTAGCGTGACCGTACGGTCGCATTCTGCGACTGACGGCTCTTCATGAGTACGCAGATGCGTTCCGCGCGCCGCGGCTGCGGGTTATCCGGAGGTCACAGCGGGGGGACGGCCGCCGGGGCACCGGGTGGGGGTCGCTTTGCATCTCCCCCACCCTTTCACCCGAACGTCCCAGGTCAAGGAACGGCTCGTCACCTTTTGGGGTGCTCACCGGAGCGCGGGGCCAGGCGCCAGCCGGTGCCGTCGCGGGCGACGAACCCGAGGGACTGCAGCTCATGAAGCCTGCCCAAGGCTTCGTCGCGCTCCGTGCCCGCCTCCCGGGCGATCTCTTCCGGCCGGGCCGTACCCCGCCCGGGTACGGCTTCGAGCACGCGTGCGGTGGCGGGCGGGAGCAGATCGCGTGGTACGACGGGGCCGCGGCGGGCCGGGGCGAGGTCGGCGCCGATGCGGCCGACCAGCTCGACGACCTCGGCGGCCTCGGTGACGAGTTCCGCCTCGCCGCGCAGCAGCTCGTGCACCCCGGCGGAGAGCCCGGAGGTGACCGGGCCCGGCACCCCCATCGTCGGGCGGCCCAGGCGCTGCGCCCAGCGGGCGGTGACGAGGGAGCCGCTGCGGCGCTCGGCTTCGACGACGACGGTGCCGCGGGTGAGCGCGGCCATGACGCGGTTGCGCAGGAGGAACCGCGACCGGGTGGGGTGGTCGCCGGGAGCGAGCTCGGCGACGATGAGGCCCTGCTCGGCGACGCGGCCGAGGAGCTCGGTGTGGCCGGGCGGGTAGACCCGGTCGACACCGCAGGCCAGCACGCCGATGGTGGCCCCGGTGGCGGCGAGCGCGCCGCGGTGCGCGGCGGCGTCGATGCCGTAGGCGGCGCCGGAGACGACGGCCCATCCGGCGTGGGCGAGACCATCGGCGAGGGTTCCCGCGACGTGCGCGCCGTATTCGGTGCAGGCGCGGGCGCCGACGACGGCGACGGACTTCAGGGCGCACAGCCGCAGGTCGGGGTGGCCGCGGACCCAGAGGCCCAGGGGGCGGGCGGAGGCGAGGTCGTCGAGCTGCCGGGGCCACTCGGGGTCGCCGGGGCAGACGAACCGCGCCCCGACGGCCCCGGCGGCGGCGAGGTCCTGCCGGGCGTCGGGTCCGCCGAGCCGGCGCCGGTAGCGGGCCAGCCGGGGTTCGGCCTCCGGTGCGGGCGGCGGGGCGTCGCCGGTCACCCAGCGCAGGAGGGTCACGGCCCCGTGCGTTCGCAGCCACCGCCCGGCGACCTCGTCTCCGGGCTCGACCAGCCGCGTCAGCGCCACCCGCGCCAGCCGCTCCGCGTCGTGGTCTCCGGGGACGGCGGCAGGCGCCTGCGCCGCGGCCGCCGGATCCGTCTGCGGCACTCCCACCCGCTCACGCTGCGGCATACTCGGCATTGCGCCGCGCGGCTTCCACGCGGGCTTCCGGGTCGTGGTCATCCCACGGGCTCCCTCGTCGCCGGGGTACGGGCGCCCCGGGGGATCCCGGTGCGGAGCTCCAGGGCCGCCGCCACGTCCTCCGGCCCCGGGCGCTCGTGTCCCGCGAGGTCGGCGACGGTCCAGGCGACGCGGAGGACGCGGTCGAGGCCGCGGGCGGTGAGCAGGCCGCGTTCCAGGTCGCGTTCTGCCGGGGCGAGGACGCCGGGTGCGGGGTGCCAGCGGCGGCGCAGCTCGTGGCCGGGGACTTCTCCGTTGGTGCGCCAGGCGGTGCCGGCGTAGCGTGCCGCGGCGCGCTCGCGTGCGGCGCGCACCCGGGCGGCGGCGTCGGCGGTGGGCTCGGCGCGTTCCCCGGCGGCGGACAGCTCGGCGCGGCTGACGGCGTCCACGGCGACCCGGAGGTCGACGCGGTCGAGGAGCGGGCCGGTGAGCCGGCCCTGGTAGCGCCGGATGGCCATGGGGGAGCATTCGCAGCCGCCTTCCTGGCGGGCGAAGCGGCCGCAGGGGCAGGGGTTGGCGGCGAGGACCATGAGGAAGCGGGCGGGGAACTGGACGACGCCCGCCGACCTGGCGACCACGACGTGCCCGGACTCCAGCGGCTGCCTGAGGGCGTCGAGGATCCGGCCGCTGAATTCGGGCGCTTCGTCCAGAAAGAGCACTCCTCGGTGGGCCAGGGAGACGGCTCCGGGCTTGGGCAGGGCGTTGCCGCCGCCGATGAGGGCGGGCAGGGTCGCGGAGTGGTGCGGGGCGGCGTAGGGGGCTTCGCCGACGAGGCACTGGCCCGCGGGCAGGGTGCCGGCCACCGAGTGGATGGCGGTCACTTCGAGCGCCTCGGTCTCGGTCAGGGGCGGCAGCAGCCCGGGGAGCCGTTCGGCGAGCATCGTCTTGCCGGCTCCCGGCGGGCCTTTCAGGTAGAGATGGTGGCCGCCGGCGGCGGCGACTTCGAGGGCGAAGCGGGCGCGGTGCTGGCCGGCGACGTCGGCGAGGTCGGGCCGGTACGCGCCGGGGCCGAGGGCCGACGGGGTGCACCAGCCGGCTCCGGGCACGGCGAGGCGGGCCGACGGGACGGCCGGTGCCGTGTCGGGGTCGGCGGGTTCGTCGGGGGGCGGCTCGTCGTTGAGGATGGCGATGAGCTGGCGCAGGCTGCGCACGCCGAGGACGGAGACGTCGGGCACGAGGGTGGCCTCGCCCGCGGCGGCTTCCGGCACGACCACCTGGCGGCAGCCGGCGTCGGCCGCGGCGAGCACGGCGGGCAGCACGCCGGGAACGGGCCGGACGCGGCCGTCGAGGCTCAGCTCGCCGACCATGACGAGCCCGGCGAGTGCGTCCGGCGCGATGCGGCCGGCGGCGCCGAGTGTGGCGCAGGCGATGCCGAGGTCGAATCCGCTGCCGGACTTGGGTACGGCGGCGGGGCTGAGGCCGACGGTGAGCTTTTTCTGCGGCCAGTCGACGCCGGAGTTGACGACGGCGGCGCGCACGCGGTCGCGGCTTTCCGTCAGGCTCTTGTCGGGGAGCCCGACCAGCGTGAACGTGGCGACGCCGGGCTCCAGGTCGGCCTGGATCTCGACGACGACGCCTTCCACGCCGACGAGGGCGACCGAGCAGGTGCGGGCGAAGGCCATCAGGCGGCCCCCCGGACGTGCTCGACGACGGGGGCGCCGCGCTCCGGCAGCACCACGCCGACGACGTCGATCCGCACGCCGCCGGGCGGGGCGCCGCCGTGCCGCAGGGCCCAGGCCTCGGCGAGCCGCCGCAGCCGGTCGGCCTTGGCCGGCGGGACGCCGGCCATCGGGTGCTCCCAGCCGCCTTCCCGTCTGGTCTTGACCTCGCAGACGACGAGGGCCTCCCCGTCGAGCGCGACGATGTCGATCTCGCCGTCGCTGCATCTCCAGTTCCGCGCCAGGACGGTCATTCCCGCCTCGGCGAGCCGCCGCTCCGCGACCCGTTCCCCGTACTGTCCGAGCGCCTGCCGTTGCTTCGGCATCCGGCACCACCTCCCGCGTCCGACTCTGCCGGGTCGCGGGAACAGTTGTGGATCATGGTGCGGAACCGGTGGATAACCGACGGGTTGTGGACAACTCCTTCGCCCGTGAGGGTGACGGCCGGGAGCGGACTCAGCCGAGGTCGTCGGAGGGCATCTCCAGGTCGGACTTGCTCAGCTCCTCGATGTTCACATCCTTGAACGTGAGCACCCGTACCTGCTTGACGAAGCGGGCCGGCCGGTACATGTCCCAGACCCAGGCGTCCGCCATGGACACCTCGAAGAACACCTCGCCCTGGACCGAGTGGACCTGCATCTCGTAGTCGTTGGTGAGGTAGAAACGCCGCTCGGTCTCGATCACGTATTTGAACAAGCCGACGACGTCGCGGTACTCCCGGTAGAGCTTCAGCTCCATCTCGGTCTCGTACTTCTCGAGGTCCTCGGCGCTCATGGCACGTTCCCCTTCCGCCTGTGCGTGACCCCATTGTGCGTCGCCCGGGCGCGACGGGCCCGGGCATAGCCGGAAACCGGCCCGTAGGCAGCGCCGCCCAGGATCAGCGCAGCCCCCGCGACGACCGCGACCAGCAGCGTCCGCAGCGGTCCTGCCTCGGAGATCCCGCCGGGAAGCTCCGCGAAGCCGTCCGGGCGGTCCAGCATGCCCGCGCTGCCGAACGGCCACGCCGTCGCGTCGACCCGGCCCTTGACGGCGTCGCGGGGTATGGCGCCGCCGCCCGATTCGGCCAGGTGGTTGCGGGAGTCGACGGAGTCGCCGCGGTGGTCGCCGAGCAGGAAGATCATCCCCTCCGGCACGGTGGTCGCCGGAAAGCCCTCCTGCGCCGCCCGCTCACTGTCCGTGACGTACGGCTCCGCCACCGGCTTGCCGCCGATCGTCAGCCGCCCCTGCTCGTCGCAGCAGCGGACCGTGTCCCCGCCGACCGCGACGACCCGCTTGATCATCGGCAGGTCGCCCCACGCCGCGTCCTCGAAGACCACGACGTCGCCGCGGCGCACCTCGTCGCCCGAGATCCGCTCGGCGAGCACCCGGTCGCCCGAGGCGACGGTGGGCGCCATGGAGGGCGTCGGGACGGTGTACGGCACGTACGCCACGGCGCCCCAGGCGAAGCCGCCGAGGAACAGCACGCACCCGACCGCCACGGCCAGGCCCGACAGCACGTTCCCCTTGCGACCTGCTCGGCTGCTCATGGGCGCACACTACCCAGCGGCCCGCCGGGCAGTCAGCCCGCCCGCTCAACCACCGCGGCCGGCGACGCCCGCTCCCGCCGCGATCCGCACTCCGGCGCGTGAATGCACAGGTCAGGCAGTTCGCGTACGCCACGGAAGCCACCGCGCCCCGGCGAGCACGTCACCCGGACGGCCCCACGCCCCCCGGCACCCCCGCACCCGGCACCGGCGGACCCCACCGCCCGAGCCCACCGGCCGGCCCTCGCGGCCAGCGCCCCGCCCGCCGCGGTCGTGCAGGTCACCTCAGTCGTTCAGGTCCGCCCCGCGGATCAGCCGGCGCCGCCGCCAGAGCACCAGCGGCACCGCCCCCATCAGCCCCAGCGCCGCCGGCGCCGCCCCCGCGGCGGCGTTCAGCCCCGGCTGGTCGAAGGTGCCCGGCACCGGGAGCGTGCCCCAGCGGTCGATCGGCCAGGCCCGCGCGATGGCCCGCCCGACGACCAGGTCCTCGTCGACGAAGCCCTTGTCCGGCGACTTCTCGTGGTAGCGCGAGTCGAGCGAGTCCTGCCGGTGGTCGCCCATCACCCACAGCTTGCCCTCGGGCACCTTCACCGGCCCGAAGTCGTTGTCCTCGCAGGGCGTGTCACCGGGGAAGATGTACGAAGTCTCGTCCAGCGCCTTGCCGTTGACCTTCACCGGGCCGACGCCCTTGCACTCCACGGTGTCGCCGCCGACCGCGATGACGCGCTTGATGAGGTCCTGCTCCTCCGCCGAGGGCATGAGGCCGATGAAGCTCAGCCCCTTCTGGATGCCTTCGAGTACGGGCCCGGAGTCCGACGGCGGCGCCTCGTTCAGCCAGCCGCCCGGGTCGTGGAAGACGACGACCTCGCCGCGCTCCGGCTCGGCGCCGAACCACGGCGTGAGCTTGTCCACCAGCACGCGGTCGCCGACCTGCAGGGTGTTCTGCATGGAGTTGGAGGGGATGGAGAACGCCTGGACCAGGAAGGTCTTGATGATCAGCGCCAGCACCAGCGCGACCAGGATGAGGATCGGCAGCTCCTTCCAGAAGGAACGCTGCTTCTTCCCGCCCGCCCTGCTCTTCCCACCGGCGCCCGCCCCGCCGGACCCGTCCGCGTCCCCGCTGCCGCCGCTGTCCCCGCCGCCGTCGCTCATCGCTCCCGCTTCCGTCGCCGCAGGACCGCCGGGAGCACCGGACGCGGCATCCTGCGGGACGCCGCCCTTGGCGAGCGTGGGTCGGCGGTCGTCGTCCGGGGGGGTGTCCGCCGGGCCGGCCGCCTGCTCCGGAGGGCTGCCAGGAGGGCCGTCAGCCGGCTGCTGCCCCTGACCGGGCCGGTCCTCGGGACCCTCGTGACCGGACCGGGCACTGACTGCCACGTCCCCCACATCCACTCCTCACCTTGCCGCCGCCCGCCCCTGGTCAGGTGCAGGCCCACCACTCCCATAACGAGCGAGAGTTCCGCAGGAGTCGGGAGGGGCTCCATTCGGCCCACTTCTTTCGAGGACACCTTATTCGCCCGCGCGTCCGACTCCGGCACCGAGGCATACGTGTCCGGTGCGTCGAATTTGTCCCAGTGACCGAGCGGCCAGGCGATGGCCATCGCCCGGCCGACGACGTCGTCCTCCGCGATCGTGCCGTGGTACGGACCGTCCAGGTGGTAGCGCGAGTCGGCGGAGTTCGAGCGGTGGTCGCCCATGACGAAGATCCGGCCCTCCGGCACCTTCACGTCGAAGGTCCGCTGCGACGGCTTGTCGCCGGGGTGCAGGTACGGCTCCACCAGCGCGCTGCCGTTGACCGTGACCCGCCCGGAGTCGTCGCAGCAGGCCACCCGGTCGCCGCCGACCGCCACGACCCGCTTGATGAGGTCCTGCTCGTGCTCCGAGGGCAGCAGTCCGATGAACGTCAGCACGTCCTTGGCCTGCGCGATGCCCACCGGGTCGTCGAGCCGGTCCTCCTCCCGGTTGCTGAGCCAGCCGCCGGGGTCCTTGAAGACGACGATGTCGCCGCGCTCCGGCTTCGCGCCGAACCAGGGCGTGAGTTTGTCCACGACGACCCGGTCGCCGATGCGGATGGTCTGCTCCATGGATCCGGAGGGGATGACGAACGCCTGCAGCAGGAAGGTCTTGACGCCCAGCGCGATCAGCATGGCCGCGCCGATGATGAGCGGAATCTCCTTTATCCGCGAGCGGGTTCTGCGCCGCCGCGCCCGCTTGGCCGCCTTGCGGCGCTCCGCGCGCCCCCCGGTGCGCGGCGCCGGCTCGCCGCCCGGCCCGCGTGCGTCTGCGGGGCCCCGGCCGCCGCCCGGCTCGTACGGATCGTCGCCCGGGCCGCGGTGCGGGTACAGGCCGTCGCCGCCCCCGCCTCCCGGTCCGTACGGGTCCTCGCCGCCCCCGCCACCCGGCCGGTACGGGCGATCGCCGCCCCCGCCTCCCGGTCCGTACGGGCCGTCACCGCGCCCGCCGCCCGGCCGGTACTGGCCGCCTCCCGGCCGGTACTGGCCGCCGCCCGGTCCGTACGGGTCCCGGCCGCCGTACCCGCCGCCGGGGCCCTGCCCCCCGCCGCCCCCGTGTCCGTAGGGATCCCCGCCCCCGTAGCCGCCACCGGTGCCCTGCCCGCCGCCGCCCTCGTACGGGCCACGGCGACCCCGCCCACCGCCCGCGCCGCGCCGGTCCTCCCGGCCGCCGCCGCCCGCGTGACGCGCGTGGCTACCCCCCATACGCCGGCCGCCCCAGCGAGCCGATGCGGTCCGGCGGCCACCCCCGCCAGTCCGCCCTGCCGATCACCTTGTCCACCGCGATCGTGCCGCCGCCCGGCGACCCCAGGTGGTCGCGGGAGTCGCGGGAGTCGCTGCGGTGGTCGCCCATCACCCACAGCCGGCCCGGCGGCACGGCGACGTCGAACTCGACCAGCGACGGGGCATCGCCCGGATACAGGTACTCCCGCTCGTCGAGCGGCTCTCCGTTCACCGTCACTCTCCCCCGTTCGTCGCAGCAGACCACCCGGTCACCGCCGACACCGATGACGCGCTTGACGTAGTCGGTGCCGTCGGGCTCCGCAAGTCCGGTGGCCGCGCCGGCCTTGCGCAGCAGGCCCGGCACCGGTCCCCCGCCGTGGTCGGCGGCGGCGAAGGTTCCGGAGCCGTCGAAGACGACAACGTCCCCGCGCTTCGGTTCGTCCCCGAACGCGTAAGCGAGCTTGTTGACCAATACCCGGTCGCCGGGCTGGAGAACCGGCTCCATGGAACTGCTCGGCACCAGGAACGGCTGGACGACGAAGGCGCTGACGAGGAGCCCGACGACGGCGCAGCAGACCGCGACCGCAAGGGCCCAGCGCAGCAGACGAACAAAAGAGGAGCGCGATGCCTCCTCCCGCCCGGACTCCGGGGAGGAGGAGTCGTCGCGCTCCTCGGGCCGCAGCTCAGTGTCCATCGCAGCGAAGCCTAATATGGCGGTTCGCCCGCGTGGACCGGCCGCGTCAGCTCTCGCGCTTCTCCTTGATCTTCGCGGCCTTGCCGCGGAGGTCGCGCAGGTAGTACAGCTTGGCGCGGCGGACCTGGCCGCGGGTCACGAGCTCGATCTTCTCGACGACCGGGGTGTGCACGGGGAAGGTGCGCTCGACGCCGACGCCGAAGCTGACCTTGCGGACCGTGAAGGACTCGCGGACCCCGGAACCCTGCCGGCGGATGACGACACCCTTGAACTGCTGGACACGGGAGCGGTTGCCCTCGATGACGCGCACGTGCACGTTGACCGTGTCGCCGGGGCGGAAGGGCGGGACGTCATCGCGCAGAGAGGCTGCGTCGACGCTTTCGAGAAGGTTCATGACCGTCTGCTTTCTTCGCCGATGCCACAGGTCATCGACAAGAGTCCGAAGTGGGACAGAGGGTGCTCCAGCGTCGTACGGGCGTCGTGTCCCCCTGTGGCAGGGGCGCCGCGTCGGACGGCAGGCAGCAGCCGCCTATTCTTCCACGTCGGTGCCCGTACGCCAAAATCGTCCGTCGGGCCCCTCGGTCCAGCCGAGTTCGGCGAGCAGCGCCCTGTCGTGCTTGTCGTACGCGCCGGGCCCGGCCCGTTCGATCAGGTCGGGGCGGACCTCGGCGGTGCGGCGCAGGGCCTGGTCGCGGCGCCAGCGGGCGATGCGGCCGTGGTCGCCGCTGAGCAGGATGTCGGGTACGGCCCGGCCGCGCCAGTCGGGGGGCTTGGTGTAGACGGGGCCTTCGAGGAGGTCGGCCATGGCGCCGGGGGCGAAGGAGTCGTCCCGGTGGGAGGCGGCGTTGCCGAGGACGCCGGGCAGCAGGCGGACGACGGCTTCGGCGATGACGAGGACCGGGGCCTCGCCGCCGGCGAGGACGTAGTCGCCGATGGACACCTCGTGCAGGCGGTAACGGCCGGCGTACTCCTCGACGAGGCGGCGGTCGATGCCCTCGTACCGGGCGGGGGCGAAGACCAGCCAGGGCTCGGCGGCCAGCTCCACGGCCAGCTCCTGGGTGAAGGGCCGGCCGCTGGGGGTGGGGACGACGAGCACGGGGTCCCCGGGCCCGGAGCCGGCGACGGCGTCCAGGGCCGCGCCCCACGGCTCGGGCTTCATGACCATGCCGGGGCCGCCGCCGTACGGGGTGTCGTCCACGGTGTTGTGCCGGTCGAACGCCCACTGCCGCAGGTCGTGGACGCGGACGTCGAGCACGCCGCGCTCGATGGCCTTGCCGAGGAGCGAGAGCCGCAGCGGCTCCAGGTACGCGGGGAAGATCGAGACGACGTCGATCCTCACGCGGGGCCCTCTCCCCCGCGCCCGCCGTCCCGGGAACCGCCGGCCGCCACGTCCAGCAGCCCCGGCGGCGGCTCGACGACGAGGCGCTGCGCGTCGAGGTCGATCTCGGGCACGATCTCGCTGACGAACGGGATCAGCGCCTCGCCGCCGTCCGGGCGGGCGACGACCAGCAGGTCCTGGTACGGCAGGTGCGCCACCTCCGCGACGCGGCCCACGGGCGTGCCGTCGCGCAGGACCACGTCGAGGTCGGCGAGCTGGTGGTCGTAGAACTCCTCGGGGTCCTCCGGGGTCGCCTCGGGGTCCACGTCGGCGACGAGGAGGGTGTTGCGCAGGGCCTCGGCGGCGGTGCGGTCGGTGACGCCCTCGAAGCGCAGCAGCAGCCGGCCGCTGTGCACCCGCCCGGTGGCGATGGTCAGCGGGCCGGCGGCGGCCGGTTCCGTGGTCAGGACGGCACCTGGGGCGAGCCGGCGCTCGGGCTCGTCGGTACGCACCTCGACGGTGACCTCGCCCTTGATCCCGTGGGCGCGGCCGATCCGCGCGACTACGAGTTGCACGGCTGCCTTCCTCTTCGTACGTCGTCCGCCGTCACCCGGTGCCCGCCGGGCCGCCGCGGGCGTACGGGCCGGCCCGCCGTCCGCGTACGGCGACGGGCCGGGGCGCCTGCCGGCCTCCCCGGCCCGTGCCGGTGACGAATGCTCCGTCCGTCCGCGCGACGGCGGTTCAGCGGACCTGGTCCACGTCGACGAGGTCGACGCGGATGCCCCGGCCGCCGAGCGCGCCGACGACGGTGCGCAGGGAGCGGGCCGTGCGGCCGTTGCGGCCGATGACCTTGCCGAGGTCCTCGGGGTGCACCCGGACCTCCAGCACGCGCCCGCGGCGCAGGTTGCGCGAACTGACCTCGACCTCGCCGGGGTTGTCGACGATGCCCTTCACCAGGTGCTCAAGGGCTTCTTCGAGCATCGTCAGGCCTCGGCGGACTCGGCGTCGGCCTTCTTCTCGGCCTTGTCAGCCTTGTCAGCCTTCTCAGCCTTGTCGGCCTTGTCGCTCTTCTCGGCCTTCTCGGCCTTCTCGGCCTTCTCGGCCTTCTTCGCCTTGGGGGTCACCGCGTCGCCCTTGGGCTCGTCGGCGGCGTCCTTGGCGGCGGCCTCGAAGAGGGCCCGCTTGTCGGCCTTCGGCTCGGGGACCTTCATCGGCTCGGGCGCCGGCAGCCCCTTGAACTTCTGCCAGTCGCCGGTGACCTTGAGGATGGCGAGCACGGGCTCGGTCGGCTGCGCGCCGACACCCAGCCAGTACTGCGCCCGCTCGGAGTCGACCTCGATGCGCGAGGGGTTCTGGACCGGGTGGTACAGCCCGATCTCCTCGATGGCCCGGCCGTCCCTGCGGGTGCGCGAGTCGGCGACGACGATGCGGTAGTGCGGCGACCGGATCTTGCCCAGGCGCTTCAGCTTGATCTTGACTGCCACGGGAGTGGTGTCTCCTGGAGTTGACGTGATTGGGCCCACCGAGGTGCTGCGTGGGGTTGCAGTGCCCTGGCGCCCGATGGACGCGCCAGCCGGAGGAGAGAGGGGTCCTGTGCGGCTGTCGAGTTCAGCTCACCATTGTGCCACACGGTCCCGACGCCCCCGGCGCCCCCGTCCGGGCGGGCGCACGCCTCGTACCGCCCGCCGGTGGCCCGCGAGGGCGCGCCGGTCGGGCGGCTGCGCGACGTACCCGTAGGGGGCGGCCCACGCCGCTTCAGGCGCCGCCTCCGCGATCCGGGCGGCGGTCCGGCGGTCGGCCGGATCGCGAACGGGATCGGGGAGGTCGGAGGGTCGGGAGTCCGGCGGCGGTGGTCAGGCCGCGGCGGCGGGCTCCGGAATGCGGAACGGCTTGCCGCAGCCGCCGCAGACGATCGGGGCCTGGGCCAGGACCGACGGCACGACGCGGACGTTCCGCCCGCAGTCGCACACGGCCTTCACCCGCACGCCGCCCCCCGACGACCCGTGCCGGGCCGCGGGACCGCGGAAGCTGCGAGGGCTGTCGGCGGCGGTGGCCGCGTCATGAGCCCGCAGCGCCTTGCGCAGGCGCTCGCCGGCCGAGCGATAGCGCTTCTTGGCGGCCGGGGTGAGGGTGACCAGGGAGAACCCGCTGCTGGGGTGCGGCTCGTCGGGGTGGTCGAGGCCCAGCTCCTCGGCGATGGAGAGGAAACGTCTGTTGTGGTAGCGGCCGGCCCGGGAGGTGTCCCTGACTCCACGGGCGGCGGCAATGCCGTGTACGGCTTCGTGCAGGAGTCGCTCGAAGGACAGCTCCGCCCCGCAGGCGGAGGAGGACTCCCCGATCAGTGATTCGGGCGCGGCGAGGTCCGGCAACTCCGGGTGGTGCCGCTGAATCTCGGCCCACGCGGCTGCCAGCTCCGCGGCAAGTACAAGTGGTGTCGTGCTCACGTCGGGACTAACGAGCGGGGTGCCTTGGGTGTTCCGATTCCCGGCATCCCAAATAATTTGCATCTACCCGTCAGTTCGCGATGATGCGGTTGGGACGGGGCGCCTGTGCTGATCTGTGGAGGTCTGCCGCTTAAATGATCAGGTCACAACAAAGCCGTACGTAACCGCTTGTGCACCGTCATGCACCGTTCGTGCCGTGCCTCACGGCCCCTCCGGCGATCAGTACGCCCGGGCGACGACGGCGAGCGTACCGGGCTCGTCGTCCGCGCCCGGCACCGACCCGTCCGCCGCGACCAGACAGCGCACCGACACGGCCTGTTCCGCCAGCTTCGCCTCGCCCACGGGGCCGAGGTCCGCCCACGGAATACGGGCCCAGCCGCCGGCCACCGCCGCCTCGGCCGCCTCCGCGACCGTACGTACGTCCGCCGTCCGCTCCTCACGCATTCGACGTGACTCGCCCAGCAACCGTTCCTGATCGTCTTCGAGAATCTTCGGCAGCGCGGCGGCCCGCTCGTCGAGCAGCGCGTCGAGCGCCACCGGCTCCTTGGTGCCGGGCACGCGCCGGACGAGCGTGGCGGTGCCGGCGGCCAGGTCGCGCGGGCCGATCTCGATCCGTACGGGCACGCCCTTGAGCTCCCAGTCCACGGCCCGCCGCCCGAAGGGGACGTCGACGCGGTCGTCGACCCGGACCCGTAGCCCGGCGGCGGCCAGCCGGTCGCCCGCCTCGCGCACCGCGGCGAGCACGGCCTCGTCGCCCTTCACGGCGACCACCACGGCCTGTACGGACGCGAGCCGGGGCGGGACGCGCAGTCCGTCGTCGTCGCCGTGCACCATGATCATGCCGCCGACCATGCGGGTCGTGGAGCCCCAGGAGGTCTGCCACACGTGCTCGCGGGTGCCGTCCGCGGTCAGGTACCGGGTGCCGAACGCCTTCGCGAAGTTCTGGCCCAGCTCGTGACTGGTGCCCATCTGCAGCGCTTTGCCATCGCGCATCATCGCTTCGAGCGTGAGGGTGTTGAGGGCGCCGGCGAACCGCTCGGCGGCGGTCTTGCGGCCCGGGAGCACGTCGACCGCCAGCACGTTCACCATGAAGTCGGCGTACACCTCGCGCTGGATGCGGGCCGCGTAGTCCCGCGCGTCCTCGTACGTGGCGTGGGCGGTGTGCCCCTCCTGCCACAGGAACTCCGTCGTCCGCAGGAACATCCGCGGCCGCAGCTCCCAGCGCACCACGTTGGCCCACTGGTTGATCAGCAGCGGCAGGTCGCGGTAGCTCTGCACCCACTTGGCGAAGTAGTCGTTGACGATGGTCTCCGAGGTGGGCCGGACCACGACCGGCTCCTCCAGCTCCTTGCCGCCGCCGTGGGTCACGACGGCCAGCTCGGGCGCGAAGCCCTCGACGTGGTCGGCCTCCCGGGCCAGGTAGGACTGCGGGATGAAGAGCGGGAAGTACGCGTTCTCGGCTCCGGCCGCCTTGATCCGGTCGTCCATCTCCCGCTGCGTGCGCTCCCACAGCCCGTACCCGTACGGTCGGATGACCATCGTGCCGCGCACCGGGCCGTTGTCGGCCAGCTCGGCCTTGGTGATGACGTCCTGGTACCAGCGCGGGAAGTCGTCCGCCTGGGGAGTGAGCACGGGTGCCTTTGCCATGGCGGAGATCGTAGGGGCCGGGTGCGGGCGGCCGGTACTCGTTTACGAGGACGCCGGCGGCCCGCCGGCCGCCGCCGTCACAGCAGCTTCTTGAACTCCTCCGGCAGCTCGAAGTCCTGCGGGGACTGCTCCGCGCCGCCGCCGAACGGGCTGCCGGCGGCGGCCCGGCGCTCGGCCGCGGCCTGCTCGTCGGCCTTCCGCTTCATCGGATTGCCGCTGCGCTGGCGCCCCTTGGCCTTCTTCTGCTGCTTGCCCTTGCGCTTGCCGCCGCCCGCGCCCGGCATCCCGGGCACGCCCGGCATCCCCGGCATGCCGCCGCCCTGGGCCATCTTCGACATCATCTTGCGCGCCTCGAAGAACCGCTCCACCAGGTTCTTCACCGCGCTGACCTCGACGCCCGAGCCGCGCGCGATACGCGCCCGGCGGGACCCGTTGATGATCATCGGGTCGTGGCGCTCCCCCGGCGTCATCGACTTGATGATCGCCGCGGTACGGTCCACGTCCCGCTCGTCGAGGTTGTTGATCTGCTCCTTCATCTGGCCCATGCCGGGCATCATGCCGAGCAGCTTGGAGATGGAGCCCATCTTGCGGACCTGCTCCATCTGCGCCAGGAAGTCGTCGAGCGTGAACTCCTTCGGGCCCTTCGCCAGCTTGGCGGCCATCTTCTCGGCCTCTTGCTGGCTGAAGGTCTGCTCCGCCTTCTCGATCAGCGACAACATGTCGCCCATGCCGAGGATGCGGGACGCCATGCGGTCCGGGTGGAACGCGTCGAAGTCGTCCAGCTTCTCGCCGTTGGAGGCGAACATGATCTGCTTGCCGGTGACCTGCGCGATCGACAGCGCGGCACCGCCGCGGGCGTCGCCGTCGAGCTTGGAGAGCACGACGCCGTCGAAGCCGACGCCGTCGCGGAACGCCTCCGCGGTGCTGACGGCGTCCTGACCGATCATCGCGTCGACCACGAAGAGGATCTCGTCCGGGCCGACCGCGTCCCGGATGTCGGCGGCCTGCTGCATCATCTCGGCGTCGACGCCGAGGCGGCCCGCGGTGTCGACGATCACCACGTCGTGCTGCTTGTCGCGGGCGTGCGCGATCGAGTCCTTCGCGACCCGGACCGGGTCGCCGACGCCGTTGCCCGGCTCGGGGGCGAAGACGGCGACGGACGCGCGCTCGCCGACGACCTGCAACTGGTTGACGGCGTTGGGGCGCTGGAGGTCGGCGGCGACGAGCATGGGCGTGTGCCCCTGCCCCGCCAGCCACTTGCCGAGCTTGCCCGCGAGGGTCGTCTTGCCCGCGCCCTGGAGGCCCGCGAGCATGATCACGGTCGGCGGGGTCTTGGCGAACCGGAGCCGGCGGGTCTCGCCGCCGAGGATGCCGACCAGCTCCTCGTTGACGATCTTGATGACCTGCTGGGCGGGGTTGAGCGCCTGGGAGACCTCCGCGCCGAGCGCGCGCTCCTTGACCTGCTTGATGAAGCCCCGTACGACGGGCAGCGCGACATCCGCCTCCAGCAGGGCGACGCGGATCTCCCGCGCGGTGGCGTCGATGTCCGCCTCGGACAGCCGGCCTTTCCCGCGGAGGGTCTTGAAGGTCGCTGCTAGGCGGTCGGAGAGCGTATCGAACACGGCGTTCGCGATTCCTTGGCTTGGGTGGTGAGGCGGTGTCGGCTCTCCAGGGTATCCGCCCGGCGGCGCGTGCGGACCGGCGGTTCGCGGCGGACCGGATCAGACCAGCGCGGACTGGAGCCGGGCGGCCAGTTCGCCGGCCTCGCGGTCGGCCAGCGGGTGGCCGGCGGGGTCGGTGACGTAGAAGGCGTCGACGGCGTTGGCGCCGAGGGTGCTGACGTACGCGCCGCGCACCCGCACCCCGGCCGCCTCCAGCGCGCGGCCGATGCGGTGCAGCAGGCCGGGGGCGTCCTGGGCGCGTACCTCGATGACGGTGGCCACCTGGGAGCTGCCGGCCGCGACGGTCACGCGGGGCGGCGGCGCGGGGGTGCCGCGGCGGCGGGGGCGGTACGCCTTCTCCCGCTCGGCGAGACGGGCGGGGACGTCGAGGGTGCCGTCGAGGACGCGCAGGAGGTCGGCGCGGAGGCGATCGGCGGCGGGGAGGGAGCCGAACTCGGCGGCCACGCGCCAGGTGAGGAGGAGGACGTGCGGGTCGGCGGGGTCCTGAGCGGCGGGCCGTCGTGCCGGGTCCTTCTCCCGCGGCGGCCCCGGCTCGTCGGCCACGCCCGCGGGCAGCCGCAGAGGGCGCAGCTCCGCGGTGCGTACGGTCAGCCGGTGCAGCGCCAGCACGCCGGCGAGCGCGGCCATCGCGTCCGGCCGCTCGGGGACGGCCACCAGCAGCTCCACGCCGAGTGGCAGGGCGCCGCCCCGGTCCGTACCGGCCGCGCCTTCCGCCTCCGCCGCCGGATGCGGCTCCTCGCTTCTGGCGCGCATCGTCAGCGCCGGTGCGCCCGTACGCCACGCCTCGACCGCCAGCCGCTCCTCCGCCGCCCCCGGCGCCCGCCCGGCCCGCTCCTCCGCCGTCGCGGCCGGTTCTCCGCTCTGGGCGGCGGCGACCCGCCTCGCCAGGTCGGCGACCAGCGAGGCCCGCCAGGTGCTCCAGGCCGCGGGGCCGGTGGCCAGCGCGTCGGCCTCGGTGAGGGCGTGCAGCAGCTCCAGCGTGCCGCGTCCGCCGACGGCGTCGGCCACGAGGCGTACGGTCGCGGGGTCGTCCAGGTCGCGGCGGGTGGCGGTCTCGACGAGCAGCAGGTGGTGGCGGACGAGAGCGGCGATGACGTCGACGTCGGCGGGCGGGAAGCCGATGCGGCGGGCCATGTCGCGGGCGATGGTCTCGCCGGTGACGCTGTGCCCGCCCGCGCCGTCCGGCCAGCCCTTGCCGATGTCGTGCAGGAGGGCGGCGACCAGCAGCAGGTCCGGCCGGCCGACGCGGCGGGTGAGCGCGGCGGCCCGTACCGCGGTCTCGACCAGGTGGCGGTCGACGGTCCAGCGGTGCACGGCGTTGCGCTGGGGGCGGCAGCGCACCCGCTCCCAGTCCGGCAGCAGCCGGGTGATGAACCCCTCCGCCTCCAGGCTCTCCCACACCGGCACCGTGGCCTCGCCGGCGCCGAGCAGCGTCACCAGTTGCTCGCGCGCCTCGTCGGGCCACGGTACGGGCAGCGGCGGCGCCTGCGCGGCCAGCAGCCGGACGGCGTGCAGCGACAGCGGCAGCCCCGCCTGCGCGGCGGCGGCAGCGGCGCGCAGCGGCAGCACGGGGTCGCGGGCGGGGCGGGCGGTACGGGCGAGGACGACCTCGCCGTCCTGCTCGACGACGCCGTCGGCCAGCGGGGTGCGCTCGGCGGGGCCGCGCTGGCCGGCGCCGCGCTGGCCGGCGCCGATGAGGTTGCGCAGGCGGGCGGCGCCGCGCCGGCCGCCGCGGGCGCGCAGGACGCGGTCGACCTCGCGCCAGGTGACGTCGGTGGCGTACGCCAGGGTGCGGGCGGCCTCGTAGACCTCGCGCAGCAGGGTGTCGGCGTCGAGCAGGCCGAGGGCGGCGGCGACCTGGTCCTGCTCCTGGAGGGCGAGGCGGTCGGTGGCGCGGCCGGTGGTCAGGTGCAGCACGTCGCGGGTGTCGAGGAGCCGGCCGCGGGCGCGGTCCAGGCCCTCGCGGGGAGCGTCGGCGAGCCAGGAGGCGGCGACGGCGCGCAGCGCGGTGGCGTCGCGGAGGCCGCCTCGGGCCTCCTTGAGGTCCGGCTCCAGCAGGAACTGCAGCTCCCCGTGGCGCTCGGCGCGCTCCCGGCCCAGCTCGCGCAGCTCGGGGAGCCGGCGGACCGCGCGGTTGCGCCAGTCGGCGAAGACGGCGGTGCGCAGGGCGGAGGTGAGGGCGGCGTCGCCGGCGACGTGCCGGGCGTCGAGCAGACCGAGGCTGACCTTCAGGTCGTCGGCGGCGGTGCCGAGCGCCTCGGCGTGGGTGCGTACGGAGTGGTCGAGGGCCAGGCCCATGTCCCAGACGGGATACCAGAGCCGGTCGGCGAGCGCGGCGAGGGCGGCGGGCCGGAGGGAGCCGTCGTGGAGGAGAAGCAGGTCGAGATCGCTGCGGGGGGACAACTCCCCGCGCCCGTAGCCCCCGACGGCGACGAGGGCCACGCCGCGGGGTCCGCGGGGGCCGCGGGCGTCACCGGAGCCGCCGGGTCCGCCGGACCGGTGCACGGCGGTGGCGCCGTGCAGCAGGCCCGCGAGCCAGCGGTCGGTGGCCCGTGCCAGTGCGGTCCTGCGGGCCGCGCCGGTCTCGGTGCCCAGCAGGCGCACGCGGGCCGCGGCGTACGCTTCCTCGGCCTCCGCCGCGCCGGCGGCGGCGGGCTGCGGTACGGAGTGCGCCGCGTCCCCCGCCGGCCGCCCGCCGTCCGCGCCCGCCGCCGGTACGAACCCGGCCGCGTCCGCGCCGCCGGGGCCGCGCGGCGGACCCTGCCGCACGCCCGTCGCCGTCCCGGCCGCGCGCTCCTCCGGCTCCCCGCCCCCGTGTGCGGGCTCGCGCCCGTGTCCGGTCTCCGTCACCCACGTACTCCCGCCAGTTGGTCCGCCCCCGGCCGGCCCGCGTCGTCGCGGGGCCGGCCGCGGGCGGTGGTCGCCGACCGCGAGGTCAGAGCGCGTCGGGGCCGCGCTCGCCCGTCCGGACCCGTACCGCCGTGTCGACCGGTACGCTCCACACCTTGCCGTCGCCGATCTTGCCGGTGCGCGCCGCCTTCACGACGACCTCCACCAACTGCTCGGCGTCGTCGTCCTCCACCAGCACCTCGATGCGCACCTTCGGTACGAGGTCCACGGTGTACTCCGCGCCCCGGTACACCTCGGTGTGGCCGCGCTGCCTGCCGTAGCCGCTGGCCTCCGTGACCGTCAGCCCCTGGACGCCGAAGGCCTGCAGGGCCTCCTTCACCTCGTCCAGCCGGTGCGGCTTGATCACTGCCGTGATGAGCTTCACGCGTCCACCCTCTTGTCCGCGGCCGCGGCCGCCGTCGCCCTGTCCGTGCCCGGCGCCTGAGCGCCCACCGACGCGGAGCCCGCCCCGGGCGCCGCGGCCACCGCCGCCGAGCCCACGCCGCTGAAGTCGTACGCGCTCTCCGCGTGCTGCGACCGGTCCACGCCGGCGAGTTCCTCGTCCTCGCCGACCCGGAAGCCCACCAGCAGGTCGATGCCCTTGGCAAGCAGCCAGGTGACGACGAACGTGTACACGAGCACCACGCCCGCACCCGCGGCCTGCCGGCCGAGCTGCTCCAGCCCGCCGCCGTAGAAGAGGCCGACGTCGTCGATGGCGAAGAAGCCGATGGCGAGCGTGCCGACGATCCCGCCGACCAGGTGGACGCCGACGACGTCGAGCGAGTCGTCGTAGCCCAGCTTGTACTTCAGGCCCACGGCCCAGGCGCAGACGACACCGGCGATGACCCCGATGGCCAGGGCGCCCACGGCGTTGACGGACGCGCCGGAGGGGGTGATCGCCACCAGTCCTGCGATGGCGCCGGACGCGGCGCCGAGCATGGTGACGGAGCCGTGCCGCACCTTCTCGTAGATCAGCCAGCCGACGACCGCGGCGCCCGTGGCGACCTGGGTGTTGAGGAGCATCGTCGCGGCGACGCCGTCCGCGGCCAGCTCGGAGCCGGCGTTGAAGCCGAACCAGCCGAACCACAGCAGCGCCGCGCCCAGCAGCACGAAGGGCAGGTTGTGCGGCCGCATCGGGTCCTTCTTGAAGCCGATGCGCTTCCCCACGACGAGCACGGCGGCCAGCGCGGCGACGCCGGCGTTGATGTGCACGGCGGTGCCGCCCGCGAAGTCGATGGCCTTGATGTCGCCGTTGAGGCCGATGAAGCCCTCGGGACCCCAGACCCAGTGCGCGACGGGGAAGTAGACGATCGTGACCCACAGGGCGACGAACAGCGCCCAGGCGGCGAACTTCACCCGGTCCGCGAGGGCGCCGCTGATGAGGGCGGGGGTGATGATGGCGAACATCAACTGGAAGGCGGCGAACGCCAGCACCGGGATGCCCTCGTCGCCTCCCGTCAGGGTCTCGGGGGTGATCCCGGCCATCCCGACGTGGTCGAGGTCGCCGAGGACGCCTCCGCCGATGTCGTCGCCGAAGGTGAGGCTGTAGCCGTAGAGCACCCACAGAATGCTGACGATCCCGAGCGAGATGAAGCTCATCATCAGCATGTTCAGGGTGCTTTTGACCCGCACCATGCCCCCGTAGAAGAAGGCAAGACCGGGCGTCATCAACATGACCAGCGCCGCGCTGATCAGTACGAATGCGGTATCGGCGCCATTCAACGTCGCGTCTCCTCCTCGTGCGGCCCGTGCGGGCTGAAGTGGTTCGGGCCGGAATGCGCACGAGGCTGACGCAGCGGGGTTTCGGCCACCGCCCCCCGGTGTTTCGGGCGCGTGACGAAGGCCACGGAGGTGTTACGGCGCGGTGAACTTCCCGCGGGCGCGCGAGGGTGCGATTACTCTCGGCCGCACCACGGGGCGGCCCGTCCGGGGGGCGGGCCGTGGTGGCCGGGTGCCGGGGAGGCCGCGGGCGGAGTCAGCCGGCGGCTTCCACGGTCTCGGGCAGCTCGCGGGCGAGGCGGTCGGCCAGGTCGGCTACCTCGCCCACGGCGCCGTACTCGCGCACGGCGGTGTCGACGGTCTTCCGCAGCCGGGTGCTGACCCGCTCGGAGCGCACCTGGCGGGCGACGGTCAGCGCCTCGCCGGCGCACTGGGCGCACCGCTCGGGCTCCTCCTCCAGCAGGTGGACGGCGGCCAGGCCGACGAGGTTCAGCGCGTACGAGCGGCGGCGCTCGGCGTCGGCGGCGAACAGCTCGACGGCGCGGGCCATCACGGGCCGGGCGAGGGCGGCGTAGGTGGGGCTGCGGCCCGCGACGTAGGCGAGGTCGCGGTAGGAGTGCGCGTTCTCGCTGTGGAGTTCGGCCTCGGAGAAGAAGCGGATCCAGTCGGGCTCGGGGCGGCCGGGTTCGATCTCGGTGAAGCAGTCCTCGGCCATGCGCACGGCGCGGTGGCAGCGGTCCGGGCGGCCGAGGTTGGCGTACGCGCGCGCCTCCATCGCATACAGCATCGACTGCGTACGGGCCGTGGCGCTGTCGCGGCTGCCGTACTGCGCGAGGTGGATCAGCTCCAGGGCGTCGTCGGCGCGGCCGAGGTGGATCATCTGGCGGGCCATGCTGGACAGGACGTACGCGCCGAGCGGGCGGTCGCCGGCCTCCTTCGCGGCGTGCAGCGCGAGGACGAAGTACTTCTGGGCGGTGGGCTGGAGGCCCACGTCGTAGCTCATCCAGCCGCCGAGCTGGGAGAGTTCGGCGGTGATACGGAACAGCCGCGCGGCGACCGCGGGCGGATGCGGCTCCTGCAGCAGGTCGGTGATCTCGTGCAACTGCCCGACGACGGCCTTGCGGCGCAGCCCGCCGCCGCACTGGGCGTCCCACTGGCGGAACTTGGCCGTGGCGGTCTCCAGCAGCTCCAGCTCGGGGCCGGAGAGGGCGAAGGGCGGGGCGCCGACGGGCGGCGCGGGCGCGGGGGGCTGCGCCAGCCAGCGCTGCATGGGCTCGACGAGGACGGGTCCGGCGGCGACGTTCAGCGAGGCGCCGAGGAAGCCGCGGCGGGCGAGCATGAGGTCGCTGCGCGAGAACTCGCTGATGTGCTCGACGGTTTCGGCGGCGTTCCACGGCAGGTCGATGCCGGAGACGGCGGGGCGGGGGCGGGCGGCGTGCAGCCCGAGCTGGTCGACGCCGACGACGCAGCCGAAGCGCTCGGAGAGCAGGTCGGAGAGGATCTGCGGGATCGGCTCGCGCGGCTGCTCGCCGTCGAGCCAGCGGCGGACGCGGGAGGTGTCGGTGCTGATGTGGTGCGCGCCGAGCCGGCGGGCGCGGCGGTTGACCTGCCGGGCCAGCTCGCCCTTCGACCAGCCGCTGCGCAGGAACCAGGAAGTCAGCTCCCGGTTGGGACCCTTGCCCGCGCCGGTGGCGCCGGTCCGGCTGCCGCCCGTGCCGTCCAACTCCTACGCCCCCATCCCGCCTCGGCCGTCGTGATGCCCCGGATTATCCCCGGAACCGAGGCCCCCGAAGCCCGGTGGGAATTCCTGCAGTTGGCATATCCACGTGTCGCATGCCGCCGCCGTCGACACCGAAAGTAATCCTACGATCACCGTTTCGCGACCGGGATCCCGGAATCGCCACCATTCGCCACCCCTACGAGTGAACACCGTGCGACGGACACGCGGTTGACTTGACGAGGGACGACACCGCAGCGGGGGTGAGGGCGCTCGGCAGGGCGCGCGCCGCGAGCCACGCTACCCCCTGGCGCGCCAGCACACCCCGGACACACCTCCCAGACAACACAGTGTTACCAGCAGACTGCTGTGAGTGAGGCGAGCGGAGTAACCAACCGCGGCGGCGAGCAGTTGGAGGGGGCATGGGTTTCACGATCGGCGGCATCCGCGGCCGACGCGACATCGGATCCGTCCGGCGCGCCCGTACGTCCGCCGGCAACGCGCTGACGGCGGTGGCGGAGTACACCGGGCTGTGGGGCTGGGACGTGCTGCCCGGCGCGCCCCTCGTGCGCGCCCCCGGCGGCGGGCGCGTCTGCGCGTGCGCGCGGGGAGCCGCCTGCCCCGCCCCCGGCGAGCATCCGCTGCCGGACGCCCGCCCGGTCCCCGCCGGTACGCCGCTGGACGAGGTGACGGACGCCTGGGCGGGGACGCCGGGGGCCGCGGTGCTGCTGCCGGTGGGCCGGTCGTTCGACGCGCTGGAGGTCAGCGCCGTCGCCGGGCGCCGGGCGCTGCCCCGGCTGGAGCGCCTGGGGCTGCCGCTCGGCCCCGTCTGCGCCGCCCCGGACGGGCGGGCGCACTTCTTCGTCGCGCCCGGCGCCGCCGCGGAGCTGCCCCGGCTGCTGTACCGCATGGGATGGGACGGCGCCCGGCTCGACCTGCGCTGCCTCGGCCGCGGCGCCCATCTGCTCGCCCCGCCCTGCGATCTGCGCGGCCTCGGCCCGGTGCGCTGGCTGCGCCCGCCGACGCTGGACACGGCGGGCGGCCCGCCGCCGGCCCGGCTGCTGCTGGGCACGCTGGCGTACGCGCAGAGCGCCTGGCTGCGCTCGGGCTGACCCGCCGCCCGCGCACCGCGCGGGCCCGGCGCCGTACCGCACCAGGCCCTTACGGACCTCGGCCCGGCCGGGGGCTCCGTCGCGGGTCGGACCGGTCAGCCCGGTCGGACCCGTCGGCTCAGTCGCCGATCAGCGCGTCCACGAACGCCTCGGGCTCGAACGGCGCCAGGTCGTCCGCGCCCTCGCCCAGGCCCACGAGCTTGACCGGCACGCCCAGCTCCCGCTGCACCGCGATCACGATGCCGCCCTTGGCCGTCCCGTCCAGCTTCGTCAGCACCAGCCCGGTGATGTCCACGACCTCCGCGAAGACCCGCGCCTGCACCAGCCCGTTCTGCCCGGTCGTGGCGTCCAGCACGAGCAGCACCTCGCCGACCGGCCCATGCTTCTCCACCACCCGCTTGACCTTGCCCAGCTCGTCCATGAGCCCGGTCTTGGTGTGCAGCCGCCCGGCCGTGTCGATGAGCGCCACGTCGGCGCCCTCGTCGATGGCCTCCTTCACCGCGTCGTACGCGACGGACGCGGGGTCTCCGGCCTCGGGCCCGCGCACGGTACGGGCGCCGACCCGCTCTCCCCAGGTCTGAAGCTGGTCCGCGGCGGCGGCCCGGAAGGTGTCCGCCGCGCCCAGCACCACGGACTTGCCGTCCGCGACCAGCACCCGGGCGAGCTTGCCGGTGGTCGTGGTCTTGCCGGTGCCGTTCACGCCGACGACCAGCACGATGCCCGGCACCTCCCCGCCCTCGGGGCCGACGGACTCGGCGGTGTCCAGCGTCCGGTCCGCCTCCGTGCCGACGAGCGCGAGCAGCTCCTCGCGCAGCAGCGCGCGCAGCTCCTCGGGCGTGCGCGTACCGAGGACCTTGACGCGCTCGCGCAGCCGCTCCACCAGCTCCTGCGTCGGCTGCACGCCGACGTCGGCGGTCAGCAGGGTGTCCTCGATCTCCTCCCAGGTGTCCTCGTCGAGGTGTTCGCGGGAGAGGAGGCCGAGGAGGCCCTTGCCGAGCGAGTTCTGCGAGCGGGCCAGCCGGGCGCGCAGCCGTACGAGCCGGCCCGCGGACGGCGCGGGGACCTCCAGCTCCAGAGCCGGCGGCTCGGCGACGGCGGTGCCGGTGGCGGCGCCGGCCGCGGGCTCGCCCGGCAGGTCCACCTCCTCGATGGTCCTGCGCTGCTCGTCGCCCGGCTCCCCCGCCTCCTCGCCGACCTGCGGCTCCGCGGGGGTCCTGATCTCGGGTGACGGCGGCGCCGGGGGTACCTGCTTCCGGCGGCGGGAGCCGACGACCAGGCCGCCCGCGGCGAGGACTGCGACGACGGCGATGGCGATGACGATGAGGATGATGTCCATAACGCCACCTAGTATCGCCCGCCCGCGCGGTCCTCGCGGTACCCCTCCCGCTTCCGGCCCGTACGGCGGGGGCAGCGGTCGCTCAGTTCAGCCGCTGGCTGATCACCTTCGAGACGCCGTCGCCCTGCATGGAGACGCCGTAGAGGACGTCGGCGACCTCCATCGTGCGCTTCTGGTGCGTGATCACGATGAGCTGCGAGGTGCGCTGCAGCTCCTGCATCAGCCGCACCAGGCGCTGCAGGTTGGTGTCGTCGAGCGCGGCCTCGACCTCGTCCATCACGTAGAACGGGCTCGGCCGGGCCATGAAGATCGCCACCAGCATCGCCACCGCCGTCAGCGACCGCTCGCCGCCGGACAGCAGCGACAGCCGCTTGACCTTCTTGCCGGGCGGGCGCGCCTCCACCTCCACGCCGGTGTTCAGCATGTCGTCCGGGTCGGTGAGGATCAGCCGGCCCTCGCCGCCGGGGAAGAGGCGGGAGAAGACGCCCTCGAACTCGCGGGCGGTGTCGTGGAAGGCGTCGGTGAAGACCTGCTCGACGCGCTCGTCGACCTCCTTGACCACCTGGAGCAGGTCCGCGCGGGTGCGCTTGAGGTCGTCGAGCTGCTCGGTGAGGAACTTGTGCCGCTCCTCCAGCGCCGCGAACTCCTCCAGCGCCAGCGGGTTGACCTTGCCGAGCTTGGTGTATGCGCGCTCGGCCGCCTTGAGCCGCTTCTCCTGTTCCGCGCGGACGTACGGCCGCGGCCGGTTGCGCGGGTGGTCGGGGTCCTCGGGCAGTTCCTCGCCCTCCGCGGGCAGCGACGGCGGCACGAGCTGGTCGGGACCGTACTCCGCCACCAGGTCGGCCGGCTCGACGCCCAGCTCCTCCAGCGCCCGGCCCTCGAGCTGCTCGATGCGCAGCCGCTTCTCTGCGCCCAGCACCTCGCCGCGGTGGACGGAGTCCGTCAGCTTGTCCAGCTCGTCGGCCAGCTCGCGGGAGAGCCGGCGCTGCCGGGCCAGCTCCTGCTCGCGCTCGGCGCGGGCCCGCTCGGCGGCGGCGCGCTCCTCCTCGGCGCGGGCAAGGGAGACCTCGACGTGTGCGAGGAGCTGCCGGGCGCCGGCGGCGACGGCGGTGGCGACGGCCGCCTCGTGCCGCAGCCGGGCGCGGCGGCGCTCGGCGCGGGCGCGGGCCTCGCGCTCGGCGCGGGCGGCGCGGTCGAGTCCGTCCGCGCGGCCGGCGAGGCCCTTCACGCGCTCCTCGTGGGTACGGACCTGGAGCCTGGCCTCCATCTCGGTCTGCCGGGCGTTGGCGCCGTCGGCGGCGAGCCGGTCGCGTACGGAGGTGTCCGAGCCGGATCCGTCGTCGTCCGCGGTGTCGGCCTCCTCCTCAGCCGTCTCCAACTGCGCCGCCAGCTCCTCCGCCTCCGCGCCCGCCCGGGCCAGGGCCTCCTCGGCGCGGGCCGCCGCGGCGGCGCTGCGCTCGGCCTCGCCGGCGGCGGCGCGGGCCTGCCCGGCGAGCCGGCCCAGCTCGCCGGCGACGCGGGACCTCTCGCGGTCCGCGGCGCTGCGCCGGCCGCCCAGCTCCTCGACGAGCGCGGCGCACTCGGCGCGGCGGGCGACGGCCGCCTCCTGCCGTTCGCCCAGCCGCGCGCAGCGGGCGTCCAGCTCGGTCAGCTCGGCCGCCGCCTCGTCGACGGACGCCTGCACCTCCAGCAGGCTGGGGGCACCGGCGGAGCCGCCGTGGGCGAAGTGGCCGCCGAAGACGTCGCCTTCCGCGGTGACGGCGGTCAGCTCGGGCCGCGCGGAGACCAGGTCTTCGGCGTCCTCCAGCGTGCCGACGCAGACGGTACGGGTCAGCAGCCGGCGCACGGCGGGCAGCAGTTGGTCGGGGCCGGTGACCAGGGCGGCCAGGTGGCGGGCGCCGGGCGGGAGCGGACCGTCGGGCTGCGGCTCGTACGGGGCGTCGCCCAGGAGCAGAGCGGCGCGGCCCGCGTCGTGCTTGCGCAGCAGCCGCAGCGCGTCGGCCGCGGCGGCGGGGCCGGTGACGGCGAGGGCATCGGCGGCGGCGCCGAGCGCGGCGGCGACGGCGACCTCGTACCCGGGGGCGACGGTGAGGAGTTCGGCGGCCGGGCCGAGCACGCCGGTGAGCTTGTCGCGGGCCTGGAGCAGGGTGCCGGTGCCGTCCTTGCGGCGCAGGCCCAGGGCGAGCGCGTCGCGGCGGGCGGTGGTGGCGGCGCGCGCCCGCTCGGCCTCGGCGGCGTCGTCGCGGGCGGCGGTCAGCTCGGCCTCGGCGGCCTTGAGGGCGCTCTTCGCCGCCTCCTGCTCGGCGGCCAGTGCCCCGTCGTCGCCGGCCAGCCCGTCGACCTCGGCCTTCAGCGTGTCGTACGCCTCCTGCGCGGCGGCGGCGCGCTCCTCGGCCTCGTCGCGCGCGGTGGCGAGCCGGTCGATCTCGGCCTGCGCGGAGGCGGCGCGGCCGCGGGCGGCGGTGACCTTGCCGCTGAGCCGGGCGAGCCGTTCGCGGCGGTCGGCGAGGGCGCGGGCGGCGTCCTTCAGCCGGCGCTCCTCGGCGGCGAGTTCGCGCTCCAGTTCGGCACGGTGGGCGACGGTGTCCTCCAGTGCCCGTTCCGCGGCCTCCAGGGCGGCTTCCAGCTCGGCCTCCTGCCGGCGGATGCGCTCGGCCTCGCGCTCCAGGTCTTCCGGGTCGCGCCCGCGGCGCTCCTCCTCGGGTCCGGCGGTGGCGTGCTTGGCGCGGGCGTCGGCGAGGCTGACGGTGCCGCGGACCCGCTCGGCGAGCTGGCCGAGTTCGTGCCAGGCGCCCTGCGCCTCGGTGAGCCGCGGGGTGAGGGCGCGTACCTGCTCCTCCAGGGCGGATTCACGGGTGCGGGCGGCGGTCAGCTCGGCCTCGGTGGCTTCCTTGCGTTCCTTCAGCGCGGCTTCGTCGGCGATCTCGGCGGAGAGGGCCGCGCGCTGGCTGACGAGGTCGTCGGCGAGCAGCCGCAGCCGGGCGTCGCGCAGGTCGGCCTGGATGACGGCGGCCCGGCGGGCGACGGCGGCCTGCCGGCCCAGGGGCTTGAGCTGGCGGCGCAGCTCGTCGCTGAGATCCTGGACGCGGGCCAGGTTGGCCTGCATCGCGTCCAGTTTCCGCAGCGCCTTCTCCTTGCGCTTGCGGTGCTTGAGGACGCCGGCGGCCTCTTCGATGAAGGCGCGGCGGCCGGAGGGGTCGGCGTGCAGGACGGAATCGAGCTGGCCCTGGCCGACGATGACGTGCATCTCGCGGCCGATGCCGGAGTCGGACAGCAGTTCCTGGATGTCGAGGAGGCGGCAGGTGTCCCCGTTGAGCTGGTATTCGCTGCCGCCGCTGCGGAACATCGTCCGGGTGATGGTCACTTCGGAGTAGTCGATGGGCAGCGCGCCGTCGGAGTTGTCGATCGTCAGCGAGACCTCGGCGCGGCCGAGCGGCGGCCGGCCGGTGGTCCCGGCGAAGATGACGTCCTCCATCTTGCCGCCCCGCAGGGACTTCGCCCCCTGCTCTCCCATCACCCAGGACAGCGCGTCCACCACGTTGGACTTTCCCGAACCGTTCGGGCCGACGACGCAGGTGATCCCCGGCCCGAAGCGGAGGGTGGTGGCGGAGGCGAAGGATTTGAACCCCCGGAGCGTGAGGCCCTTCAAGTGCACTGGCGAGCTCTCCTCCGGCGACGAAACATGTGCCGGAGACTCTATCGCGCGACCCGGTTTCACTGGGTAACCGCCGGGGCACATCAATTACGGAGCATCACCCCCCGGGGTGCCGGCTCCGGGGCGGGTTCCCTGCCGGGGGATCCGTAAGAGCGGTGGAGAAACGACGAAGGGACGCGGTTAAGCGTCCCTTGACAGTTATCTCAAGCGGTTGAAGTGCAGACCTGACGGTTGTCGCATGATTGTCAGGTAAGCGCAGGCTCCGCCTGGGATACGTCGAGCAGTGACTCGCTGTTGTGAGCAGCGGCGGCGGCGAGCATGTCGTTCTCGGCCTGGACGCGGACGAGCTCCGACTCCAGGTCCTGGACACGCTGCTGCAGCCGTCGCATCTCGGCGAGGAGTCGCGGGTCAGTGCCGCCGACGTAACCGAGAAGCGCCTTTGCCATGATGAGAGGTCCTCCACACTGAGTGACCGACCGAGCGGTGTGGGTCGTGAGGGATTCGCACCCGCGTGTCTGCCCATGGCACAAACAGCTAGGGTGCGCGGGGCTTCAAGCGTCTCACCAAATAGTTTGACGGTCAACACGATCACACCCCGTACCGGGCGCGGCGCGTGCCCTGGCAAGCCGCGGGGGGTGGCGGGACCCGTCTGGTGTGAGAGCTTGGCACGCGTGGAAGCCGTTGGCAACCCGCTGGTCATCCCTGTTGGACCAGCCCATATGGCGGAGCGTGCTCAACGGATGGCAAATGAGTGATATCCGCCGCGGGGGTCGTCCCAGATCTCCGTCACACCCGACACGCGGCCCGGCGTGTCGGCGGAGCGCAGCCACTCCAGCAACTCCTGACACCGCGGTCGCGGCCCCTCGGCGACGACCTGGACCCGGCCGTCCGCGAGGTTGGCGGCGAAGCCGCTGAGGCCGCCGATCTCCAGCGCCCGGGCGCGGGTGTACCAGCGGAAGCCGACTCCCTGGACCGTGCCGCGCACCCATGCCGTCATGCGGACGTCTGCACTCATGTGACGCACGCTATCCGGACGATCGGCCGGTGGGCACGTGCGGTGCGGGGGTCATGGCGTACAGTCTGGCGGCAGCAATCACTCGTGTGTGCGAGTGACGTGTGTGCAGTCGTCGTTGTCGTCGGACGTGAGGGGTCGCCGGATGGGCCGCCACAGACGCTCGGAGCCGCAGCCCCCGACAGGGCGCCGCCGGGACACACCCGGCGCGTACGACTCGTACGACGGATACAGCCCGTACGACGGATACGACGCGCACGACGGGTACGGCCCGTACGGCGGCCACCGGACGCACGGCACCGGCCGGTCGCGTGGGCAGCACCGCAGGCAGAGCCCGGCCAGGGCGGGGATGCTCGGTACGTCGGCGGCGCTGGCCGTCGGCGCGGTGGCGATGGCCTCCGGGGTCCTCGGCAGCGGCTTCGACCTCGACCGCGGTGGCGGCGGCCCCGCCGGCCACGTGGAGGCGGGCGACCCGCCGTCCCCCGGCACGCACGGCTCGTCGGAGCTGCCGACGCAGGAGGCGTCGCCGTCCGCGAGCGGCGGCTCGGACCGGCCGGAGAGCCGGACACCGGAGGCGAAGAAGGCCGGCGGGAAGGACGACGAGGACCGCAGGGAGTCGAAGAGCGCGTCTCCGTCCACCTCGGCCCCCGAGCGCGAGAAGCGGGAGTCCGCGGACCCCTCGTCGACATCCCCGAGCCCGTCCCGTACGGCGTCCAAGACGCCGTCCCCGACGAAGACGAAGTCCGCCGAGCCCACCCGCTCCGCGAAGCCGACCGCCACCACCGACGCGACCACCGCCGCGGAGGCGGAGGTGCTGCGGCTGGTCAACCAGGAGCGCGCGCAGGCGGGCTGCCGCCCGCTGACGAACGACCCGGAACTGGCGAAGCTGGCCGGCGACTACAGCCAGGACATGGCCGCACGCGGCTTCTTCGACCACACCGACCCCGACGGCAACGACCCGTGGGAGCGGGCGCAGGAGTACGGCATAGCGGACCTCGGCGGCGAGAACATAGCCCGCGGCCAGGCCAACGCCCAGTCGGTGATGGACGCCTGGATGAACAGCGAAGGCCACCGCGCGAACATACTGAACTGCGACTTCCGCACCCTCGGCGTCGGCGCCCACTTCGCCGACGGCGGCCCCTGGTGGACCCAGAACTTCGGCTTCTGAGCCACCGCGGCGCCCTCCGCCCGGGTCAGGTGCGCGGCGGGCGCTGGCAGCGCGGGCAGAAGTAGCTGGAGCGGTTCATCCACGGGCGGCGGCGGATCGGGGTGCCGCAGCGGCGGCAGGGTTCGTCCTCGCGGCCGTACGCGTCCAGGGAGCGGGCGAAGTAGCCGGACTCGCCGTTGACGTTCACGTAGAGGCTGTCGAAGCTGGTGCCGCCGACGTCGAGCGCGGCGTTCAGCACCGCGCGGACGTGCCCGAGGAGTTCCGCGGTACGGGGGCGGGTGAAGCCGGCAGTGGGGCGCTCGTAGTGGATGCGGGCGCGCCACAGGGCCTCGTCCGCGTAGATGTTGCCGACGCCGCTGATCAGCGACTGGTTCAGCAGCGCCCGCTTGATCGTGGTCCGGCTGCCGCGCAGCGCCGCGTGGAAGGCCGCGTCGTCGAACGCCGGGTCCAGCGGATCGCGGGCGATGTGCGCGATGACGTCGGGCAGTCCTCCGGGTGCGTTCGGGTGCAGCGAGAGACCGCCGAAGGTGCGCTGGTCGACGAAGCGCAGCTCCGTGCCCGTCTCGTCCGCGAAACGGGCCCGGATCCGCAGGTGCTTCTCGTCCGGCGCCGCCTCCGGCCGGACCAGCAACTGCCCGCTCATGCCCAGGTGCGCGAGCACCGACTCCGGGCCGTCGGCCAGCGGCAGCCACAGGTACTTGCCGCGCCGCCGCGGCTCCCCCAGCGGGTGCCCGGTCAGCCGCGCGGCGAAGTCGGCGGCGCCCGCCGGATGCCGGCGTACGGACCGGGGGTGGAGCACCTCGACGGACGCCACCGTCCGGCCCGCCACCCACTTCGCCAGGCCGCGGCGCACCACCTCGACCTCCGGCAGCTCCGGCATCGCCGCGCTACCGGTCGGCGGCCCGCGCCGCCCCCGCGGGGCCGGCGGCGGCGTCACCGTCCGCCGAGTCCCGCGCGTCCGCCGGCGCGGGTGCGGACGCAGGCGCCGGTGCGGACGCGGGCGTACCGGCGGGCGCCGGCGCCTCGGCGGACGCGGGCGTACCGGCCGGGGCGGACCCCGGCGCCGCGATCGCGGAGCCGTTGCTCCCCGCCGCGCCCTTGGCCGCCTCGCCCTCCGTCCCGGTCGCGCTGATCGCGCGCCAGGCGGTGTCCGCCGCCTGCTGCTCCGCTTCCTTCTTGCTGCGGCCGGTGCCGGTGCCGTACGTGACACCACCGACGCGGGCGGCAGCCGTGAAGGTCTTCTCGTGGTCCGGACCGGTCTCGCTGACCAGGTACTCCGGCACGCCCAGCCCTCTGGCGGCCGTCAGCTCCTGCAGCGAGGTCTTCCAGTCGAGACCCGCCCCGAGGTTCGAGGACTTCTCGATCAGCGGGTCGAAGAGCCGGTGCACCAGCTCCGACGCCGCCTGGAGTCCCTTGTCCAGGTAGACCGCGCCGATCACGGCCTCCAGCGTGTCCGCGAGGATCGACGCCTTGTCCCGGCCGCCCGTGCCCTCCTCGCCCCGGCCGAGCCGGATGAACGCGCCGAGGTCGAGCCCGCGGCTGACCTCGGCGAGCGCACGCGAGTTGACCACCGCGGCCCGCAGCTTGGCCAACTGGCCTTCCGGCAGGTCGGGGTGGCCCCGGAACAGCGTGTCGGTGACCACCAGGCCGAGCACCGAGTCCCCGAGGAACTCCAGCCGCTCGTTGGTGGGCAGACCGCCGTTCTCGTACGCGAACGAGCGGTGGGTGAGGGCGCGTACCAGAAGGGCGGGCTCGAGTTCGTACCCGAGCCGCCCTTCCAGGATCTTGGGGGACGAGGCTGTGTCGGCCGGCGCCTTCCGCGGCGTAGTGGCATCTGACATGAGCCTTCTCCCCGTCGCTCAGACCTCGAGGACCTGGCGGCGGTTGTACGTGCCGCAGTTCGGGCATGCGATGTGCTGCTGCTTCGGCTCGTGGCAGCGCTCGCATGCCACCAGGTGCGGGACCGCAGCCTTCCACTGCGACCGGCGGTGGCGCGTGTTGCTGCGCGACATCTTCCGCTTCGGAACGGCCACGGCTACTTCTCCTGCTTCTCGCCGGCGCCGTCGTCAGCGCCGCTCGGGTCGTCCTTCTCGCCGTCCGAGACGGTCTCGGCGAGTCCCTGCAACGCCGCCCACCGGGGGTCGACGGCGTCATGGTGGTGGTCCGGGTCGTCCGCGAGCCGTGCCCCGCAGTCGGGGCACAGGCCCGGGCAGTCCTCCCGGCACACCGGCTGCAGCGGCAGTGCGAGCACCACCGCGTCGCGCAGCTCCGGTTCGAGGTCGAACATGTCGTCCTCGAGGTACAGCGTCTCCTCCTCCGCGTCCGCCTCCTCGGCGTCCGCGCCGGAGCCGCCGCCGCGGGCCACGCGGCCCCTGGCGTCCGTCTCCGGGTAGGAGTACATCTCCTGGAAGTCCACTCGAAGCTCCTGCCCGAGCGGCTCCAGACACCTTACGCACTCGCCCGTCGCCCGTGCCCGGGCGGTGCCCGTGACGAGCACGCCCTCCATCACGGACTCGAGCCGCATCTCCAGCTCGACGGGATCGCCCTCCGGCACGGCCACCACCTCGTTGCCGAGGTCCTTGGGCGCCGGTACGGTGCGGGTCAGCCGCTTGAGCGTACCGGGGCGACGGCCCAGGTCCCGTGTGTCGAACACGAGAGGGGCGCGAGGGTCCGGTTGGGCTTTCAGGGCTTTCCTGCTTTCGTGCACCCTGCGCATGACGGGCAGGGACGGGCGCGGAGCGATACGGCGAGGGTCCAGAATACTTGACACTCCGCCCAAGACCCAATCCGGGCGTCGGTCCGCGGCGGGCCCCCGCGGGTGCCTCCCGGCGGCTCAGCGGCCGCGGTCGTCGTACTGCCGGAGCTGCTCCAGGTCGATCATGCTGGTGTCGAAGAGGCTGGTCTCGTCGAGCGCGGCGGGCGCCGGGGCGTAGCCGCCCTGCTGCGGCAGGTGGACCTCGCCCTGGCCGTACGGCATCTGCTGCGCGGCGTCCGGGTACGCACCGGCCCCGGCCTGCCCCTGCTGCCCGGCCTGCTGCGGCCAGCCGTAGCCGGGGTCGGGCTGCTCGTAGCCCTGCTGGTAGCCCTGGCCGTAGTCCTGCGGGTAGTCCGCCGGCTGCTCCGGCTGCGGGTAGCCGGGCTGGGCGTAGCCCTGCGCGGCGGCGGTGTCGTAGTACGCGGCGGCCGGCTGCGGGACGGCGTGCGGGGGCTGCTGCGCGGGCGGCGGCGGGACCGCGGGCTCCGGGGCGCCGCCGGGGTGGTGCGCCGGGCCCGGCCCGTCGGCGAGCTCGGCCAGTTCCGCGAGGTAGTTCTCGTCCGTCGTGCCCGCGGGCCCCGTGCCGGGCTGCCCGAAGGTCTCGCCGAGCTGGTCCGTGGGCCGCGCGCCCTGGAGCTTCTGCCGGCCGCGGCCGACCGCCTCCAGGGTCTTGGTCAGCACCGACTGGAACGCCTGGAACTGCGCTTCGACGTACGTGTCCGCCCGCCTGCGCTGCTCGTGCGGGTCGGCGCTGCGCTCCGGCGCCTCGCCGGCCGGGTCCTGGCCGGCGTCGTAGCCGTGCGGGTCGTCGTATCCGGGCGCGCGGCCCAGCAGCTTGTCCCGGCCGCGGTCGACCGAGCCGATGGTCTTGGTGAGGACGACCTCGAAGTTGGCGAGCTTGCTGTCGACGTAGTCGTCGGCCTCGGCGCTGATCTGCTCGGCCTCCTGGCGGGCCTCGCCGAGGATCCGGTCGGCCTCGGCCCTGGCGTGCCGGGCGACCTCGGTGTCGGAGATCAGCGCGCTGCGCCGGTTCTGCGCCTCGTCGAGGATCTGCTCGGCCTCGCGGCGTGCCTCCTCGACGAGTTGCTCACGCCCGCCGAGCAACTGCTGCGCCTGGGCCAGCGACCCGGGCAGGGCCTCGCGCACCTCGTTCAGCATGCCGAGCAGCTCGGCGCGGTTGACCACGCACGACGCCGACATGGGCATGGACCGCGCGCCCTGCAGGGCCTCCGCGATCTCGTCGAGCTTTCTCTGCACGTCCATGGGGAAAGACTCTACGGCGCCCGGCTAGGAGTTGGTGAGGCGTTGGTCAAGTGCCCGGTTGACAACCGGGGGTACGAGGTGGGATACGTCACCGCCCCAGGTGGCGACCTCCTTGACCAGGCTGGAGGAGAGGAAGCTGTAGGTCGGGTTGGTGGGGACGAAGAGCGTCTCGACCCCCGACAGGCCGTTGTTCATCTGGGCCATCTGCAGCTCGTAGTCGAAGTCGCTGACGGCGCGCAGGCCCTTGACGATGGCGGGGATGTCGCGCTCCTTGCAGTAGTCCACGAGGAGGCCGTGGAAGCTCTCGACCTCCACGTTGCCGTACTCCGCCGTGCACTGGCGGATGAGGTCCATCCGCTCCTCGACGGTGAACATGCCCTTCTTCGCCTTGTTGATCATCACGGCGACGTGCACGACGTCGTAGAGCTTCGAGGCCCGGGCGATGATGTCGAGATGCCCGTTGGTGATGGGGTCGAAGGACCCCGGACAGACGGCGCGGCGCAACGGAGGTTCCTCGCTCTCGTTTCCGGTCGTGCGGGTGAGGGGTGTCATGAGGGTTTCGGTACGGGATCCGGGTTCGGGGACGGAGAGGGGGACGGGGCGGGCGGTCCTGGGACCGGTGAGGCGGCGCGACCGTACCAGAGCGTGCCTTCGCCGTAGCGCCTGGCCCGCAGTGGCTCGAACCCGTCGGGCCAGGGGAATTCACCGCCTCGGGTGCTGCGCTCCACGGTGGCGAGCGCGCCCGGAGACAGCCAGTCGCGGGCACGGAGTGTGACGAGTATCTCGCCCACCGCCGCGTCGTCCACCTCGTACGGCGGGTCGAGGAAGACCACGTCGTACGGGTACGGGGGCGGCGGCCCGGCGGCGACCTGCTCGGCCCGGGCGGTGCGCACCTCGGCACCGGGCAGGCCGAGGGCGCGGACGTTCTGCCGGATGACCCGGGCGGCGCGGGCGTCCGCCTCGACGAGCAGCGCGTGCCCGGCGCCGCGGGACAGCGCCTCCAGGCCGACGGCGCCGGAGCCGCCGTACAGGTCGAGGACGCGCAGGCCGTCGAGCGTGCCGAGCAGGGTCTGCCAGGTGGAGAAGAGACCCTCGCGGGCGCGGTCGGAGGTGGGCCGGGTGCCGGTGCCGGGCGGCACGGCCAGGCGCCGCCCGCCGGCGGTGCCGGCGATCACGCGGGTCATGGCTGCTGGGTGTCCTTGTCCTCACGGGCGCGGTCCATCCCACGATATGCCTCCGGGGTGACGGCCGCGGTGCCGCCCGGTGGCGGGGGCGTGCGTGCCCGTTCGCCGGGGATCCACCGGCCGGCCGGGCGGCCTCCCCTCGCCCGCCCCACGCGCCTCCCTGCCTGCCCTACGCGCCCTCCCTGCCTGCCCTACGCGCTCTGCCCGCCCTGCCCGAGCGCGAGCATCGCCTCGGCCACTTCGCCGGCCGCCTCGTCGGGGATCGCGGTGGCGGCCTCCGCCAGGACGAGCAGACGCGCGCCGGGGATCTCGCGCGCGATCGCCTCGCCGTTGCCCACGGGGAAGAACGGGTCGCGGCGGCCGTGGACGACGAGCGTGGGCACCCCGATCCCGGGCAGGCGCTCGCGCCAGCGCGGGGTGCAGTCGAGCCGGGAGAACACCATGCCCATCTGGTTGGCCGTCTGGACCGGGGGCGCCGTGCCGGGCGTGCGGTCCCAGACGCGCGCGGCGGTCGCGCGCGCGGCGGCGGGGTCGTCGCCGAGGATCTCCGCGCCGGCGGCGGCGAACTCCGCCACCGCCTCGCGGTCGGCCCAGTCGGGCATCGGGTGCCCGAACAGCCGGCCCATCGTCGCCTCGTCGTGGTCGGGGAGGTCGTCGTCGGGCGGGCCGGGCGCGACCGGGCGGGTGCCGGCCAGGGTGAGCGCGGAGAACGCGCCGGGGTGGTCGAGCGCGGCCACCTGGGCGACCATCCCGCCGACGCCGATCCCCGCGAGGTGGGCGGGACCGCCGGAGAGCGCGCCCGCCAGGGCGGCCGCGTCGGCGGCGAGGTCGCGCAGGGTGTAGGCGGGCGCTTCCGGGTCTCCGGTCGTCGACTCGCCGCTGTCGCGCAGGTCGTAGCGGACCACGCGGCGTCCGCCGGCGGCGAGGCGCTCGCAGAGCGCGTCCGGCCAGGAGAGCATCGTCGTGCCGCCCGCGAGCAGGATCAGCGGTGCGTCGTCGGCGCCGAAGGACTCGATGCCTAGGGCGACTTCGTTGACGTTCACGGTGGTCATCGGACCACCGTACGCGGGGACCCGGGGGCGGCCGGACGCGGACCGCCGGCCGGGTCAGCCCTTGTCGAGGAACTGCTCCCGCTCGTCGTCCAGCAGGCTCGCCAGCGCGCCGCGCAGCTCCGGGTACGCGGCCAGCTCCGGGTCCTCGGCCACGAGCGCCGCGGCGGCGTCCCGGGCCTCGGCGATGACGTCCTCGTCGTCGATGACCGCGAGCATCCGCAGGCTGGAGCGGGCCCCGGACTGGGCCTGCCCCAGCACGTCGCCCTCGCGGCGCTGCTCCAGGTCGACGCGGGAGAGCCGGAAGCCGTCCTGGGTGGCGGCGACCGCGTCCAGCCGGGTCCTGGCCGGTGTGCCCTCCGGCATCTCGGTGACGAGCAGGCAGAGCCCCGCGGCGGCGCCGCGGCCGACCCGGCCGCGCAACTGGTGCAACTGGGAGACGCCGAAGCGGTCGGCGTCCATGATGACCATGACGGTGGCGTTGGGGACGTTGACGCCGACCTCGATGACGGTCGTCGCGACCAGCACGTCCACCTCGCCCGCGGCGAACCGGCGCATCACGTCGTCCTTGGCGTCCGGCTGCATCCGGCCGTGCAGCACCTCGACCTTCAGCCCGGCCAGCGGCGCCCCCGGGGCGGCGGAGAGCTGCGCGGCGATGTCCAGCACCGCCAGCGGGGGCCGCTTCTCCGCCTCGTCCTCCGGCGACGGAGCCTCCCCGGCCCCCCTGTCCCCCTTGGCGCCCTTCGAGCCCTTCGCGCCCTTCGCGCCCTTGCCGCCCTGGGGCTCCGTCTCCTCCGCGGAGTCGCCGATGCGCGGGCAGACGACGTACGCCTGGTGGCCGCCCTCGACCTCCTCGCGCACCCGCTCCCAGGCGCGGGAGAGGAAGTGCGGCTTGTCGGCCGCCGGCACGACGTGGCTGGCGATGGGCGAGCGTCCGGCCGGGAGCTGGTCGAGCACGGAGGTCTCCAGGTCGCCGAAGACCGTCATGGCGACCGTGCGCGGGATGGGCGTGGCGGTCATGACGAGCAGGTGCGGCGTGCGCTTGTCGTCCCCGCGGTTGCCCTTCGCGCGCAGCGCGTCCCGCTGCTCGACGCCGAAGCGGTGCTGCTCGTCGACGACGACCAGGCCGAGGTCGTGGAACTGCACCTTGTCCTCGATCAGCGCGTGGGTCCCGACGACGATCCCCGCCTCGCCGGTGGCCAGGTCGAGCAGCGCCCTGCGGCGCGCCGCCGCGCCCGCGGAGCCGGTGAGCAGCTCGACCTTCGTGCCGTGCTCGGCGCCGCCGAGCAGGCCGGCCTCGGCCAGCTCGCCCATCATCTCGGTGATCGACCGGTGGTGCTGCTGCGCCAGCACCTCGGTCGGGGCGAGCATCGCCGCCTGCCCGCCCGCGTCCACGACGGCGAGCATCGCGCGCAGCGCCACGAGCGTCTTGCCCGAGCCCACCTCGCCCTGGAGCAGCCGGTGCATGGGGTGGTCGGTGGCCAGGTCGGCGAAGATGTCGGCGGAGACCCGCCGCTGCCCCTCGGTGAGCGTGAACGGCAGCCGGGCGTCGAAGTCCGCGAGCAGTCCCTCGGCGGCCGCCACGCGCGGCACCGCGGGCAACTGCCCGTCCGCGTGCCGCCGCCGGGCCAGGGCGACCTGGAGGACGAACGCCTCGTCCCACTTCAGCCGGTCCCGCGCCGCCCACAGGTCGGCCTTGGTCTTCGGCCGGTGCACCTTCAGCAGCGCCTCGCGCAGCGGCACGAGCCCGCGCTCGGTCCGCAGCGCTTCGGGCAGCGGGTCGGCGACGCCCGCCCAGCCGGTGGCCTCCAGCCCGTCCAGCACCGTGTCGACGGCCTGCTGGAGCTGCCAGGACGCGAGCTGCCGGCACGCCGGGTAGAGCGGCAGGAGCTTGCCCGCCCACTCGTCGGCCTCGGCGTCGGCACCCCCGCTGTCCTGGCCCGCCAGCGGCTTGAAGTCGGGGTGGGCGAGCTGGCGCTTGCGGTTGAAGACGGTGACCTTGCCGGCGAACAGGGCGCGCCTGCCGGGCAGCAGCTCCTTCTGCGGGTGGTACGCGCCGCGCCCGAAGAACACGAGGGTCAGCCGGCCGCTGCCGTCGGTGATGACCACTTCGAGCCGGCGACCCCGGCCCGTACCCAGCATGGCGGCCTTCTCCACCTGCGCGACGACCGTGACGTGCTCGTCGACCTCCAGGTCCGCCAGCCGCGTCAGCTCGCCGCGCTCGGCGTACCGCCGGGGGTAGTGGTGCAGCAGGTCTCCGGCCGTGTGCAGATCCAGGTGCTCCGCCATGGCCTTGGCGGTCCGGTCGCCGACGGACGTCTTCAGGGGCTCTTCCAGCACGGACACGCGTCCATTGCACACCATCGGGCCGACAGGGCGCGGCAACCCCTGGTAACCCGGGCCCGCCCGGTCCTACGATGGTCCGCCCCGGAGTCCCTTTCGCGATCACCGACGCCGATCGGGATCGCCCGACCCGCGCCGCCACGCCCACCCCCCGCCGGCGCTCACGTGATGACACCTGAGAACGCTGCGCCCACCGCGTCCCACACCTTCCAGGTCGACCTGCGCGGCCTGGTGGACCTGCTCTCCCACCACCTGTACTCCAGTCCGCGGGTCTACCTGCGCGAGCTGCTGCAGAACGCCGTCGACGCGGTCACCGCCCGCCGCGCGGCCGACCCCGGCGCGCCGGACCGGATCCGGCTGTACGCGCTGCCGCCCGCCGGCGGCCCGGACGGGGAGCGCGGCGGCCCGGCCGCGGGGCTGCGCGTCGAGGACAGCGGCGTGGGGCTCACCGAGGCGGAGGTGCACGAGCTGCTCGCCACCATCGGCCGCAGCTCCAAGCGCGCCGGCGGCCTGGAGTCCGCGCGGGCCGGGTTCCTGGGCCAGTTCGGCATCGGTCTGCTGGCCTGCTTCCTGGTCGCCGAGCGGATCCGGGTGGTCAGCAGGTCGGCCCGCGATCCGCAGGCGCCGCCGGTGGAGTGGACGGCCGCCGACGACGGTTCGTACACCGTACGGACCCTCCCCCCGGCCGCCCGCGCCGAGCCCGGCACCACCGTGCACCTGACGCAGCGGCCCGGCTGCGCCGAGTGGTTCGAGCCCGCGCGCGTCACGGACCTCGCCCGCGACTTCGGCGCGCTCCTGCCGTACGACGTACGCGTGGGCGAGACGCCGGTCACCGAGCTGCCCGCCGTCTGGGACCGCCCGTACCCGAGCCCGGCCGCCCGCCGGGTGGCGCTCGCCGGGCACTGCCGGGACGTCTTCGGCTTCACCCCGCTCGACGCCGTCGCGCTGGACGTGCCGCTCGCGGGCGTGCGCGGGGTCGCGTACGTGCTGCCGTCCGCCGTCAGCCCCGCCCAACGCGCCGGGCACCGCGTGCATCTGAAGGGCATGCTGCTCACCACGCGCGCCGAAGGGCTGCTGCCCGACTGGGCGTTCTTCGTCCGCTGCGTGGTCGACACCGACAGCCTGCGGCCGACCGCCTCGCGGGAGGCGCTGTACGAGGACGAGACGCTCCTCGCCGTGCGCGAGGCGCTCGGCGGCGCCGTGCGGGACTGGCTGACGTCGCTGGCCGCCGGCGACCCGGACCGGCTGACGCAGTTCCTGTCCGTGCACCACCTGGGCGTGAAGTCGCTGGCCCGGCACGACGAGGAGATGCTGCGCACGATGCTGCCGTGGCTGCCGTTCGAGACCACCGACGGGCAGGTGTCACTCGCGGAGTTCGCGCAGCGCCACCCGGTGGTGCACTTCACGCGCAGCGTGGAGGAGTTCCGGCAGGTCGCGCCGATCGCCTCCGCGCAGGGCATCGGCGTCGTCAACGGCGGCTACACCTACGACGCGGAGCTGGTCGAGCTGCTGCCCCGGGTACGCCCCGGGACCGCCGTCGCCGAGCTGGACCCGGACACCGTCACCGCGCACCTGGACGCCGTCGACCCGGCCGAGGAGCTGGCCCTGTCCGGCTTCCTCGGCGTCGCCCGCGCCCGCCTCGACCCGCTCGCCTGCGACGTCGTGCTCCGCGCCTTCCACCCGCTGACGGTGCCCGCGCTCCACCTCGACGACCGCGCCGCCCGGCACGAACGGGCCCGCGCGGACGAGGAGGAGCACGCCGACGAGCTGTGGGCGGACATCCTCGGCAGCCTGCGCGGCGGCGCCCCGCGCGCCCGGCTCGTTCTCAACCACCGCAGCCCGCTGGTGCGCCGGATCAGCGGCCTGGGCGCCCCCGAGCTGGTCGGCAGCGCGGTCGAGGCGCTGTACGGGCAGGCGCTGCTCATGGCGCAGCGCCCGCTGCGGCCGGCCGACTCGGCGCTGCTGAACCGGGCGTTCGCCGGGCTGCTGGAGTGGGCCACGCACCCGCCGGGGGCGGCGGATCCCGCCGACCGCGCCGCCGGCGAGGAGGACGGCAGATGAGCGCCGGCGCCCCCTCCCCCGCGCCCGCCGGGCCCCCCGCCGACATCGACGCCTTCCGCCGGGCGATGCACGACAACGCGCAGCAGCCCGAGGGGCCCGGGCGCAACGCCGGTGCCGAGCGGCTGCTCGCCGAGGCGGAGCGGACCGGCCGGCCCGCGTTCGTCGTCGAGGGCCTGATCCACCTGCTGCAGACGTACAACTTCAGCTCCGAGCAGGACAAGATGTTCGTCCCCTTCGCGCGGCTGCTGCGCATGTGGGACGAGCGGCCCGGGGACTTCGACGAGGAGGACACCCACCACCTCTTCTGGATGTTCAAGTGGGTCTCCGCCGGGATGACCGACCAGCCGCACATCCCGCTGGCGGCGATGGAGAAGTGGCTCGCCGAGATGGAGCGCCGCTACCGCCTCGCGGGCCACAGCGAACGCGCCGTGCGGCAGGCGGAGTACCACATCGCCGAGCACGTCGGCGACGACGCGCGCGCCGCCCGCGCGTACGCGGCCTGGCGCGCCGCCGAGCGCGACGCCAAGAGCGACTGCCACGCCTGCGAGCTGCGCGGCCAGGGCGGTTGGGAGGCGGGGCACGGCGACGACGCGGCGGCGCTCGACCTGTGGCGGCCGGTGCTCGACGGCGTGCACGCCTGCGCCCACGAGCCGCACGCCACGCTCGCGGAGTCGCTGCTGCCGCTGCTGCGGCTGGGCCGCTTCGACGAGGCGCGGGCCAACCATCTGCGCGGGCACCGGATGGTGCGCCGGATGGAGAGCATGCGGTTCGCGTTCGCGCGGCACGTGGAGTTCTGCGCGCTGACGGGCAACGAGGCGCGGGGGCTCGAACTGCTGGCGGAGCGGCCGGCGTATCTGACGGACCGGGGGGAGCCGTCGAGCCTGATGGCGTACCTGGCGGTGACGGCGCTGCTGACACGGCGGCTGGCGGCGCTGGGCCTGGGCGCGGAGCGGGTGGTGAGCCCGCCGAGTGCGGGGAGCGCCGGCCGGGAGTGGACGGTCGTGGAGCTGCGGGCGTACGCGGAGCGGGAGGCGCTGGCGCTGGCGGCCCGCTTCGACGCGCGCAACGGCACGGCGGCGGTGTCGGGCGGCGTGCGCGAGCGGATGACGCGCAAGCCGCTGGCGGAGCGGCTGCCGCTGGGCCTGCGCGCGCGCCGGCCGGGGCGGCGGGGCGGTGCGCCGGCGGCCGGTGATGCGGCGGCGCCCGGTGACGCCCCGGCACCGGGCGTGCGGACCGGGGTGGCGGAGCTGCTCGACACGGCCCGGGAGCGGACGGCCGCCCGCCGCCCCGACGCGGTACGGGCCTGGGCGGACGCGGCGCGAGCGGCGGCGGAGGCGGGCACGGAGCTGCACGTACGCGACCGCGCCGAGATCGCCGCCCACCGCGCGATGGCCCCGGAGACGACGGCCGGCGAGGCCGCGGCCCTGCTCGCCACGGCGGCCGGGCTGTTCGAGACCGCGGACGACCCGGGCCGGGCGGCGGTGTCGCGCGCCCGCGCGGCGTTCGCCCTCGCGCTCGACGGCCGTGCGGACGACGCCCTGGCCGCGGTCGAGGACCCCTGCGCCCGGGCGCTGGCGCTGCACGCCGAGGGCCGCGCCACGGCCGCCGACGCGGCGGCGGCGCTGATCTGCCGGGCCCGTGTCCACACCCTGCGCGGCGACGGCCCGGCACCCGCCGGGCCGCACAGACCGGACCCCGCCGGGACCGGTACCGGCGAGCCCGCGGACACGGCCCGCGAGCCCGGGGGCCCGGGCTCTCCCCGCACCGCCGCCGAAGCAGTGGCCGCCGTGCTGGCCTTCGCCGCGCCGTACGCGGACGACCCGCGCGTCGCCGGCCGGATCGCCGAGGCACACGAACTCCGGGCCGAACTCGCCGCCCGCCACGGCGAGACGGAGCGCGCCGCCGCGCTGTACGAGCAGGCCGTCGCCGGGTACGCCGCCGCCGGTGTCCCCTGGAACGCGGTGCGGGCCCAGTCCGCGCTCGCCGGTGCCGCCTCGCGGCTCGGCGACCGCGAGACCGCGGAGCGCGCCGCGCGCGGCGCGCTGGAGCACGGCGCCGCGCACGGCCGCCCCGCCGGACAGGCCGGCCTGCACCTGCAGCTCGCCGACATCCTCTGCAACACCGGCCGCGACGCCGAGGGCGCCGAGCACCTGCTCGAAGCCGCCCTCTGGGCCGACGAGGCCGGCGACTCCGCCGACGTGGGCGCCTGGGCCCGCCACCACCTCGGCGGCGCCCTGCTCCGCCTGGGCCGGGCGGCGGAGGCGGCGGCGGTGCTGGAGGACGCTCTCGCCGACCTGAGCGCGGAGGTGCACGGCGAAGGGTCCGTGGTCCAGACCCGCTGGTGGCTGGGCGACGCCATGGGGCGGCTCAGGGAGCACAAGCACGCGGCGGAGCAGTACGTGCTGGCCGCGGAGATCGCCGCGGGCTGGGCCGGCGACGGGGCCCGCGACCACGCGATGCTGGCGACGCTGGCCGCGCAGTCGCTGAGCGCGGCGGAGGCCGACGCCCAGGCCGACCGCGCGTACGCGCGCGCGGGCGCGCTCTGGCGGGAGCTGGGCGACGTCCCGTCGCTGATCCGCACGCTCAGGGCCCGCGCCTGGCTGGCCCTCCGGCCGGGCGGGGCGGGGGCGGCGGCGGGCCGGGCGCTGATGACCGAGGCGGAACGGGAGCTGACGGCGGCCCTGCGCGCCACGCCGGAGGAGCCGACGGGGGCCGCACCGACCGCCACGGCCGCCACCCAAGGGACCGACGGGCCGCCGGAGGCGGCTCCCACACCCGCGGACACCCCGGACACCCGAGCGGCGACCGCGGCCGGCCCGGTCCCGGACGACGCCGACCCCGCCGGCGGCCCTCCGGTACGCGGCGGGCGTCGCGACGTGCTGCTCGCCGAACTCGCCACCACGCACCGGCAGACCGGCGACCTGATCACCGCCGCCTCCGGCCACACCCCGCACGACCCCGACGAGAGTGCCGCCGCCACCGCCCGTGCCGCGTACGAGGAGGGCCTGGGCCACGTCCTGCGCGCCGTGACCGGCTTCGCCGAGCTGGGCCCCGAGTGCCTCGACGAGTACACCGGGGCCCAACTGCTCGCCGCCTGGCTGGAGGCCGACCTCGGCCGCCCCGAGGCGGCGGCGCGGCGCGCCCGCGCGGTGCTCGCCGCGTACGGGGAGGGGGACGCCGGGACGGAGTCCGCGCAGTCCCGCCGCGACGAGGCGCGGGCGCTGCTGGACTACGCGGAGCGCTGAGGCCGCGGCACGCGCCCGCTACTCCACCCCGATCAGCAGCGGCGCCGACTGGCTCCCGCCGTCGTACACCACCGTGTCCACCGCCAGATGCCCGCCCCGTACGTGCGCCTCCAGCCGGGCGCCGAAGCCCTCCGGCAGGTCCGGGCCCAGCACCAGCGTGACCAACTCGCCGCCGCCCGCGAGCATCCGGTCCAGCACGGCCTCCGCGGTCTCCGCCAGGTCGGCGCCGACCACCGCCACGTCGCCCTCCACCACCCCGAGCACGTCGCCCGGGCGGCAGATCCCCGCCGTCGTCCACGCCTCCTGCTCCGCGACCGCGAGCTCCGCGTGCCGCGTGGCGCCGGCCGCCGCCGTCATGGAGACGACGTCCTCGTCGAAGCGCCGCCGCGGGTCGTGCACCGCCAGCGCCGCGAGGCCCTGGACCGCCGCGCGCGTGGGGATGAGGGCCGCGCGCACGCCGGACGCGCGCGCCTCCTCCACCGCCACGGCCGCCGTGTGCCGCAACTCCGCGTCGTTCGGCAGCAGGACGACCTCCCCCGCGCCCGTCCGCCGCATCGCCTCGGCCAGCTCCCCGCTCGCGGGCGGCTCCCCCTCCCGTACGGTCACCACCCCCGCACCCGCCTGCGCGCACAGCGCGGCCAGCCCGTCGCCCGGCACGACGGCGACGACCGCCCGGCCCTCGGGCCCGCCGTCTCCGGACTTCACGCTCGGGGGCGCGCCGGGGGCGGGGCCGGCCGGGAGATGGGTGATCCGGATGCGGTACGGGCGGCCGGCCTCGACGCCCGCCTCGACGGCGGCACCGGCGTCGTCGACGTGCACGTGCACCCGCCACAGCCCGTCGCCGCCGACGACGACGAGGGAGTCGCCGAGCGCGTCGAGCCGGGGCCGGAGCCGGGTGACGGCGGCGTCGCCGGCCTCCAGCAGGTAGATCACCTCGTACGCCGGCCCGCCCCCGCCCGGCTCCGCACACGCGCTCCCGTCGTGGCGGGCGGCGGTCCTGCGGGTCCCCGGGCCGCGGCCCGCCGGTCCTTCCGGTCCCAGCTCCGTGGGGCGGGCCGCGCCGCTCAGGGCGTCGGCGAGGGTGCCCAGCACCGCCACCAGACCGAGCCCGCCGGCGTCCACGACGCCCGCCCGGCGCAGCACCTCCAACTGCCCGGTCGTCGCGGCCAGCGCCTCCCGGGCGCCGTCGTACGCGCCGCGCGCCACCCGCGCCGCGTCGCCCGCGGGCCCGCCCGTCTCCTCCTCGGTCACCGCAGCCACCGCGGCCGCCGCGGCGGCGTCGGCGACGGTCAGCATCGTGCCCTCGACCGGGTGCTCCACCGCCGCCCGCGCCGCGTCCGCGCCCCGCCGCAGCGCGACGGCCAGCAGCTCACCGGCACCGCCGCCCGCACCCGCGCGCGCACCCGCCTGCGGCACCGCGCCGGTCAGCCCCCGCAGCAGCTCCGCCAGGATCGTCCCCGAGTTGCCGCGCGCCCCGATCAGCGCGCCGTGCGCCATGGCCCGGAGCACGTCCGCCACCGCCGGCTCCACCCCGCCGCCGGCGCCCGCGTCCTCCGCCGCGAACGCCCCGTACACCGCGTCCACCGCCTGGGCCGCCGACTCCACCGTCAGGTAGAGGTTCGTCCCGGTGTCGCCGTCGGCGACCGGGAAGACGTTGACGGCGTCGATCTCCTCCCGGCCGCGGCCCAGCGCCTCCAGGGCCAGGGCGCACCAGGCCCGCACGGAAGCGGCGTCGAGCACCTGCACAACCCCCTCGGGACGGACGACGGCAAGGCCGGGTACGGTGTAGCCGCAGCGTAGCCGCTGGACCGGCGATTTCCTCCGCCGCAAAGCGCCGTAGTATGCTGCACAGGTTGCCCGGTCCCGTACCGGGCCTTCCTTCCCCGGCACGGCCGCTCTGCTCCTCCCAGGAGACGGGCGCGCTGCCGGGATCCGACCGTACGTGCATCAGAAGCTTGGAGTGACCCGTGGCTGCCAACTGCGACGTCTGTGGCAAGGGGCCGGGCTTCGGCAACAACATCTCCCACTCGCACCGCCGCACCCGCCGCCGCTGGAACCCCAACATCCAGCGGGTGCGCGCCGTGGTCGGGGGGACGCCGAAGCGCCTCAACGCCTGCACCTCGTGCATCAAGGCGGGCAAGGTCTCGCGCTGACGTAGCGCAGCCGCCCACGCACGGCGAGCCGGTCCACCGCGGGTGGGCCGGCTCTCTCGCGTTCCCGGCGGCGGGCGGCCCCTCGGCCCGTAGGGGGCATCAGGCCGCGCCGCAGCGGCAGTTCAGCCCGTACGGGACGCGCGCCTCAGGTCGTACGGGACCCGGCGTCGCCGTTCGTGCGCCAGCGCCACCCGTGGTCCACGGGACCGGTCCCCTCCCCCAGCGGGAACCCCCCGGCTATCGCCCCCGTGACGTACTCCTTCGCCGCCGCCACCGCCTCCGGCACCGGCCGCCCCCGCGCCAGATACGCGGCGACGGCGCTCGCCAGCGTGCAGCCCGTGCCGTGGGTGTGCCGCACGGCGATCCGGGGCGTGCGCAGCCAGTGCTCCTCGGTGCCGTCCGTCAGGAGGTCCACGGCGTCCTCGCCCGCCGGCAGATGGCCGCCCTTGACCAGCGCCCACCGCGGCCCGTACACCAGCAGCGCCGCCGCCGCGCGCCGCATGTCCGCCTCGTCCGCCACCCGGATCCCCGTCAGCCACGCCACCTCGGGCAGGTTCGGGGTGACGACGGTCGCCGCCGGCAGCAGCCGGGCGCGCACCACGTCCAGCGCCTCGGCCGCCAGCAGCCGGTCGCCGTGGGTGGAGACGCCGACGGGGTCGACCACGACCGGCACGGGCGTCGAGGCCAGCAGCTCCGCGACCGCCGCGACCGTGCCGGCGCCGGCGAGCATGCCGGTCTTCACGGCCTGGACCCCGATGTCGTCCACGACGCTGCGGTACTGACCGCGCACGGCCTCCGCCGGCAGCTCCCAACTGCCCTGCACCCCGAGGGAGTTCTGCGCGGTCACGGCGGTGACGACGCTCATGCCGTGCACGCCGAGCGCGAGCATGGTCTTCAGGTCGGCCTGGATGCCCGCGCCGCCGCCGGAGTCGGAGCCGGCGACGGTCAGCACGCGCGGCGGCGCGCTCCCGCCCTCGGTGAAGCCCGCCGGCTCACTCACCGAAGTGGTCCCAGCCGGCCGCTCCGCGCCACGGCTCGCCGTCGACCGTCACCTGCGCCGCCGCGGACGGCGCCTGCACCTCGCCCACGACCCGCCACCGTGCCGGCAGCTTCACCTGCGGCGGGAACGTCGCCACGATCGCGTGGTCCTCGCCGCCCGTCAGCACCCACTGCAGCGGGTCCACGCCCACCGCCTTGCCGATGTCCGCCATCTGCCCGGGCACGTCGAGGGCCGCGGTGCGGATGTCGATACGGACCTTCCCCGCGGCGGCGACGTGCCCGAGGTCGGCCAGCAGCCCGTCACTGACGTCCGTCATCGACGTGGCGCCCAGCCCCGCCGCCGCCGGGCCCGCCTGGTACGGCGGTTCGGGGCGGCGGTGGGCCTCGACGAAGGCGCGGGGCGAACGGAAGCCGCGGGCCAGCACGGCGTGGCCGGCCGCGGACCAGCCGAGCCAGCCCGTCACCGCCACCACGTCGCCGGGGCGGGCGCCGGCACGGGTGACCGGCTCGTGGCCCTGCATGTCGCCGAGGGCGGTGATCGCGAGGGTGATGGCGTCGCCCCGTACGACGTCGCCGCCGACGACGGCGGCGCCGGCGACCTGGCACTCGTCGCGCAGCCCGTCCATCAGCTCCGCGGGCCAGGTGACGAGCAGGTCCGCGGGGACGACGAGGCCGAGGAGCAGGGCGGTCGGCACGGCGCCCATGGCGGCGATGTCGGCGAGGTTCTGGGCGGCGGACTTGCGGCCCACGTCGTACGCCGTCGACCAGTCGCGGCGGAAGTGCCGGCCCTCGATCAGCACGTCCGTGCTGGCCACGACCCGGCGGTCGGGGGCGGTGATGACGGCCGCGTCGTCGCCGGGCCCGACCCGGACCGCGGGCGTCGTGGTCAGCCGGGAGGTCAGCTCCCGGATGAGCCCGAACTCGCCCAGCTCCCCCACGGTGCCCCGCCCCTGCCCGTGGCCCTTCATCGGATCGCTCCTTCCGTCAACCCGGCGCCGGTGGTCTCGCTCGTCATGGCCGGTCCCGACCCTCCCGCGGCGGCCGGACTACGCGATACGGTTGCGTCTCTCCCCCCATGATCCTCGAAGCCGCCCCTGGAGGTTCCGTGGTACAGGCTTACATCCTGATCCAGACGGAGGTCGGCAAGGCGTCCGCCGTCGCCGAAGTCATCGCCAAGATCCCCGGAGTGATCCAGGCCGAGGACGTCACCGGGCCGTACGACGTGATCGTGCGTGCTCAGGCGGACACCGTCGACGAACTCGGCCGTCTCGTGGTCGCCAGGGTCCAGCAGGTGTCGGGTATCACCCGGACCCTGACCTGCCCCGTCGTCCATCTCTGAGCCCCCCGTATGCTCGGCCGGTGATTTCGCTGAGCCCACCGCCCCGGCCTGACCGCACCACCGGGCGCCCCGGCGCCGCGCGCCGCAGCGCCCGGAGCGACCGCCCCACCCTGCACTTCCGCCCCACCCGGCCATACCGCTCCGCTCTCCGCCTGCCCGCCGCACTCCTGCTGCTCGCCGCCCCGCTCGCCTGTTCCGGGGGCGGCGGCGCGCCGCAGGTGGCCGTGCCGACCCCGCAGGGGAAGGCCGTGGACCACTGCCGCGAGCTCGCCGACCGGCTGCCCGGCACCGTCGACGGCCAGGAGCGCCGCGAGACCGAACCGGTCTCGGCGCTGACCGCCGGGTGGGGCGACCCGGCCGTCGAGCTGCGCTGCGGCGTGCCCAGGCCGGAGGTGCTCACGCCCGGGAGTGAACACTACAACCCCACCACCGACGCGGTGAGCGTGAACGGCGTCGACTGGATGTACGAGGACCTGGACGACGGCGCCCGCTTCACCACCACGCAGCGCACGGCGTTCGTGGAGGTCACCGTGCCGGATGCGTACGCGCCCGAGGTGAACGCGCTGACGGACCTGGCGGAGGCGGTCGCCGCGGCCGTCCCCGGCACGCTCTGACGCCTTCGCGGGCTGCGGGCTCGCGTTGCCCGAGGCGGCTAGCGCAGCCCCGTCGAGCGGCGCAGCGCCGCCTGGATGAGCCGGTCCACCAGCTCGGGGTAGCCCACGCCGCTCTCCTGCCACATCCGCGGGTACATGGAGATGGGCGTGAAGCCGGGCATCGTGTTGATCTCGTTGATCACGAACCCGCCACCGTCGGTGCGGAAGAAGTCCGCCCGCACCAGCCCCTCGCAGGAGCACGCCTCGAACGCCGCGACGGCCAGCCGCTGCACCTCCGCGGTCTCCTCCGCGGTCAGCGGCGCCGGCACGATCCCGTCGGCGGAGTCGATGTACTTGGCCTCGAAGTCGTAGAAGTCGTGGCTGGTCGTCGGCGGGATCTCGGCGGGCACGCTGGCCCGCGGCCCGTCCTCGAACTCCAGCACGCCGCACTCGATCTCGCGCCCGCTGACCGCCGCCTCCACGATGATCTTCGGGTCGTGGCGGCGCGCCTCGGCGATCGCGTCCTCCAGCCCGGCGAGCCCCGCGACCTTCGTGATGCCGATGGACGAACCCGCACGCGCGGGCTTCACGAACACCGGCCAGCCGTGGTCGGCGGCGAAGTCCACGATCTTCTTGCGGGCCGCCGCGCCCTCCTGCCCGGGGGCGCCCTCGGCCCACTCGCGCGGCCGGATCACAGCGTACGGGCCGACCGGCAGCCCGTACGAGACGAAGACCCGCTTCATGTACTCCTTGTCCATGCCGACCGCGGAGGCCAGCACCCCGGAGCCCACGTACGGCACGCCGGCCAGGTCGAGCATGCCCTGCAGCGTGCCGTCCTCGCCGTAGGGGCCGTGCAGCATCGGGAAGACGACGTCGACCTCGCCGAGCGCCTTGGGCACCTGCCCGGGCTCGGTGTAGACGACCTCGCGGCTGCCGGGGTCGGCGGAGAGCACCACGGCGCCGTCCTCGGCCTCCGCGTCGACCAGTTCCTCGACGCTGGGTACCCGGCGGTCGGCGATGGCCATCCGCTCGGGGTCGTCCGCGGTGAGCGCCCAGCGGCCGTCGGCGGTGATGCCGATGGGCAGCACCTCGTACTTGTTCCGGTCGATGGCGCGCATCACGGCGCCCGCGGTGACCACGGAGATGCCGTGCTCGGAGCTGCGCCCGCCGAAAACGACGGCGACGCGCGGCTTGCGGCCCTGGCTTTCGTAGGAGTGCTCGCTGCTCATCGCTCGCACATTACCCGCTGCGTCGGGGAACGTCAGTGTCCCTCCGCCTTGGCGCTGCGGGACATCAGCTCCTTCAGCGCCACGAGCGGCGGCTTCCCGTCGTGCACGATGCTCACCACGGTCTCGGTGATCGGCATGTCGACGGCGTGTCTGCGGGCCAGATCGAGCACCGACTCGCAGGACTTGACGCCCTCGGCGGTCTGCCGGGTGGCGGCGATGGTCTCGGCGAGGGTCATGCCGCGGCCGAGGTTGGTGCCGAAGGTGTGGTTGCGGGACAGCGGCGAGGAGCAGGTGGCGACGAGGTCGCCCATGCCGGCCAGGCCCGCGAAGGTGCGCGGGTCGGCGCCGAGCACGCTGCCGAGGCGCGCGGTCTCGGCGAGGCCGCGGGTGATGAGCGACGCCTTGGCGTTGTCGCCGAGGCCCATGCCGTCGGCGATGCCGACGGCCAGCCCGATGACGTTCTTGACGGCGCCGCCGAGTTCGCAGCCGACGACGTCGGTGTTGGTGTACGGGCGGAAGTACGGGGTGTGGCAGGCGGTCTGCAGCCGGCGGGCCACCTCCTCGTCGGCGCAGGCGACCACGGCGGCGGCGGGCTGCCGGGCGGCGATCTCGCGGGCGAGGTTGGGGCCGGTGAGCACGGCGACCCGGCCGCGTACGCCGCCGGTGCCGCCGGCGCCGCCCGCGCCGGCGCCCTCCTTGGCGGGTTCCCCGGCAACGACGTCCTCGATGACCTCGCTCATGCGCTTGGCGGTGCCCAGTTCGACGCCCTTCATGAGGCTGACGAGCACGGTGCCCGGGGCGAGCAGCGGCGCCCAGCGCTCCAGGTTGCCGCGGAGGGTCTGCGCCGGCACGGCGAGCACGGTGAACTCGGCGTCCCGGGCGGCCGCCGCGGGGTCGGCGGTGGCGGTGACCGTGTCGGGGAGCGTGACGCCCGGGAGGTAGTCGGGGTTCTCGCGGGTGGCGTTGAGGGTGTCGACGAGCGCGGCTCTGCGGCCCCACATCGTCACCCGGCAGCCGGCGTCGGCCAGCACCATCGAGAAGGCCGTGCCCCACGAGCCGGTGCCGAAGACGGCGCAGCGCGTCACGAGTTCTCCTTACGTTTCGCGGAGCGGCGGCGCTGTTCGGCGCGTACTGTCTTCGGGTCGAAGCGCTCGGCGGGCGCCTGCTCGCCGCGCAGCTCCTCCAGCAGGCGGGTGACGGCGTCCATGATGACCTCGGTGACCTCCGCGAGCACCTGCGGGGTGGGCTCCTTGCCGTAGAACTCCGACAGGTCCACCGGCGGCCCGGCGAGCAGGTGGAAGGTCCTGCGCGGGAAGGGGTGGAGCTTGCCGTAGGGCGGCAGCACCTCGTGGGCGCCCCAGTGGGCGACGGGGATGACGGGCGCCCTGGTGACCAGCGCGACCCGGGCGGCGCCGGTCTTGCCCTTCATCGGCCACAGCCCCGGGTCGCGGGTGAGCGTCCCCTCGGGGTAGAACGCGACGCACTCGCCGTCCTCGACGGCTTTGACGGCGGCCCGGAATGCTTTGGAGGCGTCGGTCGACTCGCGGTAGACGGGAATCTGCCCGGTGCCGCGCATCACCGTGCCGACGACGCCCTTGTCGAACAGTCCGTCCTTCGCCAGGAACCGCGGCACGCGGCCGGTGTTGTACTGGAAGTGGGCATAGAAGAACGGGTCGAGATACGAGTTGTGGTTGACGGCGGTGAGGAATCCGCCGTCGGCCGGTATGTGCTCCGCGCCACGCCAGTCCCGCTTGACGAGCAGCCGCAGCGGCGGCTTGCAGATGGCCGCGACCAGCCGGTACCAGAAGCCGATCCTCCGCCGTGACACGGTCCTTTTCACCTTCCCGGATTTCCCTGGTGCGCGTTTCGGGGCCGAAACAGTCTCGCCCCGGGTCTCACGTCTGTCGAGAACACCGTACGCCCATGTGACCGGCCCGCCCCGCCGCGCGGAGCGCGGGCAGGCGACAATGGGGCGTAACGACGATGATGAAACGCACGGCACCTGCGCAGACGGAACTCCCCGGCCGACCGGACCGGCGGCTCTGGCATGTCGTCGTACCGCTGAAGCCGCTGGCGCGGGCGAAGTCGCGGCTGGGCCCGGCGGCGGGCGAGCCGGGCCGGGGCCGGCTGGCGCTGGCGTTCGCGCTCGACACGGTGGGCGCGGCGCTCGACTGCCCGGCGGTGGGCTCCGTCACGGTCGTCACGGACGACGCCGAGGCGGCGGGGCAACTGGCGGCGGCGGGGGCGCGGGTCGTACCGGACGCCCCGCGGGCGGGCCTGAACGCCGCGCTGGCGCACGGGGAGCAGCGGGTGCGGGCGGCGGAGCCCGGCGCCGCCGTCGCGGCGCTGAACGCGGACCTGCCGGCGCTGCGCCCCGCGGAGCTGGCCCGGGTGCTCGCGGCGGCGGGCGGCGGGCGGGCGTTCCTGGCCGACGCGCCGGGCGTGGGCACGACGCTGCTGGCGGCGGCCCCGGGGGTGGCGCTGGCGCCCGCCTTCGGCGTCGCGTCGCGGGCGCGGCACCTGGCGTCGGGGGCGCGGGAGATCGGGCTGCGCGGGGTGGACTCCGTGCGCCAGGACGTCGATACGGGCGCGGACCTGCGGGTGGCGCTGGCGCTGGGGGTGGGGCGGCACACGGCGGCGGCGCTGGCCCGGCTGGCGGCGTACGGCGGGGAAGTCCGCGACCGGGACGGCGAAGGGGCCGCCAGGTGCCCGCAGCACGCCCCGGGGGCACGGACGGCGTGCGACGGCGTGTGCGGCTGAGCGCCGGCCGGTAGCCTGCGGCACATGCAGGCCACAGCGTTCACGTACGACCCGCAGACCGGCAGCGGCAGCGTGCTCCTCGACGACGGCACGCCGCTGCCCTTCGACGGCGCCGCCTTCGCGGCGGGGGGCCTGCGGCTGCTCAGGCCGGGGCAGCGGGTGCGGATCGAGACCGAGGGCACCGGCGAGGCGCGCAGGATCGTCCTGGTGACGCTGCTGACCCTCTGACGCCGCGGCCCGGGGCGCCGGCGCCGGCCCCGTCCCGTGCGGCCTCGCGCCGCCGGGCCCGGACATGCCGCGGGCCGGTCTCCCCGAGGGGAGCCGGCCCCGCTTGCGGACCCTGCGCCGGGTCCGTCATCGCTTCCTGGCAGTGGTCTTCTTGGCCGTGGTCCGCCGGCCGGCGGCCTTGCGGGCCGGCGCCTTCTTGGCGGTCGCCTTCCTCGCCGGGGCCTTCTTGGCGGACTTCTTGGCCGCCGTCTTCTTGGCGGAGGCCTTCTTCGCCGAGGACTTCTTGGCCGTGGTCTTCTTCGCCGGCGCCTTCTTGGCCGTGGTCTTCTTCGCGGGCGCCTTCTTGGCCGTGGTCTTCTTCGCCGTGGCCTTCTTGGCGGCGCTCTTCTTGGTGGCCTTCTTGGCGGCGGCCTTGGCGGTGGTCTTGGTCCCGCCGGACAGGCTGCCCTTCGGGGCCTTCTTCACGGCCGTGTCGTGCTTCGGCAGCCGCTTGGATCCGGAGACGAGGTCCTTGAAGCCCTGGCCCGCGCGGAACCGCGGCACGGAGGTCTTCTTGACCCGCACGCGCTCGCCCGTCTGCGGGTTGCGGGCGTAGCGCGCCGGGCGCTCCACCTTCTCGAAAGAGCCGAAGCCCGTGACCGATACGCGCTCGCCGGAGACGACCGCACGAATGATCGCGTCGAGGACGGCGTCCACGGCGTCGGCGGCCTGCTGGCGGCCACCCATCTTGTCGGTAATAGCTTCAACGAGCTGTGCCTTGTTCACGTCTTCCCCTTCGGAGGCATTGATTGCCGAACGAAATGTTCAAGCCTTTTCGCACGTTAGGCAGATATATACCGCAAATCAAAGGCAAAACGTCTCTCATCACCCTTGTGTCGCAACGGACTCCCTACGAGCGCGCGTCCAGCTCCCGCCGCAGACGCTCCAGCCGCCTTGCGGCTCCGGCGAGATCGTGCTTCGCGGCACCCGTGATGGCGAGCAGGCGCCTTGTGAGCTCTGCCCGTTCGGCGTCCGTCGCGGCCACCTCGCGTACCTGGCGGTGGGCCTCCTTCAGCCCGGCGGCGACGGTCTCGTAGAGCGTGAGTTGACCGTCGGGATCCATGCGCCGATTGTGCCATCTGCGGTGAGTTGTCGCCCGCCGGCCCGTCAACGCACGGACGCACGAAACCCCGCGCCCGCCACCTGTCGGCGGCGGGCGCGGGGCCTCGGCTGGGGCGGAAACCGCCGGTCAGACCGGTAGAGTCTGCGGCTTGAACGCCGGCCTCGCCGCCTCGAAAGCGGCGATGTCGGCTTCGTGCCGAAGGGTGATGCTGATGTCGTCGAGACCGTTCAGCAGCCGCCAGCGGGCGTTCTCGTCCAGCTCGAACGACGCGGCGAACGCGGGCGCGCCGGGCGTACCGCCGGCGCGTACTTCCAGGCCCTCCAGGTCGACGGTCACCTCGGTCCGCGGGTCCGCCTCGGCCAGTTCCCAGAGCCGCTCGACGTCCGCCTGCGGCAGCACGACGGTCAGCAGGCCGTTCTTGAGCGAGTTGCCACGGAAGATATCGGCGAAGCGGGACGAGACGACGGCCTTGAAGCCGTAGTTCTGCAGCGCCCACACGGCGTGTTCACGGGACGAGCCGGTGCCGAAGTCCGGGCCGGCCAGCAGGACGCTCGCGCCCCGGTACGCCGCGCTGTTCAGCACGAACTCCGGGTCCTTGCGCCACGCCTCGAACAGGCCGTCCTCGAAGCCGTCCCTGGTGACCTTCTTCAGCCAGTGGGCCGGGATGATCTGGTCGGTGTCGACGTTGCCGCGGCGCAGCGGCACGGCGCGCCCGGTGTGGGTGGTGAAGGCTTCCATGGATCAGACCTCCGCGGTGATCAGGTCGGCCGGGGAGGACAGCCGGCCGGTCACGGCGGTGGCCGCGGCGACCTGCGGGGAGACCAGGTGCGTACGGCCGCCCTTGCCCTGCCTGCCCTCGAAGTTGCGGTTGGAGGTGGACGCCGAGCGCTCGCCGGGGGCGAGCTGGTCGGGGTTCATGCCCAGGCACATCGAGCAGCCGGCGTGCCGCCATTCGGCGCCGGCGGCCGTGAACACCTTGTCGAGCCCCTCCTCGACGGCCTGCAGCGCGACCCGTACGGAGCCGGGGACGACCAGCATCCGTACGCCGTCGGCGACGTGCCGCCCGCTCACCACCTCGGCGGCGGAGCGCAGGTCCTCGATCCGGCCGTTGGTGCAGGAGCCGACGAACACGGTGTCGACCGCGATCTCGCGCAGCGGCTGCCCCGCGGTCAGGCCCATGTACTCCAGCGCCTTCTCCGCCGCCAGCCGCTCGCTCGCGTCACTGAACGACGCCGGGTCGGGCACCTGCGCCGACAGCGGCGCGCCCTGGCCGGGGTTGGTGCCCCAGGTGACGAACGGGGCCAGCTCGGCGGCCTCGATGACGACCTCGCGGTCGAAGACCGCGTCGTCGTCGGTGCGCAGCGTGCGCCAGTACTCCACGGCCGCGTCCCAGCCGGAGCCCTCCGGGGCGTGCGCGCGGCCCTTCAGGTACGCGAACGTCGTCTCGTCCGGCGCGACCATCCCGGCCCGCGCGCCGGCCTCGATGGACATGTTGCAGATCGTCATCCGCGCCTCCATCGAGAGCTTCTCGACGGCCTCGCCGCGGTACTCGATCACGTAGCCCTGACCGCCGCCGGTGCCGATGCGGGCGATGATCGCGAGGATCAGGTCCTTGGCGGTGACGCCCTCGGGCAGCTCGCCGTTGACGGTCACGGCCATGGTCCTGAACGGGGCCATCGGCAGCGTCTGCGTGGCCAGCACGTGCTCGACCTGGCTGGTGCCGATGCCGAACGCCAGCGCGCCGAACGCGCCGTGCGTGGAGGTGTGGCTGTCGCCGCAGACGACGGTGGTGCCCGGCTGGGTCAGCCCGAGCTGCGGGCCGACGACGTGCACGACGCCCTGCTCGACGTCGCCGAGCGGGTGCAGCCGGACGCCGAAGTCGGCGCAGTTCTTGCGCAGGGTCTCCAGTTGCGTACGCGAGACCGGGTCGGCGATCGGCTTGTCGATGTCGAGGGTGGGGGTGTTGTGGTCCTCGGTGGCGATGGTGAGGTCGGTCCTGCGCACCGGCCGGCCCGCCTTCCGCAGGCCGTCGAAGGCCTGCGGGCTGGTCACCTCGTGCAGCAGGTGGAGATCGATGAAGAGGAGGTCGGGCTCGCCCTCCGCGCGCCGGACGACATGGTCGTCCCAGACCTTCTCCGCGAGTGTCCTTCCCATCGCATTCCCATCGTCGTTGATTGCGAACTGCGTGTACGCATGTCCGTGCCGGTGCACGCCGGCACCGTCCGCTCCCCTCGCGCCGGACGGGGGCCGGTCCGTCCAGGGTGACGCGTGCACGGGAAAATTGAACTTGCGTTTCACAGTGTGAGACGCGAGTATCGTTGCATGGACAACTCTAGCGGCGTCGGCGTACTCGACAAGGCGGCTGTGGTGCTGAGCGCGCTGGAGTCCGGTCCGGCCACCCTCGCCGGGCTGGTCTCCGCGACCGGTCTCGCCCGCCCCACGGCCCACCGCCTGGCGGTGGCGCTGGAACACCACCGCATGGTGGCGCGGGACATGCAGGGCAGGTTCATCCTCGGCCCCCGGCTGGGCGAGCTGGCCGCGGCGGCCGGCGAGGACCGGCTGCTGGCCGCGGCGGGCCCGGTGCTCACGCACCTGCGGGACGTGACGGGCGAGAGCGCCCAGCTCTATCGCCGCCAGGGCGACATGCGCATCTGCGTCGCGGCGGCGGAACGGCTCTCGGGCCTGCGGGACACCGTTCCGGTGGGCTCCACGCTGCCGATGAAGGCCGGCTCGGCGGCCCAGGTGCTGCTCGCCTGGGAGGAGCCCGAGCGGCTGCACCGCGGCCTCCAGGGCGCCCGGTTCACGGCCACGGCGCTGTCGGGCGTACGGCGCCGGGCGTGGGCCCAGTCCGTCGGGGAGCGGGAGCCGGGCGTCGCGTCCGTCTCCGCGCCCGTACGCGGCCCGTCGAACCGCGTGGTGGCCGCCGTCTCGGTCTCCGGCCCGATCGAGCGGCTGACCCGGCACCCGGGGCGGATGCACGCCCAGGCGGTCGTGGACGCCGCCGCACGGCTGACGGACGCGCTGCGCAGGACCGGCTGAGGCGGGCCGCAGCGGCACTGGGCACAGCGGCACAGGGCACAGCGACACGAGAGAGGGCCTCCCGCGGCGCGGGAGGCCCTCGACGTCTGCTCCTGTACCCCCGACCGGATTCGAACCGGCGCTACCGCCTTGAGAGGGCGGCGTGCTAGGCCGCTACACAACGGGGGCCTTTGGACGATCCTCTCCTCGCGATGGAGAGGACCTGTACCCCCGACCGGATTCGAACCGGCGCTACTGCCTTGAGAGGGCAGCGTGCTAGGCCGCTACACAACGGGGGCGCGCACATCTGCAACTGCGTTGCGCTGGGGTACCAGGACTCGAACCTAGACTAACGGAACCAGAATCCGTCGTGCTGCCAATTACACCATACCCCACCAAAACACAACCCCCGTCGCGGGGGCTCTGTTCAGGTGGCCGCCGTTCCCGGCGACGGACAGAACATTACCCGATCGCGGACCGCACTCCAAAACGGGTTAGCGGAGCCTGGCCATGAGGGCGTGCTCGACGAGCGTGATCAGCGTGGACTTGGACTCGGAGCGCTGGCGGGCGTCGGTCGTCAGGATCGGCGTCTCCGGCCCGATCTGCAGCGCCTCACGCACCTCGTCCGGCGAGTACGGCTGATGCCCGTCGAACCCGTTCAACGCGATCACGAACGGCAACCCCGAGTTCTCGAAGTAATCCACCGCAGGGAAACAATCCGCCAACCGCCGCGTATCCACCAGCACCACCGCACCGATGGCCCCACGCACCAGATCGTCCCACATGAACCAGAAACGATCCTGACCAGGCGTCCCAAACAGATACAGGATCAAATCCTGATCCAACGTGATACGACCGAAGTCCATCGCCACCGTCGTCGTGGTCTTCCCCGACACCTGCGACAGATCATCGATCCCCGCAGACGCCGACGTCATCACCGCCTCGGTACGCAACGGATTGATCTCCGACACCGAACCGACGAACGTGGTCTTCCCCACCCCGAAACCACCCGCCACCACGATCTTCGCCGACGTGGTCGCACGAGCCGGAGAAGAACCGGCCACACCACTAGAGCTTGCGAAGTCCACTGAGCACCCTTTCGAGCAAAGTCACATCTGGCTGGCCCCCCGCGGCGTCGCCGCCGCCCGGCTGGTGGATCGTGACCAGGCCGGCTTCCGCGAGGTCGGCCACGAGGATGCGCGCGACGCCCAGCGGGAGGGTCAGCAACGCGGAGACCTCCGCGACCGATTTGAGTTCATAGCACAGTCGGCAGATGCGCTGGTGCTCGGGGAGCTGGGAAGTGAGCCGGGAAGGGTCGGCCGTGGTCTGCACCAGCGCCTCGATGGCGAGCTGGTAGCGCGGCCGGGTCCGGCCGCCGGTCACGGCGTACGGGCGCACCAGCCGCGACTGCGGGCCCCGGCCCGCACGGGCGCCGCGGGCCGCGGCCCCCGGCTGGGGCTGGGCGTGCGGATGGTGCGCGGGCTGGCCGCGGTGCTGCGGCGGGCCGTCGCCGTACGGCGACGGGGACGGCGGCTGCGGCGGCCCGGGGGCCTGGGGCACACCGGGGGCGGCGTACGGCACGCCCGGTGCCCCCGGCCGCGGGGGCATCCCGTGCTGCGGCGGCATGCCCGGCCGGTCGGACTGCCGGCCGTAGCCGTATCGCCAGTCCTCACCGCCGTGAGGTCCCTCTTGGTGCGCTGCCACTGCGTTCCCCTTCCCCGACGGCCTGCCGGAGCATCACTGCACTCGACGCACCTTAGCCCGGCGAGCGTGCAACGTGCATCGATTGTCGGCTAGTTCAGCAGGCTGCCTTGCAGCTCCGCGCGCAGATCGGGGGTGAGCACGGAGCCCGCCCGGTCGACCAGCAGGGCCATCTCGTAGCCCACCAGGCCGATGTCGCACTCCGGGTGCGCCAGCACGGCGAGGGCCGAGCCGTCGGAGATCGACATGATGAAGAGGAAGCCGCGCTCCATCTCCACCACGGTCTGGTTGACGTAGCCGCCCTCGAAGATCCGCGAGGCACCGGCCGTCAGCGACGTCAGTCCGGACGCCACCGCCGCCAGTTGGTCGGCGCGGTCGCGCGGGAAGCCGTCGGACATCGCGAGGAGGAGTCCGTCGGCGGAGACCACCACCGTGTGCGACACCCCCGGGGTGTTGTCCACGAAGTTGGTGATCAACCAGTTCAGGTTCTGCGCCGCCTGGCTCATCGGGCTCACCTAACGCTCCTGATCGTATGTGCCGGGGCCCACGCCCGGTCCGTCGTTCTGCTGCGGCCCCCGCTCGCGGCCCTGCTGGACGCCGCGGCGCAGATTGCTCAGCCTGCCGCGTACGTCCTCCGGCGCCCGGGAGACCTGTGGGCCTCCCAGCGGAGCCTGCTCCGCGGTGCCCTCGACCAGGTTCTGGCGGGGCACCCGCCGGGGAAGGCCCGCGGGGGTGACCCCGCCCGCCTTCGGTTCGCGCACCTGCTCGGCGCGCTCCCAGCGTTCGTCGTTCGCCGACCTCCACTCGTCGTCGGCCGGCGCCGGCTCCGGTTCGCCGAAGCCGAAGCCTCCGCGGCCGGTGCCGAGCTGCGCCGTGGATTCCACTTCCGGCTGCGCCGGGCTGTCGTACGCGCCCTGCCCCGTCCAGTGGTTCGGCGCGGTGCCGGGCTCGACGTGGCCGTACGTATCGTACGCGGGCTCCGCCGAGATACCCCCGGGCGTGAAGGGATCAGTATCCGCGGCCTCCGCTTGGGGCTCGTGGAAGGTCGGTGTGCGGTCCTGCGCCGCCGCTTCGAGCGCGGCCCTGCGCTCCTCGCGCAGCAGCGAGCGCTGGATGGGGTCGAAGACCCCCTCCTGCCCGCCGAGCGCGGGCATCGCCGGGCGGGGCGGCTCGACCTGCGGGTACGTGGAGTCGTCGAAGCCCAGCTCCGCCGCGCTGCGCGGACGGCCGCCGGCGAAGCCGTTGCCGGCGGGCTGGAAGGACGGGCGGTCGGCGACGATGCGGGAGACGGTGAACTCGTCCTGCTGCTCGGGCGCCTCGGTGGCGCCGCCGAAGGCGATGGCCTCGGGCAGCATCACCAGCGAGGTGGTGCCCGACTGCTCGCCGGAGGGGCGCAACTGCACCCGGATGCCGTGCCGGTCGGCGAGCCGGCCGACCACGAACAGGCCCATGCGCTGCGAGATCGCCACGTCCACGGTGGGCGGGTTGGCGAGCCGGTGGTTGATGTCCGCGAAGTCCTCGGCCGTCAGGCCGATGCCCTTGTCGTGGATCTCGACCATCACCCGGCGGTCCGGCAGCCTGGTGGCGGTGACCCGGACCTTGGTGTGCGGCGAGGAGAACGTGGTGGCGTTCTCCAGCAGCTCGGCGAGGAGGTGCACGAGGTCGGTGACGGCGCTGCCGTGGATCTCGCTGTCCGGCACGCCCTCCAGCTCGATGCGCTCGTACGACTCGACCTCCGAGGTCGCCGCGCGTAGCACGTCGACGAGCGGGACGGCCTCCTCCATGTGCCGGCCGGTGTCCTCGCCCGCGAGGACCAGCAGGTTCTCGCCGTTGCGGCGCATGCGGGTCGCGAGGTGGTCCATGTGGAACAGGTTCTCCAACTGCTCCGGGTCCGCCTCGTGGTCCTCCAGGCCGGAGATCAGTTCGAGCTGGCGCTCGATGAGGCCCTGGTTGCGCCGGGAGAGGTTGGTGAAGATCGCGTTGAGGTTGCCCCGCAGCAGCGCCTGCTCGGCGGCCAGCCGGACCGCCTCGCGGTGCACCTGGTCGAAGGCGCGGGCGACCTCGCCGATCTCGTCCCTGCTGTGCAGCGGGATCGGCTGTACGCGGGTGTCCACCCGGCCGGGGTCGGTACGGGAGAGCTGGTCGACCAGCATCGGCAGCCGCTGCTCGGCGATGCCGAACGCGGAGTTGCGCAGGAGCCGCATGCTGCGGCCCATGGAGCGGGCCATCATCGCGGCGATGACGAAGCCGATGAGCAGCGCCCCGACGGCGATGGCGGCGCCGACGACGGTGTCACGCTTGGCGGACTCGACGATGTCGTGGGCCTCGGCCACCGCGCGGTCGGCGAACTCGATCTCGACGGTGCGGTACGCGGCGATGGGCACGCTCGTGGCCGCGTACCAGGTCTGCGGGGTGATGCCCTGGGCGGCGAGGTCCTCGGGCGTGGTGCCCTCGCCGATGCCGGCGACGCCGGCGAGCATCGCCTCGGGCTCCGGCGGCGCGGTGAACTCGCCGCCGCCGCTCTCGGCCTCCCGCTGCGCCTCGGCGAGCCGCTGCTTGGCCTCCTCCTCCTGGTCGGCCAGCGCGTCCTGGAGCATGCGGTTGTCGGCGGCGGTGCTGCCGGTCCTGAACTCGTCGAGGGCGATGGGCTCCAGGTAGACGAAGGAGGCGAGCGCCGTCTTCTCCTCGGCCAGCACCTCGGCCTTCTCCGGCGGGCTGACGAGCAGCTCGGTGCCGATGGAGCGGACCAGCGAGGCGGCGGACTTGGAGAGCGAGATGGCGTACATCGCGCGCCCGTAGCTGGTGATGTTGCTGGTGCCCAGGCCGAGCTCGTTGGCGAAGGTCATCAGCGGGCGGTACATCTGCGCGTACCCGAGGTGGGTGTCGGTGCCGGGCGCCTGGGGCGTGAACGCCGCCTGGCGCATCTGCTCCAGGTTCTTCTCCTGGTCGCGGAAGGCGTTCAGCCGGCGCTGCAGTCCCGGCTTGTCCGGCATGTCCTCGACCTGCCGGTCGAACTCGGCCGCGGCGGCGTCGGTGGCCTTGCGCGCCTCGGTCACCCGGCTCGCCTCGCGGTCGCCGTGGAGCAGCGGCTGCACGGAGACGTCGCGCTCCGCCATGAGACGCTCGGCGTAGTCAGCCGCGGACTTGGCCACCTTGGCGGTGTTCTCCGCTTCCTGGGCCTCCTGCCAGGTGTCGACGGAGCTGTTCACCTGGAAGCCCGCGAAGACGATGGCCACGAGCACCGGGATGAGCAGGATCGCGTTCAGCCGCGTGGCCACCCGCCAGTTGCGGGGGGAGAACCGGCTGCCGCTCGGCGGCGGCGGAGCCGGCTGAGCCCCCGCCGGGGGCGGCACCGCCGCGCGCGACGGCGGGCTGAAGTTGCCCCGCGCCTCCTGCGCCGGGCCCTTGCTGCTGCGCCTCACCGGACCAACAACCTCTCGGCCTACTCTCGGGTCAGTTCCTCGAATTCCAGCACGCCGCGCGGCACATTCCAAACGCCTGGCGAGGACTTCGTACGATCACGCAGGCACCGTCAAACAGGACGTAAGCGGCGTCGGCCGACAAAGTGCAACCACGGCATCAGCGGAACGGAGTCGGCCGCCTGCGTCCTGTGCAACACACACCTGCAATCTGCTTCCAAACGTTATCAACGCCTCAGGGGCAGGTGGCACCGTACGGTGCAACCTGCCCCTGGCGAAGTCCCCGGCCCGCGGCGTCCGTCCGGGCGGCCGGCCGCGCTCAGCGCAGCCTGGCCATGAGGGCGTGCTCGACCAGCGTGATCAGCGTGGACTTGGACTCGGAGCGCTGGCGGGCGTCGGTCGTCAGGATCGGCGTCTCCGGCCCGATCTGCAGCGCCTCACGCACCTCGTCCGGCGAGTACGGCTGATGCCCGTCGAACCCGTTCAACGCGATCACGAACGGCAACCCCGAGTTCTCGAAGTAATCCACCGCAGGGAAACAATCCGCCAACCGCCGCGTATCCACCAGCACCACCGCACCGATGGCCCCACGCACCAGATCGTCCCACATGAACCAGAAACGATCCTGACCAGGCGTCCCAAACAGATACAGGATCAAATCCTGATCCAACGTGATACGACCGAAGTCCATCGCCACCGTCGTCGTGGTCTTCCCCGACACCTGCGACAGATCATCGATCCCCGCAGACGCCGACGTCATCACCGCCTCGGTACGCAACGGATTGATCTCCGACACCGAACCGACGAACGTGGTCTTCCCCACCCCGAAACCACCCGCCACCACGATCTTCGCCGACGTGGTCGCACGAGCCGGAGAAGAACCGGCCACACCACTAGAGCTTGCGAAGTCCACTGAGCACCCTTTCGAGCAAAGTCACATCGGGGGTTCCGTCGGCATCCGTGCCGCCGCCGGGCTGGTGAATGGCCACGAGACCGGCCTCGGCCAGGTCGGCGACCAGAATGCGCGCGACGCCCAGCGGCAGGGTCAGCAGCGCGGAGACCTCGGCAACGGATTTCACCTCGCGGCACAGGTGGCAGATCCGCTGGTGCTCCGGAAGCAGCCCCTGCAGCCGCATCGGGTCGGCCGACGTGCTCACCAGGGCCTCGATGGCGAGCTGGTAACGGGGCCGGGTCCGGCCGCCGGTCATGGCATAGGGCCGGACCAGCGGCTGATCGCCTTCACCTTCGTAGGGCTGATGCTGGGCACCACCGTACGAGTCGGGTGAGGCGGGTGGCGGGGTCATGGATCCTCCGGGCGGGAACATGGCCGATGGGGAAGGTCTGGGTAAGCGGGCGGCCGGCGGCCGGCCGTGGTTCAGTGCAGCAGGCTGCCCTGCAGTTCCGCGCGCAGATCGGGGGTGAGCACCGCGCCCGCCCGGTCGACCAGCAGCGCCATCTCGTAACCGACCAGGCCGATGTCGCACTCCGGGTGCGCCAGCACGGCGAGCGAGGACCCGTCGGAAATGGACATGATGAAGAGGAAGCCGCGCTCCATCTCCACCACCGTCTGGTTCACGCTGCCGCCTTCGAAAATGCGCGAGGCACCGGCCGTCAGGGACGTCAGACCGGACGCCACCGCCGCGAGCTGATCGGCACGGTCCCGCGGGAAGCCGTCGGACATCGCCAGAAGCAGTCCGTCGGCGGAGACCACCACCGTGTGCGACACCCCCGGGGTGTTGTCCACGAAGTTGGTGATCAACCAGTTCAGATTCTGCGCCGCCTGGCTCAATGGACTCAACTAACGCTCCTGCTGATAGGTGGGACCAAAGCCGTTGCCGCCGAGGGTCTCACCGGTGCCACCTGCCTGGCGGCCCCGCTGAATTCCCCGGCGCAGGCTCGTCAGCCTGCCGCGCACGTCGTCGGGCGCGCGCGAGACCTGGGTTCCGCTGGCGTTCGCGGACTGCTGCGCGGTGCCCGCGACGAGGTTGGCGCGCGGCACCCGCCGCGGCAGCCCCGACGTGGTGACGCCGCCCGCCTGCGGGGTGCGCAACTGCTCCGCGCGGCGCCAGCGGTCGTCGTTGGGCGAGGGCCGCCAGGCCGGCGCGGGGGTGGCCGTGGCCGGCTGCGACGCGGGGGCGGCCGCGGCCGGCCCGGCCGCGGCGTCCTGGTCCTGCTGCTGCGCGGCCGGCGGCGCGTCGGCCGGGGGCTGCGCGGCGGTGGGGGCGGTGGGGGCTACAGGGGTCTGCCCGCGGCCGCGGTCCCCGCGGAACCAGTTCGACTCCATGGACTCGAAGATCGGCGTGGACTCGTCGCCGCGGGCGGGGAGGGGGCCGCCGTCGAGCAGGCTGTCGGCGAGGGGCGACTCTGCCGGCTGCCGCGGCACCGCCGTCGGGTACTCGCCGGTGTCGTGCGGGCCCGGGCGCTGCCCGGGCATCGCGTACTCGCCGGTGTCCCCCGGACCGGGGCGCTGCCCCGGCATCGCGTACTCGCCCGTGTCGCCGGGACCGGGCCGCGCCACCGGGTGCTCGCCGGTGTCGTACGCGCCGGGAACCGCCGGCGGCACCGGGTGGGCGCCGGTGTCGTGGGGGCCGGGGCGGGCCACGGGGTGCTCGCCGGTGTCCTGCGGGCCGGGCCGCGGGCGGCGCTGCGGAGGCGGCATCGGGTGCTCGCCGGTGTCCTGCGGCGCGCCGTACGAGGCCGCCTGGCCGGGTACGGGCGACTGCGGGGAGCGCGGCGGCGGCACGGAGCCGAACGCCGGGATCCCGCCGCCCCCGCCCGGCGGCGGGCCGTCGACGTCGGGGCGGGAGAACTGCGTGGTGTCGGCGTCGGCGTGCTCCCGCGGCCCGTCGTGCCGGTCGCGGCCGGAGTCGCGCAGTCCGGCGCCGGTGTGCTGGGCGTCGGCCGGCTCGCGGACGCCGGAGTCGGCGCCCGGCCGGGCGGGCAGCCCGGGGCGGGCGGGCGGGGCGCCGAGGCCGGCACCCGACGAGGAGTTCGCACCGGGCGCGGCACCGAAGGCCGAACCGCCCGGGAAGGCGGAGCCGGTACCGGACCCGGAGCCCGGCGAACGGCCGAAGGCGGAACCGGCACCGGCGGGCTCGCGCCCGGGCAGCCCGGGCCGCTGGCCGGGGCCGCCGGGCCCGCCCGAGCCGCCGGCGTCGCGGCTGGGCAGCGCGGGCCGGCCGGAGCCGGCGCCCGCCCCCACCTGGCCGCGCTGCTGCGCGGCGCCGAGCCTGCTCATGGCGCCCCCGCGGCCCGGCGCACCGCCGCGCGCCGGGGCGCCCTTGCCGGGGCCGCCGGCGCCCGCGCCGGGCGCGCCGGCCGCGGCGCCCGCCGGCTGCTTGCCGCCCGCGGCGCCGCCGTTCTGCGTGACGTCGACGGGGAGCATGACCAGCGCGGTGGTGCCGCCGGAGTCGGAGGGGCGCAACTGGATGCGGATGCCGTGGCGCAGCGACAGCCGGCCGACCACGAACAGGCCCATGCGGCGGGAGACGGAGACGTCGACCGTGGGCGGATTGGCCAGCCGCTCGTTGATCGCCCCGAGGTCCTCCGGCGACAGCCCGATGCCGGTGTCGTGGATCTCGACCAGCACCCGCCCGTCGGGCAGGGCGTGGCCGGTGACCTTGACCTTGGTCTGCGGCGAGGAGAACGACGTGGCGTTCTCCAGCAGCTCGGCGAGCAGGTGCACGAGGTCGTTGACGACGCGGCCGGCGACCTGGGTGGCCGGCACGGCGGACAGCTCGATGCGCTCGTACTGCTCCACCTCGGAGGCGGCGGCGCGCAGCACGTCGACCAGCGGGACCGGGCGGGTCCACCGGCGGCCCGGCTCCTCGCCCGCGAGGACGAGCAGGTTCTCGCCGTTGCGGCGCATGCGGGTCGCGAGGTGGTCGAGCTTGAAGAGGTTCTCGAGCTGGTCCGGGTCGGCCTCGCGGGACTCCAGTTCGGATATGAGAGAGAGCTGACGCTGGATGAGGCCCTGGCTCCGGCGCGAGAGGTTGGTGAACATCGCGTTCACGTTGCCCCGCAGCAGCGCCTGCTCGGCGGCCAGCCGGACCGCCTCGCGGTGCACGTCGTCGAACGCGGACGCGACCTTGCCGATCTCGTCCCGGCTGTTGATGCCGACGGTCTCGACGGAGGTGTCGACGTCCTGCGGGTCGGCGTCGGAGAGCTGCTTGACCAGCTCGGGCAGCCGCTTCTGGGCGACGGTCTGCGCGGTGTCCTGCAGCCGGCGCAGCGAGCGGACCATGGAGCGGGCGACGACGAAGGCGCCGGCGAGCGAGATGAGCAGGACGAGGAGGATCAGGACGCCGTTGAGGATCGCTTCCTGCTGGGCCTCGGACCGCAGATCGCGCGCAGTCTGCTCCATCTCCTGGAGCAGGTGCTGCTCGATCTTCTTCATCTCTTCGATCTTGACGCTGTCCAGCTCGTACCAGTGCCGGTAGCTCATGTCGGCGTTCTTGATGCTGTCCGGGTTGTTCACCAGGTTCTTGGCGAACGTGTCGGCCTGCTGCACGGAGGCGTTGCCGCCGTCCAGCGAGCGCATCAGGTCCGTCAGGCCGATCCGCCCGGAGTACAGGTGGGCGAAGAGCTTGAGCGAGGAGCTTTCGGCCTCCTGGGCGGAGGCGGCCTCCAGCCGGTCGGCCTCGGCGAAGTCGTTGCGCGGCTCCTCGGCGAGGGCGGCGCTGATGATCGCCTGCTGGACGGAGGCGTACTCCTTGGCGGAGGAGAAGGTGGCCAGCGCCCGGGTCTTGGCGATCATTTCCGGGTTGCTGGTGGCCAGGGCCATGTCCTGGGAGAGCGAGACCAGGGAGTCGACGAGTTCGCCGTACGCCTTGACCGTCTGGGCGGCGCCGCCGGTGTCGTCCGAATAGGCCGTCTTGCGAATGCTGTTGATCTTGTTGAGCTTCTCGATGACGCTCGTGAGCGAGTTGTTGACCCCGGCGAGGTCCTCGTCGTCGGTGGTGTCGATCTCGTCCGCGGACCGGGTGAAGGCGATCAGGGCCTTGTCGGTCTCGTCGCGGGCGTCGGTGATGTCCGGGTGCTTCGGGTTGCCGTCGACGATGAGGCCGGCCGACTTGTCGCGCTCCTGCTGGAGCATGTCGGCGAGTTCGGTGGCCTCCTCGGTCATGTCCGTCAGCAGCTTCATGTTCTCGAGCTGCTGGAGGTTCTGCCAGGAGTCCTCGATGCGGAAAGCTCCCAGCGTGGTCGCGGCGACCACGGGGAGCGCGAGGAGCGAGACAAGTCTGGTGCTGATGCGCCAGTTGCGCAGCAGGATCCGGGAGCCCGGTCCCTTCGAGCCCTTCGGCTGCTGCATGTTGGCGAAGTCGCCGGCCTCGGGCGCGGGTATTCGGGCGCCGCCGCGGTCGGCGTTCCGGTCCGGCGAGGAGCTCGCGCTCTGGCCGTACCGAAGGGAGGCTGCGCGGTCGGTCTTCCCACGCACCTCGGGCTCGCCCGGAACGCTGCCGTCAGTCTTCAATCGTCCCTGCACTAGCGTCGCAACCTCTAGGACCGGCTCCGGCGCATGCACCGGAGCGTTGTCTGGTCGTGCGGGAGCTTAGGCCCCCGCCCGCCGTGAACCAACCGGCGCATGCTCCCCGCACAGCCCCTCGCGTGGCGCCCCGTTGCGCCCTTGCGTCGACTGCACTCCAGCGACGGTCCGTGGAATTCCAGCACAGTGCCGGGATCTCCAACAAGGGCCGGGGGTAACAGCTCGACGGCGACTACACACTGTGGCGATTAGCTTACATGCAGTTGAAGCGATGGGTGGGGATAACGGACATTTTCCTACGAGGTGCATGGCGCGGGCCCGTGTCCCGGGTCGAGCCCATCGGTCGGGAAATGCCGCCCCTATGCGGAGTTGGCATGTTTTCGCCCGTCGTCGGGGCCGACGATATTTGGCATTCGTCACCGCGGGGGTGAGGAAAGTCACAATGCCGTACGGGATGGGTCCCGGCGGCGCGGGGAATAGCGGCGCCTACCCTTCACTTGACACAACGGCTCGTTCCGTCAAGCACGGTCTCGTCGGCCCGGCAGCGGGCCCCGGCACGTAAAGGCACGCGTCACCCTCATGATCCTCCGCACCATAGCCAACCCGCGGCGCACCACCCTCGCCCACCTCGACGACGCCGCGGACCTGCTGCTTCCCGAGCCGCCCGAGGCTGCATGGGCCCGGACCGATGCCCGGACCGACGCCGCCGCCCCGGCCGCGCAGCCGCCGGAGCGCACCGCGAACCCGCGCCGCACCGTGCTGGAGGAGGTGCCCTCCGGCGCCTGACCGGGCGCGGCGCGACGCCGGGCGGCGGGGCGATAACCTGTGCCCCGTGCGTATCGCCAGGTTCTCCGTCGACGGCAGCGTCGCGTTCGGTGTGGTCGAGGGCTCCGAGGGCTTCGACGGCGCCGGCGCTCCCCGCGGCGAGGTCACCCTCGACGTGATCAAGGGTCACCCCTTCGCCGAGTTCGAGCGCTCGGGCCGGAAGCTCCCGCTGGACAAGGTGCGGCTACTGCCCCCCGTGCTCCCCAACAAGGTCGTGGGCATCGGCCGCAACTACGCCGAGCACGCCGCCGAGCTGGGACACGAGGTGCCGGACGTCCCCGTCGCCTTCTTCAAGCCGTCCACCTCGGTGATCGGCCCCGGCGATCCCATCGCGTACCCGTCGTTCTCCGACGAGGTGCACTACGAGGCAGAGCTGGCCGTCGTCATCGGCCGGCTCTGCCGCGAGGTGCCGCTGGAGAGGGCCCAGGACGTGATCCTCGGCTACACCTGTGCGAACGACGTGACCGCGCGCGACATCCAGAAGCGCGAGAACCAGTGGTCCCGGGCCAAGGGCTTCGACACCTCCTGCCCGCTCGGCCCGTGGGTGGAGACGGAGCTGGACCCGGCCCGGATCGCCGACGGCATCGCCCTGCAGTGCACCGTCAACGGCGAGCAGCGCCAGCTCGGCAGCACCAGCGACATGGTGCGCTCGATCCCCGAGCTGATCGTGCACATCACCGAGGCGATGACGCTGCTGCCCGGCGACGTCATCCTCACCGGGACCCCCGCGGGCGTCGGCCCGCTCCACGACGGCGACGAGGTCGCCGTCACCATCGAAGGCATCGGCACTCTCGCCAACAAGGTGATCAAGCGTGGCTAGCCCAGCCCCCCCGGCCCCCCTGCGGGTCCGCTTCTGTCCCTCCCCCACCGGAAACCCCCACGTGGGTCTGGTGCGCACCGCCCTGTTCAACTGGGCGTACGCCCGCCACACCGGCGGCTCGCTGGTCTTCCGGATCGAGGACACCGACGCGGCCCGCGACTCCGAGGAGTCGTACGAGCAACTGCTCGACTCGTTCCACTGGCTCGGCATCGACTGGGACGAGGGCCCCGAGGCAGGCGGCCCGCACGCGCCGTACCGGCAGTCGCAGCGCATGGACATCTACGCCGACGTGGCCCGCCGGCTCCAGGGCGCCGGGCACGCCTACCGCTGCTACTGCACCGCGGCGGAGCTGGAAGAGCGCCGCGAGGCGGCGCGCGCGGCAGGGCGGCCCTCCGGGTACGACGGGCACTGCCGCGAGCTGACCGCCGAGCAGGTGGCGGCGTACGAGGGCGAGGGCCGGACCTCGATCGTCCGCTTCCGCATGCCGGACGAGACGATCGCCTTCACCGACCTCGTGCGCGGCGAGCTGACGTTCGCACCCGAGAACGTCACGGACTACGGCATCGTGCGCGCCAACGGCGCCCCGCTCTACACCCTCGTCAACCCCGTCGACGACGCGCTGATGGAGATCACGCACGTGCTGCGCGGCGAGGACCTGCTCTCGTCCACGCCGCGGCAGATCGCGCTCTACCGCGCGCTGATCGACCTCGGTGTCGCCAAGCGGGTGCCGGACTTCGGCCACCTGCCGTACGTCATGGGCGAGGGCAACAAGAAGCTCTCCAAGCGCGACCCGCAGTCCTCGCTCAACCTCTACCGCGAGCGCGGCTTCCTGCCCGAGGGGCTGATCAACTACCTCTCGCTGCTGGGCTGGTCGCTCTCCGCCGACCGCGACGTCTTCACCCGGGAGGAGCTGGTCGCGGCCTTCGACATCGCCGACGTGGTGCCCAACCCGGCCCGCTTCGACCTGAAGAAGGCCGAGGCCATCAACGCGGACCACATCCGCATGCTGGACGTGAAGGACTTCACGGAGCGCTGCGCGCCCTGGCTGCGGCCGCCGCACGCGCCGTGGCCGGCCGAATCCTTCGACGCGGACGCCTTCGCGGCGGTGGCGCCGCTGGCGCAGACGCGGCTGACCGTGCTGTCCGACATCACGGCCAACGTCGACTTCCTCTTCCTTGAGGAGCCGGTGTTCGACGAGAAGTCGTGGGACAAAGCCATGAAGCCGGGGCAGCCGGGCGCGGCCGACCTGCTGCGTACGGCGCGCGCCGGGCTGGCGGCGGCTCCGTGGTCGGCGGAGGCGCTGAAGGAGGCGGTCCTCGCCGCGGGCGAGGAGCACGGCCTGAAGCTGGGCAAGGCGCAGGCGCCCGTGCGGGTCGCGGTGACGGGGCGGACGGTGGGACTGCCGCTGTTCGAGTCCCTGGAGGTGCTGGGCCGCGACCGCACCCTGGCGCGGGTGGACGCCGCGCTCGACCGCCTGGCGGCGGCCGGGCAGGGCTGAGCGGCGGGTCGCGGTCCGCCCGGCGGCCCGCCCGGTTCGTACGACACACGAAGGCCCCGCCGCGGCGGGGCCTTCGGGGTGCGGTGCGGCTCGCGCGTCAGCGCTGCCAACTGTGCGGGGCGCGGAAGCCGTGCTGGCGCTCCAGCCGGCGCCAGCGCGCGGCGGAGCCGCCGTGCCCGCCGTGGCGGGCGTGCGCCGGCTGCTCGGCGGCGGCGCGGGCGAGCAGCACCGCGGTGAGCGCGGCGAGCTCCTCCTCGCTGGCCTCGCCCTTCTCGACGCGGACGAGGTTCTCGGTGTGCTGCGTGGTCACGTGTGTGCTCCCGGGCTGTTCTGCGCGGTCGGCGGCGGGCTGCGGGGCGTTCGGCGGCGGCGGGGTCACTGCGGCGGGTTGCCGTGCTTGCGCGCCGGCAGGTCCGCGTGCTTCGTCCGCAGCATGGCCAGGGACCGGATGAGGATGTGGCGCGTATCCACGGGGTCGATGACGTCGTCCACGAGGCCGCGTTCGGCCGCGTAGTACGGGTGCATCAGCTCGGCCTTGTACTGCTTGACCATCTCGGCGCGCTTGGCCTCGGGGTCCTCCGCGGCCGTGATGTCGCGCCGGAAGATCACGTTCGCGGCGCCTTCCGCGCCCATGACCGCGATCTCGTTGGTCGGCCAGGCGTACGTCAGGTCGGCGCCGATGGACTGGCTGTCCATGACGATGTACGCGCCGCCGTACGCCTTCCTGAGCACCACCGAGATCCGCGGCACGGTGGCGTTGCAATAGGCGTAGAGCAGCTTCGCTCCGTGCCTGATGATCCCGCCGTGCTCCTGGTCGACGCCCGGGAGGAAGCCCGGAACGTCGAGCAGGGTGACGATCGGAATATTGAAAGCATCGCACATCTGGACAAAGCGGGCACCTTTCTCGCTCGCCTCGATGTCCAGTACGCCCGCCAGCGACTGCGGCTGGTTGGCGACGATGCCGACCACCTGGCCGTCGAGCCGGGTGAGCGCGCAGATCAGGTTGGCCGCCCAGCGCTCGTGCACCTCGAGGTACTCGCCGTCGTCGACGATCTCCTCGATCACCTTGCGCATGTCGTACGGCCTGTTGCCGTCGGCGGGCACCAGGTCCAGCAGCGCGTCGCCGCCGCGGTCGGCCGGGTCCTCGGCGGTGACGGCCGGCGGGTTCTCCCGGTTGTTCTGCGGCAGCATCGACAGCAGGTAGCGCACCTCCTCCAGGCACGTCACCTCGTCGTCGTACGCGAAGTGGCACACCCCCGACGTCTCCGCGTGCACGTCCGCGCCGCCCAGGCCGTTCTGGCTGATCTCCTCGCCCGTCACCGCCTTGACCACGTCCGGGCCCGTGATGAACATCTGCGAGGTCTCGCGGACCATGAAGACGAAGTCGGTGAGCGCGGGGCTGTAGGCCGCGCCGCCCGCGCAGGGGCCGAGCATCACCGAGATCTGCGGGATGACGCCCGAGGCGCGGGTGTTGCGCTGGAAGATGCCGCCGTAGCCGGCGAGCGCCGAGACGCCCTCCTGGATCCGGGCGCCCGCGCCGTCGTTGAGGCTGACCAGCGGCGCACCCGCCGAGATGGCCTTGTCCATGATCTTGTGGATCTTGTTCGCGTGCGCCTCGCCGAGCGCGCCGCCGAAGATCCGGAAGTCGTGGGCGTAGACGAAGACCGTCCGCCCGTGCACCGTCCCCCATCCGGTGATCACGCCGTCCGTGTACGGCTTCTTGGCCTCCAGGCCGAAACCGGTGGCGCGGTGCCGGCGCAGCGGCTCCACCTCGTTGAACGACCCCTCGTCCAGCAGCAGGTCGATCCGCTCCCGGGCGGTGAGCTTCCCCTTGGCCTTCTGCGCGGCGGTCGCCCGCTCGCTGGGCCCCGCGTGGGCCTGCTCGCGAATGCGGCGCAGCTCGGCCGCCCGCCCCCGGGCCTCGTTCTCGACGGCGCCTGCCGCCGTCGCGTCGGAGGGGGCGTAGTCCACAGTGGTCATGGAATGACGGTACGGGTACGAGGGCATCGAACCTTATGTCATTTCCCTACAACGTCGGCGGGGAAATCATGAGCACCCGGCACTATGTGCAGGTGACCGGGCCAGACATCGACCAACGACACGTCGATCCGAGCTGTAGGGCCTCGACAACGCGGCGGGAGAGATCGTTGGGTTGCGAGAAGGTTCGGTAGCAGACTTTCTTGTTAGCCTGGCCGCATGACGACCACGCCCTCATCCCGCGCGCCCGCCCGCACCGTACCGGACGTGACGGGCACCCTCGTCCACACCGCGCACGTGCTCAACACCCACCTGGCCGCCGCCCTGAGCGAGGTCGGGCTGCTCCAGCGCGAGCAGTGCGTACTCGTGCACGCCCTGGAGGGCGAGCGCACCCAGGGCCAGCTCGCGGAGCTGGCACGCATGGACAAGACCACGATGGTCGTGACCGTGGACGGCCTGGAGAAGGCCGGGTACGCCGAGCGGCGGCCGTCGAGCACGGACCGCCGGGCCCGGATCATCCATGTCACCGAGGCCGGCGCGGAGATCGCGGCGCGCGGCCAGGAGGTCGTCGACCGGGTGCACCGGGAGGTGCTCGACACCCTGCCGGCCGCGCAGCGGGACCTTCTCGTGGCCGCCCTGGAGGGCCTGGCGGAGGGCCCGCTCGCCGAGCCCGTCGCGCACGACCAGCCCGTGCGCCGGGCCCGGCAGGCCCGGCGGTAGCCCGAGGAAGGTCCGTACGAGAAAACTGAACAATAGATAGTCCCGTACGAAACTATCTGCTACGGTCTTTCTTGTTGCCCACGCCTCAGGAGAGACCTCATGAACACAGTCGGCCAACGGCCCGACCGATCCCGCTGGTTCGCACTCGCGATCCTGTGCACCGGCGCGCTGATGATCATCCTCGACGGGAGCATCGTCACCGTCGCCCTGCCCGCCATCCAGCGGGACCTGGGGTTCTCGCCCGCCGATCTGACCTGGACCGTCAACGCCTACATGATCGCCTTCGGCGGGCTGCTCCTCCTCGCCGGCCGCCTCGGCGACCTGCTCGGCCGCAAGCGGGTCTTCGTCGCCGGCATCGCGCTCTTCACCGCGGCCTCCCTGCTGTGCGGGCTGGCCGCGGAGCCCTGGGCGCTCATCGCCGCCCGCTTCGTGCAGGGCGTCGGCGGGGCGCTGGCCTCGGCCGTCGGACTGGGCATGATCGTCACGCTCTTCACCGACGCGAAGGAGCGGGCGAAGGCCATCGGCGCCTTCGCGTTCACCGGCGCGACCGGCGCCTCGCTGGGCCAGGTGCTCGGCGGCGTGCTCACCGACGCGCTGAGCTGGCACTGGATCTTCTTCATCAACCTGCCCATCGGCGTGGCCACCGCGGTGCTCGCGCTGCGCGTGCTGCCCGGCGGCCCGGCCGACGGGCGGACCCGCCCGGCCGGCGGCGCCGACGTCGCCGGGGCGCTGCTGGTCACCTCCGGGCTGATGCTCGGCGTCTACACCATCGTCGAGACCGAGAGCCACGGCTGGGCCTCCGGCCGCACCCTCGGCTCCGCCGCGCTCGCCGCCGCCCTGCTCGCCGGCTTCCTGCTCCGCCAGGCCCGGGCCGCCGCGCCGCTGCTGCCGCTGCGCGTCTTCCGCTCGCGCACGGTCTCCGGCGCCAACGCCGTCCAACTGCTCGTGATCTCGGGCATGTTCGCCTTCCAGATCGTCGTGGCGCTGTACCTGCAGCAGGTGCTGGGCTACGGGGCCGCCGAGACGGGCCTCGCGATGCTGCCCGCGGCGGTCACCATCGGCGTCACCTCGCTGCTCCTCTCCGCCCGGCTGGTCGCCCGGTTCGGCGAGCGGTCGGTGCTGCTGGCCGGGCTCCTGCTCCTCGCGCTCGCCCTGGCGCTGCTGCTCCGCATCCCGCGGGATCCGGCCGAGGTGAGCTACGTGACCCACCTGCTGCCCACGATGCTGCTGATCAGCGGCGGCGGGCTGGTGCTGCCGGCGATGACCGCGCTGGGCATGTCCGGGGCGCACGAGGACGACGCCGGGGTGGTCTCCGGGCTGTTCAACACCGTGCAGCAGATCGGCGGCGCGCTGGGCGTCGCGGTGCTGACCACGCTGGCGGCGGCGCGCACGGAGTCGCTGACCGCGGGCGGGGACGGCCGGGACGCGGCGCTGACGGGCGGCTTCCGGCTGGCGTTCGGCGTCGGGGCGGCGCTGATCGCCGCGGCGGCGGTGCTGGCGCTGGCGGTGCTCCGGCCGCGTACGCCCGGCGGAACGACCGGGCCGGGCGACGCCGCGGCCCCGGGCGGCGCCGTGCCGGGCGGCGCCGTGCCGGGCGGCGCCGTGCCGGGCGGGGTTGCCCAGGCCGGCGGGGCGGAGAGCACCGGGGCGGCCCCCGGCGCCGCCGTGCCCGCCGTTACTCCTGCGGCACCACCCCGGCCCTGAGCAGCCCGTACGCGTAGGCGTCGTCCAGCGCCTGCCAGGACGCCGCGATGACGTTGTCCGCGACGCCGACGGTGTCCCACTCGCCGCTCCCGTCGCTGGTGGTGATCAGCACCCGCGTCGTCGACTCCGTGCCGTGGGTCCCCTCCAGGATCCGCACCTTGTAGTCGATCAGCTCGAAGTCGGCGAGCTGGGGGTAGAGCCGCTCCAGCGCCACCCGCAGGGCCCGGTCCAGCGCATGGACCGGGCCTTTGCCCTCCGCCGTGACGACGGTCCGCTCGCCCTTCGCCCACAGCTTGACCGTGGCCTCGTTGGCGTGGGTGCCGTCCGGCCGGTCCTCGACGATGGCCCGCCAGGACTCGGTGCGGAAGTAGCGCCGCGCCCGGCCGGACTCGCGCAACTGCAGCTCCTCGCGGAGCAGCAGCTCGAAGGAGGCGTCGGCGGCCTCGTACGTCAGCCCGCGGAGCTCGTTCTCCTTGACCCGCTCCACCACCCGGCTCAGCAGCTCGCGGTCGTCGCCGAGGTCGAGGCCGAGGTCCTTGCCCTTCAGCTCGATGGACGCCCGGCCGGCCATGTCGGAGACCAGCATGCGCAGCCGGTTGCCGACCAGTTCGGGGTCGATGTGCTGGTACAGGTCGGGGTCGACCTTGATGGCGGAGGCGTGCAGGCCGGCCTTGTGGGCGAAGGCCGAGACGCCCACGTACGGCTGGTGGGTGGCGGGCGCGATGTTGACGACCTCGGCGACGGCGTGCGAGATCCGGGTCATCTCCGCCAGCTTCCCCGCGGGGAGCACGCGCATGTCGTACTTGAGCTCCAGCGCGGCCACGACGGGGAAGAGGTTGGCGTTGCCCACGCGCTCGCCGTAGCCGTTGGCGGTGCACTGCACGTGCGTGGCGCCGCCGTCGACGGCGGCCAGGGTGTTGGCCACGGCGCAGCCGGAGTCGTCCTGGGCGTGCATGCCCAGTCTCGCCCCGGTGGCGGCCAGCACCTCGGCGACGGTCTCGCGCACCTGACCGGGGAGCATGCCGCCGTTGGTGTCGCAGAGCACGACGACGTCGGCGCCGGCCTCGTGCGCGGCGGCGACGACCTGCTTGGCGTACGCGGCGTTGGCGCGGTGGCCGTCGAAGAAGTGCTCGCAGTCGACGAAGACCCGGCGCCCGTGCTCGCGCAGGAAGGCCACCGTGTCGCGGACCATCGCGAGGTTCTCCGCGAGCGTGGTGCGCAGCGCCAGCTCCACGTGCCGGTCGTGGGCTTTGGCGACCAGCGTGACGACGGGGGCCTTGGACTCCAGCAGCGCGAGCACCTGCGGGTCGTCCTCGACCCGTACGCCCGCCTTGCGGGTGGCGCCGAAGGCGACGAGCTGCGCGTGCCGGAACTCGACCTCGTCGCGGGCGCGGCGGAAGAACTCCGTGTCCCGGGGCACCGCGCCGGGCCAGCCGCCCTCGATGAAGCCCACGCCGAAGTCGTCGAGGTGCCGGGCGATGGCCAGCTTGTCCGCGACGGTCAGGCTGATGCCCTCGCGCTGCGCGCCGTCGCGCAGCGTGGTGTCGAAGACGTGGAAACCGTCCGCGAGGGTGCCGGGGGTATCGGAGGTGTCGGGGGCTGCCGGCTCTGTGCTCATCGAAGTGCTCCTGTCGGATGGTGTGCTCTCGGGCCCCGGAAACGGAAAAGACCCCTCGCGGGTCGCGAGAGGTCTGGCGCGCGGGTCTGGGACGCGGTGGGCCGGCACCGCGTGCGGATCGCGGTACGGGTCAGCGCGGACCGGCGCGCCTGTCGCCAATAATCATGACGGCAAACAAGGTCACGTCGGGCAGTCTGGCACACGCCTCTCCCGATCAGGAGTCCCGTCTCACCATACGGGCAGCGTGCCCACATTTCGTTCGCGGAGGTCAGGGCGCAATGCGGTCTTGTGTGGATGACATGCGCGTGCCAATTTGGTCCAGGCCAGTCGGTACGGCACCTCCCACACAACCCCCACATGGTTCACACAAAGGAGAACCCACCGCATGAGACCCCAGATGTCCGCGCGTCTGGGCGGCACCCTCGCCGCCCTTCTCCTCCTCGGCACCGCCGCGCTCGGCTCCACGGCCGCCGCGGCGCCCCCGCCGGCCGACCGCCCCGACCAGGGGGTGAAGGCCAACGCGGCGACGGTCGCGCTCAACGCCGACGTCGCGCGCGCCCTCGGCGCCGACAGCGCCGGCACGTACCTGGACGCCGACACCGGCGACCTGGTCGTGACGGTCACCGACAAGGCCGCCGCCGCCGAGGCCCGCGCCGCCGGTGCCCGCGCCGAGCTGGTCGAGCACAGCGCCGCCGAACTGCGCTCCGCGATGGGCGCTTTCGAGGACCGCGCGAAGATCACCGGCACCTCCTGGGGTGTCGATCCGGCCACCAACCAGATAGCCGTGCAGGCCGACTCCACGGTGTCCGCCGCCGAGTACGCGAAGCTGCAGCGCGTCGCGAAGAGCCTCGACGGCGCGGCCCGGGTGGAGCGCATAGCCGGCACGTTCCGCAAGGAGGTCCTGGGCGGCGACGCGATCTACGGCGGCGGCTACCGCTGCTCCGCGGCGTTCAACGTGACCAAGAACAACGCCCGCTACTTCGTCACCGCCGGCCACTGCACCAACGCCGGCGCCTCCTGGTCGGCCACCTCCGGCGGCGCGGCCATCGGCACCCGGGAGGGCACCAGCTTCCCGACCAACGACTACGGCATCGTCCGCTACACCAACGGCTCCTCCCCCGCGGGCACCGTCAACCTCTACAACGGCAGCACCCGGGACATCACCGGCGCCGCGAACGCCGTCGTCGGCCAGGCCATCCAGAAGAGCGGCTCCACCACCCAGGTCACCAGCGGCTCCGTGACCGCGGTGAACGTGACGGTCAACTACAGCGACGGCCCCGTCTACAACATGGTCCGCACCACCGCCTGCTCCGCGGGCGGCGACAGCGGCGGCGCCCACTTCTCGGGCAACACCGCGTACGGCATCCACTCCGGCAGCGCGGGCTGCACCGGCACCAACGGCTCCGCCATCCACCAGCCGGTCACCGAGGCGCTCAGCGCGTACGGCGTGAGCGTCTACTGACGCACCGGCCGGCCACACCGCACACGGCACCACGAGGGGCCGCCGCCGCACCCGGCGGCGGCCCCTCCCGCGGTACGGAGCCGCCCGGCCCGTACCCCGGGAGAGGCCGGGCCGTTTCTCAGCCCAGCTCGTGCATCCACCCGTGCGGGTCCGGGGCCTGCCCGGTCTGCACGTCGACCAGCGCCTTGCGCAGTTGCGCCGTGACCGGCCCCATCGACCCGTCGGCGACCGTCCACTCCGCCGTGCTCGACTTCGCGTGCCCCACGGGCGTGATGACCGCGGCCGTGCCGCAGGCGAAGGTCTCCGAGATCGTCCCGTCCGCGCAGCCGGCCTGCCACTCCTCCTTGGAGATCCGCACCTCGCGGGTCCGGTAGCCCAGGTCGGCGGCGATGGTCAGCAGCGAGTCGCGGGTGATGCCGGGCAGCAGCGTGCCGGTCAGCTCGGGCGTGACCACCTCCCGCGTCCCGCCCTGCCCCCCGCCCCGGACGAAGTACAGGTTCATCCCGCCCATCTCCTCGATCCACCGGCGCTCCACCGCGTCCAGCCACACCACCTGGTCGCAGCCCTGCTGCACGGCCTGGAGGGTGGCGGCCATGGCGCCCGCGTAGTTGCCCGCGCACTTGGCCTCGCCCGTGCCGCCGGGCGCGGCGCGCACGTACTCCTCGGTGAGCCACACCGACACCGGCTTGATGCCACCGTGGAAGTACGCGCCGGCGGGCGAGGCCAGCACCATGAACAGGTACTCGCGCGCGGGCGAGTTCACGCCGAGGCCGACCTCGGTGGCGAACATGAACGGGCGCAGGTACAGCGACTCCTCGCCGGTGCCCGGCACCCACGCCTTGTCCTGGCGCACGAGCGCGTCGATGGCCGCCACGAAGGTCTGGACGGGCAGTTCCGGCATCGCCAGCCGGCGGGCGGACAACTGGAAGCGGCGCGCGTTGGCGTCCGGCCGGAAGGTGCGGACGCTGCCGTCGGGCTGCCGGTAGGCCTTCAGTCCCTCGAAGACGGACTGCCCGTAGTGCAGCGCCATCGTCGCCGGGTCGAGGGTCAGCGGCGCGTACGGCTGGAGCTGCGCGTCGTGCCAGCCGCGGCCTTCGGTCCACTTGATGGTGACCATGTGGTCGGTGAAGTGCTTGCCGAAGCCGGGGTTGGTCAGGATCGCCTCGCGCTCCGCGTCGGACAGCGGGTGGGCGGACGGCTTGAGCTCGATCGTGGTCATGAGATTCGTGTCCTTCACCGTTCGGTGTGTGGCGGACCGCGTCCCGTCCCGAGGTCCTCGCACCCGAAGGTACTAGGACGTCCGAGCATTACCCCGTGCCGCGGCCCCGCTGTCGATTATGACGGGGGCGTGGGCAGCGGCAAGCGTGGCGGTGGTGCGCGGCCCGAAGGGTCATCGTCGCACTGACGCCGCCCGGAGGGCAGCGTCAGCCGGCCGTGCGGAGAAACCTGACCGGCCGGGCCGGCCGCGGCGAGCGTGTGGTCCCGGCGGTCAGCCGGATACTCGGGCGGCGAGCGCGTCGCCGATCTCGTCCGTGGTCCGCGCGCCGGCGCCCCGCGCGGCCAGGTCGGCCTCGACGGCCTCCTCGACGCGGGTGGCCTGCACGGCGTAGCCGAGGTGGCGCAGCAGCATGGCGACCGACAGGACCGTGGCCGTCGGGTCGGCCTTGCCGGTGCCGGCGATGTCCGGCGCGGAGCCGTGGACCGGCTCGAACATCGACGGGAAGGCGCCTGTCGGGTTGATGTTCCCGGAGGCGGCGAGGCCGATGCCGCCGCTGATGGCGGCGGCGAGGTCGGTGAGGATGTCGCCGAAGAGGTTGTCGGTGACGATCACGTCGAACCGCTCCGGCTGCGTGGTGAGGAAGATGGTCGCGGCGTCGACGTGCAGATAGTCCGTGGTGACGTCGGGGTAGTCGGCGCCGACGCGGTCAAAGGTGTTCTTCCACAGGTGGCCGGCGTAGACGAGCACGTTGTTCTTGTGCACGAGCGTCAGCTTCCTGCGCGGGCGGGCCTGGGCGCGCTCGTACGCGTCCCGGACCACGCGCTCCACGCCGTACGCGGTGTTGACGCTGACCTCGGTGGCGACCTCGGCCGGGGTGCCGGTGCGCAGGCTGCCGCCGTTGCCGGTGTACGGGCCCTCGGTGCCCTCGCGGACGACGACGAAGTCGATGGCGGGGCGGCCGGCGAGCGGGGTCCCGGTGCCGGGGAAGAGCTTCGACGGGCGCAGGTTCACGTAGTGGTCGAAGGCGAAGCGCAGCTTCAGCAGCAGCCCGCGCTCCAGCACGCCGGAGGGCACCGAGGGGTCGCCGATGGCGCCGAGCAGGATCGCGTCGAAGTCGGCGAGGGCCGCGAGCTCCGCGTCCGGCAGGGTCTCGCCGGTGGCGTGCCAGCGGCGGGCGCCCAGGTCGTGGCTCTCGGTCTCCAGCTTCACGTCCTGCGGCAGGACGGCGGAGAGCACCTTCAGGCCCTGGGCCACGACCTCGGGGCCGATGCCGTCGCCGGGAATGGACGCGAGTCGAATGCTGCGAGACATGCGGGGAGCCTACGCGCTACGTCTTGCGGGATGACACCGCCGTCCGGGATATGGACATACCGAAGCCGTTCACCACACCGACGGCCGGGGTTCTCCGGTGTGTCGGCCCGGAGGGGGAAGGCTCGGACATATGGACACCCCCGGCTTCGGCATCCCCGAACAGCTCGCCCGCAGCATGAGCATGGCCGAACAGCACGAGTACCTGCGCCGCCGGCACTCCCGGCGCCGCGTCGTCACCGGCGCGGGCGGGCTGGCCGGCGGTCTGCTGCTCGCCGGGTGCGGTGGCGGCGGCGACGGCGGCGGGGGGGCCGGGCGTACGGACCACTCCTCCGCGGACATGGTCAGCCCCGCGCCCACCGGGGCGCCGGCGGCGTTCGGCCGGCATCTGGCCTTCGGCGCCGACCCGCGCACCCAGATGCGGGTCGGCTGGCAGCTCCCGCTGCCGGTGCGCCGGCCGTACGTGCGCTTCGGCACGGACCGCGGCGACCTCGGCGAGCCCGTCGAGGCCGAGATCCGGCCGCTGAAGACCCCGGCGATGAACGGCCTGCCCGCGGTCGAACAGCACTACGTGCACGCCGCGCTCGACGGCCTGGAGCCCGGCACGGCGTACGTCTACGGCCTCGGTCACGACGAGTTCGACCCCGCCGCCTCGCCGGGAGCGGCCGAGCACCTCGCCGGATTCCGCACCGCGCCCGCGCGACCGGAGCGCTTCGTCTTCACCGCCTTCGGCGACCAGGGCCTCGGCCGCGCCGCCCGCGCCGTCACCCGGCGCATGGCCGCCCTGCCCGGCGGCCCCCCGGCCTTCCACCTGCACGCCGGCGACATCTGCTACGCCGAGGACTCCGGGCACGGCCTGGAGACCGGCCGCTACGACGCCCGGGTGTGGGACCGCTTCCTGCGGCAGATCGACCCGGTGTCCTCGCGGGTCCCGTGGATGCCGGCGATGGGCAACCACGACATGGAGGCGTGGTACTCCCCCGACGGCTACGGCGGCCAGCGGGCCCGCTGGACGCTGCCTGACAACGGCGCAGATCCGCGCGGGGCGCCCAGTTCGTACTCCTTCGTCTACGGCAACGTCGCCGTCGTGGCGCTGGACGCCAACGACGTGTCGTACGAGATCCCGGCCAACCTCGGCTTCACCGACGGCGCCCAGGTGCGCTGGCTGGACCGGCGGCTCGGGGAGCTGCGGAAGGAGCCGGGCGTCGACTTCGTCGTGGTCTTCTTCCACCACTGCGCGTACTCCACCAGCACCCACGCCTCGGACGGCGGGGTGCGGGAGCACTTCACGCCGCTGTTCGACAAGCACCGGGTGGACCTCGTGGTCAACGGCCACAACCACGTCTACGAGCGCACCGACGCCCTGCGCGCGGGGGCCCTGACCCGCCCGCTGCCCGTGGGCGGCTCGGTGGACACCGAGCGCCACGGCGCGGTCTACGTGACCGCGGGCGGCGGCGGACGCAAGCTGTACGACTTCACCGCGCCGGACACCCACGAGGGCCGGCGCCGGGACCGGGACGTGGTGGAGACGTTCGCCTGGACGCGGTCGGGCGAGAAGGCCCTGGAGGGCGTCGAGTGGTCCCGGGTGCGCTATACGGGTTACTCGTTCCTCGCCGTCGAGTCCCGGCCGGGCGCCTCGCCCGCGCTGCGGGTCGCCGCGTACGCCGACGACGGCACGCGGATCGACCACTTCGAGTTGGTACGGGGCCGCTGAGCGGCCGCCGTGCGCGGGTCGGCGGGACGGGCGGGCCCGGTGCGGACGCGCGGGCTCAGTGGCCGGTCGAGCCGCCGTTGTCGCGGCGGTCGAACGCCCGCTGCAGCGCGGCGGCGGCGTTCTTCCGGGCGACCGCGGAGTCGCGGGCCTGCTCGGTGCGGGCGGAGTGGCGGGCGCGGCGGACCGTGGTGGTGGCAGCCATGGGACAACTCCTGGAGGGCGCTGGAGAGACGTGGGGACGCCGCTGGGGCGGGAGCGGCGCCGCAGGGGTGACCTGCCTGAGAGGCGCCCTGCCTCGACCACCGTCGCTGTTGCGCGAGCGTTCGGCTCCTACAAAAGTAGGACGTCAAAGCGTCCTTGTCTCGCCATTTACTCGGGCTTCCTACTATCTGAGACGGCACCCCCGCCGACCTGCGGTGATCCTCACGGGTCCAGCGCGTCGAGCAGCGCCGCCAGGTGGGCCGGCGAGGTGATGCGGCGCACCCCCGCGGGCGCGTTCCGGGCCGCCCGGCCGCCAGCGCCCGCCCGGTCGCCCGTGCCCGCGCGGTCGAGCCAGATCCCCGTCAGCCCCGCCGCGTCCGCGCCCGCGGCGTCGGTGTCCGGCCGGTCGCCGATGTACGCGACGCGCTCCGGCGGCAGCCCGAGGGCGGCGCAGGCAGCGTGGAAGGCGCCCGCGGCGGGCTTGGCGACGCCCAGCTCCTCGGAGCACACCATCGCCTCGAAGCGGTCGTGCACGCCGATGGCGCGGAGCTTCTCCTCCTGGTGCGGGGCGCTGTTGTTGGACAGCAGGCCGTGCCGGCGGCGCGGGGTGAGGCCGTCGAGCGCCGGTACGACGTCGGGGAAGACCCGCCAGTGCCGCCGGTACGCGGCCTGGTAGCCGGCCATCCAGACGTCCGCCTCGGCGTCGGTCAGCGGCCGGCCCGCCAGCACCCGGGCCCGCTCGCGGCGCTGGGCCAGGAAGGTGAACTCGCCGGCGAGGTAGCGGTCCACGTACTCCTCGGAGACCGCGTGCCAGTGCGCCGCGGCGGCCTCGGGCGAGGCGTACCGGCCCAGCAGGCCGCGGGCGGTCAGGTACTCCGTCGCGGCGCGCCGCTCGGCGCCCGAGTGGTCGAAGATCGTGTCGTCGATGTCCCAGACCACGGCGAGTATCCGCATGTCACGACCGTAACGCGAGGAGGTCGCCACCGGCCGCCGGAACGGGAGCGCAGGGGCGGGGGCGGAACCTGCGTACGCGCACGGGGCCGCCCCCGGCCGACGGGGGAGGCGGCCGAGGGCGGCGTTCGGGGGGACCGCGCGGGGCGGTCCCGGGGGCGTCAGCCCATGTGGGGGTAGCGGTAGTCCGTCGGCGCGTCCATCGTCTCCTTGATGGCCCGCGGCGAGGACCAGCGCAGCAGGTTGAACTTCGAACCCGCCTTGTCGTTGGTGCCGGAGGCGCGGGCACCGCCGAAGGGCTGCTGGCCGACGATCGAGCCGGTGGGCCGGTCGTTGACGTAGAAGTTGCCGGCCGCGAAGCGCAGCCTGCGGGTCGCCTCGGCGATGACCGCCCGGTCCTGCGCGAGGACCGCGCCGGTCAGAGCGTAGGCGGCGACGGACTCCATCTGGTCCAGCATCGTGTCGTAGGCGGCGTCCTCGTACACGTGCAGGGCGACGATCGGGCCGAAGTACTCCTCGGTGAAGACCTCGTTCTCCGGGTCCGAGCAGACGATGACGGTGGGGCGGACGAAGTAGCCGACGGAGTCGTCGTACGTGCCGCCCGCGACGATCTCGCACGCGGGGTCGGCCTTGGCGCGCTCGATGGCGGCCTTGTTCTTGGCGAACGCCCGGTCGTCGATCACGGCGCCGACGAAGTTCGCCAGGTCCGTGACGTCGCCCATGGCCAGGCCCTCGGTCTCGGTGACGAGCGCGTCCTTCAGGCCGCCGTCCCAGAGCGAGCGCGGGACGTACGCGCGGGAGGCGGCCGAGCACTTCTGGCCCTGGTACTCGAAGGCGCCGCGGGTGATCGCGGTCTTCAGCTTCGCCGGGTCCGCGGTCGGGTGGGCGACGATGAAGTCCTTGCCGCCGGTCTCGCCGACGATCCGCGGGTACGCCTTGTAGCCGGGCAGGTTCCTGCCGACCTCGGCCCACAGGTGCTGGAACGTGCGGGTGGAGCCGGTGAAGTGGATGCCGGCCAGGTCCGGGTGCGGCAGCGCCACCTCCGACAGCTCCTTGCCGTCGCCGGTGACGAGGTTGATGACGCCGGGCGGCATCCCGGCCTCCTCCAGCAGCCGCATGAGCAGCACCGCGGCGTGCGTCTGCGTCGGCGACGGCTTCCAGACCACGACGTTGCCCATGAGGGCGGGCGCGGTCGGCAGGTTGCCGGCGATCGCCGTGAAGTTGAAGGGCGTGATCGCGTAGACGAAGCCCTCCAGCGGGCGGTGGTCGAGCCGGTTCCACACGCCGGGCGGCTGGATCGGCGGCTGCTCGTCCATGATCTGGCGGGCGAAGTGGACGTTGAAGCGCCAGAAGTCGATCAGCTCGCAGGGCGCGTCGATCTCCGCCTGCTGCGCGGTCTTCGACTGGCCGAGCATGGTGGACGCGGCGATCGTCTCGCGCCACGGGCCGGCGAGCAGGTCGGCGGCCTTGAGCAGGATCGCGGCGCGGTCGTCGAAGGACAGCGCGCGCCAGCCGGGCGCGGCGGCCAGGGCGGCGTCGATCGCGTCCTGCGCGTCCGCGCGGGTCGCCGTGCCGTACGTGCCGAGCACGGCCTTGTGCTTGTGCGGCTGCACGACGTCGACGCGCTCGCCGCCGCCCATGCGCCGTACGCCGCCGATGGTCATCGGCAGCTCCATGGGGCTCTCGGCCAGCTCCTTGAGCCTGGCCTCCAGCCGCGCACGCTCCGGCGTGCCGGGGGCGTAGGTGTGCACCGGCTCGTTGTACGGGGCGGGGACCTGGGTCACAGCGTCCATGGTTGCCGTTCTCCTTCGAGGTGCGGAGTCTTCGGGGGGCTCGCGGGGTCGTCAGCGCCGGCCGGCCAGGGCGCGCAGGAAGAAGGCGGTGTTCGCCGGGCGCTCGGCGAGCCTGCGCATGAAGTAGCCGTACCAGTCTGTGCCGTAGGGGGTGTAGACGCGCATCCGGTGGCCCTCGGCCACCAGCCGCTCCTGTTCCGCGGGGCGGATGCCGTAGAGCATCTGGAACTCGTACTCGTCGGACTTGCGGCCGTGGCGGCGCGCCAGCTCCCGGGTGATGGCGATCATCCGGGGGTCGTGCGTGCCGATCATGGGGTACCCGCGCCCGGTCATGAGGACCTTCAGGCAGCGGACGTAGGCCCGGTCCACCTCCGTCCGGTCCTGGAAGGCGATCAGGGCGGGCTCCTTGTACGCGCCCTTCACCAGCCGGACCCGGGAGCCCTCGCCGGCGAGGTCGCGGCAGTCCTCCTCGGTGCGGAAGAGGTACGCCTGGAGCACGGCGCCGGTCTGCGGGAAGCGCTCGCGCAGCGTGCGCAGGACGGCGAGGGTGGAGTCGACGGTGGTGTGGTCCTCCATGTCGAGGGTGACCGTGGTGCCGGCCGCGGCGGCGGCTTCGACCACCGGAGTGACGTGGGCGAGCGCGAGGTCGTGGCCGCCGGGCAGCGCCTGGCCGAAGGCGGAGAGCTTCACGGACATCTCGGCGCGGGTGCCCAGCCCCTCGCCGGTCAGGGCCTCGGCGAGCCTGAGGTACGCGTCCCGGGCGCGCAGCGCCTCGCGGGGGTCGGTGACGTCCTCGCCGAGGTGGTCGAGGGTGACCTCCAGGCCGCGCGCGGCCAGGTCGCGGACGGCGGCGACGGCGTCGGCCAGCTCCTCGCCGGCCACGAAGCGCGCGACCACCTGGCGGCTGACCGGTGCGGCCGACACGACACGACGGATTCCGTCGCTGCGCGCGGCGGCGAGAAGCACGGGACCCAGCACGGGGCACCTCCACGGTCGGGGCGCAGGTAACACCTCCGTGAAATCTAAGGATCCCTCCGATCCTGGGCCATCGACACCTGTCACGCATCCGAGCGCCCGCCCTCATACAGATGTATGAGAGGCTGCGGTCATGCGCGGCGACTACCAGCAGTTGGTGGACGAGGTCTCGGCGGCGCTCGGCGCGCCCGCCACCCTGGAGGACCGGGACTTCGGCCTGATCGCCTTCGGCGTCCACGACACCGGCGACGGCTCGTCGGGCGGCGTCTCGTCGCTCATGGACCCGGTGCGCACGAAGTCCATCCTGCACCGGCGCTCCACGGCGGCGGTGCGGGCGTGGTTCGAGGCGTACGGGATCACCCGCGCGACCGGGCCGCTGCGGATCCCGCCCGACCCCTCCGCGGGGGTGCTCACCGGGCGGATCTGCCTGCCGGCGCGGCACGACGGCGTGGTGCAGGGCTACCTCTGGCTGCTCGACGACGGGCACCTGGCGGACGTCGAGCTGGGCGGGCCCGGCCGGGCGCCGGACCCGCGGATCGCACAGGCCATGCGGACGGCGGAGCGGATCGGGGCGCTGCTGGCGGCGGAGACCCGGGCGGGCGCCGCGGCGGGGGAGCTGCTGCACGACGTGCTGGCGGGGCCGGCGGCCGGCCGGGACGCGGCGCTGGCGGAGCTGCGGGACGCGCTGCCGGGCGACGCGGCGGGACCGGTGGCGGCGGTGGCGGTGCTGCCCTGGCGGCCGGCGGACCCGGCGGCGCCGGGTCCGGGGCTGCCGCGGACGGCGGCGACGACGGTGGTGCGGGTGCGCGGTGCGACGGGCGGTGCGGCCGGTGCGGGCGGCGAGGCGGCTCCGGTACGGGTGCTGGCGGCGCTGGTGCTGCTGCCGTCCGCGGGTGCGCTGGAGCCGACGGCGACGGCGGCCGAGCGGCTGCTGCACGCCGCGGCCGGCGCGCCCGGCGCGGTCGCCGGAATCGGCGACGGGCGGACGGGCCTGGCCGGGCTGCCCGGCACCTGGCGCGAGGCGCTCGCCGCCGCGCGGGCGGCGTGGGCCGCACCCGGGCTGGGCCCGGTGGCGCGGTGGCCGGACATCGGCCCGTACCGGCTGCTCACCGAGCTGCCCGGCGGCGTCGACCCGGCGGTCGCCCGGCTGCTGGAGCCTTCACACGCCGAACTGGCCCGCACCGCCGAGGTCTATCTCGACCACGCCGGCCAGGCCTCCCGCACGGCCGCCGCGCTGGGCATCCACCGCCAGACGCTGTACTACCGGCTGTCCCGGGTGGAGGAGCTGACCGGCCTCGACCTCACCGCGGGCGAGGACCGCCTGCTCCTCCACATGTCCCTCAAGTCCGCCCGCCTCTGACCGCACCCCGGACGCGGGCACGGACCACCCGCACCGCACGCGAGCCCCGCACCCCGGCAAGCGAGCCCGCACCCCGGCAAGCGGGACGCACACCCCCGCCGGGCCCGCTGCCGGGCGGCCAGGCAGGGCTGCGGTCGCCGGCCTCGCACACGGACACACGCCACCGCCGCCGTACGCGATCCCGGCTTCCCGCGCCCCCGGTACGCGGCACACGCGCGGTCGCCGGCTCAGCCCAGGTGGGCCGCCGGGGTGGCGGTCGCCGAGCGGGTGCGGTCGGGGCGGGGGGTGTTCATCAGGGCCGCGACCACCACCGCCGCCGCGAGCAGGACGACCGACGCGACCGTGTACGCCGTGGCGAAGCCCTCGACCAGGCCCGCCTTGACGACCTCCGGCACCGGCCCGCCCGCGGCCCGCCGCTCCTCCAGCGCGCCCGCGTCCGGCACGCGCTCGGCGAGGTAGTCGGCGGTGGCGCTGGTGGCCACGGTGTTGAGCAGCGCCGTGCCGATCGAGCCGCCGATCTGCTGCGCGGTGTTGACCGTCGCCGAGGCGACCCCGGCCTCGTCCTCGCGGACGCCGTGGGTGGCGTAGTTGATCGCCGGGGCCATCACCATGCCCATCCCGACGCCCACGACCAGCTCCGCCGGCAGCACCCCGGCCGCGTACGAGGTGTCCACGTCCACCGTCGCCAGCCAGGCGTTGCCGGCCGCGGCGAACAGCAGCCCGGGGACGATGAGCGCCCGCGGCGCCACCCTGGGCAGCAGCCGGGCCGCGAGCCCGCCGGCACCGGCGAGCACCCCGGCCGTCAGCGGCAGGAACGCCACCCCGGTCTTCAGCGCCGAGTAGCCCAGGACGACCTGCATGTAGTACGTGAGGAAGAGGAAGAGGCCGAACATCCCGACCGCGACCAGCGCGATGCCCAGGAACGCGCTCCCGCGGGCCCGGCTCAGCACCACCCGCAGCGGCAGCAGCGGCGCCGCGGCGCCGCGCTCGTGCAGCACGAAGCCGGTGAGCAGCGCAACCCCGAGGAAGAGCAGGCCGAGCACGAGCGCCGAGTCCCAGCCCTCGGACTCCGCCTCGCTGCACCCGTAGACGACGGCGACCAGGCCGGTCACGGCGAGCAGCACACCGGGCACGTCGGTCTTCTGCCGCGCCCGCGGACGGGTGTCGGCGGGCAGCGCCCACCAGCCGGCCGCGGCCACCGCCGCGATGGGCACGTTCACGTACAGGCACCAGCGCCAGTCCAGGTACTCGGTCAGCGCTCCCCCGGTGACCAGGCCGATCGCGCCGCCGCCGGCGGCGATGGCGCCGAAGATGCCGAAGGCGCGGGCGCGTTCGCGCTGCTCGGTGAAGCTCGTGGTGAGCAGCGACAGCGCCGCGGGCGCGAGCAGCGCGGCGAACGCCCCCTGCGCGGCCCGCGCGCCCAGCAGCGCGCCGAAGCCCGGTGCCGCGCCGCCCACCGCGGAGGCGGCGGCGAAGCCCACGAGCCCGGTCAGGAAGGCCCGGCGGCGGCCGGTGTAGTCGGCGATCCGGCCGCCGAGGAGGAGCAGGCCGCCGAAGGCCAGGGTGTACGCGGTGATCACCCACTGCCGGTCCCCGTCGGAGATGTCCAGATCCGCCTGCGCGGACGGCAGCGCGATGTTCACGATCGTGACGTCCAGGACGATCATGAGCTGCGCGAGCCCGATGAAGGCGAGCGCGAGCCAGCGCCGCGGGTCAGCCGTCGTGGTTTTTGTAGTGTTCATGTCACTGTCTTTCTCGTGCGTGCTTCCGGTTCGGGTGCCGGGGGCTTGCGGGGGCTACGGGCGCCGGCGGTCCGTCCCGCCGACGATGCGGTCCGTGGCCCGGATGAAGTGGGCGGCGGTGAGGACGGGCCCGGGCAGCGCGGCGCCGCGGGCGCGGGCGGCCTCGGGGCGCAGCCCGTCGAGATACAGCTCCAGATGGCGGTGGGCCAGGGCCTCGCCCTCGGGCAGACCGCCGCCCGGCAGTTGCAGCGTCAGCCGCATGACCATGAACGGAACGTCGCCGAAGACGACGTCGTCGCGGAGCTGGCCGGCCCGCTGCGCCCGTACGATCAGCTCCTGCACCGGGCGGAGCGTCAGCGCGCGCAGCTCGGCCAGTTCCTCGTCGATCCGGATCCGGCCGGAGAGCGCGGGCAGTACCGCCCCGATGCGCAGGTCGAGCGCGGCGTGGGCGAACCGGCGCAGCGCCTCGAACGGCTCGTCCTCCGCCGCCAGCGCCTGTCCGGCCACCGAGCGCAGGCTGGCGAGCGTGGCGACGGCGACACCGCGGATCAGCGCCTCGCGGCTGGCGAAGTTGCGGTAGAGCGTGGCGATGCCGACGCCGGCCCGCCGGGCGACCTCCTCCAGCGGGGCGTCGGGGCCCTCGCCCACGAAGACCTCGCCGGCCGCCCGCAGGATCAGCTCGCGGTTGCGCCGGGCGTCCGCGCGCATCGGGGTCCGCATGACGTCTCCTCAACCGAAGGGGAATTCTCCACTTACCCGCACCGTAGGAGGCGGCCGGAGAGATTTCACGGGTCTGCGGGAAAGTGAGAGGGGGCCGGGCGAATATCCTCCGCATCGCGCCCCCACCCGGCCCCGCGGCCCGGCACCGGCCCGGGCACGACGACGGGCCCGGGCCGGCGGCATCGCTGCCGCCCGCCCGGGCCCGGTGCCCGAGGTCTCCCCCGGTCCGTTACTCGGTGAGGTTCACCGCGCGCGCCGAGGCCGCGCCGATCTCACCGGCGATCTCCTGCACGACGGCCGTCGGGATCGTGTCGTCCACGGTCAGCGCGACCAGCGCCTCGCCGCCCGCCTTGGCCCGCGACACCTGCATGCCGGCGATGTTGATACCCGCCTCGCCCAGGATCCGGCCCATGGTGCCGACGACTCCGGGGCGGTCGCCGTAGCTGAAGAACGCCATGTGGTCGGCGAGCGCCAGGTCCACGTCGTGCTCGCCGACCGCGACGACCTTCTGCAGGTGCTTCGGCCCGGAGAGCGTGCCGGAGACCGACACCTCCTCGCCGCTGGCGAGCGTGCCGCGCACCGTCACCAGGTTGCGGTGGGCGTTCGACTCCGAGCTGGTGGTCAGGCGCACCTCGACGCCGCGCTCCTGCGCGAACAGCGGCGCGTTCACGTAGCTCACGGTCTCGGCGACGACGTCCTCGAAGACGCCCTTGAGCGCGGACAGCTCCAGCACCTTCACGTCGTGCTGCGTGATCTCGCCGCAGACCTCCACGTCGAGCCGGACCGCGACCTCGCCGGCCAGCGCCGTGAAGATCCGGCCCAGCTTCTCCGCCAGCGGCAGCCCGGGGCGCACGTCCTCGGCGATGACGCCGCCCTGGACGTTGACCGCGTCCGGCACCAGCTCCCCGGCCAGGGCGAGCCGCACCGAGCGGGCCACCGAGATGCCCGCCTTCTCCTGCGCCTCGCCGGTGGAGGCGCCGAGGTGCGGGGTGGCGACGACGCTGTCGAACTGGAACAGCGGCGAGTCCGTGCACGGCTCGGTGGCGTAGACGTCGAGGCCCGCGCCCGCGACCCGGCCCTCCTTCAGCGCGGCCGTCAGCGCCTCCTCGTCGACGATGCCGCCGCGGGCGGCGTTGACGATCCGGACGGACGGCTTGACCTTCTGCAGCGCCTCGTCGCCGATCAGACCCAGGGTCTCGGGGGTCTTCGGCAGGTGGACGGTGATGAAGTCGGAGGTCTCCAGCAGCTCGTCGAGCGAGACGAGCTTGACGCCCATCTGCGCGGCCCGCGCGGCCTGCACGTACGGGTCGTACGCCACGACGCGCATGCCGAAGGCCGCCATGCGCTGCGCGACGAGCACGCCGATGCGGCCGAGCCCGACGACGCCGAGCACCTTCTCGTTCAGCTCGACGCCGGTGTACTTCGAACGCTTCCACTCGCCGGCCTTCAGCGCGGCGTTCGCCTGCGGGATGTTGCGCGCGCTGGCGATGATCAGGCCGCAGGCCAGCTCCGCGGCGGTGACGATGTTGGAGGTGGGCGCGTTGACGACCATCACGCCGGCCTTCGTGGCGGCGGGTACGTCGACGTTGTCCAGGCCGACGCCCGCGCGGGCGACGACCTTCAGCCGGCGCGCGGCGGCGACGGCCTCCGCGTCGACCTTGGTGGCGCTGCGGATCAGGATCGCGTCCACGTCGGCGATGGCCGCGAGCAGCTCGGCGCGGTCGGCGCCGTTGCAGTGGCGGATGTCGAAGTCGGGACCGAGGGCGTCGACGGTGGCCGGCGAGAGCTCCTCGGCGATCAGTACGGCCGGCTTCCCGGGGGTGGCGCCGGATGCTGGGGCAGTGCTCACGTGGTCCTCACTGGATTCCTGTGCGGGACGGCCGTCCCGACGGCCGCAGGTGGAGGGTGCAGGCGCCGGTCCGCCGGACAGACGCGTGCTGCCGCGTTTGAAGGACACACGACGCTGTGAGCCTGACGCGCGATGTACGAAGAGTGTAGTGGCGCCGGGCGGTGGCCGGGCGCGGATGCGCCCCGCCACCGCCCGAAAGAGCGACCGCCGCGCTCAGTCCTTGTCGTCCACCCAGCTCATGAGCTTCCGCAGCTCCTTGCCGGTGGTCTCGATCAGGTGGTCACTGTCCTTCTTCTTGTACTCGTTGTAGCGCGGCAGGCCGTTGTGGTACTCCGCCATCCAGTCCTTGGCGAACGAGCCGTCCTGGATCTCGCCGAGGATCTTCTTCATCTCGGCCTTGGTGCCGTCGTTGATGATCCGCGGGCCGGAGACGTAGTCGCCCCACTCGGCGGTCTCGGAGACCGACCAGCGCATCTTCTCCAGGCCGCCCTCGTACATGAGGTCCACGATGAGCTTCAGCTCGTGCAGGCACTCGAAGTACGCGATCTCGGGCTGGTAGCCCGCCTCGACCAGAGTCTCGAAGCCGGCCTTGACCAGCGCCGAGGTGCCGCCGCAGAGCACGGCCTGCTCGCCGAAGAGGTCGGTCTCGGTCTCCTCGGTGAAGGTGGTCTTGATGACGCCGGCGCGGGTGCCGCCGATCGCCTTCGCGTACGACAGGGCCAGCGCGAAGCCGCCTCCGGTGGCGTCCTGCTCGACGGCCGCGATGCACGGCACGCCGCGACCCTCCTCGAACTGGCGGCGGACCAGGTGGCCCGGGCCCTTCGGGGCGACCATGCAGACGTCGACGTTGGCGGGCGGCTTGACGAAGCCGTAGCGGATGTTGAGGCCGTGGCCGAAGAACAGCGCGTCGCCGTCCTTGAGGTTGTCCTTCACGGACTCCTCGTAGACCTGGCCCTGGACCGGGTCCGGCACCAGCATCATGATCACGTCGGCCTCGGCGGCGGCCTCGGCGGGAGTGACGACGCGCAGGCCCTGCTCCTCGGCCTTCGCCCGGGACTTGGAGCCCTCGTGCAGGCCGACGCGGACGTCCACGCCGGAGTCGCGCAGCGACAGCGCGTGGGCGTGGCCCTGGCTGCCGTAGCCGAGGACCGCGACCTTGCGGCCCTGGATGATGGACAGGTCGGCGTCGTCGTCGTAGAACAGCTCGGCCACTGAAGTCTCTCCTCGGTCTTGCGGATGGGCCCACCGTACGTCTGGTGCGGCGGGGGGTTGTCGGGGGTTGTTAACGACGGTTGGCAGGAACGGTTCCGGCGGGGCGCCGCCGGCCACGACGCCCGGCCGGCCGGCGGCGCCCCGCGGCCCGCGCCGGAGGCGCTACGCCGTTCTGTCGAGGGCGCGCAGCGAGCGGTCCGTGATGGAGCGGGCGCCGCGGCCGATGGCGATCGTGCCGGACTGGACCAGCTCCTTGATGCCGTACGGCTCCAGCATCTTCAGCATCGCCTCCAGCTTCTCGCCGCTGCCGGTGGCCTCGATCGTGACCGCCTCCGGGGAGACGTCCACGGTCTTGGCGCGGAAGAGCTGGACGATCTCGACGACCTGGGAGCGGGTCTCGTTGTCGGCGCGCACCTTCACCAGGACGAGTTCGCGCTGCACCGCCGCGCCCGGCTCCAGTTCGACGATCTTCAGCACGTTGACGAGCTTGTTGAGCTGCTTGGTGACCTGTTCCAGGGGCTGGTCCTCGACGTTCACCACGATCGTCATCCGGGAGATGTCCGGGTGCTCGGTGGTGCCGACGGCGAGGGAGTCGATGTTGAATCCGCGGCGGAAGAACATCGCGGAGATCCTGGCCAGGATGCCCGGCTTGTTCTCCACCAGGACCGAGAGCGTGTGCTTGGACATGTCTTCGTCTCTCTCTTCGCTGCCCGGCCTCAGTCGTCTTCGCCGTCGCCGAAGTCCGGGCGGACGTCGCGCGCGGCCATGATCTCGTCGTTGGAGGTGCCGGCCGCGACCATCGGCCAGACCATCGCGTCCTGGTGGACGATGAAGTCCACGACGACGGGCCGGTCGTTGATGGCGTTGGCCTTCTCGATGACGGCGTCGAGCTGCTCCGGGTCCTCGCAGCGCAGGCCGACGCAGCCCATGGCCTCGGCGAGCTTGACGAAGTCCGGGCAGCGGGTGCCGGCGGCCTGGCGGGCCCGCTCCTCGGCGCCGCCCGCGCTCTCGGCGCCGCCGTCGCCGTTGCCGTTTCCATTGCCGTTGCCGTTGCCGTGGGAGCCGGAGTGCAGCGCGGTGTTGGAGTAGCGGCGGTTGTAGAAGAGGGTCTGCCACTGGCGGACCATGCCCAGCGCGCCGTTGTTGATGATCGCGACCTTGATCGGGATGCCGTTCAGCGCGCAGGTGACCAGTTCCTGGTTGGTCATCTGGAAGCAGCCGTCGCCGTCGATGGCCCAGACCGTCGCCTCCGGCGCGCCGGCCTTCGCGCCCATGGCGGCCGGGACGGCGTAGCCCATGGTCCCGGCGCCGCCGGAGTTCAGCCAGGTGCGGGGCTTGTCGTAGTCGATGTAGTGGGCCGCCCACATCTGGTGCTGCCCGACGCCCGCGGTGTAGACCGTGCCCTCGGGGGCCAGCTCGCCGATGCGCTGGATCACCTGCTGCGGCGACAGCGTGCCGTCGGCGGGCAGGTCGTAGCCGAGCGGGTACGTCTCGCGCCAGCGGTTGAGCTGCTGCCACCACTCCGCGTAGCGGGCGGTGCCGGCGGCGGGGCTCCCGCCCTGCCCGTCGCCCTGCTCGTGCTCGCTCTGCACCGCCACGATCAGGTCGGCGATGACCTCGCGCGCGTCGCCGACGATGGGCACGTCCGCCTCGCGGTTCTTGCCGATCTCCGCGGGGTCGATGTCGGCGTGCACGATCTTGGCGTACGGCGCGAACGTGTCCAGCCTGCCGGTCACCCGGTCGTCGAACCGGGCGCCGAGGGCCACGATCAGGTCGGACTTCTGCAGCGAGGTGACGGCGGCCACCGTGCCGTGCATGCCCGGCATGCCCAGGTGCTGCGGATGGGTGTCGGGGAAGGCGCCGAGGCCCATCAGGGTGGTGACGACCGGTGCGCCGGTCAGCTCCGCGAGCACCTTCAGCTCGGCGGTGGCGCGGGCCTTGAGCACGCCGCCGCCGACGTAGAGCACCGGGCGCCGGGCGGCGCCGACGAGCCGGGCGGCCTCGCGGATCTGCTTCGCGTGCGGCTTGGTCACCGGGCGGTAGCCGGGCAGCTCGTGCCGGGGCGGCCAGGAGAAGACCGTGGGCGACTGCAGCGTGTCCTTGGCGATGTCGACCAGCACGGGGCCCGGGCGGCCGGTGGCGGCGATGTGGAACGCCTCGGAGATCACCCGCGGGATGTCCGCGGGGTCCGTGACCAGGAAGTTGTGCTTCGTGATCGGCATGGTGATGCCGCAGATGTCCGCCTCCTGGAAGGCGTCCGTGCCGATCGACTTGACCACCACCTGGCCGGTGATCGCCACCAGCGGCACGGAGTCCATGTGCGCGTCGGCGATGGGCGTGACGAGGTTGGTCGCGCCCGGTCCCGAGGTGGCCATGCAGACGCCCACCTTGCCGGTGGCCTGCGCGTACCCGGTGGCGGCGTGCCCCGCGCCCTGCTCGTGGCGGACGAGGACGTGCCGGACCTTGGTGGAGTCCATCAGCGGGTCGTACGCGGGGAGGATGGTCCCGCCGGGAATGCCGAACACCGTGTCCGCGCCCACGGCCTCCAGGGCGAGGATGAGGGACTGCGCGCCCGTCACGGTCTTGTCTGCCGGTGTGTGCCCCGGGACGCGGGACTGTCCCCCGTTGCGGGCCCGCGGTGGTTGCGGGTGGGGCTCACTTCGCGGGGGAGCCTGCTCGGTCATCGGTTTCTCTTCTCGTCTTCGATGGTGCGAGGGTCGGGGGGAGCAGCGGGTTCGAGCAACAAAAAACCCCTCGTGCCAGATGGCAAGCGAGGGGAGCGCGTCGGCGCGGTCCGGGAGTCGGGATCCGCTTCAGCCGACGCGCTGTCCAAGTACGAGAATTCGGGTGCGCATGGACCTGACCTTGCCCCCGGCGCGCCGGGGGTGTCAAGTTCGTGGGACCCAGGTCTCACTATGTGAGCGCAATGGCCGAAGGGTCCTCCTCCGGAAGCGCGAACGCTCCCAGGGCCAGTGCGTCCCGTACCCGCTCCTCCTCAAGTGGTTCGCAGTAGGCCATGCCCTGCGCGTGCCGGCAGCCCAGCGCGCGCAGCACCTCGGCCTGCTCGGGCAGGTCGACCCCCTCGGCCGTCGAGTCCAGGCCCAGCTCGCCGGCGATGCCGATCATCCCGGCGGCGATGGCGCGCAGCCGGGGCGACTCGGCCAGGCCGTCGACCAGGCCCCGGTCCAGCTTGAGCACGTCCACCGGCAGCCGGCGCAGCGCGGCGATGGCGGCGTGCCCGCTGCCGAAGCCGTCGAGCGCGATGCGCACGCCGAGGCGGCGCAGCGCGACCAGGCGCCGCTCCAGCTCGTCCATGCCCGCCCGGGCGTCGCTGTCGGCGACCTCGACGGTCAGCGCCCCGGGCGGCAGCCCGTGGCGCATCAGCAGGGCCTCCACCAGCGGCGGGGACATGCTCCGATCGGTGAGCCGGGCGGCGGACAGCCGTACGGTCACGGGGATGCCCATGCCCGCCTCGTACCGCGCGGCGGCCTGCTCGACCGTCGCCTCCAGCAGCCAGCGCGCCAGCTCCGCCGCGCGGGCCCGGTCCTGCCCGCCGCCGCGCCCGCCGGTGTCCGGCGGGCCCTGCATGAACTCGGCGGGCGTGTGCACGATGCCCTGCGCCGAGCGCCAGCGCGGCTGCGCCGACAGCGCCGCCAGACGCCCGCTCGACAGCTCCACCACCGGCTGGTGCACGAGCGTGAACTGCCCGTCGTCCAGGGCGGAGCGCAGCCGGTTCGCCATCTCTATGCGGCGCACCACTTCGGCCTGCATCTGCGGCGCGTACAGCTCGACGCGCGCCTTGCCGGCCTGCTTGGCGCGGTACATCGCCAGGTCGGCGTTGCGCATCAGGTCCGCGGGCGTGCTGCCGGGCTCGGCGAAGGCCACGCCGATGCTGGCCGCGACCCGCACCTCGACGCCGCCCGCCGTGTACGGCTCGGAGAGCCGCACCCGCAGCCGGTCGGCGACCTCGCGGGTGCGCCGCTCGCGCACGGTGCCGTCCGACCGGTTCTCGCCCGCCGCGCCGCCGACGAGCAGCACGGCGAACTCGTCGCCGCCGAGCCGGGCAGCCGAGTCCCCGGAGCGGATCGACTCCTGCAGCCGGCGGCCGGCCTGGATGAGCAGCTCGTCGCCGGCGGCGTGGCCGACGGTGTCGTTGACCGCCTTGAAGCCGTCGAGGTCGATGAAGAGCACGGCGGCGTTCGCGTCCCCGGCCCGCCTGCCGCCGAGCGCGTGCCCGACGCGCTCGGTGAACAGCGCGCGGTTCGGCAGGTCGGTGAGCGCGTCGTGAGAGGCGCTGTGCTGCAACTGCGCCTGGAGGCGGACACGCTCGGTGACGTCCCGGGAGTTGAAGATCAGGCCGTTGTGGTGCCGGTTGACCGTCGACTCGACGTTCAGCCAGCCGTCCTCGCCGTACGCGCCCTCGTCACCGGCGCCGGGGCCCCCGCGGCGGCCTCTGCCGGCCCGGAAGCGGCACTCGATGCGGATCGACCGGGCGCCGCCGGGCGGCGCCGACAGGAACCTCCGCACCTCGTGCAGCACCCGGCCCAGGTCGTCGGGGTGGATGAGCCCGGCCAGCTCGCAGCCGACCAGTTCCTCCGGGTCGGTGCCGTAGACCCCGAGGGCCGCGGGGCTGACGTAGCGCAGCACGCCGGACGGCGCCGCGATCATGATGACGTCGCTGGAACCCTGCACGAGCGAACGGAAGTGGTTCTCCTTCTGGGCGAGCTCCTGGGTGAGGCTGATGTTGTCGAGCAGCATGATCGCCTGGCGTACGACGAGCGCCAGCACCACCGTGCACGCGGTCATGAGCACCACGCGGTCCACGCTGCGGCCGTCCAGCAGGTTGTACAGGATCCCCAGCGTGCACACGCCGGCCGCGAGGTACGGTGCGAGCGCGCCGATGTGCCCGGCGATGGGCCGGGCGCGCTCCTCCCGGCCGCGCTTCCCGGCGCCGTCCACTTCCCCGGGCTCCCCGGCCGGCCCGGCCGGACCTGCCGCCCCGGCTGCGCCGGCGAGATCGATCTCTTCGACTTCTTCGGCTTCCTCGCCTCTGCCGACCCACGGGGCGTACGCGAGCAGGACCGAGCCGGCGAACCAGCCGGCGTCCAGCAACTGTCCCGAGCGGTACTGCTCCTGGAGCAGCGGCGAGGTGAACAGCGCGTCGCACAGCACCGTGAGCACGAGCGCGCCGATCGCCGTGTTGATCGCGGAGCGGCCCGCGGCGGTGCGCCGGAAGTGCAGCGCCAGCACCATGCTCACCAGCACGATGTCCAGCAGCGGGTACGCGAGCGAGAGCGCGACGCGCGGCACCGACTCGTCGTCCCCCGCGGCGTGCGCCAGGGCGAGGGTCCAGGAGATGGTGAGCAGGGAGCCGCCGATGAGCCAGGTGTCCAGGCCCAGGCAGATCCAGCCCGCCCTGCTCACCGGCCGCCGGGCGAGCACCAGCAGGCCGATGACCGCGGGTGGCGCGAAGAGCAGGAAGAAGAAGTCCGCGACGGACGCCTCCGGCAGCGGCCGCTGGAGCACGACCTCGTACCAGCCCCAGATGCCGTTGCCGATGCCCGCCATGGCGGACGAGACGCCGAACATGAGCCAGGCCGGGCGAAAGCGGTCCTGGCGGATACGCGCGTAGTAGAGACACGAGAAGGCGGCCGCGAACGCCGCCGCGCTCAGCCCGAAGTCCCCCATGATCAGGGCGACCCGGGGAGAGCCCCAGCCCAGAGCGGCACCGGTGGCGTACCCCGCGCAGAGCAGCGCGAGGACCAACTGGGGTACGACCCCCGCGGGCATCGGCGGCCTGGGCACCACCGCTCCGATCGACGCGGTCACCGCACCCCCCGGCTGCCGGGAGCCGGCCGCGTCCGCGGCCCCGCCGCGACGCCGGCCCTCAGGGCCGCGAGGCGCGCGGGACTACCGCGCTGCCCGCGTACCGGAAAAGATTTCCACTTGCCGTGCATGTGCCCATCGCCCCCCTCGATATCGGTTGCGCGGCCGGCAGCGCACCGGCCACGTTGACGTCGGGAGCAATCCCCGCTGCGGACGATACACCAGGTTCGTCACGCAGGGACATACTTCCTCTACGGAGCGTAACTAAAACCGAGAGTTGCGTCTCAACTACGTAGAGTGTTCGTACGGTTGTCCGTCAGGCAACGGCGACCACGTGCTCCACCGGTTCACCGGCGGCGAACCGCCGCAACTGGGCGCGCAGCAGCCTCTCCGCGCGCGGCCGGAACGCGGACGTGGGCCCGCCGGTGTGCGGGCTGACGAGCACTCCGGGGGCGTGCCACAGCGGGTGGCCCGGCGGCAGCGGCTCGGGGTCCGTCACGTCGAGCGCGGCCCGCAGCCGGCCCGGCTCCACCTCGTCCAGCAGGGCCTTCGTGTCCACGACGGCGCCGCGGGCGACGTTCACGAGCAGCGCGCCGTCCTTCATCCGGGCCAGGAACCCGGCGTCGACCAGGCCCCGGGTGGCGTCGGTCAGCGGGGTCGTCACGATCACCACGTCGGCGGCGGGCAGCAACTCCCGTACGTCGGCGAGGGAGTGGACCGGACCGCGCGGTGTGGTGCGGGGGGAGCGCGCGATGCGTACGACCCGCTCGCACTCGAAGCCCGCAAGCCGGTCCTCCACCGCGCTTCCGATGGCGCCGTAGCCGAGGATCAGCACGGTCTTGTCGGCGAGCGACGGGTGGAAGCCGGTGCGCCACTCCTCCGCGTCCTGGCGGCGTACGAAGTCGGGGATGCCGCGCAGCGACGCGAGGGTGAGCGTGAGCGCGAGTTCGGCGGTCGACGCCTCGTGCACCCCGCGGGCGTTGCACAGCCTGGCCCCCGGCGGCAGCGCGGAGAGCGCGGGCAGATAGGCGTCGACGCCGGCGGTCAGCGTCTGCAGCACCTTCAGCGCGCGCATCCGCGGCACCGGGTCGTGGGTGATCTGCCGCATGTACGGCGCCACGAGGAACACGCACTGCGCCGGGTCGGCGGGGAACTCGGGCTCGGCGTCCCAGTGCACGTAGTCCAGCTCCGGCGGCAGCCCGGCGATCTCGTCCGGCGGAATCGGCAGCCACACCTGTCCATCCGTCATGACCACGAGGCTAGGTGATCCCCGCGCGAACGCGGGCGCGAGGGGTGAGGCGTCCCGGGCCGGGGGACCGGTGTCGGCGGCAGGGGTTAGTGTGCCTCGGGTGGAGCGCAGGACGATCGGGGCGGCGGCCCTGGAGGTGGGCGCGGTCGGCCTCGGCTGCATGCCGATGAGCTGGGCGTACAGCCCGTCGCGGCAGCAGGGCGAGGAGTCCGTACGGGCCGTGTGCGCGGCGCTCGACGCCGGCGTGAGCCTGCTCGACACCGCCGACATGTACGGGCCGTTCACCAACGAGCTGCTGGTCGGCCGGGTGCTCAAGGAGCGGCGCGCGGACGCGTTCGTCTCCACCAAGGTCGGCCTCCTCGCCGGCGAGCAGCACGTCGTCGCCAACGGCCGCCCGGCGTACGTCAGACGCGCCTGCGACGCCTCGCTGCGCCGGCTGCAGACGGACGTCATCGACCTGTACCAACTGCACCGCGAGGACCCCGAGGTGCCCGTCGAGGAGACCTGGGGCGCCATGGCGGAGCTGGTGGCGGCGGGCAAGGTGCGGTCCCTGGGGTTCTGCGCGGTGGGCGCGCGGGCGGACCGCCGGGCCGGCGGCGGGATGTACGACGCGACGATCCGCCGGCTGGGCCGGGTGCAGCAGGTGTTCCCGGTCAGCAGCGTGCAGGCGGAGCTGTCGGTGTGGTCGCCGGAGGCGCTGACGGGCCTGCTGCCGTGGTGCCAGGCCCGGCGGGTCGGGTTCCTCGCGGCGATGCCGCTGGGGCACGGGTTCCTCACGGGCACGCTCACGCCGGGGCAGGGCTTCGAGCCGGACGACATACGGGCCCGGCACCCGCGGTTCACCGCCGAGATGATGGCGGCGAACCAGCCGGTGGTCGCCGGGCTGCGGCGGGTCGCCGAGCGACACGGCGCCACGCCGGCGCAGGCGGCGCTGGCCTGGGTGCTGGCGCAGGGGGCGCACGTGGTGCCGGTGCCGGGGGCGAAGCGGGCCCGGTGGGCGGTGGAGAACGCCGCGGCGGCGGGGCTGAGGCTGGCGCCGGCCGACCTGGCGGAGATCGCGTCGCTGCCCCCGGCGCAGGGGTCGTGGGAGTAGGCGTCCCCGCCGGCGCCGGCGGGGACGGAGATCGCGCGGCGCACCGGCCCGTACGGGCGGGAACGCTCCACCGGCGCGCGGTGTACGTACGGTTGTGATGTGCTGGGTACTTCCGGCCGCCGCCAGCCTGAGGAGAACCGTCCCGTGAGAGCCCGCGCCGTCGTCGTCCTCCGGCTGGCAGCCGCCGCCGCACTCGTGCTCGCCGCCGGCTGCTCGTCGGGGGACGACGACGACTCCGGAGTACCCGCCGAGTCCTCCTCCGCCGCGTCCGCCGGCAGCGGCGGCTCCGCCGGCCGGGGCTCGCCGCCGCCGGACCGGGGCTCCGCCAAGGTCGCCGGCACCGTCGCCGAGGACCTGCGGACGCCGTGGGGCCTGGCCGAACTACCCGGCGGCGACCTGCTGGTCTCCTCCCGCGACAACGGCACCGTCTACCACGTCGCCGCCGAGGGCGGGAAGGTCACCGAGGCCGGCCAGGTGCCCGGCGTGCAGGGCGAACCGGGCAACGAGGGCGGGCTGCTGGGGCTCGCGCTCGGCGCCGACGAGATGGTCTACGCGTACTTCACCTCCGACAGCGACAACCGCGTCGTGCGGATGACGTACGACGCGGACGGCCCCGAGGGCAACCGGCTGGGCGCACCGGACACCGTCTTCCGCGGCATCCCCAAGGGCGGCCGGCACAACGGCGGGCGGATCGCGTTCGGCCCCGACAAGATGCTCTACGTCGGCACCGGCGAGGCCGGCGACCCGGCGCTGGCGCAGGACAGGGAGTCGCTGGGCGGCAAGATCCTGCGGATGACGCCCGACGGCGAGCCGGCCCGCGGCAACCCGGACGCGGGGTCGGTCGTCTATTCGTACGGCCACCGCAACGTGCAGGGGCTGGCCTGGGACGACGACAAGCGGCTGTGGGCGGCGGAGTTCGGCGACCAGCAGTGGGACGAGCTGAACCTCATCGAGCCGGGCGGGAACTACGGCTGGCCGGAGGCGGAGGGCAGGGAGAACCTGGAGGGCATGGTCGACCCCGTCGTGCAGTGGGCCACCCCTGACGCCTCGCCGAGCGGCATCGCGTACGCGGAGGGGTCGATCTGGATGGCGTCGCTGCGCGGCGAGCGGCTGTGGCGGATCCCGCTGGACGGCACGGAGGCGGCGGCGGACCCGCAGGCGTTCTTCGACGGCGAGTACGGGCGGCTGCGCACCGTACAGCGGGCATCGGACGGCGATCTGCTGCTGATGACGAACGAGACGGACCTGCGGGGCTCACCGGAGCAGGGCGACGACCGCATCCTGCGGCTGGAGGTGAGCTAGGGGTGAGCTAGGGGGCGTACGCCCCGCCCGCGCACCGCGCACAGCGCGCCGGGGTCCGGCGCTCAGCCGCCCTCGAACAACCGCAGCCGGTGCGCCACGGCCGCCGCCTCGCCCCGCGCCCCCACCCCCAGCTTCGCCAGGATGTTGGACACGTGCACGCTCGCCGTCTTCGGCGAGATGAACAGTTCCTCGGCGATCTGCCGGTTGCTCCGCCCCGCCGCGACCAGCCGCAGCACGTCCGCCTCGCGCGCCGTCAGCCCCAGCGCCTCCGCCGGGTCCGCCGGCTCCGCCGCCACCGCGTCCGGGGTGAGCGCGATCCGGGCGCGGGCCGCCAGCGCCTCGGCGTCGCGGACCAGCCGCGCCGCGCCGAGGCCCCTGGCCGTCTCGTACGCCCGCCGCAGCGCCTCCGCCGCGCCGTCGCGCGCCGCGCCGGGACCCGGGGCGCCCGCGAGCAGCGACTCCGCGCGGCGGTAGCGCGTCAGCGCCTGCTGGTACGGCCACTCCAGCTCCGCCCAGGCCGCCTCGGCCTCCGCCCAGCGCGCGGTGCCGTCCCGGCCCTCCGCAACGTACAGCTCCGCCTCCGTCATCAGCGCCTGCGCCTCCCACGGCGGCGCGAACCGCGGCAGGTTGCGCATCGCCGCACGGATCCGGGCCAGCGCCGCCGCCCGGCCCGCCTCGGCCGCGGGCAGCCCGCGCAGCCGGGCCTCGGCGGCGGCCGTCGTGTACAGCAGCGGCCAGGCGTAGCGCTGCATCCCCAGCCGCAGCCCGTCGCCGACGGCCTCCCCGAACGCGGCGCGCACGTCGGCGACCCGTCCCTCCGCGGCGGCCAGCTCGATCGTCATCTCGGCGATCGGCAGCTCGTACTGGGGCTGCCGGTCGGTGCCGAACTCCGCGCGGGCCGCCGCCAGTTCGCGACGCACCGCGGGGTGGTCCCCGCGCAGCAGCGCCAGCAGCGCCCGGTCGAGCAGCGCGCTGCCGCGCAACTGCGTGCTGCGCGCGGTGCGCAACTGCGCGGCCGCGGCCTCCTCCGCCTCGGCCCAGCGGCCCAGCGACAGCAGCGCGTTGGCCCGGTTGCCGTGGCTGAGGGAGAGGTAGAGGGCGAGCCCCGAGTCGCGCAGCACCTCGACCGCCTCCCCGGCCGCGGCGGCCGACTCCGCGGACCTGCCGACGCCTTCGAGGGCCGAGGGCAGGTTCCCGTACGCCCGGGCGGCGGCCACCACCAGGCCGCCGGCCAGCGCCCGGTCCCGGACCGCGTGGAACTCCGCGATGCCGCCCGCCACGTCGCCGGAGTCGACCATCATCCAGGCCCGCGGGATGCGCACGGTCAGCTCGGTCTCCTCCGCCCCGACCAGCCGCGCCAACTGCACGGCGCGCTCCGCGGCCTCGATGGCACCCGCGCCCGGGGTGTGCACCGCCTGCCAGTTGGCGACCTCGGCGAGCACCTGCGCGTGCACCGGCGACGGCGGCAGCCCGCGGACCAGCTCCTGCGCCCGGTCCAGCTCCTCGCGCCCGTCGCCGCGGCCGAGGCTCTGCAGGCAGCGGGCGCGCTCGACGCGGAACCACGCGGCGCGCAGCGGCGCGCGGGTGCCGAGCAGCCGCAGCGCCCGGTCGCTCAGCGTGAGCGCCCTGCCGAACGAGGAGGCGAGCCGGGCCGCGAAGACCGTCTCGGCGAGCAGGTCGGCGAACTCGGGGCGGTCGGCCGGCGGGTAGGCGCCGCCGGAGTGCGGCACGGTGCGCGCCTCGGGCGGCGCGTCGTCCCACAGCGCGACGGCCCGCTCCAGCAGCGCGAGCTGGTCGGCGAAGGCGTGCCGGGCGCGGGCGTCCGCGGCGGCGGCGAGGACGGCGGGCAGCGCGCGGGCGGGGTCGCCGGCCTGGTACCAGTAGCCGGCCAGCCGGGCGGGGCGCTCGTCCGCCCGTACGAGGCCGGGGTCGGCCTCCAGCGCCTCGGCGTAGCGGCGGCTGAGGCGGGCGCGCTCGCCGGGCAGCAGGTCGTCGGAGACGGCCTCGCGCATGAGGGCGTGCCGGAAGCGGTAGGCGTCCACCCGCTCGTCGGCGGGCAGCAGCACGCCGGCGCCGATGGCGGTGCGCAGCGCGTCGAACAGCTCGTCGTCGCCGAGCCCGGAGACGGCGGCGAGCAGCGAGGTGTCGACGCGGTCGCCGCCGACCGCGGCCAGCGCGACGACCCGGCGCGCGGGGTCCGGCAGCGCCTCGGCCCGTACGAGCAGCAGGTCGCGCAGCGACGCGCCGAGTCCGGCGGCCTGCCTCCCGCCGGCCGCCCCCGGCCCGCCTGTGCCGATGCCCTCGGCGAGTTCCTCGACGAAGAAGGCGTTGCCGTCCGAGCGCCCGTAGACCTCCGCCACCAGCTCCTCCGCCGGCTCGCCGCCGCGCAGCCCGGCGAGCTGGCTGCGTACCTCGTCGCGGCTGAAGCGGGCCAGCTCGAAGCGGCGTACGCAGCGCAGCCGGTCCAGCTCGGCGAGGCCGGGGCGCAGCGGGTGGCGGCGGTGCAGGTCATCGGAGCGGTAGGTGGCGACGACGAGCAGGCGGGCGGCCTGGACGGAGCGCAGCAGGTAGCCGAGGAGCTCGCGGGTGGAGTGGTCGGCCCAGTGCAGGTCCTCGACGACCAGCACGAGCACCCGCTCGCCGGCCAGCTTCTCCAGCATCCGGGCGGCCAGCTCGTACAGCCGCGCCCGCCCGGCCTCCCCCTGCGCGGCGGCCGGCAGGTCGGGGATCGGCCCCAGCTCGGGCAGCAGCCGGGCCAGCTCGCCGTGCTGCCCGGCGACGGCCTCGTCCAGCCGGTCGCCGAGGCGGCGGCGCAGGGCGCGCAGCGCGGTGGAGAAGGGCGCGAAGGGCAGGCCGTCGGCGCCCGACTCGATGCAGTTGCCGACGGCGGTGACCGCGCCGGCGGCCTCGGCGCGGGCCAGGAACTCCTCCACCAGCCGGGACTTCCCGACGCCCGCCTCGCCGCCGACGAGCACGGCGCACGGCGCGCCGGCGGCGGCCCGGTCGTACGCCTCCGTCAGCGCGCCCAGCTCCGCGGCGCGGCCGACGAAGACGCGGGCGCCGACGCGTATGCCGGCGTCCGCGACCGCCGGCTCCGGGGGCTCAGGGGACTCCACGCGACCGAGCATCGCACGTCACGCGCCCGGCCGGGCCCGCACCCGGCGAGACCGTAAGGCGGGGCCTTAGGCCGCGGGACCCCGCCGGCGCGCCGGCTAAGGCGCCTCGCGCGCGGAGATGAGGAAGTCGCCCGATGTGCCCCACCCCCCTGGGAGACGAGCATGGAGGCACAGGGAGAACACGGCACCGCAGCCGACTCACAGGGGAGCGACGATGTACGAGTACGAGATCCACCGGGACCGGTCCGCCGAGCTGCGCCGCAGCGCGGAGGAGTACCGGCTGGCGCGCAGCGCCGCCCCGCGCCGGGCACGCCGGCGCCGGGCGGCCGGCGCCGACGGCACGGGCGGGCCGGGCGGCGCCGCCGCCCGCCGCGGGAGCTGGGTGAAGGCGGCCTGAGGATGGCCGCCCCGCCGGCACCTGTCGCCGGGGCCGAGGCGCATGACATCCTCGGCGGCGTGAGAGCCGTCCGCCTCAGCCCCGTACTCGCCGGGCGCACGGAAGAACTGAAGACGCTCGACGCCGCGCTCGCCCGCGCCTCCGCGGGCGAGCCGCAGGCGTTCGTGGTGGCGGGCGAGGCCGGGGTCGGCAAGACGCGGCTGGTGGAGGAGTTCCTCACCGCCGCGCGCGCCGCGGGCGCGGTGACCGCGGCCGGCGGCTGCGTCGAACTCGGCGCGGACGGGCTGCCGTTCGCCCCGTTCACCACCGCGCTGCGGGGCCTGCAGCGGGAGCTGGGCGACGACGCGATCGCCGCGGCCGTCGCGGGCCGCGAGGACGAGCTGTCCCGGCTGCTGCCCGACTCCTCGTACGCGCCCCTGACCGGCGCCCCGCTGCACGAGCGCGACGGGCGGACCCGCCTGTTCGAGCTGACCGCGCTGAGCCTGGAGCGGCTGGCCGCCGACCGCACCGTCGTCCTGGCCCTGGAGGACCTGCACTGGTCCGACCGCTCCACCCGCGAGCTGCTCTCCTACCTCTTCCGCACCCTCCAGGCCACCCGGCTCGTGGTGCTGGCGACGTACCGCTCCGACGACATCCACCGCCGCCACCCCCTGCGCCCGTTCCTGGCCGAGCTGGACCGGCTGCGCTCCGTACGCCGCATCGAGCTGGCCCCGCTCAGCCGCGACGAGGTCGCCGCCCAGCTCGCCGGCATCCACGGCAAGGTGCCCACGCCCACCCACGCCGACGACATCTTCCGGCGCAGCGAGGGCAACCCGTTCTTCGTCGAGGAGCTGTCGGCCAACCCCGACTGCAGCATCAGCGAGTCGCTGCGCGACCTGCTGCTCGTCCGCGTCGAGCGGCTGCCCGAGCCCGCCCAGCGGGTGGTGCGGGTCGCCGCCGAGGCGGGCAGCCACGCCGAGCACGCGCTGCTGGCCGCGGTCACCGGCGAGGGCGAGGACGCGCTGCTGGAGGCGCTGCGCGCGGCCGTCGCCGACAACGTGCTCGTACCCGACGAGGACGGCGACTCGTACCGCTTCCGGCACGCCCTGCTGCGCGAGGCCGTCCGCGACGACCTGCTGCCCGGCGAGCGCTCCCGGCTCAACCGCCGCTACGCCGAGGTGCTGGAGGCCGACCCCACGCTCGTCCGGGCCGAGCAGCGGCTCACCCGCATCGCCCGGCACTGGCACCACGGCCGGGACAGCGCGCGAGCGCTGCCGGCGGTGCTGGCGGCGGCGGTCGAGGCGCGCTGCCGGCACGCGTTCGCCGAGCAGTACGAGCTGCTCAAGCGGGCGATGGAGGTGTGGGACGACGTGCCGGCGGAGGTGTGCGCCCGGCTGCGGCCCGCGGACCGGATCGAGGACTACGAGACGGGCGACGTGGCGGGCGCGGGGGACGCCCCGCTCACCGAGCTGGACCTGCTCGCCGAGGCCGCCGTCGCCGCCCGGCTGGCGGACGAGCGGGAGCGGGCGCTGGCGCTCACCCGGCGCGCGCTGGAGGCCATCGACGAGGACGCCGAGCCGATGCGCGCGGCGTGGTTCTGGGTGCAGCGGCACTGGCTGGTGGAGGACCTGGCGCGCGGCGACGGCCGCGCCGAACTCGACCAGGCGCTCCGCCTCGTCCGCGACCGGCCGCCGTCGCGGGTGCCGGCGCTGGTGCTGACGGCCGCGGCGAGCTGGGAGATGCTGCACCGGCCCGGCCTGCCCGAGGGGCTGGCCGCCGCGGAGCTGGCGGTACGGACCGCGGCCGCGGCCGGCGAGGAGAACCTGGAGCTGAACGCCCAGGTGATCCTGGGCATCCACCTGGGGGACTCCGGCCGGGAGGAGGTGGGCCTGGACATCCTGCGCGAGGCCCGCGACCAGGCCCGGCGCAGCGGCGACTACACGGCGGCGGCCCGCGCGGAGCTGAACCTGTCCGCCGCCCTGGAGAACCTGGGCCGCTCCCGGGAGGCGGCGGAGGTCGCCGCGGACGCGGCCCGGTCGGCGGCGAGCCGCGGGCGGCGCGACAAGGTCGCGTTCTCGCTCGGCAACCAGATGGACTCCCTGGTGGCGATGGGCCGATGGGACGAGGCCGAGCGCATCGCCGACCGGGCGGAACGGGACGCCGTCGCCGCCGTGACGTACGGCAACCTGGTGCAGGTCCGTGCCCGGCTCGCGCTGTTCCGCGGGGACGTGGCGCGCGCCGAGTCGCTGCTCGCCACGGCTCGGGAGCGGCTGGGGCCGCAGCAGACGCAGCCGCAGATGGCGATCCCGCTGAGCACGCTGACGGCGGCGGTCGCGGCGGCACGCGGCGACCTGCTCGGCGCCCGCGAGGAGGCCGCCCGCACCATCGACGCCGGGCTGACACCGGGCGTCCACCGGTATGTGTGGCTGCTGCACGTCGCGGCGGAGACCGAGGGGGACGGACGGCGGGTGCCGGCGTTCGCCCGGGGCGGCGAAGCGGCGCTGGCGCGGATCCGTACGGCGGCGGCCGGGCTGTCCCGCTCGACGCCGGTGTGGGCGGCGCACGCGCTGTTCCTCGACGCCCAGGTGGCCCGCGCCGAGGGCGACCCCGACCCGCTGCCGTGGGCCGCGGCGGCGGCCGCGTTCGAGCCGCTGGACCGGCCGTACGAGCTGGCCCGGGTCCGGCACCGGTGGGCGGAGGCGCTGCTCGCCTCCGGCGGTGACCGGGAGCTCGCCGCGAGCCTGCTCGCCGACGCCCACACGACGGCCGCCACCCTCGGCGCGAATCCCCTGCGCACGGCGGTCACGGCCCTCGCCTCCCGCGCCCGCGTCCCCCTGGACGGCCCGCACCCGGCCCCGGCGGATCCGGTGCGGGCGCTGGGGCTCACCTCGCGGGAGCAGGAGGTGCTGAAGCTGGTGACGGCGGGGCGCAGCAACCGCCAGATCGCCGAGGAACTGTTCATCTCACCGAAGACGGCGAGCGTGCACGTCTCCAACCTGATGGCCAAGCTGGGCGTCTCGGGCCGCGGCGAGGCGGCGGCCACGGCACACCGCCTGCGCCTCTTCGAGGACGCCTAGGCCGGCCGCAGCGCCTCAGCGCGTATACGGACGCGTCAGCACCCCTAAGGCCCCCGCGGCGGCGAATCCGCGGGGGCCTTAGGCGCGTACGGGCCGGTAGCGGCCGCGGGTAAGGCGGTGGGGGCGCAGAGATGCGGAAGTCTCCCGATGTGGCGGACCCCCCTGGGCGAGGAAGCTGGAGTCACATCAGCAGGAGACCAGCCGAAACGCCAGGGAGAACGAGATGTTCGCGTACCAGATGCACGAGTCCCGCTCCGCCGACCTGCGGCGCGAGGCCGCGCAGCACCGCCTCGTCCGCGAGGCCGCCGCCGCCCGCCGGGAGCAGCGCCGCGAAGCCCGCCGGGCGCGCGCGCTCGCCCGCTGGGTGAAGGCCGCCTGAGGTGGCGGACGTGCGACCCAGTCACCGACCAGAACGCCGGCCCACGGGGCCGGCACCGGAGAGCGCCCTCCCGCGCAGCGCGGGCAGGGCGCTCTCGCCGTCTGCGCTCCTTCCGCGCGCCGCCGGCCGGTCCCGCGCCCCTCGCCGGGTCCGCGCCGCCGCCGGGCTGCCCTCGTGTCGTAGCGCTGTGCGATGCTCTCGACTGTGACGATCTCGTGCGTGAGCCCCGTGCTCGTCGGCCGGGCCGAGGAGCTGCGCTCGCTGGGCGCCGCCCTGGACCGGGCGGGCGCCGGCGTGCCGCAGGCCGTGCTGGTGGGCGGCGAGGCCGGGGTGGGCAAGACCCGGCTGCTGGAGGAGTTCGCCGGCCGCGCCGAGCGGGCCGGCGCCGTGGTGGCCGTGGGCGGCTGCCTGGAACTGGGCGCCGAGGGGCTGCCGTTCGCGCCGTTCGCCACTGCGCTGCGCGCGCTGCACCGCGCGCTCGGCGACGAGCTGGGGCACGCCGCCCGCGGCGGCGAGGCCGAGCTGGCCCGGCTGCTGCCCGAGCTGGCGGGGGCCGGCGGCGCGGAGGAGTCCGCGGACCGGCACGACGCCGGCGCCAAGGCACGGCTCTTCGAGCACGCCGCCCGGCTGCTGGAGAAGCTGGCCGCCGAGCGGACGGTGGTGGTGGCGCTGGAGGACCTGCACTGGTCGGACCGCTCCACCCGTGAACTGCTCGGCTATCTCATCCGGTCCCTCCAGGGCGCCCGCGTCGTGCTGCTGGGCACGTACCGCTCCGACGACATCCACCGCCGCCACCCGCTGCGCCCCTTCCTCGCCGAGCTGGAGCGGCTGCGCACGGTGGAGCGCGTGGACCTGGCGCGCTTCTCGCGGCAGGAGGTCATCGGCCAGATCACCGCCATCCAGGGCACCGGACCGCTCCCCCACCAGGTCGACACGATCTTCCAGCGTTCGGACGGCAACCCGTTCTTCGTCGAGGAGCTGACCGCCCTGCTGGACTGCGGCGGCTCGCCGGCCGCGCTGTCGGAGTCGCTGCGCGACCTGCTGCTCGTACGGGTGGAGACCCTGCCGGAGGCGACGCAGCGGGTGCTGCGGACCGCCGCGGAGGCCGGCTCGACCGTGGAGTTCGGGCTGCTGCTCGCCGTGTCGGGGCAGGGCGAGGAGGAGCTGATCGAAGCCCTGCGGCCCGCGGTCGACGCCGGCATCCTGCTGCCCGCGGCGGACGGCCCGGGCGCGGACAGCTACCGCTTCCGGCACGCGCTGCTCCGCGAGGCCACCGGGGACGACCTGCTCCCCGGTGAGCGCTCCCGGCTGCACCGGCGCTACGCCGAGGCGCTGGCGGCCGACCCCGCGCTGGTGCGCCCGGAGGAGTGCGCCGCCCGGCTGGCCAGCCACTGGTACCACGCCCGCGACGCCGCCAAGGCGCTGCCCGCGGCGCTGCAGGCGGCCGAGGAGGCCGGCGCGCGGCACGCGTTCGCCGAGCAGCTCGCGCTGCTGGAGCGGGCCATCGAGCTGTGGGACGAGGTGCCGGAGGAACTGTGGCGCGAGCTGCCCGTCGCGCGCTACGCCGAGTCGTATCCGCTCTGCCGCTGCTCCGCCCAGCCGCACCTGCACTTCCTCGACCTGCTCGCCGAGGCCGTGGTCGCCGCCCGGCTGGACGACGCCCACGTGCAGGCGCGCACGCTGACCCGCCGGGCGCTGGAGCTGCTGGACGAGGCGCGGGAGCCGGAGCGCGCGGCGTGGTTCTGGCTGGAGCGGCAGTGGCAGGTCGTGGGCAGCGGCGGCGGCGACGGCTGGGCGGAGCTGGGCAGGGCGCAGGAGCTGGTGGCGGACCGCCCGCCGTCGCCGGTGAAGGCGGACGTGCTGGCGACGGCCGCGCTGTGGAAGATGCTGCACAGCCCGGACCCGGCGAGCATTCCGCTGGCCGAGAGCGCGGTGGAGCAGGCCCGGCTGGTCGGCGCGGAGGAGGTCGAACTGCACGCGCGGATCACGCTCGCCACGCTGCGCACGCACGCCGCCGACGTCGAGCGGGGCCTGGCCGAGCTGCACGAGCTGCGCGAGGCCGCCAACCGGCTCGGCGCGCCGACGGTGATCGGCCGGGCGCACAACAACCTGGCGTCCGTGCTGGAGATGACCGGCCGCTCGCGCGAGGCCATCGAGGCGGCGCGGGCCGGGCTCGTCGCGGTCCGCGAGCACGGCCTGCGGGATTCCGTCGCCTTCATCGGCTGCAACATGGTCGACGCGATGATCTCCGTCGGCGACTGGGAACCCGCCGAGCGGGAGCTGGCCGGGCTGCGGTCGTACGGCGCCCAGGCCCGTACCCGCGCGTTCGCCGCCCTCGCCGCCGCGTGGCTGGCGCTGTACCGGGGCGACGTGGACCGGGCCGGGGAGCTGCTCGCCGACGCGCGCAAGGAGGCGGGCGCGAGCCAGGCGGAGCCGCAGGGCGCGTTTCGCATGGTGCAGATCGAGGCGCGGATCCTGATGGAGCGGGGGCGGTACGCGCAGGCGCGCGCGGCGCTCGCCGAAGGGCTGGCGCAACTGCCGGAGCTGGGGCACGAGTCGTATCTGTGGCAGCTCCTGGTGTCCGCCGCGGCGGCGGAGGGGGACGCGCGCGGGCTGCCGGGGACGGCGGAGGGCCGGGAGGAACTGCTGGACCTGCTGGAGGGCGCGGCGGGGCAGTTGGACACGCCGACGCCGGTGTGGGCGGCGTGGCGGCGGTACTTCACCGCGGAACTGGCCCGGGCGCGGGGCCGGTCGGAGGTGGCGCTCTGGGAGTCGGCGGCCTCGGCGCTGGAGCCGCTGGAGCGGCCGTACGAGCTGGGCTGGGTGCGCTACCGGTGGGCCGAGGCGCTGCTCGCCGGCGGCGCGGCGGCGGCCGTACGGGAGCCGGCGGCGCGGCTCCTCATGCAGGCGCACGCGACGGCGGCGGCGCTGGGCGCGGCGCCGCTGCGGGACGGCGTGGAGCAGTTGGCGGCGCGGGCCAGGGTCCCGCTCACCGGGCCCGGAGACCCCGCGGCGGCGGCGGAGCCGGCGGATCCGGCCGAGGCGCTGGGGCTGACGGCGCGGGAGACGGACGTGCTGCGGCTGGTCACCGCGGGCCGGAGCAACCGGCAGATCGCAGAGGAGTTGTTCATCTCGCCGAAGACGGCGAGCGTGCACGTATCGAACCTGATGGCCAAGCTGGGCGTGTCCAACCGCGGCGAAGCCGCAGCGGTGGCACACCGGCTACGCCTCTTCGAAAGCGCGTAGGCCCGCGGAGCGACCGGCAGATCGCCGAGGAGTACGGGGGTCCGGGGGTGTCCCCCGGAAAGACGCAGCATCTCGCCGAAGACGGCGAGCGTGCACGTCTCCAACCTGATGGCCAATCTCGGGGTGTCCAACCGCGGCGAAGCCGCAGCCGTGGCACACCGGCTACGGCTCTTCGAAAGCGCCTGACCCCGGGCCGTACGCGCCGGGGTCGCCGCTACGGCGCCGTGGCCGACCAGTCGAGCGTGTCCCGGTGCCGCCGGGACAGGTACGTCCAGGCGGCGTAGAACGGCAGGCCGCCGAGCGCGACCAGGCCGAAGACGCCCTCCCCGGACACCTCGAAGGCCGCGCCCTCGCCGACGAAGAGCTGAGCGACGCTCTGGTAGGCGACGTGGAAGCCGATGCCGGCCCAGATGTCGCCGGTCGCGACGCGGAAGGCGCCGAGGAGCGCCCCGAAGGTGAGGAAGACCAGCGCCCGGAAGGGTGAGTCGACGACCCCGACGAGCAGGCCGAAGAGCGTGAACAGCACGGCCTGGATCACGACCGTCCAGCCGGCGGCCAGCGCGGTCAGCAGATTGCGCTGGATGTAGCCCCGGAACACCAGTTCCTCGGGCAGCGCCTCGTAGAGGAAGACCAGCACCACCAGCATCGCCCACACCCCGGCCGCCTCGGCGACGGGCTCCGTGCGCGTGACCTCCACCCAGCCGGTGGCCAGGCACAGCGCGAAGCCGGCGGCGGCGGGCAGGAGCCAGCAGGCGGCGCCGAGGAGGAAGTGCCGCGCGCCGGTACGGGAGAGGGGCAGCCCGAGTCCGCGCCAGGGGCGGCGGTCGAGCAGCCGCCGGGCGAGGACGACCGCGGGGACGACGAGGACGGCGGTGAGGACGGCGCGGGCGACGTGGGTGGGCCGGTCGTAGTCGTGGCCGAGGGGGGTGCCGTAGAAGACGAACAGCCAGAGCAGCACGGCGGCGGCGAAGACGGTGAGCACGCGCAGCCGCATCCCGGGTAACCCGGGCGACTCCTCCCCCGCGGGCGTCGGTCTGTCTCCGGGGTCGGCGGGCTGAGCGGCCATGGCCACGGGTCCTCTCTGCGGAAGCCCGCGCCCGTACGACGCGGGACGCCATCCTGCAGCGGCCCGGGGCGCGGGTCACCGTACGAGTGCGGCACTCCCACCGGCGACCGCGTGACCCGAACCCGGCAAACCCCGGCACCGCGCCGGGCCATGACACCGGCGTACCGCGCGGGGAGCCGGGCCGGCGCTACTCGTCGTCGAACAGCCGCAGCCGGTGCGCCATCGCCGCCGCCTCGCCCCGGTTCGACATACCCGGCTTCGCCATCAGGTTCGACACGTGCACGCTCGCCGTCTTCGGCGCGATGCTGCGTCTTTCCGGTGGACACCCCCGGACCCCCGTGCTCCTCGGCGATCTGCCGGTCGCTCCGCGGGCTTACGCGCTTTCGAAGAGGCGTAGCCGGTGTGCCACCGCTGCGGCTTCGCCGCGGTTGGACACGCCCAGCTTGGCCATCAGGTTCGATACGTGCACGCTCGCCGTCTTCGGCGAGATGAACAACTCCTCTGCTATCTCGCGGTTGCTCCGCCCGGCCGCCACCCGCCGCAGCACGTCCGTCTCCCGGGCCGTCAGGCCCAGCGACTCCACCGGGTCCGCCGGCGGGCGGGACGCCGGGCCGAGGGGGACGCGGGCGCGGCCGGCGAGTTGTTCCACCGCCTCGCGGAGCGGGGTCGCGCCGAGGCGGACCGCCGTCGCGTGCGCCTCGGCCAGCAGCGGCGTCGCGGCCTCGCGGGCCGCCGCACCGGCAGCGCCGCCGCCCGGGGCGGCGGCGAGCAGCGCCTCCGCCCGGCGGTGCGCGAGGTCCGCCAGCGTGTGCGGGTGGCCCAGCGGTTCGTACGCCGCGGCAGCCGCCGCCCACACGGCCGGGTCGACGACCCCGCGGGCGCGGGCCAGTTCCGCGGTGAAGAGGCGGGACTGCGGGGTCCACAGCGGGCCTTCGGCCGGCAGGTTCGACGCCGCGTCCGCCAGCCGCGCCACGATCTCCGCGCGCCGCGCCTCCGGCGCGCCCGGCGCCCCGGCGACGTCCGCCGCCAGCCGGGCGCCGGCGACGAGCAACTGCCAGACGTACGTCTCCTGGCCGGACAGCGGCAGCAGCACGAGGTGCCGCTCCAGCACGTCGAGCGCCTCCGGCACCCGGTCGAGGGTCCGCAGGGCGCTCATCTCGACGGCGGCGAACGGCAGTTCGTACTGCGGCTCGCCGTCGTTGCGCCCCCGGTACCGGCGGGCGGCGGCGATCAGCTCCGGCACGAGCCCGAACTCCCCGCGCAGCAGCGCGAGCTGCGCCCGCCGCAGCGCCACGGACGCGCTGGAGCGGGAGCCGACCGCGAACCGCATCCACTCCTGGCGCACCTGCTCGGCGCGGTCCCACTCGCCCAGCGAGGTCAGCGACTCCACGACGTTGAGCGCGGCGAAGGCCGCGGAGTCGTACAGCCCGCGGCCGTACATGTCCTTCATGCCGGCGAGGCCCGCCTCGACCGCCTCCGCGGACCGGCCGGCCTTCTCCAGCGCGTCGCACAGGTTGATGCACGCGCGGCCCATCTGGCGGAACGCGCCCCGCTGCCCGGCCAGATCCCGGATCTCGTACAGCTCGGCGATCCAGGCGTCCGGGTCGCCCTTGGCCGAGCGCAGCGTGCACAGCGTGATCCGCGCGCCCAGCTCGACGTCCCCGGCGCCCGCCTGCCGGGCCAGCTCGACGGCCCGCTCGGCGAGGGCCATGCTGTCCAGGTCGGAGGCGTGCAGCAGCTCCCACATCGCGACCTGCGCCAGGATGTCGGCGTGGGTGGCGGAGGCCGGCAGGTCGTGCACCAGGTCGTGCGCCCGGGTGAGCTCCGCGCGGCCGTCGCCGCGGCCGGCCAGCGCGATGAGCTTGGAGCGCTCCAGCCAGAACCAGGCGGCGCGCAGCGGATCCGCCGACTCGTCGACGACCTTGAGCGCCTTCTTCACGAACTTCAGCGCCGACTCCCACTGGCCGTCGAGCCGGGCCGCGAACGCGGCGTGCGCCAGCAGGTCGACCAGGTGCAGCTCGATCTCCTCCGGCCGGTCGCCGCAGCCGCAGGGCGGATACGACTCCAGCGGGCCCTGCGGCGGCAGCCCGCGGCGCTCCTCCGGCGACACCTCGTCCCACAGCTCCAGCGCCCGCTCCAGCAGCTTGAGCTGCTCGGCGTAGGCGTGCCGGGCGCGGGTTTCGAGGACGGCGTGGAGCACGGCGGGCAGGGCCTTGGCGGCGTCGCGCGCGAAGTACCAGTAGCTCGCCAGCCGGGTCGCCCGCTCCTCCGCGGCGACCAGCGTGGGGTCGGCCTCCAGGGCCTCCGCGTACCGCCGGCTCAGGCGGGTGCGCTCGCCGGGCAGCAGGTCGTCGAGCACGGCCTCGCGCAGCAGCGCGTGCCGGAAGCGGTAGCCGTCGACGCTGCCCTCCTCGTCGGGCACCAGCACGTTCGCCCCGACGGCGGCGCGCAGGCCCTCGATCAGCTCGTCCTCGGTCAGGCCGGAGACGACGGCGAGCAGGGCGTGCGGGACGCGCGCGTTCCGCGCGGCGAGGCGCACCACCCGCTGGGCGCCCTCGGGCAGCGCCTCGACCCGGACCAGCAGCAGGTCGCGCAGAGAGTCGCTGAGGCGGCCCGCGTCGTCGCTGAGGGCCAGCTCCTCGACGAAGAAGGGGATGCCCTCGCTGCGCGCGTACACCTCGGCGGTCAGCTCGCGCTCGGGCTCGGCCACGCCGCGGATGCCGGCGAGCTGGCTGCGCACCTCCTCCAGGCTGAGCCGGGCCAGCTCCAGCCGCTGCACGGAGCGCAGCCGGTCCAGCTCGGCGAGGAAGGGGCGCAGCGGATGGCGGCGGTGCACGTCGTCCGAGCGGTACGTCATGAGGACCACGAGGCGGGCGCCCTGGACCGACCGGACGAGATAGCCGAGCAGCTCGCGGGTGGAGCGGTCCGCCCAGTGCAGGTCCTCCAGGGCCAGCACCACGGTGCGGCCGGCGGCCAGGCGCTCCAGCAGGCCGACCGTCAGCTCGAAGAGGCGGGCCCTGCTGTCCTGGCCGTGCGGCTCCTCGGTGACCGGGCCCAGGTCGGGCAGCAGCCGGGCGAGCACCGGCTCCTGGCCGGCGGCCAGCTCCGTGAGCTCGGCGCCCAGCTTGCGGTGCAGCATGCGCAGCGCGGTGGCGAACGGCGCGAACGGCAGGCCGTCGGCGCCCAACTCCAGACAGCCGCCGACCGCGGTGACCGCGCCGGCGTCCTGCGCGGCCTCCAGGAACTCGTCCAGCAGCCGGCTCTTGCCGACGCCTGCCTCGCCGCCCACGAGCAGCACCTGCGGCTCGCCGAGGGCGGCGCGGGCGAGCGCGGCGTCGAGGGTCTTCAACTCGTCACGACGGCCTGCGAACACCGGGCTGATGGATCGGCTCTGCACGTTGTCGAGCATCGCACGCTGCACTGACAGCGTGGAATCGGTTTTCTCACCCGCCGGGCACGGTGGGCAGGTCGGTGAAGACGTCGAAGCGCATGACGGCCGCGATCACCAGCCCCAGCGCCCCCAGCACGAGACCGGCGACGGCCACGGCCCGTACCCACACCACGGGCCGCAGGGCGCTGTCGCCGAACGCCGGGCGGATCAGCACCGAGGCGGACACGATCAGGGCGACGACCGCGGTGAGTCCGTTGAACAGGGCGATGGTGTGCCAGGGGGTGCCGTACGCGGCGGAGATCTGCTCGGCGGCGGTGCCGTCCGCGGATTCGAGCTGTCCGATCAGCTCGCGGCGGGCGGAGACCAGGTCGGCCAGCCAGGTGCCGGTCAGCGAGGCGAGGCCCAGGGCGGCGCCGACGATGGCCGCGGCGCCGGCGGCCACCCCGGAGGGGGCCCGGGCGGCGGGGGGCAGGTCGCCGGGCTCCTCGTCGTCCGGGTCGGGTCCTTCCTCGTGCCCGCCGGGGACGGCGGCCCCGTCGGCCCTCTCGGTCCCGGCAGTCCCGGCAGCCTCGTCGGTCTCGGTGGCGCCGTCGTGCGCGGTGTCGGTCGCGGCGGCGTCCGCCGCCTCGTCGGTCTTCGACAGTGAGGTCATGCCGGGCACCGTAGGCGGCCCGTCTGAGAGGAGTATTAACGAACGGCGGGCGCCTGCGGCAGCCCGATGTGCTCGGCCGCCGCCGGCTCCCCGGGCCCTTCGACGCCGATCCGCGGCAGCCGCCGCTCCAGCCAGCCCGGGAGCCACCAGTTGGCCCGGCCCAGCAGGTGCATCAGCGCCGGCACCAGCAGCGTCCGCAGCACGAAGGCGTCCAGCGCCACCGCCGCGGCCAGCCCCACCCCGAACATCGCGATGATCCGGTCCCCGCCCAGCGCGAACGCCGAGAAGACCGCGATCATGATGAGCGCCGCACAGTTGATCACCCGGCCGGTCTCCGCGAGCCCGACGCGCACCGCCCGCCGGTTGTCCCGGGTCGCCCGCCACTCCTCGTACATCCGGCTGACCAGGAAGACCTGGTAGTCCATCGAGAGCCCGAAGAGCACGGAAATCATGATCACCGGCAGGAACGGCTCGATCGGCCCCGTGGCGCCCAGCCCCAGCAGCCCGCTCCCCCAGCCCCACTGGAAGACCGCCACCACCACCCCGAACGACGACGTCACCGCCAGCACGTTCATCAGCGCGGCCTTCAGCGGCACGCCCACGCTGCGGAAGGCCACCAGCAGCAGCAGGCAGCCCAGCGCGATCACGACCCCGCCGAAGAGCGGCAGCTTGCCGACGATCACCTCGGCGAAGTCGTCCTGGCCGGCCGTGATCCCGCCCACGTGCACCTGCATCGACGTGCCGTCGACGGCCTCGGGCAGCACGTCGGTACGCAGCCGGTCCACCAGGTCGGACGTCGCCTCGTCCTGCGGCGCGGTCTGCGGGGTGACGGTGATCATCCCGGTGCCGCCGCCCTGCCCGTGCACGGCGGCGGTGGCGTCGGCGACGCCCGGCGTGCCGCGCAGCGTCTCGGGCAGCGCGTCGAAGGCCACCCGGTCGTCGGCGCCGTCGAGCTGGGCGACGAGCGTGAGCGGGCCGTTGCTGCCGGGGCCGAAGCCGCCGGCCATCATGTCGTACGCCTGCCTGGTGGTGGCGCTCGCGGGATGGTTGCCCTGGTCGGAGCTGCCGAGGTGGAGCGCGGCGACGGGCAGCGCGAGGACGCCCATGAGCACCAGTGCGAGCGCGCCCAGCAGCCGGGGGCGGCGCTGGACGAGGGCCGCCCAGCGGGCGGCGAACCCGCGCGGCACCTCGGGCCGCGGCCCGTTCTCGACGAGCGCGCGCCGCTCGCGGCGGCTGAGCGCCTTCATGCCGATGACGCCGAGCAGCGCGGGCAGCAGCGTGAGGGAGGCGGCGACGGTGAGCACGACGGTCAGCGAGGCGGCGACGGCGACGCCGCCGAGGAAGTCCAGCCGCAGCACGAGCATGCCGAGCAGCGCGATGCACACGGTGACGCCGGCGAAGACCACGGCCCGCCCGGCCGTCGCCACGGCGCGTTGCGCGGCCTCGCCTACGGGCAGCCCCTCGCGCAGACCGCGGCGGTGTCTGGTGACGATGAACAGGGCGTAGTCGATGCCGACGCCGAGGCCGATGAGCATGCCGAGCATGGGCGCGAAGCCGGCGACGGACATGGCGTGGCCGAGGAGGCTCACGCACCAGTACGCCGTGCCGACGCCGACGAGCGCCGTCGCGATCGGCAGCGCCATCGCGGCGAGCGAGCCGAACGCGACGAAGAGGACGACGGCCGCGACGGCCACGCCGACGGCCTCGCCGTAGTGCACGGACGGCGCCTGCAGCAGCCCGGCCCCGGCGCCGCCCACGGCGACCTCCAGACCGCCGCCCGCCGCGGTCTCGGCGGTCTCGGCGGTCTCGGCGGCGGCGACGACCTTGCGGACGTCGCCGGCCGCCAGGTCGTCCACGGGTGCGTCGTACGTGACGGTGGCGTACGCCGTGCGCCCGTCGGCGCTGACCGCCCCGCCGTCGCCGGCGCCCGTGCCGGTGGCCGGGCCGGTGGCGGCTCCGGCGCCGCCGGGACCGGCGGCGTACGAGCCCTGCGGCCCGGCCACCTCCGCGACCCCCGGCAGCCCGGCGATCTCCGTCAGCGCCGCGTCCACCCGCTCCGCGGTGCGCGCGTCGCGCACCCCGTCGTCGTCGTGCCAGACGACGGTGTCCGCCGCGCCGTCGAGGCCGGGGAACGCCTCGGCCATGAGCACCTGCGCCCGCCCGGACTCGGTGCCGGGGACGTCGTAGTCGTTCGAGTACGCCGGCCCCAGCAGGGACGCCGCGACGGCGGCACCGGCGAAGGCGGCGAGCCAGAGCAGCACGACGACCAGACGGCGGCGTAGACACCACCGGGCGAGACCGGACACGGGCGGCTCCCTGCGACATTCACGATCTTTCAGGGAGGTCGGCCCTCAAAGACTCCAGCACCTGCGCTGCCACTGTGGCAGGCGCGGGAGATCGTTTGTCCGGTCAGTGGCCTTCTTCACACGATTATTCCGCTACGCCCAGCTTTTCCATGATCAGCTCACGCGCCCGGCCCGCGTCCGCCTGGCCGCGGGTGGCCTTCATGACCGCACCGACCAGCGCCCCGGCGGCCTGCACCTTGCCGCCGCGGATCTTGTCCGCGATGGCCGGGTTGGCGGCGATGGCCTCGTCGACCGCGGCGCCGAGTGCGCCCTCGTCCTTGACGATGGCCAGACCGCGCTTGTCGACCACCTCGTCGGGAGCACCCTCGCCGTCGAGGACGCCGGTGATGACCTGGCGGGCCAGCTTGTCGTTCAGCTTGCCCTCGGCGACCAGCGCCGCCACCCGCGCGACCTGCTCGGGCGTGATCGCCAGCGCGCCCAGCTCGACGCCGTCCTCGTTGGCCCGCCGCGCCAGCTCGCCCATCCACCACTTGCGCGCCGCCGCGGCGTCCGCGCCCGCGTCGATGGTCGCGACGATGGGGCCGATGGCGCCGGCGTTGAGGATGGACTGCATGTCGTGCTGGGAGACGCCCCACTCCTCGCGCAGCCGGTTGCGGCGCAGCCGCGGCAGCTCCGGCAGCCCGGCGCGCAGCTTCTCCACCCACTCGCGGGCGGGCGCGACGGGGACGAGGTCGGGCTCGGGGAAGTAGCGGTAGTCCTCCGCCTCCTCCTTGGTACGGCCCGAGGTGGTGGAGCCGGTGTCCTCGTGGAAGTGGCGGGTCTCCTGGACGACCTTGCCGCCGCCACCGAGGACTTCGGCGTGCCGGACGACCTCGGAGCGCACCGCGCGCTCGACGCTCCGCAGCGAGTTGACGTTCTTCGTCTCGCTGCGGGTGCCGAAGACGGTGGCGCCGGCGGGCATCAGCGACAGGTTCACGTCGCAGCGCATCTGGCCCTGCTCCATGCGGGCCTCGGAGACGCCGAGGGCCTTGATCAGCTCCCGCAGCTCGGCCACGTACGCCTTCGCCACGTCGGGCGCCTTGGTGCCGGCGCCGGTGATCGGCTTCGTGACGATCTCGATCAGCGGGATGCCGGCCCGGTTGTAGTCCAGCAGCGAGTGCGAGGCGCCGTGGATCCGGCCGGTGGCGCCGCCGACGTGGGTGGACTTGCCGGTGTCCTCCTCCATGTGGGCGCGCTCGATCTCGACCCGGAAGACCTCGCCGTCGACCTCGACGTCGAGATAGCCGTCGTACGCGATGGGCTCGTCGTACTGCGAGGTCTGGAAGTTCTTCGGCATGTCCGGGTAGAAGTAGTTCTTCCGGGCGAAGCGGCACCAGTCGGCGATCTCGCAGTTGAGCGCCAGGCCGATCTTGACCGCGGACTCCACGCCCGTCTCGTTCACCACCGGCAGCGCGCCGGGCAGGCCGAGACAGACGGGGCAGGTCTGGGTGTTGGGCCCGGCGCCCAGCGTGGTGGCGCAGCCGCAGAACATCTTGGTCGCGGTGCCGAGTTCGACGTGGACCTCCAGGCCCAGCACCGGCTCGTACGTCGCGAGGGCGTCCTCGTACGTGACAGTCACAGCTCTCTTCCAGCCTCTCGACCCCGGCGCGGCCCGCTCAGCCGGCGAGGATGTCGTCGTCGTTCTTCCGGCGCAGCTCACGCAGCAGCAGGGCGACGCCGGTGGCCATGGCGGCGGCGGACACCGCGGCGTCGAGCTGGCGCAGCCGGTCCTCGTCGAAGCGGGCCTGCTTCATCTGCTTGGCGATGCCGACCGCGCCGAAGAGCGACGACGCGAGGGAGATGTAGAGACCGGCCTTGGACTTCTTGAAGTCCTTGGCCTTGGCGAACTTGCTCATAGGGCGGGTGCCTCCTCCAGCAGGGGGTGGCCCCACCGGTCGGTGAACGCGGCCTCCACCGCGGCACCGACCTTGTAGAGCCGGTCGTCGGCCATGGCGGGGGCGATGATCTGCAGCCCCACCGGGAGCCCGTCCTCCGGCGCGAGGCCGCAGGGCAGCGACATGGCGGCGTTGCCGGCCAGGTTGGACGGGATGGTGCACAGGTCGGCGAGGTACATCGCCATCGGGTCGTCGACCCGCTCGCCGATCGGGAACGCGGTCGTCGGGGTGGTCGGCGAGACGAGCACGTCGACCTGCTCGTAGGCGCGCGCGAAGTCGCGGGTGATGAGGGTGCGGACCTTCTGCGCCGAGCCGTAGTAGGCGTCGTAGTAGCCGGAGCTGAGCGCGTACGTGCCGAGCATGATGCGGCGCTTGACCTCGGGTCCGAAGCCCGCCGCGCGGGTCAGCGAGGTGACCTCCTCGGCGGAGTGGGTGCCGTCGTCACCGGTGCGCAGGCCGTAGCGCAGGCCGTCGTAGCGGGCGAGGTTCGAGGAGACCTCGGCGGGCGCGATCAGGTAGTACGCGGCGAGCGCCTTGTCGAACGTCGGGCAGGACACCTCCACCACCTCGGCGCCCAGCTCGCGCAGCAGCTCGACGGCCTCGTCGAAGCGCTGTATGACGCCCGGCTGGTAGCCCTCGCCGCGGAACTCCTTGACCACGCCGACGCGCATCCCGGCCACCGAGCCGTTCCGCGCGGCCTCGACGACGGGCGGGACGGGGGCGTCGATGGAGGTGGAGTCCATCGGGTCGTGGCCGGCGAGCACCTCGTGCAGCAGCGCCGCGTCCAGCACGGTGCGGGCGCACGGGCCGCCCTGGTCCAGGCTGGAGGAGAACGCGATCATCCCGTACCGGGAGACGCCGCCGTAGGTCGGCTTGACGCCGACGGTGCCGGTCACGGACGCGGGCTGGCGGATGGAGCCGCCGGTGTCGGTGCCGATGGCCAGGGCCGCCATGTGGGCGGTGATGGCGGCCGACGAGCCGCCGCCGGAGCCGCCGGGGATCCGGGTGAGGTCCCAGGGGTTGCCGGTGTGGCCGTAGGCGCTGTTCTCGGTGGAGGAGCCCATGGCGAACTCGTCCATGTTGGTCTTGCCGAGGATGACGACGTCGGCTTCCTTCAGCCGCCGGGTCACCGTCGCGTCGTACGGCGGGATCCAGCCCTGGAGCATCTTGGACCCGGCGGTGGTGGGCACGCCCTCGGTGGTGAAGATGTCCTTGAGCGCCAGCGGCACGCCGGCCAGCGGGCCCAGCTTCTCGCCGCGGTCGCGCTTGGCGTCCACGGCCCGCGCGCGGGCGAGCGCGCCCTCGCGGTCGACGTGCAGGAAGGCGTGCACCTTCTCGTCCACGGCGTCGATGCGGGCGAGATGGGCCTCGGCCACCTCGACGGCGGTGACGTCGCCGGCGGCGATCTGCGCGGCGGTCTCGGCCGCCGTCTGCCTGATGATTCCCGAGCCGTCCGCCACGGTCACTCCTCCCCCAGGATCTGCGGCACCTTGAAACGCTGCTGCTCCTGGGCGGGCGCGCCGGAGAGCGCCTGCTGCGCGGTCAGGCTCGGCCGGACGGTGTCCGGGCGCATGACGTTCGTCAGGGGCAGCGGGTGGGAGGTCGGCGGTACGTCCTCGCCGGCCACGTCCGCGACGCGGGCGACCGCGCCGATGATGGCGTCGAGCTGGCCGGCGAAGTGGTCCAGCTCCTCACCGCTCAGCTCCAGGCGCGCCAGCTTCGCGAGGTGGGCGACCTCCTCGCGCGTGATGCCAGGCATGCGGGTCATCCTCACAGGGTGGTGTGACGGTTTCGGGGCAATCCTATGGGGCGCGGGGCCGTGTGCCCGACCGGGTTTCCCGGCGGGGCGGTTACGGCCGCCCGCACGGCCGTCCGCACTGCCGTCCCGCACGTCGCCCCGGCCCGTACGGGAGGCTGCGCGCGCTCCGGCGCGCCACCGCGCCCCGGCCGCGGGTCACTTCGCCGGTTTCACCGGCTCCTCCGCCTCGTCCGGCTGCTGCGCGGCCCCGGCCGCGGCCGCGGCCGGCTCGTCGGCCGGCTCGCGCGCGGCGTCCGGAGCGGGCGGCAGCGCCTTCACGCCGCCGGGTCCCGGCCCGCGGGCGCGCAGCCACGCCGTGGTCTCCTGCGGCGGCATGGCGGCGGCGACGAGCCAGCCCTGCACGGCGTCGCAGCCGAGGTCCCGCAGGTGCTCCCAGGTCTCGTCGTCCTCGACGCCCTCGGCGACGACGCGCAGCCCGAGGGAGTGCGCGAGGTCGACGGTGCAGCGGACGATCTCCAGGTCCTCCGGGTCGACGGCGAGCCGGGCCACGAACGAGCGGTCGATCTTCAGCTCGCTGACCGGCAGCCGGCGCAGGTGGACGAGCGAGGAGTAGCCGGTGCCGAAGTCGTCGAGCGACATCTTCACGCCGTGCCCGGTGAGCCCGGCGAGGGTGTCGGCGGCGCGCTGCGGGTCCTCCAGCAGCACGTGTTCCGTTATCTCCAGTTGCAGCGCGCCGGGCGGCACGCCGTGCCGGGCGAGGCGCGCGGCGACGGCGCCGGCGAACCCCGGCGTGTGCACGTCGCGCGGCGAGACGTTGACGGCGACGGGGACCTGGAGGCCGGCGGCGCGCCAGTCGGCCACCTGGGCGAGCGCGGTCTCCAGGACGTACTCCGTGAGCACCGGCATCAGGCCCGAGGTCTCGGCGATGGCGATGAACTCCTCCGGGCTGACGTGCCCGCGCTCCGGGTGCGCCCAGCGGACCAGGGCCTCCAGGCCGACGACGCGGCCGTCGAAGCCGACCTTCGGCTGGTAGTGCAGGGCCACCTCGTGGGCCTGCAGCGCCCGGCGCAGGTCGCCCAGCAGGCCGAGCCGGTCGGGGGTGTTGCCGTCGCGGCGGGCCTCGTAGACCTCCACGCCGCTGCGGTCCCGCTTGGCCTGGTACATCGCCACGTCGGCGCGCTGGAGCAGGCCCTCGGTCTCGGCGGCGTGCTCGGGGTAGACGGCGACGCCGGCGCTGGCCTCCAGCACCAGGCTCATCCCGTCGAGGTCGAGCGGGGAGCCGAGGGCGGCGACGAGCGTACGGGCCACCCGCTGGGCGCTGGTGGCGGAGTCCGTCAGCGGGATGAGCACGGCGAACTCGTCGCCGCCGAGGCGGGCGGCCTCCGCGCCGCGGGGCAGCGCGAGCCGTAGCCGGCCGGCGAGTTGGAGCAGCAGCCGGTCGCCGGCGCGGTGGCCGAGGGTGTCGTTGACGGCGCGGAAGCGGTCGAGGTCGATGAGGATGAGGGCGGCGCGGCGGCCGGTGCTCTCGGCCTCGCCGAGGGCGTGCCGGGTCCGCTCCAGCAGCCACTGGCGGTTGGGCAGCCCGGTCAGCGGGTCGCGCAACTGCTCCTCGACGCGGGCGCGAGCCATCCACAGGCTGGAGTCGAGCGCGATGAGCGGCACGGCGAACAGCGGCAGCAGCACGGGCGTGTTCACGGCGACGACGATGATGAGCGGCGCGATGCCGAGCAGCGCCGCGCCGCCCAGGCCCTGGCGGGTCAGCGCGGCGCGGGCGAGCAGGCCCGGGCCTTCGCGGTGGCCGGGGGCCGCGTACCAGGTGAGCACACGGGTGACCAGGGTGTACGACAGCGCGGCGGCGATCAGCTCGGGCAGCGCGTACAGGTCCCAGGAGCCGGGCTGCCAGGGCCGCTCGACCGTCGGGTGCTCGCCGCAGGTCCACAGCACGACGGCGGCCGCCGAGATGCCGAGGATCTCGACGGCCCCGTGCAGCGGCGCCGGGCGGCGGTGCGGCCGGCGCACGGCGGCGACAGCGAGGATGACCAGCAGGCTGATGACGGCGGCCGGGATCCAGCCGTAGAGCAGGAGCACGGCCAGGGTGAGCGCGGCGGCCGAGCCGTTGCCGCCGGACCAGCGGTCGCGGCCGGGTGCGACCAGATGGGCGATGAGGGCGGCCGTCAGGACGATCAGGCCCCAGCCCGCGGTGCCGCGGGGAAAGAGCGCGTAGCCCTCCCGCAGCCCGTGCAGCACGCCGACGACGAACACCAGGCCGCCGACGGCCTGCACCAGCCACGGCAGGGCGGGCAGCACCAACCGGCGCAGCACCGGCGCCGGTTCCGTGCTCTCCGTCGGTCGCATCCCGTCCCTCTCACCGCCTGGGGCGCGCGTCGGCGCGCCCATCCACACTAGGCCGCGAAAGGCGGTCTGGGGCGGCGATCGGCTGCGGTCGCCCGATTACCCCCGACTCGCCGGGTTTCGGTCAGCACTCGAACAGGCCGGGCCGCGACGGCTACTCGGGCGGTGTCACCGCGGCCTCGCGGGCGACGTCGGGACCCTGCTCAAGGAGGACGGCGAAGCCCGCGTCGTCGAGGACCGGGACCTTCAACTGCACGGCCTTGTCGTACTTGGACCCGGGGTTGTCGCCGGAGACGACGAAGTCGGTCTTCTTCGAGACCGAACCCGTCACCTTCGCCCCGCGGGTCTGCAGTGCCTCCTTCGCGCCGTCTCGGGTGTGCGACTGAAGTGTTCCCGTGACGACGACGGTCAGACCCTCCAGCGGGCGTGAACCTTCGGACTCGTCCGCCTCCTCCTCCATCCGCACGCCCGCCGCGCGCCACCGCTCGACGATCTCGCGGTGCCAGTCCTCGGCGAACCACTGCGTCAGCGACGCGGCGATGGTCGGTCCGACGCCCTCGGCCGCGGCCAGCTCCTCCTCGCTCGCCGCCATGATGCGCTCGATCGAGCGGAACTCGCGGGCCAGCGCCTCCGCGGCGACCGGTCCGACGTGCCGGATGGACAGCCCGGCGATGACCCGGGCCAGCGGCCGGTCCCTGGCCGCCCGGATGTGATCGAGCATCAGCTCGGTGTTCTTCTTCGGGTTGCCTTCCTTGTTGGCGAAGAAGGTGACGACCTTCTCCTCGCCCGTCTCCGGGTCGCGCTTGGGCAGACCGGTGTCCTGGTCCAGGACGTACGACTTGATGGGCAGCAGGTCCTCGACCTTCAGGTCGAACAGGCCGCCCTCGTCCTTCAGCGGCGGCTCCGCCGGCTCCAGCGGCTGGGTGAGCGCGGTCGCGGCGACGTACCCGAAGTTCTCGATGTCCAGGCAGCGGCGGCCGGCGAGATAGAACAGCCGCTCGCGAAGCTGGGCCGGGCAGGACCGGGCGTTGGGGCAGCGCAGGTCGACGTCGCCCTCCTTCATGGGCTTGAGCGGCGTGCCGCACTCGGGGCACTCCGCGGGCATCACGAACTCCCGCTCGCTGCCGTCCCTGAGGTCGGTCAGCGGGCCCATGATCTCGGGGATCACGTCGCCCGCCTTGCGCAGCGCGACCGTGTCGCCGATGAGGACGCCCTTGGCCCTGACCACGTCCTGGTTGTGCAGCGTGGCGAACTCGACCTCGGAGCCGGCCACCGTCACCGGCTCGACCACCGCGTACGGCGTGACGCGCCCGGTGCGCCCGACGCCGACGCGGATGTCGACCAGCTTGGTGTTGACCTCCTCCGGCGGGAACTTCCACGCGATGGCCCAGCGCGGCGCGCGGGACGTGGAGCCGAGGCGGCCCTGCAGGGCGATCTCGTCGAGCTTGACGACGACGCCGTCGAACTCGTACGCCACGTCGTGGCGGCGGTCCGCGTAGCTCGCGACGAAGGCCCGCACGCCGTCGATGCCGTCGACCACCCGGGTGTACGGCGAGGTGGGCAGGCCCCACTCCTTGAGCAGCTCGTACGCCCCGGAGAGCCGGTCGAAGCGGACGCCGTCGAGCCGGCCGATGCCGTGGACCACCATGTGCAGCGGGCGGGAGGCGCTGATCTGGGGGTTCTTCTGGCGCAGCGAGCCGGCGGCGGAGTTGCGCGGGTTGGCGAAGGGGGGCTTGCCCTCGGCCACCAGGTCCGCGTTGAGCCGCTGGAACTCCGAGAGCGTGAAGTACACCTCGCCGCGGATCTCGACGAGATCCGGGACGTTCTCCCCCGCCAGGCGGTGGGGGATCTCGCCGATGGTGCGGATGTTCGGCGTGATGTCCTCGCCGGCGCGGCCGTCGCCGCGGGTGGCGCCGCGGACCAGCCGGCCGTGCTCGTACGTCAGGTTGACCGCGAGGCCGTCGACCTTCAGCTCGCACAGCAGGTGGTACGGCTGGGGGTCGAGTTCCCTGGCCATCCGGTCGGCCCAGGTGTCCAGCTCCTCGTCCGTGAACGCGTTGTCCAGGGAGAGCATCCGCTCCAGGTGCTGCACGGAGGTGAACTCCGTCTCGTACGCCCCGGCGACCTTCTGGGTCGGCGAGTCGGGCGTGCGCAGCTCGGGGTGCTCCTCCTCCAGCGCCTCCAACTGCCGCATCAGCTTGTCGAAGTCGGCGTCGCTGATGACGGGCGTCGTCACGTAGTACCTGAAGCGGTGCTCCTCGATCTGCTCGGCCAGCAGCCGATGCCGCTCACGCGCCTCGCTGTCCGTACCCACACCGGCCTCCCGTTGTCACTCCGGGTCCCGGGCGAGGGACCCCGCGGCACGGACGCAGTGGGCGAGGGCCCGGCGGGCGTACTCGGGGCCGGCGCCCGCGAGGCCGCACGCCGGAGTGATCACCACACTGCCGGCGAGCGCCTGCGGCGACAGCCCCAGCCTGCGCCACAACGTCCTGACACCCCCGACGCTACCTGCAGGGTCTGACATCGGACCCGCACCGGCGGGCGTGCCCGCGGACGCGTTCGGCGTCGCCGGCACGACGCCCGCGAAGAGCCCGAGCCCGGCCTCCACGGCCTCGCCCACAGACTCGTCCTGGCGTTCGGTCAGCAGCGCCGCGTCGTACGACACGGCCGCGGCGCCCGCGCGGCGCAGCAGCGCGAAGGGCACGTCCGGGGCGCAGGAGTGCACGACGACCGGGGTGCCGGCGGGTCCGGTGGCGCCGGCGGTGTCGATCACGTCGCGCAGCGTGCCCTCGACCACGGCGCGGTCCACGGCCCGGTAGGTGCGGTAGCCGCTGGCGGTGGCGACCCGGCCGGTGAGCACGGCGGTGACCGACGGCTCGTCGAGCTGCAGCACCACCTCGGCGCCGGGCACCCGGCGGCGTACCTCGGCCAGGTGCACGCGCAGCCCCTCGGCGAGCGAGGCGGCCAGGTCGCGGCAGGCGCCGGGGTCCCGCAGCGCCGCCTCGCCGCCCTTCAGCTCCAGCGCGGCGGCCAGCGTCCACGGCCCGGTGGCCTGGACCTTCAGCGGGCCGGCGTAGCCCTGGGTGAACTCCTCCAGCGCGTCCAGATCCTCGCCCAGCCAGGCGCGCGCCCTGCGGGTGTCCATCCCCGGCCGGTCGGCGATCCGCCAGCCGCTGGGCTGCAGGTGCGCGTAGACGTCGACGAGCATCCCGGCGCTGCGGCCGACCATGTCGGCGCCGGGCCCGCGCGCGGGCAGCTCGGGCAGGAACGGGAAGTCGCCGACCTCGCCGGTCACGGTGCGCGCGGTCTCCCGCGCGTCGCCGCCGGGCATGGACCCCACACCGGTGGCGGCACCGGCACCCCAGGGGCGCGTCGCAGTCTCAGTCACGAGGTGAGGGTATGCCGAAGGACCCGCGGCCCTACGGCCCGGGGCGTACGGAGACGTCGGTGAGCTGGGCGTCGCGCGGCAGGTCCAGGGCCGTCAGCAGGGTCGTCGCCACCGACTCGGGGTCGATCCAGCGCCCCGGCTCGTACTCCCTGCCCTCCTGGCGGTGCACCTTGGCCTGCATCGGCGTGGCGGTGCGGCCCGGGTAGACCGTGGTCACCCGCACGCCGCCGCCGGCCTCCTCCGCGCGCAGCGCGTCGGCCAGCGCCTTCAGGCCGTGCTTGCTCGCGCCGTACGCACCCCAGCCGCGCCCCGCGCTCAGCCCGGCGCCGGAGTTGACGAAGACGACGTGCCCGCGCGCCGCCCGCAGCCGCGGCAGCAGCAGCCGGGTCAGCTCCGCGGGCCCGACGAGGTTGACCGCCATCGTCTCGGCCCAGACCTTCGGGTCGGTCTCCGCGACCGGGCCCAGCTCCACCACGCCCGCGGAGTGCACCAGCGCGTCGAGCCGGGCCGGCAGCTCCTGTTCGGCCAGCGCGGCGGCCAGGCTCTCCGGCTCGCCGAGGTCGGCCACCACGGCGCGCGCCCCGGGGAACCGCCCGCCCAGCTCCGCGGCGCGGGCCTCGCTGCGGACGAGGAACCAGAGCCCGGCGGACCCGCGCGCGGCCAGCCGCCGCGCCAGCGCGTCGCCGATGCCGGAACCGGCACCCGTGATCAGGTAGGTGGTGGTGGAGTCGCTCATGGGGCCATCCTGTCAGGGCACCGGAAAGGTCTCCAGATACGTCATGGCGGCCTCCGGGTCGTCCGCGAAGAACATCAGGTCCGTCAGCGGCAGCGGCAGGAACCCCTCCGCCTCCATCCGCCGGAACTGCTCCCGCAGCCCGTCGTAGTACCCCGCGCTGTTGAGCAGCACCACCGGCTTGGCGTGCAGCCCGTGCTTCTTCAGCTCCAGGATCTCCGTGGCCTCGTCCAGCGTGCCGGTGCCGCCGACCAGGATCACCACGGCGTCGGAGCGGCCGAGCAGCTCCGCCTTGCGCTCCGCCAGGTCCCGGGCGATCACCATCTCGTCGGCCCCGGCGCGCGCCTTGTCCGCCAGGAACGTCACCGAGACCCCGACGAGCCGCCCGCCGTGCTCCTGCACCCCGTCGGCGACCACTTTCATCAGCCCCACGTCGGATCCGCCCCACACCAGGGTGTGCCCCCGCTTGCCCAGCAGCTCGGCGAAGCGGCGGGCGGGACCCGTGTAGCGCTCGTCCAGGTCGGCGGCGGAGAGGAAGACGCAGATGTTCATGCGGGAAACCGTACGCGCGGGCCACGACACTCGGACCGATGAGTTTCGGACTCGCGGCCGGTCCTACCCCTGGGCAGCGGCCCCCGACGCACGAGGAGTACGCATGACGCAGCACACCGCCACCTCCGCAGACGGCACCCCCGTCGCGTACGAGACGCTGGGCGAAGGCCCGCCCGTCGTGCTGGTCCAGGGCGCCCTGTGCGCCCGCGCGGTCGACGCGCCGCTGGCGGAGCTGCTCGCCGGCCGCGCCACCGCCGTGCTCTACGACCGCCGCGGCCGGGGCGGCAGCGGCGACGCCACCGCCGGCGTCATCCCTCCGACGGGCGTCGCGGAGCGCGAGCTGGAGGACCTGGCCGCGGTGATCGGCGCGGTCGGCGGCAGCGCGGCGGTGTACGGCATGTCCTCCGGCGCGGCGCTGGCGCTGCGCGCGGCGGCGGCCGGGCTGCCGATCACCCGCCTGGCGGTCTACGAGCCGCCGTTCCGGCCCGACGACAGCGACGACGCCGAGCACTCCGCGGGAGTCGCCAGGCTGCACGAGCTGCTCGCCGCCGGCGACCGGGACGGCGCGGTGGCGCACTTCGTCGGCGGGGTGGGCGCGCCGCCGGAGACGCTCCGGGAGATGCGGGCCATGCCCATGTGGGCGGACTTCACGGCGCTGGCGCCCACCCTCGCGTACGACTACGACGTGCTCGGCGACGGCCGGGTGCCGACCGGGCGGCTGGCGGGCGTGGCCGTGCCGGTCCTCGCGCTGGCCGGCGGGGCGAGCTGGGAGTGGATCCAGGACGCCGCGCGCAGGGTGGCGGACACGGTGCGCGACGGCCGCTTCTCGCTGCTGGAGGGACAGACGCACGAGGTGGCGCCGGAGGCGGTGGCGCCGGCGCTGCGGGAGTTCTTCGCCGCGTAGCCGACCGTACGCAGCCGCGCGCGGGCGCCTCCCCGGCTCCCTGGCGTCCCTACGCCACCGGCGCGCCCGCGCGGCGCGTGGTCGCGATCGTCGCGGAGCCGACCACGCGGGTGCCGTCGTACAGCACCACCGCCTGCCCCGGCGCGACCCCCCGCACCGGCGCCGCGAAGCTCACCCGCAGCTCGTCGCCGGCGACCTCGGCGGTCACCGCCGTCTCACCGCCGTGCGCGCGCAGTTGCGCGGTGTACGCGCCCGGTCCTGCCGGCGGCGTGCCGCACCAGCGCGGCCTGACCGCGGTCAGCGCCTCGACGTCCAGGGACGCGGCGGGGCCGACCGTGACGGTGTTGTCCACGGGCGAGATGTCGAGCACGTAGCGCGGCCGGCCGTCGGGGGCCGGGTGGCCCAGGGCCAGCCCCTTGCGCTGGCCCACGGTGAAGCCGTACGCGCCGGAGTGGCCGCCGACGCGGGTGCCGGACTCGTCGACGACGTCGCCCTCGGCGGTGCCGAGGCGGCGGGCGAGGAAGCCCTGGGTGTCGCCGTCCGCGATGAAGCAGATGTCGTGGCTGTCGGGCTTCTCGGCCACGAACAGGCCGCGCTCCGCGGCCTCCGCGCGGATCTCGGCCTTCGTGGTCTCGGTCTCGCCGAGCGGGAACATCGCGTGCGCGAGCTGCCGCTCGTCCAGCACGCCGAGGACGTACGACTGGTCCTTGGCGGCGTCCGCGGCGCGGTGCAGCTCGCGGGTGCCGTCGTCGCGGGTGACGACCTTGGCGTAGTGGCCGGTGCAGACCGCGTCGAAGCCGAGGGCCAGCGCCTTGTCCAGCAGCGCCGCGAACTTGATCTTCTCGTTGCAGCGCAGGCAGGGGTTGGGGGTACGGCCCGCGGCGTACTCGCTGACGAAGTCCTCCACGACGTCCTCGCGGAACCGCTCGGCGAGGTCCCAGACGTAGAACGGGATGCCGATGACGTCGGCCGCGCGGCGGGCGTCGTGCGAGTCCTCGACGGTGCAGCACCCGCGGGCGCCGGTGCGGAAGGACTGCGGGTTGGCGGAGAGCGCGAGGTGCACCCCGGTGACGTCGTGCCCGGCGGCCGCGGCGCGGGCGGCGGCGACGGCGGAGTCCACGCCGCCGGACATGGCGGCGAGGACCTTCAGACGGGCGGGGCGGGCCGGGTGTGTCGCTCGTGGTGTCATAGCCACTCCAGGGTAACGAGGCGCGGCGCGGAACCGTCCGGCGGCCGGAGGCGTTGGCCGATCGAGACCGGACGACAAGGAATGACCGCATGCCGACGACCGACGGCGACGCCCCGGAGCACGGGGCGGGCGAGCCGCGCGCGGACGCGGGGCGGCCCGCGCCCGGCGCCGCCGGGGGCGACGCGGGGGACGGGCTGCCGCGCCGCTCCAGCCGCCGCGCCGTGCTCGCCGCCCTCGGCGTGGGCGCGGTCGGGGCCGGCCTGGGCTGGGCCGGGTACGAGCATCTCAAGCGCCTGTGGTGGCAGGTGCCCGGCATCGACAAGCCGCGCAGACCGGGTGAACTCGACTACGCCGCCGCGAACTGGGCCGGCGCCTCGGAGGCGAACTGGCGCCGGGCCGACCGCCCCGCCGACTACGGCATCGACCGCGTCGTCATCCACGTCACCGAGGGCAGCTACGCGGTGGCGCTCCAGGTCTTCCGCGACCCCGGCCACGGCGCCGCCACCCACTACGTCGTCCGGGCCGGGGACGGGCACGTCGCGCAGACCGTGCGCGAGCTGGACGTCGCGTTCCACGCGGGCAACCGGGAGTGGAACGAGCGCAGCATCGGCATCGAGCACGAGGGCTTCGTGGACCGCCCGGAGACGCTGACCGACGTCATGTACCGCTCGTCGGCGAAGCTGACCGCGGACATCTGCCGGCGCTACGACATCCCCGTGGACCGCGAGCACATCGTCGGCCACAACGAGGTCCCGGAGGCCACGCACACCGACCCGGGGCCGCACTGGGACTGGCGGCGGTACATGCGCCTGGTACGCGAGGAACACGAGGCACACACAGCCGCGGGCCGCAGGGCGAGCGCGCGGCCGGCACGCGACTCCTGACCGGGGGCGCGCGGCGACCCGCCGCGGTCCCACCGCGACCCCGCGCGGCCCTCCGGAGGGCCGGCGCGCGCCGGCCCGCTCAGGTCAGACCCGCCGCCCGCGCCCGCTCCACCGCGGGCCCGATCGCGGCCGCCAGCGCCGCCACGTCCGCCTCCGTCGACGTGTGCCCCAGCGAGAACCGCAGCGTCCCCCGCGCCAGGTCGGGGTCCGCCCCCGCGGCGAGCAGCACGTGGCTGGGCTGGGCGACGCCCGCGGTGCAGGCGGAGCCGGTCGAGCACGCGATGCCCTGGGCGTCGAGGAGCAGCAGCAGGGAGTCGCCCTCGCAGCCGGGGAAGGAGAAGTGCGCGTTGGCGGGCAGCCGCCCGGCCGGGTCCGGGTCGCCGTTGAGCACCGCGGCGGGCACCGCGGCCCGTACCGCGGCCACCAGGCGGTCGCGCAGCGCGCCCACCCCGGCGGCGAACTCCGCGCGCCGCTCCGCGGCCAGCTCCGCCGCCACCGCGAACGCGGCGATCGCCGGCACGTCCAGCGTGCCGGAGCGCACCTCGCGCTCCTGCCCGCCGCCGTGCAGCAGCGGCTCGGGCGCGTACTGCCGGCCGAGCAGCAGGGCCCCGATGCCGTACGGGCCGCCGATCTTGTGTCCGGTGAGCGTGAGCGCGGCCAGCCCCGAGGCGTCGAAGCCGACCTCCACCTGGCCCGCCGCCTGCACGGCGTCGGCGTGCATCGGCACGCCGTACTCCCGCGCGACGGCGGCCAGTTCGGCGACGGGCAGGACCGTGCCGATCTCGTTGTTGGCCCACATCGCCGTCACCAGCGCCACGTCGTCCGCGCCCCCGGCGGGGCCGCGCTCCAGCGCGGCGCGCAGCGCGTCGGGGTGCACCCGGCCGTGGGCGTCGACCGGCAGCCAGTCGACGGTGGCGCCCTCGTGCTTCTGCAGCCAGTGCACGGCGTCGAGCACCGCGTGGTGCTCGACGGGGCTGGCGAGCACCCGGGTACGGGCCGGGTCCTCGGCCCGCCGCGACCAGTACAGGCCCTTGACGGCGAGGTTGTCCGCCTCGGTGCCGCCGGAGGTGAAGACCACCTCGCTGGGCCGGGCGCCGAAGGCGGCGGCCAGCCGCTCCCGGGACTCCTCCACCGCCCGCCGGGCCCTCCGGCCCGCGGCGTGCAGCGACGAGGCGTTGCCGGTGGCGGCGAGGCGGTCGGTCATGGCCCGCACCGCCTCGGGGAGCATCGGCGTGGTGGCGGCGTGGTCGAGGTAGACGGCCTGGTCCATGATGGTCCCGATTCTACGGCGCCCGCCCGCCCGCCGGGCGCCGCCTTCCGGCCGTACGGACCCGCCCCGGGCCCGCACGGCGGCGGCGCGGCGCCGGCGGCCGGACTACTTCGTGTCGTCGGGTGCCTGGTCGGGCGCGTTCTCCGGGTGCCAGCAGGCGGTGCGCCGGCCGGGCTTCAGCTCCAGCAGCGGCGGCTCCTTGGTCTTGCAGACCTGGGTGGCCTTCCAGCAGCGGGTGTGGAAGCGGCAGCCGGACGGCGGCGCGATCGGCGAGGGCACGTCGCCCTTGAGCAGGATCCGCTCGCGCTGCTGCCGGCGCTTGGTGTCCGGCACCGGCACCGCGGACATCAGCGCCTTGGTGTACGGGTGCAGCGGCTCCTGGTACAGGCTGGTGCGGTCGGCGAGTTCGACGATCTTGCCCAGGTACATGACCGCGATCCGGTCCGAGACGTGCCGGACGACGGACAGGTCGTGGGCGATGATCACGTACGTGAGCCCGAACTCCTGCTGGAGGTCGTCCAGGAGGTTGACCACCTGTGCCTGGATGGACACGTCCAGTGCGGAGACGGGCTCGTCGGCCACGATCAGCTTCGGCTGCAGGGCCAGCGCGCGGGCGATGCCGATGCGCTGCCGCTGGCCGCCGGAGAACTCGTGCGGGTAGCGGTTGTAGTGCTCGGGGTTCAGGCCGACCCGCTCCAGGATCCCCTGGACCTCCTTCTTCACCCCGCCCTCGGGCCGCACGTTCTGCAGCTTGAAGGGGGCGCCGACGATGGTGCCGACGGTGTGCCGCGGGTTCAGCGAGGAGTACGGGTCCTGGAAGATCATCTGCACGTCGCGGCGGAGCGGGCGCATCTGGCCCGTGCTCAGGTGCGTGATGTCCCGGCCCTGGAACTCGACCCTGCCGCCGGTGGGCTCCAGCAGCCGGGTGATCAGCCGGCCCATGGTGGACTTGCCGCAGCCGGACTCGCCGACCACGCCCAGGGTCTCGCCGGGCAGCACCTCGAAGTCGATGCCGTCCACGGCCTGCACCGCGCCGACCTTGCGCTGCATCAGGCCCTTGCGGATGGGGAAGTGCTTGGTCAGCCCGGAGACCCTGAGCAGCGGCTCGGTGCCCGCGGTGGGCTTCTTGCGCATCCGCGCGCCCGGAACGGTCGCGGTCGCCGCCGCCCCGCCGGCGTCGGCCGGCCGGTCCGCCGGGGCCTTCCCCGGGGCGTCCGCCGCGGCGTCCGCCGGGGCGTCGGCAGCCTTCCCGTCCCCCGCCTCTGTCGCCTTCTCGGCCTTCGTCTCGGGCACAGCCTCGTCCTTCACAGCTTCGGCGCAATCTCTTCGGTGTAGATGCGCTCCCGGTCTTCCTGCCGCATGTGGCAGGCGGCGAAGTGGCCGGTTCCCACCTCGCGCAGCTCGGGCCGTACGGTGCGGCTGGCGTCGTCCGCGGGCACGTCCGCGTAGGGGCAGCGGGGGTGGAACGCACAGCCGCTCGGCACGTTGATGAGGCTCGGCGGGCTGCCCTTGACCGGAATGAGCCGGTCCGTGGCCTCGCGGTCGATGCGCGGCATGGAGCCGAGCAGGCCCCAGGTGTACGGGTGCTGCGGCCGGTCGAAGATCTGCTCGGCCGAGCCCTTCTCCACGCACCGCCCGCCGTACATCACCAGGATGTCGTCGGCCAGCTCGGCGACCACGCCGAGGTCGTGGGTGATGATGATGACCGCGGAGCCGAACTCCTTCTGCAGGTCCCGGATCAGGTCGAGGATCTGCGCCTGCACGGTGACGTCGAGCGCGGTGGTCGGCTCGTCGGCGATGAGCAGTTCGGGGTTGTTCACCAGCGCCATCGCGATCATCGCGCGCTGGCGCATGCCGCCGGAGAACTGGTGCGGGTAGTCGTCGACGCGCTTGTCGGGCTGCGGGATGCCGACCCGGTCGAGCATCTCGATGGCCCGCTTGCGCGCGGTCTTCTTGTCGACGTCGTGGTGGACCCGGTACGCCTCCACGATCTGGTACCCGATCTTGTAGTACGGGTGCAGCGCGGAGAGCGGGTCCTGGAAGATCATCGACATCTCGCGGCCGCGCAGCCGGCGCACCGCGTCGGGCTCCGCGGACAGCAGTTCCTGGCCGTTGAGCCAGATCTCGCCGGAGAGCTGTGCCCGCCGCCGCTTGCCGTACTGCCCGGCGGTGTGCAGGCCCATCACCGCCAGCGAGGTGACGGACTTGCCGGAGCCGGACTCGCCCACGATGCCGAGGGTCCTGCCCTTCTCCAACTGGAAGGACAGCCCGTCGACGGACTTCACCACGCCGTCGTCGGTCGGGAAGTGGACCTTCAGGTCCCGGATGTCCAGGAACGACGACGCCTCCGTGCCGGCGGGCACCGGCTCGCCGACGGCGCCCGTCTTCGTCAGACCGGTCACGAGACCCTCACCCTCGGGTCGATGGCGGCGTACACGAAGTCGACCACCAGATTGCACATCACGATGAAGAAGGCGGCGAACAACGTCACGCCGAGGATCGGCGGCAGGTCGTTCTCGTTGATGGACTGCACCGCCCAGGAACCGACCCCGTTGAAGGAGAACACCGTCTCGGTGATCACCGCCCCGCCGAGCAGCAGCGCGAAGTCCATGCCGAAGATGGTCACGATGGGGGTCAGCGCGGAGCGCAGCCCGTGCCGGGTGATCACCACCGGCTCCTTCAGGCCCTTCGCGCGGGCGGTGCGGATGTAGTCCTCGCCCATGGTCTCCAGCATTCCGGCGCGCGTGAGTCTCGCATAGAGCGCGGAATAGAGGAACGCCAGCGAGAACCAGGGCAGCATCAACCCCTGGAACCAGCGCACCGGATTCTCGGTGAGCGGCGTGTACTCGTTGGGGAAGATCTCCCAGTTGTAGACGAAGAGCGCCAGCGCGACGGTGCCGGTGAAGAACATCGGCAGCGAGACGCCGGCCAGGGCGATGCCCATCGCCGCGCGGTCGAAGAACGACCCCGGGCGCAGCGCCGAGATCACGCCCGTCGTCACCCCGGAGATCAGCCACAGCACGGCGGCGCCGATGGCCAGCGAGGCGGTGACCGGCAGCCGGTCCAGCATCTCCGGCCAGACCTCCACGTGCTTGCGGAAGGAGTAGCCGAGGCAGGGCGCGTTGCACTGCGACGGGTCGGGGCCGAAGTTGAACTCCCGGCCGGCGAAGATGCCGCGGATGAAGTCCCAGTACTGGACGTAGACGGGATCGTCGAGGCCGAGGTTCTGCTTGACCGCTTCGATGGTCTTGGGGTCCGGGCTCTTGCCGATGTACTGCGCGGCGAGCTGGTCGGCGGAGCTGCCGGCTAGCCGCGGCAGGATGAAGAAGATGGCGTAGGTGATGGCGCTCACGACGAAGAGCAGCACCACCGCGGCCAGCAGCCGCCGGATGAGATACGCGAACACGAGGGCGTGCCTTCCACGGTCCGGGCGGCGCGGGCGGTGCCGGTGAAGGGCACCGCCCGCGCAGCCGGTGGGGGTGCTACTTCAGGCCGAGGTTCAGGTAGTCGTACTGACCACTGAACGCCTGCGAGACCACCAGGTTGGTGAGCTTGTCCGAGCGGTAGTGCAGGACCTTGAAGTAGGACAGGGGCACGATGGCCGCCGTCTCCAGCATCTTCTTGTCCACCTCGGCGTACGCCTTGGCACGGGCCGCCTGGTCCGGGTTGGCGATCGACTCGTCGAGCAGCTTGTTGATCTCCGGGTCGTCCAGGTACGAGATGTTCGTGTTACCGGACTCGCCGAGGGCGCCGCCGTTGGCGATCTGCTGCAGGAAGCCGTAGCCGCTGGGCCAGTCGGAACCCCACTGCATCATGTACAGACCGGCCTTGTTGTCCTGGGTCCACTTCCGGGAACCAGCGAAGTCGGTGAAGTACTTGCCGCCGGGGAACTTCTGGATCTCGGCGTTGATGCCGACCTTCTTCAGCGCCGCCTGGATCGCGGTGGCGTTGTCGATCTCGTCCTGCCGCTCGGTGCGCGCGGTCAGCACGGTGTCGAACCCGTCGGGCTGGCCGCACTCCTTCAGCGCGGCCTTGGCCTTCTCCACGTCGCCCTTGTTGCCCTCGGTGGCGTACGGGTCGTCGTACGCCTCGTGGCTCGGGACGTCCGGGGGCAGCGCGGTGGTGGCGATGTCGCCCTTGGGCTCGCCGCCGAGCGCGCGCATGGAGGAGTCCTTGTCGATGGCGTACTCCACGGCCTTGCGGCAGTTGACGTCATCGAAGGGCGCGAGCTGGGTGTTCATCGCCAGGTAGGTCAGGCGGCCACCGGTCGGGTTGTCGATCATGTTGGACTCGTCCCGCAGAAGCTGGGACTGCGTCTGACCGGTGACGCCGAGGGCGTCGAACATGACGTGGGTCTCGCCGGCCTCGATGTTCTTGTCGATGGTCTCGGCGTTGACCTTGAACCGGACCTCGATCTTGTCCGGGAGCTGCTTGCGGATCTTGTCCGTCTTCGGGTCCCACTGGTCGTTGCGGACCAGGGTGGCGGACTTGTCCTGCTCGAAGCTCTCGAACTTGTACGAGCCGGAGGAGACGATGTTCTTCTGGTAGTCCGAGCCGTTGTCCTTGTCCCGCGGCACCGGCGCGGTCTGGGTCATCGCGACCAGGTAGTCGAACTCCTGGAACGGCTGGGCGAGGTTGAAGACGATCGTGTGGTCGTCCGGGGTCTGGATGGAGGAGATGCCCTCTTCGCTCTTGTCCTTGTACGGACCCTTGTAGTCGTCCGGGTTCTCCAGGTACTGGGCGAAGTAGTTCGGGCCGAGGGAGAGCACGTCGCGGGCGTAGTTGCTCCGCTCGACGGCGTACTTGACGTCACCGGCCGTGATCTCGGTGCCGTCCTCGTACTTGACGCCCTTCTTGATCTTGTACGTCCAGGTCTTGCCGCCGTCGGTCGACTCACCGGGACCCTCGGCGAGGTCCGGCACCGGCTCCGCGGCCTGCGCGCCCGGGCCGGGGGCGTACGTCATGAGGGAGCGGGCGTACAGCCGGCTGAAGTTCCACACGTAGCCGTAGTACGTGTTGCCCGGGTCCATCGAGTCCGGCACGTCGGCGGACTCGTAGACGAGGGTTCCGCCCTTCTTCTCGGACGGGTTGAGCACCTTATCGATCGCCGCGTTCGCGGCGGCGCCGCCGCCCTCGCCCTCCCCGTCGTCATCGTTGCCGCCGCCGCCGCAGGCGGAGACGGTCAGCGCGACCGAGACGGCAACCGCGAGCATGGCGGCTGATTTCGACCTGAGTTTCATGGTGAGGCGTTGCCCCCTGGTTCGGAGTGATGGGACGAGAGCGGGCACGGCGGGTGCCGCACCCAGGCTGCTTCTTGGGGTCATCGGTGTCATCGGCGGCCCTTGGGATCGAGTGCGTCCCTGAGCCCGTCGCCCAAGAGGTTGAAGGCCAGCACGGACAGGAAGATCGCCACGCCCGGTACGACCATGAACATCGGATCGACCTGGTAGTAGTCGATCGCGCTGCTCAGCATGCCGCCCCAGGAGGCCTGCGGCGGCTGGATGCCCACGCCGAGGAAGCTGAGCGCCGCCTCGAAGAGGATGTTGGTCGGGATCAGCAGGGTGGAGTAGACGAGGATCGGCCCCACCAGGTTCGGCAGCAGCTCCCGGAAGAGGATGAAGGGGCCGCGTGCGCCCAGGCTCCTGGCCGCTTCGACGAACTCGCGTTCGCGCAGGCTGAGTGTCTGTCCGCGGACGATGCGGCCGATGTACGGCCAACTGAAGAAGCCGATGACGAAGATCAGCACGCCGATGTGGAGCTGCAGGCCCTTGAGCCCGAAGGCGCCGCCCTGCAGCGCGGCGGAGATGGAGATGGCGAAGAGCAGCACCGGGAAGGCCAGGAACGTGTCCATGGTCCGGCTGATGATCGTGTCCGCCCACTTGCCGTAGTAGCCGGCGATGACGCCGAGGACGGTGCCGATCACGACGGCGACCATGGTGGCGCCGAAGGCGACGAGCAGCGAGACCCAGGAGCCTTCGAGGATCCGGGTGGCGATGTCGCGGCCGAGCCGCGGCTCCACGCCCAGCGGGTGGTCCCAACTGATGCCGCCGAAGGAGCCGTACGGCGTGGCCAGGGAGGGGTCGACGAGGTCCTGGTTGAGCTTGTTGGGGTCGAGCCCGAAGATCGACTGGATCGGCCGGGAGAGCGCGGCGATCAGGATGAGGAACACCACGACGACGCCGCCGGCCATGGCGACGCGGTCGCGCTTGAGCCGCATCCAGGCGATGCGCCCGAGCGAACGGCCCTCGATCCGGCTCTTGTCCACGCCCTCGACGAGAGCTTCCGGCGTCGCCTCGGCAGCGCCGGTGGTCTCGATAGGTGCCGTCATGTTGTGGGGACCCCTCTCGAGCGGCGGCGTCCCGCCGTCGTCTGCCGCGGTAGCGGCTCATTCGCTTCGCTGGTGCAAGTCATGCAGTGGTGCCGTGATCCCTGGTGCCGTACGCGCCTGATGCCCGTAGCGTTTGGTCGTGAAGGTCTGCCGTCGCACAGGGGAACGACAGCTTCCTGCGGGGGGAGTCTTCAATGCGCCTGCGATCACTCGCCAGACCCCAAGGGGAATGGATGCGCAAACGTGATGTGATGCAGTGGATAACCGTTATCCGGACATCCGACCGCCGCTGAGCGGATCTTCGTCGGTCCGATATCAGGACACGTACGGATATAACGGGGCCGGGTCTCAGAACTGCGGAGCGGGCCCCGGCTGCCAGCCGGACTGCTGGGCGCCCCCCGCGGAGTGCGGCGGCGGATAGCCGTAACCGGCGGGCGGTGCGGCCGGGCCGCCGCCGTAGGCGCCGCGGTCGAAGAAGGGCCGGGAGTTGGCCCGCATCCACATCGCCACCGGGTCGTGGTCGTCGGCCAGCGCGACCGTGGAGACCGCCAGGCCCGGGGGCACCGCGGCCACGGACTCCTGCATCATCGCCTGCGCCGCGGCGACGGACTGCGGGCCCGTGTCGTACAGGTCGATGCCGATGGCCAGGTACGGCTCGCCGAGCGCCGGCTGCACCCAGGCGCGGCAGAGCGTGCGCACGGCGGGCGTGCGGTGGGCGGTCTGGCCCAGCAGCGCGTAGAACTGCGCGACGTCCACGACCGGCTCGGAGATCCGCAGCGGCCCCGCGGGCAGCCGCTCCAGGCCGGTGGCCACCCGGCGCAGGTCGAGCCAGGGGACGCCGACGCCGCCGCCGGCGGCGTGCGGGTCGAGCCACAGGCCCCAGCGGTCGGGGTAGAGCGCGGCGGCGATCTCGGCGCCGGCGACGGGCTCGTGGGCGCCGGCCCAGCCGCTGGCGGCCAGCTCGCCCTCGGAGCTGAAGCAGGGCGCGTAGGCGTGGCCCTCCACCTGCATGCTGCCGTACTGCGCGTCGGGCGAGTCGGGGCGGCCCTGCCAGAGCAGCATCCACACCTGCCCGGCGGCCAGCGCGGCGAGCAGCGTCTCGTACGCCTCGTACCCGCCGGGAGCCACCTGGCGGACCAACCGGTCCACGCCCGCTCCCGGCGCACTCCCGCGCGCGCCCCCGTTCACCCTGGGCCCCAACCCTTCGTCTCGGCCGCCGCCGCTCCCGGGCACGCGTGTACGCCCGGAAAGGTCATCAAACCAGCTTAGAGCCTCACCGCGTCAGGCGACCCTGATGTAGAACGGCTCGACCTTGGCCCGCATCCAGGTGATCACCGGGTCCACCGCGGCGTCGAGGAAGACCAGTTGCACCTTCCACCGCACGGGCTGTGCGCCCAGCGCCCGGCCCAGCGCCTCCACCGCCGCCTGGCGGCTCTCGTCGTACGTGTCCAGCAGCTCGACGCCGATGTAGAGCTGCTCGGGACCGCCCTCCACGCTCGCCAGCCCCCGGCGCGCGCTGCGCACCACCCCGATCCGCTCGAACTCCTCCCGGGCGACGGCCAGGAAGTCCACCGGGTCGTCCTGCCAGTCCGGCGTGAACAGCCGCACCCGGCCGCCGCGCGCCTCCCCCGGCAGCCGCGACGACGCGCGGTCCCGGCACAGCTCCGCCACCGCCGCCGGCGGCAGCGGCACGCCGACCGTGCCGCCGGGGTTGACCGCGATGCCGACCTGGGGCGGCAGTCCGCGGGCGAACTCGCGGGCCGGCGCGACGGTGAACGAGAGGTGGGAGCCGGCCACCCGCAGGAACTCCTCCTGCGAGGAGAACACGGGCACGTACGGCGCGCCGCCGATCTCCGTCGTCGGGAGGCCGAGCGAGCCGCTGTCGGGACCGCCGCCCTCGGGCAGCGGCACCCACAGGCTGCTGCGGCCCAGCACCTCCAGCAGCCGCGGCGCGGCCTGCGGGTTGCCGAGGGAGGCGGCGAGCACCTCCTCCAGCTCGTTGCCGGGGAAACCGCCCGTGGCGGGGGGCTGCGGGGAGCGGTAGTCGAAGCTCATCGGGACCAGCCAACTCTCGGGGGATGAACGTCGGCACCCTAACGGCTGCGAGCGCTCGCGGGCGAAGGTCCCGCCTGCACACGGTGGAGCCCTCTCACCCACCGAACCGCGCGACAGGGAGCCCGTTTTCCATGCGTAAGAACCGAATGGCCGGCCTCGCCGCCACCGTCGTCACCGCCGTCGCCGGCGGCGCCCTCCTGCTCGGGGCCGCCGGGCCCGTCGCCGTCGCCGCGGGCGCCGCCGGGGCCGGGCACCAGGACGGCCGGCGGGCCGCCGCTGCCCCGGCTGCCCTTACCCCGGGCGGCACCGCCCCGGGCGGCACCGCCCCGGCCGCCGCCGACGTGGACCCCGCGACGCTGCATCTGCTGGCCCGGCTCGGGCAGCTCACCGCCTGCACGGCGCGGACGGTCGAGCTGGTCCAGCAGGCCGTCGCCGACGGCGGCCGGCTGGACCCGCGCACGCTGCCCGCCTTCCGCTCGCACCTGGACGCCGTGGCCGCGGCGGCGACGGCCAAGGGCACGGTCAAGTCGATGAAGGCACAGGAGACGACCGCGCTGGCGCAGGCCGTCGCCGCGCTGCGCGAGGAGCTGGACGGGCTCGTACGGGCCGGGCGTGCGGGCGACGGGGCGGCGGTCGACGAGCGGGCCTCGGTGACCGTGGGGGCGCTGGTGCGGGTCCTCGCGGCGACGGCCGGCAGCGGGCTGGTGCCGGCGGGGCAGGTTCCGCAGGTGCCGGCGGCGAACGCGAAGGTGCCGCCGAGCCTGCCGGGGGAGGCGGGCGCGTAGCGGGCGCGGGCTCGGGTTCGGCTCGCCGCGGCAGGGTCCCGGCGCGCGGCCGGCGCGGGCTCAGCCGAAGCTGATCGAGCGCGGCGCCCCCGGCTCCCTGTCGTCCAGCACCAGCACCGAGTCGCACTCCTGGGCCGCCGGTCCCGCGGCGCGCGCCCAGTCCAGCAGCCTGCGGTGCGCCCACCGGTGCCGGGCGAAGGCGTACCGGGACACCGCGCGCCCCCGCCGCTCCTGCCGCTCCCGGGCCACGTCGGCGGGCACGTCCAGCACCACGACGTGCACCCCGCGCCCGTACCGCCGCGCCTGCCTGGTCAGCCACCAGCGCACCCACGGCAGCGTGCCGCAGTCGTGCACGACGAGGCTGCCGCCGGCGCGGACCGCCAGGCGCAGTCGCGCGTAGTGGTCGATGCGTACCAGAGGCCTGTACACCGCGTACGGCAGCCGCGCGCCCAGCTTGCGCGCCCAGCGCTCCCGCACGTACTGCGAGTCGATCAGCAGCACCGCCGCCGGCGGCCGCGTACGCCGCATGAGCGTGCTCTTGCCGCTGCCCGGCAGCCCGGAGACCACGACGATGTCCCCCGCGGGATAGCGAAGCCGCTCCCGCGAGGCCGCCTGCTCCACCGTCACGCCGCCTCCCACGCCCCGCACCGCCGCCGCCTGCCCTCCACAAGCGTCGCAACAGCGGCGGGGCTGGACAAGGACGCAACGGGCCGTGGCGGAAGACGGTCTCCCGGTTTTCTCCGCCCTGTCCGCGAGCGCGGGCCGCGTGCAATGATGGGGCCCGCCAACTGCATACCGGCCGTTCGAATCCGCGCGGGAGAGTCCCGGTGCCTCGCCGCACCGGGCGCCGAAGGAGCAAGTCCTCCCTTGAATCTCTCAGGCCCCGTCACCGCGCGGGCTAGGCAGATCTGAAAAGAGGGCCGCGCTTGGGAGCACAGCCGTGCGCCGGCGCCGGTCCCACCCAAGGTGCAAGCCACGCTCCCGCGGGATCGTGGCGAACCTCTCAGGTTCCGATGACAGATGGGGAGGACACGACCACCCCCTGTCCGGGAGCCTGACGATGACCCCTGAGAGCCCTGCACCGCGCCGTACCGCGCTCGACGCCACGCACCGCGCCCTCGGCGCCACCATGACCGACTTCGCCGGCTGGGACATGCCGCTGCGCTACGGCAGCGAGCGCGAGGAGCACGTCGCGGTGCGCACCCGCGCCGGCCTCTTCGACCTCTCCCACATGGGCGAGATCGCCGTCACCGGGCCGGGGTCCGCCGCCCTGCTGGACTACGCGCTGGTGGGCCGGCTGTCGGCCGTGCGCCCCGGCCGCGCCCGGTACACGATGATCTGCCGCGAGGACGGCGGCATCCTCGACGACCTGATCGTCTACCGGCTCGCCGAGGACGAGTTCATGATCGTCGCCAACGCCGCCAACGCCCGGGTCGTCCTGGCCGCCCTCGCCGAGCGGGCCGCCGGCTTCCCGGGCGCTCAGGTGCGCGACGACGGCGAGTCCTACGCCCTGATCGCCGTGCAGGGCCCGAAGTCGCCGGCCGTCCTGGGCCGGGTCACCGACGCGGACCTGGCGGGCCTGAAGTACTACGCGGGCCTGCCCGGCACCGTCGCCGGCGCCGGCGCGCTCATCGCCCGCACCGGCTACACCGGCGAGGACGGCTTCGAGCTGTTCGTCCGCCCCGCGGACGCGGTCGCCGTGTGGGAGGCGCTGACCGCCGCCGGGCGGGACGACGGCCTGGTGCCCTGCGGGCTCTCCTGCCGCGACACCCTGCGCCTGGAGGCCGGGATGCCGCTGTACGGGCACGAGCTGACCACCGCGCTCACGCCCTTCGACGCCGGTCTCGGCCGCGTCGTCAAGCTCGACAAGCCCGGGGACTTCGTGGGCCGCAAGGCGCTCGAGCAGGCCGCCGAGCGCGCCGCGGCCGAGCCGCCGCGGGTGCTGGTCGGCCTCGTCGCCGAGGGCCGGCGGGTGCCGCGCGCGGGGTACGCGGTGGTGGCCGGCGGCCGGCGGATCGGCGAGGTCACCTCCGGCGCCCCCTCCCCCACCCTGGGCAAGCCGATCGCCATGGCGTACGTGGACGCCGCGCACGCCGAGCCGGGGCCCTCGGCGGCCACCGGCGTGGGCGTCGACATCCGCGGCAGCCACGAGCCGTACGAGGTCGTCGCCCTGCCGTTCTACACCCGCCCCTGACCGCTCCCGCGGCGGCTCCCGACCGCGTGCGCCGCCGCGCCCCTTCCTCCTCCTCACGCCACTCCCGTCCCGATCCTGGAGAATCGCCTCATGACCAACCCTGAGCACCTGCGCTACAGCAAGGAACACGAGTGGGTCGCGACCGGCGACGACGGCGTCGCCACCGTCGGCATCACCGCCCACGCCGCGAACGCGCTCGGAGACGTCGTCTTCGTCCAGTTGCCGGACGTCGGCGACGCGGTCACCGCGGGCGAGTCCTGCGGCGAGCTGGAGTCGACGAAGTCGGTCTCCGACCTCTACGCGCCGGTGACCGGGGAGGTCACCGAGACCAACCAGGACGTCGTGGACGACCCGGCGCTGGTGAACTCCGGCCCGTTCGAAGACGGCTGGCTGTTCAGGGTGCGCGTCGCCGGCGAGTCCGCCGACCTGATGTCCGCCGCCGAGTACACCGCGTTCACCGCGGGCTGAGCTCCGCCGCCGCAGCCCCGCCCGCCCGCGTCCGTCTCTTTCCCCGGAAGGTTCCATGTCCCTTCTGAACGGTTCCCTCCACGAGGTCGACCCCGAGGTCGCCGCCGCCGTGGACGCCGAACTCACGCGCCAGCAGTCCACCCTCGAAATGATCGCCTCGGAGAACTTCGCCCCGGTCGCCGTGCTGGAGGCGCAGGGCTCGGTCCTCACCAACAAGTACGCCGAGGGCTACCCCGGCCGCCGCTACTACGGCGGCTGCGAGCACGTCGACGTCACCGAGGAGCTGGCCCGCGAGCGCGTCAAGGCGCTCTTCGGCGCCGAGGCGGCGAACGTCCAGCCGCACTCGGGCGCGTCGGCGAACGCGGCGGCGATGGTCGCGGTGCTCCAGCCCGGCGACACCATCCTGGGTCTGGACCTGGCCCACGGCGGGCACCTGACCCACGGCATGAAGATCAACTTCTCCGGCAGGCTGTACGACGTCGCCGCCTACCACGTCGACGCCGGGACCGGCCTGGTCGACATGGCCGAGGTCGAGCGGCTGGCCAAGGAGCGGCGGCCGAAGCTGATCATCGCCGGCTGGTCGGCGTACCCGCGGCAGCTCGACTTCGCCGGCTTCCGCCGGATCGCCGACGAGGTCGACGCGCTGCTGATGGTCGACATGGCGCACTTCGCCGGGCTGGTGGCCACGGGCCTGCACCCCAACCCCGTGCCGTACGCGGACATCGTCACCACGACGACGCACAAGACGCTCGGCGGCCCGCGCGGCGGGGTCATCCTCTCCCGCCAGGCCCTGGCCAAGAAGATCAACTCCGCGGTCTTCCCCGGCCAGCAGGGCGGGCCGCTGGAGCACGTGATCGCGGCCAAGGCGGTGTCGTTCAGGATCGCCGCGTCGGAGGAGTTCCGGGAGCGGCAGCGGCGCACGCTGGACGGCGCCCGGATCCTGGCGGAGCGGCTGCTGCGGGACGACGCGCGCGCGGCCGGCGTCTCGGTGCTCTCCGGCGGCACGGACGTCCACCTGGTCCTGGTCGACCTGCGCGACTCCGAGCTGGACGGCCAGCAGGCCGAGGACCGGCTCCACGAGATCGGCATCACCGTCAACCGCAACGCGGTCCCGAACGACCCCCGCCCGCCCATGGTCACCTCCGGCCTGCGCATCGGCTCGCCGGCGCTGGCCACCCGCGGCTTCGGCGCCGCGGACTTCGAGGAGGTGGCCGACGTCATCGCCGAGGCCCTGAAGCCGGGCTTCGACCACGAGAAGACCGCCGCCCTCGCCGCCCGGGTCACCGCCCTGGCGCAGAAGCACCCGCTGTACCCCGGCCTGTAGCCCGTACGGCCCGGCGGCCCGGCGCCCGGACGGGGCGGGCCGCCGGGCCCCGGGAAACGTACGCGCAGGCACCCCGCGCGTACGCGCCCCACGAAAGGACAAGGGAGTCCCGCGTGGCCATCTCCGTCTTCGACCTCTTCTCGATCGGCATCGGCCCGTCGAGCTCGCACACGGTCGGCCCGATGCGGGCGGCCCGGCTGTTCGCGCGCCGGCTCAAGAACGAGGGCCTGCTGGCCCACACCGCCGCCGTACGGGCCGAGCTCTTCGGCTCCCTCGGCGCCACCGGCCACGGCCACGGCACCCCGAAGGCCGTACTCCTCGGCCTGGAGGGCCACTCGCCGCGCACCGTCGACGTCGAGTGGGCCGAGGAGGAGGCGGAGCGTATCCGCACCACGGGGCGGCTCCACCTGCTGGGCGCCGAGATAGGGCACGACCACGAGATCGCCTTCGACACCTCCGCGGATCTCGTCCTGCACCGCCGCCGCTCGCTGCCGTACCACGCGAACGGCATGACGCTGGCCGCGTACGACGCGGACGGCGGGACGCTGCTGGAGAAGACCTACTACTCCGTGGGCGGCGGCTTCGTCGTCGACGAGACGGCGGTCGGCGAGGACCGGATCAAGCTCGACGACACCGTGCTGAAGCACCCGTTCCGTACGGCGGACGAGATGCTGCGCCGCACCCGCGAGACGGGCCTGTCGCTGTCGTCGCTGATGCTGGAGAACGAGCGCGCCTGGCGCACGGAGGCCGAGATCCGCGCCGGACTGGTGGAGATCTGGCGGGTCATGCGCGAGTGCGTCGCCCGCGGCACCGCCCGCGAGGGCCTCCTCCCCGGCGGCCTGAAGGTCCGCCGCCGCGCCGCCGGCGAGGCCCGCAAGCTCCGCGCGGCGGGCGACCCGGCGGCGCACGCGATGGAGTGGGTCACGCTGTACGCGATGGCGGTCAACGAGGAGAACGCCGCCGGCGGCCGCGTCGTCACCGCACCCACCAACGGCGCGGCGGGCATCATCCCCGCGGTCCTGCACTACGCGGCGGACTTCGTCCCCGGCAGGGACGGCCGCGCCGGGGAGGAGGACACGGTGGTCCGCTTCCTCCTCGCGGCGGGCGCGATCGGCATGCTCTTCAAGGAGAACGCCTCCATCTCCGGTGCGGAGGTCGGCTGCCAGGGCGAGGTCGGCTCCGCCTGCTCCATGGCCGCCGGCGGCCTGGCCGAGATCCTCGGCGGCACGCCGGAACAGGTGGAGAACGCCGCGGAGATCGGCATCGAACACAACCTGGGCCTGACCTGCGACCCGATCGGGGGTCTGGTGCAGATCCCGTGCATCGAACGCAACGGCATGGCGGCGGTCAAGGCGATCACGGCGGCCCGCATGGCGCTGCGCGGCGACGGGCAGCACTTCGTCTCGCTGGACAAGGCGATCAAGACGATGAAGGAGACGGGCGCGGACATGAAGGTCAAGTACAAGGAAACCGCCCGCGGCGGCCTCGCGGTCAACGTCGTGGAGTGCTGAGGAAACCGGGCCTGACCAGCCGTTTCGCGTCTTTCACAGAAGTCCCCCGAAGACCGGGGCCTGACCTGCGCGGATGGTGGACGCCAAGCGACACAGCACAGGCCGTTCAATCCCAGCGTGCGCCTGCGTGATCCCTTCACGTCTGGCCGCAGGAAACACTTCTGGCATCACCCGCACATGATGACCATCCACTACGCGCTGGCACAAAGCTGACGCTGGCTATAGGCTGTCTCATGCAGGTTTTCCGCATGAGACAACATCTAACGTGACCAGGAAGCACGTGAGTGAGGAGGACGACCATGCTCCTCCGCTTCAGGATGGCCAATCACAGGTCGATCCGCGACGAGCACGAGCTGTCGATGATCGGTACGGAGTTCAACGAGGGCACAGCTCGTCACACCTCCCTGACCAGCAGGGGCCGCACCATCACGGCGCTGCCGGTGCTGGGCGTCTTCGGAGCGAACGCCTCTGGCAAGTCGAACTTGATCAGCGCCTTCCGCGCCATGCGCCAGGCGGCACTCAACTCATTCGCAGACTGGGCAAAACAGCCCGGCGCGGTCCCCAGGCAGCCGTTCAGACTGCAGCCCGCGTCCCAGGACGAGACGACCCTGTTCGAGGTGGACCTACTCCTGGGCCGCGATCAGATCCGCTACACCTACGGCTTCGAGTTGTCCGACGAGCGCGTCGAAGCCGAGTGGTTGCATGCCTATCCGCAAGGCAAGCGCAACATCTGGTTCGACCGGGAGGCCCACAGAGCGGAAGAAGGCGGAGAGGAGTTCGTCTTCAGAGGAACAGGGTTCAAGGGCCGCCGGGACGATCTCGTAGCCCTGACCCGTCCCAACGCGCTCTTCCTCTCTGTCGGGGCTACCCTGAACGACCCCCAGTTGTCAGCTGTGCACCGCTGGTTCGTGGACAACCTCTGGCTTATCACCCCGGATGCCGACATCTCCGCACGGTCCACCTACACCCAGAACCTACTGACACAGGCCCGGAATCCGAAGCACTACCACGACCGGATCGTCCGCATGCTCTCCGTCGCAGATCTCGGCCTCACCGGCATCGAGATCGACAAAGACCATGACGGAGTCAGGTTCCTTCACCGCGCCCAGGATGGCGGCGAGATCGCCATGGACTTCCTCACGGAGGAATCACTGGGCACTCATGCTTGGTTCGCCTTCCTCGGACCTTTGCTCCGCGTGTTGGACACAGGGGCCACCTTGCTGGTCGACGAGCTGGACTCCAGCCTCCACCCCACGCTGGCTGCAGAGGTCGTTCGTCTCTTCCAGAGTCCCGAGTCCAATCCGCGCGGCGCGCAGCTCATCTTCACCACCCACGACGCTACGCTCCTGGGCAGCGCCGTCCTGGATCGCCCCCTTGACCGGGACCAGGTTTGGCTGACGACCAAGAAGCGTTCGGGCGAGACAGAGCTGTATGCCCTGACTGATGCCAAGCCACGCAAGGACGAGAACCTGGAGCGTGGCTACCTGCGGGGCCGTTACGGTGGGATCCCCCGGGTCACCGCAGGGGAGATCATGCGTGAGATGTCCCGGCAGGAGAAAGCAACAGCGTGAGCGCGCGGGGTGGACAACGGCGCAAGGGGGCGGCAAAGCGGCGCGGAACCATGGAGAGCAAGCGCCCGCTCGGGCCGCGGTCAGAAGGCAGAGACCGCCGGGAACGCGTGGTCTTCGTCGCCTGCGAGGGCGAGAGCACTGAGCCCGATTACCTGGACTACCTGAACAAAGAGTTCGGCGAGGGCGACACCACCAGAGTCCCCTTCCGGATCCACCCAATCGCAGAGTCGAACGGCATGCTGCCGACCGAGACGGTGGCCGCGATCCAGGGTCGCAGAGAGGACCCGGACGAGGGCTGGGTGCTGTTCGACAGGGACGGCACGGATCGCGACAACGACATCCAGCAGGCGATGAAGGAAGCGGCCGCGGCCGGCATCGAGGTCGCTTTCTCGCACCCTTCGTTCGACCTATGGCTGCTCCTTCATTTCCAAGCCTTCTCAGGGACACAAAGCGGCAGCAGCAAGGTAGTCGTCGAGAAGCTGCGGAGCGCTAAGGGCGCGGAAGCATTTCGGAACTACGACAAGCGCAACGACAAGAGCGTGAAGGGCGATCGACGCGCAGCGCTAGAGGGCAAGGAGAAGACCGCTGCTGCGAATGCCAAGGCTCTCGTCAACAGCTGCGAGTACGGGACCTGTCAGTTCAAGCACGCACGTTCACGGCCGAGGGACCGCGCACACGCCGCCCAGTCCACCGCCCAGTGGACCGCACGCTCAGGGCACGCACCGGGCTGTCCCGTTCTCAAGCGGGACCCGTCCACCGACGTCTGGCGGCTTCTTGCCTGCCTGGGCATCGTGCCGCACGCCAACTGAACCTTGACGCAAGCGGCACCGCCCCCGAAGGCGCGTGAAACACACCACTTGGGGGTGTTTTTCCCTGGTTGTTGACGATCCGATCCGAAGCACCATCAACCCTTGAACCGCACCGGAGCACTACTGAGCTTCTGAAGATACGGTGCAGTACAGCGTGCAGTCCCTGACATGATATGTCGCGGAGTCATCTGCGCAGCCTCTCATGAGTACCCGGCGTGGTCTCAACCGATCCGGCACCGCACGTCGTCGATCAATTCTGTCCGTACGCGCCTCAGAGCCGGTCGAATGCCCACGATGTCCTCTACAGCCAGAAGAGCAACGGAGGGCACACATGGAAGGCGATGGCTGTCGGCGACGGGTGAAATGTGGACCGGTAGCGACGCTTGAAAGTTGACCCCCTCCAGGGGCCTGGCTCGTTGAGCCAGGCCGGGAGGATGGGTGATCAGCGTGGAGGACTGGGCGGAGATCCGCCGACTGCACCGGGCCGAGCAGATGCCGGTGCGAGCGATCGCGAGGAAGCTGGGCATCTCGAGGAACACCGTCCGCAGAGCGATCGCGGACGATGCCCCGCCGAAGTACCAGCGGGCGCCGAAGGGCTCGATCGTCGACGCGGTTGAGCCGCAGATCCGCCAGCTGCTGGAGCAGTGGCCGGAGATGCCCGCGACGGTGATCGCGGAACGGATCGGGTGGGAACGCGGGCTGACAGTGCTCCAAGAGCGGGTGCGGGAACTGCGGCCGGCGTATCGTCCGGCCGATCCGGCCTCGCGGACGGTCTATGAGCCGGGCGAGCTGGCCCAGTGCGACTTGTGGTTCGCGCCGGCGGATGTCCCGCTGGGCTTCGGGCAGGTCGGGCGGCCGCCGGTGCTGGTGATGGTGGCCGGCTACTCGCGGTGGATGACCGCCAGGATGCTGCCGTCGCGCTCGGCGGCCGACCTGATCGCCGGGCACTGGCGGCTGCTGACCGAGCTCGGCGCGGTGCCGCGGGTGCTGGTCTGGGACAACGAGGGAGCGGTCGGCTCCTGGCGATCCGGTGGGCCGCGGCTGACGGATGAGTTTGCCGCGTTCGCCGGGCTGCTGGGGGTGAAATTCCTGCTCTGCAGGCCGCGGGACCCGGAGGCGAAAGGGCTGGTGGAGCGGGCCAACGGCTATCTGGAGACCTCCTTCCTGCCTGGCCGGGTCTTCGCCTCGCCGGCGGACTTCAACATCCAGCTCGCTGACTGGCTGGCCAAGGCCAACAGGCGTGTTCACCGAACCTTGCAGGCTCGGCCCTCTGACCGGGTCGAAGCGGACCGGTCACGGATGCTGTCGCTGCCGCCGATCGCCCCACCGGGCTGGTGGAAGGCATCGCTGCGGCTGCCGCGGGATCACTACGTCCGCCTCGATACCAACGACTACTCGGTGCACCCGGTGGCCGTCGGCCGCCGCATCGAGGTCACCGCCGATCTGGAGCAGGTCTTGGTGGCCTGCGACGGGGTCGAGGTCGCCCGCTATGCCCGCAGCTGGGCCAGACACCAGACCATCACCGACCCCGACCATGCCGCGGCCGCCGCCGCGGCCCGCGCCACCGCACGAGTGAGCAAGCAGACTCCGGCGGAGCTTACCGAGGTCGAGCAGCGGCCGCTGGAGTCTTACGACCGCATCTTCGGCGTCATCGACGGCGGACTTGCCACCGGCGAAGGAGCGGCCTGATGAGCACCGCGAAGACCACCAAGACCACGAAGAGCAGCCGTGACGTCTCCTCCGAGATCGCCTACCTGACCCGGGCATTGAAGGCGCCCGCCCTGCGCGATGTCGTCAGCCGACTCGCCGAACGTGTCCGGACCGAGGACTGGAGCCACGAGGAGCATCTCGCCGCCTGCCTGCAGCGGGAGGTCGCCGCCCGCGACTCCCACGGCGCTGAGGGCCGCATCCGCACCGCCCGCTTCCCCTCCCGCAAGAGCCGTTCCGAGGGCCTGAAAGCCGTTGGACACGCATCGAGTGGCACGGCGTGCCACCCCCCGCGACCCCGCGTGCACTGAGCCCAAAACGACGGTGCCATGCTGGAAATGCAGTTCACACAACTCCGCCGCCCCTGCTCGCCGTAGGAAGCAATCGCAGGAGCGGCGGATAGTCCTCGACCAGCTCTCACCGGGAGGTACGTGTGCCCAGTATGCACCCCACCGCTTCAGCGGACGAACGCCCGCCCCGCACGCCCAAGGTAATCGCGGCGGCGCTGGCCACCGGCTACGTGGCCGGCTACACCGCTGCCTTCGAGAGCGGCACCACCGCGACCGCGACCGCGGCCACGCAGGCCGCGGTCGGGGCGCTCGCCTGGCTCGTCTGGACCAAGCGCTACTGACACGTTCACCAACTCTGTGACCCCGCCGACCGGTTCGGCGGCGGGGTCACGGCTGAGCGAGGCGTCGGCCGGTGGTTTCAGCACCGAGGCCAGCGCTTTACGCCGCCTATGTAACTCTCCAGCGTTCCGCGTTCCAACGGGCTTCCACGACCTCACGGCATGAGTCAGCAGTCACAATCTCTGCACCGCGCTTCCGCGCGTCGTGCGGTGATGCGTTCGAGCGCCCGGGATACGCCACGGAGCGAACCGTAGGAGGCGTGCACAGCGGCGAGCGGGAATCGACAATCCTCCCACCAGACGATCTACACCACAGACAGCCGCCCCCGACCAGCGTGAGTACACGATAGAACGATCACGTTACTACGCTGACCAGCAACTTCAAGTTGGCGTGGTCTCAGTGATGACGACCTGGAGCAAATCGTCAAAGACGCGTACAGGCCCAGCAGCGGTAGGACTCGTTACGGACGCCGCTGAGCACACCTGCGTGGTCAACGTCGTGGAGTGCTGAAGAGCGCCGCCCCACGCTGCGGTTGTCCGTGATGGCAGGCGACTTGGAGCCGAGTCTCGTGCACGACCATTGCCCTTCGGGTCGCCGCAAGCGCATCATGCGCGTGAAATCGATTTCTTGGGCCGGATGGCCGGACCGTCGGCTCGTCGTGGCGGGCGAGGGACCAGGCAATCCACGAGGCAAAGGACTCGCACGTGCATATCAGGCACCTCACATGGTCCACGTCACTGCGGACAGGCGTGCTCGCGGTGGCCCTGGCCGCCTCGCTCACCGCTCCGGCCGCCTCACAGCCGGCGCCCGGCGGCACCCCCGCGGGCCCGCCTTCGCCCGCCGAGCGGGTCGCCAAGCTGACCGGCCCCGACGCGATCAACGACACCATCGGCCGCTGGGAGGTCAAGGCCACCGACCTGGGCATCATGTGGGACAACGGCCGCGGCCAGGTGCTCACCGCCTTCGGCGACACCCACGGGCTGGGCTGGACGGGCCCCGGCGGCGGCGTGGGCGACCCGGCCACCCTCGACTGGCGCTGCAACACGCTGGCCCGCAGCAGCGACCGCGACCTCGGCGACGGGATGACGTACACCAGCATGGCCGAGGACCGGCCCGGCCACGCCGGCGAGCTCCTCGACTGCCGGAAGTCCGGCAACGACGACAACGGCGAGGTCACCGTCATCCCGACCGCGGCGATCTCCGTGGGCGGGCGGCAGTACATCCACTACATGTCCGTGAACCACTGGGGTGAGCCCGGGCACTGGGAGACCAATTACGCCGGCATCGCCTACTCCGACGACAACGGCGAGACCTGGACGAAGGACCGCCGCGCCCGCTGGCAGAACACCCCAGCGTGGGACAACAAGTTCCAGATGGCCGCCATGGTGCGCGAGGACGGACACGTCTACCTCTACGGCACGCCGAACGGCCGCTACGGGGACGTGCACCTCGCCCGCGTGCCCGAGCACCGGGTGCTGGAGCCGAAGGCGTACCGGTACTGGAACGGGCGTCACTGGGGCCGGGACCAGGCGGCCGCGGCGCCGGTGGCCGCCGACCCCGCCGGTGAACTGTCCGTTCAGTACAGCCGCTACCTCGGCAAGTGGGTGATGATGTACCTCAACGAGACCCGCAGGGCCATCGTCATGCGCACCGCGCCGGAGCAGACCGGACCGTGGGCGCCGGAGCAGATCGTGGCCCACGCCGATCAGTACCCCGGGCTCTACGGCTCGTACATCCACCCGCGGTCCGCCGACTCCGGGAGTCCCTATCTGTACTTCACGATGTCGCAGTGGGATCCGTACAACGTGTACCTGATGCGGACCAGACTTTCCTCCGGCGACAAGCGCTGACACGAAGCCCCGGACCGACCGGCTCCGCTACGCCGCCGGGAGTAGCGGCGGTGTCGCCCGCCGGCGGACGCGCCGCGCACCCGGTGCGCTCGATGCTGTCGGCATGTCCGTTCGCACCCGAACCACCGTGCTCTGTCTGGCCGTTCTGTCCGTCCTCTCCCTCGTGGTCGCGCCCGTGCCGGCGGCCCCCGCCGCCGGCGCGGCGGGCGCGGACCCCACCCGTGTCCGGGTGGACGCCGGCCGGCTGCGCGGCGAGGTCGCCGGCGACGTCGTCCGGTTCGAGGGAGTGCCGTACGCCGAGCCCGGTCGGCACGCTGCGCTGGCGCGCCCCTCGTCCGCCGCAGCCGTGGCCGGGCGTGCGCGACGCGACCGCCCCCGGTCAGGCGTGTGCCCAGTCCTACGGGGGTCCCGGGGCGCCGGTCAGCGGCGGCGAGGACTGCCTGTACGCCAACGTCACCCGGCCGCTGCGGCCGAGCAGGAGCGGGCCGCTGCCCGTGATCGTCTGGATCCACGGCGGCGGCATGACGACCGGCGCGGGCTCCGACTACGACGCGACCCGCATGGTCACCGCGGGTGACGTGATCGTGGTCAGCGTCAACTACCGCCTCGGCGCACTGGGGTTCCTCTCCCAGCCGGCGCTGGACACCGAGGGCGCCGTCTCCGGCAACTACGGCCTGATGGACCAGACCCGGGCGCTGACGTGGGTGCGGCGCAACGCCGCGGCGTTCGGCGGCGATCCCGCGCGCGTCACGCTGGCCGGACAGTCGGCCGGTGCCCGCAGCGTCTGCGCCCACCTGGCCTCCCCGGCCTCCCGTGGCCTGTTCCAGCGCGCTGTCGTGCAGAGCGGCGCGTGCGCCAACCCGGTCATGACCAAGGCGGCCGCCGACGCGAAGGGCGCACGGGCGACCCGTGAGGTGGGTTGTGCCGACGCCGCGGACGCCGCGGCCTGCCTGCGCCGGGCCCCGGTTGCCGACCTGCTCGGCACCCTGGAGGGCGTCGGTGCACCGGTCACCGGAACACTCGCCGACGACGCCTGGGGGCCGGTCGCCGGCACGCCCTCCCTGCCGCGGCAGCCGGGCACGGCCCTGCGGCGCGGCTCGGCCGCCGGGATCCCGCTGCTGATCGGGAGCACCCGCGACGAGATGCGCTCCTTCGTGCCGTACGAGTACGACCTGTCCGGCAACCGGCTCACCGCCGAACGGTACGCCGGCGTCGTGGCCGAGACCTTCGGCGCCGACGGCGCGGCCGTGCTGGAGCGCTACCCTGCCGACGGCCATCCCAGCCCCGTCCTGACGCTGGCGAGCGTGCTCACCGACTGGGGCGGCCGGATCGGCGCCTGCCCGACGCTGGCCACCGCCGCGGTTGCGGCCCGGTACGCCCCGGTCTACGCGTACGAGCTGACCGAGGACAGCGGCGAGGTGATCGACGGGTTCCCCTTCGGCGCCCACCACGGCTCCGACGTGCCCTACCTGTTCGACGTGCCCTGGGCGGAGCCCGGTCCGGAGAGGCTGAGCGCCGCGATGGTCGGCTACTGGACCGCCTTCGCCCGCCACGGCGACCCGAACCGCCCCGGCCTGCCCGAGTGGCGCCCGGCGGGTGCCGGCGGGGAGCCCTCCGTGCTCGGGCTGTCCGGCACCGACATCGCCCCCACGCCCTTCGCGGCCGACCACGGGTGCGGCTTCTGGGCCCGCCGCTGACCCCGCGGACGCACGCCGCGGCCGGCGAGGAGTACGTCGAGGCGCCGCGCCGGCCGCCCCCGCACGTGGCGGCGGGGGCGGCCGGTCACGGCGACCGGGCGCCGGCTCGCGCCGGCCGGCCTCACCTGCCGTAGCGGCTCTTGAGGTGGCGCCAGAAGTCCCGCAGCATCCACGTGTCGAACTCGGTGATCTGCGAGGCGCTTCCGGCCTTCATGAGGAAGCCGCCGACGCCGGTGGGGGTCCAGTCGTAGAAGTCGTCGAGGCCCCAGGTGTGCCCCATCTCGTGCAGGAGGATGTGGATGTTCTCCTGGTCACGCCCGACGGCGTCCATGAAGTAGCCGCGGCCCATCCGCTGCCCCCAGTCGCCGCCCGCGCCGCCGCCGAAGCCCTCGGTCAGCCACAGCGACTGGTCGTAGTGGCGCGCTTCGCCGCCCGGGCACCGGGAGTAGTCGCCGTCCTGGTGGAAGAAGCGGCCGCAGTCCGGCGCGCACTGCGGGGCGCCGGCGCCGTCCAGCACGCCGGCGTAGATGTCGACGGAGTCGTCCTGCCACTGCAGCGTCGAGCGGTCGGCCACCGCCCAGCCGACGACCTTCACGTCCACGTCCTGGTACGGAAAGTCGTCGAAGCCGGCGACCGAGTCGATCCACTTGTTGTACTGCTTCTCCAGGGACTCGTGCACGTCGTCCCGCTGCGCGGCGGTGACGGGGACGCTCGACTCCCAGCGGACGCAGTAGTGGATACTGCCGTCGCCGTTGGCCATCAGTTGGTCCCAGCCGTAGTTGCGGAAGCCGTAGAGGTTCCCGTACGTGTCCTCCATGTGGCTCCAGACCTCGGCCAGCGGCTGCACGAGGTGGGCCGGCGGATTCCACTGCTCCGGGGCCGGGGCCGGGGCCGGGGCCGCGGACTCGCGTGCCGTGGCGGGAGCCGCGATGAGGAGGGTGGCGCCCACGGCGGCGGCGGTCGCGGCGACCAGGACCCTGCGCAGGCTGCGTCCCGCGGCGGAGACGCGTCGAGTGATCACGATGGACACCTTTCCGGGAGGAAGTGGGGGCGGTGCTGTGAGTGGGTCGCCGCCGCCGCCGAAAAGGTTCGCGGGGATCCGGGAGATGCCGCCGGGGCCGGGCCTGGCGTTTGCGGCGCCGTCGTCGCCCGCGGGGGCCTCGCGGTCAACTGCTCACCCTGCGCCTGCAATCCAAAGGCAGCGACTCCAAAGACGTTGTTTTCTTCGGCCAGTTGACGCCCCGTTCTCCCACAGGCGAGCGGTTCCCTCTTCGGATCGGCGAATTCCCGCCCGTGCCGGGATCGACTGTCCCTGCGAACGCCGGCTGCCGCATACCCAAGAACCAACGGAACTTATCGGACATTCCGTCATGCCGCTACGTACCATTTGATCGATTCGCCCCGATCGGGCTCCTGAGTCCGGTGACACGAATCACGTTTGGCCGCGGCGCACCGGCGGCGGATTTCACAGAATCCTTATTCCGCACGCGAGTTGCGCGCCTCTTCGATTCCGGCAGCGGCACTCAACAGGTCCCTGAGCCGGTCTCGTATTGACCAGACGAGTTCCGCGGCTTGTCCGGACCGAAAAGACATGCTTAAGTCTCCGCCAGCCGGGTGGACGCCGAATCCTGCCGCCACCCGGAACCGTTCCCTAATCACACACGGCAGGAGCGGGGGACCCATAGGTAAGTCGCCGGTCCGGATTCCGGAACGGCTTGGGGTGAAGTCGCACCGTCGTGCGGCCGGGCAGCTCCTGCCCGAACCCGACAGCTCACCTCGCAGGCGCAGGAGGAGAAACACCCATGCCTGCAAAAGGTAAGCACCGCCGTCCCAAGCTGCGACTGATCAGCCGTGGTGTCACATTCGCCGGTGTCAGCGGCGTCGCGATCGCCGTCCCGCTGATCGGCGCGTCCGCGGCCTCCGCCGCCGGACCGGCCCCGCAGTCCGCCCACCAGACCGGCGTACGCGCCGAGGCCACCGCCGCGGGGGCCGCCAAGGCCGAGGCGACCACGTATGCCGTGGTCGCGGGAGACTCCCTGGCGAAGATCGCCGACAAGCAAGGCGTGCCCGGCGGCTGGGAGAAGCTGTACGAAGACAACCGCGAGGCCGTCGGCGACAACCCGGACTTCATCCTCCCGGGCCTGGAACTCGCGCTCGGCGGCAAGGCCGACACGGGCGAGTCGAAGGAATCCGACTCGGGCACGAAGGCCGCCACCGCGTCCGTCACGAGCTACCCGGACAACCTCGACGGCTGGATCAGGGAGTCGCTCGACGTCATGGCCGAGCACGGCATCCCCGGGACCTACGAGGGTATTCACCGCAACATCATGCGTGAGTCCGGGGGCGACCCTCAGGCCATCAACAACTGGGACATCAACGCCGTGAACGGCACGCCCTCCAAGGGCCTGCTCCAGGTCATCGCTCCCACCTTCGAGGCCTACCACGTGCCGGGCACCTCGACCGACAGCTACGACCCGGTGGCCAACATCACCGCCGCGTGCAACTACGCCGCCGACCGGTACGGGTCGATCGACAACGTGTTCGGGCCGTACTGAGAAAACCGGAGAGCGCCGGTGAACTCACCGGCGCTCTCCGTCTCGGGCACGCCAGTCGGCCAGTTCGTCGAGGGTGATGACGTACTCGTGCTCGTACACCCTCCTGAGGAACGGCAGCGGGTTGTGCTCGCCGTCGTCGATGAACTCGCCGCTCCAGGTCGTGAACCAGCTCCAGTCCGCCTCGTACGCCTCCAGCAGGTCCGGGTCGGGGATGGAGCCCGTCTCGGTCAGGGCGACGAGCTTCTTGTCGCCGACGAGGTCCACCAGCCTGTCGTACGTGCCGGCGGCGGGGCCGTGGTCGCCGATCGGCGGGTAGGTGTCGGCGCTGACGACGTCGACGACGTCGTCGCCGGGGTACCAGGCCGGGTCGACGGAGTTCCACACCCAGACGAGGTTGTGCAGCCCGTGGTGGCCGGTCATGCGCTCGTACATCAGCCGCCACAGCTCCTTGGCCGGCCCGGGGCCCTTGGCTCCCCACCAGAACCAGCCGCCCTCGGCTTCGTGCAGCGGGCGCCAGAGCACCGGGACGCCCGCGTCCTGCAGCCGCTTCAGCTCTGCCGCGATGGCGTCGATGTCGCGCAGCAGCAGCGCGTACTCCGCGGACTGCGGGTCGGCGAGCGCCGCGGCCACGTCGAAGGTCGTCGCGTCGGTGTAGAAGCCGCGCCACCACTCCTTGCCCGGCTGGTCGATGAGGCCCGCGGGGGCGTTCCAGTGCCAGACGAACGTGGTGATGCCGCCCCGCTCGTGCCAGGCGAGGGCGTTCTCGACCTCGGTGGACGTGGTGCCGCGCTCGACGCGGCTGGGCGAGTAGTCCATCATGTCGTGCCCGGCCACGGCCGGGGCGCGGCCGACGTTCTCCTCCACCCAGCGGACGGATGCCGCGTCCTGCTGGCCGCTGAGGATGTGCCGGCCGTAGCCCGCGGTGAGGTCACTCAGCAGCGCCCGGGCCTCGGGGGTGGCCCGCGGGTCGACGGGGACGCCGGAGACCTGGTGCGGCGGGCGGGGCTCGCTCGGGCTGAGGCTGAGGGCGTCGATCTCGTACCAGCCCCAGTTGTTCACGATCGTGATCGTGTCGGCGCCCTCCCCCAGCATCACCCTGCCTGCGGCCACGGTGCCGAAGGTGTCGGTGGCGGCGAGGGTGACGTCGCCCGCGCCCTCGCCGTTGAGCTCCAGCGACGCGACCTTCTGGCCGTACGGGGCGCGGTAGCGGATCGCGAGGTCGTGGAGCCCGGCCGGGCCGTCGGGGACGGTGACGGTGACGGAGTCCTCGGCGGCGTCGAAGCCGGCGACGTAGCCGGTGCCGGAGTAGCCGGGGGCGGCGGACTCGACGACCGTGCCGTTCAGCAAGCCGTCCTCGGCTTCGTAGACGACGGGCTGGGCGCGCCCGCCGGTCGTGTCGGCCGCGGCCTCGGCCCCCGTACCGGCCGAGAGCAGGGCCGCGAGAAGCGCGGTCAGGACGAGGAGCGCCAGTGCGGGCGTGCGGCGGAGTGGGGGGTGGGTCACCGTGGATCACCTGCCGGGGGTGGGGGCATGCGGGCGTGGGCACGTGGCGAGGAAAATGGGAGCGCTCCCATACTGCTCCTCGTGTAATGGCCACGTCAATAGCTCCCGGGGGGTCACACCCCCGGCGCCGGGCTTGACGGTGAGAAGCGGCAATCCTACGCTCCGCTCAGCATTACGAACAGAGTTCGATATTTCGAACCTCGGAGATGTCATGGTCATGACTACACCCAACCGGCTGCTGCGCGGCGCCGTCCTCCTCGCCGTCCTCGCCCTGCTCCTCAGCGGCGGCACCACGCTCGTGCCACCGCAGGCGGCGGGCATGCCCGCCGTCGAGACCGGCGCGTCGCCCACGCCGGGCGCCGGCACGTTCGCCAACCCCGTCAAGCGCAACGGCCCCGACCCCTGGTTGCAGTACCACGACGGGTACTACTACCTGGCCACGACGACGTGGAACTCGACGATCACCATGCGCCGTTCCCCGACCCTGGCCGGGCTGTCGAGCGCACCGGAGAGGACGGTGTTCGACCTCGCCGGGCGGCCGGGCGGCTGCTGCAACATGTGGGCACCGGAGTTCCACCTCATCGACGGCCCCAACGGGCCGCGCTGGTACCTGTACTACGTCGCCGGCCAGGACGTGCCCGACTACAACCCGACCCAGCGCCTGCACGTGCTGGAGAGCGACGGCACCGACCCGATGGGGCCCTACCACTTCCAGGCCGACCTGGGGAACACCTGGGAACTCGACCCGAGCATCCTGCGCCACAACGGCCGCATCTACCTGCTGGGCAGCGCGATCGACGGCGAGCAGAGCCTGACCATCACCCCGCTGAGCAACCCCTGGACCCCCAGCGGCCCCCGGCGCACCATCAGCCGGCCGACGCACTCCTGGGAGCGGCAGACCGGCGCCGTCAACGAAGGCGCCGAGGCGCTCCACCACAACGGCCGGACGATGATCGTCTACTCGGCCAGCGCCTGCTGGGGGCCCGACTACAAGCTGGGCCTGCTCACCCTCACCGGCAGCGACCCGCTCAACGGCGCGCACTGGACCAAGTCGCCCGCCCCCGTCTTCCAGCGCAACGACGCCAACGGCGTCTACGCCCCCGGCCACAACGGGTTCTTCACGTCGCCCGACGGCAGCGAGGACTGGATCGTCTACCACGCCAACGACTCGGCCTCCGGCGGCTGCGACATGAACCGCTCCACCCGCGCCCAGAAGTTCACCTGGAACGCCGACGGCACCCCGGACTTCGGCACGCCGGTCAGGACCGGAGTCGAGCTCCCCGCGCCCTCCGGCGAGTGACCGGCAGCGGACCGATTCCCACCCCGACGCCAAGGAGACGACCGTGACCCGAACCCCCCACCGCGACCCCGCCGCCGCGTCGAGCACGCCCACGGCGCCCCCGGGCACACCCGCCGCCCCGCCGCCCGGTGCGTCGCGGCGCCGGCTGCTCCGCGCCGCCCTGGCGACCGGCGCCCTGGCGACCACCTCCGTCGTCGGCGCGTCCGGGCTGCGCCCCGCGCCGGCCGGTGCGGCGCCGGCTGCGTACCCCTTCCCCGGCGCCGTGACCGGGGACATCGGGGTGCACGACCCGTCCTTCGTCAAACGGCCGTCCGGCGGCTACCTCGTCGCCCACACCGGCGACGACATCGCCCTGAAGACGTCCGCCGACCGCACGGACTTCCGCAACGCCGGCAGCGTCTTCCCCGGCGGCGCGCCGTGGACCACCTCGTACACCGGAGGCAGCCGCAACCTGTGGGCTCCGCACCTGAGCCACCACAACGGGCGGTACCACCTCTACTACTCGGCCTCCACCTTCGGCTCCAACCGCTCGGCGATCTTCCTGGCCACCAGCGCCAGCGGCGACTCGGGCAGTTGGACGAACCAGGGCCTGGTCATCGAGTCCGGCGGCGCCGACGACCACAACGCCATCGACCCGCACCTCGCCGTGGACGCCGCGGGCCGCTGGTGGCTGGCCTTCGGCTCGTTCTGGTCCGGCATCAAGCTCGTCCGGATCGACCCGGCGACCGGCAAGCGCCTGGACAACGGCATGGTCGCGATCGCCGGCCGCGGCGGCGGCGCCATCGAGGCGCCCACGATCTACCGGCGGGGCGGCTACTACTACCTCTTCGTCTCGTTCGACCTGTGCTGCCGCGGCGCGGCCAGCACGTACCGCGTCATGGTCGGCCGGTCCACGGACATCGCCGGCCCCTACCGCGACCGCAACGGCACCGCGATGACCTCCGGCGGCGGCACCGAGATCATGGCCGGCCACGACTCCATCCACGGCCCCGGCCACCAGGACGTCTTCGCCGACACCGACCACGACATCCTCGTCTACCACTACTACGCCGACGACGGCACGGCCCTGCTGGGCATCAACTGGCTCGGCTGGGACGCCGACGGCTGGCCCTACGCCCACTGAGCCCGGCGCCCGCCCGGCCGGCCGCGGGGCGCCGGGGCCGGCCGGGACGCGGGTCAGGAGGAGGCCCGGCCGGTGTCCCGGAAGCTGCCCCAGCCGTGCCAGCGCTCGACGTCGATCCGGGCGCTGAACCGGGCGCTCCCGCGTTCCGGATAGGGGTTGCCGGTGTAGTGGCGGGCGAGGCGGTCGATGTCCGCGAGACCTTCGTCGGGGACCAGTTCGGCCACCCGGCCGACGAGGGTGACGTGCGAGTACCAGTCCCCCTCGGCGAGGACGGTGAGGGTCACGCGCGGGTCGGCACGCAGGTGTTCCAGGCGCCGGCGGCTCCCGTCCATGTTCACGAGGACGCGGCCGTCCTCCCAGAGGTACCAGGTGGCCGTCGACACGGGCGCGCCGTCCGCGCGCAGCGTGGCCATCACGCAGGGGTTGGGGCGGCGCAGCATCTCGACGGCGTCGGCGGGCAGCGGGGGCCTGGACACGCGGGGTCTCCTTCGGCAGTTCCGGTCCTCGGGTGCCGGCGTGGGGCGGCGCGCGGCGTCCGCGCGTCGAGCCGGTACCGGCATGCTACGGACCGGGTGCCCGCCGCCGGGCCGCCGACACGGCGGCCCGGCCACCGGAGCCGCGCCCGTGCCCGTGCCGTGCCGATTCGACGGCAACCATTCGACGGCCCTGCGGTCACTGTCTTCGTACGCGCGCGGAAACGAACCCCTTCTGTGCACGCCCCCCACCACACGAGGCGAGGAGAGTGGCGCGATGAGCCGCAGCAAGCACGCCCCCACCGGACACCCCCGACGCCCGCGCAGAGCCGTGCGTACCCTGATCGCCGCCCCGCTGCTGGCGGCGCTCGGGTTCCTCGGCCACCTGGCGGTGCCCGCGCAGGCCGCGATCGCGCAGGCGTGGCAGTCCTGCGACCAGTGGGGCAACTGGCAGTCGCCCGACGGCTACATCCTCTACAACAACATCTGGGGCTCGGGCGCCGGCAGCCAGTGCATCTCCGCGGAGTCGGCCCACAACTGGACGGTCGACGCCGACCACCCGAACACCGGCGGCATCAAGTCGTACCCCAACGCCAAGTGGATCGTGAACGATCCGGTCAGCCAGATCGACCGGCTGAGCAGCTCGTACGACGTCACCGTGCCGGGCGGCGGCGCGTACAACACGACGTACGACGTGTGGGACGTGAACTACGACTACGAGGTCATGCTCTGGATGAACTGGACAGGACCCGTGGGACCGCTCGGCCAGTTCCGGACCACGGTGGCGCTCGGCGGCCACACCTGGGACGTCTACAGCGGGAACAACGGCAACAACGAGGTCTTCTCCTTCCTCCGGCACGGCGACTCGACCGCCGGCGAGGTGGACCTCCTGGCCGTGCTCCGCTGGCTGAGCGACGAGGGCTGGTGGGGCGACGTGACCGTCGGCGACGTCCAGTTCGGCTACGAGATCACCTCGGCGGCCGGCGGGCTGGAGTTCACCACGAACGACTTCGGGGTCACCTCCGGCTGACCGCGTACCGCCCGCGGCCCGGCAGCCCGCGGCCCCCGACCGGCTCTCCGGTACGGCCGCGGGCTTCCGGGTCTACGCCGCCGCGGCCCGGTCGGCCTCCACCCGCTCGCAGACGCGCGCGCAGGTGGTGGTGATGAGCCGGGAGACGTGCATCTGTGAGATGCCCATGCGCTCCGCGATCCTGCTCTGCGTCATGTCGCAGAAGAACCGCAGGTAGAGGATCTCGCGTTCGCGTTCCGGCAGCCGGCGCAGATGCGGTCGTACGGCCTCGCGGTCCACGGCCCGGTCGAAGCCGGGCTCGGCGCTGCCGAAGGTGTCGATGAGCGAGTAGCCGTCGCCGGTGTCGGTGAGGGTGGCGTCGAGGGAGAGGGTGGCGTAGCTCTCCAGGGCCTGCAGCCCCGTACGCACCTCGTCCTCGGTCAGGCCGGCCGCCTCGGCGATGTCCGCGGTCGGCGGGAACCGGTCGTCGGCCGTGGTGGCCAGCGACATGCTCGCGCTGCGGACGCGGTTGCGCAGTTCCTGGACCCGGCGGGGGACGTGCACACCCCACATGTGGTCACGGAAGTGCCGCTTCAGCTCGCCGACGATCGTCGGCACGGCGAAGCTCTCGAAGGCGTTGCCGCGCGCCGGGTCGTAGCGGCCGACGGCCTTCACCAGGCCGAGGTGCGCGACCTGTTCGAGGTCCTCCAGCGCCTCGCCGCGGTTCCTGAACTGGCGGGAGAGCCGCGCCGCCATCGGCATCCAGGCGCGTACGACCTCTTGCCGCAGCGCCTTCTTCTCGGGGCCCTCCGGCATCTCCGCGAGCCGGCGGAACTGCGCGGAGGTATCGGGTGCGTCGTCGTGCGGGTGCTTCCTGTTCCTTGCCCGGACATGCGCCACGGGGTCCTCCCTCGGGCGAGTTGCGAGCCTTCAGTTCTCGCGGAAGGACGGCGGCGGCGCCTCACCGGGTCGGCGGTGACCGGCCGGAAAACGACAACGCTCCGGACCGCACGCGACCGGGGCGCCGCGGCTGAGTAGCCGTCTGCTCCCGCGCGTGCCTCTGATCCGAAGCACGTGTGTCCGCCTGCCCACCGCCGGGCGATGCAAACGAGGCCGGGCGGACGACTCCTCCAGATTACGCCGAGGCCGCACATCGCACGACCGGACGCGACGCGGCCCCGCCCCGGCCGGGCTCGGGCGCCCTCGCGGGTACGGCCGAGGGCACGCGAGCGCGGCCGGGGGCGCACCCTGAGGCGCGGCCCGGCGGGGCGGCCGGTCAGCGCGGTCCTTCGACGTCGTCCACGAGGTTGCCGAGGGGACCGAGGTCGAGACCGAGGTCGGCACGCGAGATCCCGTGCCGCTCGCACAGCTCGTCCATCGCCTCGTCCAGGCGCAGCAGGGTCAGGCCGAGGCGCTCCTCCTGCGCCTCGGTGAGGCCGCCGGCCTCGAAGCGGCGCACGGCCTGCCGCTCCATGAGCTGGCGCAGCAGCTCCACGACCGTCAGCACCAGCGCCGCGAGGTCGCGCTGGGCGGTCTCCGGGTCGAGGTCCAGCCGCCGGCCGCTCACGGCGCCCCCTCGTCGTACGGGCGCGGCGGCAGGTCGTCGTCCGGCCACGGGGACCCCGCCGTCGCCGCGACGGAGGCGAGGAGCGCGTGCAGCCGGATGCGGACCAGGTCGACGTCGGCGACCCGCAGCACGAGGTCGCCGGAGATGACGACACCGGTGCCGAGGAGCCGGTCCAGCAGGTCCACCAGGCTGGTCTGCCGCTGTGCCACGGGCCCCGGCGCCGGGCGCGTGGCGGGGCCCGTCACGGCGCCGCCTCCGGGGCGGCGAAGGAGTAGGGCGCCCAGGGGCCGTTGACCTCGACGCGTACGCCCGGCACGTCCGACTCGCGTGCGCGGGCGACGAACTCCCGCTCGCGCTCACCGGCGACGAGGTACGAGACGTTGAGCACGTTCCTGCCGCCGCCGCGGGCCAGTTCACCGTTCTGCGGGCGCAGCAGCCGGTCCTCCTGGGCGACCCGGGAGAGCTGCGCGTGCAGCAGCCGGCAGGCGTGTGCCGCCCGTTCCCAGTCCTGCTCCTCACGTTCCCGGCGGCGCATCCGGCGGCGCAGGTAGTCGCGGCCGGACGGGCGGGGTGGGCGCTCGCCGGACGGGCGGGGTGCCCGCTCCCGTCCCGCGGCGGACTCGGCCTCGGGCGCCGGTTCCTCCAGGTACACCTTCACGCCCCACTCGGCGAGCCCCGCCAGCCGGTGCAGCCCGGCGACGAGCCGGTCGTGGTCCTCGGTGAGCAGGCGCCGCACCCCGTCCTCACCGCGGTAGACGACGGCCATCCGCAGCGGCAGCACCGCGCCCCGGGAGGAGACGGCGTCGACGACCTCCTGGTGGGCACGCGCGGTCCGCTCCAGCCAGCGGAGATCCTCCAGGTGCGCGCGCAGCGGTTCCTCGTCGAAGTCCACGGCCGGCACCGGGCTCCACACGCCCGCCAGCTCGCCGTGCTCCAGCAGGCGCACCGGTTCCCCGACGACGCCGAGCAGCTCCGGCGGCAGCGGGGTGCCGCGGCGCGTGACGGCGTACAGATAGGCGAGCCGCGTCATGTGGCTGTCTCCTCCCGGGTGGCGGTGGCCGCTTCGAGGGCGGCGATCCGGGACTCCAGGCGCTCGTTGCGGGCCTGCAGCTCCTCCGCGCGCCGGCCGTCCTCCCGGCGGCGGGCGCGGGAGGACAGCGCGGGGTCCTCCTCCCACCAGTCGATGCCCATCTCCCTGGCCTTGTCGACCGACGCCACGACGAGCCGGAGCTTGACCGTGAGCAGTTCGATGTCGAGCAGGTTGATCTGGATGTCCCCGGCGATGACGATGCCCTTGTCGAGCACGCGCTCCAGGATGTCGGCGAGGTTGGAGCCGCTTGCGCCGTAGGGCTCGGGGACGCGCGACGCCGTGGTCATCGGGCGGCCCGCTCGTCTTCGTACTCGTACTCCTCCTCGGCCTCGTCCTCGTACGCGCCGTCTCCGGCCTCGGCCCGGTCCTCCGCGTCCTCCTCGTACTCGTCCTCCTCCGGCGGCTCCTCGTCCGCGTACGCCGCCTCGTCCTCGGCCGCCTCTGCCTCGGCCACCTCCTCGTGGCTGCGGACCAGCTCGCCGTCGCGGATCTCGCCGCGCCAGCCGCCGCTGGCCTCGCCCTGCATCGAGAGGTGCCGCGCGAAGTGCTTGAGGTCGAGCCGCACCCGGCGGCCCTGGGCGCGCCAGATGTTGCCGGTCTTCTCGAACAGGCCGCGGGGGTAGTACTCGACGATCAGCAGGACGCGGGTGAGCGCGGGCGCCAGCTCGTGGAACGTGACGACGCCCTTCGTGGTGCCCTTCGCGCCCTCCGAACTCCAGACGATGCGCTCGTCGGGGATCTGCTCGGTGGTGGTGCTCTTCCAGCTCCGGCTGGAGATGAAGATCTTCGCCTGCCAGTCCGAGCCGGTGTCGCCGGTCGCGGACGCGCTCTTCACGCCTTTGGCGAAGCGGCTGAACTCGTCGTACTGCGTCCACTGGTCGTACGCCTCGCGCACCGGGACGCCCACGTCGACCTGCTCGACGATGGTGGTCGGCCGGCTGCCGCCCTTCGCGGACCGCTTGCCGCCGCCGGTCAGCGCGCCGAGCTTGCCGAGCACGCCGTCCTTGACCTTGCCGGCGCCGGCCTTCAGCGCGGCCTTGCCCAGCGAGCCGCCGCTCGGGAGCAGTTGGCCGAGGCCGGGACCGCGGCCCTCGGCGGCGTCGTTCAGCCGCGAGGTGGTCTCGCCGAGCCTGCGGCCCGCGTTCATCGCGGCGTGCTGCAACTGCGCGGTGGCGTACGACTGGAGCGCGGAGACCAGGCGTTCGGTCTGCGGGCTGCCGGTCACCGTCTTCAGCAGCGAAGGCGTCTTCGACTCAGCCACGGCGGCCGCCTCCCCTCGTGCCGGCGGACTTCGCGGTGCCCGCCTTCTTGGCGGAGGACGCGGTGCGCCGGGCGCCCGAGGCCGCCTTCTTCGCCGGCTTCGCCGCCGCCGCGGCCTTCCTGCGCGGCGCCTGTTTCCCGGACGCCTTCTTCTTCGGCGCGGGCGTGTCGTGCGCTTCCGGCACCTCGTCCTCGTCGCGTTCCGCCCGCTCGTCGGTCTCGTCGTGCTCGTCGGCGTCCGCGGGCTCGTCCCGCCCGCCGGTCAGCCGGTCCTGCAGACCGCGGGTGCGGTCTTCGAGGCGGTCGGCGAGGCCGCTGACCCGGCGCTCGACGAGCGCTCCGGTCGCCGCCTTGCCGACCCCGCCGAGGTCCCGGCGCAACTGGTCACCGACCTGCTTCAACTGCGGGCTGGCGTTCAGCCGCTCGGTGAGCAGCGAGCCCACCGCCTGCGGGCTGAGCGGCAGCTTCCTGCCCGCCGCCGCGCCCGCGAGCGTCAGTGCGAGCTTGGCCTTTCTGGTACGTCCCAACACGTAGCCGGCGCATACTCCCAGCGCCAGCGGAAGCCGGTTCGTCATTTCTCTGTCCGTTCTGTGTCGTCGAGGAACCGGACGGGCGACTGCTCGAGCCCGCCGAGCAACTCGTCCTCCCTCCGGTCGAACTCCTCCTGGTCGATGTCGCCGGCGTCCAGCCGCGCCGCCAGCGCGGCCAGCTCCCGCTGCACCGCCTGGGGGTCGTAGTACTGGCGCTCGGCCTCCGCGATCACCTGGCGCAGCACCCACAGCGGGCCGCGGACCGGGGCCGCGGGCAGCTTCAGCAGTTCACCCAGCAGACCCACGGATCACCGCCGGCCGGACGTCGTGCCCTGTCCGGCGTGCTGCGCGGCCGGGCCGGGCTCGGCGGCGGCGAAGCTGTAGGGCGGCAGCGGCCCGTAGACGCGCACGTCGACGTGCGCCTCGGCCGCGTTCAGCCGGGCCAGCGCCCCGGTGAAGTCGTCGACGCGGTCGTCGGGCACCAGGAACGAGATGTTCGCCAGCCACGCCTCGCTGCCCGGACCCGGGCTCACCGCGTCGGCGTACGGCTCAAGCTCCTGCTCGATGCGCCGGGCGTCGACGGCCTCCCGCCGGCGTACCGCGTCGGCCATCAGCTCGCCGAGCCGGACTCGCTCCTGGTATCCGGCGTCGCCGCCGCGTGCGCGCTGTGCCTCGTTGAGGGCCTGAAGCTCCGGCTCCTCGGTCAGCACCAGGCGCAGCACCTCTTCTTCGCGGTGAGCCGCCTTGACGTTGAACTCCCTGCGGCCTTCCAGGGCGTCGAGCCGCTCGCGGAAGTGCCCGGCGCGCTCCGCCAGCACCCGCCGCACCGACGCCTCGTCGTGTGCCAGGCAGCCGAAGCGCAGCGGCAGCACGCTCCCCGTGGCGCCCGCGGCGACCAGCACCTCCTGATGGGCCATCAGGTCGCGGCGGCGCGGCTTGAGGTCGTCGGGCGCCTCACTGACCAGCGCGGCCAGGTCGCCCTGCGGCACCGAGCGCACGGTTCCGGCCGGTTCGCCGACGCCGCGGGTTCCCTCGGGCACCGGTGCCTGGTGCGAGCGCACGAATCCGTACACGTAGATGCTCATCCGTCCGTCTCCTTCCGGCGGGCGGAGCTGCGCCGGGCCGGCTGCTTGGTGCGCTCGGCGGCCGGTTCCTCGGAGCGTTCGCCGCCGCGCTCGCGGCCCTGCGAGAACGCGTCCGACAGGGTCTCGGCGGCTCCCGCCAGCGCACCCTTCGTCTTGGCGCCGGCACCGCTCTCCACCGTGCTGTCGAGGATCTCCGGCAGCCCCTTGCTCTTGTTCGGCCCGGCCTCCAGGTCCAGCCGGTTCGCCGCCTCGGCGAACCGCAGATAGGTGTCGACGCTGGCGACGACCACGCGGACGTCGATCTTCAGCAACTCGATCCCGACCAGCGAGACACGCACGAACGCGTCGATCACCAGCCCGCGGTCGAGCACCAGTTCCAGGACGTCGTACAGCGAACTCGAACCGCCGCCGCCCGTCTGCTGTTGCGGTACCACGGTCATGTCGGATGTCCTTCCCTTGCCTCTCGCGGCGTTCGTGCCGGCGGGTCCGTCATCGGGGATCCGGCCGGCCGCGCTCGTAGCGGCGGATGCGCCGGTAGCCCGTGAGCCGGCCGCCCGGGTCGGCGGTGACCTCGTAGGTGGCGAGCAGGCTCGTCGTGTCCGGGACACGCGGGACCTCCACCACTTCGAGGTGCAGCGTCCAGCCGTCGTCACCGTTTCCGGTCATCGAGGTGACTCCCTCGGCGGTCAGCCCGGTGGCCTCGCCGAACTCCTCGCGCACGGCGACCGACAGCCCCGCCGGCCGCGACGCGCCGCGGTCTCCCCTGGACCCGGCCTCGTCCTTGCCGTCCCTGTTCTGACTCATGACCCCGTGTGACCGTCAGCGCGCCGGTCAAACCTCGGCCGGCACGGATCGGGGAACCCGCGGTTTCCCCGCGACCCGAACGGGGAACCGGTCTTTATGGTGCAAATCGGATACACGATGATGACGGAGCAGGCCGGGCCCAGGGAACTCGTCGCGCACGTGGTCGGCGCCGAGGAGGCGGGCTTCGACTTCTCGGTCACCTCCGACCACTACTTCCCCTGGCTACGCTCCCAGGGGCACAGCCCGTACGCCTGGAGCGTCCTCGGCGCCGCCGCGCAGGCGACGTCGCGCATCCCCCTCATGACGTACGTGACGTGCCCGATCATGCGCTACCACCCCGCGGTCGTGGCGCAGAAGGCCGCGACGCTGGACCTGCTCGCGCAGGGCCGCTTCCGGCTCGGGCTGGGGGCCGGCGAGAACCTGAACGAGCACGTCGTCGGGCGCGGCTGGCCGGGGGCCGACGTCCGGCACGAGATGCTCGAGGAGGCCATCGGCATCATCCGCGCCCTCTTCGCCGGCGGCCACGTCACCCGGCACGGCACGCACTTCTCGGTCGACTCCGCGCGGCTGTGGGACCTGCCGGACCGGCCGCCGCCGATCGGCGTCGCGGTCTCGGGCGCGCAGTCCTGCGCGCTGGCCGGGCGCCTCGCCGACCTCGTCATCGCCACGGAGCCCAAGGCGGGGCTGCTGGAGGCGTTCGACCGGCACGGCGGCGCGGGCAAGCCGCGCGTGGGGCAGTTGCCGGTCAGCTACGACCCGGACCGCGCGGCGGCGGTCGAGCGCGCGCACGACGAGTTCCGCTGGTTCGGCAGCGGCTGGAAGGTGAACGCGGAACTCCCCCACCCGGACTCCTTCGCCGCCGCCACCCGCTTCGTCACCCCCGACGACGTCGCCGCGTCCCTCCCCTGCGGCGCCGACCCGGCGGTCTTCGTCGAGGCCGTCCGCCCCTTCGTGGACGCCGGTTTCACGGAGGTCGCACTCGTCCAGATCGGCGGCGAGACGCAGCCGGCGTTCCTGCGCTGGGCCTCGAAGACGCTCCTGCCCGCGCTCCGCGCGGAGTTCGGCTGAACACCCGCGGGCACGGCCCGGCGGCGTGGGGCGGGTCGCCGCGCGCCGCCCGAGCGTCGCGAATCGTCAACCTCCTGGCGCGGAACGACAAGGAGGGACGCTCCCGTCGACCGCATTCTGAACATCAGCCGCGCCGCCACGGGCTTTCGGACCACCCGAATTCCCGGGATCCACGAGGTGGGCGGCACTGAGCATGCTCAGTGCCGGGCGCGCAGAAACCGGCACCGGGAGAAGGAGTCGACGTGCGGATACGCCAGATCATCACGGCCGCTGCTCTGGGCAGCGCGCTCGTGCTCGGCGCGGGGGTCGCACCCACCCATGGAACACCGGCCCAGGGCCTCGGCACCGCGGAAAGCCGCGGCGCAGCGCCCACCGCTTCCGTCGTACAAAACCGCATCATGTCCTGGAACTCGAACGGACAGGAAAATGGGACACCCGCGCTTGTCGCGGCACAGATCAAGCGTTTCAAGCCGCAGATCGTGCTGCTCCAGGAATCCTGCAAGGGGGAGGTCGACACCGCCGTCAGGACGCTGCGGCAGCAGGGCCTTGTCTACAAGGCCTACCACGCCGACTGGCCCGACCTGTTCACTCTGGGCTGCGACAACGGGCCGCTTCAGGTGACGCATTCGGTTCTCGTGGCCGAGGGAACCACCATGCACGGCACCCCCGGCACCGCTCTGTACGAGGACAGGGACTGGCCGGAGCGCCGAAAGTTCACCATCTTCCAGGTGCGGCTGGCGGGCATGGACGTCTATGTGGCCAACACCCACCTCAGCGACGGCGGCGATGCCGACCTGCGCCAGGACCAACTGAACCAGCTCATGGAGGCGACCCGGGGCATGCCGAACATGGTGCTCGCAGGTGACCTGAACGCGCAGCCCTCCTACCCGGAGATGGAACCCCTGTGGGCGTACAAGTTCGCCGACGCCGATCCGTCCTGCACGCGCGGCAAGAACCCCCAGAACAGCCCGTGCCAGTACACACAGGTGGGCTCGAAGAAGAAGTTCGACTACGTCATGACCAAGGGAGCCGTTCACACCAAGCGGTGCACGCTGGGCCATGTGAACGACGACCACCGCGTCGTGGTCAGCGACCTGACGGCCGGCGCACCCTCCGGCCGGGTCTGCGACCTGGTCTGACCACCACCCGTGCGTCCGGCGTCCCCTCGGACCGCCGGACGCACGGCGCGGTCCCCGATCCGCCGGTCCCCCGTCATTCCGCGACATGGGCCGGCTGACGGTCCTCGCACACCTCGGGCGGCAGGTTTCTGTAGTCCCGTGGCGGTACCCCGTAGGTGGCCCGGAACAGGCGGCTGAAGTTCACGGGGTTGGTGAACCCCCAGCGGGCCGCGATGGCCTGGACCGGGCGGGCGTGCAGGCGGGGGTTGGCCAGATCGAGACGGCAGCGTTCCAGGCGGCGGTGGCGGATCCAGGCCGCCGGGGAGGTGCCGTCCTCGGCGAGCAGCCGCTGGAGGCAGCGTCCGGAGATGTGGTGTGCCGCCGCGACCGACCGGGGGGTGAGGTCCGGGTCCGTGAGGTGGCGTTCGACGAACGCGATGACCCGGGCCCGCAGAGCGGTTCTGCGGGCCTCCGGGCTCAGCGCTTCCTCCGCCTCCAGGAAGCGGGACACCACCGCCGCCAGGAGGTCCAGGGTCACCGACGCGAGTGCGGGCACCTCGGCCGGGACGAACTCCCCGGCGCGGGCGTCGAGGTCGGCCAGCCAGCGGGTGAACAACCCGCCCATGCCGCGGCGTCCGTCGATCCGGGTTCCGAGTACCTGCCGCATGGTCCTTTCCGGCAGCGGCATCATGCCGCGGGGAAACTGCACGGTCACGTGCGACCAGCCGACCGGAACGGCGTGGACCTCACCCCGGTAGGGATGGCTGCTGTCCATCACCACCAGGTCGCCGGCGCGCAGTGCCGTGTCCCGTCCCGCCAGGGAAAGCACTCCCTCCTGCCGGAGAAAGTAGTTGACCTGGTACGCCTCGGGGTCGCCCTGCCGGATCGACTTCGGGGTCCGCACGATCTCCAGGTGTGGAAAGGACATCGTGGAGAGCTGAAGTTCCCCCACGTCCAGGGTCCGCATCCGGGCGCGGAAATCGTCCTGACGGTCACTGCGTAATCGGCTGGGCATGTGCGATCGGCTGGTGATGTCAGCGAACAGGTCGAATCGCTCCGACGCCGTTACGGCCTCCGTACTGAATTCCGTCACCAGCATGCCGACCCCATCCCCCGAGCGGTTCACAGCAGCGCGCACATGCGTCAGCCGGCCCGCCGGCTTTCGTGGGCTGTGCAGTGAAGACGCCGGGCGCAGACGCATGGCTGGCAGACGCCGATAATGTTCACCGCGCCGCCGGGTTGACAAGACGGATCGGCGTTCGAGTGTGTTCGGAACGTGGCTCACAGCAGCCGGCCGCGGCGCACGGCACACCGGCCGCACGGTTCCACGCGCGCGTTGCGTGCGGGGTGGCCCGGCGGGCGCGCGGGCCGGGCGGCGGGTGACCGACGGGTAGACGACCGCACCCGCGCTGTTCAGGGCTTCCTGGCGATCAGGCCCAGGCACGAGGCCTCGGCGTCGGTGTAGAGCGGCGCCGACGGGGCGTCGGAGGTGTCCGCGGGCCAGCGGTTGACGGGCAGGATGCCCGGCGGCAGCAGCTCCAGGCCGAGGGCGTCGACCAGTTCGGCGAGCTCCCGCTGGTCGCGGGCCTGCGCGGGCAGCCCCTGGCTGTGGTAGAGCCGGGCGGCGGCGTCGACCTCGTCGGGGGCGAACTCCGCCGTGATGTGGCTGAGGATGAGGTGACTGCCGGAGGGCAGCGGGTCCAGCAGGGCGGAGACGATGCGCCGCGGGTCGTCCTCGTGGGTGATGAAGTGCATGATCGCCACGAGGTTGAGGGCCACCGGCCTGGCCAGGTCGAGGGCCGGGTCCGGGCCGGCCATGCAGGGGTGGCCGAGGACGGTCTCGGGGCGGCGCAGGTCGCCCTGGATGTAGTCGATGCGGCCCTCCGCGGTGGAGTTCATCAGCGCGCGGGCGTGGGCGAGCACCACGGGGTCGTGGTCGGTGTAGAGGATGCGCGCCTCCGGCCGTACGGCCTGGGCGATCTCGTGGACGTTCGGTGAGGTCGGGATGCCGGTGCCGATGTCCAGGAACTGGTCGACCCCGGCCGTGGCCAGGCGCTCGACCGCCAGGTGCATGAAGTGCCGGTTGGCGCGGGCGAACTTGCCGACGCTCGGCCAGACCGCGACGACCCGCTCGGCGGTCTCGCGGTCCGGCATGTAATGGTCCTTGCCGCCCAGGTAGTAGTCGTACATGCGGGCCGTCTGCGGCTTCGTGAAGTCGATCTCGGGCGGGGTCCAGGACGTCCCGGCCGCGGTGCTCAGCCAGGCCGCCTCGCCGTTCTCGGTGGTCACATGCGCTCCGGTTACGCCGTCAGATGATCCGAACTCTGTCACACGAGGTGCGGCTTGTCTCGGACTTCCCTTCCCCCGAGGGCAGTTGGGCACACCGCGGGCGGCGGCGGTGCCCGGCGCTCGACGTCCAGTTGACAAGATGTCCTGACAAACCTCTTGCCCCGGCTCCCGGACTGGCATAGAACGGTCGGTCGTGAGCCTCATCGAGCGGGGCTCACCACGTACGTCAAGGGGAGGCCATCGGTGACGAACTCGGCGCAGGGGGACAGAACACGGGGCGAGGGGACGCGGCCCGGACGGGCGCAGGACGCGGGCGGGCCGGGGCCGAGCCGGCGGGTCGTGTCGGCGGCGCTGGTGTCCGGCGTCGTGGGCACGGCGCTGGGCGCCACCGCGCCCTCCGCGTGGGCGGACGAGTGGAGCGTGCCGCGCCCGCGCCGGGCGCCGCGCGGTCGCCACGGCCGCGCCCGCTCCGCCCATAACGATGTGCTCTTCGTCGGCGCGCACCCGGACGACGAGGCCGGCAACCTCTCGACCTTCGGGCAGTGGCGCGAGCGGTACGGGCTGAGCACCGGCGTGCTCACCGTCACCCGCGGCGAGGGCGGCGGCAACGCGGTCGGCCCGGAGGAGGGTCCGCCGCTCGGGCTGATCCGGGAGGACGAGGAGCGCAAGGCGGTCGGCCTCGCCGGCATCGACAACGTCTACTACCTCGACAAGCCGGACTTCTGGTACACGCTCTCCGGCCCGCTGACGGCCGCGATCTGGGACGCGGACGACACGCTGGCGCGCATCGTCCGGCTGATCCGCGCCACCACGCCCGACACGGTCGTGACCATGGACCCGCGCCCCTTCAACCAGCACGGCGGCCACCAGTTGTCCGCGCGGCTGGCGATCGAGGCGTTCTTCCTCGCCGGCGACCCGCGCGCGTTCCGCTCGCAGATCACCCGCGAGGGCTACCGCCCGCACCGGCCGCGGCTGCTGCTCGCGCAGAACTACGGCTTCGGCGACCTCCTCGGCCCGGACGCGCCCAAGCAACGGCGTACGGACCGCGCAAGCGGCCTGCCGGTCTTCGGCGTCTTCTCCGGCGTGCGCAGCGAGGAGCACGGCACGAGTTGGGCGCAGGTGGAGCGGGACGCCGCCCGCACGTACGTCACGCAGGGCTGGGCGGCGAGGCCGCCGCAGGTGCCGACCGACCCGGAGGAGCTGGGCTCCGACTGGTACACGGTGCTGGCGGCGAACGGCAGGGCCGTGAAGTCGAAGGTGCGCCCGCAGGGCGAGCTGCGCCCGCTGTACGCGGAGTTCCGCGACTGGACCGAGCGCGTCGGCCTGCCCTGGCTGGCCAACGACGCGCAGCCGGCCTACCCCGGGGCGCCCGCCACGACGATCCCCGAGGTCGCCACCGCCCCCGTGCTCGACGGCGTGGAGCGCGCCGGCGAGTACCCGGGTCCGGAGCTGCCGCTGGTGCACTGGGAGGGCGAGGAGGCCGGCGACCAGGACGTCTCGGCCACCGCGAAGCTGTCGCGGCACGGGGACGACCTGTACGTGTTCGTCAAGGTCGTCGACGACCGCAGGGGCACGGCGCTGGAGGAGAGCGACGCCAAGCGCCACTGGCGTACGGACGCCGTGGAGATCACCCTCGACCCGCGCGGCGACGCCGACGACACCTCGACCACGTTCAAGACGGGCATCTTCCCGTACACCGCGAACGGCGGCGGCGCGGCGGCCGAGCGTGACGGCGACAACCGGCAGGGCCCGGCGGCCACCACGGCGCCCGGGATGCGGGTGGTCTCGGCGGTCTCGGACCCGTACCGCGGCTACACGATCGAGGCGAAGATCGCGCTGGCCGACCTGCCGGCCGCCGCGGACCCGGCGAAGTTCGCGCTCAACGTGCTCGTGTACGACTCGGACACCGAGGACAAGACGGGCCAGACCCGGCTGGCGTGGTCCCCGTTCGGCAGCGCCCAGGCCGACCCGTACGTCTGGGGCAACGCGACGCTGGAGGGCTACACCCCGCCGCCGGAGCGGCCCACGGAGCCGGCGGAGCCGGAGATCCCGAAGGACGCGGCGCGCAGCGAGGACTCCCCGGCGTCGGTGGCGCAGTCGCGGCGCACGGGCGTCCCGCTGGCGGTCGGGCCGCGTCCCCGCCGCTGACGCGCCTCCGCCGCTGACGCGCGCCCGCCGGGCGTACGGTCCGCGCCCCCGCCCGCCCGGCGGGGCGCGGGCCGTACGCCCGGGCACCCCCGGGTCACGGGGCACCGCGCCGGTATCGTGAGCCGCATGGTCACGGACACCAAGGACGCTCAGCGCGGCGAGGAGATCCTCGCCGTCTTCGACTCCGCATTCGGCGAACTGCTCGCCGCCGATCCCGCCGCCTTCCGGCTGAAGTTCCGCAAGATGGCCGCCTCCGCGTTCGCCTTCTACCGCGGGACCGCCTGCCTCTACTACCACGACCTGGAGACCGGCGAGCGCGACGATCCGTTCCTGACCGAGCAGACCGGCCGGGTCTGGATCCACGGCGACCTGCACGCCGAGAACTTCGGCACGTACATGGACGCCAACGGCCGGCTCGTCTTCAACGTCAACGACTTCGACGAGGCGTTCGTCGGCCCGTTCACCTGGGACGTCAGGCGGCTGGCCGGCTCGCTGGCGCTCATCGGTTACACCAAGGCGCTCAGCGACGGGCAGATCTCCGGCCTCGTCCGCGCGTACGCCGACGCCTACCGGGAGCGCATCCGCGCGCTGGCCGCCGGCGCCAAGGACGACGAGGTGCCGCCCTTCACCCTCGACACCGCCACCGGACCGCTCCTCGGCGCGCTGCGCACCGCCCGCGCCCACACCCGCTTCGGGCTGCTGGAGTCGATGACGGAGGTACGGGACTTCGAGCGCCGCTTCACCTCCGGCGGCGGCGCCATCGAGCTGGACGCGGCCACCCGCGCCCGGGTGCTCGACGCCTTCGAGGGCTACCTGGAGACGCTGCCCTCCGGCAGCCGGGAGCGGCGGCCGGACGCGTACCGGGTGAAGGACGTCGTCGGCCGCCGGGGCATCGGCATCGGCAGCGCGGGGCTGCCGTCGTACAACATCCTTCTCGAAGGGCACAGCGACGCCCTGGAGAACGACATCGTCATCTACATGAAGCGCGGCCAGACCCCGGCCGTCGCCCGGCACATCACCGACCCGGCGATCCGCGGCTACTTCCGCCACGAGGGGCACCGCACGGTCATCTCGCAGCGCGCGCTGCAGGCCGCGTCCGACCCGTGGCTGGGCTGGACCGAGCTGGACGGGGCGGGGCAGTTGGTCGCGGAGGTCTCCCCGTACGCGGTGGACCTGGACTGGTCCGACATCGACGACCCGGAGCAGGCCGGGGCCGTCGTGGGCGACCTGGGGCGGGCGACCGCCACCATGCACGCGGCGGCGGACGTGGACGAGAGCGGGCACTCGCTGGTGCCGTTCTCGACCGAGCGGGCGATCGACGCGGCGATCTCGGCGGACGCCGACGGGTTCACGGAGATGCTGGTGGACTTCGCGCACGACTACGGCGTACGGGCGCGCCGCGACCACCAGATCTTCGTCGACCTCTTCCGCAACGGGCGGATCGCCGGCCTCTGAGCGACGGCACCCGGCGGGGAACAGGGCGCGCACGCGGACGGCGTGCGCGCCCTGACGTGTACGCGTCCCCTTGACATCATTATTGGTCTGGACCAACCTGTCCCTCGCGCACCCCCGCCAGGCCCCAACACCCCAAGCCACGGAGGCAGTTGTGGACCGTATCCTGCGCCTGTTCAGACACCGCTCCCGCCCGTCCGCTCCGCTCGCCCCGGTCGCCGCCCTGCTCGCCGCGCTCGCCCTGCTCGCCGGCGCGCTCTCCGGCACCGCCGCGGGCGCCGCCGCACCCGGGGCAGCCGCCGCCGAGCCCAACCTCGTCCGCAACGGCGGCATCGAGACCGGCCTCGACGGCTGGAGCTGCTCCGCCGGCAGCGGCTCGGCGGTCTCCAGCCCGGTGCACGGCGGCACCTCCGCCCTGCGGGTCCAGCCGTCGGCCAACGACCAGGGCCAGTGCACCCAGACCGTGCCCGTACGCCCCGGCTCGCAGTACGCGCTGAGCGGCTGGGTGCAGGGCTCGTACGCCTACCTCGGCGCCCGCGGCACCGGCACCACCGACGTCTCGGACTGGACCTCCTCCGCGAGCACCTGGACCGAGCTGAGCACGTCCTTCACCACGGGACCGAGCACCACCTCGGTGACGATCTACGTGCACGGCTGGTACGGCCAGCCCGCCTTCCACGCCGACGACCTCACGCTCACCGGCCCCGGCGGCGACCCGGGCACGATCCCCGCCGTCCCCTCCGGCCTGTCGGTCGACTCCACCACCGCCACCTCCGTCTCGCTGTCCTGGAGCGCGGTGAGCGGCGCGACGGGCTACACCGTCTACCGCGACGGCACCCGCGCCACCTCGGTGACCGGCACCTCGGCCACCGTCACCGGGCTGACCGCCGCGACCGCGTACCGCTTCGAGGTGGCCGCGACCAACGCCGCCGGCGAGTCCGCGAAGTCGGCCACGGTCAGCGCCACCACCCGGGACAACACCGGCAACCCCGGCGCCTCCCTGCCCGCCCACGCCCTCGTCGGCTACCTGCACACCAGCTTCGCCAACGGCTCCGGCTACACGCGCATGGCGGACGTCCCGGCGAGCTGGGACGTCATCAACCTCGCCTTCGGCGAGCCGACCTCGGTGACCTCCGGTGACATCCGCTTCCAGCTCTGCCCGCAGACCGAGTGCCCGAACGTGGAGTCGGCGGCCGAGTTCAAGGCGGCGATCGCGGCCAAGCGGGCGGCGGGCAAGAAGGTGCTGCTGTCCATCGGCGGCCAGAACGGCCAGGTCCAGCTCACCAGCACGGCCGCGCGCGACGCGTTCGTCCGGTCGGTGAGCGCCATCATCGACGAGTACGGGCTCGACGGCGTCGACATCGACTTCGAGGGCCACTCTCTGTCCCTGAACACGAACGACACCGACTTCAGGAACCCGACCACCCCGGTGATCGTCAACCTGATCTCGGCGCTGAAGTCGCTCAAGGCGAAGTACGGCGAGGACTTCGTCCTCACGATGGCGCCGGAGACGTTCTTCGTGCAGATGGGCTACCAGTTCTACGGCACCGGCCAGTGGGGCGGCCAGGACCCGCGCTGCGGCGCGTACCTGCCGGTGATCCACGCGCTGCGCGACTCGCTGACGCTGCTGCACGTCCAGGACTACAACTCCGGCCCGATCATGGGGCTGGACAACCAGTACCACACCATGGGCGGCGCGGACTTCCACATCGCGATGACGGACATGCTGCTCACCGGCTTCCCCGTCGCGGGCAACTCCGAGCGGTTCTTCCCGGCGCTGCGCCCCGACCAGGTGGCCATCGGGATGCCGGCCAGCCCCAACGCCGGCAACGGGCACGTGTCGACCGGCGAGGTGAACAAGACGCTGGACTGCCTGACGAAGGGCAGCAACTGCGGCTCGTACCAGACCCACGGCACCTGGCCCGCCATGCGCGGGCTGATGACCTGGTCGATCAACTGGGACCGGTTCAACAACTGGGAGTTCTCCCGGAACTTCGACGCCTACTGGCCGTAGGACCGCGGGCCCGCCCGACGCGTGCCGGTCGCAGGCACGCGGGGCACGCGCGCCGCGCCCGCCCCGCGTGCCTGCGGGGCGGGCGCGGTCGGGCCGCCCGGCGCTGGGCCCGGGCCACCCGCCGGTCCCGTGTGGGGCCGGGACCGGGCTCGGCCGGCGTCCGGTTCCGGACGCGGCCGGGGACCGGGTCCGGCTCAGCCGAAGTTGCGGTCCACGCGGGCTGCTTCGTTCGCGTTCGGGTAGGCGTTGCGGCAGGAGGTCCCGGGGCCGCCGCCGGACATCAGTTCGCTGCACGGGCCGCTGTAGTTGTCCGGCAGGCCGAGGATGTGGCCGGTCTCGTGGGAGACGACGCGCAGCGAGTAGTACTGCTGGGTCTGGCGGAGGTCCAGGAAGACGTAGCCGTGGCCGCGGCCGTCCGTGACCGCGTGGCTGCCGCGCGGGTCGTTGCCCTGGCGGTAGCTGAAGTCACCGGAGCCCGAGGTCTCCGCGAGCGTGATGTTGGTGGTGGCGTCGTTCCATATCTGGGTGCTCTGGGCTATGTCACCCTGGTAGTTGGGGGCGCTCGCGTCGTTGTACGTGATGGTGACGGCCTGGAAACCGGGTTCTGCCGCCTGCTTCTCGCGCGCCTTCTCCCGGATCATCTCGAAGAAGGCCCGGTTCTCCGCCTGCTGCTCGCGGTCGTGCCCGGTGTACGCCGCGGTGGTGGTCCGCGTCGTCTGCCGGTCGTGGTGGTCGGCCGCGGGTGCCGGGGAGGCGGCCAGGCCGGTCAGCGCCAGGCCGAGGCCCAAGGCGGTGGAGACCAGTCTTCCGGAGAGCTTCATGGGGGTCTTCTCCTCACGAACGATTGGTCGGTCGGTCGGTGAGGAGTCTGCGGGCCGAGAGGTGGCCGGGGGCAGATCTCATCCGGTGATAGCGGCGGGCGATCCCACCCTGCCGACGCCCCCGGCCGGGGCGGAACGACGCATAGGTGTAGTGCCCCTGACAAATAATTGCGGTTATGCTCCCTGCGTGGAGCTGGAGTTGCGGCATCTGCGCGCGCTGTGCGCGATCTCCGACACCGGAAGTGTGCACGGGGCGGCCAGGTGGCTCGGGGTCTCCCAGCCTGCCCTGACGGCACAGTTGAACCGGATCGAACGGGCCGTGGGCGGCCGGCTGTTCGTCCGCGACCGTTCCGGCTGCCGCCCGACCCCGCTCGGCCGCTCCCTGACCACCAGGGCCCGGCCGCTCCTCGCCGAGATGTCCACCCTGGTCAGCGAGGCGCGCGAGGAGGCCCGCGCGCTGGAGAGCGGGCCGCGGCTGCGGCTGGGCAGCACCGCGAACCGGGCGGTGGCCGGCTGGCTGTGCCGGCTGCGCGGCCGGTTCCCGGACACGGACGTGTCCATCCGCGTCGATCCGTCGCCGAACTCGCTGCTGCGGATGGTCGCCGAGGGGCAGCTCGACGTCGCGTTCGTGCACGAGGTCACCGGCTGCCCGCTGCGCGTACCCGACGGCGTCGGCCAGCGCACGCTGCTCTGGCGCGAGCCGCAGTTCGTCGCCCTGCCCGCGGCGCACCCCGCCGCCGAGCGCGAGGAGGTCGCGCTCGCCGACCTGTCCGGGCACCCGTGGGTCGTCGACCCGCACGTGGACGGCGAGTGGTACGGCATCCGCCGGATGTTCGCCAGCGCGGGGCTGGAGCTGCGGGTCATCCAGGGCGACTACCTGACGGGCGCCGACCTGGTACGCGCCGGGGTCGCCGTCACCCCGTGCCAGCCCACCTCGACCCCTCGCCCCGGCATGGCGATCAGGCCGCTGCGCGGCGACCCGCTGACCGTACGGCTGCTGCTGGCCGCCCGGGCGGCGTCGACCACGGACGGCGAGTTCCACGCCGTCTACACCGCGCTGGAGGACGCCTACCGCGAGGCGGCCAGATCCACCGAGACCTACCTGCGCTGGCTGCACCGCAACGACAACCCGTTGCTGCTCACCTGACGCCCGCCCGCGCGCGCACCCGGGCGCCGCCGCCCGCGCCTGGCAGCGGACACCGGGACCGGTTTACTATCCCTTTACCCTGATGTCGGAGACACTCGAGAAGAGACACCCCGACACCCACCCGCGATCACGAAGGAGCAGCGGTCCCGCAATGGGCGAACCTCCCAGTACCAGCCGTGCCACAGCCCGCCGGAGAACGAGTGACGGGGCGGGGGTGGCACGGTGACCGAGATCCTTCTGCTGCTCGCCGCCCTCGCGCTCACCTTCGCCTGCGCGATCTTCGTGGCGGCTGAGTTCTCCCTGACCACCGTCGAGCGGGGCGACCTGGAGCGGGCCGCCGCCGCGGGTGAGCGGGGCGCCGAGGGCGCCCTCAAGGCCGTCCGCCGGCTCACCTTCCAGCTCTCCGGCGCACAGCTCGGCATCACCGTGACCTCGCTGGTCATCGGCATGCTGGCCGAGCCCTCGCTCGCCACGCTGCTGCGCGGCCCGCTGCGGGCCCTGGGCCTGGGCGGCACGGCCTCGCCGGTGGCGACCCTGCTGGGCGTGGCGCTGTCCACGGTGGTCCTGATGGTGATCGGCGAGCTGGTGCCGAAGAACTGGGCGATCGCCCGGCCGCTGGCCGTGGCGAAGGCCGTCGCCGGGCCGCAGCGCGGCTTCACCGCCGCCTTCGGCCCGTTCATCCGCCATCTGAACAGCACCGCGAACCGCGCCGTGCGCCGCGCCGGCCTGGAGCCGGCCGAGGAGCTGGCCTCGGCGCGCACGCCCGACGAGCTGGTCTCGCTGGCCCGGCACTCCGCCGCGGGCGGCGCGCTGGAGGCGGACTCCGCCGAGCTGTTCGTCCGTACCCTGCACCTGCACGAGCTGACCGCGGAGAACGTCATGACGCCGCGCGTCGACGTCAAGGCGCTGGAGTCGGGCGCCACGGCCGCCGACGCGGCGAACCTCGCCCACGCCACCGGCCTGTCCCGCTTCCCCGTCTACGCCCGCAGCCTGGACGAGGTCGTCGGCACGGTGCACATCCGCGACGTGCTCGCGCTGCAGCCGCGCACGCGGGCCGCGACGCCGGTCACCGAGCTGGCCACCGAGCCGCTGCTGGTGCCCGAGACGCTGCCCGCCGACCGGCTGCTGGAGCACCTGCGCGAGCGGCGCACGATGGCCGTGGTCATCGACGAGTACGGCGGCACCGCCGGCGTCGCCACGATGGAGGACATCGTGGAGGAGGTCGTCGGCGAGGTGCGCGACGAGCACGACCCGGTGGAGCTGCCCGACCTGCAGCCGGCCGGGGTCGACGGGGACGGCCGGCCCGCCTGGGACGCGGACGGCAGCGTCCGCCTGGACCAGCTCGCGGAGCTGGGCCTGGAGGCCCCGGAGGGCCCGTACGAGACGGTCGCCGGGCTGATCGCCACGCTGCTGGCGCGCATCCCCGCCAAGGGCGATGCGGTGCACCTCGCCGGCTGGCGCCTCGACGTCCTGGCCGTGGAGCACCACCGCGCCGACCGGGTCCGCATCGCTGCCCCCGCCGGCGGCCGCGCCGGCGCCGCGCCGCCGCGCCGGGCCGCCGCGCCCGACCGGCGCCGGCCCGCCCAGGAGGTGCGCCGGTGACCGCGCTGCAACTGTGGATCGGCGCCCTGACGCTGGTCACGAACGCCTTCTTCGTCGGCGCGGAGTTCGCGATGATCTCCGTACGGCGCAGCCAGATCGAGCCGCAGGCCCGCCGCGGGCACAAGCGTGCCCGCATCACGCTCTACGGCCTGGAGCACCTCTCCGCGATGATGGCCACGGCCCAGCTCGGCATCACCGTCTCCTCGCTGGTGCTGGGCGCGGTCGCGGAACCGGCCATCGCGCACCTGCTGGAGCCCGGCTTCGAGGCGGCGCACGTGCCGTCCGCCGCCGTCCACCCGATCGCGTTCGTGATCGCGCTGACGGTGGCGACGTACCTGCACATGCTCGTCGGCGAGATGATCCCGAAGAACATCGCGCTGGCCGCGCCCGTGCCCACCGTGCTGCTGCTGGGCCCGGCGCTGGTCGCGGTGACCCGCGCGCTGCGCCCGGTGGTCTTCGGCATCAACGCCTTCGCGAACGTGCTGCTGAAGCTGCTGCGGGTGGAGCCGAAGGACGAGGTGGCCGCGGTCTTCACCGACGACCAGCTCGCCCGGATGGTCACCGACGCCAGCCAGGCCGGGCTGCTGGAGCCGGCCGACGGCGAGCGGCTGCGGGACGCGCTGGAGCTGGGCACCCGGCCGGTCGGCGAGATCCTGGTGCCCGCGGGCACCATGACCACCGTCGAGGACACCGTCACCCCGGCGAGGCTGGAGCGGCTGGCCGCCGAGGCGGGCTTCTCCCGCTTCCCGGTCACCGACCGGGGCGGGGCGCTGCTGGGCTACCTGCACATCAAGGACACCCTCGGGGTGACGGAGCGGGACGCGCCGTTCCCGCGCACCGCGCTGCACCCGATGACGCGGGTGGCCATCGACACCCCGCTGGACGACACGCTCACCGCGCTGCGCGGGGCCGGCAGCCACCTGGCCGCGGTCACCGGCGACCAGGGGCGGGTGCTGGGCTTCGTCACGATGGAGGACGTCCTGTCGGAGCTGGTGGGCCCCGCGCCGAGCGCGGCCTGAGCCCCGCCCGCCGGCCCCCGCCCGCCGGTCCCCGCCGGGGGTGCGGGCCGGCGGGCGGCGGCGCCGCGGGGGAAAACCCCTCGTGCGCGGGGACGGGCCGCGGTACGGTCGCGCTCTCGGCGACGGCGGGAGGCGGCACATGCACGGTCGGCCCTCCGGCGTGCCCGCAGGCCCCCCCGTGACCGCGGACGTCCCCGTGCCCGCAGGCGCCCCGGTGCCCGCGGGCGACGGCCTCGCGGCGGGGCCGGAGCTGTTCTGCGACGAGTCCGGCTACGAGGGCGAGAACCTCGTCGGCGGCATCACCGACGTCTTCGCCCACGCCGGCGTGACGGTCCCGGCCGCGGACGCGGCCGACTGCATCCGCGAGCTGCGGGACCGCATCCGCTCCCCCGCGACCGTCTACAAGGCGAACCACCTGCAGCGCGAGAAGCACCGCGGCACGATGGTGTGGTTCCTCGGCCCCGACGGGCCGCTGCCGGGCCGGGCCCGCGTACATCTGACCGAGAAGGCGTTCTTCGCCGTCGCCCGGATCGTGGACCTGCTGGTCTCCGGGACCGACCCGGCGGACGCGCCGGCGATGCTGCGCGGCGCGCACGCCCGCGGCCCGGCGGGCGCGCTGTACCGCGAGGGTCCGCGCCGGTACGGCCGCGAGCGCTGGCGGGCGTTCCTCGCCTCCTTCAACGAGCTGCTGTGGATCAACACCCGCCGCGGCGCGGAGACCTCCGCCGACGGCTTCTTCCGGCTGGCCGACGAGCTGCACCGCGCGGGCGCGCCGGGCGAGGCGGGGCGCCTGCTGGGGCTCGTACGGGGGGCGCGCCCGCGTGCCGACGCGCTGCGCGCGGCGCTCCTGGCGGACCCGCGGACCGTCCCGGCGCTGGACTCGCTGCTGCCGGCGCTGGCCGCGGCGGTCACGTACTGGGGGCGGGAGGGCGCGGCGGTGACCGTCGTGCACGACCGGCAGACGGCGCTGACCGAGGAGCGGGTGGCGCGGCTGTACGAGGTGTGCCGGCCGCCCCGCGCGCACCTGCGCGCGCTGCGCTTCGTCGACGCGGAGACCGACCCGCGGGTGCAGCTCGCCGACTTCCTCGCGGGGATCGCGCGCAAGCGCGCCTCCGACGCGCTGGCCGGGCTCGCCGATCCCGAACTCGACGAGCTGCTGCGCCCGTACGTCGCCCCGGACTCCGCGTGGGGCGACGAGCGGAGCTGGGCGCTGCTCGACCCCGGGCCCGCGCGGCGGGCGGGGCTCACCTCGGCGTGACGGCCAGTCGTACGGCCAGGCCCGCGAAGACCGTGCCGCTGAAGATGTTGAGCCCGCGCGCCAGCCTGCGGCTGCGGCGCAGCGCCCGCGACAGCCGGCCGGAGAGCAGGCCGAGCGTGCCGTCGACGCAGAAGCCGACGACGACGCCGGTGACGCCGAGGACGAGCAACTGCAGCGGCAGGTGGCCGCGGCCGGGGTCCACGAACTGCGGCAGGAACGCGATGTTGAACATGATGACCTTGGGGTTCAGCAGGTTGGTGATCATCCCCTGCCAGAACGCGCGGCGCGGCCCCGGCCCGGTGCGCCGGCCGTCTGCGCCGTCCACGGCCGCGTCCTCGTCGCCGGGCACGGAGCGGTCCCGGAAGGCGCGGACCGCCAGGTAGAGGAGGTAGGCGGCGCCGAGCCAGCGGAGCACGTGGTAGAGGACCGGCAGCGCGCCGAAGAGCGCGGAGAGCCCGAGGGCGGCGGCGCACGCGTGCACGAGCATGCCGCAGGCCACGCCCGCCGCGGCCATGACGCCCATGCCGGAGCCGCCGCGCCCGCCCATGGCCACGATGAACATCATGTCGGGGCCCGGCGTGATGGACAGCACGAAGATCGCCGCGACGAAGGCGGCGAGGAGGGACATGTCGACCATGGCCGCGATACTGGCACCGCGCGGGGCCGCCGGGCGACCGGGTTTCGGATGCCGGGACGAGGTCCCTCCGCCGGGCCGTCGCCCGCCCTCGTACGCGCGGCTCCGGGACGCCCCTATGGCACCGGCATATGCCGTCCCGGCGGTGTACGACCGCGGAACGCTCGCTGAACGCCCGCCTCCGCGGGGCAACTTCGTCCCCCGTGCCCCAGCCGTCTAATGTTGTCTGCCACGACCACCCCGGACCCCGGTGGGCCGTCGCCGGAGCACGAGCGAGCGCCCATCCGGGAGCAAGTCCCGCTGCGCGCCCACGCTCGACCGGGAACCACTCCCGAGTTCAGCCCCCGTACCCGAATGCGGGCAGCGGGTCGCGCGTGACCTCCGGCGGCATGTCCGGCCGCATATCCGGTCGGCGAAGGAGCCGTGAAACGAGGTGACGACCCCATGCCCGAGGAGTCGCGAGAGGAAGGTCTGGCCGCCGCGTTCGTGGATCTGGCCGACACCCTCGTCAGCGATTTCGACGTCGAGCAGCACGCGCGCAGGCTTGCGCTGCACTGCGCCGAGCTGGTCGACGTGAGCGCCGCGGGAGTCGTCCTCGCCGCCGACGACGGTGCCGCACTCACGGCCCTGGCCTCCGACGAGCGCACCCACGCGCTGGAGTCGGCCGGCGTGGAGTGGGGCGAGGGCCCCGCCGTGGACTGCTGCCGCACCGCGAGACCGATGGCCGCCACCCCGCTGGCGCACGCGCGGGCCCGCGCCGACTGGCCCCGCTTCACCGGCCGGGCGCTGGAGCTGGGCTTCGCCCTCGTCGCCTCCGCCCCGATGCAGGTGCGGGGCACGACGGTCGGCGCGCTCACCCTCTTCCGCGACCGGCCGGGCACCCTGCACGACGCACAACTGCGGCTGGGCCAGGCGCTCGCCCGCGTCGCCGCGATCGGCATACTGCAGCAGCGCGCGCTCGCCGGGCAGACGGCGGTCGCGGCGCAGTTGCAGAACGCCCTCAACTCCCGCATCGTCATCGAGCAGGCCAAGGGCGCGCTCGCCCAGCGCCGGAGCATCGCCGTCGACGAAGCGTTCCGCCTGCTGCGCGGGCACGCCCGCAACACCCGCCGGCCGCTGGCGGACGTGGCCCGCGAGGTGGTCGAGGACGGGTTCGACCCGGCGGTGCAGGACGGCTGAACCCGGCCGGGGCGCCGGTCAGGACAGGGCGAACGTCGGCGGCACGCTGGGCAGTTCCATCGCCGCGTCCAGGAAGCGGTCCTCGCGCGGCGGCAGGAACTGCAGCGTGCTCGCGTGGGCCGGGCCGTCCGCCGTCATCGCCCACATGCACAGCATCGCCGCCGGCCGCCCCGCGGCGTCGGGCGACGCCTCCAGCGTGGCGTACCGCACGGGCGCCCCCGGCGGCGCCGTCACCAGCACGAAGTGTGCCTCGGGCGGCGCCACCGCGGGCGGCAGCGTGACAAGGACGGAGTCGTGCCCGACGAGCCGGCCCGCGGGCCACTCGTCCGACTGCTCCCCGGGAGGCAGCCCCGCCGCGGCCTGCCGCCACAGCGCCCGCAGCTCGGCGTCGAGGGAGCCGTCGAGCGCGGCGGCGAGCAGGCGCTCCGGCGCGGTCAGGGCGAGGTCGCGGAGCACGGCGTGGGCGAAGGCGTAGTGCTGGCGTCGGGCATCCGTAGCATTCATACATCAGTTCTATACGAGCCCACTGACAACGCCCCTCCGCCCGGCGGCCGTTCGCCCGCCGCGCGGCCTTCCGGCAACCGTCCGGCTCAGGGCAGGGTGAGCCCGTACGCCTGGAGCACCGGAACCACCGGCTGGTAGAACGTCGTCCCGCCGCTGCTGCACGAGGAGCCGGACACGAGCAGGCCGAGCGCCGTCCCGCCGGAGAACGCGGACGCGCCCCCGCCGTCGCCCGGCTCGACGCAGACGTTGGAGGAGAACACGCCGTAGACCGTGCCCTCGGGGTAGCCGATGGTGTCGTTGATCGACAGGACCGTGCCGCAGTGCAGGCCGGTGGTCGGGCCCGCGCGGCACACCTGCTGCCCGACCGAGGGCTCGGCGGCGCCGGTGATCTCGATCGACCCGCCGGGCACGCCGGACGCCAGCTCGCTGGGGTAGGTGAAGTCGGGGTTGGTGTAGCGGATCAGGGCGTAGTCGTCGCCCGGGAAGCTCACGCCGCCGGTCCGGCCGATCTCCACCGTCCTGGCGGCGTCCGCGTACCAGACGGGTCCCGCGTCCTTGATGCAGTGGCCCTGCATGAGGCCGTAACGCTCGGCCCCGCGGCCCGCGTTGAAGCCGACCGGGCAGGACCGCCCGCTGCTGCCGTAGAGCACGTCACCGCCCCTGACGGCCTGTTCCTGCGCCCCGGCCGCGGGCGGGGCCAGGGCGGTGAGCACGGCGAGGAGCACGGCGGCCAGGACGGCCGTCACCGGGGCGAGCTGCGGGGAAGCGGGGTGCGGTGTGAGCGGAGCGCGACGTAAGTTCACGGATCCTCCCGTCGTGGGGTCGGCAGCCGCATTGTCGCGCAGGGCCGACTGCCCCGTACAGCAGAGCCGTTCGGCCCTATTCGAGTCCGTATCGTCCGGGGGATGCTGGTTCCGCCTCGGCGACCCGTGGCTGTGGGGGGTGAGAGCCGGTGCGACGCCGCTTCCGCGTCGCACCGGCTCGCCTTCGTTCCGCCCCCTTGCGCGCGGCGTCCGCGCGCCGCCGCGCGACCGCCGCCCTACCGCTCGGAGGGCCCCGCGCTCCCCTCCCGCCAGCGCGGCTCCACCCGCGCCCAGTCGCGCCCCCACTCCTCCGCCCGCCTGCGGTCCAGTCGCACGCGCACCACGGTCCTGCACCCGAACGCCAGGCACCCCACCGCTCCCGCCGCCGCGCCGGCCGCGACGGCGCTCTGCAGGCCGGTGTCCCCCGGGGGCGGCGGCGGGTCCACGGCGTGCCGGCCCGCCGCGTCCGTCCAGATCTCCGTCCTGGCGCCCTTGTGCAGCCCGAAGGACACCCGCGTACGGCCGGTGCGCGCCAGCCCGTCCGCGTCCCGCCAGCGCACCTCGGCGAGCACCTCGCCGCCGGACCACGCGTCGCCCCGGAGCACCGTCAGCGGCGGCGTGTCCTGCAGCAGCACGGCCGTCGTACGCTGCCGCTCCGCGCTGCGGCTGCTCAACTCCGCGTGCACGGCCGACCCGGCGGCCCAGGCGGCGGCGGTACCGCCGAGGGCGAACACCGCCACGGCGCCGAACGCCGCCCAGCCCTCCAGCACGTCCGTACGCCGCCTGAAGGGGTTGCGCCGGCTCCACACTCTGCGCACCGGGCGGTATCCCTCGCGCCCCGGCCCCGCTCCCGCGGCCATCGGCACCCCCATCCGCTTCCCCTACGCACGAGTAAAGGCTCTCCCACCGACTGTCGCACCTCCGGCCCCGTTCCGGCGAGAACCGAGCGGACGCGGGCGCGCGGGTCGTAGCATCCGGGTGCCCGTAAGGTGCCGGTCATGGGTCCGTTCGGCCCTACCCCCGCGTAGCGGTGCCGAGGACGATCGAGCCAGCCCCGCAGGAGCTGAAAGGTGCCCGACGTGACAGAGGAAAGGCAATTCTCGGCGGCCCGCCCCATCAGGGTCTTCCTCGTCGACGACCACGAGGTGGTCCGGCGCGGCCTGCGCGACCTGCTGGAGGCCGAACCCGGCATCGAAGTGGCGGGCGAGGCGGGCACCTTCGCCCAGGCGCTCGCCCGCGGGCCCGCGCTGCGGCCCGACGTCGCCGTGCTGGACGTACGGCTGCCGGACGGCGACGGGATCGGGGTCTGCCGCGAGCTGCGCTCGCGGATGCCCGAACTGGCGTGCCTGATGCTGACGTCGTTCGACGACGACGACGCGCTGCTGGACGCGATCATGGCGGGCGCCTCGGGCTACGTGCTCAAGCAGATCAAGGGCGGCGACCTGGTCTCCGCGGTACGCACCGTGGCCTCCGGGCAGTCCATGCTCGACCCGGCGACCACCGCCCGGCTGATGACGAACCTGCGGCGCGACGACGGCCCTTCGGAGCCGGGGAACGAGGCGCTCGCCGGGCTGTCGCCGCGCGAACTCGACGTGCTGGAGCTGATCGGCGAGGGGCTGACGAACCGGCAGATCGGCCAGCGGCTGTTCCTGTCCGAGAAGACGGTGAAGAACCACATATCCCGGCTGCTCGCCAAGCTGGGCGTGGAGCGCCGCATACAGGCGGCGGTGCTCGCCAGCAAGGCGCACCGGCCGCCGGGCGCGTGACGCCCGCCGTACGCCCCCTCCGCGGGCCGTACGCCGCGCCGGTCAGGCCCGCCCGGGGTCCCGGGCGCCCCCGTCCGTGCCGTCCGCTCCGTCCTCCCGCGCGTCCGCCTGCGCCGCCGGGGCGCCCCGGTCCTGCGCCGCCCGCCGGTCCAGCGGCACCCGCCACACCAGGCGCGTACCGCCGCCCGCCGGAGGGTCGAGCGTCAGCTCGCCGCCGAGCTCCCGGGCCCGCTCCGCGATGTTCGCCAGCCCGCTGCGCCGCCCGCCGGGCGGCAGGCCGCGCCCGTCGTCCGTCACCGTGAGCGCGACGAGGCCCTGTCCCGCGATCACCGTGATGTCGACCGACGACGCGCCCGCGTGCCGGGCGGCGTTGGAGAGCGCCTCGCCGAGCACCGCCACGAGGTGGTCGGCCACCGGCGCCGGCACGTCGGTGTCCAGCAGCCCCTCGGTCCGCAGCGCGGGCGTGAACCCGAGCGTGGCGACCGAGTCCTTGACCTGGCTGAGCACGCGCAGCCGCAGGCCCTGCGCGGTCGCCCCGCGCTCGTGCCGGCGCAGGCCGAAAATCGTGGTGCGGATGATCTTGATGGTCTCGTCCAGGTCGTCGACGGCCCGCAGCAGCCGCTCCGTGCCCTCCTCGTGCGTCACGAAGCGCAGCGCGCTCTGCAGCGTCATGCCGGTGGCGAACAGCCGCTGGATGGCCAGGTCGTGCAGGTCCCGGGCGATGCGGTCGCGGTCCTCGAAGAGCGCGAGCTGCTCGGCGTCCCGGCGCCGCTGAGCCAGCTCCATGGCCACCGCCGCCTGCCCGGCGAAGCCCACGAGGGCGTCGGTCTCCTCCGGGCCGAAGCGCTCGCCGCCCGGCTCGCGGCCGACCAGGAGCACACCCCGCAGCCCGTCGCTGGTGCCCAGCGGCACGGCGACCGCGGGGCCGATGCCGCTGACCGGCAGCACGCTGGCGCGTACCCGCTCGTCGCCGGCCATGTCGTCGCTGATCGCCAGCTCCACCCGGGTGAAGGCGGCGCCGGACAGCGTGCCCTTCATGGGCAGCGTGCGCCCTTCGAGCCCGTCGGCGGCGGTGCCCTGGGCGAGCACGATGCGCAGTTCGTCGGCGCCCTCGGCGGGCAGCGAGACGGTGCCGAGGTCGGCCCTGAGGATGCTGCGGGCCCGGTCCAGCATCAGGCCCAGCACCTCCTGCTCCTGGGCGCCGGAGAGCAGCGTGTTGGTCACCTCGGCGCTGGCCTCGATCCAGCGCTGCCGGCGGCGGGCCTCCTCGTAGAGCCGGGCGTTCTCGATCGCCACGCCCGCGGCCACGGCGAGCGTCGACAGGACCGCCTCGTCCTCGCCGTCGAACTCCTTGGCGCCGCGCTTCTCCGTCAGGTAGAGGTTGCCGAAGACCTCGTCGCGGACCCGGATGGGCACACCGAGGAAGGAGTGCATCGGAGGGTGATTGGCCGGAAAGCCGTAGGAGGACGGGTGGTCCTGGAGCTGATGGATGCGCAGCGCCTCCGGGTGCCGGATCAGCTCGCCGAGCACGCCGTGCCCCTGGGGCAGCGGTCCGATCTGCTCGTACTCCTCGACCGAGATCCCCACGGGGATGAACTGCGCCAGCCGCTCGCCGGGTTCGATCACGCCGAGCGCCCCGTACTCGGCGTCGACGAGCACCACCGCGGCCTCCACGATCCGCCGCAGGACCTGGCGCAGATCCAGCTCCCGGCCGACCGTGAGCACCGCCTCCAGCAGGCTGTGCACGCGGTCGCGCGTGCCGCGCACCTCGTCGATGCGCAGTTGCAGCTCGTCCAGGAGCTGATCGAGTTGGAGCCGGGGCAACTGCCCGCCTCCGTGTCCGCTTGTCGCCATCGCATCCCCCCACAGGACCCCGGGTGGTCAGACAGCACCTCCCTGCACCACGGTAGCCAGGTCGTCACGCTCCGGGAGCCGTTCCCGGTCACCCGAATGCACGATCCGGCGAGAGCCTGCGGAAAGCCTCACGCAGTGTGGAGGCCGTGAGCGGGGAACGAGCCCGCGACGAGGAGACGCGGCGCGCGAGGGGCGCACGTCTGCCCCCGGCCGTACCGTGGGCACATGGCAGAGAACGAGACCCTGGCCCTGCACTCAGCCGCGCTCGACCAGTTCGCCGGGTACGTCCACCAGGTCGGGCCCGACCAGTGGGGGGCGCCCACGCCGTGTACGGACTGGAGCGTGCGCGATCTCGTCAACCACATGACCGTTGAGCAGTTGTGGGTGCCGCCGCTGCTCGCCGGGGACACGGTCGCGGGGGTGGGCGACGAGTACGACGGCGACCAGCTCGGCGACGATCCCGTGGCCGTCTGGGACGAGGCCGCCGCCGAAGCCCGGGCCGCCTTCGCGGAGCCGGTCGCCCTGGCCCGTACCGTGCACCTGAGCTACGGGGACAGCAAGGCCGAGTCGTACTGCGTGGAGATGGCCGTCGACGCCATCGTGCACTCCTGGGACCTGGCCCGGGGCATCGGCGCGGACGACGTACTGCCGCCGGAGCTGGCGGAGTTCGCGCTGGAGCAGGTGGAGCCGCAGGCGTCGATGCTGGCGGCCAGCGGGCTCTTCGCCGACCCGGTGCCGGTGCCGCCCGGCGCGGACGCGCAGACGCGGCTGCTGGGTCTGACCGGGCGCCGCGACTGAGCCGCGCGGGCCCGTTGCGGGGCCGGGGCGTGGTGCAGGCGATCGCGCCGGTCAGGCCCGTTTCAGTCGTCGGTACGGCCGAGACGTTCGAGGACCGCTTGCCGGCCGTCCCGCAGCCAGGAGGTGTCCGGCAGGATTTCCAGGCCCTCGTCGTAGCAGGCCAGCGCCTCTTCCGGACGTTCGAGCGCCGCTAGCGCGGCCCCCTTCCGGCCCCATGCCGTGGCCCGCCAGACGTCGTCGTCCTCCGCCGCCGCGACGGCGCTTTCGTAGCAGGCCAGCTCGTCCTCGTCGTGCCCGTGCAGCCTGGCGTGGATCAGGCCCTTGTGCACCAGCAGCTCCGCCGTGGCCCCGTACAGGCACAGCGCCTTCTCGCAGTACTCCCGGGCCTCCTCGTAGCGCTCAAGGCGGTAGGCGGCGAGCGTGAGATTGCACGAGGTGCTCGGGTCGTCCGGCTCCAGCTCGGCCGCCCGCAGCAGGACGTCGAAGGCCTCCGCGGGACGCGACAGCAGCAGGAGCGTGTTGCCCTTGTTGGCGAGCGCCACGGCAGAGCGTGGCGCCACGGCCAGGGCCCGGTCGAGGTCCACCAGCGCCTCGGCGTGCCGGTACTGCCGGCCGCGCAGCAGAGCCCGGATGACCAGCATGTTCGGGTCACGCGGCCGCAGCTCGACGGCCCGGGAGGCAGCCTCCTCCGCTTCCTCGAAACGTTCCAGGTCTGCCAGCGCGTCGGCCTTGACCCCCCACACGTTGCCGATGTCGGGCCGTATCTCCAGGGCACGGTCGTAGCACTCCAGAGCATCCTCGTGGCGCCTCTGGGCGAGGAACTGGTTCCCGCGGTTCAGCCACGCGCTCGGCTCCCGCGGGTTCAGCCCGACGGCGTGATCGTAGGCGGCCACCGCTTCTCCGGCTCGGCCCAGCCTGCCCAGCGCCATGCCGCGCACCTGCCACAGCTTGCCGAGGACGACATCGCCGTCCCCCTCCCGGCCGGCCGTCCGCAGGCCGTCCTCCACCTCCCCCAGGGCTTCCTCGCAACGGCCGAGATGGATGAGCCCCACCGCCCTGGACACGTACTCCTCGGCGGTCAGGCGCGGGGTCTCGGGAGGCGCCGGCGCGGGGCGGCCGAGCGCTTTCCGGTACACCCCGTCCAGCAGCTCACGCACCGCCGCGAAGTCCGGCGGACGGTTCTCCCGGTCCGCTTCGGTGCACGCACGGATCAGCCGGTGGAGCGGGGTGCGCCGGGTGCGCCAGCCGGCGGTACGGCCGGCGTACGCCCCGGCGGGCACACCGGCGGGCGGCAGCACACCGGTGACCATCTGGAAGAGCACCACGCCGAACGCGTAGACGTCGGCGCGGGTGTCCAGCACGGCGCCGGGGGCGTACTGCTCGGGCGCCATGTAGCGCGGCGTTCCGGCCACCGTCGTGTACAACGCCTGTGCAGCGGCGGGCAGTTCGCCGAGGCCGGGGAGGTCGGCGTCCGCGGAGTCGAAGGCGCGGGCCAGTCCGAAGTCGGTCACGCGCAGCGTGCCGTCGCCCGTCAGCAGGCAGTTCGCCGGTTTGACGTCCCGGTGCACCAGGCCCAGTTGGTCGTGGCCGTGGCGCAGCCCGTCGCACAGGTGCCGGGCGAACCGCAGGGCGCGGGCGGGCGGCAGCGCGCCGGCCGCCAGCAGACCGGCCAGGTCGCCGCCCTCGGCGTACTCGGTGACCACGCAGGGCAGCCCTTCGATCCACTCCACGTGCTCGGCGGGCGCGACGTGCCGGTGCGGGCGCAGCCGTACCCAGGTCAGCGCCTCGCGCTCGAAGCGGGCCCGGTCCTCGTCGCTCCACAGCAGCCGGGTGTCGTAGGTCTTGAGCACCTTGCGCGCGCCGTTGTCGCTGGAGCGAACCACGTAGACAACGCCGAATCCGCCGCGGCGTACCTCCAGCACGGTCCAGTGGCCGATGTGCCGCTGGCTGGCCAGGCGCTGGCCGACCCGGAAGTTCTCCCGCTCCTGTCGTCCGCGGTCCATGCCGTCCAGGCCGGCCACGGCCGCGGCACACGACGGGTCGACGGCCAGGGCACGGGCGTAGGCGCGGCGCGCCATCGCGGCGCGGCCGAGCCCGCGGAGCGCGTCGGCGAGTTCGACGTGCGCCGCGGCCCGGTCGGGGCGCAGGTTCACGGCCGCGCCGAGCAGGCGGGCGGCCTCCTCGTACCGGCCCGCGGCCAGCGCGGCCCGGCCCGGCGCCGCGGAGCGCTCGTAGTCACGTTCGGCGTCAACCGTGTCCATGGCCCTCAGCTTGCCGCACCGGCCTCGGTCGACGACACACGGCAGGCGACGATCGGTTGGTCCGCGGGAAACGCGCTCTAGGACTCCGCGCGCTGCGGGGCCGTGAGTATCGTTCCCTGCGCCACCGCGCACAGTTCGCCGCCGGCCCCGCCGTCCTCGGCAGCCCCGGCGGACGCGGCGCCCGGCGCGACCACGTAGACGTCGCAGCGGCAGACCGCCTGGCGCCGGCCCCCGTGCACCACGTACGCCTCGGCCCGCAGCGTGCCGTCCCTGGCCGGCCGCAGGTACTGGACCGAGAAGCCGCCGGTGATGATCGCCGGGCCCAGGACCGTGCCCGCGGCGAACGTCAGCGCGTTGTCGGCGGCGTAGGCGAGCAGGCCGCCGTGCGCGTAGCCGTACTGCTGCCGCAGGTCGTCGCGGATGTCCACCTCCAGCGTCGCGGCGCCGTCCGCGAACGCGGTGATCCGGGCGCCGAGCAGCCGGCTGAACGGCTGCTCGTCGAGCACCTGCTGCGCGAAGTCGATCCCGAGGTCCGTCATGTGACCCCACGGTAACGGCTGTTGAGCTGGGCTCCTACCCGCGCTCCGGCACCCGCAGCTCGACCCAGGTGCACTTGCCGCGGGGCAGCAGGTCCACGCCCCAGCGGTCGGCGACCTGGTCGATCAGGAACAGCCCGCGCCCGCTGGTGTCCATGTCGCGCACCGGCATCAGACACGGCAGCGCGCGCGACGGGTCGCGCACCTCGATGCGGATCCGGCCGCTCCGCCGCGACATCCGCAGCCCGAACGTGCGCGCCCCGGTGTGCCGTACGGCGTTGCCGACCAGCTCGGAGACCAGCAGCACGGCGTGCTCGGCGAACCGCGGCGACATCCCCCAGTGCCCGACGACGACCGACTCGGCGAGCCGACGGGCGGTCCCGGCGGACTCCGGCCGCGAGGGCAGCCGCACCTCGCCGACGGCCGGGTTGCCCCACAGCTCGACGGGGCCGGAGGGCGCGCCCCCCTCCGCGCCGGCCGGGGCGGCGGTGGGGAAGCTGCGGTAGGCGGGCGAGGGCAGCGGCCGCAGCAGGGGCCCGTGCGGCCGCCGTACGGCGAGGGGCGCCGGGGGGGCCGGCTGTTCCCGGTGGAGTTGCTGGGTGTCCTCAAGGCCCGCCATGGCCTCATGATGGCGCGGACGGACGCCTTTGGGAGCATTTCCGCGCCAACAAGTCCTTCGGAAGCCTACGTTCCGTGAACGCCCTCCGGCATATGCCAGGGTCGTACGGCCCCTACCCCACCCCGCTGAACTGCGCGAACTCCCCGGCAGCCGCCGGCCGCACGGCCCCGGAACGCCGCCATCGCCGAAGTCCTGCTTCGGACGTCCACTACCCCCGGCCGGGGGTAGTGGTCACGCAGCGTCGCCGGCGGCCCGGGGCGGCGGAACCGCCGGCGGCACCCGCGGGGCGGGCTCAGCGGAACTCCGCCTTCCCCGGCCCCTTCTCCACGAAGCTGCGCATCCCGGTCTCCCGGTCCTCGGTGGCGAACAGCCCCGCGAACCAGCTCCGCTCCAGCGCGAGCCCCGTCTCCAGGTCGGTCTCCAGACCGTGGTCCACCGACTCCTTCGCCGCCCGCAGCGCCATCGCGGGCCCCTTGGCCAGCTTCGCGGCCCAGGCGTGCGCCTGCGCGTACACCTCCGCGTCCGCCACCACCCGGTCGACGAGCCCGAGCCTCAGGGCCTCGTCCGCCTTGACCATCCGGCCGGTGAAGATCAGGTCCTTGGCCCGCGCGGGCCCCACCAGCCGGGCGAGCCGCTGCGTGCCGCCCGCGCCGGGGATCAGCCCGAGCAGGATCTCCGGCTGCCCCAGCTTCGCGCTCTCGCCGGCGATCCGGATGTCGGCGCAGAGCGCCAGCTCGCAGCCGCCGCCCAGGGCGTACCCGTTGACCGCGGCGACGACCGGCTTGGGCACCCGCGCCAGCGCCGTGAACGACTCCTGCAGACCGCGGCTCCGCGCGACCATGGCCGCGTGGTCCATCGCCTGCATCTCCTTGATGTCGGCGCCGGCGGCGAAGACCTTCTCGCCGCCCCACACCACCAGGGCGCGTACGTCGTCACGGCCGGCCGCCTCGGCGGCGAGTTCGCGGATACGGTCCTGGACGGCGATGTCCAGGGCGTTCATGGGCGGGCGGTCCAGGCGCAGCGTACCGACGCCCTCGGCGACCTCCAGGTATGCAGTCATGCCACCACACGTTAGCGGTCACTAACGCCGCGGGGCCCGGTGCGCTTGCTCACACGCACCGGGCCCCGCCGTCCGCGTCTACTGCGCCGCGGTCCACTCCTCCCAGGACATGTTCCAGCCGTTGAGGCCGTTGTCCGGGGCGATGACCTCGTCCTTGGCGTTCTTGACCTCGACCACGTCCCCGATCAGGGAGTTGCGGAAGAACCAGGAACCGGGCGTCGACCTGTCGCCGCCGCCGCGCGCGTCGTACAGGCCGATGCAGCCGTGGCTGGCGTTGGCCGAGCCGAAGGTGGCCTGGCCCGCCCAGTAGTTGCCGTGGATGAAGGTGCCGGAGGTGGACAGGCGCTGCGCGTGCGGTACGTCCTTGATGTCGTACTCGCCGCCGAAGCCGACGGTCTCGCCGTCCATCCTGGTGACCTCGAACTGCTCGCTGATCACCATCTTGCCGTTCCACGTCGGCGTGGACGGCGCGCCCGTGGTCACCGGGATGGTCTTGATGACCTTGCCGTTGCGCTCGACCTTCATCTTCTTGCTGTCGGCGTCGACCGTGCTCACCTGGCTGCGGCCGATCTCGAAGCTGACGTCCTTGTGCTGCTGGCCGTAGACGCCGTCCGCGCCCTCGACGCCGTCGAGGCGCAGGCTGAGCGTCACCTCGGTGCCCGGCGCCCAGTACTCCTCGGGGCGGAAGTCCAGGCGCTGGTTGCCGAACCAGTGGCCGTCGATCTCGACGCCGGGGTCGGCGGTGACCTCGATGGCCTCCTCGACCTCCGCGGTGTTCGCGATCGGCTGGTTGAAGTTGATCGACACCGGCATGCCGACGCCGACCGTGCTGCCGTCCTCGGGCGTGAAGTACCCGATGAAGGAGTTCTCCGGCACGACGGTGGTGAACGAGGCGTCCTTGACGGCCTCCAGGCCGTCGGAGTCCTGCGCGACGGCGTGCACCGTGTACTTGGTCTGGGTACGCAGATGGCCGGCCGGCTGCCACACGGCGCCGCTCTTCGAGATCTCGCCCTCGACCTCGGTGCCCTTCTCGTCCGCCACCTTCACGGAGACGAGCTTGCCCTTGTCCGCGGTCACCTTCAGCGCGCCCTGCGTGCCGACCGCCTCGGCGCCGTCCTTCGGCGTGATCTCGACGACGGCCTGCGAGACCTTCTGCTCACCGCCGCCCTGGGGACCCGCACCCCCCTTGCCGCCCTTGCCGCCGTCGTCGTCGTCCCCGCCGTCGGATCCCCCGCACGCCGTCACCAGGACGAGCACGGCGCCGGTCAGCAGCGCCGCCAGGCTGTGCCGGGTACGCACCCTTCGTATCCGCTCCACCTTCAACGCCGCATTCTCCCCTCGGCCACACCGAGCCTGACTTCCCCCGCGCGTGGTCCACAACGCGCCTTTGCGTTCAAGGTATCCCCAGCCACGGAGATGTGACGCCACGCGATTGTCACCGTTCGGTCCCAACTGATGTTCGCCCCGCGGCGCGCTCGCGGGGCGTTAAACCGGTGGCGTCCCGGAGGGCGCCGGGTGACACTGCAACCCGATGACCTCCTCTTCTGCTCCTTCTCCCGCTTCGTCCTCTCCCTCCTCCCCTGCCTCCTCCCCTGCCTCCGCCTCCGCGTCGCCGGCCCTCCCGGAGCCGCCCCGCCGGCCGTTGCGCAGCCGCGAGTTCGGCCTCTTCTTCGTCGCCCGCGCCATCGCCCGGCTCGGCGACATGATGGCGCCCGTCGCCCTCGCCGCCGGGCTGATCATGCACGGGTACGGCGCCGGTGCGGTCGGCCTGGCGATGGCGTCGATGACCGCGTGCTTCGCCGGGTTCGTCATCTTCGGCGGCGTCTTCGCGGACCGGTTCAACGCCCGCGCCGTGATGATCGGCGCCGACGTCGCCCGGATCGGCACGCAGCTCGCGATGGCCGGCCTGTTCCTCTCCGGCGGCGTCGTGCTCTGGCAGGTCTGCGCGCTGTCCGCGCTGAACGGCATCGCCGCAGCGATGTTCCAGCCCGGCGTCGCCGGCGTGATCCCGCGGATCGCGGACGACGTGCAGGGCGCCAACGCCTCCATCCGCACGGCCGAGTCGGCGATGACGCTCGCCGGCCCCGCGGCGGCGGGCGCCCTGGTGGGCCTCACCTCGCCGGGCGGCGTGTACGCCGCGCACGCCGGGACGTACGCCGTGAGCGCCCTCTGCCTGGCGCTGCTGCGGCTGCCGCCGCGCCCGGCGGACGACGCGCCGCCCGCGCGGCTGGCGAGGGGCGGGCGGGGGCGGGCGTTCCGGGCCGACCTGGCGGAGGGCTGGCGCGAGTTCTCCTCCCGCACCTGGATGTGGGCGGTCATCGCGGTGTGGATGGTCTTCATGATCGGCTCCTGGGGCCCGACGGTGCCGCTGCTGGCGGCGGAGGTGGTCAAGGAGTACGGGGCCGGGGCGTACGGCCTCGTGAACTCCGTGATGGGCGCCGGGATGGTCGTCGGCGGGCTGGTCGCGATGCGGCTGCGCCCCGCGCACCCGCTGCGCGCGGGGTCGGTCGCCATGCTCGGCTTCGGCGCGCAGCCGGCGGCGGTGGGGCTGGCGCTGCCGGTGCCGGCGATCGCCGGGGCGATGGCGGTCTCCGGGGCGGCGCTGGCGTTCTGGGGCGTGATGTGGGCGACGAGCGTCCAGACGCAGGTGCCGCCCGCGGCGCTGAGCCGGGTCAACGCGTACGAGATCGCCGGCTCGGTCGCCATGCTGCCGGTCGGCAACGCGCTCGCCGGGCCGGCGTCGGGGGCGTTCGGCGCGCACGAGGTGCTGGTGTTCAACGGCGTGCTGGCGCTGCTGGCGGCGGGCGCGCTGCTGTCCGTACCGGCGATACGCAACCTGCGCAGAGCCGACGGCGTGCGAAGAGATCCCCGTATGACCGACAGGTCGGGAGAAGGGAAAACAGGGTGAGCGCTTACCCTGCCCTTACGTAGGCTCGGAGGCGATGCCTGCCGCCGCGACACACACAGAAGAGCCCGAGCCCGCCGACTCCCCGACCGCCGCCGCTACCGGCCCCGACCTCGAAGAACCGCCCGCGGGCGGCGCGGAGGACCGCTCCGCGGTGCGCTCGCTGCTGCGCCTGTGGCCGTACGTGCGCCCGGTGCGGGTACGGCTGTTCTCGGCGGCCGGCGTGGCGATCGTCGCGTCCTGCATCGGACTGGTGATCCCGCTGGTGCTCAAGTGGCTCGTGGACGGCCCGGTGGCCGACCGCGACCCGGCCGGCGTGTGGCTCGGCGGGCTGGTCATCCTCGTGCTCGGCATCGCGGAGGCGGCGCTGTTCGGCTTCCGCCGCTGGCTGGTGGCCCGCCCGCTGGCCGGGGTGGAGGCGGCGATGCGGGCGAGCCTGTACCGGCACCTGCAGCGGCTGCCGGTCTCCTTCCACGACCGCTGGGCCTCCGGCCAACTGCTCTCCCGCGGCACGACTGACCTCCAGCTCATCCGGATGTTCCTGGCCTTCCCGCTGACGTTCCTGGTCGTCAACGGCACCACCATCGCGGTCGGCTGCGCGGTCCTGCTCGCGCAGGAGTGGACGCTCGGGCTGGTGCTGCTGGCGCCCGTGATCCCGCTGGTGGCGCTCTGCTCGTCCTTCGAGCGGCGCTTCTTCGGCGCCGCGCGCCGGGCGCAGGACCAGGTCGGCGACCTGACGACGGTGGTCGAGGAGGCGGTGCTCGGCATCCGCATCGTCAAGGGCTTCGGCCGGCACCGCAGCCAGGCGCAGGCATTCCGCCGGCTGACCCGTGAGCTGCGCGCCACCGAGTTGCACAAGGCGCGGCTGCTGGCGGGGATCTGGGCGCTGATCATGACGCTGCCGGAGCTGGCGATCGGCGCGGCGCTGGTGCTCGGCACGGTGCAGGTCGCGGACGGCGACCTGTCGGCGGGGACGCTGGTGGCGTTCCTGTCCACGGCGATGGCGCTGCGCTGGCCGGTGGAGTCGATCGGGTTCCTGCTGGCGATGTGCAACGAGGCGGCGACCGCGGCGGACCGCTACTTCGAGGTGATGGACGAGCCGGAGGCCGACGCGGCGGACCGCAAGGCCGCCGCGGGCGCCTCGGGCACCGCACACTCCGGGGCCTCGGCGGACCCCGGCGCCCCCGCGCCCCCCGCCGTCCCCGCGCAGCGCACCGCGTCCCCGCCCGGGCCAGGACCGGAGCCCCCGCCCTCCGCCGCCGACGGCATCCGCTTCACCGGTGTCGTCTTCCGCCACCCCGACGCCGGGCCGGACACCGCGCCCGTACTCGACGGCATCGACCTGCACGTGCGCTCCGGCGAGACCCTCGCCCTCGTCGGCGCGACCGGCAGCGGCAAGACGACGCTCACCGCGCTCGTCCCGCGCCTGTACGAGCCGACCGCCGGCCGCGTCAGCCTCGACGGCCGCGACATCACCGCCCTCCCCCGCGACGAGCTGCGCGCGCTGGTCGCCGTGGCGTTCGAGGAACCGACGCTCTTCTCCGCCACCGCCGGCGCGAACGTCCTCATGGGCTCGTACGAGGCCGAGGAGCACGACCTGCTGCGGGCGCTGGACATCGCGCAGGCGGACTTCGTCCACCGACTGCCGCACGGCCACCGCACGGAGGTCGGCGAGCAGGGACTCAGCCTCTCCGGCGGCCAGCGGCAGCGGCTCGCGCTGGCGCGGGCGATCGTGGGCCGGCCGCGCTTCCTCGTGCTCGACGACCCGCTCTCGGCGCTCGACGTGCACACCGAGGCGCTGGTGGAGGCCGCGCTGCGCCGGGTGCTGGCGACGACCACGGCGCTGGTGGTGGCGCACCGGCCGTCCACGGTGCTGCTCGCCGACCGGGTCGCGCTGCTGTCCGGCGGCCGGGTCGCGGCGGTGGGCACCCACGACGAACTGCTGCACGGCAGCGCGGAGTACCGCGCGCTGATGGCCGGCGTGACGGAGGAGCGGACACCGGACGCGGACGCGGCCGGGGCCGCGCACGGCGAGGAGGGGGAGCGGCGATGACGGCGACGGTCACCGAGAGACCCGGCGGCGAGGAGCCGGACGACGACCGCCCGCGCCCGCGGAGCGACCCGTTCGACCAGGACCTGCTGCCCGCGCCGGACGGCGCGTCCCGCACGCTGCTGGGCTCCCTGCTCGCCCCGCACCGGCGCCGGGTCGCCGCCGCGGCCGTGCTGATCCTGCTGCAGCAGGCCGCGGTGCAGGCAGGCCCGCTGCTCGTCGCGTACGCCATCGACCACGCCGTGCCCGCGCTGCGGCGCGACGACCACGGCCCGCTGATCGCCGTCGGCGTCGCGTACGCGGTCTGCGCGCTGGCCTCCGGGCTGCTCCAGCACACCTTCGTGCGCGCCGCCGCGCGCATCAACCAGGACGTGCTGCTCGACCTGCGCGGGCGGATCTTCCGCCACGCGCAGGCCCTCGACGTCGACTTCCACGACCGCTACACCTCCGGCCGGCTCATCTCCCGCTCCACCAGCGACGTGGAGTCGCTGCGCGAGCTGCTGAGCGAGGGGCTGCAGGAGCTGATCGTCGTCGTGCTCCAGGTGGTGTACATCGCCGCGCTGCTGCTCTGGCTGGACCTGGGGCTCGGCGGGGCGGCGCTGCTGTCGTTCGTGCCGCTGTACGCGCTGATCCGCAGCTTCCAGCGGCGGTCGATCAAGATCTACACCAAGCGGTCGACGGCCATCGCACAGGTGATCGTGAAGTTCGTCGAGACGATGAACGGCATCCGGCCCGTCCAGGCGTTCCGCCGGGAACGGGCGAACGACGAGGACTTCGACCGGCTCAACGGGCACCACGAGCGGGTCAACGGCGACTCCATCCTCGAGATGGCCCGGTACGTCGTCTCCTCCCGGCTGACGGCGAACTTCGCGGTCGCCGCGATCGTGCTGTGGGGCGCGTACCGGGTGGCGGAGGACGAGCTGGCGCTGGGGGTGCTGGCCGCGGCGGTGCTGTACCTGCGGCGGCTGTACGACCCGATCGACCGGCTCGGGATGTTCCTCAACTCCTACCAGTCGGCGGCGGCGTCGCTGCAGAAGATCGCCGGGCTGCTGGCGCAGCGGCCGGGCGTGGCGGAGCCGGCGGAGCCGCGCCCGCTGCCGGCGCGCCCGGAGGGGCTGCCGGGCCGGGAGGTCCGCTTCGAGGAGGTCGGCTTCTCCTACCGTACGGGCGGCGAGGTGCTGCCCCGCTTCGACCTGACGGTGCCCGCCGGGCAGACGGTCGCGGTCGTCGGCTCGACGGGGGCGGGGAAGTCGACGCTGGCCAAGCTGCTGGCGCGGTTCTACGACCCGAGCGCGGGCCGGGTCCTGCTGGACGGGGTGGACCTGCGGGAGATCGGGAACGCGGAGCTGCGGCGCGCCGTCGTGATGGTCACGCAGGAGGCGTTCCTGTTCTCGGGCACGGTCGCGGAGAACATCGCGATCGGCCGCCCGGAGGCGACCCGCGAGGAGATCGAGGCGGCGGCGAGGGCGCTGGGCGCGCACGAGTTCATCACGGCCCTGCCGGACGGCTACGACACCGACGTACGCAAGCGCGGCGGCCGCATCTCGGCGGGCCAGCGCCAGTTGGTCGCGTTCGCCCGCGCGCTGCTGGCCGACCCGGCGGTGGTGATCCTCGACGAGGCCACGTCGTCGCTGGACATCCCCGGTGAACAGGCGGTCCAGCGGGCGATGCGGACGGTGCTGCACGGCCGCACGGCGGTGGTCATCGCCCACCGCCTTTCGACGGTGGAGATCGCGGACCGCGTCCTGGTGATGGCCCAGGGCCGCATCGTGGAGGACGGCCCCCCGGCCACCCTGATCGCCGACCGCGGCCGCTTCGCGGCGCTGCACCAGGCGTGGCAGGACAGCACCCTGTGACCTCCGGCCGGGCCGCCGGGCCGCGGCCGGCCGCCGCTACAGCGCGCGCAGCCAGGCGCCGAGCGCGGCGAAGTCCGCGTCGGTGAGTCCCCGGCCGGGGTCGACGCGGTGCAGCAGGGCCCGCTCCGGATGGTGGGCGCCGACCCAGTCGCGGTCGGCGTCGGTGATCTCGTCGTCCACCCAGGCGAACGGACGGCCGGCCGCCCAGTCGACCAGGAGCGGGGTCTTCCAGTGCGGCCCGCCGCGTCCGGGCCCGCCGGCGTGCTCCGGGATGTCCACCACCGGCAGCTCCGGCAGGCCGAGGAGCGGGGCGACGCTCTCGTTGGCGTCGGCCTGCCAGGTCGTGGCCCACACCAGCTCGCACGGGAGCGCCGCCAGCCGGGGCCCGTCCGCCGGCTCGACCCGGGCCAGCAGCGGGTTCCCCGTGTCCGGCGCCGGCGGCGGGACGCGACCGGGGCGGCCGTGCCAGGTGGGTCCGAACGGGATGAGGGGGCCGTCGACGTCAAGAAAAAGCAGCGGACGTACGAAACCGATCACACCCGAACGCTAGGACCTGTCGTCAATCTCCCGCCACCGGCGGCCCCCAACGGGCCGGGTCGGGGTGCGGTTCGGGGGTGGGAGCGCGAAGGTGACCGGTGAAGGTGCACAGCGTGTCTACTCTGGCACGCTCCGTGACTGAAATGCTATTCTTCGTTCCGGCTTTCACGCCATGAAAGTTGACGATTCCCTCTCCGGTAACCGCAGCTCAGCGCACGCGTCACTGGACTGGACCATAAAGGGTGGCGGTCCCCCCTTCTCAGGCAGGCGTTCCTATGCGTCACTCTTGTCGTGTTCGCATCAGAACACCGGTCTGTCCGTACAGCAGCACCAGCACCGCCTCTCCCCACCCCCACAGAGCACACGAGTGCCAGGAGGCCGCGATGCACGTGAACAGATCACTGACCCACCGCCTCTTCTCGCGCCGCGCCGGCCGCACCCGCGCCGGCGCCGCCGTCGTCCTCGGCGCATCCCTCGCCCTGGTCGCGGGGCTCACCGCACCGTCGGCCGCGTCCTCGCCTGCGGACGACGCCGACAGGAAGAAGAAGAACCCCGTGCCGCTCGGCCACGCATACATGGGCATGGGCGTGGACGCGGACCAGTCGTCCCCTGACGTCAGCCCGAGGGACCACACCAGCGGCGTGCAGGGCATCGACGTCTCGCACTGGCAGGGCAGCATCAACTGGACGTCGGTGCGCAACGCCGGCATCCAGTTCGCCTGGATGAAGGCGACCGAGGGGACGACCTACAAGGACCCGCGGTTCAACACCAACTACCCGGCGGCGTACCGCGCCGGCGTCATCCGCGGCGCCTACCACTTCGCCCGGCCGAACTCCTCCAGCGGCGCCGCCCAGGCCAACTTCTTCGCCTCCAACGGCGGCGCCTGGTCCCGCGACAACCTGACCCTGCCCGGCGTGCTGGACATCGAGAACAACCCCTCCGGCTCCGCCTGCTACGGGCTCTCGCAGTCCGCGATGCGCAACTGGATCCTCGACTTCTACAACACCTACAAGTCGCGGACCAGCCGTGACGTGGTCATCTACACCAGCCCGAGCTGGTGGAACAGTTGCACCGGCGGCTGGAACGGCATGTCCTCGCGCAGCCCGCTGTGGGTCGCGCACTGGACCTCCGCGCACAACCCGTCGCTCCCGGGCGGCTTCCCCTTCTACACGGTGTGGCAGTACACGAGCACCGGGCGGGTCTCCGGCATCTCCGGCAACGTCGACCGCAACAAGTTCAACGGTTCGCGCGCCCGGCTGCTGGCGCTGGCGAACAACACCCCGTAGCCCGGGGAGCGCAGGCGACGAAGGGGCCGGCCGGGCCGACGGCCGGCCCCTTCCGCGTGGGCCCCGGACAGCGAGGGGTCACAAAAGATGAAAGTTGCTCTACTCTTCCGCCATGTCGTGGACGCGTAAGGTCCGAACGGCGCTCCTCCCGCTCGTCGCGCTGGGCGCGCTGCTGCTCACCACCGCCCCCGCCGCCGCCCACGAGGAGCGCCCCGTCGCGTTCCCCGACGGCTCTGGCAGCGTGCCGGAGTACCGGGACGAGGAGCCCGACCTGCTGGTCTGCAAGCCCGGCCGGGCCGGCTTCGAGGCGCGGATCGCCGACTTCCCCGCCGCCCTGCGCGCGCGCAACCTCCGGCTCTACGAGCGCTGCCGCGACCGCGGCTACGAGCATCTGCAGCAGGCCGTCGACGCCGTCGACGAGTCCGGTATGACCATCGCCGTGCTGCCCGGCGTCTACCTGGAGGAACCGAGCCGGCCCGGGCCCGGCGGGGCCTGCGCGCGGCTGAAGGCGCCGCGGTCCGACTTCGGGTACCAGATCCTGTCGTACGCGCAGCAGAAGCGCTGCCCGCACAACCAGAACCTGGTGGCGATCATGGGCAAGCGCAACCTGCAGATCGAGGGCACCGGCGCCGACCGCGGCGACGTCGTCATCGACGGCCAGTACCGCAAGCTCAACGTCATCCGCGCGGACGCCGCCGACGGCGTCTACTTCCGCAACTTCACCGCCCAGCGCTCCACGTTCAACTCGCTGTACGTGCTGGCCGCCGACGGCTTCGTCATCGACGACGTGCTCACCCGCTGGAACGACGAGTACGGCTTTCTGACCTTCGCCTCCGACCACGGCCTGTACCGCGACTGCGAGTCGTACGGCAACGGCGACTCCGGCATCTACCCGGGCAGCGCCTCCGACATCAACGAAGGCCGCGGCTACGACGTGCCCCGCTACGCCATCGAGATCACCGGCTGCCGCAGCCACCACAACATGGTCGGCTACTCCGGCACCGCCGGCGACTCCGTCTGGGTCCACGACAACGAGTTCGACCACAACATGGGCGGCGCCTCCATGGACAGCGCCTTCCCCGGCCACCCCGGGCTGCCGCAGAACCACGCGAAGTTCGAGCGGAACCTGATCCACGACAACAACCAGAACTACTACCCGTACGTCGCCGACGGCACCTGCGCCAAGCCGCCCGCGGAACGCGGCTACGAGCAGGGCGTGGTCTGCCCGCAGATATCCATGCCGCCCGGCACCGGCATCATCACCGCGGGCGGCAACTGGAACATCTACCGGGACAACTGGATCTACGGGCACCAGCGCGCGGCGTTCTACCTCAACGCGGTCCCCGCGTTCATCCGCGGCGAGGGCGCGCTCGGCAAGCAACTCGACACCTCGCACCACAACCGCTACGCCGGCAACCACCTCGGCGTCGACCGGGCGGGCAACGAGCGGCCCAACAAGACGGACGTGTGGTGGGACGGGCAGGGCGAGGGCAACTGCTGGCAGGGGGACGCGGGGGCGAGCAACCCGCGCACGCTGCCGGAGTGCGGCGCGCGGCCGGGCGACGTCTCCGGCGGCTCGGACCGGATCATCGGCGAGCCGGTGAAGCTGGCGCAGTTGCTGGTCTGCGCGGAGTACGACGTGCAGGCGCGGAAGCTGCCCGCGGGGTGCGACTGGTACGGGGCGCGGGGCATCGAGCGGATCGAGGTGCAGATCGCGCTGGCCGTGGCGGTGGTGCTGGGGCTGGTCGGCGGGGTGCTGTGGTGGCGGCTGCTGCGGCGCGACGCGGTGGCCGCGGGCGCGGCGGTGGCGGGGGCGGCGGGGCTGGTGCTCGACGTGGTCGGGTCGGCCTCCTCGTACGCGCACACGTGGGTGCCGGTGATCGCGCTGGTGCTGACGGGCGCGTGGTGGACGGCGACCGGGCTGCGGCTGCGGGTCCGCCTCGGCGGCGGGCGGCCGGGGTTCACGGGCGTCACGGTGGCGATGGGCGTGCTGACGCTGCTGGACGCCTTCGACAAGGCGGTGCTGCTGATCCCGTGGATCCCGCTGAGTCCGGCGTGGCTGCGGACGCTGCTGGGGCTGGTGTGGGTGGTCTGGGCGGTGATCGCGGTGGCCAGGCGCGCGCCCGCGGCCGACCCCGTGTCCGACCCGGCGGCGGATCCCGAGGGCGACCCGCCGCCGGACCCGGAGGCCGGAGCGCGGCCGGGCCGCCCCGCGGCCGGCCCGGCCCCGGAGGCCGGCCTCGCATGAGCCGGCGCACTCCCGCCCCCGCGGTCTCGCCCGCCGCCCGTACCGGCGTCGCCGCCGCGGCGCTTCTGCTGGTCCTCGCCGGCGGCTGCTCCCGGGGCGACACCCACCACGAGCCCGGCACCGGCCACGAGGTCGCCACCGGATCCGTACCCCCCGCCACCGACGTCCCCGACCGCGGCGCCGACGGCTCGGACGCGGGCGCCGGCACCACCGTCGAGATCGCCGTACGGGACGGGCGGGTCAGCCCCGCGCCGGGACGCGTCGAGGTGGGACCCGGCGAGCGCGTCACGCTCCGCGTCACCAGCGACACCGACGACGAACTCCACGTCCACGGCTACGACGAGACCGCGGTACTGCGCGCCGGCGAGCCCGCCGAACTGGCGTTCACCGCGGACCGCACCGGGATCTTCGACGTCGAGACGCACGGCTCCGGTCTCGTCCTCACCCAGCTCATGGTGCGCTGATGCCGCTCGCCCACGGCGTCGGCGGCACCCAGGACCTGCCGATACCCGCCTTCTACGCCTACGCCGGCGGCTTCGCCGCGCTACTCGTCTCCTTCCTCGCGCTCGGCCTCCTCTGGCCCCGGCCCCGCTACGCCGGCGCCACCGCCGGACGCCCCCTGCCCCGCGCCGTCCAGCGCCTCGCCGCCGCGCCCGCCCTGCGCCGCACCGCCGCGGGCGCCGGACTCGCCGCCGCCGCGTTCGTCGTCGGCCACCTGCTCCTCGGCCCCGACGACCCCGACCGCAACCCCGCGCCCGGCGCGGTCTACGTCCTCCTCTGGGTCGGCCTGGTCCCCGCCTCCCTCCTCCTCGGCCCCGTGTGGCGCCTGCTCAACCCCCTCCGCACGCTCCACGCCCTGGCCTGCCGCGCCCTGCGCCGCGACCCCGCGGCCGGCCGCCCGTTGCCCGGGTGGGTCGGCCAGCGGCCCGCCGCCGCCGGGCTGCTGGCGTTCACCTGGCTGGAGCTGGCCGCGCCAGAACCGGCCGCCACCGCCTCCCTGTCGGCCTTCCTCGCCGCGTACGCCGCCGTCCAGCTCACCGGCGCCGCGGTCCACGGCGACCGCTGGTTCGCGCGGTGCGACCCCTTCGAGGCGTACAGCGCGCTGCTCGCCCGGCTTGCGCCCGTCGGCCGCCGCCCCGCCGACGGCGTGCTCGTCGTGCGCTCCCCCCTCGCCGGCCTCGACGCCACCCCCGCCGTGCCGGGGCTGGTCGCCGTGCTGTGCGTCCTCGTCGGCTCCACCGCCTACGACGGCTTCTCCGCCGCCCCCTCCTGGATCGACACCCTGCAGACCTCCTCCCTCGGCCGCACCCCCACCGCCACGCTCGGACTGGTCACCGCCGTCGCCCTCGTCGCCGTCCTGTACGCGCTCTGCGCGGCGGCCGTACGCCTGGTCTCCGGCCGCCTCGCCCACCCGCTGGCCGCCTTCGCCCACTCCCTCCTGCCGATCGCGCTCGGCTACCTCGTCGCCCACTACTTCACCCTCTTCGTCACCGAAGCCCCCCGTACCGTCTCCCAGGCGTGGGGCACTGACGACCCGCCCCCGGCCGAGCCCCCGCTCTCCCCCGGTGGCCTCGCCGCGCTCCAGGTCGCCGCCGTCGTCACCGGCCACGTCCTCGGTGTCGTCGCCGCCCACGACCGCGCCGTCCGCCTCTTCCCGCCCGCCCGCGCGGTCGCCGGCCAACTGCCGCTGCTCGCCCTGATGGTGTGCTACACGGTCGGCGGCCTGACCCTCCTGCTGGCCGCGTAGCACCGGAGGTCCGGCACCATGGACGACGTGAGCGCTCCCTCCCTCCGCCGCACCCCCGTCCAGCAGCGCAGCGCCGAGCGGCTGGCCCGGATCCTCGACGCCTGCGCCGAACTCCTCGACGAGACCGGCTACGAGGACCTGACGACCAGCGCGGTCGCCGACCGGGCGGGCGTCCCCATCGGCTCGGTGTACCGCTTCTTCCCCAACAAACGCGCCCTCGCCGACGCGCTGGCCGCGCGCAACCTCGACGACTTCACCGGCCGCGTCACCCGCCGGCTGGCCGCCGAGCCGGCGCGGGCCGGCTGGCGGCGCATCCTGGACTCGATGCTGGCGGAGTACGTCGCGATGATGCGCACGGTCCCGGGCTTCGCGCAGGTCGACTTCGAGGCCAACGACCCGGTGGCGGCCCGGCTGTGCGACATCCTGGCAGAGCGGCTGTCCCTGCCGGTGACGGCCTCGCTCCAGCGCTCCTGCCTGGTGGCGGTCGAGGCGGCCGACGCGCTGCTCCAACTCGCCTTCCGCACCGACCCGGACGGGGACGCGGCGCTGCTGGCGGAGACGCGCACGCTGCTGCACGCCTATCTGTCCCGCTCGCTGGACTGAGCGGGCGGGGGCCCGGCGGCGCGGACCGGGGGAAGGCGCGGGTCGCGGTCAGCCGCCCAGGGCCGCCTTCACCTCCGCCCGGCGCCGCGGCCGGTCGTGGCTCTCCACGTACCACTCGTACTCCTCGCCCACCAGGCTCCGCGCCAGCGCCAGGTCCGGCTCCGCCCCCTCCTCCCGCAGGTGGTACGGCGGCGGGTAGAAGCAGTCGCCCGTGAACAGGACGCCCTCCGACGGCACTCCGGCCACCGTCGAGTCCGCCGCGTGGCCGCCGCCGACGTGCCGCAGCTCCACCGTCACGCCGCCGAGCCGGATCACGTGCCGGTCGGTGAACGTCTCGTCGGGCGGCACGACGCGGAAGGCGTCCCAGCCGTCCTCCGCCATGGCGCGCGAGCGTGCGGCGTAGCTCGGGACCAGCCGGGGGTCACGGGCCATCTCGGCCCGTACGTACGCCTCCGACCACGGCTTCTCCGCCTCCGCGCGCAGCGCGTCCGCCGTCAGCTCGTGCGCGGTGACGGGCACGCCCCACTCGCCGGCGCCCCAGACGTGGTCCCAGTGGTGGTGGGTGTACACGACGCCCCGCGCCCGCGGCAGGCCCGCGCCGCCGAGGGCGCCCGCGATCCGGCGGGCCAGCGCCGGGCTGTGGCCGGCGTCGACGAGCAGGCAGCCGTCGTCGCCGGCGATCACGCCGACGGCCGCCTGCACCCGGTCCGGATCGGGGTGGTGCGGCCACAGCCACACCCGCTCCGTGATCCGGATCAGCCCCGGCACCGCCTCCGCCATGTCGCCGCCTCCCTCTCCCCCGGCCGCCCGGTCACCGGGCCCTCGCCCCTCGGCCGCTCGGCCGACGAGCCCGGACCCGGACTATATGCCGGGTCCGGCCCGGTCGCCCCGGCGCTACGGAGACTCGGCCGCGGCCAGCAGCGCCCCCGTCACCGCCGCGTACGCCGCGGCCACCGGCAGGCGCGGCACGGCCCCGGCGGCAGGATCCGCCTCCGCAGCCGGATCCGGATCCGGATCCCCCGGGGAGTCCGCCGCCGGCACCAGCGCGTCCAGGTCCCCCACCACCCGGACGCCCGACTTCCTGATCCCCGCGACCATCTCCGCGCCGACCTCCGCCGCCGCCCGCCGCGCCCACGCCGGGGTGGTGATCCGCCCCGCGTCGCCCGCAGGCACGTGCGCCCCGCGCAGCCGGCGCACCAGTTCCTCGCGCACCAGCTTACGTTCCGGCGCCGGGCGTTCTGCCCTGGCCAGCTCCTTGTTCACCAGCCGCAGCACCTCCACCTCGCCGGCGGTCAGCGACCGGTTGGCGAACCCGTCCCGCTCCGGCTCCAGCACCCCGTCCGGCAGCCCCAGCAGCCCCTCGAAGGCGCGCAGGTGCGCCAGCGGATCGGCCTGGTCGACGACGACCACCGTGAGGTTGCCCGCACCGGCGGCCTCCGCCCAGCGCGCCACCAGCTCGTCGTGCCGGTGCCGCCGCCAGAACGACGGCGTCGGCTTCCGGTAGGGCGGCCTGCGCAGCATGCCGTCGAGCCACGTGTCGTACGCGTGGTGGTGACCGGACTTGATGTACTCCTGCCACTGCGACGGCAGGATCTTCACCAGCGGTCGCAGCGTGACGACGACGTGCACCCGGTCCCCGCCGAGCCCGTCGACCACCGCACGCGCCGCGCCGGCGTCCGCGTTGGCGAAGCGCTCGCTGCTGACGACGACCCGGCGCCGCCGCCCCGCGCCGGCGACCTCCGCGCACAGCTTCTCCCAGTGCGCCATGCTCGGCGCCTCCAGGCTGTTCACGGGCGTGCCGCCGGCGATGGCGGCGGCCGCGTGCGCGGGCTGCCGGGAGGCGCCGGCGTACCGCACGCCGTGCGCGGCCAGCGCGCGCCGGCCGTGGTGGAACGCCCCCTGCAGCGTCGTGGTGCCGGTCTTGTGCGGCCCGATGTGCACCAGCCGGGTACCCGGCGGGAGCGCGCCCTGCCGCGGCGGCATCAGCCCCGCCCGCCCCGGCCCCTGAGGACCCCGCCGAGCCGGGCCATCGGCCGCTTGTCCACGGCGGCGACGCGCCGCTCCAGCGCGGCGAGTTGCTTCTCCAGCCGCTCGACCTGCGCGGTCAGCTCCTCGTTGCGCTCCTTCAGCTCTGTGTCCCGGCGCACCGCGGCGTCCAGCCGCTTGCGGGCGATCTCGGCGCGCTCGTGCAGCCAGGCGAAGCGGTAGCCGTACGCGCCGTCGTCGGAGCCGTCCCACATCCGGATCGAGGGCGGCAGGTCGAGGCCGGCCATGCGCTCTTCGAAGGCGGCGCCGCGGTCGCCGTGGGTGTAGGTGTTCTTGAGGTCGTTGCGGTCGAGGAAGCGCGCGAAGCGGTCCCAGCGCTCCTGGTGGCCGGCGTGCAGCCCGCCGAAGTCGGCCTTCTGGTACAGCTCCGCCGGATCGACGTCGGCCGGCATGCCGGCCAGCATCTCGTGCGGGATGCCGAAGTAGCGGCAGAGTTCGAGGGTGCGCGAGTCGTGGCAGAGCACCAGGGCGGGGGTGCCGGCGAGCAGCGCGGCGATGTTGCCGTGGATGCGGGTGCCGAAGGCGAAGTCGTACTCGCGCAGCTCGGCCATCCAGCCGTACGGGTCGGTGGGCACCCGGGTCTTGTCGTCGCGCAGCAGGCCGTGCGCGGCGGCGGTCGGCAGCTCGGGGGTCAGCCCCTTCTCGGCGGAGGTGTCGCCCCAGAGCAGTAGTTCGGCGTCGGTGAGGTTCTGCGCGTAGTACGCGAGGTCGTCGAAGCGCTCGTACGCGCGCTGCGCGATGGCCGCGATGGGGCCGACGCGGGCGGCGTCCGGCGAGACGTTGAGCGCGATACGGGAGGCGTCGGTGATGCCGGCGTCGGTCTTGCGGATCTCCGGGAAGGTGTCGCCGTAGAGGAACATCGACGGGCAGCCGATGATGTCGACGTCCTTGAAGCCGAGCCCGTTGAGGTAGCCGGCGGTCAGTTCGCCGCGTACGCCCACCGACGCGGACCGCTTGAGCACCGCCTTCATGAACCGCTTGACCGACGGGTCGATCGCCTGCAGCCGCTCGGTGTCGTAGTCCGCGCCGACCTGGGCGCCGACGCCGATGACGACGACGGGGATGGTCAGTTGCTCGATCAGCTTGGTGAGCCGGTTCAGCGACGCCTCGAACGACGGGCGGAAGGCGTTGGCGAGCGGGACGACGAAGACGTCGTACTGCTCGTTTATCTGGGCCGCGCGCTCGGCGGAGTAGTCCGTCTTGATGCCGTTGGAGGTGATGTCGGTGCCGGGAGCCAGGAGCAGCTTGTGGGCGGCGTCACTGAACAGCAGGTTCCCGGAGTTGGTGCCGATGAGGTCCTGCTGCACGACCTCGGTCCGCGTCGCGACGTGGAAAGGGCTCTTGCCGGAGCGGATGAGGATGTTCTTCATGGTGGGGGCGTTTCCTGTCGTCTGGGTGCTTCAGAGTGCGGGACGGCCGACGGCGCGGAACGTCCAGCCCGCGGCGCGCCAGGGCGCCGGGTCGAGCGTGTTCCGGCCGTCGATGAGGTGCGCGGTGGCGGCGGCCCGGGCGAGCCGGTGCGGGTCGAGGGTGTGGAACTCGCTCCATTCGGTGAGGTGCAGCACGACGTCGGCGCCGCGGACCGCGTCCTCGGCGGAGTCCGCGTAGCGCAGCGTGGGGAACTCCCGGCGGGCGTTGTCGGCGCCCTTGGGGTCGTAGACGGTGACCTGGCCGCCCTGGAGGTGGATCTGCCCGGCGACGTTCAGGGCCGGGGAGTCGCGTACGTCGTCGGAGTCGGGCTTGAACGTCGCGCCCAGGACGGCGATCCGGCGGCCCAGGAACGAGCCGTCGCAGGCGTCGCGGGCGAGTTCGACCATGTGCGCGCGGCGGCGCATGTTGATCGAGTCGACCTCGCGGAGGAACGTCAGCGCCTGGTCGACGCCGAGTTCGCCGGCGCGGGCCATGAACGCGCGGATGTCCTTGGGCAGGCAGCCGCCGCCGAAGCCGATACCCGCGCGCAGGAACTTCCGGCCGATCCGCTCGTCGTAGCCTATGGCTTCCGCCAGCTTGACGACGTCACCGCCCGCCGCCTCGCAGATCTCGGCCATGGCGTTGATGAACGAGATCTTCGTGGCGAGGAAGGCGTTGGCCGAGGTCTTCACCAGCTCGGCGGTCGGGTAGTCCGCGACCACGAACGGCGTGCCGGCGCCGACCGGGCCCGCGTACACCTCCCGCAGCAGTTCCTCGGCGCGCTCGCCGGCCACGCCGACGACGATGCGGTCCGGGCGCAGGGTGTCCTCGACGGCGAAGCCCTCGCGCAGGAACTCCGGGTTCCAGGCCAGCTCCGCCTGCTCCCCGACGGGTGCCAGCTCGGCCAGCCGGCGCGCCAGCCGGGCCGCGGAGCCCACCGGCACCGTCGACTTGCCGACCACCAGGCAGGGGCGGTCGAGGCGCGGCGCGAGGGTGTCGATCGCAGCGTCGACGAAGCTCATGTCGCAGCCGTACTCGCCGTGCTTCTGCGGCGTGTTCACGCAGACGAAGTGCACGTCGCCGAACGCGGCCAGCTCGTCCCAGTCCGTGGTGAAGCGCAGCCGCCCCGACGCGCCCTCGACCCCGGCGACGTGCTTGCGCAGCAGGTCCTCCAGGCCCGGCTCGTACATCGGCACCCTGCCCGCCGACAGCAGCTCGACCTTCTCCTTCACCACGTCCAGGCCGAGCACCTCGAAGCCCAGCTCCGCCATGGCGGCGGCGTGCGTGGCACCGAGGTAGCCGGTGCCGATCACAGTGATTCTCAACGACATCCGTGCAGGTCCTTCTGGTTATCGGCGGATACGGCGAAGGCCGCGCCGGACGGCGCTCCGCAGCGGGTTGGTGGCGGTGGCCGGTCCGGGCCCGGAGGAGTCGGGCCCGGCGGCGTCCTGCGCCGCCGCGGTGGCCTTGCCGTCGGGCCCGGCCGCCTCGGCGGCGGCCCCGGAGTCGAGCGACGACTGCGCGAGGAGCGCGCCGATGATGGCCTGCGCCGCCGCGGCGGCCGGGATCGTCGCCTCGGTGGGCGGCGCGGCCGGCGCGCTCGGCCGCTTCGCCAGCGACGCCAGGTCGCCGACGACGTTGACGCCGAGCGCGGCGATGGCGGCGGTCATCTCCTCGGCCAGCTCCGTGGCCTCGGCCACCGCCCACTCGGGGGTGGTGACGCGCGGCTCGTCGCCCGCGGGCTGGTACTTGTCGCGCATGCGGCGCAGCGCCCCGGCGCGTACGACCTTGCCGTGCCGCTCCACGGACCAGCCGCGGCGGTGCGACTCCTCGTTGAGCAGCCGGACGAGTTCGGCCTCGCCGTGGGTCATCGACCGGTTGTCCTTCTCGTCGTAGACGAGGAACCCGGCGGGCAGCCCGGCGAACTCCTCGAAGACCCGGAGCTGCATCTGCTGGTCGGACTCGTCCTGCACCAGGACGGTCAGGTTCTCGGGGCCCGCGGCCGCCGCCCAGCGGGCGATCAGCTCGTCGTGCCGGTGCCGGCGCCAGAAGCTGGGCGTCGGCTCGATACACGGCTCGCGGTGGAACATCGCCTCCAGCCAGTCCTCGTACGACGCGCGCAGCCCGTTGCGCACGTACTGCTGCCACTGCGACGGCAGGATCTTCAGCAGCGGCCGCAGCGTGACGACGACGTGCACCCGCCCGCCGCCGCCGAGTTCGGCGACGACCTCGCGGGCGGCGGCGTCGCCGGCGTTGGAGAAGTACTCGGTGCTGATGACCGTGCGCCGCTCGCCGGCCTGCTCGCACTGCTGCACCAGCCGCCGCCAGCGCTCCATGCCGGGCCGGTCGCGCTGGAGGAACACGTCGAGGTGTTCGCGTACGGGCGTGCCCGCGGGCCCCGGGAACTCCACCCCGATCTTGGCGAGCGCCGCCGCGACCGGCTGCCGCTTGGTGCCCGCGTAGACCACGTCGTACGCGGGCAGCCGGTCGCGGGCGCTGTGGAACGCGCCCTGCAGCGCGGTGGTGCCGGTCTTGTGCGGGCCGATGTGGAGGATGCGGCCCCCGCGCGGCACCGTGGGCACCAGCGTCGGCGGCGTCGGCCGGGTGGGCTGCGGCTGCATCGGATGTCCTTCTCTCATCGGACGCTCCTGGGCAACTGGTCGTCCAGCCAGCCCGTGAGCGTCTGCATGTACGTCTCGGTGATGTGCTCGCCGGCCCGGTAGACGATCACGTTGCCGATGACGGCCGGGCAGGTCCCGTCCGGGCACAGCTCGGGCGCGAGGTCGATGACGGGGACCCCGGTCCCCTTCGCCGCCTGCGCGGTGATCGGCTCGTACCCCAGCCCTTCGCGCAGCGGGAAGGCGCAGTCGGTGAGCCGGTCGGTGGCTCCCGACACGCACGAGGGTATGTCCTGCGGCGGGTACGGGATGTCGGCGAACGCCGTGACGTCCGCCCCGTTGTCCGCCAGCTCGCGCAGGGTGGCGGACATCCCCTCGCGCAGCGCGGCGGTGTTCTCGTCGCCGTCGAGCTTGTCGCCGCCGCGCATGGCCGCCTGGTCGTCGCGGTTGCCGACGAGCACGAGTGCGGCCTCCTCGTCGGCGATGCGCTCGACGGCGGAGGCGCGCCACTTGTCGCACTCGGTGTAGTCGCGCTCGTACTGCCGGTTGTAGATGGTGACCTTGGCGGGCGTGCAGGCGGACTTGGTGAGGATCAGCAGCCGCCAGCCGCGCTCCTCGGCGACGGTGATCAGCGCCGGGGCGTACTGCGCGGCGTGCGAGTCGCCGAAGAGGGCCACGGTGGTGTCCGACTTCTCGTCGCCGTAGACGCAGCCCTCGGCCTCGGTGTCGCGCTGCCCGGCGTGGCAGCCGTTGCCGTACACGGCGCCCTCGTCGGCGTCGGCGTCCTCGGGCAGCGGGCTGAGCACGGAGGCGGACTCCTGGACCTTCGTGGAGTCCCGCAGCGCGGCGGCGCCGACGGCCTGCGAGGGGTCGGCGAGCTTCATCGTCGGCACGGTGGCCCAGGTCAGCCAGCCCAGCAGCGCGCCGGCGGCGGTGCAGGCGAGGCCCAGGACGAGGCCGCGGCCCACCGGCGCCAGCGCCCGCGAGACCCGCACCGGGTTCTCCACCAGCGTGTGGGTGAGCGCGGCGGGCACCCAGCTCGCCGCGACGACGACCGCGAGTTGGGCGGTGGTGATGTCGGGCCACTTGACGGTGGCGAAGGCGACGGCCGGCCAGTGCCACAGGTACCAGGAGTACGAGATGCGCCCCACGTACCGCATCGGCGCGGTGCCCAGCAGCTTCGCGCCCGCCGTGTCCTGCGCCGCGGCGCCCGCGGCGATGACCGCCGCCGCACCGAGCACGGGCAGCGCGGCGGCGGAGCCGGGGAAGGGGGTCTCGTCGGAGAAGGCGAGGGCGGCCACCGCGATGGCCGCGAGCCCCGCGGCGGCCAGCAGGCCCGCGAGCCGGCCCGGCAGCCGCCGCCAGGCGTCCGCGGGCACCAGCGCGAGCAGCCCGCCGACGGCGAGTTCCCAGCCGCGGGTGAAGGTGGAGAAGTACGCGGCGCCGGCCTCCTCCTGCGTGAGGTGGACCGAGTACGCGAACGAGGCCACGGCGATGGCGCCGAGGGCGACGGCCAGCCGCGGGCGCACCGCCTTGCCGCCGCGGCGCGTGCACCACCAGCCGATGGCGATGATCAGCAGCGGCCAGACCAGGTAGAACTGCTCCTCCACCGCCAGCGACCAGAAGTGCTGCACGGGGCTGGCGTCGGCGCCGAGCGCGGAGTAGTCGACGGCGAGCGACGCCTGCTGCCAGTTGACGACGTACAGCGCGGCGGCGGCCAGGTCCTTCGCGACCGTCTTGCGTTCCACCGGCGACATCAGCAGCCACGCCAGCAGCGCGACCGCCGCGAGCACGACGGCGGTCGACGGCAGCAGCCGGCGGGCGCGGCGGGCGTAGAACCCGGTGAGGGAGATCCGTCCGCTGCGCTCCAGCTCGCGCACCAGCAGCCCGGTGATCAGGAAGCCGGAGATGACGAAGAAGACGTCCACGCCGACGTAGCCGCCGGAGACGAGCGGCACCCCGGCGTGGTACAGCAGCACCACGCCCACGGCGACGGCCCGCAGGCCCTCGACGTCGGGGCGGAACCCCCGGGCGGGGCCGGCGGCGCGCGGCGCGTCCGGCCGGGGACGGCGCTCGGTCGGATCCTGCGCGTCGAGCGCCGGGGCCTGCTGGCCGTGCATCAACCCTCCGGGTGACGGTACTGGTGGTGTCGGGTACGCGGGGACGTCACGTGCGCGCCGCGCGCCGGGACCTGGCGGAGCGCAGCATCGCGGCGAGGCCCCGGCCGGCGGGCGGGGCGGCGCCGGCCGGTTCGGGCTCCGCGGGGCGTACGGGGACGGTCCAGGCGAGGCTGCCGGCGCGCACGGTGATCTTCGGCGTGAAGGCGTCGCGCCGCTTGCGCGCCTCACGCGGCAGCCGCAGCCGGGCCCGGTACGTCCGGGTGACGCCGGCGGCCCGGCCCGGCCGGGCGACGGCGGAGGCGACGACGCCGGCGGGGCCCTCGACATCGAGCCGTACCGCGTCGGCGGGCAGCCCGGAGACGGTGGCGCGTACGTCGACGGCGAGTTCGTCGCCACGCGCCCCGGCCCGGGCGGCGGCCTCGAACCGCTTGGCCGCGCGGTGCTTGATCTCGCCCAGCTCCAGGGTGAGATGGCCGGTGGAGCGGGTCGCGTAGAGCGTCACGACCTGGCCGGAGCCGGCGTGCGTGGGCGCGGCGTGCATCGCCGGCTGCTTGGCCAGGTTCAGGTCGTTCTCGTCGCCGAACCGGGTGACGTTGGCGTCGCCGCAGGCCAGGGAGAGGTCCCAGAGCGCCTCGGCCAGCGGCTCGCCGCCGCCGGCGGTCGCCGGGTCGATGTCGAGCCGGAAGTCCTGGTAGCCGTCGCGGTCCCGCTTCTCCTGAAGGAGCAGCGGCAGCCGGTGCTGGACGATGCCGCCGCGCTGCTTGAGCAGCATCTCCGGCGGGGCGCTCCAGCCGTCGGGCGCGGGCGCCTTCACCCTGCCGGTGAGGTGCACGACGCCGGTGGCGGCGTCGAGTCCGGCCGTGCCGACCCGGAACGGGACGGGCAGTTCGTCCGTGACGTCGTAGAACCCGTCCGGGATGTTCCTGGCCGGGTCGCGGAAGAACGGGTAGCGGGCGTACACCCGGCCGTTCTCCACCAGGTGCTCCGCGTCCAGGTCGCCCAGCTTGCGGTGGTACTTCGACGCGGCGATCAGGTCGTCGAGGTCGCCGCGGCGCACCAGCTCCATGAGCAGCCGCTCGATGACCGAAAGACGGGCCGCCGCGCCCTCGGTGTACCACTGGGCGAACATCTCGCGCATGTCCTGGAAGGCCGTCTGCCGGTCGCCGGCGTTCTTCTCCCGGCGCAACTGCCGGATGGTGTGCGGCAGGTCGATGGAGTAGTGCCGGGCCAGCAGGTGGTCGCGGCGCGGGCCGTCGGGGACGTGCTCGCCGACCAGCTCGAACATCGCCCGCATGAAGCGGATCCGGGGGGCGGTGCCCTTGGTGACGGAGGTGTTGTTGCCGCCGTCGTCGCGCTTGACCCAGTACACGCACTCGTAGTCGCCGATCACGCTGATGCCGTCGGCGTGCAGGTAGGCGGCGCTGGTGAAGGGCTGGTCCTGGCCGACCTTCAGCTCGGGGCGAAAGCGCAGCTTGTGCTGCTCGACCAGCTCGCGCCGGAAGAGCTTCATCGGGTTCAGCGTCCAGTAGACGCGGGAGCTGAACACGTCGGTACGGGCCAGGTTCTGGTGGTACATGGAGGTCGGCGCGTTACGGCCGTTGACGCCGATCATCTTGCCGACGACGACGTCGGTACCGTTGGCGTCGGCGGTCTCGACCATCCGCGCCAGCGTCTCGCGGCCGAGGTAGTCGTCGGCGTCGAGGAAGAACACGTAGCGGCCGGTGGCCCGCTCCAGACCCACGTTGCGGGGGCCGGCCGGACCGCCGGAGTTCTCCTGGTGGATGACGGTCAGGGCCGGGTTCTCCGCGGCGAGCCGGTCGAGTTCGGCGCCCGTGCCGTCGGTGGAGCCGTCGTTGATCACCAGGATCTGCAGCCGGTCGGTGCCGATGGTCTGCTCCAGCACCGAGGTGACGCTGCGGGTGATGTAGGGCATCGAGTTGTACGCGCCGGTGATCACCGTGACGTCGGGTATGGGTCCGGCCGGGGCCTTCGCCGCGGGGGAAGTCATCGTGCGGGTCTCCTTCAGACGGCGCGCTCTAGATTGCGGCGCTCGGACTTCGCCGCCAGCGCGCGCACGGCCTCGCCGAAGCGGACGACGGACGCGGGCTCGTCGGGTCCGAGCAGGTACTCCTTCAGTTCCTCGCGCGCTGCACGCAGCGGGTCGGCCGCGGGGGCGGGGACGGCGGCGAGCAGCTCGCCGATCCTGGCGGCGTCCGGGGCGAGGACGACCGCCGCCCGTACCGCGGTGTTCTGCCGCTTGAACTCCTGCTCGCCCAGGCCCGCCGAGTCGGTCACCGCGTACGGCTTGCCGCTGGCGATGAAGTCCGACACGACGCTGGAGATGTCGGAGACCATGCCGTGCGAGACGTTGAAGCAGTCGTACAGACGCGGCCGGTCGCCGGTGACGACGCGGTGCTCCCACCAGCCGAAGGAGCGCCAGTAGGCGTCGTTCCACTCCTCCTTCAGCCGGGCCGCCTCCGCCTCGCGGGCGGGGTCGACCACGGCGTCGCGGGAGGTCTGCGCCTCGTCGCCGGCCTCGCCGGTGAGCCGGCCGAGCCGCTCCAACTGCCCCTCGATGCGCACCAGCTCGGCCCGCGCCGCCTCCCGCTCGCCCTGCCCGGCCGCGGCGGCGCGCACCCAGCGGGGGTCGGCGGCGCGGCTCGTACGGGCCTGCTCGATCATCGCGACGATGCGCTCGTGGGCGGCCTTGGCGTGCGGGCTGACCATGCCGGTGAACGGGTGCGGCTTGTACAGCACGCGCACCGGGGGGTCTGCGGCCAGCAGCCGGCGGACGATGTTCTCGCCGGCCACCATGAGCGAGGTGTTGCCGGGGTCGTCGGTCCAGCCCTCCCACGTCGGCGCGTAGAGGATGGTGGGGATGCGGTCGGCGGCGGGCGCCTCGGCGGGGCGGATCGGCGCCAGTTGCGGGCGGCCGACCTCCACGATGGCGTCGTCGCGGACGCCGACGTCGGCCAGCGCGTAGCGGTCGCGGCCGGCGCGGCCCGCGGTCCACACCTCGTCGTAGACCTTGGCGTACGGGTTGATGCTGGCGACCTTGTCGCTGTCGCCGTGCCCGATGAAGACGTGCTTCATCGTGGGCACCCGCAGCAGGTGGATGTTCTTGCCGACGTTCGCGGGGTAGAGCGCGACCCGTACCGACGCCAGGTCCATGTTCATCAGGTGCACCGCGGACGGCACGCACGCCACCGGGACGGTGGTGGAGGCCAGGCCCGGCAGCGTGTGCTGCTCGCGCACGATGAGCAGCGGCCGCTCGTCCAGCGCCGTCAGGTCCTGCAGCGTCTCCAGCCACATGTTGATCTGGTACGTGGACTCCTTGGTGCCGGAGAAGTAGAGCACCAGGGTGGGCCGGTAGGCACGCAGCCACTCGTCGAACCACTCCAGCACCGCGTCCCGCTTCGGCGGCAGCCCGCCCGGCCGCAGGTGGTAGGCGACGGCGGCGATGTACAGCAGCGTCAGGCCCAGCGTCACGGCCATGCCGGCGTAGCCGTACGCGCCGCGGCCGGTCTCGGCGGCGACGAGCACGCCGGTGACGGCGAACAGGTCGAGGTGCTGGACCTTCTCCGCGGCGCGGTGGGTGAGCAGCCGGGGGGCGGCATCCGAGATGCCCAGCGGCGTCAGGTCGATGTTGCGGGTGACGACGGGCAGCTTGCGGCGGTTGCGCAGCAGGGTGAGCAGGCCGCTGTGCGGCGCCTGGAGGGTGGCGATGAGCGCGAAGCAGGCGATGGCCTCGTAGCCGAGGGTGTCGCCCGCGACGCCCATCCGGGCCAGCAGCAGCACGAGCAGCAGTTGCCGCAGCATGAAGCGCAGCGTCAGGCCCGCGCGGGCGCGGGAGAGCCGGGTGAGCAGGTAGGCGTTGCGGCGGTGCAGGAAGTGGTCGGAGACGTAGCTGACGGCCGCCACCGCGGCGAACGTGCCGAGGCTCGGGATCAGCGCGGCCACGAGCAGCAGCGGGTACGAGGCCAGCATCACCGCGGCGGCGCAGAACTCCGCCGGGCTGCCGACGCGGACCAGGCGAAGGAGTGCCCCCGTCACCGCACACCCGCCTCGGCGCCGCCCTCGCTGCGGTCGAGCACGGCGGCCAGTGCGCGGTCGACGCGGGAGCCGCGGGTCGGATCCTGCTGTCGTACGTCGATGACGTGGCCGGTCATCTCGGAGAGCAGCACGTCGAGGGAGGTGCGGGCGACGGCCTCGGAGGCCAGCAGGGAGCCGGCCGGCTCCTCGCCGAACGCCCTGCTGCGCATCGGGGTGGCGGTGCGCTCGGGGTTGATGCAGTTGACGCGGACGCCGTCGCCGGCCCACTCGTCGGCGAGCGCCTGGGTGAGGTTGACGACGGCGGCCTTGGTGGAGGAGTAGAGGCTGTACTCGGCGCGGCCGCGGGTGTAGCTGCTGGAGGTGTAGAGCAGCAGTTGGCCGCGGGTCTCGGCGAGGTACTTGTGGGCGATCCTGGCTATCTGCACCGGGGCGAGGTAGTTGACCCGCAGGGCCTCTTCGAGGGCGGCGTCGTCGGTGTCGGCGAGCCGGCCGATGCGCAGCACGCCGGCGGTGTTGACGACGTAGTCGATGCGGCCGGTCTCGTCGTAGGCGCGGCGCAGCGCCTCCTCGATGTCGGCGGGGTTCTCCACGTGGGTGCCGGTGGTGGAGCGGCCGAGGGCGTAGACGTGGGCGCCGTAGCCGCGGGCCAGCTCGGAGATGTCGCCGCCGATGCCGTACGAGCCGCCGAAGACGACGAGGGTGCGGCCGTCGAGGAGGCGGCGGTGGGCCTCGTCGTCGCTGTGCTCGGGCGCGGAGGTGGAGGCGAGCTGGAAGAGCTTGTCGGCGATGAAGACGTCGACCGGGTGGGTGACCTTCATGTTGTACTCGTCGCCCGCGACCACGTGGATCGGCACGTCCGGCAGGTACTTCAGCACCACCGAGCAGTCGTCGGTGGCCTGGAAGTTCGGGTCGCCCGCGGCCACCTCGTACGCCCGCCGGATGGTGGAGAGCTTGAACGCCTGCGGCGTCTGCCCGCGGCGCAGCCGGGAGCGGTCCGGGACGTCGGTGATGAACTCGCCGTCCTCGCCGTGCCGCCGGGTGACGATGATCGTGTCGGCGGAGGGGATGGCGACGTCCACGGCCTGGTAGCGCTCCAGGGCGGTGACGCAGTCGTTGATGACCCGGGACGACAGCAGGGGGCGTACGGCGTCGTGGAAGAGGACGTTCGCGTCCTCGCCCGCGGCGAGGCCGGCGCCGATCTCGGCGATGGCGCGCTCGGTGGTCTCGTTGCGGGTGCCGCCGCCCTCCAGCACCCGGCGCACCTTGGTCAGCCCCGCCTTGGCGACGATCCGCTCCACGTCCTCGACGTAGCCGGGGGCCATGAGGACCAGGATCTCGTCGACGCTCTCGGCCTGCTCGAAGACCGCGAGCGTGTGCTCGATCACCGTCTTCCCGGCGATCTTCAGCAGTTGCTTGGGGATGGAGAGCCCCACACGTTGCCCCGTGCCGCCTGCCAGTACCACGGCGGTGGTTCGGGTGGCCTGGCCGGATGTGCTCGCTGTCGGCTCCGTGGGGGCGCCTGTCGACACTGGTGCTCCTGGGTGGTCATCGTGAGCGTCAGCCGAATTCCGGGTGAATTCGGCTCGACTGGAAGACATCCGAATGAACCGCAAAGTTGTATCCGGTTACGAGCTGAGCACGAGATCGTCACCTCCTCGTGATCAGGACGCCGGGCGGACCGCTTCCCCGCCGCCCCGGGCGAGCCACCCGAGCAGGGCCCGCGCCGGGTTCGTGCTCTCCACCCGTACCGCCTGCACAGCCAGCTCCGACCTGCTGTTTCCCGCGATCCGCAGGGCGAGGTGCCAGATGCCCGGCTGGGGCACGCGGATACGGGCGGTGAACGCCCGGCTGCCACCCGTGCCGGTGCCGGACGCGCGGCCGTTCACCTGTCCGCCGGCGGGCGGCGGGACGGCGACCGTGACCGTACGGCCGTCGCTCTCGCGGGTCGCCGTCAGCTCCAGGGCCACCGCGGGCAGCCGGGCGCGGCGCCGGCCGCGGACGGATAACACCCGGGAGTCCCGGCGGTCCTGCGCCACGGTGACGGTCGCAGGCCGGACGAAGGAGCGCGCGCCGACCTGGCGGGTGACGTCGAACACCGCGTCGGGCAGGCCGAGGCGGGGGTCGCGGAAGTACGGGTAGTGGGCGTAGACCCGGCCGCCCTCGACGGTGAAGTCGGCCGGCGCCAGCCAGCGCACCGGCCTGGCGCCGCCCTCGCGGTCGAGCGCGTCGCGGCGCCTCGCGATGTACCGGACGACCGCCACCGCCTCCTCGTACAGCCCGCGCCGCACCAGCTCGCCCTGGAGCCGCACGATCGCGGGGAGCTTCGCCACCGCCGTCTCGCTGTACCAGCGGGCGACGGGCTCGTGCAGCGCGGCGAACATCCGGCGGGAGCGCTCGGGGTCGGGCTCGCGGCGCACACCGCGCAGCGCGCGCTGGAGGTTGACCCCGAAGAGGCGGGTCAGGAGGTGGTCGCGGCGCGGGCCCGCGGGGGTGTGCTCGCAGACGAGCGCGAACATCGCGGCGAGCGGGCCGGCGGTGCCGCCCGCGGGGCGGGGGGCCTTGCGCACGGTGGTGGTGAGGTTGCCGCCGTCGTCGCGGAGCACGTAGTACACGCAGTCGTAGGAGGCGAGCACGGAGATCTTCGCGGCGTGCAGGTACGCCCGCGTCACGAAGATCTGGTCCTCGCCGGTGCGCAGGTCCGTGGGGAAGCGCAGGCCGTGGCGCTCGATCAGCTCGCGGCGGAACAGCTTCATGGGGTTGAGCACCCAGAAGACCCGGGAGGCGTAGAGGTCGGCGTCGGGCTGGTCGCGCCTGAACATCGACGTCGGCGGCTTCCGCCCGCCGACGCCGACGAGCTTGCCGACGACGACGTCCGAGCCGTTCTCGTCGGCCATCGCGGTCATCCGCGCCAGCGCCTCGGGACCGAGGTAGTCGTCGGCGTCGAGGAAGAACACGTACCGGCCGCGGGCCAGTTCGATGCCGGCGTTGCGGGGCGCCGCCGGGCCGCCGGAGCTCTCCTGGTGCACGACGCGGACGCGCCCCGGGTGCAGCCGGGCGAAGCGGTCCAGCTCGGCGCCGGTGCCGTCGGTCGAGCCGTCGTCGACGGCGACGACCTCGACGGCGTCCGGCGGCAGGCTCTGCGCGAGCACCGATTCGACGCACCTGGTCAGGTACGGCATGGCGTTGTACGCGGCGATGACCACGCTGACGTGTGGCTGCTCCACTGGCCCCCCAGCCCTTTCTCGATGTTGCAGAAGGAGACCGGCCCGGGGGGCGAATGGTTGTCCTGTGTTTCCGTGTTCGTAACGGGTTGTTCAGATCTTCACGGGCTGTGACCCCGGCTCGAACGGAGGCTCCGCGGGCACGTCCGCGGGCTCGGCAGGCGCGGCAGGCTCCTCGGGGGCCTGGGGCGCCGGCACGTGGTCGTCCACGAGGGTCGCCTCGTCGAACGGCGCCCGCCCAGCGAGGACGTGCTCGACGCGGTCCTTGTCGATCTCCTTGGTCCAGGTGCCGATGAGGACCGTGGCCACCGCGTTGCCCGCGAAGTTGGTCAGCGCCCGGGCCTCGCTCATGAACCGGTCGATGCCGACGATCAGGCCGACGCCGTCGACGAGTTCCGGCCGGTGCGACTGGAGCCCGCCGGCCAGGGTGGCGAGCCCGGCGCCGGTGACGCCGGCGGCGCCCTTGGAAGCGACGATCATGAAGACGAGCAGCGAGATCTGCTGGCCGATGGTGAGCGGGTCGCCCATCGCCTCGGCGATGAACAGCGAGGCCATGGTGAGGTAGATGGCGGTGCCGTCGAGGTTGAAGGAGTACCCGGTCGGGACGGTGATGCCGACGACGGGCTTGGACACGCCGAGGTGCTCCATCTTCGCGATCAGCCGCGGCAGCGCCGACTCCGAGGAGGAGGTGGAGACGATCAGCAGGAACTCACGGGCCAGGTACTTCAGCAGCCGGAAGATGTTGACGCCGGTGAAGAACTTCAGCACCAGCCCGAGCACCACGAAGACGAACAGCGCGCAGGTGACGTAGAAGCCGATCATGATCACGGCCAGCGACTTCAGCGCGTCCACGCCGGTCTCGCCGACCACGGCGGCGATGGCGCCGAACGCGCCCACCGGGGCCACCCACATGATCATCGACAGCACCCGGAAGACCAGCCGCTGGATGTGCCCGATGGCCGTCAGCACCGGCTCCCCGACGCGGCCCATGGCCTGGAGCGCGAAGCCGACGAGGAGCGCGACGAACAGCGTCTGCAGCACCTCGCCCTCGGTGAAGGCGGAGACCAGGGTGTGCGGGATGATCCCGAGCAGGAACTCGGTGGTCGACTCCGCCTCCCCCACGGCGGCCTGGTCGGCGCCGGCGCTGCGGGTCTCGTCGGTGAGGTGCAGGCCGTCGCCGGGCTGCACGATGTTGCCGACGACCAGCCCGATGGCGAGCGCGGCGGTGGACATCACCAGGAAGTAGCCGAGCGCCAGCCCGCCGACCGCGCCGACCTTGGCGGCCTTGCGGACCGAGCCGATGCCCAGCACGATCGTGCAGAAGATGATCGGCGAGATCATCATCTTGATCAGGTTGACGAAGCCCTCGCCGACCGGCTTCAGCTCCACGGCCGCGTCGGGCGCGGCGAAGCCGACCGCGACGCCGGCCAGCACGGCGACGATGACGGCGAGGTAGAGATAGTGGGTGCGGTCGCGCTTCACGCGGCCCGCCACGGGGGTGGTTGCAGCCACGTCGCTGCCTCCTCACGGCTCGGTGTCCCTGCGGTCCCGGTGAATATGTCGGCCGGCGCGGACGGCGTCACCGTTGCGTTCATTTCGTTCACGTGACCGCTGCGGCGACACTGGGTCCATGCGCCTCCCCCGTCCCCGCAGCCTGGCCGGCCAGCTCTTCGCGATGCAGGTCGTGCTGGTCACGCTCATGGTCGCGGGCGCGGCGGCCTTCATGTACGTCACGGCGCACGACCGCGCGGAGGAGGCGGCGGCCCGGCAGGCGGAGAGCACGGCCCGGTCGGTGGCGGCGGCGCCGGGCGTGGCCGGGGCGATCACCGGCGGCGGCAACCCGTCCGACCTCCTGCAGCCGTACACCGAGCGCGCCCGGCGGGGCACCTCGGTCACGTTCATCACGATCATGGCCCCGGACGGCACCCGCTTCACCCACCCCAACCCGGACGTGATCGGCGAGGCGTTCCTCGGCCACACCGACCGCGCGCTGCGCGGCGAGACGTTCAGCGAGACCTACACCGGCACGCTCGGCCCGTCGCTGCGCGTGGTCACGCCGGTACGGGCGGACGACGGGCGGATCGTCGGGCTGGTGAGCGCGGGGATCACCATCAAGACGATCAGCGACGAGGTGCGGCGGCAACTGATGCCCGTGCTGTACGTCGCGGCGGGCGCGCTGGCGCTGGCGGGGCTCGCGACGTACCTCATCAACGCGCGGCTGCGACGGCACACCCACGGTATGAACGCGGGCGAGCTGAGCCGGCTGCACGACTACCACCAGGCGACGCTGCACGCGGTCCGCGAGGGGCTGCTGATGCTCGACGGCGCGGGGCGGGTCGCGCTGGTCAACGACGGTGCCAGGGAGCTGCTGGGCACGGGCGCGGACGGCGAGGTGGTGGGCCGGCGGGTCGCGGACCTCGGGCTGCCGTCGCCGCTGACGGAGGCGCTGCTGTCGCCGGGGCCGCGGGTCGACGAGGTGCATCTGACGCGGGACCGCACGGTGGTCGTCAACACCTCGCCGGTCACGGGCGGCGAGCACCGCGGCACGGTCGTCACGCTGCGGGACGTCACGGAGCTGCAGACGCTGACGGGCGAGCTGGACTCGGTGCGGGGGTTCGCGGAGGCGCTGCGCTCGCAGGCGCACGAGTCGGCGAACCGGCTGCACGCGGTGGTCTCGCTGATCGAGCTGGGGCGGACGGCGCAGGCCGTGGAGTTCGCCACGGCCGAGCTGGAACTGGCGCAGACGCTGACCGACCGGGTGACGGGCGCGGTGACGGAACCGGTGCTGGCGGCGCTGCTGCTGGGGAAGGCCGCCCAGGCGAACGAGCAGGGGGTGGAGCTGGTGCTGAGCCCGGACAGCCGCATCGACGACGGCGTGCTGCCGCCGACGCTGCCGGTCCGGGACCTGGTGACGGTGCTGGGCAACCTGATCGACAACGCGGTGGACGCGGCGGCCGAGGGTGCGAGGACCCGGACGGCGTCCGGGATACGGGACGGGGTGCAGCCGCAGGTACGGATCACCGCGCGGGCGGCGGACGGGGAGCTGCTGCTGCGGGTCGCGGACGACGGCCCGGGGGTGGACCCGCGGCGGGCGGAGGAGGTCTTCGAGCGCGGCTGGACCACCAAGCGCGCGGGCCCCGGCGGCCGGGGCCTCGGCCTGGCCCTGGTCCGCCAGGCGGCCCGCCGCCACGGCGGCGAGGCGACGCTGACCCGGGCCCCGGGCGGCGGCGCGGAGTTCACCGTCCGCCTGCCGCTGGGCCGGCCGGGATCACAGGACGGCCGGATGCCGCCGGCCGGAGAGCCGTCGGCCCGCCTGCCGCGGGCCCCGGGGGCGGGGGCTGCATCGGCCGGCCCGGCCGGCCTGCCGGCCATGGAGGACTCGCCGCCGGCAGCTCGGGAAGACCCGGGCGCGAAGCGCCGGGCGCAGGCAGACCCGGCGGCCGGGTGCCCGGACCCGGCGGATCGGGTGGGCGCGGCGGACCCGGCGGCTGCGGTCCGTAGCGCCGCGGTGCGCGACCCCGCGGACGACGGGCCGACCGCCGGACCGCGCCGAGACCCACACGGCGCGGAAGCCGCAACACCCCCTGGCGAGCCGGGCACGGCAGGCCGGGCTGCCGCGACCGGGGTCGCCACGGGATCCCCGGCGCCCACGGACGAGTCCGCCGGGCGACACCCCGCCCGCGAGGCCGCGGCGGAACCGCGGAACCCCGCGGACGACGGGCCGGCCCGGGTCCCGGCGACGCGCAACCCCGCCGACACCCCGCGCCCTCACCACCGCTCGGATCCGGCCACCGCCGCCCCGGGTTCGACTCCCCGCACACCCACCAGCAAGCCGAACACCGCCGCCGCACCCGCCGACCACACCCCCCACCGGCCGGGGCCCCGCCGAGGGTCCGTATGACCGCCGCCCGGCGCTCCGCGCCGATCCGCGTGCTCGTCGTCGAGGACGACCCCGTCGCCGCCGACGCGCACCGGCTCTACGTCGAGCGCGTGCCCGGCTTCGTCGTCGCCGGGGCCGCGCGGTCGCGGGCCGAGGCGGCCCGTCTCCTCGACCAGGTGCCCGTCGACCTGATCCTGCTCGACCTCTACCTCCCCGACGGCCACGGCCTCGCCCTGCTCCGCTCGCTGCGCGCCGCCGGGCACGCCGCCGACGTCATCGCCGTCACCTCCGCCCGCGATCTGGCCGTGGTCCGCGAGGGGGTGTCCCTGGGCGTCGTGCAGTACGTGCTGAAGCCGTTCGCCTTCGCGACCCTGCGCGACCGCCTCGTCCGCTACGCCGAGTTCCACGCCGCGGTCGGCGAGGCCGGCGGCCAGGACGAGGTGGACCGCGCGCTCGCGGCGCTCCGCGCGCCGGCGCAGGCCGCGCTGCCCAAGGGGCTGTCGGGCCCGACCCTCGCCGCCGTGACCGACGCCCTGCGCCGGTCGGGCGGCGACGGCCTCACGGCCACCGCCGCCGGCGAGGCCACCGGCACGTCGCGCATCACCGCCCGCCGCTACCTGGAGCACCTGGCGGAGACCGGCCACGCCGTCCGCGCCCCGCAGTACGGCCAGGTGGGCCGCCCCGAACTCCGTTACCGCTGGTCAGGCGCTCGCTCCTGACGTTCCCGGCACCCCGCCGAGGCCCTTCGGGCCGCCATGTTGCGAAATCCGCGCGAAAGTTATCGGCCTCCCGCGGCTGAAAACCGTCGGCATAACAACGTTGTCACCGATGGAGGGCGGTCTCGGCCAGAGCCTTGACCGGACATCCGGACAGCCGTACTTTCACCGCAATCTCGCCAGAGCCGCAGGGAGGTCCCGCCGTGCACCGTCCCGTTTCCCCCATGCTCGCCGCCGCGCTGACCGCCGTCCTCGCCGCCACCGCCCTCTCCGCCTGCGGAGACTCGGGCAGCGACCCGGACACCGTCAGAATCCAGTTCAAGAAGTCCACCGACTCCAAGAACAAGATCTTCGACCGTGAGATCGAAGCGGTGAAGAAGGAGTTCGAGAAGAAGTTCCCCGGCAAGAAGGTCGAACTCATCCCCGTTCAAGTGCCGGACGAGCAGTACTACACCAAGGTCCAGCAGATGCTGCGGTCCCCCAAGACCGCACCCGACCTCGTCTACGAGGACACCTTCCTGATCAACTCCGACATCGCCGCGGGCCTGCTCACGCCCCTCGACGACTACCTCAAGGACTGGAAGGACTGGGGCCAGTACGTCGAGACGGCGAAGACCGCCGCGCAGGGCCAGGACGGCAAGACGTACGGCGTCCCGGACGGCACCGACACCCGCGGGCTCTGGTACAACAAAGAACTCTTCAAGGAGGCCGGGCTCCCCGTCGACTGGCAGCCGAAGACCTGGGACGACGTCCTGGAAGCCGCCCGCACCATCAAGCGCGAGCTGCCCGACGTCATCCCCCTGAACGTCTACACCGGCAAGCCCGTCGGCGAGGCCGCCACCATGCAGGGCTTCGAGATGCTGCTGTACGGCACGGGCGCCGACCCGCTGTACGACCCGAAGGCCGAGAAGTGGGTCGCCGGCAGCCAGGGCTTCACCGACGCCCTCGACTTCGTGCACACCGTCTACAACGACGGCCTCGGCCCCGACCCGCAGGACGCCCTCGACCCGAACGTCGGCACCAAGGTCGGCACCGAGTGGCTGCCCGAGGGCAAGCTCGCCATCGACCTCGACGGCTCCTGGATGTCGAACAACTGGCTGGAGACCGGCCCCAAGCCGTGGCCGGAGTGGACGGAGGTCCTCGGCCAGGCCGCCATGCCCACCCAGAACGGCCAGGCGCCCGGCCGGGTCAGCATGTCCGGCGGCTGGGCCTGGTCCATCCCCGCCAAGGCCAACAACCCCGACCTGGCCTTCGAGTTCATGAAGGTCGCCCAGTCGCGGAAGAACAACACCCGGCTGACCATCGCCAACGGCCAGATCGCCGTCCGCGAGGACGTCGCCGCCGACCCCGACTACCAGGCGTACGTCCCGGGCGTCGAGTTCTTCACCGGCCTGGTCGAGGACACCCACTACCGCCCGGCGCTCCCGGTCTACCCGCAGGTCTCCACGGCCATCCAGGAGGCGATGGAGCAGGTGACCACCGGCGACGCCTCCGCCGAGGAGGCCGCGAAGGGCTACGACGAACAGCTCGATTCGATCACCGACGGCGAGGTGGTCGAGAAGTAGCCGGCGCGCGCAGCCCCGAGAGGCCATCGTGACCAAGCACACCCCCGCCCCCGCCGGGCCCCGGGACGCGGCCGCCGGTACGGCGGCGCGCGTCCCCGGGCAGGCGGGCGGCGGTCGCCGCCGCACGGGACCGCCGACGCACCCGCAGCCGCCGCGCTCGGTGCTGCGCGCGCTCCTGCGCGCGCTGCCCGTGGGTCCTTCCGTCGTCCTGATGCTGCTCTTCCTGGCGGGCCCCATCGCGTACTGCGTGTGGATCGCCTTCACCGACCTGCAGTTGTCCGGCCAGGCCGAGTCCTCGTTCGTCGGCCTGGAGAACTTCCGTACCGCCTTCGACGACGAGGGCTTCATCAACGCCGTCTGGCTGACGCTGGTGTTCACGATCCTGTCGTCGATCGTCGGGCAGAACACGCTCGGGCTCGCGCTGGCGTCGCTGATGCAGCGGGCCTCGAAGACGGTGCGCACCGTCACCGGCGCGATCGTCATCACCGCCTGGGTGGTGCCCGAGGTCGTCGCCGGCTTCCTGCTCTACGCCTTCTTCCGCCGCGAGGGCACGCTCAACTCCGTCCTCGACTGGCTCCATCTGCCCAGCCAGAACTGGCTGTACACGCTCCCGATCCTGGCGGTGTCGTTCGCCAACATCTGGCGCGGCACGGCGTTCTCCATGCTCGTCTACTCCGCCGCGCTCTCCGAGATCCCGAAGGAGATCACGGAGGCGGCGGAGGTGGACGGCGCGGGCGGCTGGCGGAAGCTGTGGCACGTCACGCTGCCGATGATCCGGCGCTCGATCGCCACCAACCTGATGCTCAACACCCTGCAGACGCTGTCGGTCTTCGGGCTGATCTGGGCCATGACCCGCGGCGGCCCCGGTGACCGCAGCCAGACGCTGCCGCTGTTCATGTACGAGCAGGCGTTCAAGAACAACCTGCTGGGCTACGGCACGGCGGTGGCCCTGCTCCTGCTGCTGGTGGGCGCCCTGTTCTCGCTGGTGTACATGCGGATGCTGCGTACGGAGGTATGAGCCGATGCCCACGTCCACGCTCACCCGCGACACCCCGCCGCCCGGTCCTCCGGCGCCCCGCAGGCGCGGGCCGGCCGGCACGTTCGGCGCGCGCAGGAACACCCGGCGGCTGGCCGCCGACCTGTGCCTGCTGCTCGCGGCGCTCGCGTTCGTCCTGCCGCTGGCCTGGCTGCTCTTCGCGTCCGTCGACTCCGACTCGGGCCTGACCGCCCGGCCGCCGACGGACGTCACCTGGGACAACTTCGACGCGGTGATGACGACGGACATCACCTTCCGCCCGCTGCTCAACAGCCTGATCCTGTGCGGCTCGGCGACGGCGATCACGGTCGTCGCGGCGGCGCTCGCGGCGTATCCGCTGTCGCGCTACCACTCGCGGCTGAACCGGCCGTTCATGCTGACGATCCTCTTCACCACCAGCCTGCCGATCACCGCCATCATGGTGCCGGTCTACGGGCTGTTCGTGCAGATCAACCTCATCGACACGATGTCCGGCACGGCGTTCTTCCTGGCCAGCTCGCAACTGCCGTTCGCGATCTGGCTGATGAAGAACTTCATGGACGGAGTGCCGAAGGTGCTGGAGGAGGCGGCCTGGACGGACGGCGCGTCGTCGATGCAGGCGCTGGTGCGGGTCATCCTGCCGCTGATGGGCCCGGGGGTCGTGGTGGTGACGGTCTTCTCGTTCATCATGATGTGGGGGAACTTCTTCGTCCCCTTCATGCTGCTGCTCAGCCCGGACCAGATGCCGGCCTCCGTCTCGATCTTCGAGCTCTTCGGCAACATGGGGTCGGTGGTCTACGGGGAGCTGGCCGCGTTCTCGATCATCTACTCGGCGCCCGCGGTGCTGCTGTACGTGCTGATCGCCCGCCGCCTGGGCGGCGGCTTCGCGCTCGGCGGCGCGGTGAAGGGCTGACAGGACCGGCGGTGCGGCGCCGGCGGTGGCGGGTGCGGTGAAGGGCCGACCGGGGCCTGGCCGACCCCCCACCGCCGCCCGCGGCGACCGCGTGACGCGCCTGACGGGGACTGCCCCGCCAGGCGCGTCAGGCGCGGCCGCGGGGACGGGCCTGCGAGGCGGTCGTCAGCCGCCGATGTTGACGTCGACGCAGGCGTAGAAGGCGTTCGCCGTGTCGGCGACGTTCCACACGGCGAGCACCTTCTGCTTGCCGGTGATGCCGCCGAAGTTGACCGTGTGGCTGAACTCGGCCGGAGGCTGGGCACCGCCGTCGTCGAACTCCGCCACCTTCTGGCCACCGACGAAGTACTGCCAGGTGCTCGTGCTGTGCCGCGCGGTGATCTTCCAGTTGAACGTCGTGGTGCTGCCGACGTTCGTCACGGCCCAGCCCTTGCTGTCGTCGTCGAGCTCGGCGAAGCCCTGGTTGCCGCCGCTGCAACTGGTCAGGCCCTTGGGCCCCTCGACGCTCTGCGGCTCGTACTTGATGGCGCCGCACTCCACGGTGCCCGTGGCACACTGGTCCTGACGGCTCGGCGGGTTGGTGATCCAGCCGTGCGCGCTCGCCTGCTGGGTGGGGATGGCGAGGAGGAGCAGCGGGGCCGCGCCCGCGCCGACGACTGCGGCCTTGAGAGCTTTGCGGCTCTTGCCGGCACGCTTCGTACTGCGGTGCATACAACACTCCTTGCGTGGGGGGTAATTGGTCTAGACTTTAGTCATTGGCCGTTCACCGTCAACCCCTTCAGTGCGCACGCGTCTCTCTGTACCTTCGGCGGAACGCACGGTTGATAACGGGGCGCCCCACTACCTACGGTGACCGTGTGACGACAAAGGCGCCCGGCTCCGGCGCCGGCCCGCCGGAGCACCCACCACCTTTCGACCCCGCGGCGGCCCGTCGATTACGCCGCGCGCTGGGCCTCGGACACGACCACGTCGCGTACGGCATGCGCGCCGCGTACGGCCTGGCCGTACCCGCCGCCGCGGTGGCCGACTGGGAGAAGGGCCACGCCCGCCCCACCCGCCACGAACTCGACGCCCTGGCCGGCGCCCTGTGGTGCAGACCGGCCGACCTGATGGGGTCCTCCACCTCCCTCCACGCCCACCGCCGCGCCCACGGCCTGCCCCTGGACGACGTGGCCCGCCACATCGGGATGGACCCCGCGACCTACCTCAGCGCCGAGCGGACCGGCCGCTGGCCCGGCACCGAATCCCAGGCCACCCGGCTCGCCTACCTCCTGCGCCTCCCCCTCCCGGACCTCCTGGACCTCACCGGTCGCAGCGAACCCCTGGCCCGCCACCTCCGCGACGCGGCCACCACCCGCTGGCAGCCCCAGGTCCGCCCCGTGGCCCGCCTCACCCGCTTACCCCGCCGCCCGCTGGAACGCGCGCTGAGCACCCTGCACGAGGAGTACCAGACCCGGATCGCCGCGGCCCGCAACTGGGACGAGGTTCCCGCCTGGGAGTCCGCCCCGGAGTCCGCTTCGGAGTCCGCCTCGGGGCTGACCACGTACCTGCAGCAGGTACTCCCCCGCTTCTGGGAACTCCTGCGCAACTGACCCCCACCGGCCACCGGCCCGCCGCGGCCCCGCGGGCCGCGGAACTCCGTCCACGAGGAGGGCGCGAGCGATCCACCACCGGCTCACGAGGACCGCAGGTTATGGTCCGGGGCGAACGCATGGCCGGATTCTCCTCGTTCCGCAGGCGCGCCCGTCCCCGGGATGCCGCCTTGGGCGCGCCCGACACCCTCTTGAACAGAGATAGGGATTACACCCATGACGACGTCCGGACCCTCCCCCGTCTCAGGCTTTGGACCGCGGCGCAGGTCGCTCGTGCTCGGCGGCGCGTCGGCCGTGGCGCTGGCCGCCTGGGGGCGGCCCGGCGCGGCCGCCGCCGACCGGTCCGCCGGCCCGGCAGCGGAGCCGGCCGAAGAATTCGACTTCGACACGGGCAACTTCATCCGGGACCTGGTCCCCAGGGCGGCCGGCACGCCGGACGCGGGGGTCTTCGGGCCCATGGACGCCTCCATCCTGATCTGGACCACCCACGCGCTGCAGACCTCGTGGTTCGACGCGCTGGCGCCCTACCACCCGACCGCGGTCGGCGTGCACTCGCGCATCCCCCGCCGCCCCGCGAGCGAGTCCACCACCAACAGGAACAAGAACATCGCGGGCCTGCACGGCTGGTACCAGGTGCGCAAGGGCCTGGACCCGGAGCAGTTGGAGGGCATGCGCCAGTTGATGATCTCGCTCGGCCTGGATCCCGACGACGAGTCGGAGGACCCGACCAGTCCGGTCGGCATCGGCAACATCGCCGGCAAGGCCATCATCAGGGACCGCCTGCGCGACGGCATGAACCACCTCGGTGACGTGGGCCGCAAGTACCACGGCCGGCCCTACGAGGACTACACCGGCTACCGGTCCGTGAACAGGCCCGACGAACTGACCCACCCCTCGCGCTGGCAGCCCGCGGTGCACCCGCACCGCCGGCGCGTCGGCGGCGGTCCCGGCGACAAGGCCGTCTGGGTCACCCAGCGGTTCGTCACCCCGCAGTTCCGGCTGGTCAAGGCCCACACCTTCCGGGACCCGGCCAGGTTCAGGCTCGCCCCGCCGGACCACACCGACCACACCGACCGCCGTCGCTACAAGCGGTCGGTGGACGAGATCCTGGAGGCGTCGGCCGCTCTGACCGACGAGCAGAAGGCGAAGGCGGAGTTCTTCGACAACAAGTTCCTGGGCGTCGGCCAGTCCACGTACGCCGCGGCGATGGCCCATGACCTGGACCTGGACGGCTGGGTCCACCTGTTCTTCACGGCGTCCGTGGCGCAGTTCGACGACCTGATCGCCGCCTGGCACCAGAAGGCCAGGTACGACGCCGTCCGGCCGTTCAGCGCGGTCCGGCACGTCTACGGCCGCCGCAAGGTGGAGGGCTGGGGCGGGCCCGGCAAGGGAACGGTCCGCCTGCGCGCGGACGAGTGGGCCAGCTACCTGCCCGTGGGCGACCACCCGGACTACCCCTCCGGCTCCACCACGCTGTGCGCCGCCGAGGCGCAGGCGGCGCGGCGCTTCCTCGACTCCGACGTCCTGGACTGGACGTGGCCGGTGCCCGCCGGCTCGGGGCTGACGGAGCCGGGGCTCGTCCCCGCCGAGGACATCGAGCTGCGCTACCCCACCTGGACGGAGTTCGTCGAGGAGTGCGCCATGAGCCGGGTGTGGGGAGGCGTGCACTTCACGAAGACGACCGAGAGGTCCATCGGGTTCGGCACGCCGTTCGGCGACATGGCCTACGAGTTCGTCCAGCGGCACATCAAGGGCGACGTCAAGGACTGAGCGCGACGGCGAGCGGACCCCCGGCGGACCGGGCGCGCACCGCGGGCTGCACAATGCTGACCGCGGGCCCGGGCCGGGGGTCCGGCTCCGCCTTCCGCATCCGCGTCCTCCGGGGGTTGTGACGGACACCGAACTGACCGACGCCGTCGGCGAGCCCGTCAGGACCGCGCGGCTCGACCTCCTCCCCCTGCACGTCGCGCACGCCGACGAGATGGCCGGCGTGCTCGCCGACCCGGCGCTCTACGCGTTCACCGGCGGCTCGCCGCCCGCCCTCGGGGAACTGCGGGCGCGCTACGCGCGGTTGGCGGCGGGGGCGCCGGGGGGCGGGACCGTGTGGGGCAACTGGGTGCTGCGGATACGGGCGGACGGCACGCTCTGCGGGTACGTGCAGGTGACGATCCGGGACCGCGTCGCCGAGGTCGCCTGGGTGGTGGGGACCCCCTGGCAGGGGCAGGGCTTCGCCGGTGAGGCCGCCCGCGGTCTCGTCGCGAGGCTGCGCGGGCTGCCGCTGCACGCCGTCGTCGCGCACGTCCACCCCGACCACCGCGCCTCCGCCGCGGTCGCGGCGTCCGCGGGGCTGGCGCGTACGGACCTCGTCCACGACGGCGAGGCCGTCTGGCGGCTCGATCTCACGGCGCCCACGGCCGGCTGACCGGGGTCACCCGGTCCGGCTGCCGATCCCGTCCAGCTCGGCCATGTCCCCCTCGGAGAGGGCGAGCCCCGCGCCCGCGACGTTCTCGCGCAGGTGCGCCACCGACGAGGTGCCGGGAATCAGCAGGATGTTCGGCGACCGCAGCAGCAGCCACGCCAGCGCGACCGCCAGCGGCGTCGCGGACAGCCGCGTGGCCACCGCGGACAGCGCCGTGGACTGCAGCGGAGTGAAGCCGCCGAGCGGGAAGAAGGGCACGTAGGCGATGCCCGCGCCGGCGAGTTCGTCGATCAGCTCGTCGTCCTGCCGGTGGGCGAGGTTGTACATGTTCTGCACGCACACGACCGGTGCGATCGACCGCGCCTCGGCGACCTGCTCGGCCGTCGCGTTGCTCACGCCGAGGTGGCGGATCAGGCCCATCTGCCTCAGTCCGGCCAGGGTCTCGAAGGGCTCGGCGAGCGAGCCGGGCACGGGTCCCCGGGCGTCGCCGAGGCGGAGGTTGACCACGTCGAGCGTGTCGAGGCCGAGGTCGTCCAGGTTCTCCCGGACGGCGCCGCGCAGGTCCTCGGGGCGCCGGGCCGGGGGCCAGCCGCCCTGCGGGTCGCGCACCGCGCCGACCTTGGTCACGACGTGCAGCGAGGCGGGGTAGGGGGCGAGCGCCTCGCGGATCAGCCGGTTGGTCACGCGCGGTCCGTACGTGCCGGCCGTGTCGATGTGCGTGATCCCCAGGGCCACCGCCTCGCGCAGGACGGCGAGCGCGCCCTCGCGGTCGGCGGGCGGCCCCATGACCCCGGGGCCGGCGAGCTGCATGGCGCCGTAGCCGACGCGGGTGACGGTCAGATCGCCCAGGGTCCAGGTGCCGCCGGGCGGTTGCGGGGAGGAGATGTCCATGGATCGCCTTTCCTGTCGGGCCGGTGCGGGCTGTCCCGCCCGTGCCGTCGATGCTCGCGCGCCGCCGAGCGGCGCGGCCAATACCGACACGGTGACCTGTCATACCCAGCGGGTATCACCGGCGTACGCTGGCACCGTGGACACGCTGGAGACACGGGAGCTGCGCTACTTCCTCGCCGTCGCCGAGGAACTGCACTTCGGCCGCGCCGCCGCCCGCCTGGGCATCGCCCAGCCACCGCTGTCCCGGGCGATCCAGCAGCTCGAACGGCGCCTCGGCGTCCGCCTGCTGGAGCGCGACCGCCGCGGAGTCGCCCTGACCGCCGCCGGCGAGATGCTGCTGCACGAGGGCCGCGCCGCCCTCGACGCGACCACCGCCGCCGTCCGCCGCACCCGCCGCGCGGGCGGCACGGGCGGGACGGGCGGGACGGGGGAGTCCCGCAACCGCCTGGTGCTGGCGGTGAAGGCCGCCGCGTCCCACGAGCTGCTGCGGAAGCTCCTCGACGCCTACGCCGCGGAACCGGACGCCGCCGAGGTCGAGGTGCTGCCCAGCGGCACCTGCGAACAGGGCGAGATGCTGCGCGACGGCCGCGCCGACGTGGCGCTCATGCACACGCCGTTCCACACCCTGGCCGGCTTCGACAGCGAGGAGCTGACGAGCGAGGGCCAGATCGTCATCCTGCCCGCCGCACACCCCCTCGCCGCGCGTACGGCCCTGACGCTCACCGACATCGCCGACGTCCCGGGCCTGCCGCTCGCCCGCTGGTCCCGCGACGCACCCGGGCCGGGGCCCGAGATCCACGACCAGACGCAACTGGCCCAGTTGATCGCCCTCGGCCGCACCGCGGCCGTCTTCCCGGACTCCGCCCGCGCCTGGCTCTGGGCCGAGCACACCGCCGTGCCCCTGACCGACGCGCCGCAGGTCGTCACCCACATCGCGTGGCCGGCGCACAGCCGCTCGGTCGCCCTGGCGCGGCTGGTCCGTACGGCCACCGGGCTGTGACGCCCGGCGCACCGGCCGTCGTGGCGCGATGCCCGCGGCGACGGCCGCGCGGGCACCGCTCCACCCGCGGTCAGTAGTCCCAGACGATCGGCGCGAACCGGAAGGCGTCGCCGGCGACCGCCACGTGACAGACGGACGGGAACGGCAGGTGGGTCGCCAGCAGTTGCTCGCCGCTCGCCGCCATCTCCGTCAGGAGACGGACCCGGACACGGGCCGACTCCTCGGGGTCGTGTTCGAAGCCGTTGTACCAGCCGGGCTGGTCGAACCCGCACTGGAACACGGCGTCGCCGGCGAACGTCAGCCGGTCGCCGCCGGACTCCAGGCGGATGATGCTGTGTCCCGGGGTGTGGCCGCCCGTGCGCACGATCGTCACCCCCGGCGCCACCTCCTGCTCCTTCTCGAACGGCGTCAACTGGCCGCGGTACACGTCCAGGAACTTCGAGGCGGTCGCGCGGAGCACCGCCGGCACCGCCGCCGGCATGGCCGTGCGGGAGAAGTCCGGCGCTTCCCAGAACTCGGCCTCGGCGGATGCCAGGTGGACCCGCAGGTCCGTACGCAGCCGGCCCCGCAGCCCTTCGACGAGCAGCCCGCCGATGTGGTCCATGTGCAGGTGGGTGAGGACCACGTCGGTCACGGACGCGGGGTCGATCCCGGCCGCGTCCAGGCGCCTGGCCAACTGCCCGACCCGCGGGAAGTCCGGGAACTCCGACCCCAGTCCGGAGTCGACGAGGATGGTCCGGCCACCGCTGCGTACGACCGCCACGTTGATCGGGTAGACGAGCATCTCCGGCAGGAAGTTCTCACCGAGCCAGGCGGACAGGTCGGCCCTTGCGGCGTTGGTGGCCAGCGTCTCGGCGTCGATCTGCATGGTCCCGTCGCTGATCACCGTCACGTCGATGTCGCCGACCTTCAACGCGTAGCGGGACGGCACCGCTTCGTCCAGTCCGTGCACGTCGGGGTGTGCGAGCTTCATGGCGTCTCCTCGTGAAGAGCTCGACCGAAGACACGACGGCGCCGTGGGTGGTGCCGTCCGGTCATTGCCTAGACCGGACAGCCACCCCGCTCTGTGACAGTTGTGCTACTCCTCGCGTTGGCGAGGGCCGTAGCGCTCGGCGTGGTCCGCCCGCAGGGCGGCGTCGAACTCCTCGATGCGGGCGCGGAGCGTCGCGACGAGTTCGGGGTGGTGCCGGGAGAGGTCGTAGCACTCCCCCGGATCGCGGGCGAGGTGGAAGAGCTGCGGCAGCTCCTCGGTGGCGGAGAAGGCGCGGCCGGTGAAGTACGGTCCGGGCACGCGGCCCACGTGCAGCTTCCAGTCGCCGCGGCGCACGGCGTTGCAGTTGCCGACGGACGGCGTGGGCCGGTCGTCGTAGTAGAAGATGTCGCCGCGGTCCACCGGGCGGCCGGTGGTCAGGGCACGCAGGATGCTGCGGCCGTCGATGGGGCGGTCCGGGTCGGGCTCGACGCCCGCGGCCTCCAGCAGGGTCGGGAGGACGTCCACGAGGGAGGTGGGCCGGCGGTAGGTGACCCCGGCCGGCACCGCGGCGGGCCACTCGACCACGAACGGCACGCGCTGGCCGCCCTCGTACGTCTCCGCCTTGCGGCCGTACAGGTCCCCGGCGCTGCCGACGTACCACGGTCCGTTGTCGCTGGTGAAGATCACGCAGGTGTCGTCGCGGACGCCGAGGGCGTCGAGTTCGTCCAGCAGCACGCCCACGTAGTGGTCGATCTCCTCCACCGAGTCGCCGTGCGGGCCCGCCGCCGAGCGGCCCGCGAACTCCGAGGCGAGGGGCTCGTGCGGCTGGGTCATGGCGAGGTAGACGAAGAACGGCCGGTCGGCGTGGGCGCGGACGAAGGCGATCGTCTCCTCCGCGTAGCGCCGCGTCAGGCTCGCCTGGTCCGGAGGCTGGGCGACGATCTCGCGGTCGTCGTAGAGCGGCAACGGCGTCATGTCGTTGGAGTACGGCAGGCCGAAGTAGCGGTCGAAGCCGTGCTCCAGGGGGTGCAGCCGGGGGTCGACGGCGGGGTTGCCGAGGTGCCACTTGCCGATGTGGGCGGTCGCGTAGCCCGCGCCCCTGAGGTACGTGGCGAGCGTGGTCTCCCGCGTCGACAGTCCGCCCGTGTGGTCGGGGAAGAGCACGGTCGCGAGGTTCACGCGCGGCGCGTAGCAGCCGGTCAGCAGCGCGGCGCGGGACGGGGTGCAGGTGGGGGCGCCCGCGTAGAAGTCGGTGAACCGCATGCCGCGGCGCGCCATGCCGTCGATGGCGGGCGTCCGCACCAGCGGCGAGCCGTAGCAGCCGGGGTCGCCGTAGCCGAGGTCGTCGCAGTAGACGATCACGACGTTCGGCGGGGCGGGCTGCGCACCGCGGGCCGGGGCGGCGGCGGTGACGCCGGCGACGGCGGCCAGGCCCGCGGCGCCGGAGCCCTTCAGGACCGTGCGCCGGGTGGCGGATGCGGCGGCGGCTGCGGCGGGCGTGACTTCGGGGGGCGGGACGCTCATACGGTCGTCGTCTCCTTCCGCGCCGCGGCCTCGGCGACAGCCTTCCGCGCCGCCGCCTCGGCGGCGACGTCATCGCGCAGTTCCTCCAGCGGCCCGCGGAGCCTCGCCACGACCTCGGGGTGGAGCGCGGCCAGGTTGTACGCCTCGCGGACGTCGGCCCTGACGTCGAAGAGCTGCGGCATGTACGCGGTCCGGCCGGCACCGAACGCGACGTGCAGCTTCCAGCGGTCGCTGCGCACGGCGTTCAGCCACTCGTCGGAGAAGAGGTAGACCGGTCCCCGGCCGGGCGAGGAACGGCCGGACAGCAGCGCGGACATGTCCTCGCCGTCGAGGCCTTCCGGCGGGTCCACCCCGGCGAGCGCGCACAGCGACGGCGTCAGGTCCAGCAAGGAGCGCGGCGTCCGGTCGCGGGTGCGGCGAGTGACGGACGGCCAGGAGGCGACGAACGGGACGCGGACGCCGCCGTCGAAGACCTCGGGTTTCCGGCCGCGCCGCTCCTGCGTGCGCCCCTCGTAGCGCGGGCCGTTGTCGCTGGTGACGATGACCAGCGTGCGGCGGGTCAGCCGCCTGCGGTCGAGGTGCCGCAGGAGGACGTCGAGGTAGTGGTCGAGTTGCTCGACCAGGTCGCCGTAGGCGCCGGCGGCCGATGCGCGGTGGAAGCGGGGCTCGACCCGGTAGGGGGCGTGCGGCCCGAGGTGGGAGAGGACGGCGAGGAACGGGCCGTCGCGGTGGTCGTCGACGAAGTCGAGGGCGGCGTCGGTGAGGTGGCGCACCGACAGCGCCGGGTCGGCGTCGTCCACGACGGCGGTGCGCCCGTCGTACCAGGCCAGCGGGGTGACGTCGGTGCCGTACAGGGTGCCCGCGAACCGGTCGAAGCCGTGGTCGAGCGGGTGCCGCCCCGGCCCTGCGCCGAGCCGCCACTGACCGAACAGCCCGGTGGCGTAGCCCGCGCTCCCGAGCAGCTTCGCGACGGTGACCGCCTCCGGGGGCAGGCCGGCGTCGGTGCCGGGTCCGGTGGAGGCGGGCAGGCCGTACCGTGCGCCGTAGCGCCCGGTGAGCAGGCCGGCGCGCGAGGGCGTGTCGGTCGCGGCGGCGGCGTACATCGCGTCGCAGACGACACCGCCGGCCGCCAGCCGGTCGGTTGCCGGGGTACGGACGAGGCGCGCGCCGTAGGGACCGAGATCGCCGACGCCCAGGTCGTCCGCCAGAACCACGACGACGTTCGGTGGCACCATGACCCCGCCTCTCTGCCGTGACAGGAACATGGCGACCATAGACGACTGTCACCGGGCCGCCAACACCTTCGGCAGAGAGAGTGCACACTTTCTCCACTGAGAGGCGAAAGTGTGCCGGCGGCCTCAGGCCCCGCGCACCCGCTCATAGCGGGCCAGCAGTGCCCGCCCGTCCGGGGCGAACGGCCACTCCGGGTCGGCCAGCCGCGCCCTGAGCTCGTCCCAGTCGAGCCACCGGCCCTCGGCGACCTCTTCCGCCTGAGGCACGATCAGGCCGTGCCGCGCCGGCTCGTAGACCGCCTCGTAGAGATGGGCCAGGTAATTGGTGTGCGTGTCCGTGAACCAGTGCCGGTCGACCAGCCGCACCGGACAGTCCTTCACACCGAGCTCCTCGGCCAACTCCCGCTCGGCGGCGGTGTCCGGCTCCTCGCCCGCCGCGATCACCCCACCGGCCCACGCGTCGTGCAGACCGGGATACACGTCCTTGGTGTCGGTGCGGCGATGCACGTAGACCTGCCCGGAGGCGTCCCTGACGAGGATCTTCACGGCGGCGTGCGGCAGGTTCCGCGCACGCATCCGGCTTCTGGGCGCACTGCCGACGACCCGGCCGGGCACCACGTCCTGGGCGTACAGGGCGACGATCTCTTCCATGTCTCTCCTTGCTACGGGATCTCCACCAGTACCGTGCCCAGGTGGCGGCCCGCCAGCAGGCCGAGCAGCGCGCCCGGAGCCCGGTCGAGCCCGGTCAGCCGGACGTGCGGGAAACGCGGCCTGCCCTCGCGCAGCCCGGCGCTGAACTACGCCTCCCAGCGGGCCGCCGGCGCGCGATGGTCGGTCAGCGTCAATCCCTGCACACTGATGCCCGGGGACACCGGTTCGAGGGTGTCCCGGGTGGCCGGCGCGCGGGTGCGGTGGTGACCGTCCGACCCGGCCTCCAGGGCAGGCAGAAACAGGCGGCTGCAGGGCAGTGGTCGGCGAATCCCCAGCACCCGGCAATGACCCGGACTGGTCGGAAGCGCAGGCGAAGATCGGCCAGATCCCGGCAGCAGCCTTCCAGACGACGGCGGCGGATCACGACACGCTCAGCGCACGATCGACTGGATTTCCTGCACCTCGAGTTCCTGCGTGGCCTCGACGATTCCGGTGGGCAGTTGCTCGTCCGTGGTGCCGTCCGACGCGCTCCAGGTCACCCGCCAGGTAACGGAGGCGGTGAAGTCGTACGGACCGGTGCTCTCGGAGGATCGGAGGTAGGTCACGCCACACGGCGGCATCCTGTCGGCGTCGCCCTTCCGGTAAGGAGTACCGACGGCCCCGTCCTCGTTCATAGCGCACTCGCCGCCGTCGGGATGCAGTTCGGCGTCGTCGGTGCCGGGCTCGATGGTCAACGAGACGGGCGTCGCGGTGGTTTCGGCCCACATACCCAAGGCGGGGACGGTCGCCCTCGCAGTCACCGGCTGGAATCGGGCTCCGTCCAGCCACACCCACGTGGGGAGGTTGACGGTCTGCTCACCTTCGGGCCGCAACTCCGCCTCGGTGTCGGGCACGACCATCCGCTCGTAGGCGAGTTCGGCGAGCATCGCGGGGTCGATGGCCTGGTCCGCCACCCACGCGGGCGCGGGCTCGCCGTTGTCCACCCAGAACGGCACCTCGGAGCATTCGCCGCGAGCGAGCACGTCCTCTTCCGCCGGGTTCTCGACGCCGGCCCAGAACTTCCCCTCGCCGTCGTTCTTGACGTTCCAGTCCTGGAAGCCCGGATGGTTCGGCCAGCTATAGCCGTCCTCGTAGTGGTCGAGTAACTGCTGTAACGCACTGCCCGCGTGGCCGGTCATCCCCGGCGCGGCCATCTGCTCCTCGATGGACTTCTTGGTGGCCCGCTTGAAGTCCTTGGCACCGAGATAGGGGGCATACCAGCACGGAGGCGGATTCCATCCGGCAGTGGCGGGTGCGAGGTTCCCCGGTCCCTGGCCTTCGTCCTCTACTGCACCGGAGAACTGGATACCGCCGCCGGTGCGGGCCCAGATCTCCTGGTCGTCGGCCCCGGCGTCGGTTTCGCGGTCGATCGGAGCATCCGCCTGCGCCGAACCCGCTCCCGCCACCAGTCCGAACGCGCACAGCAGCGAGACCATCGCTGCTCCTGCCCGATTCACTCCTCGCACTGAGTGGCCTCCCCCTCGACGTCGATCGTGGTGGCTTGCCACACGTCGTCCCGCCCCGGGAACTTCGCCATGCTGACCTGGTAGAACAGGTAACTGGCGCTGCTCTCTTCGGTACGCAGCACTTCGTCTGTCTTGATCTTCTTGCCGAAGATCTTCGACTGGTCGACGCAGAAGGAGATCCCGACCGTAGTGCCGTAGCTTCGCACCTCGGCCTGGTAGTAACGCTCGGTGCCCGTCGCGGTCAGTCCGCCATCCACGTACGCCTGGATCTGGTCCTGTGCGTACGTCAGGGCCTGGTCGCGTGAGTAGAACTGCGCCGCGGGGTCCTTCGGCTCCTGCTCCGCGACGCCCCGATAGATGCTCCGGATGTAGTTCGCGGCATCACGCTGTGCCACCGCATGGTCCGGCTTCGACGGCTCGTCCCAGTCGAAGACCAGCTTCATGTCCTCCGGCAACGACACGTCCGGCGCCCCCTCCGGCGCGTCGCCCTCCGGCATCGGCGACTCCGGTGTCTCGGAGCTGGGGTCCTTCGCTCCCTCGATCTTCTCCGACCTGCCGTCGTCGCCGGAGTCGGAGTCCCCGCAGGCAGTGAGCGTCAGCGCGGCGGCCGTCGCGAGGGCAGCGGCCGTCAGGGCGGTGCGTGTACGCATGGCAAGAAGCTCCCGGTCGGTCGGCGGGAACAACTGGCGCCGGTGTGCGGCCTCTTGTCCCCCGGTGGCGAACTCTGCACGGTACGTTACCGAACCGATCGCCGGGATTAAGGACGACTTCGCGCCCGCCGGGTCACGTTGCGGACACACGGGCGCGGGGCGGTGCCGGTGGACCCGGACGGGCCGCCCGGGCCTCCGCGGGTGTCACCGGTGGGTCAGAAGACGACCTCCGCCTCGTCCATCCGGTTCGCCGGGACGCGCTTCAGCTCGCGGGTCGCGTCCGCCAGCGGGGCCATCACGATGTCCGTCCCCCGCAGCGCCGTCATCTGCCCGAAGTCGCCGCGGTGCACCGCCTCCACCGCGTGCCACCCGAAGCGCGTCGCCAGGACGCGGTCGTACGCCGTGGGCGTGCCGCCGCGCTGGACGTGGCCGAGGATGACCGGCTTGGCCTCCTTGCCCAGGCGGCGCTCCAGCTCGCCGGCCAGGCGGTTGCCGATGCCGGTGAAGCGCTCGTGGCCGTACTGGTCGATCTCGCCCTTCTTGTACTCCATCGTGCCCTCCGCCGGGTGCGCGCCCTCGGCGACGCAGATGACGGCGAACTTCTTGTGCCGGTCGAAGCGCTCCTCGACCATCTTGCACAGGTTGCCGATGTCGAACGGCCGCTCCGGCAGGCAGATGCCGTGCGCGCCGCCGGCCATGCCGGACTCCAGCGCGATCCAGCCCGCGTGCCGCCCCATGACCTCGACGACCATGACGCGCTGGTGGGACTCGGCGGTGGTCTTCAGCCGGTCCATCGCCTCGGTGGCCACGCCGACGGCCGTGTCGAAGCCGAAGGTGCGGTCGGTGGCGGAGATGTCGTTGTCGATCGTCTTCGGTACGCCGACGACCGGCATCCCCGCGTCGGCGAGCATCGCCGACGCGGTGAGGGTGCCCTCGCCGCCGATCGGGATGAGCGCGTCGAGGCCCAGCTCGCGGCTGAGCTCCTCGGTGTTCTCGCACGCTTCGCGGAGCCGGTCGCGCTCCAGCCGGGACGAGCCGAGGACGGTGCCGCCGCGGGCGAGGATGCCGCTGACGGCGTTGAGGTCCAGCTTGTGGTACCGCCCCTCGAGCAGGCCCTTGAAGCCGTCCTCGAACCCGATCACCTCGTCGCCGTGACCGGCCACGGCCCGGTGGACCACCGACCTGATCACCGCGTTCAGGCCGGGGCAGTCTCCGCCCGCCGTGAGTACTCCGATGCGCATGTCTCTCCTGCTCGGTCCCGTCGCATGCATGCTCGATGCCGATTCTCCCATGCCCCGCGAGTCACCCGATCGAACGGCCGGTTAACCCTCCGTCACACGCGGCGGTCACCCCGCCGCCACCGGCCGCCTGCCGCGCGCCCGCGCCGGGCCCGACGGTATGGTCGAACGGACCGCGACAGACGGAACCGCAACGGACGGGTCCGCGACGGACGGGACGGATGGAGTGCTGGGAGTGACCCGCAGCGTCTACGTCGCCGGCATCGGCCGCGGAGACGGCCGCCAGGTCGTCGAGCTGGGCATGACGGAACTGCTCTCCCGCCAGGTCGACAGGGTGGGGATCTTCCGCCCGCTGGCCCACGCCGACGCGGAAACCCGCGACCCCGTCTTCGACCTGCTGCGCGCCCGCTACCGGCTGAGCCAGCCGCGCGCCGGGGTGCTCGGCATGACGTACGGGAAGGCCGGCGCGCTGCAGGCCGAGGAGGGCACGGACGCGCTGGTGGCCCGGCTCGTCGAGCGGTTCCACGAGGTCGCCGCGGACTACGAGGCGGTGCTGATACTCGGCACCGACTTCGCCGACACCAACATCCCCGCCGAGCTGGCGCTCAACGCCCGCCTCGCCAACGAGTGCGGCGCGGCCGTGCTGCCCGTCGTGGGCGGCGCCGAGCAGTCCGCGGATTCGGTGGTCGCCGAGGTGCGCAACGCGCACGACGCGTACGCCTCCCTCGGCTGCGACATCCTCGCGATGGTCGCCAACCGCGTCGGCCCCGACGCCGCCCCCTTGGCCCGCGCCGCCACCGCGGACGCCGGCGCCCACCTGCCCGTGCCGGTGTACGTCATCCCCGAGGACGCCGGCCTCGCCGCGCCCACCGTCGCGCAGATACGGGACGCGCTCGGCGCCGGGCTGCTGGCCGGGGACGCGGGCGGGCTGGCCCGCGACGTACGCGACTTCGTCTTCGGCGGCGCGATGCTGCCCGCGTTCCTGCCGGCCCTCAGCGAGGGCTGCATGGTCATCACGCCCGGCGACCGCGCGGACCTCGTCGTCGGCGCGCTGGCCGCGCACTCGGCGGGCTCCCCCGCCATCGCCGGCCTGCTGCTGACGCTGGACGAGCGGCCGGGCCCCGACATCATGGCGCTGGCCGAGCGGCTGGCGCCGGGGACGCCGCTGCTCACGGTGGCCGAGGGCTCGTTCCCCACCGCCGCCGCGCTGGTCGGGCTGCGCGGCGAGCTGAACGCCGCGACGCCGCGCAAGGCGGACATCGCCCTCGGCCTCTTCGAGTCGCACGTGGACTCCGCGCAGCTCACCGGGCGGCTGGCGGTGGCGGCCAGCGGGCGCGTGACGCCGATGATGTTCGAGCACATGCTGATCGAGCGGGCGCAGGGCGACCGCAGGCACGTGGTGCTGCCGGAGGGCACGGAGGAGCGGGTGCTGCTGGCGGCGGAGGTGCTGGTACGGCGCGGGGTGTGCGATCTCACACTCCTCGGCGAGGAGCAGACGATCCGCAAGCGCGCGGCGGAGCTGGGGCTGAGCCTGCCGCTGCTGGGCGCCGACGCGCCCGCGGCGCAGCCGGGCGGCCCCGCCACGGCGCGGATCACCGACCCCCGCGTCTCGCCCCTGCGCGAGAGCTTCGCCGAGCTGTACGCGCAGTACCGCGCGCACCGCGGCGTCAGCGTGGAGCTGGCGTACGACGTCCTCGGCGACGTCAACTACTTCGGCACCCTGATGGTGCAGCAGGGCCTGGCCGACGCGATGGTCTCGGGCGCCGCGCACTCCACGGCCGCCACCGTCCGCCCGGCGTTCGAGGTCATCAAGACCGCACCGGGAGCCGCGATCGTCTCGTCCGTCTTCTTCATGTGCCTGGCGGACCGGGTCCTGGTGTACGGCGACTGCGCGGTCAACCCCGATCCGAACGCCGAGCAGCTCGCGGACATCGCCATCCAGTCGGCGGCGACGGCCGCGCAGTTCGGCGTCGAGCCGCGGGTGGCTATGCTGTCGTACTCCACCGGCACCTCGGGCTCCGGCTCGGGCGTCGACAAGGTGCGGCGCGCGACCGAGCTGGTGCGGACCCGCCGGCCGGACCTCCGCGTGGAGGGCCCGATCCAGTACGACGCGGCGGTGGACGCCACCGTCGCCGCCGCCAAGATGCCGGACTCGCGGGTCGCCGGGCAGGCCACGGTGCTGGTCTTCCCCGATCTCAACACCGGCAACAACACGTACAAGGCGGTCCAGCGCACCGCCGGCGCGATCGCCGTGGGGCCCGTGCTGCAGGGGCTCAACAAGCCGGTGAACGACCTGTCCCGGGGCGCGCTCGTCCAGGACATCATCAACACCGTGGCCATCACCGCCGTCCAGGCGCAGGGCGCCGGCGCACCCGCACCGGGGGACCGCTCATGACCGCCCCGACCCGGGTCCTGGTGCTCAACTCCGGCTCCTCGTCGCTGAAGTACCAGCTCATCGACATGGCCGGCCCGACCCCCGGTGCCAGCCGCCCGGCCCGCGGCATCGTCGAGCGGATCGGCGAACCGGAGTCCCGCGGCGGCGTGCCGGACCACGCGGCGGCGCTGCGCGCCGTCGGCGAGGAACTGGCCGCCGCGGGGCACGGGCTGGACTCGCCCGACCTGCTGGCCATCGGCCACCGCGCCGTCCACGGCGGCACCCGCTTCACCGCACCGGTGCTCGTCGACGACGGCGTGCTGGCCGAGATGGAGAAGCTCGTCCCGCTCGCCCCGCTGCACAACCCGGCGAACATCGCCGGCATCCGCGTCGCCCGCGAGCTGCGCCCCGACCTGCCGCAGGTCGCCGTCTTCGACACCGCCTTCCACGCCACCCTCCCCGAACACGCCTGGCGCTACGCCCTCGACACGGCCACCGCGGACGCCCACGCCGTCCGCCGCTACGGCTTCCACGGCACCTCCCACGCCTACGTCTCCCGCGCCACCGCGGAGTTGCTCGGCCGGGACCCGGCGGACCCCGGGGACTTCAACGTCATCGTGCTGCACCTCGGCAACGGCGCCAGCGTTTCCGCGGTCGCCGGCGGCCGGTGCGTGGAGACGTCGATGGGGATGACCCCGCTGGAGGGCCTGGTGATGGGCACCCGCAGCGGGGACCTCGACCCGGCGGTGATCTTCCATCTCGCCCGCGAGGCGGGCATGGACACGGACGCGATCGACACGCTGCTGAACAAGCGGAGCGGGCTCGCGGGCCTCTGCGGCGACAACGACATGCGGGAGATCGGCCGCCGGATCGCCGAGGGCGACGCGCGGGCGCAGCTCGCCTTCGACGTGTACGTCCACCGCATCCGCAAGTACGTCGGTGCGTACACCGCCGTGCTGGGCCGGGTGGACGCCGTCGCGTTCACGGCCGGCGTCGGGGAGAACTCCGCCGCAGTGCGGGAGGCGTCGATGCGGGGCCTCGAAGCGCTGGGCGTCGAGCTGGACTCCGTACGCAACGCGGTACGCGCGTCCGCGCCCCGCGTGGTCTCCGCGTCCGGCTCCCGGGTGACGGTGGCCGTGGTGCCCACCGACGAGGAGCTGGAGATCGCCACCCAGAGCCGCGACCTGGTCCGCGGGAGCGGCTCGGCGCCACCCCCACCGGATTAATTCCGGTCGCGAACAAACCGATAGGATGCCGCCATGCGCCGAGCGAAAATCGTCTGCACCCTGGGTCCCGCCGTCGACTCCTTCGAGCAGCTCAAAGCGCTGATCGAGGCCGGCATGTCGGTGGCCCGCTTCAACATGAGCCACGGCACCCACGCCGAGCACCAGGAGCGCTACGAGCGGCTGCGCAAGGCCGCCGAGGAGACCGGGCGGCCCATCGGCGTGCTGGCCGACCTCCAGGGTCCGAAGATCCGGCTGGAGACGTTCGCCGAGGGCCCGGTGGAGCTGGCACGCGGCGACGAGTTCACCATCACCACCGAGGACGTGCGCGGCGACCGGTCCATCTGCGGCACCACGTACAAGGGCCTGCCCGGGGACGTCTCCGCGGGCGAGCGCATCCTCGTCAACGACGGCGCGGTGGCGCTGGAGGTGCTGGAGGTGCGCGGCCCCGAGGTGCGCACGATGGTCATCGAGGGCGGCGTCGTCTCCGACCACAAGGGCATCAACCTGCCCGGCGTGGCGGTGAACGTCCCGGCGCTCTCCGAGAAGGACGTGGAGGACCTGCGCTTCTCCCTGGGCATGGGCTGCGACATGGTCGCGCTGTCCTTCGTCCGCGACGCCGCCGACATCGCCGACGTCCACCGGGTCATGGACGAGGTCGGACGCCGGGTGCCGGTGATCGCCAAGGTCGAGAAGCCGCAGGCGATCGAGCACATGGAGGAGATCGTCCTCGCCTTCGACGGCGTGATGGTGGCCCGCGGCGACCTGGCGGTGGAGTACCCGCTGGAGAAGGTGCCGATGGTGCAGAAGCGGCTCGTCGAGATGTGCCGCCGCAACGCCAAGCCGGTGATCGTCGCGACCCAGATGATGGAGTCGATGATCAGCTCCTCGCGCCCGACGCGCGCCGAGGCGTCCGACGTCGCGAACGCGATCCTGGACGGTACGGACGCGGTGATGCTGTCCGCCGAGTCGTCGGTCGGCAAGTATCCGATCGAGACGGTCAAGACGATGTCGCGGATCGTCGTGGCGGCGGAGGACGAGTTGCTGTCGCGCGGGCTGCAGCCGCTGGTGCCGGGCAAGAAGCCGCGTACGCAGGGCGGGTCGGTGGCCCGTGCCGCGTGCGAGATCGCCGACTTCCTGGACGCCCGGGCGCTGGCGGCGTTCACCCAGTCCGGGGACACCGCCCGGCGGCTGTCGCGCTACCGCGCGTGCCAGCCGATCCTGGCCTTCACCACCTCGGAGAGCACGCGCAACCAGCTCACGCTGAGCTGGGGCGTGGAGCCGGTGCTCGTGCCGCACGTGGACAACACCGACGCGATGGTGGACCTGGTGGACGCCGAGGTGCTGAAGCTGGGCCGCTTCCACGCGGGCGACACCATGGTGATGACCGCCGGGTCGCCGCCCGGGGTGCCGGGCACCACGAACATGGTCCGCGTGCACCACCTGGGCGGCGAGCACTGAGGGGCGCGGCCGGCCGCTACTCGATGGTGTTCGTGAGGCCCGGCACGGTGAGCGTGCCGCCGAACTGACCCGCCTGGATGACCTGGACGTCGGTGAAGAACGCGAACGGCAGGTCCAGCGGCGGCGGGCTGTCGGGGCTGAACGTCAGCGGGATCAGGCCGAAGAGGTTGCCCTTCAGCTCCTCGGTGTACATGGTCACGGTGCCGTTGCGGATCGTGGACGTGGTGCCCTTGTCGGCCCGTACGTGCGAGGTGTTCCGGCCGGGTCCGACGACGGTCTGGTGCAGGTCGCGGATGTCGACGCCGTCGTCCGCGGTGTACTTCAGCACCTTCTTGACCGCGCCGCTGTAGGTCTTCACCTCGACGATCCCGTGGTACTTCAGCCCCTTGAGGGTGAGCTTGGTGCTCTCCAGCCGCCAGGGGTCGTCGGGCAGCAGCGGCAGCCCGGGTTCGAGCGCCGCGTCCGCGAGGGCCTCGGGGTCGGCGGTGGGGCAGGGGAACGGCTCCTTGCCGCCGGCGTCCGCCGCGGCGTCGTCCCCGGCGCCGGGGTCCGTCGTCTCGTCCGCGGGGTCCCCGGCCGTGTCCCGTACCTTGTCGTCCAGCTCTTCCACGGTGGCGCCGGCCTCGCCGGCGGCGTCGCGGATGGCCTTCTCCGTCTCACCGCGCTCGTCGCCCGACGCGGCGCCGGAGCCCGGGCCGCCGCCGGAACCGGAGCCGGCCGAGCCCTCCGACGGGTCGGGTTCCGGCTCGGGTTCGGATTGCGGCTCCTCCGGCTCCTCCGGCTCGTCCGGGTCCACCAGGTCGCCGATCTTGTCGCCGAGGCCCAGCGGGTCGTACCAGGGGTGGGACTCCGACGGCGACGGGCTCGGCTCCTCGGGGGTCCCGGAGTCCGCCGCGCCGCCGGAGCCCGAGCCGCCGCCGGAGCCGTCCGCCCCGCCGCCGCCCGACCCGCCGCCCGGCTCCCCGGCCGCCGACCCGCCCGCCGACGCCGACGGACTCGGCGACGGCTCGTCATCCGGCGCCGCCGACTCCCCGGCGTCCGGCGCGTCTTCGCCGCCCGCGGCGTCCGACGCGTCCCCGGCGTCCGCCGTCTCCTCGTCCTTCGGCTCGTCCGACTGCTCCGCGCACGGCCCGGGCCGCCAGCGGTCCGCCGGGTCGTCCTCGGCGATCGCCGGCCGCGGCGTCAGCCCCAGGCCCAGGAAGACCGCGGTGGGCATGGCCGCCAGGGCTATCGCCTTGCCCGCCGGCACCCGGCCGAGCAGCGGCCTGCGCGGCGCCGCGTGCCGCGGTCCCCTGCGCGGCGCCCTCGTGTGGTCATCCGGCAGCACGGTGCCTCCCGCCGTCGACGTCCTCCAGGACGTGTGCGCCCAGCGGCTCGACGCCGGCTCTCCTCCGCTCGGGCCCGTCGTCCTCGGCCTTGCCGTCCTTGTCAGCCTCGTCAGCCTCTTCGGCCTCTTCGGCCTTGTCGGCCTCGTCGACCGCCGTTCCGCCCGGCGCCCACGAGACGGCCAGCGCCCCGCCGGTCATCGACAGCAGGAAACCCACCAGCAGGCCGCCGAAGTTGGACACCGGGATCGACACCAGCGCCAGCACGATGGAGGCGACGCCCGCGAACACCCGGACGACGGAGTGGAACCACATGGTCAGCCCGAGCGTCACCAGCAGCACGCCGATGATCAGGCCGCCGGCCCCCGCCTGCGTGGCCATCTGCAGGCTGAGGTTGCCGAGCTTGATGTTGTAGTACGGCAGCGCGCCGATCGGCACGCCGCCCGCGATGGTCAGCAGACCCGCCCAGAACGGACGGGAGCCGCGCCAGGCGCGGAATCGCAGCCGCCAGGTGTTCAGACGGTGCAGCAGGTCCGGCAACTCGGCGCTCATGAAAACAGCTCCCCGGTACAGCGGTGCGGTTCAGTCAGAGGGGGGTCCGGCGGGGAGCGGTACGCGCCTCCCCGCCGGCCGAGTGCGTGGTCAGAAGCACTCTTTGACGCCCTTGTGCAGCTTCATGCTGAGCCCGCTCAGCTTGAAGGTGCCGGCGCTGGTGGCCCAGGCGGTCTGCTTCACGTCGGTGAGGACGGCCCGGTCGGCCTCCTGCGCGAACCCGTTGGGGTTCGCCTTGTCGCCCTTGCCGATGCCGGGGCCCTTGGTGCTGGACCCGGCCGCCACACCGATGTTGATGTTCTCGAACGTCGCGTCGGCGTCGAGCTGGGCGATGTCGATGTAGAGGTTCTTGGCCTCCACCGGCTTGTCGTCGCCGGCCGTCAGCACCAGGCTGACCGAGCCGATGAGCGGGACGTCGGGCGTGACGACCGACTGGCACATGCCGTTGATCTTGGCGTCCTTGAACGCGGAGATCGCGACCGGCCGCGTGGCCTCGTTGCCCTCCAGGTCGTGACCGCTGTCGACACCCCCGTACTGGACGAAGCCGGTGCCCTCCAGCCGGTCGGCCGTGACCTTGAACTCCTGGCCCGACACGCTGAACGACGCCGCCAGGGCGCCCTGGCTCAGCGCCACGCCGATGGCGGCGGTCGCCGCCAGGCTCGGCACCATGACCACGGCGAACCGCTTCCACCTGGTCCCACCACGTGCCTGGGACTCCATGCCTTTCCTCCTTCTCGGACGTACGTCCGAGCCCGTGTGCCGGTCCTCGGGAGCGAGGGGGATCCGCACGCGCACGCGGGGGCGGCTGCTGCGGGTCCCGGATACGGGCGGCGGACGCGCTACGTCGAAGGGGGCGTACCCCCGAGCGACTCGTTGTCCGGACAGGCTCCGATCCGCGGGAACGTTCCGCGGAAACGGGGAACCCCCCTGTCCGGTTGGCGATCGTGGTGCATCGGAAGGGGGGCACACAAGGGGTTCGTTACCAACGGGTAGCGCAAGGGTGAAGGAAGATCCGGCCACACTGGCCGGATCATGCACCCTGGGTTGCCGCCCGCCGCGGACGTACCCGACGAGAAAGCACGACAAAAACAGTCATCTGACAGCACACGAGTTACTGCGAGTAACAGCCCTGCCCACAGTCAATTTTTGGCAAAGCGGCAGGGGCTGTCACCGAACGTCGACCTCTGGTCAGAACAGCACGCGCGCCAGCGCCTGCCGCCCCGCCACCACCCGCGGATCGTCGCCGCCGACCACCTCGAACAGCTCCAGCAGCCGCACCCGCGCCGCCTGCCGGTCCTCGCCCGCGGTCCGCGCCACCGTGTCGACCAGCCGGCCGAAGGCGTCCTCGACGTGGCCGCCCACCAGGTCCAGGTCGGCGACCCGGATCTGCGCCTCGACGTCCGCGGGGTTGTCCGCCGCCTCCTTGCGCACGGCCGCGGGGTCGAGCCCCTCCACGCGCCGCAGCAACTCCGCCTGCGCGAGGCCCAGCTTGGCCTCCAGGTTGCCCGGGTCGTCGGAGAGCACGTTCTGGTACGCCTGGATCGCGCCGCCCAGGTCCCCCCGGTCCAGCGCGTCGCCGGCCGCGGCCAGCACGCCGTCGTACGGACCGGCCGGCTCCTCCGGCGCCTCCTGCGTACCCGCGCCGTCCTCGCCGGCAGCGGCGTCCTCGGCGGACACCGGCCGTCCGACGATGCCGAACTGCTGCTCGGCGACCTTGATCAGCTCGTCCAGCACCTGACGGATCTGCGGCTCGGGGGCGGCACCCTGGAACAGCGGGATGGCCTGGCCGCCGACGACCGCGAAGACCGCCGGGATGGACTGGACGCCGAACTGCTGGAACAGCATCTGGTTCGCGTCCACGTCGATCTTGGCCAGGACGAACCGTCCGGCGTACTCCCGCGTCAGCCGCTCCAGCAGCGGGCTGAGCTGCTTGCACGGCTGGCACCACTCGGCCCAGAAGTCGACGACGACCGGGACCTCGGTGGAACGCTGCAGAACCTCCTGCTGGAAGCCGGCCTCGTCGACATCGATGACCAGCGCATCGGCGCCGGGCGCCGGCACCCCGTCGCGGGCGGCCTGGGCGCGGGCCGCCTCCGCCTTCTCCTTGGCCTCCGCGGCCGCCTTCACCGCGGCCAGGTCGACCGCTCCGCTCATAGACATGTTGCGTGGCTGCATACGCCCTATCCTCCCCCCTTCGCGCGGTGCATTGAACGGACGGGCCGCGGTTGGCTACGCGAACCCGCCCGGAAGGGTTCGTTCCGGGCGGGTTCCCAGGTGCAGCAGAAGACACCGGTCGCTCGGGGGTGACTTACGCTACGGGTCGTAGCGTAACCCACGTACCGCGCCGGGGAGAAGGGATAAGGTCCAGCTCATGAGCGACGAGACGCCCGCCGCACGGCGCGCGGGCCGCCCGCGCAGCGCGACCGCGGACCGGGCCATCCTCGACGCGGCCCGGGCCGCCATCGCCGAGGCGGGCTGGGCCGGGGTGACCCTCGGCGGCGTCGCGGCGCGCGCGGGAGTGGCGAAGACCACGCTCTACCGGCGCTGGCCGGGCAAGAACGAACTCGTCCTGGACGCGCTCGCCGACCTCTTCGACTCGCTGCGGCTGCCGGACCACGGCAGCCTGGCGCGGGACGTGGAGGGCGTGGTGCTGCAGTTCGCCGGGCTGCTCCGGGAGCCGCGCACGCGCGGCGCGCTGATGGCCGTACTGGCGGAGGCGACGCACGACGCGGCGCTGCGCGAGCGGATCCGCGTCTCGATCGTGGCCCGGCAGAAGCACCTGGTGCTGCAGGGCCGCGAACGGGCGCGGGCGCGCGGGGAGTTGCCGGCGGAGCAGGACGCGGCGGCGGCGGACCGCAACGCGGACATGATCTTCGACGTGATCGCGGGCTCGGTGCTGCACCGGCTGCTGGTCAGCGCGGAGCCGGTGACGGAGGCGTGGGCGACGAGGTTCGCCACGCTGCTGACCCGGGGCCTGGCCGCCCTGACCGACCCGGCACCGGATCCGGGTGCGCGTCCGGGGCCCGATCCGCCGGGGCAATAGGCCCTTCGGGCCTACCCCGGCGGCGCCCGGGACGGGATGCTGTCCTCCCGTCCGTGGGGAGGCGTCATGAAGGCGATCGTCCAGGACCGCTACGGCCCGGCCGACGTGCTGCGGGCCGCGGAGGTCGAACGGCCGGAGCCGGGTGCGGGCGAGATCCTCGTCCGGGTACGGGCCGCCGGCCTCGACCCCAGCGTGTGGCACCTGATGACGGGCCTGCCGTACATGATGCGCCTGATGGGCTTCGGCCTGCGCGCGCCCAGGGACCGGGTGCGCGGCTGGGACGCCGCCGGCACGGTCGAGTCGGTCGGCGCGGGGGTGACCCGCTTCACCCCCGGCGACGAGGTGTTCGGCATCGGCAGCGGCGGCACCTTCGCGGAGTACTGCCGCGGCGCCGCCGACATGTTCGCGGCCAAGCCACCGGGCGTGGACTTCGACGCCGCCGCGGCCGTGCCCACCTCCGCGATCACCGCGCTGCGCGCCCTGCGCGACGCGGGCGGGCTGCGCGCGGGCGGTCACGTCCTGGTGCTCGGCGCCGGCGGCGGCGTCGGCACGTTCGCCGTCCAACTGGCCAAGGCACGCGGGGCCGAGGTCACCGGCGTGTGCGGAACGGACAAGACCGGACTGGTCCGCTCGCTCGGCGCCGACCACGTGATCGACTACACCGAACGGGACGTGACCGCCGGCGCCGTCCGCTACGACCTCGTGCTCGACACCGCCGGCAACCGCCCGCTGGCCGCGCTGCGCCGCGTCCTGGCCCCGCGCGGCACGATCGTGCTCGTCGGCGGCGAGGGCGGCGGCAGGTGGACCGGCGACCTGCGCCGCTCGCTCGGCGGCTCCGTACGCTCCCTGTTCTCCGCCCGGAAAGTGAAGGCGCCCTACGTGCGCCCCCGCCCGCATGACGTCGAGGAGGTGCGCGGCCTGCTGGAGTCCGGCGCGCTCACCCCGGTCGTCGGCCGCAGGTACGCCCTCGCCGACGCGGCCGAGGCGGTCCGGGACTGGGAGAAGGGCCACACGCGCGGCAAGTCCGTCCTCGTCGTGTGACCCCGCTCCCCCGCGCGCGTACGGGTCAGAAGGCCGCCGGCTCGGTGTAGACGCCCCACTCGTCGCGCAGGACGTTGCAGATCTCGCCGAGGGTGGCCTCGGCCCGTACCGCCGCGAGCATCGGCTCGATCATGTTGCCGCCGTCCCGGGCCGCCGCGAGCATGCCGTCCAGCGCGGCGCGCACCCCCGCGTCGTCGCGGGCGGCCTTGCGGTCGGCCAGGGCGCGCACCTGCTCGCGCTCCACCTCGTGGCTGACCCGGAGGATCTCCAGGTCGCCGGTGACGGACCCGGTGTGGCAGTTGACGCCGACGATCTTCTTGTCGCCCTTCTCCAGGGACCGCTGGTAGCGGAAGGCCGACTCGGCGATCTCGCCGGTGAACCAGCCGTCCTCGATGCCGCGCAGGATCCCGGACGTGATCGGCCCGATGGGGTGCCGCCCGTCGGGGTGGGCGCGCCGGCCGCGCTCGCGGATCTGGTCGAAGACCTTCTCCGCGTCGGCCTCGATCCGGTCGGTGAGCTGCTCGACGTACCAGGAACCGCCGAGCGGGTCGGCGACGTTCGCGACGCCGGTCTCCTCCATCAGCACCTGCTGGGTGCGCAGCGCGATCTCCGCGGCCCGCTCGCTGGGCAGCGCCAGGGTCTCGTCGAGGGCGTTGGTGTGCAGCGAGTTGGTGCCGCCGAGCACGGCCGCCAGCGCCTCGACGGCCGTGCGCACCACGTTGTTGTACGGCTGCTGGGCGGTCAGCGACACGCCCGCGGTCTGGGTGTGGAAGCGCAGCCACTGCGCCTTCTCGCTGCGCGCCCCGTACACGTCGCGCAGCCAGCGGGCCCAGATGCGGCGTGCGGCGCGGAACTTGGCGATCTCCTCGAAGAAGTCGACGTGGGCGTCGAAGAAGAAGGACAGGCCGGGGGCGAAGGCGTCGACGTCGAGCCCGCGGGACAGGCCCAGCTCGACGTAGCCGAAGCCGTCGGCGAGGGTGTAGGCCAGCTCCTGGGCGGCCGTCGAGCCGGCCTCGCGGATGTGGTAGCCGGAGACGGACAGCGGCTTGTAGGCCGGGATGCGCGCGGCGCAGTACTCCATCAGGTCGCCGATGAGGCGCAGGTGGGGCTCGGGCTGGAAGAGCCACTCCTTCTGCGCGATGTACTCCTTGAAGATGTCCGTCTGCAGCGTCCCGTTGAGCACGGCGGGGTCGACGCCCTGGCGTTCTGCTGCGACCAGGTACATGCAGAACACGGGGACGGCCGGGCCGCTGATCGTCATCGAGGTGGTGATGCCGCCCAGCGGGATGCCGCGGAAGAGCACCTCCATGTCGGCGGCGGAGTCGATGGCCACGCCGCAGTGCCCGACCTCGCCCAGCGCGTGCGGGTCGTCGGAGTCGCGGCCCATGAGGGTGGGCATGTCGAACGCGACGGACAGGCCGCCGCCGCCGTGGCCGAGGATGAGCTTGTAGCGCTCGTTCGTCTGCTCGGCGTTGCCGAAGCCGGCGAACTGGCGGATCGTCCACGTCCGGCCGCGGTAGCCGGTGGCGTAGAGGCCGCGGGTGTACGGGAACTCGCCGGGCCAGCCGATGCGCTCGAAGCCCTCGTAGACGTCCCCGGGGCGGGGGCCGTAGACGGGGTCGACGTCGTCGCCGGAGAGCGTGCTGAAGTCCGCCTCGCGCTTGCGGGCCGTGTCGTAACGCGCCTGCCAGCGGCGCCGGCCCTCCTCCATGGCCGCAGCATCCATGCCGTACCGCCTCTCTCTGCGCGCGGATCGCGCGGCGCATTTAATAGGACGTCCTACTAAGTGTTGCATGCCCCCGGTGGAGGCGCGCTATACGGGACCGGGGAGTGGGGGTGGTCACGGCATGTCGCGGACGGGGTTTAGGCTCGGTGTCATGAAGAAGAGCGTGCTCACCCGCTACCGCACGATGGCGTACGTGACCGGCGTGCTCCTCGTCCTGCTGACCCTCGGCATGATCGGCAAGTACGCCCTGGACCTCTCGGGCGCGGACGGCTTCACCAAGGTCGTGAGCATCGCCCACGGCTGGCTGTACATCCTCTACCTGGTGTGCGCCTTCGACCTCGGCTCCAAGGCGAAGTTCCCGGTCGGCAAGCAGGTCTGGGTGCTGCTCGCGGGGACGGTGCCGACGGCGGCGTTCTTCGTCGAGCGGAAGCTCACCCGGGAGGTCGCCCCGCTGGTCGTCCGCGACGGCGAGCCCGCGCCCGCGGGGGCGTAGCCGCGCGGCCCGCGGGGGCTACTGCTCGAAGTCGCCCGCGGCTATCCGCAGCGGGCGCAGCATGGCGAAGATCTCCGCGCACTGCTCCTCGTCGTACGCGCTGAGCCCGAAGTCCATCGCCATCAGGTCGCGCGTCGCCTGCTCGACGACCTCGCGGCCCCGGTCCGTGATCGACGCGAGCGTGCCGCGGCCGTCGGCGGGGTTGGGCCGCTTGGCCACGTACCCGGACCTGACCAGCCGGTCGACGGTGTTGGTCACCGACGTCGGGTGCACCATCAGCCGCTCGCCGATCTTCGACATCGCCAGCTCGCCGGCCTTGGAGAAGGTGAGCAGCACCAGCGCCTCGTAGCGCGCGAAGGTCAGCCCGTACGGCTTGACGACGGCGTCGACCTGCGCCAGCAGGATCTGGTGCGCGCGCATCACGGAGGTGATGGCCCCCATGGCGGGCACGGCTCCCCAGCGCTGGCGCCACAGTTCGTCGGCGCGGGCGATGGGGTCGAACGACAGGCTCAGCGGCTTCGGCACGTCGCCGACCCTACCCCCCGGTCATGTCGCGGTCAGCCCGGTCCCGCTCTTCGGCCGGGTCCTGCGCACTTCCAGACAGACCAGCAGCGAGCAGACCGTGCCCGTCACGCCGACCGCGGCGACGGCCACGTGCACCGGCACGAACTCCGCGACCGCGCCCGCGCCGGCCATGCCGACGCCCTGCAGCGTCATCAGCCCGGCGGTCTGCAGCGTCATCGCCCGGCCGCGCATCTCCCCCGGCACGGCGGCGACGAACCATTGGTCGAGGCCGAGCGAGTACGAGATGCCGAAGCCGGTGAGCACGAGCAGCGGCAGCGCCCAGCCGAAGGAGGGGTGCGTCACGAAGGCCATGGCGGGGACCGTGCACAGCACCGCCACCGGGAAGACGATCCGTTCCCGGCCGCGCGGGCCGAGCAGCGAGCCGGCGAGGATCTCGCTGGTGACCGCGCCGATCGGCATGCCGGTCATGAGCAGGCCGAGCCCGAGGGCGCCGATGCCGAGGTCGTCGGCGTACGCGGCGGCCAGCGCCTCGGGCGCGACGACGAAGGTCGGCGGGATCCAGGTGAGCAGCAGCAGCGCGCGGATGCGGCGGTCGCGCAGGAAGGTGCCGGCGGCGGCGAGCGAGGCGCCGACGGTGCCCGCCCGGCCCGTACCGCCGGGCGCACCCGCGGCGCCGACTGCGGTACGGGCCGGGCGGGCGCGGGTGCCGAAGCGCAGCACCAGCGCCGAGCCGAGCATCCCCACCGCGGTCAGCGTGAGCGTCGCGCGCGGCGAGAACGCCGCGAGCAGCCCGCCGAGGGCGAACCCGACGAGCTGCGCCGCCTGCGCGGTGAGCCGGATGACGGAGCGGCCGAGGACGAACCGGTCGCCGGTGCCGAGGATGTCGGCCAGCGTGGCGATCCGGGTGCCGGTGAAGACCGGCGAGATGACGCCGGCGACGCAGCGCAGCGCCAGCAGCGCGGCGACGGGCATGCCCGGCAGCACCATCGCGGCGAAGCAGACGGCGGCGAGCAGGTCGCACGTCACCAGCACCCGGCGGGCCGGGAGGCGGTCGGCGACCGAGGAGAGCAGGGTGCCGCCGACGAGGTAGGGCAGTAGGCCGACGCCGAGGGTGAGCGCGCTGAGCAGCGGGGAGCCGGTCCGGTCGTAGACGAGGACGGTCAGCGCGATGGCGGCGACGACCTCGCCGGTGATCGACATGACGTGGGCGGCGAAGACGAAGCGGAACTCGCGGACGCGGAAGACGTCGGCGTAGCGGGCGCGCGACTCGGCGGCGGCCCCGGCGGGGGCGGGACCGGCCGGGGCGGGCTCGGCGGCCGGGGTGGCTGCCGGGGTGGCGCCCGGGCCGGACGGCAGGGCCGCGGGCACGGACGCGGCCGTGCCGTCCGGGGCTGTGGTGTCGCTCATCACCGGAGCGTGGCCCGCCGCCCGCGCCGGGCCGTAGTCTTTCGGCACCAGCCGAATCAGCCAGCGAGAGAGGCCGCCGTGCCGGTGTACATGCGCTTCGGCCCCGAGGACCTGCTGCGCTGCCGCTTCGCGGTCTCCCCGGTCTTCGAGACCCACGAGGCGATACGGACGCTGCGCCGCACCGAGCGGCACCCCTACCACCGCCCGTGGCTGCGCCGGCTCGGCGAGGCCGCCGCCGGGCTCGACCTCGACCTGCTGTGGCTCTTCATGCCGAACGGCCCCGGCTACACCCCCGACTTCCTCGGCGGCCCGCCGCACGCCGCGTACACCTCGGTCGCCGACGGCCTCGCCCACCTGCGCGGCACCGACCCGGCGCTGGCGCACGCCGAGATGACCCTGTCGCTGGACTCCATCCCCGGCGCCGCGGAGTCCCCGCTCGGGCGCAGGCTGCTCGCCGACCCCGCGGCGGCGATCGCGCTGCTGGCCGACGTCACGGAACAGGCGTGGCACGCGCTGGTCGAGCCGTTCTGGCCGCGGCTGCACGACCTGCTCCAGGCGGACATCGACTTCCGCGCCCGGCAGCTCGCCTCCGCGGGCCTGGAGGAGCTGTTCGCGCTGCTGCACGCCCGGCTGTCGTACGCGGACGGCCTGCTGACCGTACGGACGAAGGGCCGCTTCCGCCACGAGCGCGACCTCGCCGGCGACGGCCTGCTGCTGATGCCCAGCGCCTTCGTCTGGCCGGACGTGGTGACCGGCTTCCAGCCGCCCTGGCAGCCCACCGTCATCTACCCCGCCCGCGGGGTGGGCACCCTGTGGGCGGACGCCGGACGCCCCGAGGCTGCGCGGGCGCTGGCGCGGCTGCTCGGCGCCGGCCGCGCCGCCGTACTCGCCGCGCTCGACGAGCCGGCCTCCACCTCCGCGCTCGCCCGCCGCCTTGACCTGGCCCCGTCGTCGGTCTCCGCCCACCTGACCGTGCTGAAGGCGGCGGGGCTGCTGACCTCCCGCCGCGAGCGCCACCGCGTCCTCTACGAGCGCACACCGCTCGGCGGCGCGCTGGCCGCGGGCGGCTGACGCCCATCCGGGGCCGCCCGCGGCCCGCGGCGCCGGCCGCGCGGGCGCGGCGTTCCGCGGGGAAAGATCCGCTATGTCACGATCGACGGGTTCTGTTCGCTCACCTCCCGCGGGAGAAGTGCATGTCGGCGCGGATCCGTACGCTCATCGCCACCCTGGTCCTCGGGGTCCTGCTCGGCTGCACGTCCCCGGACGGGGACGGGGCGGGGACCGAACCGCGGGGCGGCGAGCGGGCGCGGCCGGCCTCGGCGGCGAAGTCGCCGTTCTGGGTGGACCCCGGCTCCCCGGCCGCCCGCCAGGTGCAGGCGTACAAGCAGCAGGGGCGGGCGGAGGACGCCGCGCTGCTGGAGCGGATCGCGAGCCGGCCGGTCGCCGCATGGCCCCCCGGCCACGACCCCGGCGCCGACGTGCGCGCGGCGGTGCGCGGGGCGGCGGCAGGCGGGCGCACGGCCGTGCTCGTGGCGTACAACATCCCGCACCGCGACTGCGGCCAGCACTCCGCGGGCGGGGCCGCCGACGCCGCCGCGTACGAGCGGTGGATCGGCTCCTTCGCCGACGGCATCGGCGACGGGAAGGCGGTGGTGATCCTGGAGCCGGACGCCGTCCCGCACGTCGTGGACGGCTGCACCCCGCCGGAAATGCACGAGGAGCGCTTCCGGCTGATCTCCGGGGCCATCGCCGAGCTCAAGCGGCACCCGGGCGTCCGGGTCTACCTCGACGCCGGGAACTCCGCCTGGATCACCGACCCCGGCAAGCTGGCCCACGCGCTGCGGCGGGCCGGCGTCGGCGCGGCCGACGGCTTCGCGCTCAACGTCTCCAACTTCCGGCGCACCGACGAGCAGCTCGCCTACGGCCGCCGGCTCTCGGAGCTGCTCGACGGCGCCCACTTCGTCGTCGACACCAGCCGCAACGGCAACGGCCCGCTACCCGGTGCCCCGAACGAGGTGTGGTGCAACCCGCCGGGGCGGGCGCTCGGCGAGCCGCCGACGACGCGGACCGGCGACGAGCGGGCCGACGCCTTCCTGTGGGTCAAGCGCCCCGGGGAGTCGGACGGGCCGTGCCGCGGGGGCCCCGAGGCCGGCACGTGGTGGCCCGACTACGCCCTGGGCCTGGCCCGCCGCGCGGGCTGAGCGCCCCGTCCCGTACGGGCTGTACGCGCCGTACCGGCCGCACTGCCCGAACAACCCGCGGGGGCCCTCCTGTCGGACGAGCCCGCCCACGGACCGGTACGCCGGCGGGGCCGAGGGGCAGCGGCCCCGCCGGCGGGCTCATCAGGGCACGTGCACCCACTTCGCCTCGGACGGCACCCCCTTGCCGTCGGCGACGAAGAGCATGTACCAGCCGGGCGGCACCAGGTTCGGGTCCTCGGGCACGGTCACCGTCACCTTCCCGTCGCCCCTCTCCACGTCCAACTGGATCGAGCGCTGCTCGACGTCCGTGACGTGGGTGACGGAACCCGGCCGCATCAGCCGCGCCTTCACCACCCGCTCGGCCCCCGCGACCTCGTACGTCGCCTCCTGCCCGCGCCCCGGCCGCTTCGGACCCGCGCCGATCTCCAGCCGCGTCGCGTCGTCCGCCTTGTGCAGGTACGGCGGCGTGAAGATCTCGATGCGCTTCTCGAAGGTGCCGGGGCGGGTGTTGGCCCTGTCGCCGAAGAGGGGGTCGGAGCCGAAGACGGCCACCCGGCCGTCGGGCAGCAGCACGGCCTCGGAGTGGTAGTTGCGGCCCACCTCGGGATCGGCGGCGCGGGTGAAGGAGTTGGTGCGCGGATCGTAGAACTGGGCCTTGTGGATGTCGCTGTCGCCGCGCCCGCGGTAGTCGCGGGAGCCGCCGCTGGTGAAGACCGTGTCGTCCGGCATGATCACGCTGTTGAGGTACCGGGTGCCCGTCGGCAGCGAGGGGCCGTCCTCGTACGCCGGCTCCTCCTGGGTCAGGTCGATGATCGAGGTACGCGGCGTCGCCTTCGGCGACTCCCCCACGCCGCCGCCGCCGAGCACCATGACCTTCTGGTCCTGCGCGGGCGGCAGCAGCAGCGAGGCGGCGGTCTCCAGTTGGTCGGGGTCGGTCAGGCCGGGCACGGTGGTGAAGGAGTTGTCCTTCAGGTCCCAGATCCCGGGCTTGCGGCCCCGGTCCGCCGGGCCGTAGCCGGCGTTGGCGCCGGAGTAGAAGAGCTTGCCGCCCTCGGTGAGGAAGAGCGCCGGGTACGTGGGGAAGTAGCGGTTCGGCGCCGTGGACCACTTCCTGGTCCGCGGATCGTAGATCTCGTTGTCGCCGTAAAGGATCTCGCCCGACTCGTCGAGGCCGGAGACCGACAGGACCTTGCCGTCCGGCAGCGTCACGAGCGTGGGGTACCAGCGGGCCTTGTCCATCGCGTCGACGCGGACGTAGCGCTCCGCCACCGGGTCGAACTCGAAGGTGTCCTTGATCCCCTGGAAGTCCTGCTTGTCCAGGGTGAGCTTCTGCGCCAGGCCGTAGACGTTGTCCGCGTCCTCGCCCGTGAGGCCCTCGACGGCGTACTGCGCCTGCCGGTCCTGGACGTAGCCGTCGCCCTCCGCCTCGGCCTCGACGAAGACGTTGGCCTCGGCGGCGGTGACGACGGCCTTGGCGCGCTTGCCGCGCTTGACCGTCTTCTTCTCGGCGGCCGGGACGGTGACCGCGGCGGTGGTGCGGTAGACGAGGCCGGAGGGGGCGATGAACCCGGTCCCCTTCTTGAGCCTGAGCGGCTTGTCCGGGTTCTCGTTCTTCACCAGCATCCGGCCGCCGGCGCGCTCGACGTCGCCGTCGAGGAGTTCGTAGCGCGCGGTGCCGCCGGCGACCAGCAGCCGCCCGTCGGCCAGTTGGGTGTGGCCGGCGCAGAAGAGGTCGGCGGGGGTGGATATCTCCTCGTAGCTGTTCTCCACCGGGTCCCACAGGACGGTGCGGAAGGTGCCGGCGTCGAACTGCTCCTGCTCGTTGCCGGAGCCGGCGATGAGCAGCACCTTGCCGGTGTGCAGCAGCGTGGCGTGGATGGCGTTCAGCTCGTACGAGTCCGGGGTGTCCTGCACCTGCCACGAGCCGTACTTCGCCGTGTACTCGGGCCGGGATATCCGGTACTGGTGGTACTGCTCCTCGGCGAAGCCGATGGCCGCGGGGGCGTTGAGCCCCGCCAGCAGCAGGACCACGCCGGTGCCTGTCACCGTCTTCTTCAACCGTTTGCCGGGCCGGTACGCCATGGATCAGCTCCCGCTCGTCGTCGCAGTGGTGGTCGCCGTGGTCGCCGTGGCGGCGGTCGCCGGCGCCGCCCCCGGTGCCGACCACCGCCGTGCGTCCTCGCGCCGGTTCACCCGGCGTACCCGCCACGCGGACCCGGCCCAGATCACCACCGGTGTGAGCGACAGGCACACCCCGAGCACCGTCCAGGTGCGCATCGCGACGTGGGTGTGGCCCAGGACGACCGACGCCAGGAACGAGGCCCCGAGGACCCCCGCCCAGAACAGATGGATGCGGAACGTCGCCGGCCGGTCGGGGCTCGCGTCGCCGCCCTTGGGCGTCACCACGAACCGGCACGGCCGGCGCATCACCGCCGCCTTGAAGCTCGTGAAGTAGATCGGCGCCGACATCGCCGACATCAGCATCCCGGCGAGCCCGCCGGAGCCCTCGGGCTCGTGCGGCGAGACGTTGTGCCGCCGGTTCCACAGGTACAGGCCGACCTGCAGGGCCGCCGCGTCGCTGTAGAGCATCAGCCAGACCGAGGCCGGCACCTCGGTGCCGGAGGAGCCGAGCCAGAGGAAGAGGATGCAGCTCAGCGAGCCGAGGAACCAGTTGACCGCGGTCATCGGGTAGTACACGAGCATGAGCGAGTAGTTGAGGAGCCGGCGGAGGGGAAAGCGCCCCCTGCCGCGTCCGTACTGGCCGATGATCGTCTCGTACGTGCCGCGCGACCACCGCATCTGCTGGGTGAAGAAGTCGGTCCAGGAGGTGGGCCCCTCACCGACCGCCAGCACGTCCGGGGTGTAGACGGACGACCAGTGCCGGCCGGTGGCCGGGTTGCGGGTGCGGTGCAGCTCGAAGCCGGTGGCCATGTCCTCGGTGATCGAGTCATAGAGGCCGCCGATCTGCCGGAGCGCGGCGATGCGTACGGCGTTGTTGGTGCCGACGAACATCGCCGAGCCGTAGGCGTTGCCGGCGCGCTGGATCAGCGCGTGGAAGAGGTACTGCTGGCTCTCCGCGAGCTTGGTGACGGCGGTGTCGTAGTTGCCGTACACCTGCGGGCCGACGACGAAGGCGACGTCGGGGTCGCGGAAGTAGCCGAGCATCCGCTCCAGGTAGCTGGGCAGCGGCACGTGGTCGGTGTCGACCGAGGCGAAGAAGTCGTAGCGGTCGCCGTACGCCGCCAGCCAGGCGTTGTAGTTGCCGTGCTTGGTCCTGGCCCGGTGCGGGCCCTCCTCGGTGTTCCACTGCGGCACGCCCTTGCGGCTGAAGTGCCGTACGCCCAGCTCCGCGCAGAGCGCCCGGGCCTCGGGGTCGTCGCCCTCGTCCAGCAGCCAGACGTCCAGCGGCCCGTCGTGCCGCAGCGCGACCGCGCCGGTGAGCGTGGCGCGGACCATCGCGATGGGTTCCTTGCCGGGCACGTACGTGGTGAGGAAGGCGACCCGGGTGCCGGGCTCGGCGGTGACCGGGACGGGGTCCCGGGCGACCATCGTGGCGTGCGCGATCGAGAAGACGTTCACCAGCCGGAACGTCTCGATGAGGCCGATCGATATGAGCATCACCGCGTCCGCGGTGAGCAGCCAGGGCGGGGCGCCGGTGCGCTCGGTCCAGTGCGAGGGCCAGACCAGGTAGAGCAGCAGGGCACAGGACAGCAGCGGCGCGAGCGCCATGAGCAGGATCGCCCGGACGCGGTGGGGCTCACGGGAGAGCAGGCGCGTGTAGCGCACCCGGTAGGGCCGGGACGGACCGGGATCCGTCAGCGGGCCCGCGAGACGGCTGAACTTCTCGTAGTCATAGCCTTCCGGCCGCACGATCCCTCCGCAGATACGACAACGCCGACGTATCCACCAAAAGCGGAAAAGAGGTGCGTGTCGAACCGGAGAGGGCCGTGCGGGTCAGGCGCCGACGACGCCCTCGCGGCGGGCCCGGGCGGCCATGATCCCGGCCTCCACCTCGCGGCGCAGCATGCGCTCGGCGACGAAGCCGCCGCCGGGCAGCACGGCGAGGACGAAGTACAGGGCGGCGCGCTTGGCGGGCCAGCGGGTGCGGTTCCAGGCGTCGGCGAGGAAGAGCACGTACCCGATGAACAGCAGCCCGTGGATCATGCCCATCACCGGGACCGCGTCGAACTCCGTCGTCCGCTTGAGCACGGAGCACAGGAGCAGCAGGAGGAAGGAGACCGCCTCGGGGGCGGAGATGAGCCGGAGCCGGCGCAGTGCGGATGCGGTCTGGATGTCCACGGGAAGCCTTCGGATCGTCCGGGAACCGGGGTATCTCCCCGGGCAAACTGGACCCCATTGTGCCAGCCGCCCATACCCGGCCTTCCGGGAGGGGCGGCCGAGCCGCTAGCGTCGCCCCGTGGCTCAGTTTCGACTGCAAGGCAGCAAGGTGCTGGCCGTGGACATGGCCGGCGACGCGGTGAAGGCGAAGAACGGCTCGATGGTCGCCTACGACGGCCAGATGGCGTTCAAGAAGCTCACGGGGGGCGGCGAGGGTATACGGGGGATGGTGACGCGCCGGCTGACCGGCGAGCAGATGGAGCTGATGGAGGTGAAGGGGCAGGGCACCTGCTACTTCGCCGACCGGGCCAGCGTGATCAACCTGGTCGGCCTGCAGGCCGACAAGCTGTACGTGGAGTCCAGCAACCTGCTGGCGACCGACGGCGGGCTGAAGACGGGGACGAGCTTCACGGGGATGCGGGGCGCGAGCACCGGCACCGGGCTGTTCACCACCACGGTGGAGGGCACGGGGCAGGTGGCGCTCATGTCGGACGGGCCCGCGGTGGTGCTGCGGGTGACGCCGGGCACGCCGCTGGTCGTCGACCCCGGCGCGTACGTCGCGCACACCGGCCGGGTGCAGCAGCACTTCCAGTCCGGCGCGACGTTCCGCACCCTCATAGGCGAGGGCGGCGGCGAGGGGTTCCAGATCCGCTTCGAGGGCGACGGGGTGGTCTACGTCCAGCCCAGCGAGCGCAACACGGTGGGGGGTGCCGTGTGAGCGACGCACGCGAGGCTGCCCGACCGCGGCGGGACGACCGGCCGCACATCCGCCGAGTGGGCGGAGAAGCGAACGATTCGGGGGGTGCATAGATGCCGTTCCGCATGCTCAATTCGAAGATCGCCGAGGCGCAGGTGCTGCCCGGCCAGACGATGTACAGCCAGCGGGGGGCGATGCTCGCCTACACCGGGCAGGTCAGCTTCACGCCCAACATCCAGGGCGGCCAGGGCGGCGTGACCTCCATGATCGGCCGCCGGGTGGCGAACGAGGCGACGCCGCTGATGACCGTCGAGGGCTCGGGCACGGTGATGTTCGGGCACGGCGGCCACGAGGTGCACGTGATCGAGATGGCCGGCGACACCCTGTACGTGGAGGCCGACCGGCTGCTGGCCTTCGACGGCTCGCTGCAGCAGGGCACGATGTTCATGGGCTCGCAGGGCGGCGTCATGGGCATGGTCCGCGGCCAGGTCACCGGGCAGGGCCTGTTCACCACCACCCTCGCCGGGCACGGCGCGGCGGCGGTGATGGCCCACGGGGGCGTGCTGGAGCTGCCGATCACCCCGCAGCGGCCGGTGCACGTCGACCCGCAGGCGTACGTCGCGCACCGCGGCCAGGTGCAGAACAAGCTCTCCACCGCGCTCGGCTGGCGCGACATGGTGGGGCGCGGCTCCGGCGAGGCGTTCCAACTGGAGCTGTCGGGCAACGGCACGGTCTATGTGCAGGCATCGGAGGAGAAGCTTTGAACGCCGGACCCGTCGTCCACGACATGAACACGCTGCCGCGCAACGACAACGTCCACCCGTACGCCTTCAGCGTCGCGCTCAACGGGCAGTGGTTCCTGCAGAAGGGGAAGATGATCGCCTACTACGGGCAGATCTCCTTCGAGGGGGTCGGCCACGGCGCGTTCGAAGGGCTCGTCGCCGGCAGCTTCCACTCGCCGCTGCACGCCGCGGACTGGGTGGTGGCGCGGGGCAACGGCGTGATGCTGCTCGCGGACCGGGCGTTCGACGTCAACTCCTACGACCTGGACGACGGCAACCTCACGATCCGCTCGGGGAACCTGCTGGCGTTCGAGCCGGGGCTGGAGCTGAAGCAGTCGATCGTGCCCGGCTTCCTGACGCTGATCGGAACCGGCAAGTTCGTCGCCGTCTCCAACGGCGCCGTCGTCTTCGTGGAGCCGCCGATCCGGGTGGACCCGCAGGCGCTGGTGGGCTGGGCCGACTGCCCCTCACCGTGCCACCACTACGACCACGGCTACATGCGGGGCCTCCTCGGCGGCATCCGCGCGATGACCGGCATCGGCGGCGCGTCCGGCGAGGAGCACCAGTTCCAGTTCACCGGCGCCGGGCAGGTGCTGCTGCAGTCGACCGAGACGATGCTCGCCGGGCAGGCCACGGGCGCCGTGCCCCACCAGCAGGGCGTGCCCGGCGGGGTCGGCCACGGCGCCGCCGGCGGTCCGGCGGTCTTCGGCAGATAGCGGACGCGCGGCGTACGGGCCGGGCCCCGGTCCGTACGCCCGCGGGCTCCGTCCGCGCGTCAGCCGCCGGTGAGCCCTTCGAGCAGCTCGTCGGCGGCGGCGTACGGGTCCAGCTCCCCCGCGGTGATCCGCTCCGCGAGTGCGGAGAGCCGCCGGTCGCCGTGCAGGTCGGCCATGCGCTCGCGCAGCGCGGTCACCGCGATCGTCTCGACCTCGCGGGCCGCCCGGCGCAGCCGGCGCCCGGCGAGCACGCCGTGCTCCTCCATCCAGGCCCGGTGCTTCTCCAGCGCCTCCACGACCTCGTCGGTGCCCTCGTCGCGGGCGGCGACGGTCCTGACGATGGGCGGGCGCCAGGCGCCGGGGGCGCGGGCCTCGCCGAGGCCGAGCATGTGGTTCAGCTCGCGGGCGGTGGCGTCCGCGCCGTCGCGGTCGGCCTTGTTGACCACGTACACGTCGCCGATCTCCAGGATCCCGGCCTTGGCCGCCTGGATGCCGTCGCCCATGCCGGGTGCCAGCAGGACCATGCAGGTGTCGGCCTGCCCCGCGATGTCCACCTCCGACTGCCCGACGCCGACGGTCTCCACCAGCACCACGTCGCAGCCGGCGGCGTCGAGCACGCGGATCGCCTGCGGCGCGGACCAGGCCAGCCCGCCGAGGTGGCCGCGGGTGGCCATGGAGCGGATGTAGACGCCGGGGTCGGAGGCGTGCTCGCCCATCCGTACCCGGTCGCCGAGCAGCGCGCCGCCGGAGAACGGCGAGGAGGGGTCGACGGCCAGCACGCCGACCCGCTTGCCGCGCTTGCGGTACGCGCTGACCAGGGCGGAGGTGGCCGTGGACTTGCCGACGCCGGGCGAGCCGGTCAGCCCGACGACGTAGGCCCCGCCGGCGAGCGGGGCGAGGGCCGCCATCACCTCGCGCAGGTGCGGCGACGCGCCCTCGACGAGGGTGATGAGCCGGGCCACGGCGCGCGGGCTGCCCTCGCGGGCGGCCGCCACGAGCGCGGCTACGTCTGGGGCTGGCATCTGTGTGATCGCTCCTTGCGTCCGTGCGGGGCTGTCTCCCCAGCCCCGCCCCCTGCCCTGACCGGGGCACCGCCCCGGCCCTCGTGCACCCCCGCCGGAGCCCCCGGCGCGGCGGCGGACGACCCGTCCGGCGCGTACCGGAGCCGGCCGGCACCCGCACCGGCCCGGCACCGGCACCGGCAGCCGCCCCGTACGGCCTCAGTCCCGGGGCACGCGCAGCACGAGCGCGTCGCCCTGGCCGCCGCCCCCGCACAGGCCCGCCGCGCCGACGCCGCCGCCGCGGCGTTTCAGTTCGAGGGCGAGGTGCAGGACGAGCCGGGCGCCCGACATCCCGATCGGGTGACCCAGCGCGATGGCGCCGCCGTTGACGTTCACCTTTTCGGGGGTGAGGCCGAGGTCCTTCATGGACTGCACGGCGACCGCCGCGAAGGCCTCGTTGATCTCGACGAGGTCGAGGTCGCCGATGTCCAGGCCCTCCTTCTTCAGCGCGTGCAGGATGGCGTTCGAGGGCTGCGACTGCAGGGAGTTGTCCGGGCCCGCCACGTTCCCGTGGGCGCCGATCTCGGCCAGCCAGGTCAGCCCCAGCGCCTCGGCCTTGGCCCGGCTCATGACGACCACGGCGGCGGCCCCGTCGGAGATCTGCGAGGAGGTGCCGGCGGTGATCGTGCCGTCGGGCGCGAACGCGGGGCGCAGCCTGGCCAGCCCTTCGACGGTGGTGCCCGGCCGGATGCCCTCGTCGGTGTCGACGACCATTCCCACGCCCGTGCCCCGGGGGACCTCGACCGGGGTGATCTCCTCGGCGAAGACGCCGCGGGCCTGCGCGGCGGCGGCCCGCTGGTGGGAGGCGGCGGCGAAGGCGTCCTGCGGCTCGCGGGCGATGCCGAGGCGGGTGTTGTGCTTCTCGGTGGACTCGCCCATGGCGATGCCCTCGAAGGAGTCGGTGAGCCCGTCGTGGGCCATGGAGTCGAGCATCTCCAGCGCGCCGTACTTCACGCCCTCGCGGGACTTCGGGAGCACGTGCGGGGCGTTGGTCATGGACTCCTGGCCGCCGGCGACGACGACGTCGAACTCGCCGGCGCGGATGAGCTGGTCCGCCAGCGCGATGGCGTCGAGTCCGGACAGGCACACCTTGTTCACGGTGAGCGCGGGCACGCTCATCGGGATGCCCGCCCTGACCGCGGCCTGCCGCGCCGGGATCTGCCCCGCCCCGGCCTGGAGCACCTGCCCCATGATCACGTACTCCACCTGGTCGGCCGCGACGCCCGCACGCGTCAGTGCCGCCTCGATGGCGAAGCCCCCGAGATCCGCGCCGGAGAACGGCCGGAGAGAGCCGAGGAGGCGCCCCATGGGGGTACGGGCGCCCGCGACGATCACAGATGTGGTGCCTGAAGTGCCACTACCAGTCATGCGCATCCCCTTCGGGGAGAAGTGAATGAGGGTTAACTTCAGCGTACTGAGCGGTCCGCGCCCGGGTCACGGATCGTTCGGTGTGACCGTGCGCACGTTGCGTAACCTCCCGGGCGGCGGTGGACTGTGCGCATGCTGACGCGCATCGACCACATCGGAATCGCCTGTCATGACCTCGACGCAACGGTCGAGTTCTACCGCGCCACCTACGGCTTCGAGGTGTTCCACACCGAGGTCAACGAGGAGCAGGGTGTCCGCGAGGCCATGCTGAAGATCAACGAGACGTCCGACGGCGGCGCCTCGTATCTGCAGTTGCTCGAACCCGTCCGCGAGGACTCCCCCGTCGGCAAGTGGCTGGCGAAGAACGGCGAGGGCGTCCACCACATCGCCTTCGGCACCCCGGACGTCGACGGCGACGCCGCCGCCGTCCGTGACAAGGGCGTACGCGTCCTCTACGACGAGCCGCGGCGCGGTTCGATGGGCTCGCGGATCACCTTCCTGCACCCCAAGGACTGCCACGGCGTGCTGACGGAATTGGTCACTTCCGCATCCGCCGCGGGCGCACACTGACCTTTGGTTCCCATTGGCCGGTAGAGTGCAGGGGGCCGCCCGCGTCCTGGGCGGCCCGATCATCTGACACCATCGATACCAGCAGACGAACCCAGCAGACGAACGCAGCACACGTCATCGCCATTGCCAGTACGCAGAAACGACCCGGGGACGGATGGGACCGCGCAGTGCGGGGCTACGACCGCTACGAGCCTGACGCCGTCATGGACGGGCTCTCGCAGTTCGAGGCCGAGATCGAGCGGCTGAAGAAGGAGCGGGAGAAGGCCGTCCAGCACGCCGAGGACCTCGGCTACCAGGTCGAGGTGCTGCGCGCCAAGCTGCACGAGGCGCGCCGCGGACTCGGTGTCCGCAACTCCTTCGACAGCGCCTCGCACCAGGCCGAGCAGTTGCTGCGCAACGCCCAGGCCCAGGCCGACCAGTTGCGCGCCGACGTCGAGCGGGAGCTGCGGGAGGCCCGTGCCCAGGCGCAGCGGCTGCTGCAGGAGCACGCCGAGCGCCAGGCCCGGATGGAGGCCGACCTGCACGCCGAGGCGATCGCCCGGCGGCAGCGGCTGGACGAGGAGCTGGCGGAGCGCCGCACCACCGTCGAGACCCACGTCAACGAGAACGTCTCCTGGGCCGAGCAGTTGCGCTCCCGGACCGAGGCGCAGGCCCGCCGGCTCATGGACGAGACCAGGACCGAGGCGGACCGGCTCGTCGCCGCCGCCCGGGCCGAGGCGCAGCGCCAGGCGGAGCAGACCCGCCAGCGGGTGGGCAGCGAGGCGGAGGCCGCCCGGGCCGAGGCCGACGACCTGCTGCGGCGGGCCCGCGCGGACGCCGAGCGGCTGCTGAACGCCGCGTCCAGCCAGGCGCAGGAGGCCACCTCCCACGCCGAGCAGTTGCGCAGCTCCACGGCCGGGGAGGCGGAGGAGGCCCGCCGGGAGGCGACCGACGCGCAGCGCCGGGCCGAGGAGAAGCTGGCGGAGGCCGAGGCCGCGCTGCGCTCCGCGCGCACCGAGGCGGACCGGCTGGTGGCGCAGGCCGAGGAGGCGGCGACCAAGAAGATCGCCGAGACCGAGGCGGGCGCCGACCAGCGGATGCGCACCACGCGCAACGAGATCGCGCGGCTGGTCGGCGAGGCCACCAAGGAGGCCGAGACGATCAAGGCGGAGGCCGAGCAGGTGCGGGCCGACGCCCGTACGCAGGCCGAGGCCCTGATCGCGGAGGCCGAGGAGACGGCCCGTACGCGCTCCGCCGAGGACAGCGCGAACGCCATCGCCAAGGCCGCCAAGACCGCGGAGGACGTGCTCAACAAGGCGTCCAGGCAGGCCGAGGACACCACCAGGACCGCCGGCGAGGAGGCCGACCGGATCCGGCGGGAGGCCGAGGCGGAGGCCGCGCGGCTGCGGGACGAGGCCGCGGCGGCGGCCGAGCAGCTCAAGGGCGCGGCCAAGGACGACACCGAGGAGTTCCGGGCCAAGACGGTCGAGCTGCAGGGCGAGGCCCGGCGGCTGCGGGACGAGGCCGAGCAGTTGCGGGCGGAAGCCACCGCCGAGGGCGAGCGGATCCGCGGCGAGGCCCGCAGAGACGCGGTCGCGCAGATCGAGGAGGCGGCGAAGTCCGCCGAGGAGCTGCTCGCGAAGGCCGGCAAGGACGCGGAGGAGCTGCGCGAGACCGCCACGGCCGAGGGCGAGCGGGTGCGCGGCGAGGCCGCCGAGCGGGCCGCGACGCTGCGCGAGCGGGCCGAGGAGGCGCTCGCCAAGGCCCGCACCGAGGCCGACGAGCTGCGCGCCGAGGGCGAGGCGCAGGCGGCGAAGGTCACCGAGGCCGCCGCGGAGGCCGCGCGCAAGACGCGCACGGAGGCCGAGGAGGCCGCCGCCGCCCGCCGGGCCGAGGCGCAGACGGAGCTGGACCGGCTCCAGCAGGAGGCGACCAGCCGGGTCACCGCCGCCGACGAGGCGCTGGCCGACGCGCGCGGCGAGGCGGAGCGGATCCGCCGGGAGGCCGCCGAGGAGACCGAGCGGCAGCGCGCGGAGGCCGCGGAGCGGCTGCGTACGCTCCAGCAGCAGGCGCAGGCCGAGGCGACCCGGATGCGCGAGGAGGCCGCCGCGGAGACGGCCGCCGGCCGCGCCGAGGCAGAGGCCGCCGCCCAGCGGCTGCACGAGGACGCCACCGGCGAGTCCGAGCGGCTGCGCCGCGAGGCCCAGGAGGCGGCCGACCGGATCCGCTCCGAGGCGTCCGCCGCCGCCGAGCGGCTGGCGGCCGAGGCGCAGGAGGCGCTGGGCGCCGCGCAGGAGGAGGCCGCGCGCCGTCGCCGCGAGGCGGAGGAGATGCTGACGGCCGCCCGCGGCGAGGCGGAGCGCGAGCGCACGCAAGCCACCCGGCAGGCCGAGGAGCTGCTCGCCTCGGCGCGCAAGCGGGTCGAGGAGGCGCAGGCCGAGGCCGCCCGGGTCACCGAGGAGTCGGAGCGCCGGGCGCGCGAGCTGGTCGCCGCGGCCGAGCTGACCGCCCAGCAGGTACGGGACTCGGTCAGCGGCCTGCGGGCGGAGGCGGACGAGGAGATCGCGGGGCTGCGCTCGGCCGCGGAGCACGCCGCGGCCACGCTGCGCCGGGAGACCAAGGAAGAGACGGACGCCGCGAAGGAGTTGGCGGAGTCGGCCGTCAACGACGCGCTAGCAGAGGCGGAACGGCTGCGTACCGAGGCCGAGCGGGTCCGGGACGAGTCCAGGAGCGATGCCGCGAAGCGTCGCGCGGAGGCCGCGGAGCAGGCCGACAAGCTGGTCGAGAAGGCGCACGACGAGGCGACCCGGGCCACCGCGGCGGCCGAGGAGCAGGCCGACGTGATGGTCGCCGCCGCCCGCAAGGAATCCGATCGGCTGGTGCGCGGCGCCACGTCGGAGGCGAGCGGTCTGGTGGAGAAGGCCCGCGCGGACGCCGACCGCATGCTGGAGGAGGCCCGCCGGGACTCCGCCGCGATCCGCGAGCGGGCCGAGGAGTTGCGTACGCGCACCGAGGCCGAGACCGACGCGCTGCACGACCGCGCCAGGCGCGAGGCCGCCGAGGCCACCAAGGCCGCCGGCGAGCGCGTCGACAAGCTGGTCGCCGCGGCCCACGAGCAGCTCAACTCGGCCGAGACGCGCGCCGGGCAGATGCTCACCGACGCCAAGGGCGAGGCCAGCAAGGTCCGTATCGCCGCGGTGAAGAAGGCGGAGGGGCTGCTCAAGGAGGCCGAGCAGAAGCAGGCCGAGGCGTTCGACGCGGCCGAGCGGACGAAGGCGGAGGCGCGCGCCGAGGCCAAGCGGATGGTCGACGAGGGCCGCCGCGAGCTGGAGTTGATCACCCGCAGACGCGAGGACATCAACGCGGAGATCTCCCGCGTGCAGGACGTCCTCGAAGCCCTGGAGTCCTTCGAGAACCCCGGTACCCTTGCGGCGAACGGCAAGGACGCCAAGGATGGCAAGAACAGCCAGGTCAACAAGGGGAAGGACGGCGGCGGGAAGGCCCCCGCCGCCGCCGCGGCCCGGTCGGGGAGCAAGCAGTCCGGTGCCAGACCACTCGATTGAGCGGACATTCTCCAGATCAAACCTGGATTGACACTGTGACACGCCGTCAGCACCCCTAGGATTCCCCTTATCACCTCACCCGGTCTCTTTCGACAGGAACCCCATGAGCGACACTGCCAACCCCTTCGGTTTCGAGTTCGCAAGGCGCGGATACGACCGCGAGCAGGTGGACGAACGGATCACCAAGCTCGTAGCCGACCGCGACAGTGCCCTCTCGCGCATCACCTCCCTTGAGAAGCGGATCGAGGAGCTTCACCTCGAGACGCAGAACGCACAGGCGCAGATCGCCGACTCCGAGCCGTCGTACGCCGGCCTCGGTGCCCGGGTGGAGAAGATCCTGCGGCTCGCCGAGGAAGAGGCCAAGGACCTGCGCGAGGAGGCCCGCCGCGCCGCCGACCAGCACCGCGAGCTGGCCGAGTCGGCCGCGCAGCAGGTGCGCAACGACGCCGAGTCGTTCGCCGCCGAGCGCAAGGCCAAGGCCGAGGACGAGGGTGCCCGGATCGTCGAGAAGGCGAAGGGCGAGGCCAACAGTCTGCGCGCGGACGCAAAGAAGGACGCGCAGTCCAAGCGCGAGGAGGCCGACTCCCTCTTCGAGGAGACCCGCGCCAAGGCCGCCCAGGCCGCCGCGGACTTCGAGACCAACCTCGCCAAGCGCCGCGAGCAGTCCGAGCGCGACCTTGCCTCCCGCCAGGCCAAGGCCGAGAAGCGGCTCGCCGAGATCGAGCACCGCGCCGAGCAGCTTCGCCTGGAGGCCGAGAAGCTGCGTACCGACGCCGAGCGCCGCGCCCGGCAGACGGTCGAGACCGCGCAGCGCCAGTCCGAGGACATCGTGGCGGACGCGAACGCCAAGGCCGAGCGGATCCGCAGCGAGTCCGAGCGCGAGCTGGCGGCGCTCACCAACCGCCGCGACAGCATCAACGCCCAGCTCACCAACGTCCGCGAGATGCTGGCGACGCTGACCGGCGCGCAGGTCGCCGCCCAGGCGGGCGGGGCCGACGAGGTCGAGGACAAGCCGGGCGTGCCCGCCCAGCAGTCCCGCTGAGACCGGTGCGGCCGGGCGGATCACGCCGCCCGGCCGCACGGTACGTCTCCGGCGCCCTCCGCCCCACGCGGAGGGCGCCAATCCGGTTGTGTCGATTGCTCTCAGGAGATGCGTTCGATGACGTGCCCGCCTAGGGTTAGCCCATGATCGAACTGGAGGGGCTGACCAAGCGGTACGGCGACAAGCTCGCCGTGGACCATCTGACCTTCCAGGTCCGGCCCGGCATGATCACCGGATTCCTGGGGCCGAACGGCGCCGGCAAGTCGACGACGATGCGCATGATGCTCGACCTGGACAACCCCACGGCCGGTTCGGTGCGCATCGACGGCAAGCACTACCGCGACCTGCAGGAGCCGCTGAAGTACATCGGCGCCCTGCTGGACGCGAAGAACATGCACGGGGGCCGCAGCGCGTACAACAACCTGCTGTGCCTGGCCCAGAGCAACCGCATCCCGGACTCCCGGGTGAGCGAGGTCCTGGAGACGGTCGGTCTGACGGCGGTGGCCAGGAAGAAGTCCAAGGGCTTCTCGCTCGGCATGGGCCAGCGCCTCGGCATCGCCTACGCCCTGCTGGGCGACCCCGAGATCCTGATGTTCGACGAGCCGGTCAACGGGCTCGACCCCGAGGGCATCCACTGGATCCGCAACCTGATGAAGAGCCTCGCCGCCCAGGGCCGCACGGTCTTCGTCTCCAGCCATCTGATGAGCGAGATGGCGCTCACCGCCGACCACCTCATCGTCATCGGCCAGGGCAGGCTGCTCGCCGACACCTCGATGGCCGGCTTCATCCGGGAGAACTCGCGGTCGTACGTGCGCGTGCGCACCCCGCAGCCCGAGCAGTTCAAGGACGCCGTGAGCGCCGCGGGCATGTCCGTCACCCTGCGCGGCGACGGCGCGTTCGAGGTCGAGGGCGCCGACATGGCCGAGCCGGTCGGCGAGCTGGCCGCGCAGCACCGGGTGACGCTGCACGAGCTGAGCCCGCAACAGGCCTCCCTGGAGGAGGCGTTCATGCAGATGACCGCCCAGGCGGTCGAGTACCACGCGCACGATCTGACCGACCCGAACGCCGCCGCCGTGGCGGCCGGGGCCGCGCCCCCGGCGCCGCCCGGGCCGAACGCGCCGCCCGCGCCGGGTCCGCAGTGGGGCAAGGGAGACTGACGGCCATGGCAGCACCCTCGGCAGTGCTCAAGTCGGAGTGGACCAAGGTCCGCACGGTCAGCTCCACGATGTGGACGCTGGCCGCCGCGCTGGTCCTCACCGCCGCGGTGGGCGCCCTCCTGTCCGGCGTCATGAACGCCACGTTCGACGACCTCTCGCGCGCCGAGCAGCTCACCTTCGACCCGACCCTGGTGAGCTTCTTCGGCATGATGCTCGGCCAGCTCGCGATGGTCGTCTTCGGCGTCCTCGTGATCAGCACGGAGTACAGCTCCGGCATGATCAAGACCTCGCTGGCCGCGGTGCCGCAGCGCGCCACGTTCTACGTCTCGAAGGTCGTCGTCGCCACGCTGCTCGCGCTCGTCGTGGGGCTGCTCACCAGCTTCGTCACCTTCTTCCTCGGGCAGGCCCTGCTCGGCGACCACAAGGCGGAGATCGGCGACGAGAACGTGCTGCGCGCGGTCATCGGCGCCGGGCTCTACATGGCCGTGATCGCGATGTTCTCCATGGGCGTCGCCGCCATGCTGCGCAGCACGGTGCTCTCGCTCGGCCTGCTGATGGCGTTCTTCTTCCTGATCTCCTCGATCCTCGCGGGCGTTCCCGCCACCAGGGACGTCGCGCAGTACCTGCCGGACCAGGCGGGCTCGCGCGTGATGCAGGTGGTGCCGGGCGCGCTGAACAGCGACGAGACGCCGTACGGTCCGTGGGGTGGCTTCGGCATCATGTGCGCGTGGACGGCGGTGGCGCTGATCGGCGGGTACGTCGTGCTGAAGAAGCGCGACGCCTGACCGCGAGTCCCGGGCCCCTCGCCCGCCCGGTCCGGGTGCCCCCCGGGGCCGCCCGGCGGCCTGCCCGCCGGGAACCGGAGGCGCCCCGATAGCCTCTTAGCCTGAAGGGGGGCGGGAAGCCGCGTGTGCCCCCGTGTCCGACGCAGGGGGCCACATGATCGAAGCATTGGGTCTGACGAAGACCTACGGCGGGAAGACCGCCGTGTACAACCTTTCCTTCACCGTCCAGCCGGGCGTCATCACCGGCTTCGTCGGCCCCAACGGGGCGGGCAAGTCGACGACGATGCGCATGATCCTGGGACTCGACGAGCCGAGCAGCGGCAGCGTCACCGTGGGCGGCTATCCGTACCGCAACCTGCCCAACGCCCCCCGCCAGGTCGGCGCCCTCCTGGACGCCAAGGCGGTGCACGGCGGGCGCAGCGCCCGTAACCACCTGCGCTGCGTCGCCCAGCTCTCCGGCATCCCGCAGCGCCGCGTCGACGAGGTGCTCGACGTCGTGGGCCTGCGCGAGGTCGCGGGCCGCCGCTCCAAGGGCTTCTCGCTCGGCATGGGCCAGCGCCTCGGCATCGCCGGCGCGCTGCTCGGCGACCCGCAGGTCCTGCTCTTCGACGAGCCGGTCAACGGCCTCGACCCCGAGGGCATCCTGTGGATCCGCAACCTGATGAAGAGGCTGGCGAGCGAGGGCCGCACCATCTTCGTCTCCAGCCACCTGATGAGCGAGATGGCGCTCACCGCCGACCACCTCATCGTCATCGGCCGCGGGCAGCTCATGGCCGACATGAGCGTGCGGGACTTCATCAACACGCACTCGGCGAGCTTCGCCCGCGTCCGCGTCCCCGACGGGGAGCAGGCGGCGCGGGAGAAGCTCGCCGCCGCCCTCACCGAGAAGGGCGCGCACGTGCAGGCGGAGGACGACGGAGCGCTGCGCGTGGGCGGGATGCCGCTGCCGCGGATCAGCGACCTGGCGCACGACGCGGGGATCCGGCTGTGGGAGCTGTCGCCGCACGAGGCGTCGCTGGAGGAGGCGTACATGCGGATGACGCAGGGCGCGGTGGACTTCCGCTCCACCGTCGACCACCGCGCCGGCCTGCAGCAGCCGGCGGGCCCGGTGCCCCCGCAGGGGTACGCGCCCCCCGGGGCCGGCTACGCGCCGCCCATGGGCGCTCCGGGCGGGCCCCCGGCCGGCCCGGGCATGCCGCCGCCCGCGGCGCAGCCCGGCTACGCCCCGCCCCCGCCGCAGGGGTACGCCCCGCCCCCGCCGACCGCGCCACAGCCCCCGGCCGGCGCCCCCGCTCCCGCCCCGCGCGAAGGTGAGACCCGCCGATGAGCTACCCGCCGCAGCCCTCCGCCCCCGCCCCCGGCGCGCCCCCGGTCCCGGGCGCCGCTCCCGGCCCCGTCCCCGGTGCCGCTCCCGCCCCCGGCGCCCCGCTCGCGGGCGGCGGCTACTCCTCGCCGATCCCGATCGTCAGGACGCACCTGGGCCACGCCTTCGCCTCGGAGTGGACCAAGATCCGCTCGGTGCGCTCCACCATGTGGACGCTGGGCATCATGCTCCTCCTCGTCGTCGGCGTGGGCTTCCTCATCGCGCTGGCGATGGGCACCGACGAATGGGTCGGCGCGCCGCTGCTCTCCGGCGGGCTCTTCGGCCTGATGCTGGGCCAGATCTGCATCGTGACGCTCGGCGTGCTGGTGATCACCTCCGAGTACGGCACGGGCATGATCCGTACCACGCTCACCGCCTCGCCCCAGCGCTGGCGGGTGCTGGCGGCCAAGGCCGTGGTGTTCTTCGTGCTCGCCTTCGTGCTGACCACCGCGGCGTGCGCGATCACCGCGCTGATCCACTCGACGGTCCTGAGCGGCCAGACCGTGCCCCCGTACGAGGCACAGGACCCGATGTTCAAGGACTCGATCTCCGACAGCGGCGAGCTGATCGCGACCGGTGGTCAGTGGTTCGACGCCACCGTGGGCGCCGCGCTGTACGTGTCGCTGCTGGGCCTGCTCGCGCTCGCCGTGGGCGCGATCCTGCGGCACTCCGCGGGCGCCATCACCACGATGGTCGCCTTCATCCTGCTGCCGCTGATCATCGCGCTGTTCATGCAGGCGGAGAGCCTGCGGGACGTCCAGCGCAAGCTGATCGAGTACTCCCCGCTCAGCGGGCTCGCCTCGCTCTTCGGCATCCCGTTCTTCGACGACGGGGACATGAGCGGCTGGGGGCTGCTCGGCCTGCTGGCCGCGGTCACCGGCGGGATGCTCCTGCTGGCGTTCGCGCTGCTGTCGAAGCGGGACGTGTAGTCGCGCGGGCCTTTCGGGGGCGTACGGCGGCGCGGACGCCGTACGCCCCCGGCACGTTCAGACGCCCAACTCCTGGGCCAGCACCGCGGCCTGCACCCGGCTGCGCAGCTCCAGCTTGGCCAGCAGCCGGCTGACGTGCGTCTTCACCGTGGCCTCCGCCATGTCGAGCCGGGCCGCGACCTCCGCGTTGGACATGCCCTGTCCCAGGCAGGCCAGCACCTCCCGCTCGCGCCGCGTGAGCACGTCGAGGACCGCCGGGTCGGGCCCGTCGGGCGACGGGGCCCGCCGGCCGCCCGCGAACTCGGCGATCAGCCGCCGGGTCACCGCCGGGGCGATCAGCCCCTCGCCGCGCGCGACGGTGCGTACCGCCTCCACCAGGGCGGTCGCCTCGGTGTTCTTCAGCAGGAAGCCGGCGGCGCCGGCGCGCAGCGCGCCGAAGACGTAGGCGTCGAGGTCGAACGTCGTCAGCACCAGGACGTCCGCCAGTCGTTCCGCGGTGATGAGCCGGGTCGCCGCCACCCCGTCGAGCTTGGGCATCTGGACGTCCATCAGCACCACGTCCGGGCGCAGTTCGCGGGCCAGCCGCACGGCCTCCTCGCCGTCGGCGGCCTCGCCGACGACGGCGAGGCCGGCCGCCGAGCGCAGGATGAGGACGAGCCCGGCGCGTACGGCCTGCTGGTCCTCGGCGACGAGGATCCGGACGGGCGGGGCGGCGGCGTCAGCCATGGCTTCTCCGTTGCGGTGCGGTGGTGTTCTCGCCGGTGGGCAGCCCGGCCCGGACGGCCCAGCGCTTGCCGCCCCCGTCCCCGTGCTCCGCGCCGCCGTTCTGCGGTCCGTCATTCCGCGCGCCGCCGTTCTGCGCGCCGCCGTCCTCGGGGCCCGCGGAGAACGAGCCGCCCAGCAGGGCCACGCGCTCCTCCATCCCGATCAGCCCCGCGCCCGAGCCCGGCGCCCGCGGGACGGGCCCTTCGCCCGGCCGCCCGTCCCGCTGCCGCCCGTCGCCGAGCGGGCTGGTCACCGTCACCGTCAGCGGCTCGGGCCCGGCGAGCCGGACCCGTACCTCGCCCGGTGCGGCGTGCTTGAGCGCGTTCGTCAGCGACTCCTGCACGATGCGGTACGCGGCCAGCTCCACCGGCGCGGGCAGCGCCGCGCCCGGCTCGCGCGCGTCGTCCAGCACGATGCCCAGGCCGCTGGCGGCGCCGTTGGTACGGGCCTGCTCCACCAGCGCGGCCAGCCCGTCCAGCGTCGGGGCCGCCGCCGGTTCGGCCGCCGTCCCGTCGGCGTCGTCGGCGGTGTCGCGCAGCAGGCCGATGAGCCGGCGCATCTCCGCGAGCCCCTGCACGCTGTTCTCGCGGATGACGGACAGCGCCTCCCGTGACGCCTTCCGGTCGTCGATCGTCTGGGCGGCGGTGGCGTGGATGGCGATGGCGGAGAGGTGGTTGGCCACCATGTCGTGCAGTTCGCGCGCCATCCGGGCGCGCTCGGCGCCGACGGCCTCGCGCCGGTCGAGCTCCGCGAGCAGCGCCGTCTGCTCCGCCCGCAGCCGGGCGGCGTCGGCGGCCTGGCGGTGGGTGCGGACGGCGACGCCGGTGGTGGCGGGGGCGAGGGTGAGGAGGCCCACGGCGACGCCGAGGAGGATCACGACCCGGTCCTGGAAGACGGCCAGCACGACGAGGGTCGAGGCCACGGTCAGCCCCGCGGCGGCCCGCGGGATCCAGCGGGCGGCGGTCGCGGTGCCGTAGACCACCGCCGCGTACACCAGGTCCGTGAACATCAGGATCGTGGCCAGCGTGCCCCAGGTGAACTGGTCGGCGACGACGGCGAGCGTGGCGATGCCCAGCGCGGTCATCGGCCGGCTCCGGCGCAGCAGCTCCGCGCCGCACATGACCGCGAGCGGGATCAGCGTCAGCCGCGAGTCGTCGAACGGCCGCCCGCCCTGGGTGTGCAGGCCGAGCGCCCACAGCGCCACCCCGCCGAGCAGGCCGACGACCGCGAGGAGCACGTCGTCGCGGTGCGGCCGGAGCGGGGGACGCGGGCTGGTCACTCCTCCATCAAACACGGCCGCGACACCGGGGGCCTCCGTATCCCGGGCCGCATTCCCGGGCGCGCGCTACATCGAAGGATGCAGCCCGGGATCGTCGCGTACGACGACGTGCCCGCGTGCCGCGGGCGGGAGCCTGGAGGGGAGGCCGGGGAAGGGAGAGCACACCGTGATCGTCACGCTCATCATCGTCTGCGAGGTCGCCTTCTGGGTGCTGCTCGCCGCAGGGCTCTCGCTGCGCTATCTGGCGAGGAAGCCGCGGCTGGGCGCCGCGGTGCTGCTGTGCGAGCCCGCGCTGGAGGTGGTGCTGCTGATCGTCACGGCGATCGACCTCAAGAACGGCGCGGAGCCGGACTGGAAGCACGGCCTGGCCGCCGTCTACATCGGCTTCTCGATCGCGCTCGGCCCGGCGACGATCCGCTGGGTCGACGCCCGCTTCGCGCACCGCTTCGCCGGCGGGCCGCCGCCGGTGAAGCCGCCGAAGTACGGGAGGGCGCGGGCCCTGCACGAGTGGAAGACCGCGGCGCGCTGGATCCTGGCGAGCGGCATCGCGATCGCCCTGCTGCAGGGAGCCGTGTGGTACGTCGGCGACGACGGCGACATCGAGTCGCTGCGGGCCTGGCAGACGCGGATGCTGTTCGTCATCGGCATCAACGTGGTCATCGCCGGCAGCTACACGCTCTTCCCCAAGCAGCGGCCGGCCGGCGCGGAGCCGGCCGGGGACGGCGACCGCTCAGCGTTCGCCGCCCGGTACCCACAGCACGTCGCCGACCGCCTTGTTGGCCGTGCGCGCAAGGATGAATAGCAGGTCCGACAGCCTGTTGAGGTACGTGGCCGTCAGCGGGTTCATGGTCTCGCCGTGCACCTCCAGCGCGGCCCACGTCGACCGCTCGGCGCGCCGCACCACCGTGCACGCCTGGTGCAGCAGCGCCGCGCCGGTCGTGCCGCCCGGAAGGATGAAGCTGCGCAGCTTCTCCAACTCGGCGAGGAAGCGGTCGCAGTCGGCCTCCAGCCGGTCGACGTACTCCTGCTCGACGCGCAGCGGCGGGAACTCCGGGTCCGGCCGCACGGGCGTGGAGAGGTCGGCGCCGACGTCGAAGAGGTCGTTCTGCACCCGGGTGAGGACGCGGCTGACGTCCTCGGACAGGCCGCCGAGGGCGAGGGCGGTCCCGATGACGGCGTTCGCCTCGTTGGCGTCGGCGTAGGCGGAGATCCGCAGGTCGGTCTTGGGCACCCGGCTCATGTCGCCGAGGGCGGTGGTGCCCTTGTCGCCGGTGCGGGTGTAGATCCGCGTCAGGTTGACCATACGGACAGCGTATGCCCGCACCGCCCCGGCGTCGCGGGACACGCGTGTGCCCGGCGTCACCGTCCCGCGGCGGACGCGGCGGTGTCCCGCGCGACGCGCCGGGCCTTCCGGGCGAGATGACGGACCTGTTGGGCCAAAAGGTGCTCAACTACGCGCGCCGGCCCGGCCAGTGGGCCCCGGGGGTGTGATGTCCGTCATCTGAGACGTGACGCGCATCTCTTAGCCCTCCGCGGGCGGGCCGGGAGCGCTAGTGTCCGCTTCGGAGCACGTGAACGAGCCGCATAGCGAGGGAACCACCGTGGAATCCGCCGGAAAGCTCGCCGTCGTCGGAGCCGGACTCATGGGGTCCGGTATCGCCCAGGTCGCCGCCGGAGCCGGCTGGGACGTCGTGCTGCGCGACCTCACCGACGAGGCGCTGACGCGCGGGACGGACGGCATCAAGGGCTCGTACGAGAAGTTCGTGGCCAAGGGCAGGCTGGACGCGGCCACCGCCGAGCAGGCGATCGCCCGGATCACCACCACCACCGACCTCGATGCCGCCGCCGACGCGGACATCGTCGTCGAGGCGGTCTTCGAACGGCTCGACGTCAAGCAGGACATCTTCCGCACGCTCGACGGCCTGGTCCGCGACGACGCCGTGCTCGCCTCCAACACCTCCGCGATCCCGCTCACCAAGATCGCGGCGGTCACCGCCCGCCCCGAGCGCGTCGTCGGCACGCACTTCTTCTCGCCGGTGCCCATGATGGGCCTCTGCGAGCTGGTACGGGGCCTGAAGACGAGCGACGACACCCTTGCCCGGGCCCGGGCCTTCGCCGAATCCACCGGCAAGACCTGCATCGTCGCCAACCGCGACGTGGCCGGCTTCGTGACGACGCGGCTGATCACCGCGCTCGTCGTCGAGGCCGTCAAGCTGTACGAGTCGGGTGTCGCCACCGCCGAGGACATCGACGTCGCCTGCCGGCTCGGCTTCGGCCACGCCATGGGGCCGCTGGCCACCGCCGACCTGACCGGCGTCGACATCCTGCTGCACGCCGCCGAGAACATCTACACCGAGACCCAGGACGAGAAGTTCGCGCCGCCGGAGCTGATGCGCCGCATGGTCGACGCGGGCGACATCGGCCGCAAGAGCGGCCGCGGCTTCTACGAGCACTGACCCCGGGCCGCCGTTCGCCCCGGCCGCCGGTCGGCCGCGGGCGGGTGCGGCGTCCCCCGAAGGGGTGAAATCGGTACGGACAAGCCGTACAGAGGGCAACCCGGCACCGTCCGGAACAGTCAGTTCACCAGAGGAACCGGTACGGACTCGGGACCACGGACAACGAGAACCCGCAGACGGGGAGCGCACATGTTTGAGGCGGAGGGCCGCGAGAGCGCCCCGCCCTACCACCCGGCCCGCCATCACGCGGGCCCCGCGCGCCGGACTGCCCGCCGCCGGGTGCCGGACGGCGCGGGCCCGGACGCGCCCGCGTACATCAAAGGGGACCACGCCGAGTTGACCGTCGGGGGCCGCCTCGACGTGCGCAGCGCGGCCGACGCCCGGGTCGCCCTGCACCGGGCGGTCGACGAGGGCCGCGGCGACCTGATCCTCGACCTCACCGGGCTGGACTCCTGGGACGCCACCGGGCTCGGTGTCATCATGGGAGCACACCGCAGGGCGGGACGGGCCGATCGCCGGCTCGTGCTGCGCGGGGTGCCGCCGCAGATGCAGCGGCTGCTGGTGGCCACCAGGCTCCACCGCATCCTCACGATTCAGTGAACGACACGATTCAGTGAACAAACGGGTTCGTCGGGACGTCCCCCCTCGGAGATCACCCGGCGGAGGTCATAGGGTTTCCGGGCCGGGGAGCGGCACGGCGTAGGACAGCGGGCAGGGGGCTTCGCGATGGACCCGAACACGGGCCATGGACACGACGACACACCCGAGGGCATATCTCCGCCCCCGGGTGCGTACCCCGGCGAGCCTGCCGGCACGCACCCCGACCCCGGGGACCCGGGGGCCGCGTACCCGGAGCACGACAGGCCCGGGGGCGGGTACGGCGACGGGGGTGCGGGGGCGTCGCCCGGCGACGAGCCGGTGCGCCCGTACGCGGCCCAGGAGGGCGCCGGCGCGTTCCCGGGGGACGAGGACCCGTACGGGACCGGCGCGTTCCCCGGTGAGGAGCCCGTACGCCCGTACGCCGACGAGGCCCTGCGCCCGTACGGCGACGGCGACGCCGGCCCCGAGGAGACCGCCGAGTCGGCCCCCGGCGCCTTCCCCGGGCCGCTCCCGGGCGCCGGTGCCGGCGCGGGCACCGGCGGCAAGGGCGGCGGGCGCGGCCTGGCCCCCGCCGGCGGTGCGCGGCCCGGCCCGGCGCGCACGGCCCGCGTCATCGCCGGCGAGTACCGGCTCACCGTCAACCCCGTCGACGGCACCCACGCCGAGCTGTGCCCGCCCGCGGAACGCCCCGGCCCGCCGCGCCGGATGACCGCCGAGGAGCGCGCCGAGCACCGGAGGCCGCCCTCGCCGCCGCCCGGGCCCGCGGCCCCGCAACTGCCGCTGCTGGAGCGCGACGAGATCCGCGAGCGGCTGGTGCGCCTGCTCTCCCGCGGCCGTTCCGTCCGCCTGACCGGCCCCTCCGGCTCCGGCCGCACCGCCCTGCTGGAGGCCGTCGCCGCCGACTGCGCCGAGCTGGCCCCGGACGGCGTCATCCGGCTGAACGGCCGGTCCCGCACCCCCACCGACCTGCGGTACGACCTGTGCGCCGCCGTCTACGAGCTGACCGGCCGGCGCCCGGACCCCGGGCAACTGGCCGAGCTGCTGCCGCAGATCGGCGCGGTCGTGGTGCTCGACGACGCCGAGTTCGGCGGCGGCGCGCTCGAAGAGCTGCTGGACGAGACCCCCGAGTGCGCGTACCTGATCGCCGTCACCCCCGACGTGGCCGGGCCGACGCCCGCTTCGTACCTCGAAGAGGTCTCCCTGCCCGGCCTCGGCCGCGCCGCCTGCATGCAACTCCTGGAGCGGGCCGCGCGGCTGCCGCTCGGCGACGAGGAACGCACCTGGGCGGCGGACCTGTGGTTCGAGTCGGAGGGGCTGCCGCTGCGGTTCGTCCAGGCCGGCGCGCTGCTGCGGCTCGCCGAGCCCGGCTCGGGGGCGCCGCTGCCGACGCTGGCCGAGAGCGCCGCGCCGGCCGCGCTGCTGGCGTCCCAACTCAGCGAGGCGGCCCGTACCGCGCTGCGCTTCGCCGTGGCGCTCGGCGGCGTCTTCCCGCACCACGCGCAGTTGCCCGCGCTCGCCGGCGAGGCGCTGGCCGACACCGCGCTCGCCGAACTCGCCGGCTGCGGGCTGGTCTCCGGCGGCCTCGGCCGCTACCGGCTGGCCGCCGGCGTCTCCGCCCAGTTGCGGGCAGCCGGCTACGACCTGCCGGCCGACGGCGGCCAGGACCCGGCGCTCACCGCCGCGCAGCACTACGCCTGGTGGTCGGCGCACCGTTCGGTGACCCCGGAGACCGTCGCGGACGACGCGGACGCCATCCTCGCCGCGCTCGGCGGCCTCGTCACCGACCCGGAGGGCGCCACCGCCAGCACCGCGGTGCTGCTCGCGCGCGCCGCCGCGCCCGCGTTCGCCGCGGCGCTGCGGTGGAGCGCGTGGGAGCGCGCGCTGCGGTACGGGCAGGAGGCGGCCCGGAAGTCGGGCGAGGTCGCGGCCGAGGCGTACTTCCACCACGAGCTGGGCGTGCTGGCGCTGTGCACGGGCAACACGGCCCGGGCGCGCGCCGAGTTGGAGGCCGCGCTCGCGCTGCGCGGGGCGATCACCGACCGCGGCGGCGAGATCGCCAGCCGGCGCGCGCTCGCGCTGGTCACCCACGGCCGCGGCAGCGAGGCGGTGACGACGGCCCTGCCGGCCGTGCCGGCCGGCGGCGCTCCGGGCGTACCGGAGGCGGCCGCGGTCTTCGACGAGCCGGGCGAGGGCCCGGAGCGGCCCACCGTGCTCATCACCCCGCCGTCGCGCGGCGCGGAGACGACCGTGACGCCCACGGTCCGCGGGCCCGGCGCCGAGGCGGCGTCGGCGTCCAAGCGCAACCTGATCGCCGCGGGCGCCGGGGCGCTGCTCGTCGCGGTGCTCGGCACGGTGGTCACGCTGGGCATGGCCGGCGGCGACGACCCGCCCGACCGGGTCGAGGTCGAGCGGTCGGCCGCGGCGGACGACGACGCGCTGCCCACCGAGGAGCCGTCGTCCAACAGCCCGTCGTCGGAGTCGGCCTCGCCCTCGGCGGAGTCCTCGTCTCCGGAGCCCTCGTCGCCGTTGACGGACGCCGCAGAGGAGACGAGCAGCGCACCGCCGCAGAGCCCGTCGAGCAGTTCCCCGGGCACGCCCTCGGACAGCGGCTCGTCGTCGGACGGGGGGTCGTCGGACGGCGACCCGTCGAACGGCGGCGGCACGGACAACGGCGGCGGCAACAACGGCGGAACCACGGACAACGGGGGCACGACCGACAACGGCGGCACCACCGACAACGGCGGCACCACCGACGACGGCGGCACGACGGACGACGGCGGCACGACGACCGACGACGGCGGCACCACCGACAACGGCGGCACCACGGACGACGGCGGCACCACCGACAACGGCGGCACCACCGACGACGGCGGCACGACGGACGGCGGCACGACACCGCAGGGCGGCACGACGACGGGCACCGAGTCGGCAGCCTCCGGCGAGGCCGACGGCTCCCCGTCCGTCGAGGCGCCCTGAGCGGCAGACGGCACCGGCTCGCGACACGCAGCGGTACGTCAGCCGGGGCGCGGGCGCAGGGCGTGACCGGGGCCGCAGCCGCCGCGTTCCGGCCTCCGCGGTGGGCCCGGCGCAACTGACGCGGGCCGTCAGAGCGTCCATGGAGACGGCGGGCTCACCACGGCCGACACCACGTGAGGGGCGCCGACCGGACGGCGTGGAGCGAAGGAGGCGTGCCTGACGTGTCGTGGAGACGGGTGATCACGTATGCGGGAGCGGCGGTGGCGGCCGCGCTTCTTGCGGTGCGGGTGAAAGGAGTGCTGAGCAACCCCTTCGCGCCGGCGGAGCCCTTCGGGCAGGCAGAGAAGGAACTGGACAAGCGGGATCGGGCGCTGCGCGAAGAGCACCCCGACACCGCGGCGCTTCGGCACCGGGCCCACTACCTGAGCGAGATCGGGGACCTGGCCGGCGCCGTGGAAATCTCCGAGCAGTTGCTCGCCGAGCGGGTGCGGGCGCTGGGCGAAGACCACCCCCAGGTCCTCACCACTCGGCACAACCTGGCCAACCTGCGCGGCAGGGCGGGGGACGCGGCCGGTGCCGCCGAGGCGTTCGAACGGCTGGCGCTTGACATGGAGCGAGTGCACGGACCCGACTACATCTACACCGTCGAGTCCCGGCGCGCCGCCGTCCGCTGGCGGGAGGAAGCGGAAGGCGGCAGCCAGGGCACCGAGTGACGACAGCGGCGCCTCCACGTGGCCGGCGCGCCCCGGTACCTGCGTCCCCGTACCGCGGACGCAGGGCGTGCGGGCGCTGGAAGACGCCAAGATCGCATCGATTCCGGTGCCGGCAAGGCGGAAGGGGGCGCGGTAGAAGATCCCGCACGGCAGCCGAGCGGTAACGGGGCCGCCCGTACGAAAGGCGCTGCGCGCCGCACCGGCGTCAGAACAGCTTCAGCTTGCCGTCGTCCGTCCCCCGCAGCGCGTCGTAGTCCAGCACCGCGCAGTCGATCCCCCGGTCCCCCGCCAGCACCCGCGCCTGCGGCTTGATCTCCTGCGCCGCGAACACCCCCCGCACCGGCGCCAGCAGCGGGTCCCGGTTCAACAGCTCCAGATAACGGGTAAGCTGCTCCACCCCGTCGATCTCGCCGCGCCGTTTGATCTCCACCGCGACGGTCGTCCCCTTCTCGTCCCGGCCCAGGATGTCCACGGGGCCGATCGCCGTGGGGTACTCGCGCCGGATGAGGGTCCAGCCCTCGCCCAGCGCCTCCATGCGGTCGGCGAGGAGTTCCTGCAGGTGGGCCTCCACCCCGTCCTTGACCAGGCCGGGATCGACGCCCAGTTCGTGCGACGTGTCGTGCAGCAGCTCCTCGATCGTAATGATCAGTTTTTCGCCTGCCTTGTTCTCGACCGTCCACACGGCGACACCGTCCTGCTCACCTTCTTTCAGGGTGCATGGCGGTGACATCCAGTTGAGGGGCTTGTACGCACGGTCGTCCGCATGGACGGAGACGCTGCCGTCGGCTTTGACCAGGATCAGCCGGGGCGCGGAGGCGAGGTGGGCGGTGAGCCGCCCGGCGTAGTCGACGGAGCAGCGGGCGATGACGAGGCGCATGGCGCACCACGCTACTCGACTCCCGGCGCACCCTTCGATCTGACCCCTGATGCACCTTTCGGCAATGGCCAGTTGTGTACGCGTTCTTGTGGTGGAGCCGCACCCTCCGCCCTACGGTGGAAGCAGGCGGTCGTCACATGGGCACCGAGAGTGGTGATCGCCCTTCCCTGTCCGTTCAGGCCCCGCCCGAACCCCGCGGGGCTGCGAGAGGAGAATCCATGTCGCTGGACGTCCCACCTGCCCTGCTCGATCAAGCCGAGCGGGGCGACGTCGACGAAAGGGAGTTCGTCGACTGCGTCCGGACCTCGCTTCCCTACGCCTGGGACATGATCAGTTCCCTGGTGGCTCAACTGAAGGTCGACGGCGGCGCTTTCGCCGACAACCGGGTCCCGCCCCCGGACGAGCACGCGCGCGGCCAGCTCCTGCGCGCGCTTGCCAGCAACGCGATACGGGGGGCTCTGGAACGCCACTTCGGCGTCCGGCTGGCGTTCCAGAACTGTCATCGCGTGGCGGTCTTCCCCCTGGAAGGCACGGCAGAGGAGCCGCTGGCCCGCTTCACCTCGGTGCGGGCGCAGTTGCTCAACCAGTCACCGGAGCTGCGTGACTGCTGACGGGCCCCAGGTCCCCCACGCTGCCGCTCCCCACGCCGTCCGCTCGCGCCGCCCCATCCGGTCAGCGAGCGAGGAGCGGCAGCACCTCCGAACCGATACGCCACAGGTTCCGCTCGGTCGCACACAACTCCCCCGAGCCCTCGACGAGCAGCGCGAAGCGCGTGATGCCGGTACGTTCCGCGGTCGCCGCCAGCCGGTCGGCGCACAGCCGCGGCGGGCCCACCGGGTGCAGCGCGCACAGCAGTTCCGTGTACGCCTCCGGATCGCGCATCGGACGCCGTCTGCCGTCCACCGTCTCCATCGCCCCCACGCCGCTGCGGAACGCCCCCGGCAGGGCCGTGCGCAGCAGCTTCGCCGCGTCCTCCGAGGTGTCGTCGACCTGGGCCACGCCGGCCGACACGTGCGCCGCCGCGTCGATCGCCTCCGGGCTCATCCCGGCCTCCCGCGCGGCGCGCCGCCACAGCCGTACCATGTCCGCCTTCTCCTCGTCGCCGGAGTGCATCCCGAGCAGCATCGGCAGCCCGCGCCCGGCGGCGATCCGGACGGTGGCGGGCGAGGTGCAGGCGACCAGCACCGGCACGTCGGCGCCGCCGTGCAGCGCCTCGGCCGGCCGGGGCACGACGGCGACCTCGCGGAACGCGTAGCGCTCGCCGCCGGCGCCGACCCGCGGTTCGCGCAGCCAGCGCAGCAGCAGGTCCAGCGACTCGGGGAAGTCCGTCTCGTACGCCGCGAGGCCGGTGCCGAAGACCTCCAGGTCCACCCACGGCCCACCGCGCCCCACGCCGAGGACGAAGCGCCCCTGCGCGGCGTGGTGGAGGAGCGCGGCCTGCTCGCCGAGGGCGACGGGGTGCTGCGTGGGCAGCACGCTGACGGCGGTGCCGACGTTGATGCGGCGGGTGCGGCCGAGGAGCAGCGCGGCGAGGGTGACGGCCGAGGGGCAGGTGCCGTACGGGATGAAGTGGTGCTCGGCGAGCCAGACGGAGTCGAGTCCGGCCTCCTCCGCCGCGACCCCCGTCCGCACGGCGCGGTGCAGGGCGTCGCCCTGCCCCTGGCCGGGGAACTGGGCGCCGAGCACGAACGAGCCGATGTGCATCATGCCCCCTGTGTACCGATGGTGCTGTCGCGCGAGGGGTGCCAACGGCCCGTCACCTGGGGCGACAGGGCTCTACCCCGGAGTCGTCTTCATTGTTGGCGACGGGCGGGTGAATCGTCATTCTTTGTGCCCGGGGCTGGACTTCGCGCCCCGTACCCTGGTAGGGACCCCGTCACGACGATCTTCCCGAGGTGCCGCCGTGTCCCCCCGCCGGAACAAGCCGCGCTCCCGCGGCGCCGCCCGCCCCGCCGCGGACGACGACCTCACCGGCCGCTTGGGCGTGCCCGACGCCGTGGAGTACGGGGGCGAGGAGTTCCTCGTCCGCCGGGTCGCGGGGTCCGCGGCCGACAAGAGCTACCGCTGCCCGGGCTGCGACCAGGAGATCCGCCCCGGCACGCCGCACGTGGTGGCGTGGCCGGAGCACCGCGGGGCGGACCTGCGCCGGCACTGGCACACGGCCTGCTGGAACGCGCGGGACCGGCGCGGCACCCGGCCGCAGCGCTCGCGGAACGCCCCGCGGCACTGACGCCCGGCCGCGCAACCCCGCTGTGGTCCAGACCTATTGACGATTGGTGCAGACCTATCTACGCTCCCCCATCACTGCGGTGAGCATGCCACCCTGACCCATCAGCTCACCGGGCGACGCAGGTCCCACCCCCAGTATCCGGACCTAGCTCGAGGAGCACGCCCTTGAGATCCCCCCACCTCACACGCACCAGGAAGAGCATCATCGGCGTCCTGCTGACGCTGGCGCTCGCGATCCCCCTGACGGTGCTGACCACGCTGGCACCGTCGAAGAGCGCCGGCGCCGCCACCACCACCGCCGGCCCCGAGGCCGCCGGGGTGAAGCTCGGCTACTTCACCGAGTGGGGCGTCTACGACCGCAACTTCCACGTGAAGAACCTGGACACCTCAGGCTCCGCGGGGAAGATCACCCACATCAACTACGGCTTCGGGAACGTCACCGGAGGCCGGTGCACCCTCGGCGACTCGTACGCCGCGATCGAGAAGGCGTACACCGCCGACCAGAGCGTCGACGGCGTCGCCGACACCTGGGACCAGCCGCTGCGCGGCAACTTCAACCAACTGCTCAAGCTCAAGAAGAAGCACCCGCACATCAAGATCCTCTGGTCGTTCGGCGGCTGGACCTGGTCCGGCGGCTTCGGCCAGGCCATGCAGAACCCCGCCGCCTTCGCCCAGTCCTGCTACGACCTGGTCAACGACCCCCGCTGGCAGGGCCTGTTCGACGGCATCGACCTCGACTGGGAGTACCCCAACGCCTGCGGCGCCACCTGCGACACCAGCGGCCCCGCCGTCATGAAGAACATGATGCAGGCGTTCCGTGCCAAGTTCGGCAACCAGTTGGTGACGGCGGCCGTGACCGCCGACGCCTCGGACGGCGGGAAGATCGACGCCGCCGACTACGCCGGCGCAGCGCAGTACGTCGACTGGTACAACGTCATGACGTACGACTTCTTCGGCGCCTGGGCCCCGCAGGGCCCCACCGCCCCGCACTCCCCGCTCCAGGCGTACGACGGCATCCCGCAGGAGGGCTTCAACTCCGACGCGGCCATCCAGAAGTACAAGGCCGCCGGCGTCCCGGCCAACAAGCTGCTGCTCGGCGTCGGCTTCTACGGCCGCGGCTGGACCGGGGTGAGCCAGGCGGCGCCCGGCGGCACGGCCACCGGACCGGCGCCCGGCAGGTGGGAGGACGGGATCGAGGACTACAAGGTGATCAAGGACAGGTGCCCGGTCACCGGGACCATCGCGGGCACGGCGTACGCCCACTGCGGCAACCAGTGGTGGAGCTACGACACCCCGTCCACCATCACCGGGAAGATGACCTACGCCAAGAACCAGAAACTCGGCGGCGCCTTCTTCTGGGAGTTCAGCGGTGACACGCCGAACGGCGAGCTGACGTCCGCGGTCAGCAGCGGCCTCGGGTAGTCCGGCCGCACGTACGGAAGCCCGGGTCGGTGGCGTCGCCCCCACCGACCCGGGCTTCTTCACTTGGTCCAGACCTATTGACCGCATTGGTATGTACCAATAGCCTCCCTGGCGAATGAGTGTCATGGCATGCACGCATCTGGCTCGTGTACGACGGGCGGCCGTACGCGCGGACGGCCGCCCGCACCACCGGAACGGCACTCGACGAGGGAGACACACTTGAGATCCCCCACCGGCAGACGCCTGCTGAGACGCGTCACGGCCATCGCGGCCGCCGTGGCCATCCCGCTCGCCGCCATGGTCGGACTCGCCGGCCCCGCCCAGGCGGCCGGCGCGACCGCCACGTACCAGAAGGCCTCGGACTGGGGCACCGGCTTCGAGGGCAGGTGGACGGTGAAGAACACCGGCACCGCCCCGATCTCCTCCTGGTCCATTTCCTGGGACTTCCCCGCGGGCACCAGCGTCACCTCCTCCTGGGACGCGACCGTCACCAACAGCGGCACCCGCTGGACCGCGACGAACAAGTCGTACAACGGCAACCTCGCCCCCGGCGCCAGCCTCACCTTCGGCTTCAACGGCTCCGGCAGCGGCGGCGGCACCGTCACCAACTGCACCCTGAACGGCGACTCCTGCGACGGCGGCGGCGTCCCCGGCGACAACCCGCCCTCGGCTCCCGGCACGCCCAGCGCCGGGACCGTCACGGACACCTCCGTCGCGCTGAGCTGGACCGCCGCCACCGACGACAAGGGAATCAAGAACTACGACGTGTACCGCGGCACCACCAAGGTCGCCACGGTCACCGGCACCGGCTACACCGACACCGGCCTGACCGCCGGCACGCCGTACACCTACAGCGTCCGCGCCCGCGACACCGCCGACCAGGTCGGCCCGTCCAGCGCCTCGCGGACCGTCACCACCACGGGCGGCGGCGGCCCCGGCGACAAGATCAAGCTGGGGTACTTCACCGAGTGGGGCGTCTACGACCGCAACTACCACGCGAAGAACCTCGACACCTCCGGCTCGGCCCAGAAGCTGACCCACATCAACTACGCCTTCGGCAACGTCTCCGGCGGCCGGTGCACCATGGGTGACTCCTACGCCGCGATCGACAAGGCGTACACCGCCGCCCAGAGCGTCGACGGTGTGGCCGACACCTGGGACCAGCCGCTGCGCGGCAACTTCAACCAACTGCTCAAGCTGAAGAAGAAGCACCCGCACATCAAGATCCTCTGGTCGTTCGGCGGCTGGACCTGGTCCGGCGGCTTCGGCCAGGCCATGCAGAACCCGGCCGCCTTCGCCCAGTCGTGCTACGACCTCGTGTACGACCCGCGCTGGCAGGGCCTGTTCGACGGCATCGACCTCGACTGGGAGTACCCCAACGCCTGCGGCGCCACCTGCGACACCAGCGGCCCCGCCGTCATGAAGAACATGATGCAGGCGTTCCGCGCGAAGTTCGGCGACAAGCTCGTCACCGCCGCCATCACGGCGGACGGCTCCTCCGGCGGGAAGATCGACAAGGCCGACTACGCGGGAGCGGCACAGTACGCCGACTGGTACAACGTCATGACGTACGACTTCTTCGGCGCCTGGGACGTCCAGGGGCCCACCGCCCCGCACTCGCCGCTGACCGCGTACGACGGCATCCCGATCGCCGCGTTCCACTCGGACGCCGCGATCCAGAAGCTCAAGGGCATCGGCATCCCGTCCAGCAAGCTGCTGCTCGGCGTCGGCTTCTACGGCCGCGGCTGGACCGGGGTGAGCCAGGCGGCGCCCGGCGGCACGGCCACCGGACCGGCGCCCGGCAGGTGGGAGGACGGGATCGAGGACTACAAGGTGATCAAGGACAGGTGCCCGGTCACCGGGACCATCGCGGGCACGGCGTACGCCCACTGCGGCAACCAGTGGTGGAGCTACGACACCCCGTCCACCATCACCGGGAAGATGACCTACGCCAAGAACCAGAAACTCGGCGGCGCGTTCATCTGGGAGATGAGCGGTGACACCGCCAACGGCGAGCTGATGACCGCGGTCCACAACGGTCTCGGCTGACCCTCACAGACGGGCCTGAGCCCGGGGTATCCGGCGTGCGCTCGCCTCCCCGCCCCGGGTTCAGGCCCTTTCCCGTCTCCCACGGACTCCCACGGACGAGTGGCCGTGCGCGCTACGCCACGTTGACGCGCTGTCCCGGAGGCGCCGCCTCCAGCCACGCGAGAAAGCCGGTGAGCGCGTCCTCGCTCATCGCCAGCTCGATCCGGTCCTCGTCGTGCCGGCAGGCCAGCACGACGGCGTCGGAGAGCAGGGCGAGTTCCTCCTCGCCCGCGGGGGCCCGGCGCTCCAGCACCTCGATGCCGTCCCGCCGCAGCACGCGGCGCGGCCTCGGCGCGTACGAGAAGACGCGGAACCACTCGATGACGTCACCGCTGTAGCGGGCGACGCCGTACGCCCAGCCCTTCCCGGGCCGGTCGGCGCGGGCGGACCAGCGCAGACTGCAGTCGAAGGTGCCGCCGGCCCGCTGGATCAGCCGGCGGCGCAGTCCGAAGAGGAAGAGGCCGAGCAGCAGCAGGGCGACCACCGCCCCGGCCAGCAGCAAAGCGAGGAACATCTCCACAGACCTCCTCGCCGCTCCTCTCGCGTGGCCTCAGCGACCCGCCACGGCCAGGAGCCGCACTTCCGCGCGTCGCTCCGCTCCCGCGTCCGCGTCCGCCTTGGCCCGCTCCAGGGCGCGCTCGGCGCGTTCCACGTCGATCTCGTCGGAGAGCTCGGCGATCTCGGCGAGCAGCGAGAGCTTGTTGTCCGCGAAGGAGATGAAGCCGCCGTGCACGGCCGCCACGACCGTGCCGTCGCCGCTGCCGCCCGCCGTGCGGATCGTCACCGGGCCGGACTCCAGCACGGTGAGCAGCGGCTGGTGTCCGGGCATGATGCCGATGTCACCGGACGGGGTGCGCGCGATGACGCGGGTGGCCTCGCCGGACCAGACGTTCCGGTCCGCGGCGACCAACTCGACGTGCAGCTCGGCCACGATGGCTCCTCAACTGGGGTTTAGCAGAGAATAACTGGTTTGCGGGCCGGGGGCGGGGCGAACCCCGCCCCCGATTGGCTCGGAGCCAACGAAAACCGCGGGCGATTCCGTCAGGAGACGCCCAGCTCCTTCGCCTTGGCCTTGAGGTCCTCCAGGCCACCACACATGAAGAACGCCTGCTCGGGGAAGTGGTCGTACTCGCCGTCGGCGATCGCGTTGAACGCGGTGATCGACTCGTCCAGTGGCACGTCCGATCCGTCGAGACCGGTGAACTGCTTCGCCGCGTGGGTGTTCTGCGACAGGAAGCGCTCGATCCGGCGGGCGCGGGAGACGGTGAGCTTGTCCTCCTCGGAGAGCTCGTCCATGCCCAGAATGGCGATGATGTCCTGCAGGTCCTTGTACTTCTGCAGGATCGCCTTCACGCGGGTGGCGCACTCGTAGTGATCCTGCGTGATGTAGCGCGGGTCAAGCACCCGGGAGGTGGAGGCCAGCGGGTCCACCGCGGGGTAGATGCCCTTTTCCGAGATCGGACGGGAGAGCTCCGTCGTCGCGTCCAGGTGGGCGAAGGTGGTCGCCGGGGCCGGGTCCGTGTAGTCGTCCGCGGGCACGTAGATCGCCTGCATCGAGGTGATCGAGTGACCACGGGTGGAGGTGATGCGCTCCTGCAGCAGACCCATCTCGTCGGCCAGGTTCGGCTGGTAGCCCACCGCGGAGGGCATGCGGCCCAGCAGGGTGGAGACCTCGGAGCCGGCCTGCGTGAAGCGGAAGATGTTGTCGATGAAGAACAGCACGTCCTGCTTCTGCACGTCGCGGAAGTACTCCGCCATCGTGAGGCCGGCCAGGGCGACGCGCAGCCGGGTGCCCGGCGGCTCGTCCATCTGCCCGAAGACCAGCGCGGTCTGCGGCAGCACGCCGGACTCGGCCATCTCCGCGATGAGGTCGTTGCCCTCACGGGTGCGCTCGCCGACGCCGGCGAACACCGAGACGCCCTCGTGCAGCTTGGCCACACGCATGATCATCTCTTGGATGAGCACCGTCTTGCCCACGCCCGCGCCGCCGAACAGGCCGATCTTGCCGCCCTTGACGTACGGGGTGAGCAGGTCGACGACCTTCAGACCGGTCTCGAACATCTCGGTCTTGGCCTCGAGCTGGTCGAAGTCCGGGGCCTTGCGGTGGATCGGCCAGCGCTCCGCGATCTCCGACTCGTCGACCTCGTCGTTGAGGATCTCGCCCAGGGTGTTGAACACGCGGCCCTTGGTGACGTCGCCGACGGGGACGGTCAGGCCCTCGCCGGTGTCGGTCACCGGGGCCTGGCGGACCAGGCCGTCGGTGGGCTGCATGGAGATGGCGCGGACCAGGCCCTCACCGAGGTGCTGCGCGACCTCCAGGGTCAGCACCTTGGTGACACCCGCGTTGGCGGGGTCGGCGACCTCGACGGTCAGCGCGTTGTAGATGTCGGGCATCGCGTCGACGGGGAACTCCACGTCGACGACCGGGCCGATGACCCGCGCGACGCGGCCGGTAGCCGTGCCGGTCGCGGGGGCAGTCGTAGCAGTGGTCATGGTTATCGGTCACTCCCCGCAGAGGCGTCGGCCAGGGCGTTCGCACCACCGACGATCTCGCTGATTTCCTGGGTGATTTCGGCCTGACGGGCCTGGTTGGCAAGCCGCGTGAGCGACTTGATGAGCTCCTCGGCGTTGTCCGTCGCCGACTTCATCGCACGGCGCGTGGCGGCGTGCTTCGAGGCGGCCGACTGCAGCAGCGCGTTGTAGATCCGGCTCTCGACGTACCGCGGGAGCAGCGCGTCGAGCACGCCGTCCGCGGACGGCTCGAAGTCGTACAGCGCCTGGTAGCCGTGCTCCTTCTTCCGCGCCTCCTCGAAGACCTCCATCGACTCCTCGGCGGTCTTCTCGAAGACGATCGGCAGCAGTCGCCTGTCCACCGCGGTCTGCGTCATCATCGAGTGGAACTCGGTGTAGACGATGTGGATCTCGTCCACGCCGCCCTCCGAGGTCTCCTTGTTCAGCGCCTCGATGAGCGGCGCGGCCACCTTCTTCGCGTCGGCGTACGTCGGGTTGTCCGTGAACCCGGTCCACGACTCGGCCACCCGCCGCTCGCGGAAGCGGTAGTAGGACACGCCCTTGCGGCCGACGATGAAGTTGTCGACGTGCCTGCCCTGGCCGGTGAGCCGGTTGGTCAGCGACTCGGCCTGCTTGATGGCGTTGGAGTTGTAGCCGCCGGCCAGACCGCGGTCGCTGGTGATCAGCAGCACCGCGGCCCGTACCGGGTGGTCCACCTCGTTGGTCAGCGGGTGCCTGGTCTCGGAGCCCGCGGCCACCGCCGTGACGGCGCTGGTCAGCTCCGTCGCGTACGGCGTGGAGGCCGCCACCTGGCGCTGCGCCTTGACGACGCGCGAGGCGGCGATCATCTCCATCGCCCTGGTGATCTTCTTGGTCGCAGAGACGCTACGGATCCGCCTCTTGTAGACCCGCATCTGGGCGCCCATGCTCAGCCCTCGCCCAGCAGCTTGCCGTCCGAGGTCTCGAACTGCCGCTTGAAGGACTCGACCGCCGCGCGCAGCGCCTCGATGGTCTCGTCGCCCATCTTGCCGCCCTCGCGGATGCCGGTGAGCAGGTCCTTGTTCTCCCGGTGCAGGTGGTCGAGCAGCTCGCGCTCGAACCGCTTGACGTCCGCGACGGGCACGTCGTCCAGGATGCCGTTGGTGCCGGACCACACGGACACGACCTGGTCCTCGGTGGGGAAGGGCGCGTACTGCGGCTGCTTCATCAGCTCCATCATCCGCTGGCCCCGCTCCAGGGCCGCCTTGGAGGCGGCGTCCAGGTCGGAGCCGAAGGCGGCGAACGCCTCCAGCTCGCGGAACTGCGCCAGGTCCAGCTTCAGCCGGCCGGAGACCTGCCGGATCGCCCGGTGCTGGGCGGCGCCGCCGACGCGGGAGACGGAGATGCCGACGTTCAGCGCCGGGCGCTGGCCCGAGTTGAACAGGTCGGACTCCAGGAAGCACTGGCCGTCCGTGATGGAGATCACGTTGGTCGGGATGTACGCCGACACGTCGTTCGCCTTGGTCTCGATGACCGGCAGGCCGGTCATCGACCCGGCGCCCATGTCGTCGGAGAGCTTGGCGCAGCGCTCCAGCAGCCGGGAGTGCAGGTAGAAGACGTCGCCGGGGTACGCCTCGCGGCCCGGCGGGCGGCGCAGCAGCAGCGACACGGCGCGGTACGCCTCGGCCTGCTTGGACAGGTCGTCGAAGATGATCAGGACGTGCTTGCCCTGGTACATCCAGTGCTGGCCGATGGCCGAGCCGGTGTAGGGGGCCAGGTACTTGAAGCCCGCCGGGTCGGACGCCGGGGCGGCCACGATCGTGGTGTACTCCAGGGCACCGGCCTCCTCCAGCGCGCCGCGCACGCCGGCGATGGTGGAGCCCTTCTGGCCGATCGCCACGTAGATGCAGCGGACCTGCTTGGCCGGGTCGCCGGAGCGCCAGTTGTCGCGCTGGTTGATGATCGTGTCGATGCCGAGGGCGGTCTTGCCCGTCTGCCGGTCACCGATGATCAACTGGCGCTGGCCGCGGCCGATGGGGGTCATCGCGTCGACGGCCTTGTAGCCGGTCTCCATCGGCTCGTGCACCGACTTGCGCTGCATGACCGAGGGAGCCTGCAGCTCCAGCGCACGGCGGCCCTCGGTCGCGATCTCGCCGAGGCCGTCCACCGCGTTGCCCAGGGGGTCGACGACCCGGCCCAGGTAACCGTCGCCGACCGGCACGGACAGGACCTCGCCGGTGCGGGTGACCGGCTGTCCCTCCTCGATGCCCCTGAACTCGCCGAGGACGACCGCACCGATCTCCCGCTCCTCAAGGTTGAGGGCGAGGCCGAGGGTGCCGTCCTCGAACTTCAGCAGCTCGTTCGCCATCGCCGAGGGCAGCCCCTCGATCTTGGCGATACCGTCCATGGCCTGCGATACCGTGCCGACCTCTTCGCGCGAGGCCGCGTCCGGCTGGTACGACTGGACATAGCTCTCCAGCGCGTCCCGGATCTCCTCCGGCCGGATCGTGAGCTCCGCCATCTGGGTTCCCTGCTCTCCTTGTTGGGCCCGTAAGTTCTTGCGTCCACGGCCCAACTCGGGCCGCTGGTGATGCTCTGGAGTTGGTGTGTGACGGCCGGTGACCGTCAGCCCGCAATACCGCGCTTCACCTCGTCGAGGCGGTCGGCGACGGAGCCGTTGATGACCTCGTCGCCCACCCGCACCGAGATCCCGCCGAGGACCGCGGGGTCCACGTCCAGGTTCAGGTGCATGTCCCGGCCGTACAGCCGGGACAGCGCGGCGCCCAGGCGCTCCTTCTGCCCGTCGCTGAGCGGCACGGCGGTGGACACGACCGCGACCATCCGGTTCCGGCGCTCCGCGGCGAGCTTGGACAGGGCCTCCAGGCCCCCCTCCAGGCTACGACCCCGCGGCCGCTCCACGAGCCGGACGACCAGCCGCTCGGTGACCGGGTTCGCCCGGCCGCCCAGCAGCGAGTGCAGCAGCGCGGCCTTGGCGGCCCGGGTGCCCATCCGGTCGGTGAGCGCCCCGCGCAGCTCCTTGTCGGCGGCGACGATCCGGCCGAACCGGAAGAGCTCGTCCTCCACGTCGTCGAGCTGCCCCGCACGCTGCGCGGCGGTGAGGTCCGCGGTGTCGGCGAGCTCTTCGAGTACGTCGACCAGGTCACGCGCCCGCGACCAGCGGGCCCGTACCATCCCGGCGACCAGGTCGGCGGCCTCGCCGCCGATCTGCCCGCCGAGGACCCGGCCGACCAGCCCGGCCTTGGCCTCGCCGGGCTGCGCCGGGTCGGTCAGCGCCCGCCGCAGCGTCACCTCGCGATCCAGCAGCGCGGTCACGGCGGCCAGCTCCTCGGCGAGCTTCGCCGCGTCGACCGACGTGTTGTCGGTCAGCGCGTCGAGCTGCTCCCGGGCGGCGGCCTGCGCCTCGCGGCTCGCTCCGTTCATGCCCCGGCCTCGGCCTTCGTCCCGGACTGGTCGGCGGCCTTGGCCTCCAGCTCGTCCAGGAACCGGTCGACGACGCGGCTCTGCCGGGCGTGGTCCTCAAGGGACTCGCCCACCAGCCGGCCGGCCAGCTCGGTGGCGAGCTTGCCGACGTCCTGGCGCAGGGCCAGCGAAGCGGCCTTCTTGTCGGCCTCGACCTGGGCGTGACCGGCGGCGATGATCTCCTCACGCTGCCGCTGGCCCTCGGCCCGCATCTCGGCGATGAGGGCGGAACCCTGCTCGCGAGCCTCCTCGCGCAGCCGGTTGGCCTCGTGCCGGGCCTCGGCGAGCTGGGCCTTGTACTGGTCCAGCGTCTGCTCCGCCTCGATCTGGGCGGCCTCGGCCTTCTCCATGCCGCCTTCGATGGCCGCGCGCCGCTCCTCGAGCACCTCGTTGATGCGCGGCAGGAGCTTCTTGGCCAGCAGCGCGAAGACGATCAGGAAGGCGATCAGGCCGATGACGAGTTCCGGGATCGGTGGGACGAGAGGGTTCTGCTCCTCCTCCGCCGCGATCTGCAGGAGATTCACATCGGTGCCTTTCGTCGGAAGAGGCTGATCAGTACACGAACGGCATGACGATGCCGATGAGGGCGAGCGCCTCACAGAAGGCGAAGCCCAGGATCATGTTCTGCCGGATCAGGCCGACGGCCTCCGGCTGGCGGGCCATGGCCTGAACGCCGTTGCCGAAGATGTAGCCGATGCCGACACCGGGGCCGATCGCGGCGAGGCCGTAACCGATCGAGTCGACACTGCCTTCGATTGCGGCCAGGGTCTCCATCGCAGCCATGTGCTTTCTTCCTTCTCTTCTGCCGAACCGGTGGGGGTTGGCCACCGGACGATGAGGGGTGTGCGGGTGGTACGGGGGTCTCAGTGCGCCTCTTCGAGGGCACCGGAGATGTAGCTGGCGGACAGGATGACGAACACGTACGCCTGCACGGCCTGGATGAACAGCTCGAAGGCGATCATCACCAGGACCAGGGCGAAGGCCACCGGCGCAAAGGCGAAGCCCAGCCCGTTCATGAAGAACCAGGTGGCGATGGTGAACATCACCAGCAGCAGGTGGCCGGCGAACATGTTGGCGAAGAGCCGGACCGCGTGCGTGAACGGCCGCACGAGCACGTTCGAGAAGAACTCGATGAGCATGACCAGCGGCAGCACCGCGCCGAGCGACTTGTCGTAGCCGGTGAGGTTCTTCAGCCCGCCGACGAAGCCGTGCCGCTTGAAGGTCAGGCTCATCCAGGTCAGCCAGACCAGGATCGCGAGGGCCGCCGGGAAGGCGATGATCGAGGTGACCGGGAACTGCGCGAGCGGGATGACCGACCACAGGTTCATCAGCCAGACGAAGAAGAAGAGGGAGACCATCAGCGGCACCCACTTCTCGCCTTCCTTCTTGCCCATGGTCTCGTAGACGATGCCGCGGCGGACGAAGTCGTAGCCGGACTCGGCGACCATCTGCAGCTTGCCCGGCACGACCTTGGGGCTGGCGAACGCCTTCCAGAAGAAGAGGCAGAGCACCGCGGTCGTGATCAGCGCCAGCAGGATCGGCTTGTTGAACTCGAAGCCGCCGACCTCGAACATCGGCTTGAAGACGAACGAGTGCAGGCCGGGCGACTGGAATCCGCAACCACCATCAACGAAGATCTTGCAACTCGCGTCGAAAGCGAGCGTCGTATCAGCAGCACTCACCGGCGAGCTCCTTCGGCGTGACGCATGGCTACGGCAACCTCAATGTGTCGGCGTTGTGCACCGCCGGAGAGCGGTACGTGGCAGGACGGGATACGGCCGGCGGGGTGCGGTGCGGCCCTGCGGCCCACTGCGCACGCGCGCACCGGCGTGGCAGGGGGACGATAGCAGTAGCGGATCACTGCTCGGGCGGCGCCCCTCATCGCCCGGCCTCGGTAGTGGTACCGGAGCGCTGTTCACCTGCTCCGGCCGCTCGCTCCGGCTCCACGTACGGCAGCTTCAGCCGGAAGTGGGTACGGCCCATGGCGGCGGTGAACACCAGCGCCGCGGCGAGCACCGTGAGGCCGAACGCCCTGGTGTGGAAGAGCGTCGTGTCCTTGAACAGCCCCATCACGACCGCGAGCAGCAGGATCTGGGTGGTGTAGGTGAGCAGCGCGATCCCCATGAACAACTCGGGGTGCTTGCGGGAGAAGTGCTGCAGTGCGAAGAGACCGAGTCCGAAGAAGGCAAGGACCACCACGGTGGCTGCGGCGGCTCCCACACCGCCCTTCACACCGGCCGCGAGTGAGCTGATGACCACTGCGACGACGCCGGCGAGGGCGGTCGGGATCGCGGCGCCACGGAGGATCCGGGCGTCGTTGACCTGCATATGAGGAGTCTCCGGCGGGAGTCGGGAGCAACTGGTCGACGGTGACGAGCATGTCCCCGGGGCGGGTGCACCGCGTCGAGGGGCATCGCGCCAGAGAACCGTCGCACTACGGTCCTTCGGCTCTGCACCGGGTTCTCGTGAACGGTATCACAAGCATCTTGACCCGAGCTTTACTCGGGAAGTGTGCCGCCCGTCACACGAAGAGGCTACATCGGCCGTGTCACTCCGCTCACCTGGAGATATGCCTGCTAAGAGGTCAATGTCCGGCCCGGCGCCAACGCGAGCGCTCCCCCACGGCCGTCGACCCGCTGATGCCCGCCGGCACCAGTTCGTTCTCCTGTGAACCCGGTGCACCCTTCGCCTTGTTCGCGCTTTTCGCCCCGTTCGTCCCGTTTGCCGCGGCGCTTTCCGCCGGCACCGGGCCGCCCTGCGGGCCGGTGGCGTCGCCGTCGCCGTCGCGCCCGCCGCCGTCGTCGTCCGGGCGCCGGTAGCGCGGCGGTACGAGCCTGTTGGCCCACGACGGCGTCTTCGGAGCGAACCGGGGCAGCAGCAACAGCACGAGCCCCGCGGCGCTCAGCCCCACCGCCACCAGCACCACCCAGACGTTGTCCGCCTGCACCGAGAAGGCCACCATCCCGAACGCGACCAGCGCCGACCAGAAGTACATGAGCAGCACGGCCCGCATGTGCGAGTGGCCCATCTCCAGCAGCCGGTGGTGCAGATGCCCCCGGTCGGCCGCGAACGGCGACTGCCCGCGCCACGTGCGCCGTACCACGGCCAGCACCAGGTCCAGCATCGGGATCGCCAGGATCGTCAGCGGCAGCACCAGCGGGATGAACACCGGCACCGTCGAGCGCACCGCCTGCTTCTCGCTGCCCGCGAAGACCTTCAGCGCGTCCGGATCCACCTGCCCCGTGATGGAGATCGCCCCGGCGGCCAGCACCAGGCCCAGCAGCATCGAGCCGGAGTCGCCCATGAAGATCCGCGCCGGATGCACGTTGTGCGGCAGGAAGCCGACGCACATGCCCAGCAGCACGGCGGAGAAGAGCGCGGCGGGGGCGGCGGCCTCGATGCCGTAGCCGAACCAGATGCGGTACGCGTAGATGAAGAACGCCGCGGAGGCGATGCCCACCATGCCGGCGGCGAGCCCGTCGAGGCCGTCCACGAAGTTGACGGCGTTGATCGAGATGACCACGAGCGCGACGGTCAGCAGCGTGCCCTGCATCGGCGTCAGCACCACCGTGCCCACGCCCGGGACCGGGATCCACAGGATCGTCAGGCCCTGCAGCACCATGACGCCCGCGGCGATCATCTGCGCGCCGAGCTTGAGCAGGGCGTCGACGCCCCATTTGTCGTCCAGCACGCCGATCAGCCAGATCAGCGCGGCCCCCGACAGCAGCGCCTTCGGCTCGTTGAGCTCGAAGACCCGCTCGAAGGCCTGCAACTGCGACGCGACGAGCAGCGCGGCGCACATCCCCCCGAACATGGCGATGCCGCCGAGCCTCGGCGTCGGCTCGCTGTGCACGTCACGGTCCCGGATTTCCGGCATCGCGCCGGCCGCGATCGCGAACTTCCGCACCGGGCCGGTCAGCAGATACGTGACAGCGGCTGCGATGCACAGCGTCAGCAGGTATTCACGCACAAGCTGCCCCAGAGGTTTCGCTGTTCCGTTCAGCCACACACATTAGCCCGCTCCCGGGCCTCCGTTCTCCGGGTACGGACGCAAGGCCCGTCCGGACCCGTACAGAAATAGACCCCTCAGGGGCCCGACCGGTTGCATCCGGCCACCCTCGGCCCTCGTCAGGCCGCCGCCGGCACGCCTGTGAGAGCCGTCACCACGGGGTCGAGCGCCTGCCCGATCTCCTCGCCGATCCGCCGGAAGTACGGCACGGGCGCCCCGTACGGGTCGTACACCTCGTCCGCCGCCGGGCTGGGCGCCAGCAGCCAGCCGCGCAGCGCCGCCGCGGCCTGCACCAGCGCGTGCGCGCGCGCCACCGGGCCCTCGCGGGCGGGCGGCAGCGTGGCGGAATCTATGGCCCGAACCAGCCGGGCGAACTCCTTCAGCGTGAACGTGCGCAGCCCCGCGGAGTGGCCCATGGAGATCACCTGCGCCCGGTGGTCCCGGGTCGCCGTCAGCACCAGATCCGCCCGGATCACGTGCTCGTCGCGCAGCTCCCGCGCCGCGAACCCGTCCGGGTCCGCCCCCGACTCCCGCAGCACCGTCGCCGCGTGCGCCTCCATGGGCGCGCCCTCGTGCCCCCACGTGCCCGCGCTCTCGACCGCGATGCCCGCCGCGGGCCGCGCGCCGAGGCGCACGTCGAGGGCATGCCGCGTCAGCCGCTCGGTGATCGGCGAGCGGCAGACGTTGCCGGTGCTGACGTGGAGGATCCGGAATCCCTGTATGTCCCCCGTGCGCCCTTCGGGCGCGGTCAACTGGCGACCTCGAGCCCGCCTGCGACCTCGCGCAGTTGCTCCGCGGTCACCGCGCCCTCGCGCAGCAGCACCGGCGTCCGGCCGGTGATGTCCACGATCGAGGACGGCACCGCGGCCGGCGTCGGGCCGCCGTCGAGATAGACCGAGACCGCGTCGCCCAGCATCTCCTGGGCGGCGTTGCACTCCTGCGGGGCCGGGTGGCCGGTGAGGTTGGCGCTGGAGACGGCCATCGGGCCGACCTCCTTGAGCAGTTCGAGCGCCACCGGGTGCAGCGGCATGCGCACCGCCACCGTGCCGCGGGTCTCGCCCAGGTCCCAGGTCAGCGACGGCTGGTGCTGGGCGACGACGGTCAACGCGCCCGGCCAGAAGGCGTCGATCAGCTCCCACGCCTCCTCGCTGAGGTCCTTGACCAGCCCGTGCAGCGTGTTCGGCGAGCCGATGAGCACGGGGGTGGGCATGTTGCGCCCGCGGCCCTTGGCGTCCAGCAGCGCCGCCACCGCCTCGACGGCGAAGGCGTCGGCGCCGATGCCGTAGACGGTGTCGGTGGGCAGGACGACCAGCTCGCCGCGGCGGACTGCGGACGCGGCCTCGCGCAGCCCGGTCTTGCGATCGGCCGCATCGCTGCAGTCGTAGCGCCGTGCCATGTCAATCTCCTTCTCAGGTACGGACCCTGCGGGCGGTCGCGAATCGAGGCCGGTTGTTCAGGTCGGGGTGGTCGGCGGCGTCCGCCCAGCCGCGTTCCTCGGTGAAGAGCCACGGCACCTGGCCGCCCTGGGTGTCGGCGTGCTCCACGACCAGCACGCCGCCCGGGCGCAGCAGCCGCCGGGCCGTGACCTCCAGACCGCGGATGAGGTCGAGGCCGTCCTCGCCGGAGAAGAGCGCGGCCTGCGGGTCGTGGTCGCGGGCTTCCGGGGCGACATGCTCCCACTCGGTCAGCGGGATGTACGGCGGGTTGCTGATGACCAGGTCGACCTGGCCGTTCAGCTCGGGCAGCGCGGTGCGCGCGTCTCCATGGTGCAGTACGACGCGGGCACCGCCGTCGTTGTGCGCGGCGTTCTTGCGCGCCCAGTTCAGGGCCGTCTCCTCCAGCTCCACGGCGTGCACGGCGGCCCGGGGCACCTCCTGCGCCATGGCCAGCGCGATGGCGCCGGAGCCGGTGCACAGGTCGACGATCAGCGGCTCGACGACGTCCATCGCGCGCACGGCCGCTATGGCCCAGTCGACCACGGACTCGGTCTCCGGCCGCGGCACGAAGACGCCGGGACCGACCTGGAGTTCGAGATAGCGGAAGTAGGCGACGCCGGTGATGTGCTGCAGCGGCTCGCGGGCCTCGCGGCGGGCGACGGCCTCCCAGTAGCGGGCGTCGAAGTCGGCGTCGGCGACGCGGTGCAGCTCGCCGCGGGGCACGCCGTGCACGGACGCCGCCAGCTCCTCCGCGTCGAACCGCGGGGAGGGCACGCCGGCGTCGGCGAGCCGCCGCGTGGCCTGTGCCACTTCGACGAGCAGCAGGTTCACGTTCCCTCCGGTCCCTCTGCCGTATCCCGTGCGGTGCTCAGCCGGCGTCCGCGAGCTTCGCCGCGGCGTCCGCGTCCACGCACGCCTGGATCACCGCGTCCAGCTCCCCGTCGAGCACCTGGTCCAGGTTGTACGCCTTGAAGCCGACCCGGTGGTCGGAGATCCGGTTCTCCGGGAAGTTGTACGTGCGGATGCGCTCCGACCGGTCCACGGTACGCACCTGGCTGCGGCGCGCGTCCGCCGCCTCCTTCTCCGCCTCCTCCTGCGCCTCGGCGAGCAGCCTCGCCCGCAGGATACGCATCGCCTGCTCCCTGTTCTGAAGCTGGCTCTTCTCGTTCTGGCAGGACACCACGATGCCGGTGGGCAGGTGCGTGATGCGTACCGCGGAGTCCGTCGTGTTGACGGACTGGCCGCCGGGGCCCGACGAGCGGTAGACGTCGATGCGGAGGTCGCCCGGTCCGATCTCGACCTCGTCGACGTCCTCGGCCTCGGGCAGCACCAGCACGCCGGCGGCGGAGGTGTGGATCCGGCCCTGCGACTCGGTGGCCGGCACCCGCTGCACGCGGTGCACGCCGCCCTCGTACTTCAGCCGCGCCCACACGCCCTGGCCGGGCTCGACCGCCCCCTGGCCGCCCTTGAGCTTCACGGAGACCGAGACGTCCTTGTAGCCGCCGAGGTCGGACTCGTTGGCGTCCAGCAGCTCTGTCTTCCAGCCCTGCCGCTCGGCGTAGCGCAGGTACATCCGCAGCAGGTCGCCGGCGAACAGCGCGGACTCCTCGCCGCCCTCGCCGGCCTTGACCTCCAGGATGACGTTCTTGTCGTCGCTGGGATCGCGGGGTACGAGCAGCAGCCGCAGCCGCTCCGTCAGCTCCTCGCGCTCCCGCTCCAGGCTCTTGGCCTCGGCGGCGAACTCCGGGTCCTCCGCGGCCAGCTCGCGGGCGGCGACGGCGTCCTCGCCGGCGCGCTCCCAGGCGCGGTACGCGGCGATGATCGGGGTCAGCTCGGCGTAGCGCTTGTTGAGCCGGGTGGCGCGGCGCTGGTCGGCGTGCACGCCGGGGTCCGCGAGCTGCTGCTCAAGGGTGGCGTGCTCGCCGATGAGATCCTTGACGACCTCGAACATCGTGGGGCGCTCCGTAGGGGGAAGTAGCAGGACCAGGCGCGGGCGGGCGGGAGGAAAACGGCCGGCCGGACGTGACGAAAAACGTGCGCCGGCCCGGTCCGCCCCTCTTCGGGGCGGCCGGCCCGGCGCACGCGGACGAGCTACTTCTTCGCCGCGGCCTGCTTGCCGAAGCGGGCCTCGAAGCGGGCCACGCGGCCACCGGTGTCGAGGATCTTCTGCTTGCCCGTGTAGAACGGGTGGCACGCGGAGCAGATGTCCGCGCGGATGGTGCCGGAGGTGACGGTGCTCCGGGTGGTGAAGGAGTTACCGCAGGTGCAGCTCACCTGGGTCTCCACGTACTCCGGGTGGATGTCGCGCTTCAAGGGATTCTCCTAGGTTCGGGAGGGCTCCGGGTCGATCGGCGGATGCGTCACGTGAACCGGGGCCGACGTACCAGTCTACGAGGACCGGTCGTGCAGGCAAAAACGGGTCCCCGGCCCGCTTTATTCCGCGGGCGGCGCGGCGGCCTGCATGCCGTTGCCGGGCGGCGCGATCTCCGCCAGGTTCCCGCCGCGGGGCGGCGGGGCGGTGACCACGCGGTCACGGTCCGTCTGCTCGCCCAGGCCGTCCTTCAGCGCGGACCGTGGTATCGGCCGGTCCGCCTTCAGGGCCTTCCAGACCTGCGCGGACTCCTTCTCCAGCGGCACCACGCGGTTGCCGTCCTGCTCGTCGTACGTCACCGGGAGGGTCACCATCTGCATGTCGTCCGGGCCTATGTCGCCCAGGCTCTCCGCCAGCCGGCGCAGCTCGTTCACCGAGCCCAGGCCGTCGTCGGTGGTGATCGACTTGGTCGCCGTGTCGGCGAGCCCGATGAGCTTGCCCGGGCTGGTCAGCAGGTCGACCTGGCTCGCCTGCTGCACCAGCGCCCTGACGAAGACCTGCTGCAGCTCTATCCGGCCCAGGTCGCTGCCGTCGCCGACGCCCTTGCGGGTACGGACCAGGCCGAGCGCCTGCTCGCCGTCCAGGGTGTGCCTGCCGGCCTTGAGGTCGAGGTGGCTGTCGGGGTCGTCGATGTCCTGGCGCGTGGTGATCTCCACCCCGCCGAGCTGGTCGATGAGCCGCTTGAAGCCGCTGAAGTCGACCTCGACGAAGTGGTCCATGCGCACCCCGGTCATCTTCTCCACCGTCTTGACGGTGCAGGCCGGGCCGCCGACGGAGTACGACTCGTTGAACATCGCGCGCTCCGCGGCGGGCGCGGTGCCGCCGTCGTCGCGCTGGCACGTGGGGCGGTCGACGAGGGTGTCGCGGGGGATGCTGACGATGCTGGCGCGCTTCCGGTCCTCGTAGACGTGGACGATCATCGCGGTGTCGGAGCGGGCGCCGCCGCCGCCACCGCCACCGCCGTACTTGGCGTTCTCGCCGGCCCGGGAGTCCGAGCCGAGGACGAGGATGTCCGTGGAGCCGCCGGGCAGGTCCTCGGGGCGGTCGCCGCCGAGCTTGGCGTCCAGGTCGACGCTCGTCAGGTTGCCGTTGAGACGGAAGTACAGGTACGTGAGGCCGGCCCCGCCGAGGATGACGGCCCCGACGAGCACCCAGACCGCCGCGAGCACCGCCTTGCGTCGTGGGCTGCGCGGTCGGCGGCCGGGATCCCCGGCTGCGTACGGTTCCGACATCGGCTCCTCACCTCAGCCGCTCAGGTCCCTGATTCGCCGCGGGTGGATCCAAACTTTTCCCCACATTCCCCGACAGGGATCACCTAAAAGGGTTACACACGTCTTGGTGAACGCGCAAAAGCCTCCCCTCGTTCCAAGGGGAGGCTTTTGCCTACGAAAACTGCCCGACCTGCACCGGTTCGCGTGGTATCGGCGCCGGGTTGCGATCTAGTCGCCGTTGGGCGTGGGCGTGGTCTTCTGGATCTGCAGCAGGAACTCGGCGTTGCTCTTGGTCTGCTTCATCTTGTCCAGCAGCAGCTCCATCGCCTGCTGCTGGTCCAGCGCGTGCAGCACCCGGCGGAGCTTCCAGACGATGGCCAGCTCGTCGCTGCCCATCAGGATCTCCTCCTTGCGGGTGCCGGAGGCGTCCACGTCGACCGCCGGGAAGATGCGCTTGTCCGAGAGCTTCCGGTCGAGCCGCAGCTCCATGTTGCCGGTGCCCTTGAACTCCTCGAAGATCACCTCGTCCATCCGCGAGCCGGTCTCGACCAGCGCGGTGGCCAGGATGGTCAGCGAGCCGCCGTCCTCGATGTTGCGTGCGGCACCGAAGAACTTCTTCGGCGGGTACAGCGCCGTGGAGTCCACACCGCCGGACAGGATGCGGCCGGAGGCCGGCGCCGCCAGGTTGTACGCGCGGCCGAGCCGGGTGATCGAGTCGAGCAGCACGACGACGTCGTGGCCCAGCTCGACGAGCCGCTTGGCGCGCTCGATGGACAGCTCGGCGACCGTGGTGTGGTCCTCCGCCGGGCGGTCGAAGGTCGAGGAGATGACCTCGCCCTTCACCGACCGCTGCATGTCGGTGACCTCCTCGGGCCGCTCGTCGACGAGGACGACCATGAGGTGGCACTCGGGGTTGTTGGTCGTGATCGCGTTGGCGATCGACTGCAGGATCATCGTCTTGCCGGTCTTAGGCGGCGCCACGATCAGCCCGCGCTGCCCCTTGCCGATGGGCGAGACCAGATCGATGATCCGCGGCGTCAGCGCGCCCGGGTCGCTCTCCAGGCGCAGCCTGTCCTGCGGGTAGAGCGGGGTGAGCTTGCCGAACTCCGCCCGGCCGCGGCTCTGTTCGGGCGACTGGCCGTTGACCGAGTCGAGCCGGACGAGCGCGTTGAACTTCTCCCGGCGCTCGCCTTCGCGCGGCTGGCGCACCGCGCCCGTGACGTGGTCGCCCTTGCGCAGCCCGTTCTTGCGCACCTGGGCCAGCGAGACGTAGACGTCGTTGGGGCCCGGCAGGTAGCCGGAGGTGCGGACGAAGGCGTAGTTGTCGAGGATGTCGAGGATGCCCGCCACCGGGATCAGGACGTCGTCCTCGGCGATCTGCGGCTCGCTGAAGTCCTCGCGCCCGCGGCGCCCGCGGCGGTCGCGGTAGCGGCCCCTGCGGCCGCGCCGGCCGCCCTCGAAGTCGTCGTCCTGCTGCTGTTGCTGCCGGCCGCCGCCCTGGTTCTGCTGGCCGCCGCCCCCGCCCTGGCCGCCGCCGTCGTCGCCCTTGTTGCGGCGGTTCTGCCGGTCGCGGCGCCCGCCGCCCTGCCGGTCGCCGCCGCCCTGGCGGTCGCCCTTCTGCCGGCCGCCGTCGCCGGACTGCCGGGCGTCGCCGCCCTTGTCGGCCTTCTCGGACTTGTCGGCCCGCTCGGCCTTCTCACCCTTGTCGGCCTTGTCGCCGCCCGCGTTCTGCTCGGCGCCGGAGTCCTGCACCTTGACGGGCTGGCCGGGGATGTCGATCCGCGAGTCGCCGTCGTCGTTGCGGCCGTCGCCGCCCTCGGCCTGCTCGGCCTCGCCGGTACGGGCCCGGGAGGTGGCCCGGCGCTTCGGCCGCGCCGCGCCGCCGTCCGCCTGCTGCCCGTCCTTGCCGGCCTTGTCGGTGGCCGTGTCGGCCTTGGCCTCGGCGGACTTGCCGCCGTCGGCGCCCTGCCTCTCCTTGATCACCTCGATGAGCTGGCTCTTGCGCATCCGAGCGGTGCCCCGGATCCCGAGGCCGGATGCGATCTGCTGCAGCTCCGCCAGGACCATGCCCTCCAGGCCGGCGCCGCGACGGCGCCTGGTCGAACCGGCGGTGGTTGCGGGAGCTCCCCCAGTCTCCTGCTGGGAGGCACCCCCAGAAGCTGGGCTGGCGGCGTTCTCTGCGTTGACGCCCATCAGATCGGTGGTGTCGCTCACGAAGGGTCCTTCCCTGGAGCGGTGCGTCGGCCTGTCTGGCTCGGCGACCGGTCGTGCTCTCCGGCTGCGGCCCGTGCGCTTGCGTCCGCGGGTCCGCGTCGGTGCGGTGGTCCGCCGTACGGCGGTGAAGACTGTGCAGGGTCGGCATGCTGCTGGCGCGGGGCACTCGGGTGGGTGTCACGCACGGCAGCGGTGCCGATTCGGGAGCGTCACTGCACCGGCAGGCTGCTCAGGCAATGTGGAAGGCTCCCGGAAGAAAGGCTGCCCCGGCGGGGAAATCCCCTTGTGGGACCTGCCCCCGGGCCCTGCGGCCCGGAGAGACCCCAGCACACAGCACGGCCGTGTTGAGCCTACGACTGAAGTGCGCTGGTGCTGCCTTGAGGTTAACACTATCGGATCCTGCAGACATTCCCCCTCTCCCGGCACTCGCGGCCGGTTCGGTCCGGTGAACCCTGTGGTGCGGGTCGTCGTGCGGGCGGTGTGCGCGGGCCGGTGACCTGCGCGTGCTCGCGTACGTCGCGTGACACGGCCGCCTCGTGGCCGTCAGGCCAGCGGCTTCACGCTCGCCCCCTCCCGGTCGAGGTCCAGCCGGTTCGCCGCCCAGCCGTCGCCCGCCGAACGGGCGACCTTCTCGGCGGCGCCGTCCTCCGCGAACGCCAGCACCGTCGGCCCCGCGCCGGAGATCACCGCGGGCACGCCGTCGGCGCGCAGCCGCGCCACCAACTCCGTGCTCTCGGGCATCGCGGGCGCGCGGTAGTCCTGGTGCAGCCGGTCCTCGGTGGCCGTGAGCAGCAGCTCGGGGCGCCGGGTCAGCGCCTCGACGAAGAGCGCCGCGCGGGCGGCGGTCAGCGCCGCGTCCGCGTGCGGCACCGTACGGGGCAGCAGGCCGCGGGCCTCCGCGGTGGACAGCGGGTTGCCGGGCACGAAGACCACCGGGACGACGCCCTCGGCCGGCTCCAGCCGGATGGCCCGTACCGCCGCGACGGGGGCCGCCCCGGGCGCCGTGCCCGCGCCGCCCGTGCCGTCGTCCGTCCAGGCCAGGGTGAAGCCGCCGAGCAGGCACGCCGCGACGTTGTCGGGGTGGCCCTCCAGCTCCGTCGCCAGCTCCAGCAGCGCCGTCCTGTCGTGCGCGGTGTCGAGGGCACCCGACCGCTCCGCGCCGCCTATCGTCACCGCCCGCGCGGCGATGATGCCCGCGCAGATCGCCGCGGCGGACGAACCGAGCCCGCGGCCGTGCGGAATCCGGTTGGCGCAGACCACTTCGAGACCCCGCGGCTGCCCGCCCAGCGCCTCGAACGCGCTGCGCATGGCCCGTACCAGCAGGTGGGACTCGTCCCGCGGCAGGTTGTCCGCGCCCTCGCCGGCGATGTCGACGTGCAGCCCGGACTCGGCGACCCGGACGACCACGTCGTCGTACAGCCCGAGGGCGAGTCCGAACGTGTCGAAGCCGGGGCCGAGGTTGGCGCTGGTCGCCGGCACGCGGACGCGTACGGGCGCGGCGCGGAAGGCTGGACCGGCCATCGCTTGCGTGACTCTCCTTGTGGTTCTCACCCGGTCTCCCGGGCGGTGGGGGAAATCAGCTCGGTTACGACTGTGCCCGGCCGGCGCCCCCGCGGCACGTCGTGCGCGCGCGGACGAGCGTGGCAGGCGACGTACGGGAGGGGGTGCCCGGGACACTCGACCGGCGGGCTCAACGTCAGCTTATCGAAGGTGGGTTCCCCTGCGACATAGGGCGCACAGGAGGCGCTCGATGCGCGGCCCGCGCACGTCCCCGGCGGGCGGCGGGACGGGCGGTGCGGCGCCGGCCCCGGGCCCGGTCCGTACGGCCGTCTGCCCAGGCCGTACGGGCTGCCGCCCGGTCCGTACGCCGGTGCGCCCGGGCCGTACGCGGGTGTGCCGGTGCTGCACACGGGTGTGCCCGGGCGGCCGGGCGCGGGCCGCGGGCGCGCCCGGTCAGGCCAGCCCCAGCCGCTCCGCCGCCGCGTCCGCGTCGACCGGCACGGCGACGGGCTGCGGGGCGCCGGCGACCGCCCAGTCGGGGTCCTTCAGACCGTTGCCGGTGACCGTGCAGACGATCCGCTGGCCGGGGTCGACCAGCCCCAGCTCAGCGGCCTGCAGCAGCCCCGCGACGCTCGCCGCGGAGGCGGGCTCGACGAACACGCCCTCCTGCGCGGCCAGCAGCTTGTACGCGCGCAGGATCTGCCGGTCCGTGACCGCCTCGATGTGCCCGCCGGACTCGTCGCGCGCCCGCTCGGCCAGCTCCCACGAGGCGGGGTTGCCGATGCGGATCGCGGTGGCCAGCGTGGTGGGGTCCTTCACCGGCTCGCCGCGCACGATCGGCGCCGCGCCCGCGGCCTGGTAGCCCCACATGCGGGGGGTGCGGGTGGCGAGGCCGTCCACGCGGTACTCGCGGTAGCCCTTCCAGTACGACGTGATGTTCCCGGCGTTGCCGACCGGCAGGACGTGGATGTCCGGGGCGTCGCCGAGCGCGTCCACGACCTCGAAGGCGGCGGTCTTCTGGCCCTCGATACGCGCCGGGTTCACGGAGTTCACCAGTGCCACCGGGTACTTCTCGCTGAGCCCGCGGGCGAGGGTGAGGCAGTCGTCGAAGTTGCCGTCGACCTGCAGGATCCGCGCCCCGTGCACCAGCGCCTGGCCCATCTTGCCCAGCGCGATCTTGCCCTGCGGCACCAGCACGGCGCAGGTCAGCCCGGCCCGTACCGCATAGGCGGCGGCGGAGGCCGAGGTGTTGCCGGTGGAGGCGCAGATGACGGCCTGGGCACCGGACTCCTGCGCCTTCGAGATCGCCATCGTCATGCCGCGGTCCTTGAACGACCCGGTGGGGTTGGCGCCCTCCACCTTCAGGTGCACGTCGCACCCCGTGCGCTCGGAGAGCACCTGGGCCTGCACCAGCGGGGTCCCGCCCTCCCGGAGCGTCACCACCGGGGTCGCCGCGCCGACCGGCAGGCGGTCGCGGTACTCCTCGATGACGCCGCGCCACTGGCGGGTGCCGGACATTCGGGGCTCGTCGATCACTGCGTCCACTTCCTTACGTCACTCGCCTTCGACCCGCATGGTGCTCGCCACGCCGCGGACGGTCTCCAGTTGCCGCAGCGCCTCGACCGTGGCCGCCAGCGCGGCGTCCGTCGCCCGGTGCGTGACCACCACGAGCGACGCCTCGCCGTCCTTGCCCTGCTGCCTGACCGTGTCGATGGACACGTCGTGCTCGGCGAAGACCGCGGCCACGTGGGCGAGCACGCCCGCCCGGTCGGCCACGTCCAGGCTGATGTGGTACCGCGTCACGACACCGTCAGGCGGCGCCACCGGCAGTTGCGCGTACGCGCTCTCCCCCGGCCCGCTGCCGCCGCTGAGCCGGTGCCGGCAGACCGCGACCAGGTCGCCGAGCACGGCGCTCGCGGTCGGCGCGCCGCCGGCGCCCGGGCCGTAGAACATGAGCTGCCCGGCCGCGCTGGCCTCGACGAAGACGGCGTTGTACGCCTCGCGCACGGAGGCCAGCGGGTGCGTCAGCGGGATCATCGCCGGGTGCACCCGCGCGGTGACGGCGGTGCCGTCGGGCGTGCGCTCGCAGATGGCGAGCAGCTTGACCGTACAGCCCATGCGGGCCGCGGACGCCATGTCGGCGGCGGTGATCTCGGTGATGCCCTGACGGTGCACGTCGTCGAGGCGGACCCGGGTGTGGAAGGCGATGCCGGCGAGGATCGCGGCCTTGGCCGCCGCGTCGTAGCCCTCGACGTCGGCGGTGGGGTCGGCCTCGGCGTAGCCGAGCGCGGTGGCCTCCTCCAGCGCCTCGGCGTAGCCGGCGCCGGAGGTCTCCATGCGGTCGAGGATGAAGTTGGTGGTGCCGTTGAGGATGCCGAGCACGCGGTTGACCTTGTCGCCTGCCAGCGACTCGCGCAGCGGGCGGACGAGCGGGATGGCGCCGGCGACGGCGGCCTCGTAGTAGAGGTCGACGCCGTGCCGGGCGGCGGTGGCGTGGAGGCTGTGGCCGTCCTCCGCGAGGAGGGCCTTGTTGCCGGTGACGACGCTCGCGCCGTGCTCGAAGGCGGTGGTGATGAGCGTACGGGCCGGCTCCAGGCCGCCGATCAGTTCGACGACGACATCGAGGTCGCCGCGTTTGACCAGCGCCGTGGCGTCCGTGGTGACCAGCTCGTCCGGGATCCCCGGCCGCGCCACCCCCGCGCGCCGCACCGCGACGCCCGCCAGCTCGACCGGGGCGCCGATGCGGGCGGCGAGGTCGGCGGCGTTCGCCGTCATGATGCGCGCGACCTCGGAGCCGACGGACCCGCAGCCCAGGAGCGCCACCTTCAGCGGACGCCTCTCGCTCATACGACCTCGTTCCTCACGTGCACAGATGGGTCGGTTCCAGTCTCACGCAGCGGGGGGCGATTGCGACGCCCTGTCCGGATGCCGAGACGTACCGTTTACGGCTTGAGATGTGCCCGGCCCGCCGCTCAGCCCACGTCGAGCCGCAGCAGATCCTCCTCCGTCTCGCGCCGCACGATCTCCCGCGCCGCGCCGTCGGCCACGGCCACGACGGGCGGGCGCAGCACGTGGTTGTAGTTGCTCGCCATGGCGCGGCAGTACGCCCCGGTGGCCGGCACCGCGAGCAGGTCGCCGACCGCGAGGTCCGCCGGCAGGTAGGCGTCGCGCACGACGATGTCGCCGGACTCGCAGTGCTTGCCGACGACGCGGGAGAGCACCGGCTCGGCGGTGGACGCGCGGGAGGCCAGCGCCACCGAGTACTCGGCGTCGTAGAGCGCGGTGCGGATGTTGTCCGACATGCCGCCGTCCACGCTCACGTACGTGCGCAGCCCCTCCAGCTCCTTGACCGTGCCGACCTCGTACAGCGTGAAGGCGGTGGGGCCGACGATGGCGCGGCCCGGCTCGACGGACAGCCGCGGCATGGCCAGCCCGGCCGCGGTGCACTCGCGGGAGACGATGTCGCGCAGCGCCTTGGCGATCTCGTGCGGCTCGCGCGGGTCGTCCTCGGGGGTGTACGCGATGCCGAGGCCGCCGCCGAGGTCGATCTCGGGCAGCTCCACCCCGTGCTCGTCGCGGATCTCGGTGAGCAGGCCGACGACGCGGCGGGCGGAGACCTCGAAGCCGGCCATGTCGAAGATCTGCGAGCCGATGTGGCTGTGGATGCCGACCAGCTCCAGGGAGTCGAGCTTCAGCACCCGCCGTACCGCCTCGGCCGCCTGGCCGTCGGCGAGCGCGAGGCCGAACTTCTGGTCCTCGTGGGCGGTGGCGATGAACTCGTGGGTGTGGGCCTCGACGCCGACCGTCACCCGGATCTGCACCCGCTGGCGCCTGCCGAGCCGCTCGGCGATGTGCGCGACGCGGACGATCTCCTGGTACGAGTCGAGCACGATCCGCCCGACGCCGGCCTCGACGGCGCGGTGGATCTCGTCCGGGCTCTTGTTGTTGCCGTGCATCGCGATCCGCTCGGCCGGCATCCCGGCCGCCAGCGCGGTGGCCAGCTCGCCGCCGGAGCAGACGTCGAGGTTCAGCCCCTCCTCGCGCAGCCAGCGCACGACAGCGCGGGAGAGGAACGCCTTGCCGGCGTAGAAGACGTCGGCGCCCTCGAAGGCGTCGGTCCAGGCGCGGCAGCGGGCCCGGAAGTCCTCCTCGTCGAGGAAGTAGGCGGGGGTGCCGAACTCCTCGGCGAGGCGGGTCACGGGCAGCCCGCCGACGGTGACGACGCCGTCGCCGTCGCGGTCGACGGTACGGGCCCACACGCGCGGGTCGAGGTCGTTGAGGTCGGCGGGGGGTGCGGCGTAGTGCCCTTCGGGCAGCACGTCGCCGTGCCGGGGGCCGGCGGGGTGGGCGGATCGGCTCACGGCGGGGTACTCCTTCGGTGGTGCGGGGTGGCGGCAGGCATGGGTTACAGGTACCGGGGGGCCCGAATCCCGAGCAGCCCGAGACCGTTACGGAGGGCGACGCCGGCGGCGGCGGCCTGGCGCAGCCGGTCCCGGTGCCCTGCGGTGGGCAGCTCGTCGCCGCCGGGCAGGGCGGGGTGGGCCGCCTCGGCGCCGAGGAAGGCGCCGGCCAGGACGTCGAGGTGCCGGGCGAGCCGGTCGGGCGCGCGGCGGCGGGCGGCGGTCTCCACGACGGCGGGGAGCTCGCCGATGGCGGCGCGGAGGGCGCCGTCGGTGCGAGTGTGCCGTATGGGCTCGCCGGAGGGGGCGCCGGGGCCCTCGGCGTCGAGGCCGAGGGCGGTGGCGGCGCGGGCGAGGGCGGCGGTACGGGAGTGGGCGTACTGGACACGGAAGAGGGGGTTGGCCTCGCGCCGCAGGAGGAGCTCGGGTCCGAACCGCGGCCGTTGGTGGGCGGGGGTGCGCAGGAAGGCCCAGCGAAGGGCGTCGGCGGGGAAACGAGCGGGCCCGGGCCCGGAGACGTCGCCCGGCAGAGCCCGCACGGCAACGGCTTCCCCTTCTCCCCCCGCCTCCTCCCCCACGGCAGCACCGGCGGCGAGGAGCAGCCGCCGAAGGGTGTCGGCGAGCACGCGGGCACGGGGGTGATCGTCGGCGACGAGGACGTACGAGGCCCCGCGGAGGAAGTCCCCGCTCCCGAAGAGCGCGCCGGCGGCGAGCGCGTCCTCGATCGGATCGGGGCCGGCGCTCAGGGTGATGTTGAGGAACCCGGGCCCGGTGACGGTCACGGCGGCGATCCCGGGCTGCGCGGCGAGCCGGTCGCGCAGCAGGGCGGCGACGTCGAGGGGATCGCGCCCGGCGGCGTGGGCGAGCTGCAGCGCGGCGTTGGTCGCGTAGTCCCCACATCCCCCGGGCCGCGGCCTCTCCACGACGACACGCGCCGGCACGGGTGCGCCGAACTCACGCACCGCGGCGGATCGCACCGTACGCAACACGGTGCCGGTGAGCTCTGCGGGGTCCACGGGACCAGCGTACGAGAGGCATGGCGGGGGGAGGCGAACCCTTTTACCGGACTCGTCCCCGGGTCAGCACACCGGAGACCCGGCGGGCTCCGCGTCGTCGGCTGCATCCCCGGCGACCGACTCCCCCACCCGCTGCGAGCCCCGCCGCGCAGCCAGCCGCCGCACGACCCGGACCAGATCGACCGGCTCGAAGGGCTTCGCCACGAACGCGTCCACCCCGGCCGCCCGCCCCGCCTCGGCCTCAAGCTCACTGCACCCGCTGACCACCGCTATCGGCAGCTCCCGCGTCCGCGGATCGGCCCGCAACCGGGCCGCGGTCCGCAGGCCGTCGAGCCGGGGCATGACGATGTCGAGCGTCACCACATCGGGACGCACCCGATGGACGGCTTCCAGACACTCGGCACCATCGGCCGCGGTCACGACCTCGAAACCTTCAAGTTCGAGATTGACCCTGATCAACTGCCGGATCACCTTGTTGTCATCGACGACAAGGACCCGACCGGACAAGCCAGGCACAGGGAAAAGCCTAGGCGCGCCCGCCCCCCTACGTCCGGCTTTTGGACACTTCCGCCCCTGACCTGCACACACACCCCGCCCCCCACCCCCAAAACCCGGTGGCCGACCACCCCCGGGAAGCTGGTAGGGTTCTACCCGTCACCGCACCACCACGCGGAGACACGCCCCCGTAGCTCAGGGGATAGAGCAACGGCCTCCGGAGCCGTGTGCGCAGGTTCGAATCCTGCCGGGGGCACCCAGGATGAGGTGCCCAAGACCCCGTGACCAGCGCAAGCGCTGAGTACGGGGTCTTCGTACGTATGCAGCCGAAGGCCGCCGCATGCGGCTCCATGTGGCTCGGCAAAGGCTCACCGTCGATGACGCACCCGAGCGAGACCTGCACGTAGCGCAGGTAGCCACGCACGTCGCGCATGAGTCGCTCGCGATTGTCAGCACCTCCGTGTCATGGCCCTGGTGGTCAGGATCGCCCGACTGGCCGGTCAGGGGAAGTAGCACTCAAGGTTGCCGCGGCGGCGGACGTCGAGGGTGGCGCAGTGGAATGAGCCCCCGAAGGGCGCGTAGTGCAGGAGGTCACAGGGGATGGGTTCGAAGCCCCATCCCTCAAGGGCGCGCATCATGCGGGTGTGGTGCCGTTCCGCGATCACGCGTTCGCCGTCCACTACGAGTACGTTCATGTTCAGCCATTTGCCGCACATGGAGGTGATCTTGAGCAGGCGCTCGGGGAGCGGGTCGGGTTCGGGGGCGACCAGTACCTCCCATTCCCTCAGGATCTCGGGCAGCCTGTCGACGTCGATGTACTCGGGGTTGACCAGGACCTTGCCCGGGGCGAGCGGAAGGAACGTCGTGTCGATGTGCATGGGTGTGCGGCACCGGCTCTCGATCTCGTGTATGCGGTAGTCGCGGCCGAGGTGGCGGCGCAGCCATTCGATGCCCGTGCGGTTGGTGACGTTGCTCCGCTGGACGAACAGGTCGCGGCCCGCGCGTACGAAGTCCGCGGCATCGAACGCAGGTTCGAACTCGGTGGTGAGGTAGCGGAGTGGTTCCCCGGCTGCGGGGACGCGGTAGTCCTCGTCGAACAGAGCGGAGGTGAGCTGTGGTTTCGGCGCCGCTGTCCAGCGTGCGCCACGCCGGAAGTAGTCCGTGACGAGCGAGCGGTAGGAGAAGGTCTCGTAGTATCGGCACGGCCAGGCCATCGGGGCCTCGATGATCTCGTCGCCGATCACCAGCAGGCTGTCGCGCGGGCAGCTGTTGGCGAATCCGCGTGACGCCCAGTCGGGGGTGGCATAGCGTCGGCGGTGGTCGACCGGGTCGGGGCGTCGGACGGTCACCCCGAGGGATTGCAGAAGGGCGATGAACCGATCGAGCTCATGCTGCGCCGGCTCGATCATGGCGTGAGGGTAACGGAAACCAGCGGCCAGGCCCTGCAGCCGCCCGGCCCACGCCGGGACGTTGCAGGTAACAATCGGATGCCTTGAGGGGAACGTCGCACCCTCCAGACGTCCGACGACGACCTCCTCCAACGGGTCCCACTCGTTGTGCGAACAGACTGGAGGCCCAAGGGACTGCACACTGTCGTCAGCAGTAGCATTCGACGGCAATGACATCGGGGCGGCTCCCATCATCCCAGCCGGCGCCTCCGTTCCGCGGCCTGGCACGCCGGGGGGCGCGGGTAGTCCCCGTACAACCACCATGAGGGATCGTGCCTCGCTCCGCGAGACCGGCGGACCGCACCTGGGGAGTGACCAATGCAGACGGGCCCGGTCGAGTAGAGCCCCTCGTGGAGACGTCGCCACGGCCGCGCCACCTGCAGCGCAGACCTCCCCCGCCACAACCGCTGACCCGCCGGCGCGGGCCGTCCACGAGAGTCCGCGCCAAGGTCCGTGAGCTTCCACGACCCGGGAGGGGATGGGAGGTAGGATAGGTAGCATGAGTGAGCCTACCTCGAAGTACTCGATCACCATGCCCCGCGACATCGCGGAAGCCGCCAAGGCCCGTAGCGGCCCCTCCGGCCTGTCCGCGTACGTCGCGGCCGCCGTCGCCAGGCAGGTCGAACGAGACAACCTCAACGAGCTCATCGCCGTCGCCGAGGCCGAGCACGGCTCCATCACCGACGAGGAGATCCAGGCCCTGCGCGACCAACTGCACCAGGCCGGGCAGACGCAGGGCGGAGCAGACGCCGCGTGACCCGCTCCCCCGCCGTACCCGGCGGCACTCTGGTCCTCGACAGCGAGGGCCTGGCCAAGGCCGTCCAGCGCGACCGCACCGTCACCGCCTGGCTCGCCCTCGCCCGCGCCGACGATCTGCGCGTGATCACATCCGCGGCGACCCTCGTCGAGGTGGTCCACCCGCGCATCAACCGCCCGGCCCTGGAGTGGACGCTCTCCCGACTCACCATTGAACCGGTCACTGAGCCGATCGCCCGCCACGCCGCCGTTCTCCTCGCTGACGCCGGCCTACACGGCCACAAGCACGCCATCGACTCCATGCTCAGCGCCACCGCCCTCGCTGCCCCGGGGCCCGTCACCGTGCTCACCTCCGACCCCGAAGACCTCACCGCGCTCTGCGGAGCAGGCGTCACCGTCATCAAGATCTGACGTCTTGGCGCCTTGGCGAGGGTGATCGTGGAGACGTGACATGCCCGGATTCAAGCCGAGGTGCCAGAGCTCGCCGCGAAACTGGCGACGTGATGCCTGCGCGTATGGACGACGCCCGGCCTCCGACACCGACAGTGTCGACATACCGGTCTTGTTTCGCGACAAACCTGCTGGCCGACCATGGAAGCAGTGGCGCACTGCAACCGAGGTCCGCTCGACGACCATCGCGCACACCTACATCAAGCCCCGCACCCCGCGGCTGAACGGCAAGGCGGAGCGCTCGCACCGGATCGATGCGGAGGAGTTCTACCGGCTCCTGAACGGGGTCATCATCGACGACGCCGAGGTCTTCAACGACAAGCTGCGCGAGTGGGAGGACTACGACAATTACCATCGCCCCCACGGCGGCCTCCGCGGCCAGACCCGTACGAAAGACTCAAGCAGAAGACCACCAGTCAGGCGTGACCCAGGCGTAAGCGATCACCGGCGGTCGCACACTGATGCTCTTCAGGGATACCCGCGGATCGGAGTATCACGGGACCATGAACCTGTCCGAAGCTGAAGCCCGCCAAAGACTGCGCAACGCACGCGTCCTACGCCTGGCGACGGTTGACGCGGAAGGTACGCCGCACCAGGTGCCGGCCACCTTCGCGACTCGGGGCGACGACACGCTAGTGACGGCCGTTGACCTCAAGCCCAAGCGCCACACGAACCTTCGACGGCTCCGGAACATCAGGGAAAACCGCAGGGTATGTGCGCTGGTAGACGAGTACTCCGACGACTGGACACAGCTCTGGTGGGTACGTGCCGACGGCTTCGCCCGGATCCTGGATGGCGTCGACCGTGAGGCTCCGCTTGAGAGTCTCGCAGCGAAGTATCCCCAGTATGAACGCGATCGACCAGACGGCCCGGTTATCGAGATCACGGTGACTCGCGTGACCGGTTGGGCCAGCAAGCGACCTTGACGGGATGGACCCGGACGGCTGTACGCCTGCTTGGGTGTCCAGGTAGGGCGGGAGGCGCACACTCGGCGGCCGCGGGGGCAGGCCAGGCGCCGACCCGGGCGCCTCCGGTGAGCCGGCCGCGGCCTGCAGGGACGTGCCGGGGGCGGGGACGTTGAGGTTGCCGCGTCCCCGGCCGAGGCTGAGGATCGGTCCGCCGATCGCCCGGATGAGGTCGACGTGGTCGGGCTTCAGGTCGCCGAAGGTCGGAGGCCGCGGGCCGCGGGCCGCCGGACACCGGCCGTCGCCGCGGGCGGGGGCGGGTCACGCGGGCCTGTCGGGTGCCGTGGTCCTGCCGTGGACGACGAGGGCCCGGAGCAGGCAGGCGAGGGCGGCGCCGGCGGCGAGGGTGCGGACGGTGTTCCAGGCCACCCACCGGTCCTCGAAGGCGGCGCGGACGGCGGCGGGGTCGTGCAGGGTCTCGGGGTCGCCTGCCGCTGCCAGTTCGTCGTTGAGCGGGACGTTGATGCCCATGGTGACGGCGAAGGCGCCGGCGTAGAGCGCCAGGGCGGTGACGATCCACATCAGGACCGCGCGCCGGTCGCGGGCCAGGTGCAGCGTCGCGGCCAGGGCGGTCAGTGCGAGGGCGCCGAAGAAGCTGGGCGCGAACCAGGCGTTGCGCACGGTTGCGTTGATCCACTGCATGGTGTCGATGAAGGTGCGGTCGTCGACGCGGGCCAGGCCGATCATGACCGAGCAGGCGTAGGCGTAGAAGAAGCCCGCGATGAGAGCCATGGCCGTGGTCGCCAGGGTCAGTGTCCACCCGCGGGCGGCGCGTGCAGCTCGGGAGGGGGGATAGCGGGTCGGCGAGGCGGTCGGAACGGGGGTGAGCGTCTGGGTCACGGCGACCTCCGGATAGAATCGAACCGCTGGGTACGGATTTAATCGTACGCGGCGGTTCGGATAATGCAACACCGAGAGGTGGTACCCGATGACGGCAGACAGGCCGGGCCGCCGTGGCAGGCCGCGCGCAGGCGAGCAGGCGGCCCGGCGGCAGGCCGTACTGGAGGCCGCGCTCGCCGAACTGCTGGAACACGGCGTCGGAGGCATGACGATGCAGGCGGTCGCCGCCCGCGCCGGATCGTCGAAGGAGAGCCTCTACGCCTGGTTCGGCAACCGCCAGGGCGTGCTCGCCGCACTCATCGAACAGCAGGCCCACGACGTCAACGCCGCCGTCGCCGCGGCGGTCGACCGCCCCGCGGAACCACCGCGCACCACCCTCCTGGCCATCGCGCGCAACCTGCTGACACTCCTCGTCGGCGACGTCTCCGTGGCGCTGAACCGAGCGGCCATGACCTCGCCGGAGCTGGCCGCGCTCCTGCTGCGCCACGGCCGGCACGCCACCGGCCCGCTGGTCGCCGACTACCTGCGCCGGCTCGCCGACGGCGGGCTCCTCCACCTCGACGATGCGGAGGAGGCGTTCCAGCTCTTCTACGGCCTCGTGGTGCGCGATTGGCAGATCCGCGTGCTGCTCGGCGAGGACCCGCCCGGCCGGGACGCCGTTCGCGCCGCCGCGCAGACCGCCGTCGACCGCTTCCTCGCCCTGACCACAGGCCAACGGTGACCGAAGGTCCACGCGGCAACCGCCCGCCCCTCCGCATCCACGGTGGATCTGCCTGAGTCATGGGCTGGATCTGCTCAAGCGGGTAGTTAACCTGGAGTCGCTACGATCGCGTGCCGGCCCTCAGGGCCGAGCAGCGGGGCGGGAGTTCAGGGTGCCGAAGAAAGCCGTCGCGAAGCGGACCGCCACGCGGCGGGCCGCGGCAGCGGGCGGAAGCCCCGACGGCCCGAACGCCGTCGGGCAGCGGGTGCACAGGCTGCGTACGGAGCGTGGCCTCACCCAGCGCGACGTCGCCGAGCCGGCCTACAGCGCGGCGTACATCTCCACGGTCGAGTCCGGCAAGGCACAGCCCTCCGAGAAGGCGCTGCGGCACATCGCCCAGCGGCTCGGCACCTCCTACGAGGAGCTGGTCAGCGGCCGCCCCGCCCATCTCGCCTCCCAGCTCCGCATGCGCCTCACCGAGGCGCAGCGCACGCTGGCCACCGGGGATCCCGCCGACGCCGCCGTCGGGTACACGCAGCTCGTCCGCGAGGCGGAGGAGCTGGGGCTCGCCGACGAGCTCGCGGCCGCTCTGGTCGGCCGGGGGCAGTGCGCGCTGGAGAACGGCCAACTCGACCAGGCGCGGGCGGACTTCGAGCGCGCGGAGGCGAGCCTCGTCCGGGCGGGTACGGCCCTGCCCCGGCGTGTCCCGGCCATCCGCGGTCGCGCCCTGACCCACCTCATGGCCGGCGAACTGCGCTACGCCTGCTACCTGCTGGAGAGCACGCTCGACGAACTCAACACGTCCGGACTGCACGACCCGCAGGCGCTGGTGCTGCTCTACACCGCCGTCATCTCCCCCTACATGGACATGGGCGCCCACACCCGGGCCGTCCAGGCCGCCGAACTCGCCCTGGCGCTCGCCCCCGAGGTCTCCGACCCCGCTCTGATCGCGCGGCTCCACCGCGGTGTGGCGCGGACGCTCATCGCCGAGGGCCGCACGGCCGAGGCGGACGCCGCCCTGGCCAGGGCGGCCGAGTCCTACGAACAGCTCCACATCCGCACCGAACTCGCCCACTGCCACTGGATGCGCGGCTACGTCCAGGCCCAGGCGGGAGCACTGGAGGCCGCGGAGGCCGCGCTGCGCACCGCGTACGACATGCTGTCCGCCCGGCGCGCCGCGCTCTACGCCCACCAGGTGGCCGTCGAGCTGGCCGCGGTGCTCCACCGGCAGGGCAGGGACGACGAGGCCGAGGCGCTGCTCCGAGACGTGCTCGCCGGGCTGCGCTCAGCGCGCGGGGCGGTCCACGAAGCCGGCGCGCACCGGGTTCTCGGCCTGATCGCCGAACGACGCGGCGACACCTCGGGAGCCGAAGCGCACTACACCGGCGCGATGGGCCTGCTGGAGCAGGCCGGGGCGACCGGGGACCTCGCGGACCTGTGCCTGCTGTTCGGGGACCTGCTGCGCAGAACGGGCAAGGCCGAGGCCGCCCTCGACACCTACCGGGCCGGACTGAGCCACCAGGCGAAACCCGGAACCACGACGCTCGGACCGGCCCCGGCCCCGCCCTTCTGAGCCCGCCCCGACTCCCCCGCGGCGGGTTGTCAGGCTCGCGTCACGCCGCTAGCTTAACTCTCCAAGCCAGTTGACTTAACTCGCGACTTACAGCGGCCCGGAAGCCCCGTGCGCCGAGGTCGCGGCAGAGCACAGCCCGTCAACGGCCGTGACCCACCCCGGATTCGGCCGTCACCCCCACAATCGACGGACATGGAGGGCGCTCATGCGCCGCAAGGGTTCCATCTTGCTGACCGCGGCCGTGCTGTGCGTAGCGGGAGTCGCCGCCGCACCCGTACCCGCCGGAGCGGAGCCTGACGACTCCCCGGAGGCGACCGAGCAGCGGGAGGTGTTCTCGCCGGACGGCACGATCACCCGCGTCGACATACCCGAGCAGGCCGAGGCCGCTCCCACCCGCGCCGACGTCCGGGCGGCCGCGGCCGCCGAGGTCGTCCCCATCCAGGACACCGGGTCCCCCGACGCGCGCTTCGACCTGACGATCGTGGGCGACGGCTACACCGCCGCCGAAATGGGTCTCCTGCGTCAGCAGGCCCAGGCGAAGTGGGACGAGATCGCCGCCACGGCGCCGTGGGACAAGCACCGCAACCACGTCAACGTATGGCTCGTCAACGTCGTCTCCAACCAGTCCGGCGTGGACAACGACCCCACCCAGGGCGTCAACCGCGACACCGCCCTGGACATGGGCTTCTTCTGCGGCGGCATCGAGCGGCTGCTGTGCCTCAGCGAGGCGAAGGCCCAGGCGTACGCGGCCGAGGCCCCGGAAGCCGACGCCATCGTCGCCCTCGGCAACACCACCAAGTACGGCGGCGCCGGCTACCCCAGCCTCGCCACCGTCGCCGGCGGCAACGCGCAGGCCGGACGCATCGCGATCCACGAACTCGGCCACTCCGTCGGCGGCCTGGCCGACGAGTACTACACGCCGGGCACCACCTACCCCGGCGGCGAACCCGGGGAACCCAACGTCACCGCCGATCCGGCCGGGTCCAAGTGGGCGTCGTACCTCGGGCAGAGCACCCCCGACGGCGGCGTCATCGGGGCGTACGAAGGCGGCAGCCAGTACGAGCACGGCATCTACCGGCCCTCGCAGGACTCCCTCATGCGCAGCCTCGACAAACCCTTCAACCTCGTCGGCCTGTCCGTGATGGACGAGGCCATCGGCTCCGAGATCGAGGCGGCGGCACCCGGCAACCGGTAGGCGGGCCGCCGCGCACCGGAACACGAGGAAGGGGTGGTCTCACCGAGACCACCCCTGACGTGTACGGGGCGCCGGGCTGCCCGCACGCTAGACGAGGGACAGTTCGAACCCCAGGGACACCTGGCCGTCGGGAGCGCGGTTCCACCCGCACGCCGTCACATCGGTGATCTCGGGGTCGAGGGTCACCGTTCTGTCGATGTCCTCGGTGTCCTCGATGAACACGGCCCAGTTGCCCTCGTAGTTGTTGGTGTGTCCCGTCACCGAGACGAACCACTGGGTCGGGCCGGTGGAGCTGCCCTCCAGCCGGATCGTGTCACCGGGCTCGACGAACGTCTGGTCGCCGCATGCCAGGGCGGACGGCGACAGCGTCGCCGTGTCCGGGCCGATGTCCGTCACCGCGTCGGGACTGGTCGAGGTGAGCGACATGCGGTAGTTGGCGCTGCTGAAGAACCCGACCTTCTTGATCTGGTCGATGCCGAGGCAGGCGCGGTAGTGGAAGTCCTCGCCCCCGGTCGCGGTGACGGTCTCGTCGACCGGCACCGGCTGCCCGCTGAGCGAACCGGCGTCCACCCGGAGGAGCTCGGTCTCCGCTCCGCCCGGGGCGGCGGACCGGTGCACGGTCCACTCGCCGGTGCCGTAGGTGAGGAATCCGGTCAGCTCCACGCCGTTGTCAGACCGCACCTGGTCGGTGCACCGGACGTCGCCGACGCCCAGGGTCTGGCCCGACCCGCCGGCGGCGCCGGCCGACGTGGTGGCCGCGCTGATCGCGATCAGCGCCCCCACCGCGACGGCGACGGTCGCGATCCGTCTTCGTAACCTCATCAGTGCTCCGTTCGGAAGTCGGACCCGCCGTGCGGCAGGGACGCACGGCGGGGTGGTGGTTTCCCGTGCAGCCGAATACGGGCCCCGCGGAGGGACCGTTCACACCGATCAACCGCGGGCCCGGAGACCGTCTGGCCCGGTGGCGGAGGGCGCGGTGCCGGCGAGCGGAAGGCGGGGTGTCAGCGAGCGGCCGTCGGACTCTCCGGTGTGGCCGCCCCGGCCGTCTCCTCCAGCGGTGGCGGCGGTCGCGGAGGGCCCCCAAGGCGCCTCACCGCCCGCCGGGGCCGTCGCGTGGGACCCGGGGCGAGACCACTACCAGAAATGATCCCGATGTCCACGGAGAGTGCACAGTAGAGTGCGTGGCTGAACCGCGCGCGGAGGTGAAGATGGGCACGAAGCGGTATCGGCAGATGTGCGCTGTCGCGGCGGCGCTCGACATCGTCGGGGAGCGGTGGACGCTCCTCATCATTCGTGACCTCCTCACCGGACCGAAGCGCTACAACCAGCTCCTCGGGGAGACTCTGGTCGGTATCGGACCGAATCTCCTCGCCTCGCGACTGCAGATGCTGACCGACGAGGGCCTGATCGAACGGGAGCCGGTCCCCGGCGACGGCCGGGGAGTCGAGTACCGGCTGACCGAGAGCGGTGAGGCGCTCAGGCCGGTCATCCTGGGTCTGGCCTCATGGGGCCTGTCGCACATCACCACGTACGAGCCCGCGGATCGGGTGCGGGCCGAGTGGGGTGTGGTGGCGGTGGAGGCGATGGTGGCGGCCGGGCCGGCGCCGGAAGTCGACGAGGCGTACGAGTTCCACATCGGGAACGAGGTCTTCTCCGTGTCGTGCGAGAACGGGACCGCCGGCGTCGTCGAAGGATCCGCCCCGCGGGAGCCGGCGCTGATCGTCGACTCCGATCCGGAGACGTTCATACGCACAGGGACCGGACAGGTCAGCCCCCTCGACGCGGTGCTGTCGGGGAAGATGTCGATCAGCGGCGACTCGATGGCGCTGGCGCGCTGTCTGAGGCTCCTGGGCCTCAGCCTCCAGTCGGGCGGGGACGAGCCGCCGGCCGGCGAGGGTCTCGTCGGGGCGGTGTCCTAGCCTCAGGCTCTCGCGGGCCGGAGTTCGAGACCGGCGGCGGGCAACGGCCAGGCGTTCGTTATGGGTGCGCAGCGTTCTTTCAGAATGGCCCTGCAGCGTCACGCCCGAACAACGAGCATCCCGGCATCAGGTCACCGGCGGCTTTACTGTGCGGATTTCGCGCATTCCTCGGCGAAACTGTGCAGGGTTACCCGCCAGCCTTCCCCGTAATCACAGTCCGGGGGGAGCAGTGACGGGTCGACATTCTCCCAGCCGGTGTGTTCGACCGACACGCGTGTCGACCGGTCGGCGACCTTCTCAAAAGTCAGCTCGACATAGGTCGCGGCTCCCGGAATGACATCCCAGCGAAGCATGAACCCGTCCGGCGGGTTCCAGCTCGTGATCACACCCCAGTCGTGTTCGCCGTCCGCCCGGACCTCGTACATACGGCCGCCGACATGCCTCTCCACGACGACTTCCTTGATCTGGCCCTGCCCCAGCGAGTAGGACTGCAGCGGCCACCAGTCCGCCACCCGGCCGACGAAGGTCGAGAATGCCGACTCCTGACTGCAGTTCACCACGACACTCGCCCGCACGACGCGCTGGTCGGCTTCGAGACTCGGGTGCCTAGCGTTTCCTGAGCTCATCCACCTAGCCCTCGATGTTGTTCGGCAACGGCGAGCGTCCTGGGCGTCTGGGCGTATGTCCGCTTCGCCTTCGGGCTTGACCACGCCGTCCGACGGGCCGGCTCATCGGGTTCGTACCCTCGACTCCCCTGCTCAGCAGGGCAGTCGCCGACGCCGCTCGGCTCACTCGACGGCCCGCGACGCCGCCAGGATAGCGCCCGTGCGCTAGCCGGGCAGCCCTCCCTCGGGATCTGCCGACTCGTCGCCGCGGTCGCCTTCGCCGTGCGTGTCGGTCTCGGATTCCTCCGCGATTTCCTTGGCAAGCGCGAGGCTGTTGGACCAGAGGTTGGTGAAGTACCGGTGCAGTATGGCGAGCCCGTCGGCCCGCGTGCGGTAGAGCCGGTTTCTTCCGGCGCGGCGTTCCTCGACAAGTCCCGCCTCCTTGAGCACGCGAAGGTGTTGCGAGACGGCCTGGCGGGTGACCGTGAAGTGTTCCGCGATCTCACCGGCGGACATCTCCCTGGTAGCCACCAGTTCGAGCATGGTGCGGCGGTTTTCGTCGGAGAACGCCCGCAGGACCGCGGAGGTCGACACGTCATCGGCCGACGCTTCTTCCGGCTGGTTCGAAAGCCTCATCATGGTCAGGCGCCGCCATCTTCTGCTGTCGGATGACCAGTACGGCAACAATCGCCCCGACGACACTGAGCACACCGATACCGACCAACGCGGGACCAATCCCCTCGGCCATACTAGCAGCCGTGCCGTAGTCCCCGAATGCGGCGAACCAGGCGGTCACCATCGCGACGCCGAATACCGCGCCGACGTACGCGAACGTCTCACTGGATCCGGAAGCCATCCCGGCCTGCTTGGGAGTTACCGACCGCATCACCGCGGACGAGACCGAGGGAAACGCGATCGCGGTGCCGGCGCCGGCGAAGAGGAGCGGAAGCCACAGACTGCCGTATCCCACCGGGGAGTCGGACATCTCCCAGCCGATCCACAGAAATGCCACGCCCGGCAGCAGAAGGCCGACGGTGACCAGGTAGCGCTCACCGATCCTGTCCGCCAGTTGGCCGACGAACGGGGAGATCACCAGGGTCAGCGCCGTCCACGGCAGCAGGCGTACACCGACCTCGACGGGACTGTTCCCCAGGCCGAGCTGGATGTACTGGGTGAGGAGGAACGCGGGGCCGAACATCCCCGCGTTGAGGATGAAGTTGGAGACACATCCCGCGGACACGTTCAGGTTCCGGAACAGGCTGATGCTGATCATGGGCTCCGACACCCGGCGCTCCCACAGGACGAAGCACACGAGCAGGAGCGGCCCCACGACGAGCCCGCCGAGGATCGTGACCTCCGTCCACTCCCGCTCCGGACCGCGGATCAGCGCCTGCACGATGAGCAGGACCGCGGAGGTGGCCATGAGGAGACCGACGGGGTCGATCTTCCGCGAGCCGCCGAAGGACTCGGGCACGTGCATGCGGGCAAGGGCGATGACGCCGAGCCCGATGGGCACGTTCAGCCAGAAGATCCAGTGCCAACTGAAGCCCTGGATGATCGCGCCGCCGACGACCGGTCCGGACGCGACCGCGATGCCGATGACGCCGCCCCAGATGCCGATGGCCTTTCCCCGCTCCTCGGGCGGGGTCACCGAGGTGATGAGCGCGAGGGTCAGCGGGAGCACGACCCCGCCGCCGACGCCCTGCACGACGCGTGCGCCGATGAGGAACCCCAGCGACGGGCTGACGGCACACAGGATGGAGCCGACGGTGAACACCGTCAGGCCGATCGAGAACACCCGCAGCCGGCCGAAGCGGTCGGCCAGGGTCGTACCCGTGAGGATCAGCGAGGCGAAGGCCAACGTGTACGCGTTGACCGCCCAGCTCAGATTGCCCGCGTCACCGCCGAGATCCTCGTGCAGCGTCGGCAGCGCGGTCGCCACGACCAGGTTGTCCAGACTCACCATGAAGTTGGTGAGTGCGGCCAGCGCGATCGTCCAGGCCACCTGCCGTTGGGGGAACGTGTCTCGTGCCGGCTGCATCAACTCTGCTCCTGACGTGCACCTCAGCGGAACAGTCACGGACAGTCCCTAACGGATTTTTATGTTAGTGAGGACTTTCATGTCAGTCAAGGCAGAGCCATGGCACCGGCGGCGGCCGGCCGGCGGTCACCTTTGCGTGCTGCTGCGCAGGAGGCTGGAGAGGTAACGGTCGAGCCCGGGACCGAGAGCAGCGCCGGCACCATGCCCGCCGTCGCTCCCACGACGATGGACGACCAGGCAGACTGGGGGGAGTCGTCGAGGAAGCACCCGGGAAGGGGGTCGGGCCGATGCCGGGGCAGAACGGCTTCGGGGGCACGGCCGCGGCCGACGACAAGCCGGCGGACGGGGGGCCGGCGCGGCGGGCGCTCTCCGAGAGCGTGTACGAGCGCATCAAGGCCATGGTCATGGACCACGAGATCGCTCCGGGCGGCCGCGTGAGCATCGACGGACTGGCCCGGGAGCTGGCCGTGTCGCCGACCCCGGTACGGGAGGCGCTGGCCCGGCTGGAGTCGGACGGGCTCGTCGTCAAGCGGTCGCTGTCCGGGTACCGCGCCACCGAACTCCTCACCATGGACGCGATGGAGGAGCTGTTCGAGATGCGGGCCCTGCTGGAGCCGCCGGCCGCGGCGTTCGCGGCGTCCCACGCCGACGAGGCGCAGCTCGACCGCATCGAGCGGATCGTGGAGGAGATGCAGGCCCGCCCGGAGCCTTCCGGCCCGTACGCCGCCTATCGCGACTTCGCGGCCCTCGACCAGCGCTTCCACGAGGCGATCGCCGAGGCGGCGGACCGCCCGCTGCTCGCCGACGCCGTGGAGCGCCTCCACGCGCACCTGCACATCTTCCGGCTCGGCAGCATCCCGGGGGCGGGCGAGCCCACGCTCGCCGAGCACGAGCGGATCCTGCGGGCCGTGCTGCGCCGCAGTCCCGAGCGCGCCGCCGAGGCGATGGCGGAGCATCTGCGGCGCAGCCTGGCGCGGCAGCGGGGCCGCCGGGACGCGTGAGCGTGCCCCCTGAGCTGCGGGGCGACCCGGATACAATCGGGGCCACCCGCACGTCAGAACGGAAAGGGGCCCATGCTGCCGGAGGAGCGCGCCGCGGACGACGCCGTCGTCTCGCCTCCGCCGCCGGCCCCGGGCATGGCCCCGACCCCGGCCCCGAAGCGCTCGGCTCTCGTGGACGGCGTCTACGAGGCGGTCAAGGCGATGGTCATGGACCACCGGATCGCGCCCGGCGGGCGGGTCGGCATCCAGGCGCTGGCCCGGGAGCTGGCCGTGTCGCCGACCCCGGTGCGGGAGGCGCTGGCCCGGCTGGAGTCGGACGGGCTCGTCGTCAAGCGGTCGCTGTCCGGCTACCGCGCCACCGAACTCCTCGGCCACCGGGGCGTCGAGGAGCTCTTCGAGATGCGGATGCTGCTGGAGCCGTACGCCGCCGCCCGGGCGGCGGAGCACGCCTCGGAGACGCAGCTCGACCTGCTGGAGGAGCTCGTCGAGGAGATGCGCGGGCGGCCCGACCTGGGTGACAGCTATGCCGTGTACGGCGGCTTCGCGACCCTGGACCAGCGGTTCCACGAGGTCATCGCCGAGGCGTCCGGCCGCCGGCTCCTCGCGGATGCGGTGGAGCGCCTGCACGTCCATCTGCACCTGTTCCGGCTGAGCCCGGTGGCCGGTGCCAGCCCGGACACGCTCGCGGAGCACCGGCGCGTCCTGCGGGCCGTGCTGCGGCGCAGCCCGGAGCGCGCCGCCGAGGCGATGGCGGAGCATCTGCGGCGCAGCCTGGCGCGGCAGCGGGCGCGCTACGACGCCCGGGCGTGAGCGCGTACGCCCGGACCCGGCAGCCCACGGCGGGCGCGCCCGGGTGGGTCAGCCGGGCAGCCCGTAGACGCGCGCGGCCGTGCCCGACCAGAAGGCGCTCTGCTCGGCCGGGCTCAGCTCCCCGGTGAGCGCCCCGGCGGACGCGACGACGTCGGCGTAGCCGGCGGCGAGGGTGCACACGGGCCAGTCGGAGCCGAACATCAGCCGGTCGGGGCCGAAGGCCGCCAGCGCGGTGTCGGCGTAGGGGCGCAGGTCGTCGGTCTGCCAGGAGGCCCAGTCGGCCTCGGTCACCAGGCCGGAGAGCTTGCCGGTCACGTTCGGGTACGACGCGAGCCCGCGCAGGTCGTCCGCCCAGGGCCGCAGCCCGCGGGCGGCGACCGGCGGCTTGCCCAGGTGGTCGAGGACGAAGCCCAGCTCCGGCACCGCGGCGGCGGCCCGCGCGGCGGCGGGCAACTGGTGCGGCAGGACGACCAGGTCGTATACCAGGCCGGCGGCGGCCACGGCGCGCAGGCCGCGCAGCACGTCGGGCCGGGTGAGCCAGTCCGGGTCGGCCTCGCCCTGGACCTGGTGGCGGATCCCGGCGAGGTACCGGCCGCCGGGCAGCTCGCGCAGCCCGGCCAGTCGCTCCGCGACGTCGGGCGCGGTGAGGTCCGTCCAGCCGACGACGGCCCCGACGAGGTCGTCCCGGGCCGCCAGCGCCAGCAGCTCCGGGGTCTCGCCGGGATCGGCGACGGTCTGGACGACGACGGAGGTGCCGACGCCCGCCGCCCGCGCGAGCGGCGCCAGCTCCGCGGCGGTGAAGTCCCGGCGCAGCGGCGCGAGTTCCGGACCGGTGATCCACTCCTGGTCGCGGACGGACAGGTCCCAGACGTGGTGGTGGGCGTCGATGCGCCGCGGCGTGGTGTGCATGGGGGCGGGTCAGCTCCTTGGCGGTCGGTCCGGTTCGACGACGAGGATGTGCAGCGTGCGCGGCCCGTGCACGCCTTCGACCCGTTCCAGCTCGATGTCGCTGGTGGCGGAAGGACCGGAGACGAACGTCAGGGGGCGGCGCGGATCGAGGCGGCGCAGCGCCTCCGGCACGTCCGCGGCGATCTGCGCGGAGCGCAGCACGCACAGGTGGAAGTCCGGGAGCAGGGTCAGGACGCGCCTGCCCTGGCCCGGCCCGGTGTCCAGGACCAGGGTGCCGGTCTCGGCGACGGCCAGGGCGCAGGTGGTCAGGACGCCGTCCGCGGCGTCGAGTTCGGCGGCGCCGAGCGGCGGGTCGTCGTCGAGCCGTCGCCACGGCGGGCGCGGGGGCAGCCAGGCGCCGGGGAAGCCGCGGGGCACGACGAGGCGGGCCGGCGAGCGCGGCGTGAGGGCGGCGGCCACGGCCGTACGCGCCCCGGCCTCGGTGGTCCGGGTGACCGCGGCGCGGTACTCGGCGGCGCGCTCCGCGAAGAGCGCGACGGCGTCCGGCAGTCGCCGTTCCGTACGGTACCGGCGGGAGCCCGGGCCGGCCGCCGGCGGCTCGTCCGCGGGTACGTCGCCGAGCGCGGCCCCGATCCGGGACAGGATCTCCTCGCGGGCGCTCATCGGCTCCCCCGCCCGCGGGTACGGCGCCACCAGGTGCGGAAGGACTCGTACGGCGGCGCGGCGGTGTCGCGGGCGTCGGACCAGCGCGCCAGCGGACCCGGCAGCCGGCGCAGCACCCCGCGGCGGGCGAGGAGCCGGGCGCCGAGCGCCCCGGCCCGCTGCGCGGCGGCCAGCCGGCGCGGGGACGCGAGCGTCGCCGCGGCGGCCTTCATGGCCAGGGCCTCCGCGGTGGGCCGCGAGCCGCGCCGCGCGTCGACGGCGCGGGCGCGCAGGTGGACCAGCACCTCCGGGATGTCGATCTTCACCGGGCAGGCGTCGTAGCAGGCGCCGCAGAGCGTGGAGGCGAAGGGCAGCGACGCGGCGTGCTCGATGCCGGCGAGCTGCGGGGTGAGCACGGCGCCGATGGGGCCCGGATAGGGGGAGCCGTAGGCGTGGCCGCCGGTGCGCTCGTAGACCGGGCAGACGTTCAGGCACGCGGAGCAGCGGATGCAGGCGAGTGCCTGGCGGCCGACGGTGTCGCGCAGGGTGTCGGTGCGCCCGTTGTCGAGGAGGACGAGGTGGAAGTCGCGGGGGCCGTCGCCCGCGGTGGTGCCGGTCCACGTCGAGGTGTACGGGTTCATCCGCTCGCCGGTCGACGAGCGGGGCAGGAGCTGGAGGAAGACCTCCAGGTCGGCGAAGGACGGCAGCACCTTCTCGATGCCCATGACGGTGATGAGCGTGTCGGGGAGGGTCAGGCACATCCGGCCGTTGCCCTCCGACTCCGCGACGACCACCGTGCCGGTGTCGGCGCAGGCGAAGTTGGCGCCGGAGACCGCGACCCGGGCGCGCAGGAACTTCTCCCGCAGGTGGAGGCGGGCGGCTTCGGCCAGCGCGGCGGGGTCGTCGGTCAGGCCGTCGGGGGCGGGCCGGCCCCACTCCCCCATGGCGGTGGCGAACAGGTCGCGGATCTCTCAGCGGTTGAGATGGATCGCCGGTACGAGGATGTGGGAGGGGCGGTCGTCGGCGAGCTGCACGATGAGCTCGGCGAGGTCGGTCTCGTACGCGGTGACGCCGGCGGCGGCCAGCGCTTCGTTCAGCCCGATCTCCTGCGTGACCATGGACTTGACCTTGACGACCTCCCGCTCGCCGGTCGCCCGCACCAGGTCGGCGACGATGCGGTTGGCCGCCGCGGCGTCGGCCGCCCAGTGCACGGTGCCGCCGGCCCGGGTCACGGACTCCTCCAGCGTGGTCAGGTGGGTGCCGAGGTGGCGCAGCGCCGACCGCTTCACCGCGGCGCCGGCGGTGCGCAGTTCCTCCCAGTCGGCCGGCTCGCCCACGGCGGCCAGGCGCTTCGCGCGGATGGTGCCGGTGGCCCGGCGCAGGTTCGCGGCCAGCCGGGGGTCGGCGACGGCGGCCCGCGCGGCGTCCGGGAAGGCGGGGGTGCCCAGCCAGACGAGGCCGTCCCGCGCGGGGGCGGCCGAACTCTCCCGTCCGGTCCCGGTCATCGCCCGGCTCCTTCGGTCGCGGCGAGTATCTCGGCGAGGTGCCGGGTGCCGATCCCCGTGTCCAGCCGGGACAGCCCGCCGCCGATGTGCATCAGGCAGGAGTTGTCGGCGGCGCAGAGCACGTCGCCGCCGGTGGCACGGACGTGACGTACCTTGTCGGCCAGCATCGCGCCGGAGACCGCGGAGTTCTTCAGCGCGAACGTACCGCCGAAGCCGCAGCAGCTCTCCGCCTCGGGCAGCTCGACGAGGTCGATCCCGCGCACGGCGCGCAGCAGTCGCAGCGGCCGGTCGCCGACGCGCAGCATGCGCAGGGAGTGGCAGGTGGGGTGGTATGTGACCCGGTGGGGGAAGTACGCGCCGACGTCGGTGACGCCGAGGACGTCGACGAGCAGCTCGGAGAGTTCGTGGACGCGCGGGGCCAGCCGCTCGGCGGCGGCGGCGAGTGCGGCGTCGCCGTACTCGGCGGCGAGCGCGCGGTGGTGCTCGCGGACCATGCCGGCGCAGGACGCGGAGGGGGTCACCACGGCTTCGTAGCCGGCGAAGGCGTCGGCGAAGCGGCGGGCCAGGGGCAGCGCCTCGGGCCGGTAGCCGGTGTTGAGGTGCATCTGGCCGCAGCAGTTCTGCGCCCGCGGGAAGTCGACGCGGTGGCCGAGCCGTTCGAGCAGCGCGACCACGGACCGGCCGGTCTGCGGACTCAGGGCGTCGGTGAGGCAGGTGACGAAGAGGGCGATGCGCACGGCTACTCCCGGGTCGGTACGGGTACGGCCGGCGGGAGCAGCCCGGCGGCGCGGAGGTCGTCCCACACCCGCGGGGGTACGGGCCGCCGGAGGCAGTCCGCCGCGTCCCGGACCTCGGCCGCCGACCGGGCGCCGACGAGCACGGAGGCGACGGCGGGGTGGCCCAGGGGGAGGTGCAGGGCGGCGGCGCGCAGCGGTACGCCGTGCGCCTCGGTGACGCCGGCGCTCGCGCGGGCGCGGTCGACGAGGTGCCGCGGGGCGGCCCCGTAGTCGTAGGTGGCTTCGGCCGCCGCCGGGTCGGCCAGCAGACCGGAGTTGAACACCCCGCCGGCGACCACGGCGGTGCCGCGCGCCGCGGCGGCCGGCAGCAGGTCGGCCAGCGCGGGCTGTTCGAGGAGGGTGTAGCGGCCGGCGCACAGCACCACGTCCACGTCGGTGTCCGTCACGAAGCGGGTGAGCATCGCGGACTGGTTCATCCCCGCCCCGATCGCACCCACCACGCCCTCGTCGCGCAGCCGTTCCAGCGCGGGGTACGCCTCGCGGAACGCCTGTTCCGCGTGGTCGTCCGGATCGTGGATCAGGGCGATGTCGACGCGGTCCAGGCCCAGCCGGTCCAGGCTGGCCGCCAGGGAGCGGCGGACGCCGTCGGCGCTGAGGTCCCACACCCGGCGGTGGGTGGCGGGCACGGCGAAGCCGTGGGCGAGGTCGGTGCCGCGGGCGGGCCCTGCGAGCGGTTCCAGCAGCCGCCCGACCTTCGTGGACACCGTGTACTCGTCCCGGGGCCTGCCGCGCAGGGCGGCGCCCAGGCGCCGTTCCGACAGGCCGAGGCCGTAGTGCGGGGCGGTGTCGAAGTAACGGATGCCGGCGTCCCAGGCGGCCTCGACGGTGGCGGCGGCCTCGTCCTCGGTGACCGCGGTGTAGAGCCCGGCGAGGGAGGCCGCGCCCAGGCCGAGGCGGGTGACGGCGACCGGGCGCCCGCCGCCCACGGGCACCCGGCGCGCCGGGGTCCCGCCGGCCCCCGCGCCGTTCTCGTCCCTCACCGCCGCGCCGCCGCCCGCAGCCGCAGCCCCTGCATGCCGCCGTCGACCGGCAGCGCGGTGCCGGTGACGGAGGCGGCGGCGGGGCTCGCGAGGTACGCCACGGCGGCGGCCACCTCGTCGGCCGACACCAGCCGGCCCGTCGGCTGCCGGGCGTTCAGCGCCGCCCGCTCGGCCTCGGGGTCGTCCGCCCGGTCGAGCAGCCTGCCGACCCACGGGGTGTCCACCGTGCCGGGGTTGACGCAGTTCACGCGGATGCCTTCCCGTACGTGGTCGGCGGCCATGGCCAGCGTCAGCGACAGCACCGCGCCCTTGCTCGCGCTGTACAGGGCGCGCTGCGGCAGCCCCGCGGTGGCCGCGATGGAGCACACGTTCACGATCGCGGCGTCCCCGGCCCGGGCGGCGGCGGCGCGCCGCAGGTGCGGCAGGGCGGCGCGGGTCGTACGCACCATGCCGAGGACGTTCACGTCGAGCACCCGGTGCCACTCGGCGTCGTCGTTGTCGGCCACGGTGCCGGCGGCTCCGATGCCGGCGTTGTTGACCAGGATGTCGAGCCCGCCGAGGCCGTCGGCCGCCGCGGCGACGGCCGCGCGTACGGAGTCGTCGTCCGCGACGTCCGCGGCGTGGGCGCGCAGCGGCTCCGGCAGCGGCGGCGTACGGAGGTCGAGGACGGCCACGTCGGCGCCGCGCGCGGCCAGCAGCCGCGCCGTGGCCAGCCCGATACCGGAGGCGCCGCCGGTCACCAGCGCCCTGCGTCCGGCCAGTTCGTTCATGGGTGGTTCTCCTTGCGGTCGCGGGCCGGGCCCGCGGATGTCGTACGGAACGGGAGGGGCCGGCGGCGCCGGCCGCCGCGCCTACTCCATGAGGAAGACCTGCTCCATCGGCGCCCACCACTGGCCCGGCGCGGCCTCTTCGACCGGCTCCTGGCACGGGTCGGTGCGCGCCCACCACGCGCGGGTGTGCGCGTCGGCGGCCATCCGGGCGAGGTCGGCGTCGAGGTCCTCGCCGTGGTACTCGAAGTAGCCGAAGAGCCGGTCGCCGAGGAGGTGGAGGGAGTAGTTGGCGATGTGGCAGCGGCGGAGGGTGTCGAGCACCGGCTGAGGGACGTTCTGGTGCAGCTCGCGGTACTCGGCGAGCTTCTCCGGACGGACGCGGATGACCTGCGCGACGCGTTTCATGCCGGGGGGTGTCCCTCCTGCCGGGTCTGCCCGGCCGTCGCCGGCGCGGGCCGGTCGTGGATCAGCCGGATGATGCGGCCGCTCATCCGGTCGTAGTCGTGGTCGTTGGCCAGCTCGCCACGGACGCGGTGGCCGGCCATGACGACGACGCGGTCGGCGAGCGTCACCATCTCGCCGAGGTCGCTGCTGATCAGCAGGATGGCCATGCCGTCCCGGGCCAGTTCCCACAGCAGTTCGTGGAAGGCGTGCTTGGTGCGGACGTCGACGCCCACGGTGGGCTCGTCGACGACGAGGAGCCGGGTGTCGGCGGCCAGCCACTTCGCGAGGCTGACCTTCTGCTGGTTGCCGCCGGACAGCTCGCCGGCGTTCTGGCCGAGTCCGGCGACGCGGATGCCGAGGCGGTCGACGAGGTCCTGGGCGACGGCCTGTTCGCGCCGCGCGGGGACCCGGTCGAGGCGCCCGGCCAGCTTCCGCCACACCGTCACCGCGATGTTCCGGGTGAGGGGCTGGTCGAGGAAGACCCCCTCCTCCTTCCGGTTCTCCGTGAGGTAGCCGATCCCGTACCGGTGCAGCGCCTGGCGGGGCGAGGCGATCCGCGCCTGCTCGCCGTGCACCCGCACCTCGCCGGCGAGGATGCGGTCGAGTCCGAGGACCGCCTTGACCAGCTCGCTGCGGCCGGCGCCCACCAGCCCGTAGAGGCCGACGATCTCCCCGCGGCCGACGGTGAAGGAGACGTCCTCGTGGCCGGCGGCCGTGGCCACGCCGGTCAGGGCGAGGGCCGGGGGGCCGGCCGGGCGGGCGGTGCGCGGGGCGAAGGCGGTCGCCGCGTGGGCCCGGCCGACCATGAGGCCGACGATCTCGTCGTGGGTACGCTCCGCCAGCGGCGCGGACTCCAGCACGGCGTGCCCGTCGCGCAGCACGGTGACGGTGTCGCAGACGGCGAAGACCTCCTCCAGCTTGTGGCTGACGAAGACCACGCAGGTGCCCCGGGCGGTGAGCCTGCGGATCACCTCGAACAGCCGCTCCGCCTCGCCCGGCGACAGGGACGCGGTCGGCTCGTCGAGGAGCAGGACGCGGCTGTCGGTGTAGAGGGCCTTGGCGATCTCCACCAACTGCTGCTGCGCCACGGACAGCTCGCGTACGGGCCGGTGCGGGTCGAGGTCCAGGCCGAGTTCGCGGAGGCAGTCGCGGGCCGGCCCGGTCATCGCCGCCCGGTCGACGAGACCGCGGCGGGACGGCGGGCGCTGCAGGGTGATGTTCTCGGCGACGGAGAAGTCCGGGATGACGTTGCGTTCCTGGTGCACGACGCCGATGCCGAGGCGGGCGGCCTCCAGCGGCGAGCGCAGGTGCACGTCGCGGCCCTGCCAGCGCAGCCGGCCGCCGTCGGGCGGGTGGACGCCGGTCAGCACCTTGATGAGCGTCGACTTGCCGGCCCCGTTCTCGCCGAGCAGGGCGTGGACCGTACCGGCTTCGAGGCGCAGCCCGACGCGGTCGAGGGCGCGTACGCCCGGGAAGACCTTGACGACGTCCTCGCAGACGAGAAGCGGCTCGCTCATCGGGCACCTCCGCCGGCGGGCACGCGGTCGTCCGCGGGCGGCGGGCCGCCGTCCCCGGCCCCGGGCGGTCGGCCACGGGCTCCGCCGGTCTTCTCCAGGTGCGCCTGGTGCAGCCGGCCGCCGACGACGGTGCCCAGCACCACCAGCCCGATGAGGAAGTTGACCCAACTGGGGTCGAGCGAGAACTCCGCCCGCGCGGCGTCGATGAGCCGCATCACGAAGGCCGCCAGCACGGTGCCGAGCACCGCCACGGAGCCGCCGGTCAGGGCGACCCCGCCGATGATCGGGGCGGCGAAGCTGGGCAGCAGCCAGTCGCCGCCGACGCTGCGGTTGACGCCGGGCAGCGACGCGGTGGCGGTCAGCGCGGCCACGCCGACGAGCAGCCCGGACAGGGTGTGGGCGACGACGATCTGGCGGTCGGTGGAGATGCCCGACAGCCGGGCGGCCAGCGGGTTGCCGCCGGCGGCGAGGAGGCGGCGGCCGGCGGTCGCGCGGTGCAGGAAGGCGGCGAGCAGCGCGGCCACGGCCAGCGCGGTGAGGAAGACCAGCGGGAGGTTGAGCGGCGCGCTGCGGCCGAGGTCGCGCAGCGTCGTTGAGTAGCCGTCGACGGTACGGGTCCCGGTCAGCCGGTACTGCGCGCCCAGCAGGATGGTCATGGTGCCGAGCGTGACGATGAAGCCGTTGATCCGGGTGCCCACGATGAACAGCCCGGTGAGCAGGCCGATCAGGGTGGCCGTCAGCAGCCCGGCGGGCACCGCCAGCGCGGCGGGCACGCCGGCGTCGGCCATCAGCACGCCCATGAGGCAGGCGGTGAAGCCGCCGAGGGCGCCGACGGCGAGGTTGAGCTGGCCGACGCACAGGGCGACCATCTGGGCCAGGCCGATGAGGACGGGCGTGGCGAGGTACTGCAGGAAGGTGCGGACGGAGGGGCCCTCGAAGAAGGAACCGGACGAGGCGACGCCCAGGGCGAGGTAGCCGGCGACGACGACGCACAGCAGGGTCATGGCGGTGGAGCGGGAGAAGCGGCGGAGCGCCGGGAGCGCGGCCGCGCTCCCGGCGCGGAACGTGGTCATGTGGAGCGCACCACCTTGCGGTAGGACAGGACGTTGCGTACCCGGTCCGCCGAGAGGGCGAGCAGCAGGACGCAGCCGAGGTAGATGTTGAGGCTCTCCAGTCCCACGCCGAGCAGGTCGAGTCCCTTGCGGATCACGCCCACGAGGGTCGTGCCGAGCAGGGCACCGACGACGGAGACGACGCCGCCGGTCAGCAGGGTGCCGCCGAGGACCGCGCCGAGGAAGGACGGCAGCATGAAGTCGTCGCCGATGGAGGCGCGGAAGGTGCCGGTGCCGACCGCGGCCATGAACCCGGCGAGGGCGGCCAGCAGACCGGACAGGGCGTGTGCCGTGACGATCCGCCGCCGGGTGGGGATGCCGGACAGCTCCGCCGCGGCCGGGTTGGCGCCGGTGAGGAGGAGTTCGCGGCCGGTGCGGGTGGCGGAGTACAGGAAGCCGAGCACGACGAGCGCGAGGACCGTGAACTGGGCGAGCTGGGGAATGGCCGGCGAGCCGCAGACGGGGCCCACGCAGATGTCGGCGAGCGAGTAGGAGCGCAGTTCGCCGACGCCCGCGGGGGTGGTGGTGAAGGCGGCGTTCTCGGTGAGGGCGGAGTAGGCCAGGGAGACCAGTCCCAGCAGGGCGAAGTCCATGGCGAGGGTGACGACGAACGAGCTGACCCCGGTACGGGCGATGATCCAGCCGGTGAGGGCGCCGATCGCGGCGCCGGCGGCCAGGCAGAGCAGCAGGCCCAGCGGCAGCGGCAGGCCGAGCCGGTCGTAGCCGAAGCCCGCGAACAGCGCGCCGAACGCGGCCATGCGCCCGACGGCGAGGTTCATGTGGCCCACGGACAGCGCGACGAGCTGCGCCAGCGCGACGACCGTGAGGGTGGAGACGTCGCGCAGCAGCGGGAACATCACGAGCCTGGCGTCGAAGAACGCCGGGCGGAGCGAGCCGAACACCGCGGCCAGGGCGATGATCAGGACCAGCAGGCCGAGCCGCTGGTCGACCCAGAAGGGCAGGGGGCGCGAGGCGCGCGCCGCCGCCCGCGGTTCCTCCGTGGCCGGTTCCGGCGGTGCGGTGGCGGGCTTCATGCCACTCTCCGGTCGTCCAGGGCGTCGGGGTCCCAGTCGATGCCGATCCCCGGCTCGTCCGGGGCGACGGCCCGGCCCTCGCGGAGCGTCAGCTCGGTACGGGTCACGGCGCGCAACTGCGGTATGTACTCGACGTACAGGCCGTTGCTGACCGCCGCGACCAGGCTGACGTGCAGTTCCATCAGGAAGTGGGGGCAGACCACGACGTTGTGCGCCTCCGCGAGGTGCGCGACCTTCAGCCAGGGGGTGATGCCGCCGACCCGGGCGACGTCGACCTGGACGACGGAGGCGGCCCCGGCCTCCAGGTACGCGCGGAACTGCATCGGCGAGTAGAGCGACTCCCCCACGGCCAGGGGGATCCCGGTCGCCCGGGCGAGCCGGGCGTGGCCGCGCACGTCGTCGGCCGGCAGCGGCTCTTCGAGCCAGTACGGGGAGTGGGGTTCGAGTGCGGCCGCGAGCCGGGCGGCGGCGGACGCCGACTGCGACTGGTTGGCGTCGACCATGACGTGCATCGCGGGGCCGACGGCCTCCCGTACCGCACGGAGCCGCTCGGCGTCCTCGGCGGGGTTCGGCTTGCCGACCTTGATCTTCACCCCGGACCAGCCGGCCCGCCGGGCGCTCAGCGCGGACGCGACGAGGTCGTCGGTGCTCAGGTGGAGCCAGCCGCCCTCGGTGTCGTAGACGGGCACCTCCCTCCGGTGTCCGCCGGCCAGCCGCCACAGCGGTTCGCCCGCGCGCCGGCAGCGCAGGTCCCACAGGGCGGTGTCGACCGCGGCGAGGGCCAGCGAGGTGAGGGCCCCGGTGGTGGTCGCCCGGGTCAGCGCGAACAGCCGCTGCCACACGGCCTCGACGTTGCGGGCGTCCTGGCCGGGCAGGGCGGGCAGGAGGTGGTCGCGCAGCAGGGCGAGCACCGAGGTGCCGCCGGTGCCGATGGTGTAGGCGTAGCCGGTGCCGGCGAGCCCGTCGGCCGTGGTGATGTCGACCAGGATGGTCTCCTGCTTGACGAATGCCTGCACCGCGTCGGTGCGGTCCTTCTCCACGGCGATGTCGGCCAGCCTGGCCGTGGCGGTCGTGATGATGCTCATGTGGTGGCGGGGCTTTCTGTGTCCGGGGGCGGGGCGGTCGCGGTCAGCGGCAGGACAGCAGTTCGTCGGCGAACTGCTTCTTGAGCGCCTCGGTCCTGGCCTGCCGGTCCTCGTCGTAGTCCGTGAGGTTGTCCTTCGTGACCACGAAGGACCCGGAGTCGACGATCTGTCCCGGCGTGCTCATCACGCACTGCTCGCTCTGCAGCAGGGCCAGCGCCCAGGCGCCGATCTCCGCCTGGCCGGCGGGGTTCTGCACGACGGTGGCGCTGACGGCGCCGCTCTCGATCGAGTCGAGGATCTTCCGGTCGTCGTCGATGGCCACCACCTTGGCCGGCGAGCCGGAGCTGCCGACCGCCTCGGCGGCGGCGACGGCGGGGTTGTACGCGGTGGTGACGATGCCGTCGATCTCCTGCCCCTTGGCGGCGAGCAGGTCCGACACCGCCTTCTGCGCGGTCTGCAGGTCCTTGTCGATGTCGGTGACGGTCTGCAGCAGCCTGACCTCGCCGCCGGTCTCCTCGACCGCCTTCTCGACGCCCCGGCGGCGCAGTTGGGTGTTCGCGTCGACATTGTTGCCGGTGAGGTGGACGAGGGTGCCCTTGCCGCCCATCGCGTCGATGGTGGCCTGCGCGGCCTTGTACGCGGCGAGTTCGACGTCGGTGGAGAGGCAGAAGTCGGCCTCGTTGGTGTCGCCCGCCGGGCAGGAGCCGAGGGACGCCACGGCGAGGCCCTGCGACTTCAGGTCGGCGAACGTGGTGTTGACGTCGGTCGGCGACACCCCGAACACCCCGAACGCGTTGTAGCCGCGGGCCGCGAGGGTGGAGAGCAGGTTGTTCTGCTTCTGCTGGTCCCACTCGGCGGTCTCGTCGACGAGCACGTCGCCGAGGCCGTACGTCCTCTCCGCGGCGGCGCCCGTCTTCTTCCACGGCTGGAAGTAGGGGTGCGCACCCCCCGGCACGAGCGCGACCTTGGTCCCCGACCCGTCCGCCAGCTCCGCGGTCCCGCTCCCCGGCCGCGCGGCGGCCACCCGGTCCTCGCCGGGGTCGTCGGAGTTCTTGATGGTGCACGAGGCAGCGCCGGCCACGAGGACGGCGGCGACCGCCGTCCCCGCGAGCCGTCTGAGAGCGGTCCCCTTCCGCAGCATCCGGGGCCTCCAAATCAGATACGATTTTTGCTGCCGCGATCGTGCGCCACCCGGCCACCCGTCGTCAACATCTCTGACAGAGTTCCTGGAAGAAGCCGCTCTTAGGACCCTCACCCGAGGGGCTGACCGACCAGCCGAAGGCCAAAATCCTATAGGAAACTTGCCTGGAAGCAGGCCGCGGAGACGAAGCTCAGTGGTCCGGTGCGGCGCCGAGGTGCGCGTTGACGCGGCCGAGCAGGTCGAAGAGCTGCGCGCGTTCGGCGCGGGTCAGCGGGGCCATGATGCGCTCGTTGACGCCGTCGAGTACGCCGTCGAGTTCGTCGAGGCGGCGACCGCCGGCGTCGGTGAGGGTGATGACGTTGCGGCGCTTGTCGGCGGGGTCCGGGGAGCGGCGGACCCAGCCGCCGTCCGCGAGCACGTTGAGGACCGCGACGAGGTCGCTCTTGTAGATACGGGTACGACCGGACAGCGCCGCCTGGCTCGCGGGGCCGAACTCGGCGAGGGCGGCGAGCACCACGAAGTGGTCCTTGTGCGCGCCCACCGCCCGTAGCGCGTCGCCCGCGACGCGGTGCGTCTGGGCGGCCGTCATCCCGACGAGCCGCGAGAGCTGGCGCTTGAGCCGCTCCGGGGTCTCGTCGCCGGGGTCGATCTCCATGACCGCAGCCTACCGGTTTGCGTTAGCACGACTAACGGTATACGTTCGTTCGGGAGAGAAACGTTAGTGATACTAACTTCTTGGGGAGAACCATGCCCGGCACCGAAACCCTGATCCGCGACCTCGCCGACCTCACCGCCCGCGCCGAACTCGCCGACCTGGTCGCCCGCCACAGCCTGTGGATAGACGAAGGCCGCTTCGACGAGACCGACCGGCTCTTCACCCCGGACGTCGTCGTCAGATCCCTGCGCGGTGAGGCCCGCGGCATCGAGGCGCTCGTCGCCCTCGCCCGCCGCGGCCACGACGACCTCGCCCGTACCCTGCACCACAAGTCCAACCTCGTCATCGAGATCGACGGCGAGACGGCCACGGTCCGGGCCCACGACATCGCCGTCTTCGTCAACGACGACAAGACGCAGGCCATCGCCGCCGCGATCCACCGCTACGGCGCCCGGCGCACCGAGGCCGGCTGGCGCTTCGACAGCCTCGACATCACCCCGGTCGCCCTGACCGGGCCCCTGGCCCGCGCGCTCTAGGAGACCGGGGCGCGGATACTGGCCCCGGAACGCAGGTACGGACGAGGGAGCGCAACCAGTGACCGCCGACAACCGCACAGCACCGCCCGTCCTCGGCAGCGAACGCGACATGCTGCGCGCCTGTCTCGACTACCACCGCGCCACCCTCGCCATGAAGTGCGCGGGGCTGACGGACGAGGAGTTGCGGCGGCAGTCGATGCCGCCGTCGACGCTGTCGCTGCTCGGCCTCGTACGGCACCTGGCGGAGGTGGAACGCGCCTGGTTCCGCCGCGTGTTCGAGGACGGCGACGCGCCCATGGTCTGGTCCGACGAGATCGACTTCCAGGCGGCGTACGACGCGAGCGCCTCGACGCGGGCGGAGGCGTTCGCGGCCTGGGAAGCCGAGGTGGAGACCTCGCGCCGCATCGAGCGGGCGGCCGGGTCCCTCGACCTGACCGGCCACCAGCCGCGGTGGGGCAGGGAGGTGTCGCTGCGGATGGTGATGCTGCACGTGCTCCTGGAGTACGGCCGCCACAACGGCCACGCGGACCTCCTCCGCGAGGGCGTCGACGGCACGGTGGGCGCCTGAGAGGGCGCCGGTCCCGTGAAGGGGGCGGTTGTCAGACCCGTGCCTCAGGATGGGGGCATGAGGGAGATCGAGGTGGAGTCGGCGGGCGGTCGCCGGCTGCACGTGTACGACACCGGGGCCGGGCGCGGCGGCGGGAGCGCGGGCGGTGACGACTCGCGGCTCGCCGTCTTCTGGCACCACGGAACGCCGAACGTCGGGGCGCCGCCCGGGCCGCTGCTGCCGGTCGCCGAGCGGCTGGGGCTCCGGTGGGTGTCGTACGACCGGCCGGGGTACGGGGGGTCGGCCCCGTGGCCCGGGCGCGACATGGCGTCGGCGGCGGCGCTCGCCGTGCGGGTCGCCGACGAGCTGGGCATCGAGCGCTTCGCCGCCGTGGGGCACTCCAGCGGCGGCCCGCACGCCCTCGCCTGCGGGGCGCTGGCGCCGGAGCGGGTGGCGGCGGTGGTGAGCATCGCGGGGCCGGCGCCGTACGGGGCGGCGGGGCTCGACTGGTTCACCGGGATGACGGCGTCCGTCGCCGGGTCGCTGCGGGCGGCGGTCGCGGGGCGCGCGGCGAAGGAGAAGCACGAGGCGGAGGCGGCGTACGACCCGGAGATGTTCACCCCGGCCGACCACGCGGCGCTGGCCGGCCCGTGGTCCTGGTTCGACGACGTCGTGGGCCCCGCCGTCGCGGGCGGACCGGGCGGGCTGATCGACGACGACCTCGCCAACGTCGGCCCGTGGGGCTTCGACCCGGCCGCCGTCGCCGTACCGACGCTGCTCCTGCACGGCGGCCGGGACCGGATCATCCCGTACGCCCACGCGGAGTGGCTGGCGCGCCGCTGCCCGGCGGCGGAGCTGTGGGCGCAGCCGGACGACGGCCACATATCCGTACTCGAATCCGCCGCGGTGGCGGCGCTGGAGTGGCTCTCCGCGCACCGCCAGGGCTGACCTGGAGAGGGACGCCGGTCAGCGTCGCGTGCGCGCGCCGCCCTCGTCGTCGATCTCCATGTGGTCGAAGACGGTGGCGTACATCTCCTCGGCGTCGTCGGCACCGGCGTTCGGGCGCCCTTCGACGATCACTTCGACGGACCACATCTCGTCCGCGCTCCGCCCGCCGTAGAAGAGGTTCAGGCGGTGCTGGGGCAGAGCGTCACGGCCGCTGTCCGAGGCAGGAAGCGTCTCGGCCTCGAGACGGGCGGCCCGGCGGCCCTGGAACTCGGCCGGCGCAACGGTCCCGTCGACGTCCCGGTACGTGCCGGAGTCCCGTTCGAGGCCGGCCAGTGTCGAGTCGGCCACCTCGCGTTCGGTGCGTACGTCGGCGTCCCAGTGCGCGACCTCGATGCGGGAGCGACCGTCGGGAGACGCGTAGCCGAGCCAGTCCCCCCAGGCGGCGCGGTCGAGTTCGCGCTCGTAGCCCGCGGGGACGGGGATGCGCAGCCGCACGGCCTCCTCCTCCGCCATCCGCCACCCCTCGGGCAGGCCGTCGCCGGAGGGGCGTGCCAGCGCGAGCAGCAGGGCTGCCGCCAGCGCCAGCACCGCGGTCGTCGCCGTGCCGGCCAGGGCGCGGCGGCGCCACCTGCGCGCGCCACCGGCGCCCGCGCCCGCCCCGGCGGGGGACGCCGGCGCGGACGGGGCCGCGGCCGGGACCGCGAGCGGGTCCGGAGCCGGGGACGGGGACGGAGACGGAGACGGAGACGGAGACGGGGACGGGGACGGGGACGGGGACGGGGCGACGATCGCGCGCAGGGCGTCGCGGATCTCTGCGTGCGCCGGACGGTCGGCCGGCTCCTTGGCGAGCAGCCGCAGGATGACGTCGCGCAGGGCCCCGGTGGCGTGTTCCGGCGGCGGCGGCTCGGCGGAGATCACGGCCTGCAGCGTGGCGGCGGCGTTGGTGCGGCGGAAGGGCGAGACTCCCTCCACGGCGACGTAGAGCAGCACGCCCAGCGACCACAGGTCGGACTCCGGGCCGGGCTGCTCGCCCCGGGCGCGCTCCGGGGCGAGGTACTCGGGCGTGCCGATGAACGCGCCGGTGTCGGTCAGCCGCGGATCGCCCTCGACATGCGCGATGCCGAAGTCGGTGAGCACGAGCCGGTCATGGCGGCCCCTCAGGACGTTGGAGGGCTTGACGTCCCTGTGCAGCACGCCCGCCTCGTGGGCGGCGGTCAGGGCCTCCAGCACGGCCAGGCCGACGCGGGCGGTGTCGCGCTCGGCCAGCAGCCCGCTCTCCAGCGCCTCGGCCAGCGACTGGCCGCGTACCAGCTCCATCACCAGCCACGGCCGCCTCTCCTCGACGACCACGTCGTAGACGGTGACGACCGAGGGGTGGTCGATCCGGGCCGCGGCCCTGGCCTCGCGCCGCATGCGCTCGTACATCCGGACGCGCACGGCGTCGGGCACGGTGTCGGGAAGGCGGGGCTCCTTCACCGCGACGTCGCGGTCCACGACCTGGTCGTGCGCGAGCCACACGGTGCCCATGCCGCCGTGCCCGAGGGGCTCGGTCAGCCGGTACCGCCCACCGAGCAACCGGCCCGCGCCGGCCCCGGGGGTCTCCGGGGTCTCCGTGGTCTCGTTCGGCGCTGCCCCGCGGCTGTCCATGGCCCCCATACATACCGTCTGCGGGCCCGGGCGACATTCGAACGCGGAGATCCCGCGGTCCGCGGCAGCCGCGGGGGCCCGCACCTCCGCGTGCGTCGCGCGCCGGCAACCGTGCTGCCCCGACGGGCTCGGCCTGCGTCGGTGGGGCAGTACCCAGGGCTGTTCTACGCGTCGGTCGCCTTCTCCACGGGCATCCACAGCTCGTACCGGCCATGGGTCTGCTCCTCGTCGGCGTACTCGGCCAGGATCATCTCGGGACCGGGAACACTCTGGTAAGGATTCGCGGGGAACCATTCCCGGAACGCCTTCGGCCACAGTTCCTGCAGCGCGGCGGGGAAAGCTCCGGTCGACTCCAGTACGAGCCACGTGGCCGCCGGCACGTGGAGCACGTCGAAGTCCTCCGGGGCCGCCTCGGTCGTCGCGGCGGCGACGTAGTAGTCGAGCTCCGTCCCCTCCTCCCGCGACTGTGGGATCGCATCGTGCACGCTGAGCGGACCGCCCGGCTCCTGGTCGGAAAGGTCCGCGATCCGTGTCCACTGGTTGTCGGGCACCCACCCTCGCCCCCGAATGGTATGTACCTCCTGGAGGCGCTTTCACGCAGACTCGGCTACCCCGCCAGCCCAACGGAGGCCGGCCTCGCACGGCCGAGGGAGCACAGGGCCGTGCCGGCGTTCTCCTGGGAGGCCGATCCGGTCCATCACCTCGCCCGTCTGACCCGGGCCGACCTCGACCCCGACCAGCGGTACCTGCTGGACACCGGCACCTACAGTCTGACCGCCCTGAGCGTCCCCCTGCCGCAACCCCGCCTCCTCGAGACCAGCCGAACGCTCGCAGGTAGCGCGGAACAGGCGGAGGCCGCGGCGATGGACCGCATGGCCCGCGGATTCGCCGACTACGCAGAAGCCCACGGCGGTGCCTCGGCCCGCACCGCCCTCACCGCGTTCCTCGCGCACGACGTGGTTGCCTGGCTGCACGCGCCGGCCGACGACGCCGCCCGGCGCTGCATTCAGTCCGCCGCCGCGCAACTGACGGTCCTGCTCGGCGAGATGTGCGCCGACAGCGGCACCCACGCCCTCGCCCAGCACTACCACCAAACGGCCGCCTCACTGGCCGAGACAGCGACCTCCACCTCTACGTCATCGCCCTGCGAGCCCTGACCACCCACGCCGGCGAACTCGGCCACCACCGTGCCGCCTTCCCGCTCGACCGGTACGCTGCCGAACTCACCCGGGGGGACGCACCGCATCTCACCCGCGCGTACGCTCAAGCCCAGTACGCCGTTTCCGCCGCCCACACCGGTGATCGCCCCACGGCGCTCGCCGCGCTCACCGCGGCCGAGCACGCACACGCACAGGCCGACCAGGTCCCGGGCCCGTTCAGCTCCTACCCGATCGCCGCTTTGACCCACCAACGCCCTCAGGTGCACATGGCGCTGGGCGACTGGACGACGGCCACCGCCGCCCTCCAGGCTTCGTTGCGCCGGCTCGCGGCCTCGGAGCGTCGCGCCCGCGCCCTGGGCCATGCCGACCTCGCCGCCCTCTACCTGCGGCGCGGTCACCTGGAGAAATCGCTCCGGCACTGGCACGCCTTCCTCGGCGACTTTCCGGCGCTGTGCTCCGATCGTGCAAACTGCCGTCTGGACGACATGCGCAAGCTCCTTGCCTCCTACCCGTCCCACCCCGGAGCGGCCGCCCTGCTGCGCCGCACCAGGGGCTTGGCCGGACCGGCCTTCGCAGCTCCACCGGGCGGCGGGTTCAGACGAGGCGGCGGTCGATGACCCCACCAGCCCCGGTCATGGAGGCCAGGCGCGCGTACATCAAGGTCGCCGATGTTCCGGCCGGGATCGCGTTCACCGGCGCCGAAAGCGATGCGGGACGTGACCTTGATGAGGGCCGCTCTCCGGACGCTTGATCGCTGCTTGCGGATGCGGTTAGCGTGAGGGAGTGCCGGACTCCGCGCAACTCCTCGCCTTCACGGCCGCCGCGCTGCTGCTTGCGGTCATTCCCGGCCCGGGCATGCTGTACGTCGCGGCGCGCAGTCTCAGCGGTGGTCGCAGCGTCGGTGTTCGATCTTCCGTCGGCACCGCGGTCGGCGGTACCGCCCATGTATTGGCGGCCGCGGTCGGCCTGTCGGCCATCCTCGCCACTTCGGCCACGGCTTTCGCGGTGGTGAAGTATGTCGGCGCCGCGTACCTGTTGTGGCTGGGTCTGACGACCATCCGCAGCGCGGGCACGTCCGCCACGGCTTTCGACGAGGCCCCCGGTGGCCCCGACAAGGGTGCTCTGCGTCAGGGCGCGGTCACCGAGTTGCTCAACCCGAAGACCGCGTTGTTCTTCCTGACGTTCCTGCCGCAGTTCTGCCAGCCGGAGAACGGACCGGTTGCCCTCCAGGCCGCCGTCCTCGGCCTCATCAGCATTTCTCTCAACACCGCCATCGACATCGTCGTCGCCTTCGTCGTCGGGCCGCTCGGCCAACGGCTCATGCGGAATTTCAAGCTGTGGCGGCGGCAGCGCCAGGCGACCGGGGGCCTGCTCGTCGGACTGGGCGTCTACACCGCAGTGCGCAACTGAGGCGCGAACGAGACAGCGAGCTGCGGGCTCATGCCCGGTGCGATGACGGCCAGAGCGTCGGGCGAGCAGGCATTGCCGACCACGCCCGTGATCCACACGGTTGGTTCCCGGGAACCAACCGGGATGGTGCGCCGGCCAGATGTGCGTGGACCGGAGCTGGAGATCCACTGTGACCGGACGATCAACCAAGCTACATGCCGCGTCTCGCTGACGAGCGACACCATCAATGCCGTCTCACAAGCAGCTCACGAGACGATTTCCGGCTCACCGAGCTGGAAGAACGCGACGAACCGCAGGTCACACGACACCAAGGAGAAGAAGATGGATGGCCGCATGGATCAGGCGACCATCTGCGGGGTGCCCCCGGCAGGATTCGAACCTGCGCACACGGCTCCGGAGGACTCTTGCCTTTCCCGCGTTCTCGCAGGTCGAAAGCCTGCCTGACGCCTTGTCAGGGATGCGGTCCCGTGCATATCCCGTGACCAGGAAAACTGCTGTTTTAACCGATATATCCATTTGGATTCTTCTCTGCTGGCGCGCCGGGATCATCCGCCTTGCCCTCGCGCGTCAGCCGATCCGGTCGGCGGTGAGCTAGGGGTAGGAGGCCAGGACGTTCGTTACGCCTTCGCATAGTCTCCGGGCTGGTGGTTGATCTCCTGCTCCGCTGTGGGGTCGGTGGTAGTTGTCATGGATGTTCCAGATGCCGAGAGCCTCACGGCGCTGGTCTTCGGGCAGCCGGGTTCGGGCGTAGAGGAATCTTCGGCGATGATCCGGTTATAGCGCTCCACTTTGCCGTTGTGGCGAGGCGTGTAGGGGTTATGCGCTGGTGACGTGTGCCGAACAGGGCCCGGGAGAACACGCTGGAGCGGTAGCAGGCGCCGTTGTCTGTGACGATGCGTTCGATCCGGGTGATGCCATGGGCTTCGAACCAGGCTCTGGCTCGATGCAGGAACGCAATGGCGGTGGCGGCCTTCTCGTCGGGCAAGGCTTCGGTGTAGGCGAGCCGGCTGAATCCGTCGACGGCGGAGTGAAGGTAGACGTAGCCGCCGCGTTCCCTCTTATTCTTGCGACGCTCGACGGCCTTAGCCTGGCGGCTGCCGCGTCCGTGGGCCCGCCAGCCACCGCCGTCCGGTATCCGGCCGACCTTCTTGACGTCGATGTGGACAATATGGCCAGGCCAGCGGGCGGTGATCTTCCGTGGCTCCCGGTTCGTGTCCCCGGTGGGGTCGATGAACCTGCGGCGGTGCAGCCCCAGCGCGAGCAGATGACGCGACACCGTGCGGCGACTGATCGAGATGCCCTCGGTCTGAAGCTCGAAGGCGATCCGCGTCGCCGACCACTTCGCGGACCGGCGCAGCACATCGATCCTGGCGACCACATCGGCGTTGGTGGCGGTCGGCTGGCGTCGTGGTGCTGAGGAACGGTCCAGCAGACCGAGTTCGCCGTGCTGGCGGTAGCGGTTCACCCACTTCGATGCGCAGGCGCGGGAAATGCCCATCTCGGCAGCGACGTGAGTGATCGGGCGGCTCTCGCATCGTTCGATGAGGCGACGGCGCGGGGATGGTCGGCGATGGAGACATAGCGGCCGCCGGGGGCGAGGGCGGCGGACGCGTCGGTGCCGGCGGTGTCGAGGATGACCGGGTAGCGGCCGCGGGGCAGGTCGTCCGGGCGGTGCCAGACCTCTTCCGCGCCGAGCTCGAGGGTGGCCGGTTCGTGTTCGGACCGGGAGACCAGGGCGTCGACGTGGGCGCCGGCGAGGTGGGCGAGTTGGACGGTCAGACCGCCGACCGCCCCGGCGGCGCCGATGACCAGGATGCGCTCGCCGGCCGCCGTTCTTGCGCTGCGCAGCGCCTGCAGGGCGGTCGTCCCTGTCAGAGGCAGGGACGCAGAATCGGCCAGCGCGATGCTGCTCGGCGCGGGGGCGAGCAGGTGGCCGGGCAGGGTGACCAGGTCGGACCAGGTGCCGCGGCCGGTGGCGATCTGCGCGGACATCGCAATCACCGGGGCGCCCCCCTCTTGGGCGGTGTCGTTGGCGGCGACGACGCGGCCGGCCAGGTCCCGGCCGAGGGTGGCCGGCAGCCGCGGTCCGACCTGCCAGGCGCGGGTCTTCCAGTCCACCGGGTTGAGGCTGCTGGCCGCCGCGCGGATGATGACCTCGCCCGGGGCGAGGGCGGGTTCCGCTATTTCGCGGACGATCAGGGCGTCGGGGCCGCCGTGGCGGTCGATCTGGACCGCACGCATGATCAAAGGGGTCCTTCCAAAGTTGAGGATGTGGTGATCAAGCAGCGGTGGGAACCGCCGGGTTGTCCGGGTGCTCGCCGGTCCGTGTGCGGGGCAGGACCAGGTAGGTCAGGGCCAGGCCGAGCAGGCTCAGCGCCGCCCCGGCCAGGCCGGTGAAGCGCAGCGCCCCGGCGGCCACGATGAGCCCGCCCAGGGCGGAGCCGGCGGCGACGCCGAGATTGAACGCGCCGACGTTGACGGCGGTGGCCAGGTTCGGGGCGGCCCCGGCGTGGCGCATGATCAGCCCCTGCAGCGGGGCGATCGTGGCGGTGGCGAGGAGCCCCAGGACCAGGACGGCAAGCACCGCGGTGGGCTGCCATGCGACGGCGAGCGGGATCGCGGCGAGCACGCCGGTCAGCCCGCCAAACACCCCGCGCACGGTCTGGGACATGGCCTTGTCGGTGAGCCTGCCGGCGATCAGGTTGCCCAGGAAGCTGCCGGCGCCGTAGGCGAGCAGCAGGGCGGACACGGCGGTCGGGGAGAAGTCCGCGACGCGGGTGAGCAGCGGTGTGATGTAGGTGTAGACGACGGCGACGCCGGAGAAGCCGACCGCGGTGGTGGCGACCGCCAGCAGCACCGGCTTTTGCAGCATCACCCCGATCTCGTCCCGCGGGCGGGCGGCCGGCGCCTGCTGCCTGGGCAGCACCGGCGCCAGCAGCGCGATGGCGACCAGGGTGAGCGCGGTGAGCACCCAGAACGGGGCGCGCCACCCGGCAGCATGCCCCAGCAGCGACCCCAGCGGCACCCCGAGCAACGTGGCCACGGTGAAGCCGGACGCCACGGCGGCGATCGCGGAGCCGGTCTTGTCCTCGTCCACCAGACCGGTGGCCATCACCAACGCCAGCGCCAGGAATGCGGCGTGGCTGAGCGAGGAGACCACCCGCCCGGCCAGCAGCACCGTGAACGTCGGCGCCAGGGCGCTCACCGCGCTGCCCGCGGCGAACAGCAGCATCAGCCCGATCGCCAGACCTTTACGGGGCAGGCGTGCGGTCAGCATGGTCACCACCGGTCCGCCGATCACCACGCCGAGCGCGTACGCGGTCACCGCCTGCCCGGCGGTGCCCTGCGACACCTCCAGATCCGCACCGACCTCGGGCAGCAGGCCCGCGACCAGGTATTCCGACGTACCGACAACGAAGACGCTCGCGCACAAGGCGGCGAGCCTGGCAAAGGTCTTGTCCATACCCCGGACGCTAAAGTCTCACATGGATGTTAGAGTCAAGTAGCACTGCCCAGCCTCAAGGCACCCGCGAGGAGGATCACGTGCGGATCGGTGAGCTGTCCCGCAGGACCGGCGTCCACGAACGGCTGCTGCGCTACTACGAAGAGCAGCACCTGCTCTCCCCCGAGCGACGGCCCAGCGGCTACCGCGAATACCGCGAGGACGACGTCACGACCGTGCGCCGCATCCGCAGCCTCCTCGCCGCCGGCCTCTCCACCGCCACCATCGCGACGATCCTGCCCTGCCTGCGCGAGGAGGAGGAGCGCCTGGTGCCCACCTGCGCCAACCTCCTCGCCGACCTGCTCTCCGAACGCAAACGGATCTCCCAGGCCATCACCGATCTGCAGACCTCCCGTTCCGCGCTCGACGACGTCATCGCCGCTGCACCCACAGACGTCGCCGAACGCGCCGACATCGCCGCAACGACTCACGCCACACCCACGACGAGGGCGTGACGCCTGCGTACAGAGCTCCCGCCTATGGGCAGGAGCATTGGTGGCTAACCGCCGTCAACAACATGCTGGCCAGCAACAACTGGGTGAACTCCCGCGCGACGAAGCAGCCGGGGCCGGTGGTGAGGGCGGGCTCGAAGCGTTCTCGGCATACGGCGATGCGGTCGGCGCGGTGGATGGTGACGGGGCTCCTACGTCCTGGCTCGCTGTGGTGCCTTGCGAGATCGGGTGCGCATATGCTCGATGCATGAGTTTCACTGTTCCTCACTGATCTGTTCCACGAATGCGGCACCGGCAGGGTTCACCCCCTCGTGGATGAGCGGTATTCGGGTCCGCAGGCCCACGAGCGAGAACGAGTTCTTCTCGACGATGCGGTAATCCATGGCCGTGCTCCCTTCGATCGTGAGGGTGAACGTGAGCTTCGGCTGCGACCGGAGAACGACGCCGGGCCGCCGTGCGCCCGCGGGACCGACCCCGTGCACGGTTCGAAACGCACGCGAGAACGCATCGGCGGATCCGTAGCCGAACCGGACGGCCAGGTCCTGCAACGGCTCGGCCCCGGACACGACGGACGCTGCCGCAATGGTCATGCGACGCCGCCGCACGTACTCGGACAGCGGCATTCCCGCCAACGCCGAGAACATCCGCCGGAAGTGATGCTCCGACATCAACGCGATGCGACTCGCGCGAGCCACATCGACGTCGCCTTCCAACTGCTGTTCCACGAGGGCCATCGCTTCGTTCAGCCGCTCCATGCTCACCTTCCTTTCGCATTCGACGCTACGAAAAGCACGCCCGGGCATGTCCGACGATCCGTGCGCGGATATGTCGTGCGCATCAGGAGACTGGCGCGCGACACGGCCTCTCGAGCGTCACCTGTAAGGACGTGATCCGCCGCTGCTCCGACGGCCGGCGTGCCGCGCCCCGTGCGGTGTCCGAGCCATGAGTGGCTGCCCCGCCGCTCCGCTGCCGCGCAGGTCGGATGCCGTGATCGAGCCCATGGCAGCGCCGGAGCGCGCCGCAAATTCTGGACTTGCAGGTCCAATTTCCGCGTCGCACAGTGGGACTCCGCCCTGGCCGCCCAGGGCCCGACCGGTCGAGACGCGGCATGCGGTTCGGCCGGGCGTGTGCGTAGCTGTGAACGAAGCGAGGGAGTGGACCATGTCGACACGCCTTGAGGGCAAGACCGCCCTGGTGACCGGAGCAACCAGCAACATCGGGCGGGCCGTCGCGGACGCGTTCGCGGCTGAGGGGGCGCATGTCGCCGTCTCGGGCCGCAGCGCCGGGCGCGGTGAGGAGGTCGTCGGCGCCATCCGCGCGCGCGGTGGCCGGGCCGACTTCGTGCGGGCGGCCCTGGACGGCTCCGCGGCCGCCTCGCAGGCACTGGCCCGGGAGGCGACGGGGGTCCTCGGGGGCCGCATCGACATCCTGGTCAACAGTGCGGGGATCTATCCCGGAGACAGCACGGTGGCCACCGACGAGAAGACCTTCGACGAGGTCTACGCGATCAACGTGAAGGCCCCGTTCTTCCTCACCGCGGCCGTCGCACCCGTCATGGCACAGGCCGGCGGCGGAGTGATCATCAACCTGGGCTCCTGGATCGCCCGCCTGGGTGTTCCGGCCGGCGCCCTCTACAGCTCCACCAAGGGAGCCGTCGAAACCCTGACCCGGGCCTGGGCCGCGGAGTTCGGGCCGCAGGGCGTACGCGTCAACGCGATCTCCCCGGGCGTCGTGCAGACACCCGTCCCGGGTGAGACCGATGCCGTGGAGGCCATGATGAAGGGCACCCCGGCGGGGCGGATGGGAACCCCCGAGGAGATCGCGAACGCCGCCGTGTACCTCGCGGGTGACGAGTCGGCTTTCGTGCACGGCGTCGTGCTCGACGTCGACGGGGGCCGCACCACCGTCGCCGTCATGGGCGGCTGAAACACGGCACCGCGCGGCGGCGTCCCGCCACGGCGGCCCGACCGGCAGGTGCGTGAACCGGCCGGGAGGGGTCACGGTGCCGCGCTTTCCAGGCGGCGCAGGTCCGTGATCCCCTGGTCGAGAGCCACGCGCAGGTGGGTGGACTGACCCGTCGACAGCAGGATCGACACACCCCCTTGAATCGCGGCCAGCAGCGCGGCGGCCCTGGCGTCGACATCGAGATCGGCGGGAAGCCGGCCGGCCGCCTGCAGCGACCGGATGCCCGCCGCCAGGCTCTCCTGCCAGCGGCGCATCAACTCGACCACGATCGCCCGCGCCCCGGGGGTCGAGCGCCCGACCTGGAGAAACAGCGACCCGAGCGGACACTCGTCCCCCTGGGTCTCGTAGCGGTTGATCACGACGTCCCGCCACCGCTCCCAGGCCTCCCAGGAGTCCAGACGGCCCAGATACGGCTGCTGGTCCTCCAGAACCTGATCCGCCTCGAACCGGGCCACCGTGAGCAGCAGTTCGTCCTTCCCGGCCGGGAAGTAGTGGAAGAGCTGACTCTTGCTGGTGCGCGTCCGCACCATGACGTCCTCCAGCGTCGCCGAGGAGACACCCTTCTCCCGCAGCACCGCCGCCGCCCCCTCGACGATCCGGCTCCGCGTCGCCAGCCCCTTCGCCGTCAGTTCCCCGCGCATGAGCTGCCTCCCCGGACTGGACTGCCGAGTCCATCTTTACCAGACCGGCGTCCGCGGGGTCAGGCGGCGGAGGTTTCCGCGGTGGCGAGCAGCACCGCGCGTCCGAGGGTGTGGCCGGCCATGGTGAAGCCGAGGACGGCCGGGGTGGCGTCGGCCGGGACGCCTAGGGAGGCGACGTCCAGGGCGTGCACCACGACGAAGTAGCGGTGCGGGCCGTCCCCGGCCGGCGGGGCGGCGCCGGTGTAGCGGGCCGCGCGGGCGTCGTTGGGCAACTGGTAGGCGCCGTCCGGCAGGTGTGAGCCGGTGTCGTCCCCGGCGCCCTCGGGGAGTTCGGTGCAGGTGGCGGGGATGTCGGCGACCGCCCAGTGCCAGAACCCGGACCCGGTGGGGGCGTCGGGGTCGTAGACGGTGACGGCGTAGCTCTCGGTGCCGTCCGGGGCGCCGTTCCAGGACAACTGCGGGGACAGGTCCTCACCGCCGGGCAGGGCGGAGGCGTGCTGCCCGGGCGGCCAGGCGGCGCCGTCGGCGACGGTGGCGCTGGTGACGGTGAAGGACGCCGCCTCGGGGAGACGGGCGAAGGGGTCGTTGACGTTCACGGTGATGCTCCTCATCAGGGCTGTGTGCCGGGGCGGCGGCGCGGACGGCCGCCGATGAATCGACAGTAACATAGAAAATCGATTTTCCTAGAGATCGTCTATGCTGGCGTCCATGACTGACACGCCTCACCGCCCCGCCGCCCCCGGGAAGCGGATGCTCTCCGAGCAGGTCTACGCGCACCTGCAGGACGCGATCATGCGCGGGGGCTACGCCCCCGGTGACGCCCTCAAACCGCAGGATCTCGCCCGGGAGCACGGCGTGAGCCTGGCCGTCACGCGCGAGGCGCTCGTGCGGCTGGTCGGCGAGGGTCTCGCCGACCGGCTGCCCAACCGCGGGTTCGCGGTCCCGTCCTTCTCCGACCACCGCTGGCAGGAGATCGCGGAAGCCCGCCGGACCATCGAACCGGTCGTCCTGCGCATGTCCGTCGAGCGCGGCGACGTCGACTGGGAGGCCCGCGTACGGGCCGCCCACCACCGGCTGGTCCGCACTCCGCCGTACGTGCCGGAGGAGGGCGAGTACTACACCGCCGCGTGGGCCGAGGCGCACAGGGTCTTCCACCGCACGTTGCTGGAGGGGTGCGGCAACCGCGCACTGCTGGAGACCTTCGACCGGCTGTGGACCGCGAGCGAGCTGGCCCGCCGCTGGGCGGCGCACCGCACCCCCGGCCGGGACGGCGTCGAGGAACACCGCAGGCTGGAGGAGGCGGCGCTGGCCCGCGACGCCGACACCGCGAGTGCGGTCCTGTTTCAGCACCTCTCGCTGACCGCGGCCGCCCTGACCGACGATTCCGGCCCGGCCGCCTAGGCCGCGCGGCGGCGGACCGAGGCGACGGCGCAACCGCGGCGCTACCGCCGTCCTGTACCTCTGGCGTACGCGAGAGCAATCTCCGTGGTCGGCGGGGAGGTCTGCGGCAGGGGGCGGCGGCACCGCCCGGTGTGCGCTCCGGACCGGCAGGCGGCAATCCCCGTATGCGAGAACGCGGTAATGGGCGCGCGTCGGCCCACGAGACCCCACAACCGTCTGGAGACGACATGTCGCAACGACCATCCCGTCGTGGCTTCCTGGGAATGGCCGCGGTCGCCGCGGCCGCCGCACCCGTGATCTGCTCCGGTCACGCCTTCGCCGCGGACCCGCGCGAGCTGCCGATCGTGAACCGCCCCGACCACCCCGGCGCCCTCCACCCCTCCGGGAGCCTGCGGCACGCGCAGACGGAGCCGCTCAACGCCACCGTCGACTGCGCGCTGTCCGGACGGAGGGACCGATGACCACCTTCGTGACCCGGTCCCAGTGGGGCGCGCGGGCTCCGCAGAACACCAACGGCAACATCACCCCGCAGAACGGCGGGGTGACCATCCACCACGTCGACGCCGTCCACGTCGCCCGCGCGAACCACGCGGACTGCGCCGCCCAGGTGCGCGGGATCCAGAACCACCACATGGACGGCAACGGCTGGGCGGACATCGCGTACAGCCACCTCGTGTGCGTGCACGACTACGTGTTCCAGGGCCGCGGCGAGAACCGCCGCACGGCCGCCAACGGCACCAACCCGGGCAACCAGAACTGGTACGCCGTCTGCGGCCTCGTCGGCGGCACCGCCGGCGACTACGACACCATCACCACCGGCCTGATCAACGCCTTCCGCTACGCCGTCAACCGGCTGCGCACGCAGGGCGGCGCGGCCCGGGCCATCTGCGGTCACCGCGACCACCTGAGCACCGCCTGCCCGGGGAACCTGTACGGGAACGGCGTGCTCAACGGCGCGACCAACCCCGGCGGCGGCCCGCTGCCCCACCCCGGCGTCAACTTCCGCCAGCCGCCGACCTTCAGCCACGCGAGCGTGGCCACGTGGCAGAACCAGATGAACGCCGCCCACGGCTACAGCCTCACCGCGGACGGCGCCTACGGCCCGAACTCGGACGCCGCGTGCCGGAACTTCCAGTCCCGGAAGGGCCTCACCGTCGACGGCATCGTCGGCCCCGCCACGTGGGGCGCCACCTTCCCCGGCTGACGGACCTGCCCCGGCCGACGGACCGCCGCCCCCGGCTCCGCGTCCGGTGCCGGCGCGCGGAGCCCGGGCCCGAGGGGGACACCCCCGTCGGGCCCGGACTCCCCCGGGGCCACGCGGTGTTGCCGCCGGTGCCGATGCGCCGGCCCGCACCGGGGACGGCGCGGCGGGCTTGCCCGCGTGGTCCGGTCCGGCCGGGCGCCGTTGCGGCTCCGGCCCCGCGCTACGGCTTCCGGGCGACTCCGCCGTACGCGGCCACGTCCGCCGCCGTGTTCCCGGGGTTCTCCGGCCGCCATCTCGGGCAGGAGACGACACCCGGCTCCCACAGGTCCAGGCCCTCGAAGTAGCCCTCGATCTGCTCCGGGGCGCGCGCCGTGTACGGGACCGCCGCCCTCGGGTTGTGGCGGCGCAGGGCTTCGACGTATGCCGCGTCGGTGGTCGTGCCGTCGTTGAGCCCCAGGTAGCTGCCCGAGGGCAGTGCGGCCGTCAGGCGGCGTACGACCGACCGTGCCTCGGCGTAGTCCTCGACGAGCCCGAGTATCCCCATGAGCATCAGCCCGACCGGCCGGGTGAAGTCCAGCGTGCGCGCCGCCTCTTCGAGGATCCGGTCGGTGTCGCGGGCGTCGGCGTCGATGTACTGGCACCGGCCCTCGGGCGTGGAGGTGAGCAGCGCCCGCGCGTGGGCGAGCACCAGCGGGTCGTTGTCGACGTAGACGATCCGCGCCTCCGGCGCGCCCCGCTGGGCGATCTCGTGCGTGTTGTCGGCAGTGGGCAGCCCGCTGCCGACGTCCAGGAACTGACGGATGCCCGCGTCGCGCACCAGGTGCTCGACCACGCGGCCGAGGAACTGCCGGGAGCACCGCGTGACGTCGGCCATTCCGGGGAAGACCGCGACGATCGCTTCCGCCGCCGCCCGGTCCGCCTCGTAGTTGTCCTTGCCGCCCAGCAGGTGGTTCCAGATACGCGCCGAGTGCGGGCGGCTCGTGTCGATCGCGCCCGGTGAGTGGTCTGCCACGGGGGCCGCCCTGGGAGTCGTGGAGGTGGGTGGGACGTCGGCGCTCAACGTACTGCGGGGCCGCCCGCGTCGGAAAGGTGCAGGTCGAGCGTGAGGTGCGCGGAGAGGGCGGTGAGGAAGTCGCGGGCGTCGAACATTGCGCCGGCCGAGGCCACGCCCGTCGTTCTGGTCCGTCCGGTGAGGATGCGGTGCGCCGCCTCCACCGCGAGCGGGGCGGTGACGGCGTAGATGTCCCGGCCGGCGGCCGTGGCGCGCCGTTCGGTGCCGTCGGCGCGTACGAGGACGTCGACGAGGAACGTCTGCGCGGACCGGCCGCGTGCGTCTGCGGCCGTCGGCGGCGGGGTGTCCGGGGACGACAGGTCCCTCGCCGCGCCGGCCGCCATGTACGTGCGCACCTCCGGGACGGCGAGGTGGCTCGGGACGGTGACGACGTCGGCCATGCTGAAGTCGCCGAGGACGGGCCGGGGGCCGGCCGGGGCCGGGAAGGGCCAGTCCAGGACGGGGAGTTCGTCGTCGTGGTACTCCAGCCGGCCGTTCGTGTAGCGGACGCGCCGGCCGCCCCGCCGGGCGCCGGAGACCCTGCCCGCGGCACGCGTCCCGGCCGTGGGGTGCCAGTCGCTCAGGCCGTACGCGAGGTGCGCCTCGTCGGCCGTCGTCCAGTCGCCCATCGCCGCGGTGGTCAGCAGGTCGCCGAGGCCGCCGAAGAAGGCCATCGCGGGGACGACCACCGCTCCGGCGGCCGCGGCGGGGTCCGCGAAGCGGGCGAAGGTGTCGGCGATGGCCTCGATCTCGGCGGCCACGTCCACGTACGGGATCCCGGCGCGCAGCGCCGCCTCGATCACCGGGGCGGCCGTCGTGGCGAAGGGACCCGCGCAGTTGATCACCGCCGCCGCGCCGGCCAGGGCGGCGTCGAGCGCCGCCGCGTCGGCGACGGTCGCCGGGCGGGCGTCGAGGCCGGTGGCCGAGGCCAGCGCCGCCAGCCTGCCGGCGTCACGGCCCGACAGGACGGGGACGTAGCCGCGGTCCCGCAGTTCGTCCACGACGAACCTCCCGGTGTGCCCGTACGCCCCGAACACCGCCACCGCCCGGCCCGATCCCATGGCTTCTCCCCGCTCTCGAATGATCCGCCGCGCACATCCTCGCGAGGGCGGGCCCCCCGCCGCGAGTGTCCGTAACGACATCGCCCGTACAATTCCGGACATGGACACCGTCGCGCTGGCCGTCACCGACGGGATGCTGCACTTCGAGCTCTCCGTGGCGTACGAGGCGCTCGACTCCGCCCCGGACGACGTGGCCGGCCCCTGGTACGACGTCACGGTCTGCGGGTCGCGGGCCGTGCGGGTCGGGCGGTTCCTGCTGGAGCCCGACCACGGGCTCGACCGGCTCCGGGACGCCGGCACGGTCATCGTCCCCGGCTGGGCGGACGTCGACGCGGAGCCGCCCGCCGACCTGATCGACGCCGTACGGGCGGCGCACGCGGCCGGCGCCCGGATCGCCTCCCTCTGTACGGGCGCCTTCGTGCTGGCCGCCGCCGGGCTGCTGGACGGCAGGCGCGCGACGACGCACTGGGCGCACACCGGGGTCCTGGCCGCCCGCTACCCGGAGGTGGACGTCGACCCGGACGTGCTCTACGTCGACAACGGCAGTGTGCTCACCTCCGCCGGGAAGGCCGCCGCGCTGGACCTGTGCCTGCACCTCGTACGCCGCGACCGCGGCTCGGCGGTCGCCAACGCCGTCGCCCGCCGCCTGGTCGTGCCGCCGCACCGGGACGGCGGGCAGGCCCAGTTCGTCGCCGCGCCCGTGCCCGCCGTGGCCGACCGGCCCCTCGCCGCGCTCCTCGGCTGGGTCATGGAGCGCCTCGACCAGCCGCTGACCGTGGCGGACCTGGCCCGGCAGGCGCGGATGAGCTCGCGCAACCTCGCGCGCCACTTCAGGGCCGCGACGGGCGCCACCCCGTGGCAGTGGCTGCTGGCCCAGCGGATCCGCCGCGCCCAGGAGTTGCTGGAGACCACGGACAGCAGCGTCGAGGCCATCGCGGAGGCCACCGGCATGGGCACCGCCACGACGCTGCGCCGGCACTTCCACCGCACCGTCGGCGTGCCTCCGGCCGCGTACCGCCGCACCTTCCGCGCCGTCCACCGGGAGGGGCGCCCTTGACCCTTACGTGGCGTGATGCCGCACAGTCGGGGGTGTGGCGGAACATCTGACCGTGGGGCGCGTCGCCGAACTGGCCGGGGTGAGCGTGCGCACGCTGCACCACTACGACGACATCGGCCTCGTGCGGCCGTCCGCGCGGACCGCGGCCGGCTACCGGGCGTACGCGGCGGGCGACGTGGAGCGGCTGCGGGAGGTGCTCGCGTACCGGCGGCTGGGGTTCGGGCTGCGCGAGATCGCGGAGCTGGTCGACGACCCGGCCGGCGACGCGGTCGCGCACCTGCGCCGGCTGCGCGGGCTGCTGCTGGCGCAGCGCGAGCGCGCCGCCGCCATGGTGGCGGCCATCGACGGGGAACTGGCGGCCCGGGCGAAGGGGATCAGGACGATGCCGGAGGAGCAACTGAAGGTGTTCGGAGCCCAGTTGTACGAGGTCATCGGCTCCGCCTATCCGGCGACGCGGCGCACGGAACCGCGGATCGCCGCGCGGATCTGGGAGGCGCTCGGGGACGCCCGTACGGTGCTGAACGTCGGCGCCGGCACCGGGTCGTACGAGCCGGCCGGCCGGGACGTCACGGCGGTGGAGCCGTCGGCGGTCATGCGGGCGCAGCGGCCCGCGGGCGCGGCGCGGTGCGTGGCCGCAGGCGCGGAGCGGCTGCCGTTCCCGGACGGGGCCTTCGACGCGGCCATGGCGGTGAGCACCGTGCACCACTGGCCGGACCCGGTGGCCGGCCTGCGCGAGATGCGGCGGGTGGCGCGGCGGGTGGTGGTGCTGACGTACGACGCCTGCGACCCCGGCCGGCGCGAGCGGTTCTGGCTCACCCGCGACTACCTGCCGGAGTTCGCCGGCCTCCTCGCCGACTGGCCGTCGCTGGCGGACCTCACCCGCGCGATCGACGCCCGCGCCGAGCCGGTGCTGATCCCGTGGGACTGCGCGGACGGCTTCTTCGAGGCGTACTGGCGCCGGCCCGAGGCCTACCTGGAGGACCACGTGCGCCGCGCGGTGTCGGTGTGGACCCGGGTGGGCCCGCAGGCCGAGCGGCGGGCGGTGGCCGGCCTGCGCGAGGACCTCGACTCGGGCCGCTGGGCGGACCGCAACCGCGACCTCCTCGCCCTCGACGCCGCCGAACTGGGCCTGCGCCTGCTCACCGCCTGAACCCCGCGCCTACTCCCCCTCCAGCATCTTCAGCACCCAGTCCGGCATCACGTCGGCCTCGCTGATCGGCGGCCCGAACTCGAACCCGTGCCGCCCCTCGTGGCCCCTCGGCAGGGCGCAGCACTCGGAGGAGACCGCCCCTTCGAGGAAGGTCGCGGGACACGAGGGCAGCGCCGCGATCTCCCGCCCCGGCCCGTACTCGTCGCCCTCGGGCCAGCGGGCCCAGAGCGTACGGGCCGGCAGGTCGTCGGTGGCGCGGGCGCCCACCGCCAGGGTGCAGTGCGGGCCCGCGTGCCCCTTCTCCAACTCGCACCACAGCGCCGGCTCCACCCGGAGCCCTCCGTCGGAGACCGCGTGCAGCTCGGCGATCTCCGACTCCAGGAACACCACCCTGCGGGGGCACGAGACCCGGTATATGGACATGCCGCCAGCGTGGTACAGCCGGCCGCCGGCGGTGCGGATTTCACCGAGGTTCCCCCGAACGTGCACGCCGCCCGGCGGCAATCCGTTTGCGCCGGCGGGCCCGGCCGGTTAGGAAAAGGCATGCTACGAGGCACGAAGGTCGGGCTCAGGGCCCGGCACGCGGACGACATCCCGGTCCTCCAGGCCGACCTCTACGACGACGCCGTCGCCGGCTCGCGGGCCCAGGCCGGGCCGTGGCGGCCGGTCGCGGCCGACTCGAAGGACAACCCGCTGCTGGTGGACGACAAGAACGAAGGGGTCGTCCCCTTCTCCGTGGTGGAACTGGACGGCGGCGCCCTGGTCGGCACGGCGTCGCTGTGGGGCATCGACAACCACCACAGGTCCGCGCACGTCGGGCTGGGGATCATGCCGTTCGCGCGCGGCAGGGGCTACGGCACGGACATCGTCGCGGTGCTGTGCCACTACGGCTTCGTCGTACGGGGCCTGCACCGGCTGCAGATCGAGACGCTGGCGGACAACGCCGCCATGCTGCGCGCCGCCGAGCGCAACGGCTTCGTCCGCGAGGGCGTGCTGCGCTCCGCCTCCTGGGTGCTGGGCGAGTTCCTGGACGAGGTGCTGCTCGGGCTGCTCGCCGCGGACTGGCGGCCGGACGCGGCGGCGCGGGCGGACTCGGCGGCACAGGCATAGACGGGGCGCGGGCCGCCGGGCAGGCGGGTGGCCGCCGCTGACCGATCGGCCATCGTCGGTACCCCGCGCGAGCCGCGGGGAGCCGGCACGCGGTTCCTTTGGCATGCTGCACTCATGTCGACGCCGCCCCTGCGCCCGGGTGTCTCCGCCGGTCGTACCGCCGGTGCGTCCCTTTCGCCGGCCGGCGGCCTGCGGCTGCGCGCGCGCCGGGTGAGCCGGGACGTCCGCGGGACGGGGCGGGTGCTGAGCGGGGTGTCGCTCGACGCCGCCCCCGGGACCCTCACCGTGATCGCCGGGAGCAGCGGGGCGGGCAAGACGGTGCTGCTGCAGACGCTGGCGGGGCTGAGCGCGCCGAGCGAGGGCGAGGTGTGGCACGACGGGGCGCCGCCGGGGCCGCCGGGGCCGGAGTTCGGGTACGTGCCGCAGGAGGACGTCATCCACCGCGAGCTGCCGCTGCACCGCACGCTGGTGTACGCGGCCGGGCTGCGGATGCCGCCGGGGACGCCGGCCGGTGCCGTCGCCGCGACCGTCGACCGGGTGCTGGCCACCCTGGGGCTGACGTCGCGGCGCGACACCCGGGTACGTGCCCTCAGCGGGGGCGAGCGCAAGCGGGCGGGCATCGCGGTGGAGCTGCTGACCCGGCCGGGGGTGCTGTTCCTCGACGAGCCGACGACCGGGCTCGACCCGGCCACCGGCGCGGAGCTGATGCACACCCTGCGGCGGCTGGCGGACGACGGCACGACCGTCGTGCTGACCACGCACGTGCTCGCCGATCTGCCGCGCGGCGACCAGGTGGTCTTCCTGTCGGCCGACGGCGAGGTCGCCTACGCCGGGGAACCGGACGGGCTGTGCCCGGCTTTCGGCGTGGGCACCGCGGAGGAGGTGTACGCGGCGGTGGCCGCCGGCGCGCGGGCGGCGGGCGCGGGCGCCGGGGACATCCCGGAGCAGGCGGACGCCGGGCCGCCGGCGGGACCGGCCGGGCCGGTGCCGGCGACCGGGCGCGCCACAGCGGAAGCGCCCGCCGGGCCGGCGGCGCCGGCCCGAGCCGCCGCGCCCCCCGCACCCGCGGCGCCCGCCCCACCCGCCGCACGCGCGGCCCGCGTCGGCGCCCTGCGGCAGTGGGCCCTGCTCACCCGCCGCGGCACCGCCCTCCTCCTCAACGACCGGCTCTCCGTCGCCGTCCTCGTCGGCTCCCCCCTCATGATCGTGGCGATGTTCGCCGTGCTCTTCCGCGCCGGCGCCTTCGACCCCGCGTCCCCGGACCCCGGCTCCACCGCGATGATCATGTTCTGGATCGCCTTCGGCACCTTCTTCTTCGGGCTGACGTACGGCCTGCTGCAGATCTGCGCCGAACTGCCGGTCCTGCGCCGCGAATGGCTCGCCGGCCTGCGGATCGGCCCGTACGTCGCCGCCAAGCTGACCACCATGCTCCCGGTGCTGGCCCTGGCCGACGCGCTGCTGCTGGCCGTGCTCCGCGCGCTGGACCGGCTGCCGCCCGCCGGCTGGGACACGTACGCCTCGCTGTTCGTCTCCGGCGTGCTGGCCTCCGCCGCCGCCCTCGCGCTCGGGCTGCTCGCGTCGGCCGCCGTGTCACAGCCGGGGCAGGCGACGCTGATGCTGCCGCTGCTCTGCTTTCCGCAGGTGCTGTTCTCGGGGGCGTTCGTGCCGGTGCCGCGGATGACGGCGGCCGGCGAGGCGATCAGCCTGGCGATGACGAACAGGTGGGCGTTCGAGGCGCTGGGCAGCGGGGTGGGGCTGGAGTCGCTGTGGCGTACGGACGCGTCGCCGCTGGGGCGACCGCTGCTGGCCTCGTACGGCGAATCGTTCGCGCACCCGGCGGGCCGGGGGTGGCTGATCCTGGCGGGCTTCGCGGTGCTGTTCCTTGCGCTGACGTGGTGGGTGCTGGTGCGCAAGTGCCGGGACGGGGCCGAGCGCGGCCGGCAGGGGCGGTAGCACGGGGCCGCGGGCGCGGCGCAGGCGCAGGCGGGCGCAAGGCCGAGGGGAAGAAGGAAGGGAGATGAGGGCGCGGGCCGGGGTCCGGGGCCCGCGGGGTCAGCAGCCCAGCCGCGGCGCGAGGCCGGCCACGTCGGGGATGCGGTCCCGATAGGTCTGCGTCACGAACGACAGAAACGTTTCGACATCCCCGGGCTGCGACGCCACACCCAGCGAGACGCGCACCGCGCCCGCCGACGGCAGGTGCAGCAGCTCCAGATAGTCCTCCAGCGAGCCGAGCCGCCTGCGGGCCGCCCGGCGCAGCCGGCGCGGCGACAGGTCGAAGGCCGCCTCGCCGGCGCCCGGGTTGCAGAAGCAGCCGGTGCGCAGGGAGATGCCGTACGCGGCGCTGTCGCGGATGATGACGCGCTCGTCGACGACCCGGCCGTCGGCGCCGAGGACGTTCAGCGCGACCGTGCCGCCGCGCTGAACGTCCTCGGTGTCGGCCCGGTCCGGCCCGTACACCCGCACCAGCGGCGAGCCGTCGCCGTGCCGCAGTGTCCGCAGCCCGGCGAGCAGCCGCCCCGTCAGCGCGTCGACGTGGTCGTGGACGCGGTCGATGCCGACGCGCTCGATCCAGGCGAGCCCGGCGGTGACGTCCGGTATGGCGAGGAAGTTGACGGTCCCGTCCTCGAACGCCGCCTCGTCGTCGGCGAGGACGTGCCACTGCGCCTGCGCGCTGACCGCGTAGATGGTGCCGCCGGCGAACCACGGGCGCCGCAGCCTGGCGAGCGCGGGGCGGCGGGCGATGAGGGCGCCGACGCCGGTGGGGTGGCCGAAGAGCTTGTACCAGCTCACGACGGTGAAGTCCGGGCGGTGGCGGCCGAGGTCCAGGGAGTTGGTGGGGACGTACGCCGCCGCGTCGAGCACGACGTCGTAGCCGTGGGCCTGGGCGACCGCGATCCAGTCCAGGGAGTGCTGTACGCCGGTGAAGTTGCTCTGCGCCGGGTAGGCCAGCAGCCCGCGGGGGCGGTGGGGCCCGTACGGGACGCCGGGCCGCCGGGCGCGTACGGACAGCGCGGCGCGCATCCGGTCCTCGTCGATCCCCAGGTCCGGCGAGCGCAGCGGGACGTACTCGACGGTGGCGCCGCGCGCCCGCGCGTACTCCCGCAGGCCGTTGACGGAGTTGTGGTTGTCGAGCGAGAGGACGAGCCGGCTGCCGCGCCCGAGCGGATACGCCTCGCCGACCAGGCGCAGCGCGCCCGTGGCGTTGGGCGTGAAGATCACGGCGTACTCGGCGGGGTCGGCGTGGAAGTACCGCAGCACCGCCTCGCGGGCCTCGGCGAGCCGGTCCCCGGAGGCCCGGGACGCGGGGCTCTCGGAGTGCGGGTTGCCGAACAGCCCGCCGGTGATGCGCCGGGCGCTGCCCGCGACGAGGGAGCGCGGCGGGAGCCCCGCGCCGGTGTGGTCGAGATAGGTGTGCCCGCCCTCGTCCAGATAACCGAACTCGCGTTCCCGCAGCTCCGCGAAGAAGTCGGGGGCGCCCGCCGCCCGCTCGCGCACGTGCCCGGTGGTGCCTGCCCTGCCCATGGGACCCCTCCGCATGAATTCTGCTAAAGGTAGCCATACCAGGATGACACCGACGACGCCCGGCGACGCCCAGCGAACGCGGCCGGGGTGGGAGATGTCGCGGCGTACCCCCCTCTCGCGGGGGACGGCCCGGCGTACGCCGGCGAAACCCGGTGGCGCGGGCGCGGGGTGCCTCACTAGCGTCGCCGCCGTGAGGCATGAAGATCCGCTGGCCTACGTGGTGGGCCTGGAGGGCGTCGCCCTGCTGCGCTCGTTCGCCGGAGAGCACGACCGCGCGTTCGTCGCCGCGCGGCTCGGCGAGATCCGCAGGCTGCTCGACGACGAGTCGCTCGCGGGCGCGGGCGTGGACGTCGTCCGGGTGCCCACGGTCGAGGGCTACCGGATCTGGTCGGAGACGTACGACGGGCCCAACTCGGCGTTCGACCTCGACGAGCCCGTCGTCGGCGCGCTCCTCGACCCGCTGCCCGCGGGCGTCGCGCTGGACGCCGCCTGCGGCACGGGGCGGATGGCGGCCCTGCTGGCCGGGCGCGGCCACCGCACCCTCGGCGTCGACAGCTCCCCGGAGATGCTGGCGAGGGCCCGGGAGCGGGTCCCGGGCGGCGACTTCCGCCTCGGCGAGCTGGCCGCGCTGCCCGTGGCCGACGCGGCGGTGGACGTGGTGGTCTGCTCGCTCGCCCTCACACACGTGCCCGATCTGCGCCCGGTGATGGCGGAGTTCGCCCGGGTGCTGCGCCCGGGCGGGCACCTCGTGACGTCGGACCTCCACCCGGAGCGGGTGGCGCTCGGGTCGGTGCCCGCGGTACGCCTGCCGGACGGGAGCCCGGGCCGGGTGGAGACGCACCGGCACGCGGTCGGGGCCTACGTACGCGCCGCGCGCGCGGCCGGGCTGGAGGTGCTCGGCTGCGAGGAGCCGGGCGTGCCGGCCGCCGGGGAAGCGGCGGCGCCGGCGACCGGCCCGGGGCCGTGGGAGGCGTGGCCGTGGTCGCTGCGGGAGCTGGTCCCGGAGGCCACGGCGGCGTCCGACGCGGGCGTCCCTGCGGAGATCGTCTGGCATTTCCGCCGCCCGGCGCCGAGCCGTCACGCGCCCGCGGGATCGTGACGCCGCCGGGCAGGTGCGTGACCCGCCTGCCCCGGACGCGCCCGCGCGGAACGCCAGTTCACCCCGGCCGACCGCCGGGGCGGCGACCCTCCCGCGCGGCCCGTCGCCCCGCCGCTGGGGCCGGACCCGCGCCAAGGCGGGCCGCGGGTCGCGGAGTTGAGGGCCCGGCGTGCCGGAGAACGCGGCCCGGCCCTCCGGGGTGACGTGCACGGCGGACGGCAGGGGGCGGCGGGTGCGGAACCCGGGTGACGTACCTCGCTCGAGAACTGCCGCCCCCGTCGCCGCCCGCATAGGGTGGCGAACATGGATCCAGCAGACTTCTACACCGGAATCGTCGCGGAGCTGTACGGACCGCTGAAGTCCGTCACCCAGGACCCCGAGCCGTACGCCGCCTTCGTCGAGCAGGCGGGCACGCCCGCGCTGGAGCTGGGCTGCGGCGACGGCGAGCCGCTGCTGGAACTGCGGCGCCGCGGGATGGACGTGGACGGCGTCGACTCCTCCGCGGACATGCTGGACCGGCTGCGCCGCCGCGCCGCGGCGGAGAGCCTGCCCGTCACCCTGTTCCACCAGCGGATGGAGGCCCTGGACGTACCCCGCAGGTACGCGGCCGTCTACCTCGCCGGGCCGACGTTCAACCTGCTGCCCGACGACGCCACCGCGCTGTCCGCGCTGCGCGCCATCCGCGCCCACCTCGCCTTCGGCGGCACCGTCCTGATCCCGCTGCACCTGCCCGCCCCCACCGCCGAGAAGGACGTCGGCCGCGCCCGTACCGCCACCGCGCCCGACGGTGCGGAACTGCGGGTCAGCGTCGTCGCCGAGGACCGCGACGAGCACACCCGCACGCAGACGACGCTGCTGCGCTACGAGCGCTACCACCCCTCGGGCAGCAGCGTCACCGAACGCCCGTGGGTGCTGCACTGGTACACGCGCGACGGCTTCCGGACCCTGGCGGCCGTCGCGGGACTCGACATCGCCGAGGTCACAGGACCCGACGGCCGGCCCGCGGCGGCGGACGCCGACCACCTCCACGTACGGCTGCGCCCCGCGGACTGACGCGGGCCGCCCCGCGCGCCGGCCGGCCCGGCGCACCCCGCGTCCGGCCGCGCTCCGCGCGCCCGGCCCGGACTAATTCGCCCGGGTGTTGACGCCTTCTCGCGGACCGCCCGACGCTGAGCCGTATGCCTCCCACGACGTTCCGCCGCCCCACGCGCCGCAGCGTCCTGCGCGGCGCCTCCGCCGTCGGCCTCACGGCCGTCGCCGCGCCCGCACTCGCCCGCGGCGCCGCCGCCGGCGGCCCGCCGCCGCCCAACGTCGTCGTCGTGTCGATCGACGACCTCGGCTGGCGCGACTTCGGCGCGTACGGGAACACCTTCAACGAGACCCCGCACATCGACCGGCTGGCGCGCGAGGGACTCCGCTTCACCCGCGCGTACTCCGCCGCGCCCCTCTGCTCGCCGACCCGCGCCGCGCTGATGACGGGGCTCTACCCGGCCCGCACCGGCATCACCGACTTCCTCCGCGAGGCGCCCGCGGCGAGCAACAAGTTCCTCTCCCCGGACGTCCCCACCGTCCCCGACTTCCTCGGCCCGTACGGCTACACCACCGCCCTGATCGGCAAGTGGCACCTCACCGAGACCTACAGCGGCGAGTACACCGAGCGGCCCGGCAACCCCTACGCGCACGGGCTGGACGAGGCCATCGCCTCCGAGCGGCTGTACATCGCGGACGGCGACTACTTCCACCCCTACCGCTTCATGCCCGACCTGCCGGCCCGCCGGCCCGGCGAGTACCTCACCGACCGGCTCGCGGACGAGGCCGTCGACTTCGTCGCCCGCCACCGCGACGAGCCGTTCTTCCTGCACGTCTCCAACTACGCCGTGCACACGACCCTGGCCGCGAAGCCCGACCTGCTGGCGAAGTACGAGGCCAAGCCGGGCGCCGGGGAACTGCCGAACCGGCCGGCGCTGGCCGCGATGCTGGAGAGCATCGACGACCAGGTCGGCCGGATCGTGGCCGCGCTGGCGGAACACGGGCTCGCCGAGCGCACGCTGCTCCTCGTCACGTCCGACAACGGCAGCCCGTTCCGGGACGCGACCGCGCCGCTGCGCGGCGGCAAGAGCGAGCTGTACGAGGGCGGCATCCGGGTCCCGCTGATCGCTTACTGGCCGGGCCGGGTGCCCCCGGGGCGTACGGACGCCACGCCCGTCTCGACGATCGACGTGCTCCCGACGGCACTGGAGCTGGCCGCCGGTGACGGCGCTCCGGCCGCGCGCTTCGACGGGACGAGCCTCGCCCCGCTGCTCACCGGCCGCGGCCGGCTCCGCCGCGACACCCTCTTCTGGGTCTACCCGCACTTCAACCAGGACCGCCACCCCCACGCCGCCGTCCGCCACGGCGACTTCAAGCTGGTACGCCGCCTGCGCGGCGGCGCCGCCGAGCTCTACCACCTCGGCCGCGACCCCGGCGAGACCGACGACGTCGCCGGCCGCCACCCCGCGACGCTGCGCCGGCTGACCGCGCTGCTCGACGCCCACCTCGCGGACGTCGCCCTGCTCCCGCCGCCGGACCCCGGGGCGTACCCGGTCACCGAACTGGACGAGCGGTTCGACACCGACCTCGGGCGCTTCACCGTCCTGCCCGTACCGCCCGGGTCGCACCGGGGCACCGCCACCGCGGGCGACGGCAGGCTGACCGTGACCACGCAGGCGCCGACGCACCTGCTCCTCCTCTCCGACACCGCGCCGCGCACGGACGCCTTCGCGCTGGTGCTGGACACCGGCACGTTCGCGGGGACGGGCGGCCAGGACACCGTCTTCGTCGGCCTCGCCAAGGACGCGGACAACTACCTGCTGTTCCGCCACCACAACGGGCTGCGCCGGGCCGGCTGGGACCTGCGCATCGACGGGAAGCTGATCACCGTGGGCATGGAGCCGCTCGACAACCTCGACGGCACCGTGGACCTCTCCCGCCCCGGCTCCCGCTACGCCCTGGTGGCCCGCGGCACGGTGGCCACGGCGTACGTGGACCAGGGTGCCGGGTGGGAGTTCCTGTTCACGGCGGACGCGGGCGGGGTGCTGGACCTGACGGACCCGGAGGTACGGGCGGCGTACCGCTACACGGCGAGCGTGCGCCTGGACCGGGGCACGATCACGCTGAACGGCCTCCGGGCCGGCAGCCGCCGCCGGGGCGCAGGACCGGCCTCCTGACCAGGCAGGAAGCGCCACGACGCACAGTCACCCAAACGGGCGTATCGTGTCATAAGGGGATGCATCCGACTCTTCCTTGGAGAGGAGGCAGCAACCATGTCGTATCAGCAACGCACCACCGACATGACCTCGCACCCCGACGTGGGCGAGATGCGCGAGCGATTCGATCGCACGGCGGCCGGAAGTGGTGTGGTTGCCCTCGAAGGACTGATCCTGCTCGCCGGCTTGTTTGCCGCGATTTCGCCCTGGGTCGTGCACTTCACGGGGAACACCAACCTGGCAATCAACAACCTCATCGTCGGCATCACCATCGGCCTCATCGGCCTCGCGCTGGCGCTCGCCCCGGAGCGGACCGGCGGCCTGGCGTGGCTGGCCGTGCCCCTCGGCGTCTGGCTTGTGATCTCCCCCTGGGTGGTCACCACCGCGAACACCGCATCCAACGGCGCCATCTGGAGCAACTGCTTTGTCGGTGGTGCCACGGCCTTGCTGGGTCTGATGGCCGCGGGCATGACCGTGGCCTTCCGCCAGAAGGCACGAAAGTAAGGCCGGACCGGATCCGGCCTGCCTGCACGGCCTGAGGCCGGGCGGCCCCGGGGCGACCCGGGTGCGGCCCGGCCCTCGGGCCGTCCGCGTGCGGCCGGCAGGGGTGGGGACAGCCCCCGGTCCGAGACGCCGACCAGCCCCATCGCCGCGCGCCCCCGGCTGCCGCAGGCTCGTCGCGTACGGGAACGGGCGAGACGAGAGCGCGGGTGGGCCGGGTGCAGCGCGTACGGCGGGTGCTGGTGGCGGCGAGCACAGTGGTGGCAGTGGTGGCGGTGGTGGCCGGTTCGGCCGCCGCCGTACCGGGCCGGGGCGGCGGGGCCCCCGGGCCCGCCGGGCTGCAGGAAAAACTGGACGGGCTGGTGGCCGAGGGCGCGGTGGGCGCGCTCGTGGAGGTGCGCGACGGGCGGCAGGTGTGGCGGGGCACCAGCGGCGTCGCCGAGCGGGACACGGCCCGGGCGGTCCCGGCGCGCGGGCGCTTCCGGATCGGCAGCATCACGAAGACGTTCGTCGCCACGGTCGTCCTGCAACTCGTGGGTGAGGGCCGGCTGCGGCTGGACGACCCCGTCGAGGCGTGGCTGCCGCGCGCGGTCCCGGACGGCCGGCGCATCACCGTACGGCACCTGCTGGGCCACACCAGCGGGCTCTACGACTACAAGCGCACCCTGACCGTGCCGCCGGACCCGGCGTTCCTGGACTACCGCCACCGGACGTGGACCCCGGAGGAGCAGATCGCGCGCGCCGCCGCCCACCCGCCCACCTCGACGCGGCCGGGCACCGTCTACGCGTACTCCAACACCGGTTACCTCCTGCTCGGCCGGATCATCGAGCAGGCCACCGGCCGCCCGTACGCGCAGGAGATCGGGCGCCGGATCCTCCGGCCGCTGCGCCTGCACGCCACCTCGCTGCCCGGCACGTACCCCCGCATCCACGGGGCGCATCCGCGCGGCTACGTCCCGATCGAGCAGGAGGGCGGCGGCACGCGGCTCGTGGACTTCACGGAGATGAACCCGTCGCTGTTCGGCGCGAGCGGCGAGATGATCTCCACGGCGCGCGACCTCGACCGGTTCCTCGCCGCGCTGCTCGGCGGGCGGCTGCTGCCGGACCGGCTGCTGGCCGAGATGCGCGCGCCGGCGGTCCCGGAGCGGGCGTACGGACTGGGGCTGGCCTGGAAGGAGACCGCCTGCGGGAGCACGGTGTACGGCAACGACGGCGACGCGATGACGTACCAGAGCTGGTCGTTCACCACCCCCGACCTGCGCCGTCACGTCACCGTCGCGCTCACGCCCGACCACCGCGCCGACCTCGACGACTCCGTGGACGCCCTCCTGGACGCGGCCTTCTGCGGCTGACCCACGGCGTGGCCGGCCGGCGGGGGCCGCCCCGCGCTCAGGCGTGCGGCGCCAGGAGTGCGCGCAGGCCGCTGCGCAGTTCGGTCTCGACGTCCTTGAACACCGCCCGCTGCACGATGAACCCCTGGACGAGGGCCATCAGGGCGCGCACCACGTGGCCGGTCGGGACGTCCGCGCGCAGGTGGCCCGCGTCCTGGTACCTGCGGACGACGTCCCCCCACATGACACGCATCCGGTCGTAGCCGGCGTTCAGCGTCGCGGCGAGGGACTCGTCGCGCAGGGTCTCGGCCCACACCTGGAGGATCAGCCCGGCGAACACGCTCGGCCGGTCGGTCCCCGCGCGGCGCGCCTGCTCTTCGAGCGCGTTGGTCAGCACCCCGTCGATCAGCTCGTCGAGCGGGCGCAGCGGGGTCTCCCTGCTGGCCGACTCGAAGGCGTGCCGCATCCTGTCGAACGCCTCCTCCGCCACGGCCGTGATCAGCTCGTTCTTGCTGCGGAAATAGCGGTAGACGGCGCCGGAGGACAGCCCGGTCTCCTTGAAGACGTCCTGCATCGACGTGGCGTGGAACCCGTTGCGCGTGAAGCAGCGCCGCGCGCCGTCGAGGATCTGCCGGCGCCGGGCGTCCAGATGGGCCTGGGATACGCGAGCCATGCACCCACGTTAAAACGAACGTTCCTTCTTGACAAGCGGAGCCGACCGGGCGCAGAGTGAGAATCGTAAAACGAACGATCCTTCTCTTAGGAGGCTCCGATGTCCTCCAGCCGCAAGGTGCTCACGGTCGTCGTCCTGGTCCCGGCCCTGATCGCCCTCGCCCTCTGCGCCTTCATCTGGCCGAGCGCCCGGCTCGAACCGCGCGACCTGCCGCTCGGCGTCGCCGGCCCCCCGCAGGCCACGGCGCCGGTCGAGGCGCGACTGGCCGAGCGCGGGGACGCCTTCGACGTGCACACCTATCCCGACGTGGGCGCCGCCCGCACCGCCGTCGAGGAGCGGGAGGTCTACGGCGCCGTCGTGGCCACCCCCGGCGGTCCTGAGCTGCTGGTGGCCTCCGCCGCCGGGCCCGCCGTGGCGCAGTTGCTCACCGAGGCCGCCGGGGAGCAGGCGGCGGGGCGGCCCGTGCCCACCGAGGACGTGGTGCCGCTGCCGTCGGCGGATCCGCGCGGCTCCGTCCTCAACTCCAGCGTCCTGCCGCTGGCGCTGGCCGGCATCGTGGTCGGCGGGGCGGTGACCCTGCTGGGCCTGCGGGGCGGTCGCGCGGTGTGCGCCGTCGTCGGCGCGTCGGCGGCCGTCGGCCTCGTCGGCGCCACGGTCGCGGACACCTGGCTCGGCGCCCTGACCGGCGGCTGGTGGGTGCAGGCCGGCGCGCTCGGCCTGACGGCCCTCGCGGGCGCCGCGGCGGTCGCGGGCCTCGCCGCGGTGCTCGGCCGCGCCGGGATGGGGCTGGGCAGCCTGCTGGTGATGCTCCTCGGCAACCCGTTCTCCGGTGTCTCCTCGGCCCCCGAGATGCTGCCGGAGCCGGCGGGGGTGCTCGGCCAGTGGCTGCCGCCGGGCGCGGGCGGCTCCCTGATCCGCTCGGTCGCCTACTTCGACGGCAACGGCGGCGGGGAGCCGCTCGCTGTCCTCGCCGGCTGGACGCTCGCCGGCCTGGCGCTGCTGCTGCTCGGCCCGCTGCTCGGCCGCCGCCACCGCCGGGACCACCCGGACAGCCTGGAGCCGGCGGCCGGGCGGCGGATCGGCGAGCGCGCCTCGGCCTAGCCCCGCCTTCCGGAGCCCGTGCGACCCGTCCAACAGGCGGGTCGTACGGGCTCGTTGACGTGTACGCGATGTGATCATACGCTCCACGCGTCGGTCCCGGTCGCGCCCGCGACGTGTGTCCATCCCGGGTGCGTCCCGCCGCCGTCCCCCACAACTCCGTACCGTCACTCCGGAGGAGCCTGTGAAGAGACGCCCCGCGGCCGGCTGGGCCGCCGCCGCACTCGCCACCACCCTCGCGGCCACCGGCGCGCTCGCCGGACCCGCCACCGCGGCGGCCGAGTCCACCGCGACCGCCCCCCGGGCCCGTATCGCCACCGCCACGGAACCCGTCACGCACGAGCAGAACGACCGCGTCCCCGAGGGCGCGGAGTGGACGCAGCACTACTTCCCCTCCGCCGACGACTCGGGTACCGAACTGCACGCCGACGTGCTGCTGCCCGAAGGTCTGGAGAAGGGCGAGGAGGTGCCCGTCATCCTGTCCGTCGGGCCGTACTTCGCCCACGCCGGCGCGACCGGCGACGAGGGCTGGTCGCACACCGGGCCCTCCACCCGCTTCCAGGACTTCGTCGAGGGCGCCGACCTCTTCGCCAACGGCTACGCCTTCGTCATGGTCGACCTGCGCGGCTTCGGCGGCTCGACGGGCTGTCTGGACTGGGCGGGCCCCGGCGAACAGGCCGACGTCGAGGCGGCGATCGACTGGGCCGCGAGCCGGCCGTGGTCGACGGGCGCGGTCGGCATGTACGGCAAGTCGTACGACGGCGTGACCGGTCTTATCGGCAACAACCTGGACCAGCGGGCCCTCAAGGCCGTCGTGTCGCAGGAGCCGGTCTGGGACATGTACCAGTACATCTACTCCAACGGCGTGCCCCGCCCCAACGTGACCGGCACCGCGAACGCGTACAACTCCATCGCCACCATCCCCCCGATGGCCGACGACGACCCCCGCTACCGGGCCAACGCCCGCTGGGAGGAGAGCCATCCGGAGTGCCTGACGGAGAACTCCGCCGGCTACCGGATCTCCGACCAGCGCAGCGAGCACTGGAAGGCCCGCGACCTGGCGCGGCAGGCCAGGGGCAGCGACACCCCCCTCTTCGTCACGCAGGGCTTCATCGAGCCCAACACGAAGCCCGAGGAGATGGAGGAGTACCTGCGCAACCACCGCGGCCCCGAGCGCGGTTGGCTGGGTCAGTGGGACCACGTCCGCGGCGGCGACCGCGTGCCCGACGGCCGGCTGGCCATGGGGCGCGAGGGCTGGGACGACGAGACCCTCGCGTTCTTCGACCGCTATCTGAAGGGCGAGCGGCCGGGCGTCCGTTACCCGGAGTACGCCATGGAGGACAACAGCGGCGACTGGCGCGCCCAGCGCACCTGGCCGGTCGTCGAGCGGCGCGCGGCCATCCCGCTGGGCGGCGGCTCGTACGTGGACGACGGCGGCGCCTCCGCCCTGGCCGACCTCACCGCCTCCGGCCGCGCGGCGCCCCACCGGCCCGCGCAGCCGTCGGGCGAGTGGGACATGGAGAACGCGCCGGCGGTGGAACCCGCCGCCCCGGACGGGCTGGCCGCGGAGGCCGCGAAGCGGCAGCGGGCGGGCGAGGTCACGTCGAGCTTCTTCGCGTGGTCGAAGCCGCTGAAGCGGGACGTGCGCGTCACCGGCACCCCGCAGGTCTCGCTGTCCGCGAAGGGCGCGGGCGACGGCGCCGGGAACGTGATGCTCAAGCTGTACGACGTCGCCCCCGACGGCACCGCCGTGATGTTCGACGAGCAGGTCTCGCTGCTGGAGCGCGGCCGGTTCACCGTCGACCTGAAGGCGACCGACTGGCGGCTGGCGGCCGGGCACGTGCTGGCCGTGGAGATCGGCACCATCCAGACCGGCTCGTGGCTGGACACCCCGTCCGGCGAGACGATCGAGGTGAGGCACGCCACCTTGCACCTGGCCCTGGACGGCCCCGCCGACGACGTGCCGACGGGCGGCGAGCGCTCGCCGTACCTGGACACGTACCTGAGCCGGAACACGGTGGACCTCCCCGCGGGCCCGCCGACCTTCACCGTCCCCGACGTCAACCGCCGCTGACGGGAGGGCCGGTCGGCCCTCCCCCACGGCACGTCCGCCGCCCGGCAGCCCCCGAGGGCTCCGGGCGGCGGACGCGTCCGTGCACGTACGAGCCTGTGCGACGAGCACCGGCAACAGGGCCGCGACCGCCGGGCCGGGGGCGGGGCGGGAGGGCGGTTTCTGACGGTCTATCGTGTACGCCATGTCCGTGCCCGAGCTGATCCGCATCGTCTCGCGTGACTCGCCCATGGCCCTCGCCCAGGTCGAGCGCGTCCGCGCCGAACTGGCCGCGCGGCACCCCGGCATCCGCACCGCGGTCGTGCCGGTGAAGACCACCGGCGACAGGTGGCTGGGCAACCTGTCCGAGGTCGACGGCAAGGGCGCGTTCACCAAGGAGGTCGACGCGGCGCTGGTCGCCGGGGCGGCGGACCTCGCGGTGCACTGCGTCAAGGACGTGCCCGCGGACCGGCCGCTGCCGGCCGGGACGACGTTCGCCGCGTTCCTGCGCCGCGACGACATCCGCGACGCGCTGGTCCACCCCGGCGGGCTCGGGCTCGACGACCTGCCCGCGGGCACCCGGATCGGCACGTCCTCCGTACGCCGCGTCGCGCAGCTCTCGGCCGCGTACCCGCACCTGGAGTGCGTGCCGTTCCGCGGCAACGCCAACCGCCGGCTCGCGAAGCTCTACGCCGGGGAGGTCGACGCGCTGCTGCTGGCCGTGGCCGGACTCGAGCGCATCGACCGCGCCGACGTCATCACCGAGGTGCTCCCGGTCGAGACCATGTGCCCGCCGCTGGGCGCCGGGATCCTGGCGCTGCAGTGCCGCGAGGACGACACGGCGACCATCGACGTCGTCAGCGACCTGAACCACCCGGAGACGTACCGCGAGGCCATGGCCGAGCGGATGTTCCTGCACGTGCTGCAGGGCCACTGCAACAGCCCCATCGCCGGCTTCGCCACCGCCGGACCGGACGACCTGTGGCTGAGCGGCCGGGTGTTCAGCCCGGACGGCAAGACCGTGCTCGACGCCCGCGAGCCCGCGGGCCGGCTCACCCCGCCGGACCTGGGCACGTCGGTCGCGCTGGCGCTGCTGCGGCAGGGCGCGCGGGAGCTGATCGACGGCATCCCGCACTGACGGCGGCGACGGGCGCGGGCCTGCCGGGCGGGTGGCGGGACGCCGGGGTCTACACGGCGGCCGGGGCACTCCGCATCGTCACGGCCGCGGCGCGGGCCGATCTGCGGGAGTGACCCGGCAACGTGGCCTCCGGCGCGTGCCGGGAGGCGCGCGTGGGGCGGAAGTCGGCCACGATACAGGGCTGTTTTCGCCACAAGCGGGCCCCGCGGGCCGGGCGGGCGGCGCCGTCGCGCCCGTTCAGGGCCGGGTCGGTCGCCGTGGAAACGGGCCGAACCGGGCACGATCCGCCGCGTCCCACGCGCGTGCCCCGGCCGTGGACGGAGGTAGCTTGCGCATGACCAGTCGGGTTTGACTGCGCGACCGTTTCCGTATCAGTGAGGTGAGTTCGCGTGCTTACCGTGGGGATCGTGACGCCTGACCGCCGGCACCTGTCGCACGTGCTCGGTCTCGCACTCGACAAGTTCCACATCGACATCGTGCTCAGCGGCGCCGCCGTGGCGGACGCCGTCTCGCGCCCGGAGGCCGGGCGGGTGGACGTCTGGCTGGCGCGGCCGGCGGCGGCCACCGCGGAGTCGGTACGGGAGTTCCGGCGGCTGGTGCCGCCGCGGGGGGCCGCCGAGTACGGGGCCGGAGACGGCGGCGCCGGTGGGGCCGCCGGTGGGGCCGGGGCCGGCGGCGTGGGCCGGCCGCGGCCGCTGGCCGTCGTCTGCGGGGGCGAGGAGAGCCAGGTGTCCCAGGCGCTGGCGTTAGGCGCGTCGGCGGTGATGCTGCCGGACGACTCGGTGTTCGACACGGCGGCCGGCCTGTACGCGGCGGCCTCCCGGGACCTGTTCGTCTCACCGCGGCTGCTGCGCCGGGTGTCGCGGCGGCTGAGCGACGTGCTCAGCGGGCCGCTGACGGCCGGCGCGGCCGTGCTGACCGAGCGGGAGGAGCGGGTGCTGAGCCTGATGTCGGCGGGCATGTCCAACGGGGCCATCGCCCGTTCCCTGTGCATCAGTCCGGCGACGGTGTCCACGCACGTGGGGCACATCCTGCGCAAGCTGGGTGCCGGGAACCGGACGCAGGCGGTGATCGCCGCCCTGCAGCAGTCGCTGATCGCCCACCCGGCGCACCGCGCCTGAGGGTTGCGGCGCGGTACGCCGGGTGCGGATGCGGTCGCCCGCGGCGGTCGCGTACGGCCGTCAGGTGCGGCGGCTCGGCGGCAGGTCGTGGAAGTCGGACGCGAAGAGCGTGCGCGGCTCCTCCTCCTCGTCGAAGCCGCCGGAGGACACCACGAGGAACTGCACCTGCCGGGAGCCCGGCGGATGCGGGCAGTGGTGCGTGACGAAGGTGAGCAGCGCCAGGTAGGGGATGGTCAACTGCAGCACCTCGATGCGCTTCTCGTCCAGCGCGAGCTGGGTCAGCTCCGAGACGGTGTCGGGGAGCAGCTTCTCCACCCGCCGGCCGGGGTGCCAGAGCATGTGCCGGATCGTGCGCCGCTCCAGCATCGGGTACTCGCACCACTGCGTGGTGCTTCCGTCCGCCAGCCGCTCGCGCCCCAGGACGTGGATGTCGGAGCGGCCGGGGTTGGGGGCGAAGAACGTGGTGACGGGGATCGCCGTGTTGATCGGGTCGATGCGGGTGAGGAACCTCGGGGTCTTGCGGAACTGCTTGGCCGCGGTGAGCCCCAGCCAGGAGGCGAGAACCCCGTAGAGCCCGTAGCGGGCGGCGGTCTGCGGGAGTGCGGTCGCGGTGGTGGTCATGTGCGGTCTCCTCGGGCGCCGTCGGGCGCCGGCTCGGTCTGCTCGGTCTGCTCGGTCGCAGCCCGCGGCGGTACGGCACGGTCGGCGGGCGCCCCGGCGCGCTTCGCCGCGCGCGTACGCACCCACTGGACGGCCCGTACGACGTGCGCCGCGTGCGCCTCGTCCAGCACCAGCGACTCGTGCCCGGCCGCCTCGACGACGTCGTGCCGCGACACCGTCGACAGCAGCGCCAGCTCGCGCTGGAACTCGGCGTGCAGCGGGTCGCTGCGCACCGTCTCGCCGGCGGTGACCACCGCGACCGGCGTGTCGGTCGCGGGCAGCGGCAGCCGCGCGTCGGGGCACCAGGTCCGCTGCGACTCGGCCAGCTCCTCGCGGGCCGTGCGCCACAGCCGCGGCCGGAGCACGATGCGGGCCGTGGCCTCGCCCAGCGGCGCCGGCAGCCCGCTCATCTGCCGCGGGCGGCCGGTGTGGCGCAGCAGCCCGAACGTCGCCTGCAGCCCGGTCGTCGTCATGCGCTGCCGGATCCATGGCAGCGCCTCGCGCTGCCGCGGGGAGCGGACGAACTGCTCCGGGTGCGTGGCGTCGACGAACACCAGGCCGCCGGTGAGTTCGGGGTGGCGGCGGGCGAAGGTGCGGATCAGCAGGCCGCCGATCGAGTGGCCGACGAGGACGTACGGGGGCGTCAGCCCGAGGGCGCGGAGCGTCCCGGCGAGGACGTCGGCGGCCTCGTCCGGGCCCTGCGGGCGGTCGGCGGCGTCGCTCCAGCCGATGCCGGGCCGGTCGTACGCGGCGCTGGGCGTCCGCGCACCCAGGCCGCGCTGCACCCAGCCCCACTGGGTGGCGGGGGCGGCGAGGCCGTTCTCGAAGACGACGGAGGGGCCGGCGGCCGAGGAGGGGCCGGCGGCGGAGTTGCGGGGCAGGACGTGGACGGTCCGGCCGGCGACGGTGAGGAGTTCGCCGGGCGGGTCGCGGCGCAGCCGGGCGTCGCGTACCCGGTCGGCCCGCCGTACGGCGGCGCCGGCCAGCAGCGCGAGTCCGGCGCCGGCGGTGACGGCGGCGGCGCCGCGGGGGGTGGCGGCGGCGCGGAGCAGCCGGCCGGCGGTGGCGGCGGACGGCATCCGCAAGGCGGCCCGGGAGGCTGTCGTGGAGGCAGCCGGAGAGCCGGCCGGGGTGGCGGCGCGGGCGCGCGGGCCGAGGGAGCGGGAGACGTGCGCGAGCGCCGGATAGGTGGAGCAGTAGGACCACACGAAGCGGTTGAGCCCCATGAAGCGCGCGTTGCCGAGGTGGAACGCTGTGCCCGCGGCCAGGATCCCGCGCGCCACCGGCCGCGGCGCGACCAGCACCAGCGGGAACGCCATCTCGCCGAGGATCGTCGCCCACGCCACCGACTTCGCCAGCCACGGCCGGTCGCGTACGGCCCGGTAGAAGAGCGGGTCGCCGAAGGTGCTCGTGCGGAAGATCTCCGGGATCGCCGTGCCGTCGCGCCAGACCGGGGAGATCAGCTTGGCCGCGCCCGAGGTGAAGTAGGCCATGCAGACCTGCGCGGCGAGGAAGCGCACCAGCATCTCGCGAGCCCGCGGGTCGTGCCCGAACGCCTTCTCGGCGGCGGACACCGCGTAGTTGACGAACGTCAGGTGGTCGGAGCCGTCGAGGCCGAAGCCGCCCATGCGGGTGTGCAGGCCGTGCGCGGTGCCGCACATGGTCGCGGCGAGCACGCCGCGCTGCGCCCGGGTGGCGCCGGGCAGCAGCAGGCCGAGGCCGGTCAGGGCGCGGGTCTGCACCAGGCCGACGACGCCGGGGTAGCCGAAGACCTTCTCCAGCCGCTCCTCGCCGGCGCGGCGCCACCACATCGGGGCGCGCAGCCGCATGACGGGCCAGGCGAACAGGCCGTCGTCGGCGAGGGTGTCGGCGGTGGCGAGCTGCTCGACGGCGCCGACCGTGGCGCCGACCGAGGTCATCAGCTCCAGCTTGCGGAACACGGTGTCGAGGGCGTCCTGGCCGCCCCACAGCCGGTCGGCGAGCGGCCGGAGCGCGGCGGCGGGCGGAGCGGGGGGCGGAGCGCTGGGGGATGTCACGGGCGGGGTCTCCCTTCGGGCGGTACGGCAGTGCGCTCCCGGGCGGCGGCGGAGTGCCGTCCGCCCGGGAGCGCCGTGGCCGGCCGGACGCCGGTGGTACCGAGGTGCGGGCGGTGCCGGGACGTCAGGCCGTGCGGCGGCGGAGGTGCGGGCCGGCCGTCAGACCATGCCCGGGTGGCCGCCGGTCAACTGGTCGACCGAACGTCCCCGGAGCGCGGCGCCGTCGGGGGCGTCGGGCGAGGTGCCGTCGTGGTAGCCGAAGGCGGTGACGAAGCTCGTCACCGGGCCGAGCGCGCACCCGACCGCGCCGGCGACCGTCAGCGCGATCAGCGGGGTGAAGAGCACCGGGACGACGCGGTCGGTCGGGGCGACGAAGTGCTCGTCGTGCTCCGCCGCGTTCTTCTGCGCCCAGACGGCGATGCGCGAGTCCGCGGCCGTGGGGGGCTGAAGGGTCATGGTCATGACCTCTCCTTTCGTCGGGAGACTCCGAAGCTAGGTCCGCCGGCGGGGCGCGGCATCCGGCCGATGCACCGTCTTGGCGGCCGGTACGGAGGAGTTCTGAGGATTGACGCGGCGCGCGGGTTCGGTTACGGGCGGGGGCGTCGCGCTCCGGTCCGGGTTTGTCAATCCCCCGTGGCCCGCCCGTGCGCGGCGGGCCCTCCGGCGAACTGCGGATGTGCGGGCCCGGGCGGCGGTCCTACGTTGCGGGGCACCAGGACGCCGAGCGGAAGGGGCGGGGCATGAGCGAGCCGACGCACGACGGGAGCACTGGCGAGGCCGGGAACAGCGGCAGAGCCGGGAGCGGCGGCGGGAAGGCAGCCGGGGAGGACGCGGCCGTACGGGCCGCGACCGGCACCCTGCTCTACGGCTTCGCGCTCTCCCGGATCACCGCCGCCTTCGTCCGCCTCGGCATCCCCGACGCGCTCGCCGGCGGCCCGCTGCCCGCCGACCGCCTCGCGCACGCCACCGGCACCCACGAGCCGTCCCTGCGCCGCCTGCTGCGCGCCGCGACCGCGCTGGGCCTGCTGACCGTACGGCCCGGCGGGTACTGCGAACTGACGCTGCTCGGCGAGCTGTTCCGCGACGACCCGCGGCTGCGCCGGCTCGCCGAGCTGTACGGCGACCCGGCGGTGTGGGAGGCGTACGGCGCGCTGGAGGACGCCGTACGCGACGGCGGCTCCGCCTTCGCGCACGCCCACGGCGCCGGTCTCTTCGCGGCCCTGGAGACGGACGGGCCGCTGGCAGCGCGGTTCACCGAGGCGATGGGCACGGTGACCGCCGCGCAGACCGCACCGGTGGTGTCGGGCTTCGACTTCGGCGGCGTCGGGCACCTCGTGGACGTCGGCGGCGGCGACGGCACGCTGCTCGCCGCGCTGCTGCGCGCGTACCCGCACCTGCGCGCCACCCTGCTGGAGCGGCCGGCCGCCCTCGCCGCCGCGCCGCGGGTGCTGCGGGCGGCGGGGGTGGCGGACCGGTGCACGCTGGTGGAGGGCGACTTCTTCGCCGCGGTCCCGGTGGGCGGGGGCGGCCCGGCCGACGCCTGTCTGCTGAAGAACGTCCTCCACAACTTCGGCGACGACGACTGCGTGCGCGTGCTGCGCGCCTGCCGGGCGGCGCTGCGGCCGGGCGGGCGGGTGCTCGTGCCCGCGCTGGTCCTGCCGGAGGCGGCGGACGCGGCCCGTACGCGGGCGGACGCGGAGGTGGCGATGGCGCTGAGCGACGTGGAGATGATGGTGCTGACGGCCGGCAGGGAGCGCACCCTCGCCGAGTACCGCGCGCTGTTCGCCCGCGCGGGTCTCGTGCTGCCGCCGCAGCCGCCCCCGGTTTTGCCCGGGCTGCCGCACCACCACATGCTGGAGGGGACGCGCGGGACGGACGACGAGACACAGGAGGCGCGCGATGCTGCTGCTGTACGACGGTGACTGCGGCTTCTGCACCGGGTGGGCCGACTTCGGGCGCCGGCGGTTCGCGCCCGAGGTGCGGATCGTGCCGTGGCAGTCGGTGGACCCGGCGGCGTACGGGGTGCCGGAGGAGCGGCTGCTGCGCGAGGTGGTGCTGGTCGAGGAGGCGGAGCAGGCGTCCGAAGGCCCCGGCGCGGGCTCCCGGCCGGGCGGCGCGATGGCCATCGCCGGCACCCTGCGCAGCGGCAACCGCGCCGGGCGGCTCCTGGGCCGCGCCCTCGCCGCGCGGCCCGTTCGCCGCCCCGCCGCCGCCTGCTACCGCCTGGTCTCCCGCAACCGCTACCGCCTGCGCTTCCCCTTCCTCCCCGCCCGCTCGGGCGCGAGCTGCGGCGTCGACCGCCCCTAGGGCACAGATCGCAGCCGACCAGGTTATTCAACCGAACGGTTGACCATATGCGACGACCGGGCTAGCGTTTATTCAACCGATCAGTTGAGGACGTGGAGATGACCTCGGTCCCCGAGCCCGAGCCCGACGAGCGGCTGTCCCTGGTGTTCTCCGCGCTGGCGGACCCGACCCGGCGCGACATCGTGGCCCGCCTCACCGCGGGCGACGCCACCGTGGGCGAGCTGGCCGAGCCGTACGACGTCAGCGTGCAGGCCGTCTCCAAGCACATCCGCGTGCTGGAGGACGCCGGCCTGGTCAGCCGCAGCCGGGACGCCCAGCGGCGGCCCTGCCACCTGGAGGCGGAGGTCTTCGACCTCATGACGAAGTGGATAGAGCGCTACCGGCGCGCGGCGGAGGACCGTTACCGCCGCCTGGACGCCGTCCTGGAGCGGATGGACGCCCGGGACGGGCCGCCGGTGACGAACCCCCGGAAAGAAGAGGCATCATGAGCACGACGCACACCCGCCACCGCAACGAGACCGGGATCACCGTCGACCCGGTCCTCCCCACCATCGTGGTCACCCGGGAGTTCGAGGCCCCGCCGGAGCGCGTGTTCCGCGCGCACACCGACCCCGACCTCGTCGCCCAGTGGCTCGGCCCGCGCGGGCTGACGATGACCATCGACCGGTACGACGCCCGCACCGCCGGCTCGTACCGCTACGTCCACGCCGACGAGGAGGGCAACGAGTACGCCTTCCACGGCGTGTTCCACGAGGTGCGCCCCGCCGAGCGCATCGTCCAGACCTTCACCTACGAGGGCATGCCCGACAGCGTCAGCCTGGAGACCGCCGTCTTCGAGGACCTCGGCGGGCGCACCCGGCTGACCGCCACCTCGCTGCTCGACTCCCTCGAGTCCCGCGACGGCATGATCTCCAGCGGCGCCGAGATCGGCATCCGCGAGGGGTACGAGCAGTTGGACGACCTGCTCGACGGCACCCGCGCGGCGGCCGAACACCGCCGGATCGCCGACGGGTTCACCGCGCGCGTCCGCGGCGTCCCCGCGGACGCGTGGGACAACCCGGCGCCGTGCGAGGGCTGGGTCGCCCGCGACGTCGTACGGCACCTCGTCGAGTGGGTCCCCGGCTTCCTGAAGGCGGGCGCCGGCATCGAACTGCCGAAGGGGCCCGCGGTGGACGACGACCCGGTGGCGGCCTGGCAGGTCCACAGCGACGCCGTGCAGGCCGTCCTGGACGACCCGGCCACGGCGGGCAGGACGCTGTCGCACCCGGAGACCGGCGACCTCCCGCTGGCCCAGGCGATCGACCGCTTCTACACCGCCGACGTCTTCATGCACACCTGGGATCTGGCCCGGGCCACCGGCCAGGACGAGCGGCTGGATCCGGCCAAGTGCGCCGCGCTGCTGGCGGGGATGCTGCCGATGGACGAGGTCCTGCGGGCCAGCGGCCACTACGGACCGCGCGTCGAGGTCCCGGAGAGCGCCGACGTGCAGACCCGCCTGCTGGCCTTCATCGGCCGCACGCCCTGAACCCGGCGGGCCCCGGCCGGCCCCGTTCCTGTCCCTGCCGCGCCGCCCGCGGCAGGGACAGGTCCGTGCAGTGCAGCGTATGCGCTGGTGAGCCGCGCGTCCGGGTCATGCCGCGGATTTGGCCGACACTTGACGGTCGCTTAACCCGCCGCCGCTAGGGGAAGTCAGGGGTCCCGGTCCGGAACCCGGGGCCGCCGTGATCGGATGGCGGCATGTCCCCCGAACCCCGTGCGCGGCTCGTCGCCTTCGGCGACGAGCTCGTCGCCATCCACCGCCGGCTCCGCGCCGAGCTGGCCCGGCTCCGTAGGGAAACCGACGACTACCTGGCCGGCGGCCCCCGGCCGCGCGACCTCAAGACCCACTGCCTGGCCTTCTGCGTCGCCCTGACCTCGCACCACACCGGCGAGGACCGCGGCGCGTTCCCCGCCCTCGCCGCGCGCCACCCCGGCCTGCGGCCGCTGATCGAGAAGATGGAGGAGGACCACGCCATGGTCAGCGGCCTGCTGCAGAGCCTGGAGCGGGTCCTCGACGAGGTGCCCGACGACCCGCACGAGCGGGACGCGGCGCGCGTGCGCGGCGAGTTGGAGGGGCTCGGCGCGATCGTGGAGTCGCACTTCCGCTTCGAGGAGCGGACGATCGTCGAGGCCCTGGACGCGCTGCCGGCCGAGGCGGGCAGCACCGAAGACCTGCTGGGGCTGCCGGGCACGGCGCGGGGCGGCGGGTAACGGGCGGGCGCCGGGCCGGAATCCGGTGGGTCAGGCGGCGCGGAAGGCGGCGGCGGCGTCCATCGACTCGATGCCGTAGGTGACGGAGCCGACCGGAGTGCCGCCCGCGACGTCGTGGATACGGGCCGCGGCGTCGGCGCCGAAGCCGCCGAAGACCTCGATCAGACCCACGTCCGCCTCCCGCGCCACCCGCTCCGCCGCCGCGAGGTCCGGCACCGCCACCGCGCGGAAGCCGAAGCCGCCCTCGCGCTCGACGACCAGCCGGTCCCGGCGCGGGTCCGCGCCCGGCAGCAGGATCAGGAACAGCTCCGACTGGTCCTGCCCCGCCAGGAACGTCAGATGGAACCGGGAGATCGCCGCCAGCGACTCGCTGCCGTAGCCGATCGCCCCGACCGGCACCCGGTCCCCGACCTCGGCGATCACCTTCGCCGCCCCCACGGGACCGAACCCGCCGCAGAGCTCGACCAGCCCGGCGCCCTCCGTCACCAGAGCGGCGATCGCGGGAGCCGCCTCCGCCTCGTCCGGCACGGCGAGCAGCGTCACGCGCCGCCCGCCGGCCTCGAAGACGGTCCTGGTCCCCTCGGGGGCGGCGTCGGGCTGCGGGAAGACCACGATCGACTCGGGCATGGTGTCGCTCCTCGGTGTCTGGGGGCGCGGGGTGCGCTCCGCGGGTACGGCAACGACGCTACGGAGCCGCGCTGACGGTCCGCTGACCGTCCGCTTACGATCGCCGGATGCGCTTCGGTGTGCTCGGGCCGCTCGCCGTCTGGACCGACACGGGGCAGGACGTCGCCGTGCCGGGCGCCAAGGTGCGCGCGCTGCTGGCGGACCTGCTGGTGCACCACGGACGGGCGGTGTCCGCGCAGACGCTGATCGAGGACCTGTGGGAGGGCACGCCGCCCGCGGGGGCCACGGGGGCGCTGCAGTCGAAGGTCGCCCAGTTGCGCCGCGCGCTGGAGCGGGCCGAGCCGGGCGGCCGGGCCCTGGTGGAGCGGGCCCCGCACGGCTACCGGCTGCGGGCGGAGCCGGACCGCGTGGACGCGGCCCGGTTCGCGGAGCTGGCGGCGGCGGGGCGGCACGGGGAGGCGCTGGCGCTGTGGCGGGGGCCGGCGTACGCGGGCTTCGCGGAGGCGCCGTTCGCGCGGGCGGCGGCGGAGCGGCTGGAGGAGCGGCGGGTCACGGCGTTCGAGGGGCTGGCGGAGGAGGCCGTGGCACGCGGCGCACACGGCGCGCTGGCCGACGAGCTGGCGGCGATGCTGGCGGCGCATCCGCTGCGCGAACGGCTGCACGCGGTACGGATCCGCGGGCTGTACCTCGACGGCCGGCAGGCGGAGGCGCTGGCCGCGTACCGGGAGATCAGGGACCGGCTGGCCCGGGAGCTGGGGGTGGACCCGGGTCCTGAGCTGACGGCGGTGCACGCGGCGGTGCTGCGGCAGGACCCGGCGCTGGCAGAGGGCGGGTCCCCGGGACCGGCGGAGCCCGCCGGACTCGCGCCGTCCGGCGGGCCCGTGCCGTACGCCGGGCTCGCCGCCCTCGTCGGCCGGGACGAGGCCGTCGCCGAGGTCCGGGCGCTGCTCCGGGCGCACCGGCTCGTCACGCTCACCGGCCCCGCCGGGGTCGGCAAGACGCGGCTGGCGCTGGAGGTGGCGGCGGCGGAGGGCGGCGCGCGGGTGGTGGAGTTGGCGGGTGTCGACGCCGCCGGGGCCCGGCGGGACCCGGCCGTCCTGGCCGAGCGGATCGCCGGGGCGCTCGGCGTACGCGGCGACCTGGGCCGCGCGCTCGGCACCCGTCGCCTGCTGCTCGTCCTCGACACCGTCGAGCACCTGGCCGTGCCGGCGGCCCGGCTGGTCGTGGCGCTGCTGGGCGCGGCCCCCGGGCTGCGGGTCCTGGCCACCGGGCGCGAGCCGCTGGCCGTGCCCGGCGAACGGCAGTGGCCCGTCGCGCCGCTGGCGGCGCGGGCGGCGGTGCGGCTCTTCCGCGAGCGGGTCGCCGACGCCGTGCCCGGCTTCACCGGGGACGACGCCGAGATCGCGGCCGTCTGCCGGCGCCTGGACGGCCTGCCGCTGGCGATCGAGCTGGCGGCGGCGCGGGTGCGCACGCTCGGCCTGCGCGAGGTCGCGGCCCGGCTCGACGACCGCTTCCGGCTGCTCGGCGCGGGCGCGCGCACGCTGCGCGCGGCGTTCGACTGGAGCTGGGAGCTGCTGGACGACGGCGAACGGGCGGTGCTGCGGCGGCTGTCGGTGTGCGCGGGCGGGTTCGACCTGGCGACGGCCGAGGCGGTCGCCGCGGGTCCGGGGGTCGCGCGCGGGGACGTGGCGGGGACGGTGGCGGCGCTGGCGGACCGCTCGCTGATCACCGTGGACGGGCCGGCGGCGGGCCGGTTCGGGCTGCTGGAGAGCGTGGCGGCGTACGCCCGGGAGCGGCTGGCGGACGCGGAGGAGGCGACGGCGTACGCGGCCCGCCACGCCCGGTACTTCACGCGCCTGGCGGAGCAGGCGGACGGCCGGCTCCGCGGTCCGGAGCAACGGGAGTGGCTGCGCCGCCTGGACGCGGAGACGCCGAACCTGCGGGCGGCGCTGGCGGGCTGCCTGGCACGGCACGAGGGCGGGGCGGCGCTGCGGCTGTGCGGGGCACTGGGCTGGTACTGGTTCCTCCGGGGCCGGTACCGGGAGGCCCACCGCGCCTTCGGCGCCGCGCTGGCGGCGACGGACCCGCCGGACGCGCCGGCCGGCGGGACCGGGGCGGGCGGTGCGACCCGTCCCGGGGCTCCGGACCTCCGGGACCGTCCGGCAGGCCCGGGCCGGGACGGCGCCGGCCCCGGCGCCCCCGCGGGCCCGGACGCGTCGCACGGCGGGGGGCACGAGCCCGGCCGGGACCGGCCGGAGGCAGACGGTCCCGCGTCCGCGGTCGCCGACGGTGGCTCCGGCCGTACCGGGGCGCTCGTGTGGCGGGCCGCGCTGGAGGCGTGGGAGCGCATGCCCGGGGGCGAGCCGCTCGGCGCCGCGCCGCCGTCGAGCACCTCCCGGCAGCGCTGGCTGCTCGGCTTCGCGCGCGCCGACGGCGGGGATCTGCCCGCCGCGGTGCGGGAAGTCGACCGCGCCCTCGCCGACTTCCGGCGGGCCGGCGACCGGTGGGGCGTCGCCGCGGCGCTCGGGGTGCTCGGCTGGGAGTCGTTGCGGCTGGGCGACACCGGTGCCGCCCGGCGCGAGGGCGAGGAGGCACGGGAGCTGTTCCGGGAGGCCGGGGACCTGTGGGGGCAGGCGCACGCGCTGCGGTTGCTCGGCGTGCTCGCCGAGGTCGGCGGCGACTACGAGCGCGCCGGCCGCCTGCACCGGGAGGGCCTTGCCGCCGCCGAGGAACTTCAGTTGTGGCCCGTCGTGGTGGAGGAGTTCTCCCAGCTCGGCCGGCTCGCCGCGCTCGCCGGGGCGTACGCCCGCGCCGACGCCCACTACGGCCGTGCCCTGCACGTCGCCCGCGAGCGGGGCTTCCACCACGGCGTCGTCCACGCCCGCGTCGGCCTCGGGACCTCCGCCCGCAGACAGGGCCGGCTCGACGCCGCCGAGGAACACCTGCACGCCGCCGAGCAGGCCCACCGCGCCGACGGATACCGCTCCGGACTCGCCTACGTCCTCGCCGAACTCGGCTTCGTCGCCGAGCAGCGCGGTGACGCCGACAAGGCCCGGGCCCACCACACGGAGAGCCTGGCGCTGGCCCGCGCCGCGTCCGACCCGCGGGCCGTGGCGCTGGCGACCGAAGGGCTGGCCGGGGCCGCGTCGCTGGCGGGCGACGGGGCCGGCGCCGCCCGCCTCCTCGCCGAGGCCGCCCGGATCCGCCCCCTGCCGCCGGCGGAACGCACCGACGTCGACCGCATCGCGGCCCGTATCGCGGAGGCCCCCGGCCCGTAGGACGCCCGCGTCCCCGGGACATGGCGGCGACCGCCGGGACGCCCGCGTGCTACGTCAGCCGCACCGTGCTCCTCACACCGGCCCCGGCGCCCGGAGCGTCGCCCACACCAGGTACCCCGCCCCCGAAGGCTCCGTCCCCCACGCCTCGCTCAGGGCCGCCACCAGACCCAGCCCCCGCCCGCACTCGTCCTCCGGCCCGGCGAACGTCCGGATCGGGACGGCGAACGAGCCGCCCTGGTCCCGCACCTCCACCCGCACCCCCGGCGCCCGCAGCGCCAGCCGGCAGACGATCCTGCCGCCGTCGGCGTACAGCACGGCGTTGGTCACCAGCTCGGAGACCACCACCTGCGCGGCGCCGCACACGTCGTCGCATAACCGCCAGCGGCCGAGCACCCGCCTGGCGTGCGCGCGCGCCTCGGCCGCCGCCTCGGCCCGCGCCACCAGCTCGAAGCTCTCGCCGTGCGCCGCGTGGTCGAAGTCCGCCGTGGCGCCGAGCGCGCGGTGGGATGAGGAGGCCATGGCCGGGTGCCTTCCGTACGTCCGTCGAGGGGGCCACGGCCTCCGACCGCCCGGAGCTTCGTGCGCGGCGGGCGTCGGCCGTGTGAACGGCGTCACACGGCAACTATGCGTGGGCGCGGCACAGATCGCAAGCGCCGTTTTGCAGACTGCACGCGCGGGAATGCATAACGCTGCGAGCGATCCCACCGGCGTGACAGACTGCGCAGCGGCAAATCCGGCGAGAACGCCCCGAGTTGGCCGGGGAGGTGCGGTCCCATGGCGCGAGCGGGCTCCGAGGCGGGCACGGCGGGCGCATCCGGCCAGTCGGCCCCCACGGCCGGCCAGCTCGTGCTGGGCCGCCGCCTGCAGCACCTGCGCGAGACCGCCGGGTTCACCCCCGAGCAGGCCGCCAGGGCGCTACGCGTCAACGCGACCAGTGTCCGGCGCATGGAGAAGGCCGAAGTCGGCCTGAAGTACGCGTCCGTGGAGAAGCTGCTGCGCACCTACGGGCTGCCGCAGGAGGACATCGAGTCCTTCCTCGACCTCGTCGAGGAGGCCAACAAGCCCGGCTGGTGGCACCGGTTCCGCGACGTCCTGCCGGAGAACTTCGGCCTGTACGTGAGCCTGGAGTCGGCGGCCACCCTCATCCGCGCGTACGAGCCGCACTGCGTGCCCGGCCTGCTCCAGACCGAGGACTACGCCCGCGCCCTGCTGTCCGCGGGACACCTTCCGCTGGCCGCCGGGGAGCGCGAACGCCGTGTCGCCCTGCGCATGCGGCGCCAGGGGCTGCTCATACGCGAGCCGAAGCCGCTGCGGCTGTGGGCCATCGTCGACGAGGCGGCCCTGCGCCGCACCGTGGGCGGGCCGCAGACGATGCGCGCGCAGCTCGACCGGCTGGTGGAGACCGCCCGGATGCCGAACGTCACCCTCCAGGTGCTCCCGTTCGACACCGGCCCGCACCCGGCCATGTACGGCCCGCTGCACCTGCTGCGCTTCCCCGCCCCGGAGCTGGGCGACTTCGGCTACAGCGAGAGCCTGACAGGACCCGCCTACGTGGAGGACACCGCGCTGGTCTCCCAGTGCCTGGAAGCCCTCAACCGGATATCCACGCAGGCACCGCCGGCACATCAGACCGAGAACATCATCGCCAACATCCGGAAGGAAGTATGAGGATGACGCACACGCCCGGCACCGACGACGCCGACCGCACCGGCACACCGGCGGGAGGGCAGGTGTACAACGGCATGCCCGCGCGCGACCTCGGCACCGACGGCTGGGACAAGCCGTGGAGCGGCCCCAACGGCGACGCATGCGTCGAGGCGAAGCGGCTCGCGGACGGCCGCGTGGCGCTGCGCCAGAGCACCGCGGCCGGCGGCCCCGCGCTGATCTACACCGCCGCGGAGATGCGCGCGTTCATCGAGGGGATCAAGAACGGGGACGCGGACTTCCTGCTCTCCTGAGCGGGCCCCGGCCGCCGACCCACGCGCGTCCCGTACGCCGCCCCCCACCGCCGAGCGCCGGCGCGACCGAAACGGACCGACCACGTGACCGACGAGACCGCACACCCCGCCCACGTCGACCAGACCCGGGCGCACCCCGCCCGCATCTACGACTACATCCTGGGCGGGCACGACAACTACGAGGTGGACCACAACGCGGCGCGGCAAGTGCTCTCCGTCTGGCCCCAGGCCCGTACCGCCGCCCGCGTCAACCGCGCGTTCATGCGCCGCGCGACGCACTGGCTGGCCGCCGAGGCCGGCATCGACCAGTTCCTCGACATCGGCACCGGCATACCCACGGAACCGAACCTCCACCAGGTCGCCCAGGACGTGAACCCGGCCGCGCGGGTCGTCTACACCGACAACGACCCGCTGGTGCTGCGGTACGCCGAGGCGCTGATGACCAGCACCCCGCAGGGCCGCACCGCCTATCTGCACGCGGACGTCACCGCGCCGCACACGATCCTGGAAGCCGCCGAGTTACGGAGCACGCTGGATCTCGACCGGCCGGTCGCGCTCTCCTGCAACGCGCTGTTCCACTTCATCCCGGACCGCGACGCGCCCCACGACATCATGGAGACGCTGCTCAAGCCGCTGGCACCGGGCAGTTTCCTGGCGCTGTCGCACGGCACGACCGACTTCGACCCGGAACAGATCGGCCACGTCCAGGACATCTACCACCGGCAGGGCATCCCGCTGACCGCGCGCCCGAAGGGCTCGATAGAGCCGTTCTTCGCGGGTCTCGATCTGGTCGCCCCCGGGCTGGTCGCGCCGCACCGCTGGAAGCCGGACGGGGATCCGCCGGCCGACGCCGAGGCGGCGGCGCTGGACGCGGAGGTGTCCCAGTACGCGGCGGTGGCGCGGAAGGTGTAGGGGGGTGCGGCGGGCTCAGCCTGCCTGCCGCACCTCGTCGTACGGGCCGAGGAAGGCGAACGCGCCGTCGCGCACCTCATAGAGGAAGAGGGATCCCGACAGCTCCGGTTGGTGTGTCCGGTCCTGCGCGAAACGCAGGTCCTTGACCACGCCGCGGTACGCGTCGCGGAACAGCTCCTGCGCGAGGGCCCCGCGCTCGACGGTGTCGTCCACCGCGGTCCGCTTGAGCCGGGCGACCGCCGCCGCGACCAGGCCCACCGCGTCGTACGCCTCGGGCGCCCAGCGCGACGGCGCGGTGCCGTACGCGTCCCGGTAGGCGGCGGCGAAGTCCCCCGCCGCGGCGGGGTCGGTGAACGGGGTGGCGCACAGCCAGCCTTCGGCCGCGGCGGCACCGGCCGCCGACAGGAACGCGGGCCCCAGCGTCTGCCACGTGCCGCCCCGCGGGCCGGTGAAGTCCGCGGCTTTCAGGGCGCGGGCGCACCGGGCGGCGTTCGCCGGGGACCCGCCGGCGTAGAGGACCGCCTGGGGGTCCTGGGAGAGCGCGGAGCCGACGGCGGCGGCGATGCCGTCCTCGGTGCCGTGGACGGTGACGCTGCCGCCGCCCGGCGGGTTGTCGTTCACGGCCTGGGCGAACTCCCAGGCCGCGTCGCTCTCGTCGCGGACGACGGCGGTCCGGGTGACGGAGCCGACGTTGCTCAGGTAGACGAGGAAGGCCGCGGGCAGCAGTTCCTCGGCCGCCCGGGTGACGGCGAGCGTCTCCGCGTCGGCCTCCGGGACACCGGTGCCGTCGAGGTTGACGAGCACGGCGCCGAGCCGGGCGGCGCGGTACACGCCCGCGGCTGCCCGGGCGGCGGCGTCGGTGGTCGGGCCGATGACGGCCCGTACGGCGGCGTCGTCCGCGAACCGCCGGGCGACGCGGGCGGCGCCCTCCCGGTCGCCGCCGTCGTCGGCGACCTCCAGCGCGAGGCGGAAGCCGGCGTCGTCGCGGGCGTTGTGCCGGTCGACGGCCAGCCGTGCGGCGCGCTCGTGGGCCCGGCCGGTGTCCTTCCCGGGGCCGCTGAGGTCGGCGTGCAGCCCGAGGGTGTGCACGGGAGGGGTGCCCGCGCCCGACGTGCCGCCGCGGCTGAGCCCGTACGCGAGCAGCCCGGCCCCCGCGATCCCCGCGGCCGCGGTCCCGGCGGCGAGGAACCGCCGCCGGGTGGGGCGGGCCGGAGGCCGGCCGGCCGGACCGGGCGCCGGCTCCTCGGAGGAGGTGGCGGGGGCGTCCCCGATGGGGGCGGGGATGTCGAGCGCCCGGGCGGAGCGCTCCGCGACGATCCGCACCACCGCGGGCGGCAGCCAGCTCGCGGCATCCACCACGGTGGCGTCCGGCGGGGTGTCCGCCCTCGCCGCCTCCGGCCCCGGCTCCGGCTCATCCACCGGCCGCGCGGCCGACAGCACCGCCGACAGACCCGCCGCCAACTCCGCCGCCGCCGGCCGCTCCTCCGGCGTCTTCCGCAGGCACCGCTCCACCCACCCCCGCAGCGCGCCCTCCGGCACCCCGGACAGGTCCGGGGGCTCGTGGACCGTGCGGAAGAGCACCGCCGCCGGGTTGCCCGTGCCGAAGGGACGGCGGGCCGACGCCGCGTACGCCAGCACGCAGCCGAGCGCGAACACGTCCGCGGGCGGGCCCACGTCGCCCGTGCCCGTGCGGGCCTGCTCCGGGGCGAGGTAGCCCGGGGAGCCGATCACCACGTCGCTCTCGGTCAGCGCCGTGGCTCCCGCCACCCGGGCGATGCCGAAGTCGATGAGCCGGGGGCCGTCGAGGGTGAGCAGGACGTTGCCGGGCTTGACGTCCCGGTGGACGAGCCCCGCGCGATGGACGTCGGCGAGCGTCCCGGCCAGGTACGCGCCGAGCCGCAGGACCGCACGCTCCGGCCACGGCCCGTACCCGTCCACCGTCTCCGTCAGCGTGGGACCCGGCACGAACTCCGTGGCCAGCCAGGGCTCCCGGGCCTCCGCGTCGGCGGCGACGACCGGCACCAGCCAGCGCCCCCGCAGCCGGCCCGCCGCCGTCACCTCGCGCCGGAAGCGGGCGCGGAAGCCCGGGTCGGCGGCGTGCTCGGCGCGGATCACCTTCAGGGCGACCAGCGCACCGCCGGGCGTCCTGGCGAGGTAGACCACGCCCATGCCGCCGGCGCCGAGCCGCGCCAGCAGCCGGTGGCCGCCGAGGGTCCCGGGGTCGTCGGGGGTCAGCGCGCGCACGGCACGGGCCCCTCACTCACCCACGTCGGCGGGGCCGGCGTAGCCGAAGCGGCCGTCCGCGACGCGGTAGTGGAACATCTCGACGCCCTGCAGATAGCCGTCCTGGAACACGTACTCCCTGACCATCCCGCGGTACGTGCCCTTCGCCAGCAGCTCGAACAGCCTCCCCCTCGCCGGCCGGCGACCGCCCCGCACCGCCTCGGTGAGGCGGTCGAGCACCATCCGCGTCACGTCGTACGCCTCGGCCGCCCAGCGCCCGGGGGGCTGCCCGTAGCGCTCGCGGAACGCCTCGGCGAACGCCGCGACCGGCTTCGCCCCCGGGTCGATGTACGGCGCGTACATCTGCCAGCCGTCCGCCGCCGCGCCGGCCCGCGCCGTGAACTCCGGCCCGGCGGCCGGGTAGCCGAGGACCCGTACGCCCGTGAAGCCCCGCGCGGCGAGCGTGCGCGCGAAGTCCGCGCCGCGCCGCGGGGAACCCGCGTAGTAGACGGCGTCCGGCTCCCGGTCGAGCACGTCCGTGAGCACCTCGACGGGCGAGGCCGCGCTGCGCGGCACCACCCGCGGGTGCACCTCGATGTCCACCAGCCCGAGCGTCTTGTACGCCAGGTGGCCTTCCTCCCACGCGAACTCGCCCGCCGCCCGGTCGATCACCATGGCCGCCCGGCGCACGCCCTCGGCCTGGAGCATCAGCGCGGCGGGCAGGCTGGTGGTGCCGTAGGTCGGCACGGTCTGCAGGAGGGAGCGGCGGGAGGCGGTGCCGTACGCGCCCTGGGCGGAGGAGACCGTGAGCTGCGGGATGCGCCGCGCGTCGTACGCGCCGAGGGCCGCGCCGGTGGTCTTGTCGCCGGTGGAGCCGACGACGGCCAGCACGTCGCGGTCGGCCGCGAGCCGCCGGGCGGCGCGCTCGGCGGCGGCGGGGTCGCCGCGGTCGTCGGCCACGGCGACGTCCAGTTCGAAGGGGCGGCGCGGGCGGGCGTTGAACTGCTCGACGGCCAGCCGCACGCCGCGCTCCTGCGCCCGCCCCGCCGCCCGCTGCGGCCCGCTCAGGTCGGCCTGGACGCCGAGGGCCCACCGGCGTGCGGCGGAGCCGGACCCGCCGTCGTCGCGCAGGCCGGCCCACAGCGCCGCGCCCCCGCCGGCCGCGAGCAGCGCCGCGCCGCCGGCGCCCAGGACGAGGAACCGGCGGCGGCCGGTGGCCCCGGAGTCCGCTTCGGACGCTCCTGCGGACTCGGTGGTCTCGGCGGACTCGGCGGACTCGGCGGACTCGGCGGACTCGGCGACGGTGGCGTCGATGTCCGGCAGCGCCAGCATCGCGGCGGAGCGGTCGGCGATCAGCCGTACGACCTCGTCGGGCAGCCACTCCGCGGTGCCCTCCGGCGCGTCCTCGACCAGGGCCTCGTCGAGTTCGGCGGGGGTCGGGCGGGCGGCGGGGTCCTTGGCGAGGCAGCGGGCCACCACCTCCCGCACGCCGTCGGGGACGCCGGTCAGGTCGGGCTCGTCGTGCACCGTGCGGTACAGCAGCGCGTCCACGGCGCCGGAGCCGAACGGCGGCCGCCCGGTGCTCGCGTACGCCAGGACGCAGCCGAGCGCGAACACGTCGGCCGCGGGGCCGGCTTCGCTGCCCAGGGCCTGCTCGGGCGCGAGGAACCCCGGGGTGCCGACGACGGCGTCCGGCGAGGTGAGCGCGGTCTCCTCCGGGGAGCGGGCGATGCCGAAGTCGATGAGCCGCGGGCCGTCCACGGCGAGCAGCACGTTGCCGGGCTTGACGTCCCGGTGGACGAGCCCGGCCGCGTGCACGGCGGCGAGCGCCCGGGCGAGGATCTTGCCGAGGATCCGCGTGCCGCGCTCCGGCAGCGGGCCGCAGCGGGCGACGGCTTCGGCGAGGGCGGGGCCCGGCACGAACGCCGTGGCCAGCCACGGGGCTTCGGCCTCCGGGTCGGCGCCGGTGACGGGCACGGCCCACGGGCTGCGCACCCGCCGGGCGGCGGCGACCTCGCGGCGGAACCGGGCCCGGAAGTCGGGCTCCGCGGCGTACTCCGGGCGGATCACCTTGACCGCCGCCAGGTCGCCGGTGTCCGCGCGGCCGAGGTAGACCACGCCCATGCCGCCGGCGCCGAGCCGGGCCAGGAGGCGGTGGCCGCCGATCCGTACCGGATCCGCGGGCGTGAGCTGCTCCGTCACCGGCCGTTCCCCTCCGCGCCGCCGTCCTGCCCGCCGTCCGCGCCCATGCCCTCCGTGTCCTCTCCCCCGGCCCCGTCGCGTCCGAGCGCCGTCTCCACCCGCTGGAGCATCCGGATCCCCGCCTCCCGCCCGATGTCCTGGGCCTCCGCCATGTCGTACCCCCGCCCCGCCCGGACCGAGACCGAGACGGTGACCTGGCCGAGCCGCATCTGCATCCAGGCGTACGGGGTCGCCGCCGCGCCCGCGCCGCGGTAGTCGCCGCTCTCCCGCAGCACGTCGTCGGCGTAGAGGTTCGCGGAGTCGCCGTAGTAGGAGGCGGAGGAGATCAGGTCCTTGAGCCGTTCACCGGCGCCGAGTTGCTGCTCGGGGCAGCGGAGCATCTCCTCCAGCATCCCGGCGTTCTCCCAGTCGGCCTCTTCCGCGGTGCGGTGCACGGTGACCACGGCCAGCAGCCGGGCGGTGTCCTTCCCGGCCGCGGGCGGGACCTCGAAGTGCCGGGAGAGCGTGGCGAGTACGCCGTCGGGCAGCGGCTCCTGCCGCCAGACGCAGTCGTCGCCGAGGACCGGCCGCCGGCCGGGGTCGCTCTCGTACGGCGTGGCCCGGACCGCCTCGGGGCCGAACTGCGCGGGGTCGGCGATGACCTCGCCGGCCAGCGCCCGCGCGGCGGCGCGGTCCCGCGGCGCCTTCGCCGGGTCGGCGTCGAGCGCGGAGGTCGGCGCCGGGCTCGCACCGCCCTTCGTACCGGAGGACTGCGAGGGACCGCCGGAGGGCTCCCCGTCGCCGCCCGTGCAGCTCGCGAGGGCCAACACGGCTGCGAGCAGCACGGATCCGGCGTGCCCAGCGGGCCGTCGTCGCACGAGTCTCCCCCACCCCTGATCTGACGCAGCTCTCCCGTCCCCCGGTAGCGGATCGTACGGCGCCGGTCCACACGGTGTCAGCACGGGACTGTACGGATCACGTAACACCGCGTGCACGGGCCGGGGTCGGGCCGGGTAGGGACAGGGGGACGGGCGGAAGGCGGGGTGCGGGCCCGCCTTCCGCCCGCCGGCTTCAGCCGGTGGCGAGCCGGCGGGTCACCTGGACGCGGGACTGGCAGCCGAGTTTGCGCATCACCTTGCGCAGATGGTTCACGACCGTCCACTCGGCGATGCCGAGCCGGCGGGCGATGACGCGGTTCGTCAGCCCCTCGGACACCAGGAGCGCGACCTCCAGCTCCCGCTTGGTGAGGATGTCGGCCACGTCGGCGGGCACGTCCGTCCCGGCCGCGGGACCCGCGTCCTCAGAGGGCATCAGTCGCATCGCCGCCTCCCAGGTCAGTTCGGCGCCGGAGCGCCACGCCCACATGTAGTCGTCGGCGCTCAGCTCCTGGCTGGCGGTGGCGAGGATGGCCGTGGTCAGCTCGGCCAGCGGCCGGGGGCGGGCGAGGCCCTGGCGCCGGCGCAGCCGGTTGGCCAGGCCCAGCGTCGCGGTGAGCAGCCGCCAGTCGGTGATCCGGCGCCACTTGTAGAGCGCGATCGCCAGCATCTCCAGGCACTCGGGCCGCTCCGGCGCGTCCGCCAGCCCGCCGAGCTGCTCGGCGGCGTCCGCGAACAGGGTGCGCGTCTCGGCCGAATCCTGCTCCAGCAGCCGGACGGAGGCGAGGACGTAGCGGGCGGTCACCGTGCCGCCGAGGTCCTCGTGGCCCAGCTCCGCCGCCAGGGCGGTACGCGCCAGCTCGTCGGCGCGGGCGAGGTTGCCCGCCTCGCGCAGCACGGCGGCGAGCCGCCGGGTGAGGTGCCGGCCGGCGCTCGCCGCGGCGTCGCCGTTGGTCCCGGCGCGGGTGGGCGTGGTGATGACGGCGAGCCCTTCCTCGAACCGGCGGCGGGCGCCGTCCAGGTCGCCGCCGGCGTACGCCTCGTCGCCGAGCAGCCCGAGGCAGCGCACCACGCCGGCGTCGTCGTGCACGGCGCGGTAGGCGTCGCGGGCCTGGGCGAGGTAACCGCGGGCCGCGCCGGAGCCGAGCCGCATCGCCAGCCCGCCGGCGGCCTCCAGCGTGCGGGCGTGCAGCCGCGCGTCCTCGACGCCGGCCCGCAGCGCTTCCTGGGTCAGCCGCAGGCACTGGCGGGTCTGGCCCGTACCGGTGGACTGCTCGCGCAGCGCGCCGGCGAGCACCGCCATGGACCGGCCGTCGCCCGCCTCCCGCCAGTAGCCGAACGCCGCGAGCAGGTCGGCCCGGCACTCCGGGCCGGCCCCGGGGCGCGGTCCCGCGACCGCCGTGCCGGCCTCGGCCGGGGGTGCGGGGCGGGGCATGGCGAGCGCGCGGAAGTACTCGCCGTGGGCCTTGCGCAGCGTCGCGTGGCAGGGCAGCAGGGCGAGCGAGCGGGCCGCGGCGTGCCGTACGGGGGCGGGGATGCTCAGGCTCAGCTCGCCGTCGGGCCGCTCGTCGGGGATGACGACGCTCGCGTCGATGAGCCGCTCCATGGTCCGGTACCCGGCGGCGTCGAAGCCGGTGAGCACGCCGGCCGCGGCGCGGGTGGTGAACGGGCCCTCGAAGACGGCGAGTTGGTTCAGCAGCAGCCGTTCCTCCGCGGGCAGCCGGGCGAAGACCCAGGCGACCATGTCGGAGATGCCGGCGTGCCGCGAGTACGGGTGCCGGCCGGCGCGGCGCAGGTCGTCGGTGCCGCGCTCGAAGCGCTCCAGGATGAGGTCGGGTTCGGCCAGCCTGACCTGCTCGGCGGCCAGCTCGACGGCGAACGGCAGCCCGCCGACGAGCCGGCAGAGGGCCAGCACGTAGCGGAGGTTCTCCGCCGTCAGCTTGAACTCGGGCCGTACCGCCCGCGCGCACTGTACGAACAGCTCCACGGCCGGAATCCGTGAGACCGCCGGGAGGTCGGCCTCGACGCCGTGCCCGGTCGGGAGCGGCCGGAGCCGTACGACCCGTTCGCCGTACAGCCCGAGGCGGGCGGTGCCGACCGCGACGATCCGCACCTCCGGGAAGCTCCGCCGGAACTCGGCGAGCAGTGGCGCCAGTTCATCGGCGACGTCCTCGTAGTGGTCGAACAGTACGGTGACCGGCCCCGGGCCGAGCCGCTCCAGGGACGCGCGGACCGAACCGGGGTCCTCCTGGAACTGCTCCGTGAGCCGGCGCAGCATCAGCGCGCCCATGGCGGGATCCGGGATCCGGGCGAAGTCGAACACCTCGACGGTGCCGCCCGGGCCCGACCCGAAGCGGCGGAAGTACTCCATGACGAGCCGGCTCTTGCCCACCCCGGCCGGCCCCGTGACGGTCACCAGACCGGCGTCGGGCGCGGACAGCACGGTGGCCAGCCGATCGAGGTCGCGGGTGCGACCGATCAGCGACGTGGGCGTGGCACCGATGTATCCCGCGGGACTGGTCGTCCCGCCTGCTAACAGGTCCTCCGGACCCCACAGGTTCTCGCGCTCCGCGGCGGCGACTACGGCGTCGGCGTTCATGGCGTCGCTTCGCGGGAGGTGCCGGTGGCGGCGCCCGACGGCGTACCCGTCGAGACGACCGCCCGCTTGCCGTCAGGGCTCACTGCATTCCCTCCGCCGAAACCTGTACCGCTCCCCCGTGTCACGGTCGGCTCGCCCCCTACCCGGTGACGTGCGACGTGGCGGGTAGGGGCGTGGGCCGGAACGCACTCATGCGAACTTCCCTTCGTCGTCTACGGGTCGGTGGGAGCTCAGCCGACGGCGGCGGCAAGCGGGGTGCCCGCCGCCTTCGCCCGGGGGGTCTCGCCGACCCAACTGCCCACGGACATCTCGGCGGTGATGCCGGGGCCGAAGCCGGCGATCATGCCGCTGGCGCCGGGCAGGACGGAGCCCTCCTCGAAGAGGCGGCGCAGCGCCTCCAGCACGACGGCGCTGGCGATGTTCCCGTAGTCGGTCAGGGTCGACCAACTGTGCCGGAACATGTGGCGGTCGGTGTTGAGGTACTTGCTCAGGTCGTCCAGGATCCGCGGCCCGCCGGCGTGGATGATGTAGAAGTCCAGGTTCTCGACGTCCCAGCCGTGCCTCGTGGCCAGTTGGCGCAGCACCGGCGCGAGCGGCTCCATGGTGCCGGGGACCCGGCGGTCGAGCTGGAAGTGGAAGCCGGTGGAGCGGACGGCGTAGGAGATCCACTCCTCGGTGTCCGGGATGAGGTACGAGGCGTTGCGCTCCAGCGTCACGCCGGTGCCCCCGCGGCCGCGGACGACGGCGGCGGCGACGGCGTCGCCGAAAAGGCCGTCGGAGAGGAGCGAGCCGATGCCGTCGTCCTCCGGCTGGTAGCACAGGGAGCACAGCTCACAGGAGACGATGAGGACGTTGCTGTCCGGGTACGCGCGGCAGAAGTCGTGGGCGCGGTTGATGGCGGCGCCGCCCGCGGCGCAGCCGAGCTGCGCGATGGGGATCTGCCGGGTGTCGGAGCGGAACCCCATCTTGTTGATCAGCCACGCGGTCAGCGAGGGCATGAGGAACCCGGTGCAGGACACGTAGATGATCACGTCGATGTCCCGGGCGGTCACGTCCGCGTTCGCGAGTGCCTCCTCGATGACCGGCGGGGTCATGTTCTTCGACTCGACCTCGTATATCCGGTTGCGCTCCCGGAGACCGGGGTGGTCGAGCGTCTTCTCGATGGGCTGGACGATGTGCCTTTTCCGTACTCCGGTCTTCTGGATGAGCCGGAGCGCGAGCGGAAGCTGTGGCTTTCCCGCGTGCACCTTCTTGGCGAATTCCAGGGTCTCTTCCATGGTGATGACGTATTCCGGTACGCTCACCGCTGGCTTGCAGAGAGTCGACATGCCTGGCATCCACCTTCTGTAGGTAGAGATTTCCCCGGAGTTTCCCGTCGCGCCCACTCGGGGTTGCAGCGAATTCGACCGCGCAACCGCCCCGGTCGGCACGGTGCGCAAGCGGTATCTTTGCCGGGTTCGCTTGGGTTCGGCTTGGTGTCGACTTGGCAACCTGTGAGCAAAGTCCTTCGATCATGCGGAGGCGCAGGTCACCTCCGTAAAGACGCCCCGTCGCGCGCTGCCGGAAGGCCGTGGCACGGCCCGGGCCCGCGGGGCGGCACGCCGGCCCGGTGCCGCACCTCACATTCCGGCGGGATGTCTTGTCGTACAGGTGGGGACGGCGCACGCGTCCCCCGGCGAGCGGGCGTCCGGGAACCACGGCCCGCTCTCCGGCGATGATCCCACCCGACCGGTCTGGAGAAGGCATGACGACCTCGGCACCCTCGTTCAGCGAGCCCGCGTCCGCGGAGCGCCTGGAGATCACGGCCGCCGCGCTGACGGGCAACGGCTTCGAGGCCGAGATCCTCGACGGCGCCCCGGCCGCGCGCTCCCGCGTCCGGGAACTGATCCCCGGGGGCGCGACGGTGTTCACCGGGACCAGCGAGACGCTGCGCCTGTCCGGCATCGGCGAGGACGTCGACGAGAGCGGGCGGTACGACTCGGTCAGGAAACGCAGCCTGACCATGGACCGCGCCGCGCAGCGCGACGAGATCCGGCGGCTCCTCGCCGGCCCCGACGTCATCGTCGGCAGCGTCCACGCGGTGACCGAAACCGGCTCCCTCGTGATCGCCTCGGCCAGTGGCAGCCAGCTCACCGGCTACGCCGGCGGCGCCTTCCCCGGGCGGGGCACCGTCCTGCGGCTCCGTGAAGCCATCGGGTTCTGAGACCGTGAGGACCGGGGACGGCGGCGCGACGACCACCGGGGCGGGACCGGGCTGCGGAGGGCCGCCGGCCGGCCCGGACGTGCTCCTGGACGAGCGGCGCCAGGTGATCAGTCTGGCCTACCGGCTGCTGGGTTCGCTGTCCGACGCCGAGACGCCGGCCGAGCGGGTGGCCTTCGTGCTGCACGACGTGTTCCGCTACTCCTTCGCCGAGGTGGCCGAGGTCGTCGGCCGGTCCCCTGCGGCCTGCCGGCAGTTGGCGTCCTCCGCCCGCCGCCGGGTCCCTCAGTCCGGGGACACCGCGACCCCGCAGGCCCGGAGGGCCGGCATCGTCCGGGAGTTCAAACGGGTGTGGGAGGCCGGGGACATCGACGCCCTGATCGGGCTGCTGGATCCGCACGCCACCGTGACCGCCGACGGCGGCGGGCTGGCCGCCGCCGCGGCCCACCCCGTCACCGGCGGCGGCCGGATCGCCAGGGCCTGCGCCGACCTGGCCGCGCGTGCCCCGCTGCACCTCCTGGAACGTACGGTCAACGGCCGGCCCGGCCTGGTCAGCCGGCGGAACGGCGCCACCGTCGCGGTCCTGGCCCTCGCCGTCGAAGGCGACCGGATCACCCGCATCTGGGCCGTGCTGAATCCGGAGAAGCTCCGCCGGTGGACCACCCGCTGACCCGGCGGCGGCGTGCCCCGCACCCCGGCGTGGCGGGGGCGCCCGTGGCACGTCCGCGAAGTCCCGCGATCCCGTGCACCGTCCGTTGCCCGCCGTGCGGACTCATGCCGGATATCCGGCCACCTGCTCGGGGCACGGGGCGCAACCGTCGCCCTACGGAGTAGGCTCGTTGCCGGCTGTTGTCACTGTCAGCCGCGACGAGCAGAGGTGGGGAGGCGGCGACGCGGAACGGCACCGGGCCGGTGGCGGTTCCCGGCTCGCCGTACCGGTGGGATCCGCCGGTCACCCACATGGCAGGCCCTGGGGAGAGGACTTGACCAGATGAGCGATCACGACTTGCTGGCCGAACGGTTCGAGAAGGATCGCCCCCGTCTGCGCGCGCTCGCGTACCGGATGCTCGGCTCCGGCGCCGAGGCCGAGGACGCCGTCCAGGAGGCGTGGATCCGGCTGAGCCGCTCGCGCACCGACGAGGTGGAGAACCTCAGCGGCTGGCTGACGACGATCGTCGCCCGGGTGTCGCTGAACATGCTGCAGTCCCGCAAGTCGCGCCCCGAAGACCTGGTGGACACGACCGAGACCGCGGAGCCGCACGGCGAGGGCGCGCCGGCGGACCCGGAGGAGGAGGCGGTCCTCGCCGACTCCGTCGGCGTCGCGCTGCTGGTGGTCCTCGACACCCTCACGCCGGCCGAGAGGCTGGCGTTCGTGCTGCACGACATGTTCGCCGTGCCCTTCGACCAGATCGCGACCATCGTCGACCGCTCCCCCGCCGCGGCCCGCCAGTTGGCCAGCCGCGCCCGCCGCCGCGTGCAGCAGCGCGCACCGCTCGCCAGAAGCAGGGCCATCGGCGTCTACAGCGAGAACGGGCTCGTCCTCAAGAAGGGCAGGTCCGACCTGGCCAACGCGTTCCTCGCCGCGTCCCGCCAGGGCAACTTCGAGGCGCTGCTGGCGATGCTCGACCCGGACATCGTGCTGCGCTCCGACGCGACCGCCGCGCACCTGGGCATGGACGCGGAACTGCGCGGCGCCGACGCCGTCACCCGCCTCTTCGCCGGCCACGCCTGGGCGCCGCTGCCCGCGGTCGTGGACGGGGCGGCGGGGCTGGTGTGGGTGAAGGACGAGGTGCCCTTCCTCTCGTTCCGCTTCACCGTCGGCGACGGCCTTATCACCGAGATCGCGGTCCAGGCGGAGTTGTCGGACGTCGACATCGTGCTCGCCCTCTAGCAGAGCGGTACCGTCCGTACGGGCCGGGCCCGGCCCGTACGGACGGCGAAAGACAACCGGCCGGGCTTCTCCCGCGCGACGGCGATATCGAGCCGCGATTCCGGTTCTCACCCACCGCCGAATACGGCGGCTTTCCCGCGCTTCGGCCCGTTACCCCTATCGGCGCCGCCGGTTCGCCGAGCGCCCTCTGGTGAAATTTCACGCGCCGAACCGCCAAGTGGGCGCCAAGTCGTTGGTGTGTGGTGGCCAAGTGGCGTGCCTGATGCTGGGCGGGCATGGACTCGGGTGGCACGTCGTGCGCATCTGACGGGAGTGACGACGCTGGTTGGGGTGGTGATCCGTGAGCCGGAATCCGACGCGCACACCGGGTCTCCCCCGCACCGCCACCCTCAAGACCCGCCGCGTGGAACCCACCCCCATCCTCCGCGACCAGCTCCAAGAACAGTCCTGATCCCGTGGCCCGGTGCCGGATCCGGCACCGGCCAGACACCCGGCGGCACGCCGCGCGGAACAGCCGCCGGCAGCCCCCGCCGACCGCCATGTGAAATCTGGGAGGTCTGACCGGTGTTCAGCCGTGTTGCGATCATCAACCGTGGAGAGGCCGCCATGCGGCTCGTCCGGGCCGTCGGCGAACTCAACGAGACCGGCGCACCCCGGATCGAGACCGTGGCCTTCTACACCGACGCCGACGCCACGGCGACGTTCGTACGCGCGGCAGACATCGCCTACGACCTGGGCCGGGCCGCGGACCGCCCCTACCTGGACCTCGCCGTGCTGGAGCGCGCCCTCGTCGAGACCGGCGCGGACGCCGCCTGGGTGGGCTGGGGCTTCGTCGCCGAGGATCCGGCCTTCGCCGAGTTGTGCGGGAAGCTCGGCGTGACGTTCATCGGCCCCGACCCGGAGGCGATGCACAAGCTGGGCGACAAGATCAGCGCCAAGCTCCTCGCCGAGGAGGTCGGCGTCCCCGTCGCGCCGTGGAGCCGCGGGCCGGTCGCGGACCTGGACACGGCGCTGCGCGAGGCCGAGCGGATCGGCTACCCCCTGATGCTCAAGGCGACCGCGGGCGGCGGCGGCCGGGGCGTACGGGCCGTGCACCGGCCCGAGGAGCTGTCCGAGGCGTTCCAGCGCACCAGCCAGGAGGCCGAACGTGCCTTCGGCAACGGCGCGTTGTTCCTGGAGCGGCTGCTCGTCCACGCCCGGCACGTCGAGGTGCAGGTGATCGCCGACGGCCAGGGCGGCGTGTGGGCGCTGGGCGTGCGGGACTGCTCCGTCCAGCGCCGGAACCAGAAGATCGTCGAGGAGTCCTCCTCGCCGGTGCTGGCGGCCGAACAGGTGGAGCGGCTGAAGGAGTCCGCGGAGCGGCTCGCGCTCGCGGTGGGCTACCGTGGCGCGGCCACCGTGGAGTTCCTCTACCAGCCGAAGGACGGGCTGTTCGCCTTCCTGGAGGTCAACACCCGGCTGCAGGTGGAGCATCCGGTCACCGAGGCCACCACCGGCATGGACCTCGTCAAGGCGCAGCTCCACGTGGCCGCGGGCGGCCGGCTGACCGGCACCCGGCCGGACGAGCTGGGGCACGCCGTCGAGGCCCGGCTCAACGCCGAGGACCCCGACCGCGACTTCGCGCCCGCCCCGGGCCGTATCGCCCTGCTCGACCTGCCCGCGGGACCCGGGATCCGGGTCGACACCGGCGTCAGCCAGGGCGACTCCATCCCCGCAGACTTCGACTCGATGATCGCCAAGGTCATCGCGTACGGGCGCGACCGCGCGGAGGCGCTGTCCCGGCTGCGGCACGCGATGCGCCGGACCACGGTGCTGATCGAGGGCGGCACCACCAACAAGAGCTTCATCCTCGACCTCCTCGACGAGCCCGAGGTGATCGACGCGCGCGCCGACACCGGCTGGATCGACCGGGTGCGCGCCGCGGGCGGGCTGGCGTCGCCGCGGCACGCGGGCGTCGCGCTGGCCGCCGCGGCGATCGAGGCGTACGAGGACGGGAAGCGGGCAGAGTTGCAGCGGCTGCTGGGCACCGCGCGCGGCGGTCGCCCGCAGGTGCACCACGAGGGCAGCCGCCCGGTCGACCTCACCCTGCGCGGTGCCGGCTACCGGCTCACCGTCGCCGAGACCGGCCCCGGCCGCTACCGGGTGGGCTTCCGCTCCGGCACCGACGACGGCACTGTGCGGGCCGTCGACGCCGTGCTGGAGCGGTTGAACGAACACACCGGGCAGATCCGGCTCGACGGCCACCGCTTCCGGCTGGTCATCGGCGCGCACGGCCCGGTCCACCTGGTCGAGGTCGACGGGGTGACGCACCGGATCAGCCGCGACGAGGGCGGCGTGGTCCGCTCGCCCGCCCCCGCGCTGGTGGTCGCGACGCCGCTCGGCGCCGGCGACGAGGTCGAGGAAGGCGCCCCGGTCCTGGTCCTGGAGAGCATGAAGATGGAGACGGTGCTGCGTGCGCCGTTCCGTGCGGTGCTCAAGGAGTCGCTCGTCTCGGTCGGCAGCCAGGTCGAGACCGGCGCGCCGCTGCTGCGCCTGGAGCCGCTGGACGACGCCGACGCCACGCCCGTCGCCGCCGGCGCCGATCTGGACCTGCCCGCCCCGCCGGCCGAGCCGACCGCGGCGCAGCGCGCCGAGCGGGGCCTTGCGGACCTGCGCGGCAGGCTCCTCGGCTTCGACGCCGACCCCGGCGGCGCCGACGACGCCCTCACCGGCTACCTCGCCCTGCGCGCCGGGCTGCCGGAGCGTCCGCTGACGGCGGAGGCCGGGCTGCTGGAGGTCTTCGCCGACCTCTCCGAGCTGAGCCGCAACAAGCCGGAGCACGAGGAGACCGCGGCCGAGACCTGGGTGCGCAGCCCGCGCGAGTTCTTCCACACCTACCTGCAGAGCCTCGACGCCGAGCGCGCCGGGCTCTCGGAGAGGTTCCAGGGCCGGCTGACCCGGGTGCTGGGCCACTACGGCGTCGACGGTCTGGACCGTACGCCCGCGCTGGAGGAGGCGGTCTTCCGGATCTTCCTGGCCCGGCAGGCCGCCACCGCCGACGTCTCCGTGATCACCGCGCTGCTGCAGCAGTGGCTCAACGAGACGCCGCCGCCCGAGGAGCAGCGCCAGGCCGTGAGCCAGGCCCTCGAACACCTCATCCGGGCCACCCAGTTGCGCTTCCCGCTGATCGGCGGCCTCGCGCGGAGCCTGATGTTCCGTTGGTACGCGCAGCCGACGCTGCGCCGTTCCCGGGCCCGGGTCTACGAGCAGGTACGCCACCACCTGCGCTACCTCGACGCGCACCCGGACGCGGCCGACCGCGACGAGCGGATCGCCGACATGGTCGCCAGCCCCGAGTCGCTCATCCAACTGCTGAGCGAGCGCGTCGACCGCCCGGGCGCCGAGCCGGACCCCCTGCTGGAGGTCCTCATCCGCCGCGCCTACCGCGACCACCGGCTGACCGGCGTGCACTGCGAGACCGTCGCGGGACGGCCGTTCGTCTCCGGCCGCTACGAACTCGACGGCGCCTCCCACCGGCTGCTGGTGACCGTCGCCGACGTCGACGACCTGTCCGGGGCGGCGAAGGCGCTGGCCGAGGTGGCCGCCGCGGAGCCGGACACGACCGCCGTCGTCGCCGAGTTCTACCTCACCTGGACCGGCCTGCCGCCGGAGACCGACGAGATGGCGGCGGGGCTGCGCGCGACGCTGGCCGCCTCCCTCCCCGCCGGCCTGCACCGGATCACCACGACGGTTGCCGGGCGCGACGGCGCGGAGCCGCAGCACTTCACGTTCCTGCCCTCCCCGGACGGCCCGGCCGAGGACATGCTGATGCGCGGCATGCACCCGCTCATCGGCCAGCGCCTGCTGCTGCGGCGGCTGCGGAACTTCGACCTCACCCGGCTGCCGTCCGTGAACGACGACGTCTACCTGCTGCGGTGCGTCGCGCCGAGCAACCCGGCGGACGAGCGGCTGGTCGCGATGGCACAGGTCCGTGACCTGACGCCGCTGCGGGACGACGAGGGCCGCATCCTCGCGCTGCCCGAGGTCGAGGCGGCGCTCGGCGCCTGCCTGGACGCGATCCGCAAGGAGCAGATCTGGCGGCCGGCGACCAGGGGCCAGGACACCAACCGCATCTTCATCAACGTCCGCCCGCCCAGCGACCTCACGCTGGAGGAGCTGCACGTGGTCGCCCGGCGCCTGCTGCCGACCACCCGGGGCCTGGGCGTGGAGGAGGTGCTGTTCCTCGGCTGCCGGCGCGGCCGGCGCGGCGGGCTGGTCCCGACGGCGGTGCACGTGACGTACGACGTGGCCGCGGGCGTCCGCCTCAGCGTCACCGACCCGCCCACCGACCTGATCCAGCCGCTCGACGACTACCGCCAGAAGGTGCTGCGGGTGCGGCGCCGCGGCACGGTCTACCCGTACGAGCTGTTCGACATGATCGCCGGCGCCGGCGGCACCTTCACCGAGCACGACCTCGACGAAGCCGGCGCACTGGTCCCCGTCGAGCGGCCGAAGGGCCGGAACAAGGCCGGCATCGTGGCCGGCGTGGCCACCACGCCGACCGAGCGGTACCCGGAGGGCGTCACCCGCGTCGTGCTCCTCGGCGACCCGGTGAAGGCGCTGGGCGCGCTCTCCGAGGCGGAGTGCGCGCGGGTCGTCGCGGCGCTGGACCTGGCGGAGCGGCTGCGGCTGCCCGTCGAGTGGTACGCGCTGTCCGCGGGCGCCCGGATCGCGATGGACTCGGGCACCGAGAACATGGACTGGATCGCCCGGGCGCTGCGCCGCATCGTGCACTTCACCCAGGACGGCGGCGAGATCAACGTCGTCGTCGCCGGCGTCAACGTCGGCGCGCAGCCGTACTGGAACGCCGAGGCCACCATGCTGATGCACACCCGGGGCGTGCTCGTGATGACCCCGGACTCGGCGATGGTGCTGACCGGCAAGCGGTCGCTGGACTTCTCCGGCGGCGTCTCCGCCGAGGACAACTTCGGCATCGGCGGCTACGACCGGGTGATGGGCCCGAACGGGCAGGCGCAGTACTGGGCGCCGGACCTGCAGGCCGCGCGGGACGTGCTGCTGTCGTACTACGACCACAGCTACGTGCTGCCCGGCGAGACGGGCCCCCGCAGGGCGGCGACCACCGACCCGGTCGACCGGGACGTCAGCGACTTCCCGCACGTCGCCGAGGGCAGCGACTTCACCACGGTCGGGGAGATCTTCTCCGCCGCCACCAACCCGGACCGCAAGAAGCCGTTCGACATCCGCACGGTGATGCGCGCGCTCGCCGACCAGGACCACGCGGTGCTGGAGCGCTGGGCCGACATGGCCGAGGCCGAGACCGCGGTGGTGCAGGACGTGCACCTGGGCGGGCGGCCGGTGTGCCTGGTGGGCATCGAGTCGCGGTCGGTGCAGCGGCGCGGCTTCCCGCCCACCGACGGCCCGGACGCGTACACGGCGGGCACGCTCTTCCCGCGTTCGTCGAAGAAGGTCGCGCGGGCGGTGAACGCGGCGAGCGGGAACCGGCCCCTGGTGGTGCTGGCGAACCTCTCCGGGTTCGACGGCTCGCCGGAGTCGATGCGTGAGCTGCAACTGGAGTACGGGGCGGAGATCGGCCGGGCGATCGTCAACTTCCGCGGACCGATCGTGTTCTGCGTGATCTCCCGCTACCACGGCGGCGCGTTCGTGGTGTTCTCCAAGGCGCTGAACCCGGGCATGACGGTGCTGGCGGTGGACGGTTCGTACGCCTCGGTCCTCGGCGGTGCGCCGGCCGCCGCGGTCGTCTTCGCCGCCGACGTCGACTCCAGGACGGCCGCCGACGCGCGGGTGGCGGACCTGGAGGCGCGCATCTCCGCGGCCTCCGGCCGGGAGCGGGCGCAGCTCGCCGACCAACTGGAGAGCGTGTGGGCGGCGGTGCGCGCGGAGAAGCTGGGCGAGGTCGCCGCGGAGTTCGACGGCGTGCACTCGATCCAGCGGGCGCAGCGGGTGGGTTCCGTGGACGCGATCATCCGGCCGGAGGAGCTGCGGCCGCAGATCATCGCGGCCGTGGAGCGCGGGCTCGACGGAACACGTACCGCATGACGGGCGCCGGAGAGCCCTTGTGCCCGCGGTGCCGGGGCCGGCCGGCAGCCGGCCCGCGCACCTCATCGATGAAGACGTCCCGCGAGCGCACGTCGCCTGTCCGCGTACGCGGTCAGGAGCCGGGCGCCGGCAGCGGGTTCGCACGCATCGGGTACGCCGTCAGCCGGCGTGTCCGGGTTGTTCACCACACTAGGTAGGAGACGTCATGGTTACTCGGGAATCGCACTTGGTTGAGCTCGTCGACGCGGGCGGCACCGCCCTCGGCTCCCTCAGGGTCGCCGAGGCGCACACGGCGCCCGGCCGGCTGCACCGGGCGTACTCGGTGATGCTGCTGGACGAGCAGGGCCGCGTGCTGGTGCAGCAGCGGGCGAAGGTGAAGACCCGCTTCGCGCTGCGCTGGGCCAACGCCTGCTGCGGCCACCCGGCGCCGGGGCAGCCGCTGCTGGAAGCCGCTGCCGAGCGGCTGGTCGAGGAGATCGGGCTGCGCGGGGTGCCGCTGGAGGAGGCCGGCGTGTATCTCTACCGGGCCGAGGACCCGGAGACCGGCCGGATCGAGCACGAGTACGACCACGTCGTGGTCGGCCGGGTACCGGTGGACGTGCCGCTGGACCCGGACCCGGCCGAGGTGGCCGACGTGCGCTGGGTGGCGCCGCAGGAGCTGCGTGCGGACCTGGCCGCCCGCCCGGACGACTACGCGCCGTGGCTGGCAGGCGTGCTCGTGGTGGCGAGCAACGCCGCCGCCCACGTGCCGGCGGCCGCCGGCCTCGCCACCCGGTAGGGCTCCGGGAGCCCGGACGATCACCGACCGTGTTGCGATCAAGAACGTGTGAGGACCGAGGACAAGCCGGATCACGCAAGGAGAGGAGAAGACCGTGACCAACCTGATGTTACTTCCCGACGGAATGCGCCGCTGGTCCAAGGCGAACGGCGTCTCTCTCGGCGACGGTTACCGGGCGATGGCGGACAAGCTCGTCGAGTTCACGGAGTGGACGAGGGAAGACGGCATCACGAACCTGTACGTCACGACCTCCTCGGCCGCTGACTTCAGCCGCCCCGAGCCGGCGGTGACGACGTTCCTGGTCGCCTTCAACGACGTGGCGCAGCGCACCCACGACACCTGCAACTTCGACTTCTCCGGGTCGCTCGACCTGGTGCCCCAGAAGTACCTCACCGAGCTGGAGGAGCTGCGGGACAAGTCGGACAAGGAGTCGGGCTTCACCCTGCACTACATCATCGGCATGTCCCTCTCCGCCGAGGTGATACGGCTCTTCAACGAGCTCAACGGCAAGATCCCGGAGCTGACGGAGAAGATTCTGGCCGGGCACACGTACGTCCCGCAGCAGGTCGACTACCTCATCCGCACGGGCGGTTCGATCCGTATGTCGTCCTTCTTCCCGATGCTGTCCCCGTACGCCGAACTGCACTTCTCCCCCGTGCTGTTCCCCGACATGAGGCGAGCCGACTACGACGCCGCGCTCAAGGACCTGCGGCATCGGGAACGCCGCTACGGGAACTACCCGGCGTGAGCTCCGGCGAACGACTCGGGCGTGGTCCGGCTCCGGACCCCGCCTGAGACGTGCGCCGACCATGGCCCGGCCGCCCCCGCCGGGCCCGCCCGGCGGGGCCGCGACCGGACGGCCCGAGCCCGGCGGCCGGTTCCGCAGGGGCGAGGCAAATCCGCGAACGTGTGCGCCCGCACACCGCCTTGCCGGCGCACGCGGCATACCCGTGCGCGCCGGCGCCGCGGGACGGCCGTCCCGGCCGGATCAGTGGAAGAGGCGGTACGAACCAAGGGCCGTCAGCGGTTCGAGCGACAGCGGCTCCGTGAGCCACTCGCCCTTCAGGCCCTTCATCGTCTCCTGGAACGTGGGCAGGGTCTGGAGCGGGTTGTTCTCGTCGTCCTCCAGGTCCACCACGATGATCAGGGTCCGCCGGTCGGGGAGCATGCACCAGGCGTAGCGCAAGCCCTCGAGGCCGGCTTCCTCGACCGCCGCGAACAACTCCTTCGCGGCCTTCTCCGCTGTCTCGACCTTGTCTTCCTTGAGCGTGGAACGGAACATGCGGATGCTCATGGGAGTCTCCTCGGCAAGCGCGCACGCCGCCGGAGGTTCGGCGGCGTGGTCCAGGGTCGTTCTCGGGATCGGTCGTGGCGGACGCGGGACGAGTCGTACGCGGCGGGCAGGCCCGCGCCCCTCCCAGCATCCGGCACCCCACTTGGCCACCGCACACCGATGACTTGGCGGCCACTTGGTGACGGCGCCCGGGGGCGCACTCCGCCGGGCGCCTCGCCGGGCGGCGGCAGCGGGGCACGCCCGCGCCTGCCGGCCCGCGGCAGCGCGCAGCGGCCCGCTGGGGCCACGAGGGGGGCCCGGGTCCCGGGCGTGCTCCCGTCCTCGTACGCGGCGCTGGAGAAGCCCTGGACGCCGCGGCACGCCGCGGTATGCCGCGCCCTGCACCAGAAGCGCCGGGTCGCCGCAGGGCGCGCTCAGCGGCGTCAGGGCGCCGGCGCCGGCGGCGCGCGCGGACGCCGGGGCGGCGTGCGACGCGGACGAGCCTCCGCCGGCTCCGCCGCTGCCGCCCCCCGGGCCGGGCCCGGCGGCATCCCCTCGCTCCGGCCGCGATCTTCTAACGCCGCGGGCGGCGGTCGCGCCTCCGCAACGCCCACGAGGGGATCTGCCAGGGGTGATGACCCGGCGACCGGAACGACCCTTCCGATTCCGCTTTCGCTCTCATTGCAAAGGCGCAACCCGCCTCCGGACCGGTGAGGGAAGATCTAATTCAACACCCAAGGAATTTGTAATACAGTAGGAGAACTCTTGGTGACACGGACATGTCGGCATGGCCCGACGGCTTCGGGTGACGTTTCGGCGAACTGCGGATTATTTCGTCGGGATAACCGCCTGAACCAGGTTTCGAGAATGCGGGGTTCCGCATCAGGGCAGGGCCGTGACCAGCCTCGGAGCGATATCTGATCGTTCGCACCGCGCCAGAATGAAATTTCATTAGCCGACTTTGCCGGACTTGCCGCCCGCCGGCACCCCTCCGGCCGTTCTCGCGCGGCCCGCGCCCGGCGGCCACCGTCACGCTCCGCTACGGGGCCGCTCCACGCCGGCGATGCTGACACGAGGTCTACGACAGCGGGCCCGGCCGACCGGAAACGGAACCGGAAGCTCCACACCCTTTCACTCTCCGCAACCCTGCCCACCTGGGCATCCATCGTCACCACGACCGCCTGGTACCCCGTTTGTCGATCTTGCAAAAACGTCCCGGCGACACTCCTCCTAGCAACTTCCTGCCATGCCCCGGAGGACGGCGCGGATGGCAGGACCTTGCCCCTCCCTCGGGGATGAGGTAATCGATCACTCCTTCGACGTGCGGGAACAGGGGGATACGGGATCAAGAGGGCATCACCGCAGCCAGAACGGTGTTGACATCCCCTCTTAGCGATGTTGAGATCGAATAGCCGGGGAGAAATGCGTCGAAGCCCCCACATCGATCGTCGCTCTCGGTGTCCGGCAGCCGGAGATCCATTGCGTTGTGTATCGGCCGCTTAAAGCCGAGGTCGACATAGCCGGGCCTTGACTGGATTAGCGTTCACGGCTAGTCTGACCCCCGGCCAGTCTCGGGGGACTGGACAACAAACACGGGGGCAGCAGAAATGCTAATGATCGACGCAGGTCCGGATCCCGGCCACTGGCCACGCGGCCAGATCGAGGAACCCTGGCCGCAGAATCCGGCAAACGTCGAATATCAGGTAACTTTAGTCGAGATTGCTGCTTTTCGGCAGCAAATCCTTGCGGCGCCTACGCTCTCCGACACGGCGCATGTCGTCTCCACGGCCCGTCTCGTGATCAAGCAGCCCACACCCAAGGCGCTGTCCCACGGGCGGGTCGCCGTCATGCCGCGGCGCGGGAGCTCTCTCGCAGGCGCCACGCAGCACCACTCGCGTACACCGCACGGAACGTGCGGTGTACGGATCCTGCTTGGCTGTACGGCCGGCAGCCGGCCAGGCCGACACCCGGTCCTGGCCAGGCGCCCCGGAAAAGGCGGTGAGATGTTGGGAGTTCAGAGATGACGAACGACAGAACCAACGTCGACACGATGGTTATCGGCGCTGGATCGGGTGGAAGCTGCCAGCCCCACACCGAGGGCGGGCAGCGCATGGGAACCGGCACCGGAGATGCGCGGCGCATCGCGGAGCTGGAGCGCGAGGTTCAGGAACTACGCCGCGCCAACGAGATATTGAAGGTGTATTTCGCCAAAGAACTCGATCTCGAACTTGAATCCACTTCGTCCCCCCTCGTCGTCGGAACGCCCAGCGGGCCGGCTCGGCCGGAGGCGCCGCCGACCGCGCCCCCGGCGCCGTCGCGCCCGATCCGCTGGAGCGCCCCGCAGTCGTCCATGACCCCCGCCCCGCCCCGGCCCATGGCGGAGTTCCGGGCCCTCGGTCCGATCGAGGCCGTCGTCGACGGCCGACTGCTGGACCTGGGTGCCCCCAAGCAGCGCGCCCTGCTCGCCCTGCTGGTCAGCAAGGTAGGCCAGCCGGTGGCGGTCGACGTCATCGTCGAGGAGCTGTGGGCCGGCAATCCGCCCCCCTCGGCGATCACGTCCCTGCAGGCATACGTGGCCAACCTGCGCCGCGTGCTCGAACCGAACCGTGCCCCGCGTACCTCCGCGACCGTGCTCCGCACCTACGGTCGCGGCTACCTGCTGGACAACCAGGTGGTCGAGGTCGACGTGCACCGGTTCAGCGAGCGCGCCGGTGCCGGTTGGGAGGCCCTCGACCGCGGCAAGCCGCAGGAGGCACTGCGTGAATTAGAAGCCGGTCTCATGCTGTGGCGGGGTCAGGCGTACGCGGAGGTGGCCGACACCACCTACGTGCGGCCCGAGGTCGCCCGGCTGGAGGAGCTGCGGCTCTCGGTCATCGAGGGGCGCTGCGCCGCGCTGCTGGCGGTGGGCGCCCACGAGATGGCGGTGGCCGAGCTGGAGGCGTTCACGCAGGCGCACCCGCTGCGTGAGTACGGCTGCGAGTTGCTGAGCCTGGCGCTGTACCGGGCCGGCCGGCAGGCCGACGCCCTCGCGGTGCTGCGCACCAACCAGCGCAGGCTGGCGGAGGAGCTGGGGATCGACCCCCGGCCCGCGCTGCAGCACCTGGAGAACGAGATCCTCAACCATGCGCCCGCGCTCGACTGGCGGCCGCGCACGGGCGGTGGTGCGTGAGATCGCCGTATCGCGATCTCTTACTGCTCGGACATTCGCACAGTGTCCGAGATGCCGTCGCGGCCCGGGGAGACCATCCCCCGGGCCGCGTCCGGTTTCCGTGACCGTCTCGGGCACCGCCGCTCACTCGCGGGCCCGCACCAGGCCCGACTGGTAGGCGAGGACGACGAGTTGGGCGCGGTCCCGCGCGCCCAGCTTGGTCTTCGCGCGCTGCACGTGGGTGCGTACGGTCAGCGGGCTGACGACCAGCTCCGCGGCGATCTCGGCGTTCGACCTCCCCTGCGCGACCAGCGCCGTCACCTCGCGTTCCCGGGCGGTGAGCACCGCCAGGTCCCCGGGCGCGGCGCCGGGCTCGGGGGTGGCGAGGAACCGTGCGATGAGCGCGCGGGTGGCGGCCGGCGACAGCAGCGCGTCGCCCGCCGCGACGGTGCGGATGCCGTCGACGAGTGCGTCGGCGGAGGCGTCCTTGCCGAGGAACCCGCCCGCGCCGGCGCGCAGCGCGCGGGCCACGTGCTCGTCGGTCTGGAACGTGGTGAGGACGAGCACGCGCACGTCGGCCAGGTCCGGGTCGGCGCAGATCGCCTCGGTCGCGGCGAGCCCGTCGGTGCCGGGCATGCGGATGTCCATGACGACGACGTCGGGGCGGTGCGCGCGGGTGAGTGCGACGGCCTCGGTGCCCTCGGCCGCCTCGGCGACGACCTCCAGGTCGGGGTACGAGTCGATGAGCATCCGGAACGTCGCCCGCAGCAGGGCCTGGTCGTCGGCGAGCAGCACGCGGACGGTCATCGGGGCTCCCCGGCGGGCTCGGCGGCCGGTCCGGGCGGCTGCCCGGGCGTCGGCGCGGCCGGGGGCTCCGGCCGTACGGGCAGGGGGAGTTCGGCGGTCACGGCGAAGCCGCCGCCCGGCCGCGGGCCGGCGCGCAGGCCGCCGCCCGCGGCGCGGGCACGCTCGCGCATGCCGAGGAGCCCGAAGCCGCCGCCGGGCGGCGGTGGCGGCCGGCCGGCGCCGCCCTCGTCGGTGACGGTGACGGTCAGCCTGTCGTGCCCGTACGCGAGCCGCACCCGCGCCGCGTCCGCGCCGGCGTGCTTCGCGACGTTGGTCAGCGCCTCCTGCACGATCCGGTACGCGGTGAGGTCGAGCCCCGGCGGCAGCTCCCGCTCCGCGCCCTCGGCCGCGACGGTGACGGCCAGCCCCGCGGAGGCGAACGCGGCGACCAGTTCCGGCAGCCGGCCCAGGCCCGGCGCCGGCTCCAGGGGCTCGCCCGAACCGGCGGGTCCGGTGGTGTTCTCCGGGCCGCCCGGGTCGCCGGGCTCGCGCAGCAGGCCGACGGTGGCCTGGAGTTCGCGCAGCGCCGCCGCCGTCGTGCCGGTCAGCCCGCCGAGGATCTCCTCGGCCTGCGCCGGCCGGGTGCGCGCCAGCCGCGCGGCGGTGCCGGCCTGGGCGTGCGCGAGCGCCATGTGGTGGGCGACGACGTCGTGCAGCTCGCGGGCGATGCGTACGCGCTCCTCGGCGACCCGGCGGCGGGCCTCCTCTTCGCGGGTGCGCTCGGCGTGCTCGGCGCGCAACCGCACCGAGTCGAGGTACGCGCGCCGGTTCCGCACGGCGGTGCCGGCGAACACCGGCAGCAGGAGCCAGAAGACGGGCGCGACCACGTCGTCGCGCCAGGTCTGGCCCTCGACGTCGGCGAGGAGCGCGGCGGAGACCAGCAGCGCGAGGACGAGCGCGTAGTGGGCGTAGACGGTCCGCTGCGGCGCGCGTGCGGCCAGTTCGTAGAGCGCGACGAGCGCCGGCAGCGCCAGGGCCGGCGTGAGCGCGTAGCCCAGGCCCGCGGACCCGGCAGCGCACACCGCGGCGGCCACGAGCACGGGCACGGGGTGGCTGCGGCGCCACAGCAGGGGCACCCAGGCCGCGGCCACGAAGGGCTGCCCGGCGGCCCAGCCGTGGCCGGTCCCGGCGTACTGCCGGCTGGTGATCGCGAGGACCAGCAGCAGCAGGGCCGCCTCGACGAGGCGGGGGTGGCGGTCGGTGAACCGCGACCAGCTTGGCAGCACGGTGTTCTCCGCTCGGGTGGTCTGGCCCCGTGGTCCGTTCCATGGTCGGACACGCGGCGGGGTGCGGGCGAGCGCAGCCGTGGGGTGGGCCGCCCGCCGGCGGGCGGCCGACCCTACGATGCGGCGCGTCAGACGCGCGTCAGGTCCTGGTCGGGCTCGTCGTCCGGCACCTTCCGCAGGTCCGGAGCGCCGCGGCCCAGCGCCTCGCCCTCCACGTCCACGCGCGGCAGCAGCCGGTCCAGCGGGCGCGGCAGCCACCAGGCGCGCTTGCCGAGCAGGGCGAGCACGGCGGGGACGAAGGCCATGCGGACGACGACGGCGTCGAAGAACACCGCAACGGCCAGGCCGAAGCCGATCATCTTGATGACCTGCTCGCCGCCGGTCATGAACCCGGCGAACACCGCCATCATGATCACCGCGGCGACCGCCACCACCCGCGCGCTGTGCCGGAAGCCCGAGACCACGGCCTCGCGCGCGTCCTCCCCGTGCACGTACGCCTCCCGCATCCGGGAGACCAGGAAGACCTGGTAGTCCATGGCCAGGCCGAAGACGATGCCCACGAGGAAGATCGGCATCATGCTCATCACCGGCCCGGTCTGCTCCACGCCGAACAGCCCCGCCAGGTGCCCCTGCTGGAAGACGGTGACGACGGCCCCGAGGGCGGCGAGCACCGACAGCAAGAACCCGAGGGCCGCCTTCAGCGGCACGAGCACGGAGCGGAAGACCAGCACGAGCAGCAGGAAGGCCAGGCCGATGATGGTCGCCAAATACGGGATCAGAGCGTCCTGGAGCTTCTGCCCGACGTCGATGTTGAGCGCCGTGGTGCCGGTGACCTCGTACGTCGCGCCGGTGGCGGCCTCGGTCGCCGGGCGTTGGCCGCGGATGTCGTGGACGAGGTCCTTGGTGCGTTCGCTGGTGGGCGCGGTGGCGGGGGTGGCGGAGAGCACGGCGGTCTCGCCGGGCTCGTCGAAGCGCGGCGGGGAGACGGAGACGACGCCGTCGGTGCCGCCGATCGTCTCGGCGACGCCCGCCACGGCGGCTTCGGGGTCGTCGGCGCCGCGGGCGTCGACGACGACGGTCAGCGGGCCGTTGAAGCCGGGACCGAAGCCCTCGGCGAGGGCGTCGTAGGCGCGGCGCTCGGTGGTGGAGGTGGGCTTGGCCTCGTCGCCCGGCATGCCCAGGCGCAGGTCGGTGGCGGGTACGGCGAGGATGCCGAGCCCGGCGACGGTGGCGAGGAGGACGGGCACGGGGCGGCTCAGGACGAAGCGGGCCCAGCGGACGCCGAGGGTGGCGGGGGCCGGCGGGCTCGTGCCGTCGGGGGAGCCGGTGACGTCCGCGGCGCTCCCACGCGCCGGGAGAGGCGTACGGCTCCCGGGGCTCGTACGCCCCGCGCGCCACCGCCGCCCGACGCGCCACCCCGCGCCGGACCCGCCGCCGTCCGCGCCGTCCCTGCTGAGACGTCGGGCGCCGCGCGCACCCCGGGCGCCGCGGGACAGCACCGCGTCCGGCCACCACCCCAGCAGCGCCGGCACCAGCGTCAGCGCGACCAGCACCCCCACCAGCACGGCCCCCGCCGCGCCCAGCCCCATCTTGGTCAGCATCGGCACCCCGATCACCGCCAGGCCGGCCAGCGCGATGACCACCGTCAGCCCCGCGAAGACGACCGCGGACCCCGCCGTGCCCGCCGCCCGCCCCGCCGCCTCGCGCGGCTCGTGTCCCGCGGCCCGCTCCTCGCGGTAGCGGGAGACGACGAAGAGCGAGTAGTCGATGCCGACCGCGATCCCGAGCATCATCGCCAGCTCGCCGACCGTCGAGGACAGCCCCAGCGCACTGCCCAGGGCGAGGATCGCGAACATGCTCACGCCGATCCCGACGAGCGCGGTGATCAGCGGCAGCCCGGCGGCGGCCAGCGAGCCGAAGGTGATCAGCAGCACCACCGCGGCCACGGCGATGCCGATGACCTCGCCGATGCCCGCGGAGACCGACGACTCCAGCGCGCTGCCGCCGGCCTCGACGGTCAGGCCCGCGTCCCGCGCCTCGTCGATGGCGTCGTCGAGCGCCGTTCTGGCCGCCCCGCTGACCTCGTCCTCCGTGACCTCGTAGGTGACGGTGGCGTACGCGGTCGTCCCGTTGTCGCTCACGCCCGGCCCGTCGAACGGGTCCACCGCCCCGGCGACCTGCGGCGCCTCGGCGATGTCCGCGACGAAGGCGTCGACGGCCGCGCGGTTCTGCGCCCCGGTGATCTTCTCGCCTGCGGGGGCGACGAAGACGACGCGGGCGTCCGCGCCGTCGGCGGCGGCGCCCGGGAAGCGCTCGTCGATGAGGTCGAACGCGTGCTGGGCCTCGATCCCGGGCATCGAGGTGGAGTCTTCGGGCGGGTCGCTAGCGCTCAACCCGCCCATGCCGACGACGGCGAGGACCGCCGCCCACAGCAGCACGACGGGCAGCCGCCGGCGGAAAGCGAGCCGGCCTAGCCGGTACAGGAAGGTCGCCATGCGAAGGGGTCTCCTCTGGATCTCGAAGTACCCCTCCAGCGTTTCCGCCGGGACCCCGCGCCGTCGTCGTCGCCCGTACGGCACTTCCGTGTACTGAAAAACAAGTAGTGCCGCCGCTCCCCGTCCACCGCCGGGATGACCCCGGCGGACGCGGGCGGGGTGACGGGCCGCGGCCCGTCACCCCGGGGTACGGACGGGCGTCAGCCCATCCGTTCGCCGTAGACGTGTTCCACGGCCATGGTCATCAGCACCCGCCGGTCCGCGACCATCACCGCGCGGTACTCGTCCCAGTCGGGGTGCTCCCCCGCCGCGGCCCGGTAGTAGTCCACCAGCGCCTCGACCTCCCGGCCGTGCGGGTCGGTGCCCGGGCCGATGAGGGTCGCGGTGCCCTCCGCGGTGGCCCAGGAGCGGCCGTCGCGGGCGGTGACCTCCAGTGCGGCGCGGGCGTCGCGGCGCAGGTTCGCGGTCTTCGCCCGGCCTTCGGTCATCGACACGTGCAGGACGCCGGAGTCCGGGTCGTAGAAGGGCATGACGGGCGAGAGCTGCGGACGCCCGTCCTTCTTGATCGTGGCCAGCACGCCGAGCCGGCTCTCCGCCAGCAGCGCGCGGGGGTCGTACGGGGTCGTGGTCATGTCCTTTGCCAAGTCCTGGTCTCTCGGTGGTATTCCGGCGGCGGTGTCACTCCGGCTTCGCCGCCGGGCGGCGGAACTCCTCGATCATCACCGCGTATCCCTCCCCGCCGTGCCCGGCCGCCGCCGCCCGGTCGGCGAGGGCCTTGACGAGGGCCGGGAACTCCGCGTTCACGCCGAGGGATTCGCTCTCCTGAACGAGGTGTGCCATCGCTGCCCGGTGGACGTCCAGGGTGGCGTCGTCCGCCGGGAAGGTGCCGGTGTCGACCTGCTTCGCGTATCCGGGGAGCCAGTCGACGACCGTCGGGATGCCCTTCGCCGCGACGGCGGTGTACTCCGCCGCGGACACGCCCGCCGTGCCGAGCAGCGCGGCGCCCTGCAGCCAGCCGTTGAGGATGCTCCACATCAGGCCCACCACCGCCATCTCGTACAGCGCCGTCAGCCCCGGGTCCGCGCCGAGGTACGGGGTGTCGCCGGCCAGGGCGCGCAGCGCGGGCGCGTGGCGGTCGAACTCCGCGCGGGGACCGCTGAGGACGATGGTCGCCTCCGCGGTGCCGATGCCGGGCGGGGTGGCCATGATGGCCCCGTCGAGGTAGGTCAGGCCGCGCTCGGCGGCCCACGCGGCGGTGTCGCCGGCCTGCGCGGAGGTGCCGGTGGTGAGGTTGACCAGGGTCCGGCCGCGGAGGTCGGCGGCCTCGACCGGGTCGAGGAGGGTGCGCAGCGCGTCGTAGTCGGTGACGCAGGCGACCACCAGCGGGGCGGCGGCGAGGGCCTCGGCGGGGGTGGCGGCGCGCGCGGCGCCCTCGGCGACGAGGTCGTCGGCCTTGGCGGCCGTGCGGTTCCAGACGGTGGTCGGGTGGCCGGCGCGCAGCAGGGCGGCGGCCAGCGCGTGGCCCATCAGGCCGAGGCCGAGTACGGCGACGGGGGCGGGGGCGTTTTCGGGGTGCTTGTCGGTCGTCATGGCAGAATGGTCAACCTTCACACCGGTCTGAAGGTCAAGGAGAAGCGCGCATGCGGATCGGGGAGCTGAGCCGGCGTACCGGCGTCAACGCACATCAGTTGCGCTACTACGAGGCCCAGGGCCTGCTGAAGCCCGAGCGCTCCGCCAACGGCTACCGGGAGTACGCGGACGAGGACGTGCTCACCGTCACGCAGATCAGGCGCCTGCTCGACGCCGGCCTGTCGACCCCGGACATCGCCTGGCTCCTGCCCTGCGCCACCGGCACGGGACCCGACTTCTACCCCTGCCCCGAGCTGCTGGACAAGTTCCGCGACCGGCTGGACGGGCTCGACGCGCACATCACCACGCTCACCCGCTCCCGCCAGGCGCTGACCGAGTACCTGGACGCCGCGGAGCGGCGGGTCGCACAGTACGTCTGACGCCGCGTCCGCGGCGCACGCCGCATACGCCCACGGGCGGGTGAGTTCCGCCCCGTTGATCGTCTCTCTGCCGTCCCGCGCTCCTTCACCTGCACGTCGTACCCCGGCCACCGCGCCCGGCGAACATCCTTCCGGATCTGCACAATGCCCGGGAGGCTCAGGTGACTTCACCACCACATTCCCCGCGCCGGCGCTCGTTCCTGCAGGCCGCGGGCGTCGGAGTCGGCGCGCTGCTGGCCGGGGCCGGGCTCGCCGGGCGGGCCGAGGCCGCGGGCGGCGCGCCCCGGCTGCGCGAGGACCCGTACCGCCTGGGCGTCGCCAGCGGCGATCCGGCCGCGGACGGCGCCGTGCTGTGGACCCGGCTGGCGCCGGACCCGCTCGCCGCCGACGGCCACGGCGGCATGCCGCGCGCCGGCTACGACGTCGGCTGGCAGGTCGCCGAGGACGAGCGCTTCCGCCGCGTCGTACGCTCCGGCTCCGCGGTCGCGCTGCCGGAGCTGGGGCACTCCGTGCACCCGCAGGTCCGCGGGCTGCGCCCGGGCCGGCAGTACTTCTACCGGTTCCGCACGCGGGGCCACACCAGCCCCGTGGGCCGTTTCCGCACCGCGGCCGACGCCCGCTCCGCACGCGGCTCCTTCACCTTCGCCACCGCCTCCTGCCAGGCGTGGTACCACGGTTACTTCTCGGCGTACCGGGACATGCTCGCCCAGGACCCCGACGTGGTGTTCTTCCTCGGCGACTACATCTACGAGTACGGCATCACCCGGGCCAACATGTGGCGCAACGCCCCGCCGCCCGGCGCGCGCCACGAGATCGAGACCAACACGCTCGCCGACTACCGGCTGCGCTACGCGCTGTTCAAGTCGGACCCCGACCTCCAGGCCGTGCACGCGGCGGCGCCGTGGATCCTCACCCCGGACGACCACGAGGTGCAGAACGACTACGCGGACGAGGCGTCGTACTACGGGCTGAGCGAGGAGGACTTCCTGCTCCGCCGGGCGGTGGCCTACCGCGCGTACTACGAGAACTGCCCGCTGCCCGCGCTCGCCCTCGCGCACGGCCCCGACGCCCGGCTGTACCGCCGGCTGCGCTACGGCGGCCTGGCGACCCTGCACGTCCTCGACGCCCGCCAGTACCGCGACCCCAAGCCGGCCGACGCCGCCGAGCAGCACGCGCCCGGGCGCACCATGCTCGGCCGGGAGCAGGAGCGCTGGCTGTACCACGGGCTGCGCACCTCCGACGCCCGCTGGAACCTGCTGCTCCAGCAGGTCGGCCTGGTCCGGGTGACGGAGAACCGCACGGACCAGTGGGACGGCTACCCGGCGGCGCGGCAGCGGCTGCTCGACGTCCTCGGCGAGCCCGGCGTGCCGCCGTCCGTCGTCTTCACCGGCGACTGCCACCGCTCCATCGCCGGCGACCTCCTCGCGGACTTCGCCGATTCGGGATCGCGCGTCGTGGGCAGCGAGTTCCTCGGCACGTCCATCGCCTCCGACGGCGACGGCGCCCCGACGGACAACTACACGAAGGACTGGATGCAGCACCCCTGGATGCGGTTCTACGACGGCCGCCGCGGCTACGTCCTCGGGCACGCGGACGCGGACGCGGTCACCGCCGAGTACCGGGCGGTGCCTTACGTACGGGCCGACAACCGGGCTGCCGGGTTCGCGCTCGACCGCTTCCGCGTCGAGCACGGCCGCCCCGGCATGCAGAAGGTGAGCTGACGATGACCACACCCGAGACACCCACCGCGGACACCTCGGACACCGCGGATGCCGCCGGGCACCCCGGCTCCGCGCCCGGCTCCGTCTCCGGGCTCGCCGCCGCCGGCGGGCTCGGCGCGGTCGAGCTGACGTGGCGGCCGTACCGGACGCACGGCACCCGGCTCGTCGACCACTACGAGGTGTACGAACTCTCCGCCGCCGGCGACACCCTCCTGGCCCGTACCCTCTTCCCGCACCACACCCACCGCGTCGGCCCCGAGCCGGTGACCCGCCGCTACACGGTCGTCGCCGTCCTCGACTCCGGGGCCGGGACCCGGCCCGCGCGCGCCGTCGCGGCGACGAACGAGCGGTCGCTCGCCGCCGGCCGCCCGGTGGCCCAGGTCGGCGACTTCGACCACCGGGGGCTGGAGTTCGCGCTGTCGCCGAACCTCAGCGCGCAGTACCCGACGGCGTTCCCTCAGGACGTCGACTTCCGCCTCGGCGCCTCCGACCCGGCCCGCGACTGGTGCTACCTGCACCCGGGCCCCGCCGACTCGTGGGCGGGCCGCAGGGAGCACACCTTCACGCTCCGCTTCGACCTGGCCGCGGCCCCCGAGGGCGACCTCGGCTTCGCGCTGTGGCTGATCGACTCGCACGCCACCGCCGCCGGCACCGCGGAACTGGCCCTCAACGGCCGCGCGGTCACCACACTGCAGTTCCGCGGCGGCGCCACCCGCGGCTCGCTGGAGGGCGACGCGGCCCGCCCGGGCAGCGCGCTGAAGCCGTCGTCCTACGAACTCCCGCTGGCGGCAGACCTCTTCACGGCCGGCGAGAACGTCCTGACACTGCGCAAGACGAGCGGTTCGTGGATCGCGTACGACGCGCTGGGGGTGTTCGCCGCCGACGGGTAGGCAGGGGGCGTAGCAACCGTTTACGGTGCGGAGGTTCGCCCCTGCCAGCGACGAAGGACGGTGTATGGCTGCCGAGCTGCGAAGCGCCCAGTGGTACGGGGGTACGGACCGGAACGCGTACATACACCGCGCATGGATGCGCCGCGGCCTGCCGCACGACGCGTTCTCCGGCCGCCCCCACATCGCCATCGCCAACACCGCCTCCGACCTGACGCCCTGCAACTCCCACCTCGGCGAGGTCGCCCGCTCCGTGCGCGACGGCGTGCACGAGGCCGGCGGCATCCCGCTGGAGCTGCCGGTGGTCTCGCTCGGGGAGACCCTGGTGCGGCCGACGGCGATGCTGTGGCGCAACATGGCGGCGATGGCGGCGGAGGAGATGTTCCGCGCCAACCCGGTCGACGGGCTGGTGCTCCTCGGCGGGTGCGACAAGACGATCCCCGCGCTGCTCATGGCCGCCGCGTCGGTGGACCTGCCCGCGCTCGTCGTTCCCGGCGGGCCGATGCTGACCGGCACGTTCCGCGGCCGGCCGCTGGGCTGCGGCACGGACGTGTGGCGGCTGAGCGAGGAGGTGCGCGCGGGCGAGATGTCCGAGCGGGAGTTCACCCGCTCCGAGTCGTCGATGATCCGCAGCCGCGGCCACTGCAACACCATGGGCACGGCCTCCACGATGGCCGTCCTGGCCGAGGCGCTGGGCATGGTCCTGCCGGGCCTGGCCGGCACGCCGGCGCCGGACAGCCGACTGCTGGAGGCGGCGCACGAGTCGGGGCGGCTCTCGGTCGAGCTGGTACGGGAGGGACGTACCCCGTCGCGGATCGTCACCGAAGCGTCGTTCCGCAACGCGATCGTCGCACTCGCCGCCACCGGCGGCTCCACCAACGCCGTCGTGCACCTCCTCGCCATCGCCGGGCGCCTCGGCGCGAAGCTGACCCTCGACGACTTCGACCGCGTCGGCGCCGACGTGCCGCTACTGGTCGACCTGCTGCCGGCCGGGCGGTTCCTGATGGACGACCTGTACCGCGCGGGCGGGCTCGCGGCCGTGCTGCACGAGGTACGCGACCTCCTCGACCCCGCGGCGCTCACCGTCACCGGCCGCCCGCTGGTGGACCACCTCGACGGCGCGCGCATCTGGGACCCCGAGGTCATCCGCACCCGCGACGCGCCGCTGCGGCCCGCCGCGGGCATCGCCGTGCTCCGCGGCAACCTCGCCCCCGACGGCGCCGTGGTCAAACCCGCCGCCGCCTCGCCGGAGCTGCTGCGGCACCGCGGGCGGGCCGTCGTCTTCGACAGCATCGAGGACTTCCACGCCCGCATCGACGCCCCGGACCTCGACGTCGACGCCGACTCGGTGCTCGTCCTGCGCGGCTGCGGCCCGCGCGGCTACCCCGGCATGCCGGAGGTCTCGAACATGCCGCTGCCGCGCAAGCTGCTGGAGCGGGGCGTACGCGACATGGTGCGGGTCTGCGACGGGCGGATGAGCGGCACGGCGTACGGGACGGTGGTGCTGCACGTCGCGCCGGAGGCGGCGGCGGGCGGGCCGCTGGCGCTGGTGCGCGACGGGGACTGGATCAGCCTCGACGTGCCGGGGCGCAGCCTCACGCTGGACGTGCCGGACGCGGAGCTGGCGGCCCGTACGCCGGGCGAGGCGACGGTGGCGGGCTACGCGGCGCCGCGGCGGGGGTGGGAGCGGCTGTACGTGGACCACGTGCTGGGCGCGGACACCGGGGCGGACCTGGACTTCCTGGTGGGCGCGTCGGGCGCGGAGGTCAGCCGTGAGTCGCACTGAGGGCCGCTCTTGAGGGCGTTCGTGCTGCACGGCCCCGGCCGCGCGGCGGTCGTGGACGTCGAGCCGCCGGAGGCGGGGCCGGGCGAGGCGGTGGTGGACGTCGCGCGCGTGGGCGTCTGCGGCACGGATGTGGAGCTGTTCTCGGGCGAGTTGCAGTACCTGCGGGACGGCCGCTCGCGGTTTCCGGTCCGTCCCGGCCACGAGTGGTCGGGCCGGGTCGCGGCGGTCGGCGCGGGCGTGGACCCGGGCTGGGTGGGGCGCCGGGTGACGGGCGACACGATGCTGGGCTGCCGCGCCTGCCGCCGCTGCCGCGGCGGGCGGCAGCACCTGTGCGAGGACCGCCAGGAGGTGGGCATCCTGGGCCGCGCGGGCGCGCTGGCGGCCCGGCTGGCGGTCCCGGCGTGGTCGTTGCACGCCCTGCCCGACGCGGTCGACGACGCCCTGGGCGCCCTGGTCGAACCGGGTGGCAACGCGCTGCGCGCGGCGCGCGCGGCGGGGATCGGGCCGGGTGACCGGGTGCTCGTCGCGGGCCCGGGCACGATCGGCCTGCTGGTCGCGATGTTCGCCCGCCGGGCGGGCGCGGAGGTCCACGTCCTGGGCCGCGACCCGGCGACGCTGGAGTTCGCGGCGTCCCTGGGCTTCGACCGCTGCTGGACGGCGGAGTCGCTGCCGCCGCTGCCGTACGACGCGGTGGTCGACGCCTCCAACGCGCGGTCGCTCCCGGCGCGGGCGGTGGAGTGGGTGGAGCCGGGCGGCCGGGTGGTCTTCATCGGCCTCGCGGGCACCCCGAGCCTGCTGGACACCCGCACCCTGGCACTGAAGGACGCCACGGCCGTGGGCATCCTGAGCGCGTCCCCGGGGCTGTCGGCGACGATCGGCGCGTACGCGGAGGGGGAGGTGGACCCGCGCCCGCTGATCGCGGCGACGGTCGGCCTGGACGGGGTGGCGGCGGCCCTGTCGGGCGGGCGCCCCGCGGGCGCGGGCGCGGGCCCGAAGGTGCACGTGGCCCCCGGAGCGGCGACGGAGACGGACTGAACGGCCGGCGCGATCACGCCGGCGGCGAGGCCGGGGCGAGGCGCGGGAGCGCAGGCGCCGGGTTGGCGCGGGCTGACGCGCACCAGGTCGCGGCAGGCGAGGGCCGGTCGCTCGCCGGGCCGGCGCAGGCGAATGCCGCCGCACGCGACGGCCGGCCGCGCGCCGAAGCCGCCGCGGGACGAACGCGCCGCGGGACGAGGACCGAAGGACCGTCGCCCCGCCCCGGGCGCTCCCCAAACCCCCTGACCGGCCGTCAGGCCCCCAGCACCTCCGCCACCTTCGCCAGGTCCTCCCCCGACGCCAGCCCCCCGTGGTACAGCCGCAGTTCGTCCGCACCCAGCGTCGCCGCGTGGGCCGCGTCCTCCGCCAGCGTCGCCGGGCTGCCGCCCAGGCCCGAGACCACCGTGAGGTTCGCCGCCAGGGTCGTGTGCGGGCGGCGGTGCGGGGTGCACGGCTCCAGGGCCGCGGTGCGGGCCGCGGGGCCGCCGGTGCAGGGCAGTACCAGGCCGTCCGCGAACGTCAGGACCTCCGCGGGGTCCACGCCCGCGTTCGCGCCGCAGGCGTACGGCTCTGGGGTGGCGTGCAGCAGGACGCGGAAGGCGGAGTCCGGGGCCTCGGCCCGTACCGCCGCGACCGCCTCGCGCTGCAGCCGGGTGGCCGCCGCGCGCCGCCAGCCCAGCACCGCCGCCGCCCGCTCCGCCCCGAGCAGCCCCGTGATCCGGGCCCAGGTCCCCGCCGCCTCCACGGGCTCCGCCGCGGCCGGCGGCGCGGCGGCGGTCCCGTCCCAGTACGGCCGCAGCGCCGCGACGACCGCCGAGCGCAGGTCGTCCGGCTCCGCGCCGTAGGCCGCGTAGCCGTCGCGGCAGCGGTCGCAGAAGCACAGCGACATCAGCAACTGCCCCGCGGCGTCCAGCGCCACCCCGGCGGTCTTGTCGTGCGCGTGCAGGTGCGCCAGCCCGTACCACCCGCACGACTCCAGCTCGCACCCGCGCGTCCCCGGCCGGGTCGCGGCCTCCGCGGCGAGCCGGACGAGGTAGTCGCGCACCTCCGGCCGCCCGATGCAGGGCGCCCACGGGTAGCGGTCACCGTGCGCGTTGACCACCGACGTCTGCGGATGCTCGGCGCCCAGGCGGGAGTTGTGCGCGAGGACCACCCAACTGTGCACCTCGAGACCCGCCCCGGCCAGCGCCTGCGCCGCCGTCTCGAACGGGTCGGCGGTGGCAACCCAGTCCTGGGCGTACGGGCGCAGCTCCCGGCCGGCCCACCGGCGCGCGTCCGGCGGGTAGAGCACGGCGGAGTGGCGGGCGGTGACGATGCGGTGGCGCGGGTGGCGGGGGGTCACGGCGCGGGTGGAGTGGTACGCGGCGGCGAGCGTCACCTGGCGTACGCCCAACTCCGCGACCCGGCGCGCCGCGGCGGGATCGCCGACGACGTCCCACGGATACAGAAAGACCGAAGCACGAGGTGTCATCATCAGGGTGTACACATTTCTGCCCGGCGTCCATATTGGTGAACTGGCACGCTATGGCCGCCCCGACACACCGTCAAGACCGCCCCCTACCGCCGAAGCCGGCGCCGGTCCCCGGCGCCCCGCCACGGCCCGAACGCCCCGACCCACCGAGGAGCCACGATGTCAGCCCCCCGCCACTCGCGCACCGTCCTGCTCACCGGCGCCGCCGGCGGCATCGGCACCCTGATGCGCGACCTGCTCCCCGCCCACGGCCACGAGCTACGCCTGCTCGACCGCGTCGCCCTCCCCCCGGGACCCGAGCGCGCCGTCACCGCCGACCTCGCCGACCGCGCGGCCCTGCGCGAGGCGGTCCGCGGCACCGACGCCGTGCTGCACCTCGCCGGGATCTCGCTGGAGTCGACGTTCGAGAAGGTGCTGCGGGCCAACATCGAGGGCACCTACCACCTCTACGAGGCCGTACGCGAGGAGGGCGTCCGCCGCGTCGTCTTCGCCTCCAGCAACCACGCCGTCGGCTTCCACCCCCGCCCCCGCCACCCCCGCCGCGTCCCCGCCGCCGAGCTGGTCGGCACCGACGCCGCGCACCGCCCGGACACCTTCTACGGCCTGTCCAAGTGCTTCGGCGAGGACCTGGCGCAGTTCTACTGGGACAAGCACGGCATCGAGACCGTCTCCGTCCGCATCGGCTCCTGCTTCCCCGAGCCGACCAGCGTGCGCATGCTCTCCCTCTGGCTCAGCCCCGCCGACGGCGCCCGCCTCTTCCACGCCGCGCTGACCGCCCCGGACGTCGGCCACACCGTCGTCTACGGCAGCTCGGCCAACACCCGCTCGTGGTGGGACCTCGGCTCGGCCCGCGCGCTGGGCTACGCCCCGCAGGACGACTCCGAGGCGTACGCGGACAAGCTCCTCGCCGAGCTGGGCCCCGACGACCCGGACGCGCCGGACCAGGCGAACCTGGGCGGCCCGTTCTGCACCGACCCGCCCATCTGGCCCCACTGAGGCCGCCGTTCGCGCGCCGGGGCGCCCCCCGCACCGCGGTCCGAAACGGCGCGCACCCCCTTGACGGCCGTCGCACCCCCCTCTACGTTTCCGGCACCAATTCAGATTCATATCTTTCGTTCAGATAGATGAATCGAGGTTCCGGTGCGGCTCGACGGCCTCCTGTTCTTCCCCCTCACCCCCTTCGACGCCGCCGGCGCGGTGCACGAGGACGCGCTCGCCCGCCACGTCGCCGACGGTGTCGCGCGGGGCGCGGGCGCGGTGTTCGCCGCCTGCGGCACCGGCGAGTTCCACGCGCTCGACGGCGCCGAGCACCGGCGCGTGGTCCGTACCGCCGTGGCGGCCGCGGCCGGCCGGGTGCCGGTCTTCGCCGGCGCCGGCGGACCGCTGCCGCACGCCGTCGCGTGCGCCCGCGCCGCCGCCGAGGCCGGCGCCGACGCGGTGCTGCTCATGCCGCCGTACCTGGTGGCCGCGCCGGAGGCCGGGCTCGTCGCGTACGTGCGCGAGGTCGCCGCCGCGACCGCCCTGCCGCTCGTCGTCTACCAGCGCGACAACGCCCGCTTCACCCCCGCGGGCGCCGCGGAGCTGGCCCGGATCCCCACGGTCACCGGCTTCAAGGACGGGCTCGGCGACATCGAGCTGATGCAGCGCATCATCCCCGCCGTCCGCGCCGCGACCGACGGCCGGGAGGGCCCCGCCAAGGACTTCACCTTCTTCAACGGCCTGCCCACCGCCGAGGTCTCGGCCGCGGCGTACGCGGCCGTGGGCGCCCGGCTGTACTCCTCCGCCGTCTTCTGCTTCGTCCCCGAGGTGGCCCTCGCCTTCCACCGCGCGCGGGCCGAGGGCGACGACGAGCGCGTGCACCGGCTGCTGAGCGGCTTCTACGTCCCCCTCGTCCAGTTGCGCAACGAGGTACCCGGCTACGCGGTGTCGCTGATCAAGGCCGGCGCCCGGCTGCGCGGCCCGGACCTGGGCGGCGTCCGGCCACCGCTGGTCGACCCGCACCCCAAGCATCTCGCCGAGCTGGAGCTGATCGTCTCCGCCGGCCTGGAGATCGCCGGGACCCGATGATGCGGATACGCGAGATCACCGTCACCCCCGTCGCCTTCCGCGACCCGCCGCTGCTCAACGCCGCGGGCGTGCACGAGCCGTGGGCCCTGCGCAGCGTCGTCGAGGTCGTCACCGACGACGGCCTCAGCGGCCTCGGCGAGAGCTACGGCGACGCCTCCCACCTCGACCGGCTGCGCGCCGCCGCCCGCGCCCTGACCGGCGCCGACCCCGGCCAGGGCGCCGGCAGCAACGCGCGGCTGCCGGTCGGGGAGTACGGCTTCCGCTCGCTGAAGCTCAAGGGCGGGGTCTTCCCGCCGGACCAGGAGATCGAGGCCGTACGGGCCCTCGCCGCGATGACGCACCTGGCCGCCGCCACTCCCAACCTGGACCACTCCTGCGACACGCACACCCCCTGGCAGCAGGGGCCGGAGGGCCGGGACGTGATCCGCCCCGGGGCCCTCACCTTCACCGACGGCGCCGTACCCCTGCCGCCGGGGCCCGGCCTGGGCGTCGAGCTGGACCGCGACGCGCTGGCCGTGCTGCACGAGCAGTACGAGAGGTGCGGCGTCCGCCGCCGCGACGACACCGCGTACATGCGCCGCTTCCGGCCCGGCTTCGCCCCCGCGCGGGCCCGTTGGTGAGCGCACGGCACGCAGCACGAGCACCACCCCCCACGTCCCCCAACTCCGACATGTGCAGGAGCCGCTATGGCCATCGCTGACTGGATCATGGTCGGTGCCTACTTCTGCGTGATGGTAGGCATCGGCTGGTGGTCGAAGAACCGCATCCACACGGTGAAGGACTTCTTCACCACCGGCGGCCGCATACCGTGGTGGCTGTCCGGCATCTCGCACCACATGTCCGGCTACAGCGCGGTGATGTTCGTCGCGTTCGCCGCCGTCGCCTACGACCACGGGCTGACGGTGTACGTCTGGTGGGCGCTGACCATCGGCCTGGGCATCGGCGTCGGCGCGTTCCTGTTCGCGCCCCGCTGGGCGCGGCTGCGCGCGAAGCACGACGTGGCCTCGCCGCTGGAGTACCTCGCGAAGCGCTACAACCTGCCGACCCAGCAGGTGCTGGCGTACAGCGGCGCGCTGCTGAAGGTCGTCGACATCGCGGCCAAGTGGGTGGCGATCTCGGTGCTGCTCCAGGGCTTCGCTGACGTGCCGCTGGAGTGGGGCATCCTCTTCACCGGCGTGGCCACGATGGCGTACATGGCGGTCGGCGGGCTGTGGGCGGACGTGCTCACGGACTTCAGCCAGTTCCTCATCCAACTGCTCGCGGGCATCGTGATGTTCGTGGCCGTCCTGGCGGAGCTCGGCGGCCTCGACACGCTGTGGACGATGTGGGACGACCTGCCCGACAGCCACCACGACCCCGTCACCGGGCCGGTGACGACGACGCTGGTGCTGGCGTTCCTGCTGGTCAAGACCTTCGAGTACAACGGCGGCATGTGGAACCTGGCGCAGCGCTACATGGCCGCGCCGTCCGGCTCCGCGGCGAAGCGCTCGGCGCTGCTGTCCAGCGGGCTGTGGCTGGTGTGGCCGTTCGTCCTGTTCCTGCCGATGTTCGCGGCCCCGCTGATCGTGCCGGGCCTGGAGAACAGCGAGGAGTCGTACATCGAGCTGTCGAAGGAGCTGATGCCGGCCGGTCTGACGGGGCTGGTGCTGGCCGGGTTCTTCTGCCACACGATGGCGATGGTGGCGTCGGACTCCAACGTGATCTCGGCGGTCATCACCCGGGACATGGCGCCCGTGCTGGTGCCGCGGGTGCGGCAGTTGACCGACGGGGCGCAGTTGACGTTCGCCCGGGTGACGACCGTGGCGTTCGTGTCGGTGAGCATGATCCTGGCGATCGCGACCGGCGGTGAGGGCTTCGTGCTCGACGTGGTCGTGGACCTCGTCGCGGCGACGATGGGGCCGATCTCGATCCCGCTGATGCTGGGCATGCTGCCGTGGTTCCGGCGCTGCGGGCCGACGGCGGCGATCGTGTCGTGGGCCGGCGGCCTGGGGCTGTGGACGGTGCTGCACTGGGTGCTGGACGGCACCACGCAGGCGGCGCTCGTGGGGCTGCCGCTGCTGACGTCGCTGGTGCTGTACGTGGGCATCGGGCTGCTGCGGCCCGAGGGCGGGGCGGAGCAGGACGCGCTGATCGACTCGCTGGGCTCGGACCCGGACGACGGCGCCGCGAAGGCCGCGGTGGCCGGCGCGGAGCCCGGCGCGGACCACGGCGCGGCGGCGGCGAAGGACACGCAGCCGCCGGAGGCGCCGGCGGACATCGGCTCGCGCTGAGCGGTACCCCGGGCCGGCAACCCCCGTGTGCGCGGCGGGGGTTGCCGACCGGGGGGGCAAGCGCTTTCATGCAGGCGAGTACGTACGCATCCGTACGAGCCGAGGGAGCCGAATGCGCCCGGTCCGCCCGCTGTTGCACTCCCGCCGCACCCTGCTCGCCGCGAGCGCCGGGACGCTCCTCGTCCCGGGGCCCGCCGCCTACGCCATGAGCACCGCGCACGCCGCGACGCCCGGCGCCGTCGCGCCCCACCTGCCGTCCGCCGCCGCGCCCGCCGACGAGGAAGCCCTGCTCGCGCGCGCCGCCCGCATGCTCGCCGGCGACGGCTACGACCCCGCGGACCCCGACTTCGCCGCCGCGCTCGCCGACCTCGACGCCGAGGCCCGCCGCTGGTGGGACACCCTCGACCGGTCGGCCGGCCGCACCGCGCTCTGGCCCGACCTCGCCCCCGTCGCCGACGCCGGCAACTTCGGCCAGTGCTACCCCCGGCTGCGCACCCTCGCCACCGCGTGGACCGCGCCCGGCACCTCCTTCACCGGCCGCGCCGACGTCGCCGCCGCCCTCCTCGACGCGCTGCGCTTCCTGCACGCCGAGGCGTACCACCCCGGCCGTACCGAGACCGGCAACTGGTGGTTCTGGGAGATCGGCGCCCCGCGCGCCCTGCTCGACTGCTGCGTCCTGCTGCGCGCCGCGCTGCCCGCCGCCGACCTCGCCGCGTACCTCGCCACCGTCGACCGCTTCGTCCCCGACCCCGACCGCCGCACCAACTCCCCCGCGCTCTCCGAGACGGGGGCAAACCGCGCCGACAAGTGCGTCATCGTCGCGCTGCGCGGGCTGCTGGGCCGCAGCCCCGAGAAGACCGCGCTCGCCCGCGACGGCCTGTCCGACGTGCGCGACGGCGGGCGCAACAGCCTCTTCCAGTACGTGACCTCCGGCGACGGCTTCTACCGCGACGGCTCCTTCGTCCAGCACGGCTCCGTCGCCTACACGGGCACGTACGGCGCGGTGCTCCTCGCCGCCGCCGGCCAGTTGACGGCGCTGCTCGCCGGCTCGGCGTGGGCGGTCACCGACCCCGCGAGGACGGTGCTCTTCGACGCCGTCGAGCGGTCCTTCGCGCCGGTCATCACCGACGGGCTGATGATGGACGCGGTACGCGGCCGGGCGATCTCCCGCGAGCGGGCGCCCGACCACGTCGACGGCGCGCTCGCCGTCTCGTACATCCTGCAGTTGGCGGAGGCCGCGCCCGCCGCGCAGGCCGCGCGCTGGCACGCGGCGGCGAAAGGCTGGATCGCACGGCAGACGGCGTACCCGTACCTCTCGCTCGTCGGCCTCCCGCACGTCCAGCGCGCGAAGGCCGTGCTCGCCGACCCCGCGGTGCCCGCCGCGCCGCCACTCACCGGTCACCACTGCTTCGCCGCCATGGAGCGCGTGGTGCACCGGCGGCCCGGCTGGACGTACGCGCTGTCGCTGTCGTCGAGGCGCGTCGCGGCGTACGAGGCGGGCAACGGCGAGAACGCCCGCGGCTGGTACACCGGCGACGGCATGGGCTACCTCTACCTCCCCGGCGACCACGGGCAGTTCGGCGACGCCTTCTGGCCCACGGTGAACGCCTACCGGCTGCCCGGCACGACGGTCGACACGCGCCCGCGCGCCGACCTGGGGTCGGTCTGGACGGAGTTCCGCCCGGCGAACGAGGTCTCGGGCGGCGCGGTGCTGCACGGACGGTACGGGGCGGCGGCCTTCGAGCTGCGGGCGGACGGGAGTTCGCTGCGGGCGCGGAAGTCGTGGTTCTTCCTCGACGACGCGGTGGTCGCGCTGGGCGCGGACATCACGGCCGACGACGGCCGGGTGATCGAGACGACGGTCGAGAACCGCGGCCTGGGCGGCGACGGGGAACCGGCGTTCGTCGTGAACGGGCGGCGGCAGCCGGCCGGGACTGACGGGGAACGGGACTTCGGGCGGGCGCGGTGGGCGCACCTGGAGGGGGTCGGCGGGTACGTCTTCCTGGACGCGGGCCCGGGGGCCGGCGGCGGGACGGTCCTGCGGACGCTGCGGGAGGAACGTACGGGCGCGTGGCGGGACATCAACACGGGCGCCGACACGGGCGGTTCCACCACCCCGTACACCCGCCGCTACCTGACGCTCTGGCTGGACCACGGCACGTCGCCCGCGGGCGCGCGCTACGCGTACGCGCTGCTGCCCACGGCGAGCCGGGCGGCGACCGCGGCGTGGGCGGCGCGCGGCCGGGTGCGCGTGGCGGCCAACGACGCGGCGGCGCAGGCGGTGGAAGTGCACCGGCTGGGCCTGACGGCGGCGCACTTCTGGACGGCGGCCACGGCGGCGGGCATCCGCAGCGACGGCCCGGCCACGGTCCTGCTGCGCCGCCACGGCGACGCCGTCTCCCTGGCGGTCTCCGACCCGGGCCACGCGGCGACGGAGGTCCGCCTCGAACTCCCGCTGCGGATCCGCGCGGTGACGAGCGCGGACCCGACGGTGACGGTGACCCCGGGCCGCCGCGGCCGGGTGACGGTCCGGGTGGCGGGCTCCCGCGGCGCCACCCACCGCGCGGAGCTGCGCTGACCCGCGGGGCGGCCGACGGGCCACGCACCCGGCACCCGCGGCGTCGGGTATGCCGCGCCGCAGGGGACCGTTCCCTCTGCGCGGATGCGCGCTGAACTGTCGCCCTGGGGCGGTCACTTGCTGTCGCCGCGGCGTCGGGCGGGGCGGCGCCGCCCCGCCCGGGCGCTACGGCACGTCCAGGACCAGCTTTCCGCGGGTGCGGCCCGACTCGCTGCGCCGGAACGCCTCCGCCGCCTCCGCCAGCGGCAGCGCCGCGTCCACGTGCACCGTCAGCCTCCCCGCCGCCACGAGCCCCGCCAGGTGCGCCAGGCCCTCGGCGTCCGGGCGGACCCAGACCACCTGCCCGCCCAGCTTCTTCACGTCGCCGTCCGCGATCGACGCCGACCGCGTCGCGTCCTTCAGCACCTCGCGCGAGACGTGCACCGCCCCGCCGCCCGCGAAGTCCACCGCCGCGTCCACCCCGGCCGGCGCCAGCTCCCGCACCCGGTCGGCGAGGCCCTCGCCGTACGTCACGGGCTCGGCGCCCAGCGAGCGCAGGAAGTCGTGGTTGCGCTCGCTCGCGGTGGCGATCACGCGCGCCCCGCGGACGGCCGCGAGCTGCACGCCGAGCGAGCCGACCCCGCCCGAGCCGCCGTGGACGAGCACCGTCTCGCCGTCTCCGAGGCCCACGCGGTCCAGCGAGCGCAGCGCAGTGAGGCCGGCCAGCGGGAGCGCCGCGGCCTGCTGCCAGCTCAGCTCGGCGGGCTTGTGGGTCAGGGTCCGTACGGGTGCGGCGACGTACTCCGCGTACGTCCCCTGCCCGACCTCGTCCCGCCGCACGTACCCCAGCACCTCGTCGCCCACGGCGAACTCCGGGGTGTCCGCGCCCAGCTCCTCGACCACCCCGGCCGCGTCCCAGCCCGGGATGAGCGGGAAACGGACGTACATCATGGGGTCGAGCCAGCCCTTCGCGACCTTCCAGTCCACGGGGTTGACCCCGGCCGCCTTCACCCGGACCAGCACCTGGTCGGGGCCGACCTTGGGCTTGGGCACCTCGTCCAGTCGCAGGTTCTCGGGTCCGCCGTACTCGTTCGTGACGATTGCCTTCATGATCTCCTCCGAAGGTCCGGTCCGAGGGGATTATTCCTCCGCGCGGGCCCGTAGAGTCGGAGACATGGCTGGAGAGGACGGGACCGTACGGGTCGACAGTTGGATCTGGTCCGTACGGCTCACCAAGACCCGCTCCGCGGCGGCGAGCGCCTGCAAGGCGGGGCACGTCCGCGTCAACGGCGACCGCGTGAAGCCGGCCCAGGCGCTGCGGGTCGGCGACGAGGTGCGGGTGCGGCTGGCCGGGCGGGAGCGGGTCGTCGTCGTCAAGCGGCTGCTGCGCAAGCGGGTGGGCGCGCCGGTGGCCGTCGAGTGCTACGCCGACCACAGCCCGCCTCCGCCGCCGCGCGAGATGGCCGCCCCGGTCGCCCGCCGCGACCGCGGTACGGGCCGGCCGACGAAGCGGGATCGGCGCGAGCTGGAGCGCCTGCGCGCCAGGGCGGAGAGCCGGGGCGGGGACGCGGGCTGAGCCCGGCCGGGACGCGGGGGCCGACCCCCCGCGCGGCCGGACGCGCGCCGGCGGCCCCACGGCCACCGGCGCCGTACCCGTCAGAACTGCAGGAAGGCCTGCACCGGCAGGTGGTCGCTCGGGAACTGGCCGCCGCGCTCGTACGTGTTGATCTTGGCGTACCGCGTGCGCACCCCGGGCGTGACGAGGATCCAGTCGATCCGGTCGCCGTCCGGCACCAGCGGCCGGTACCCGTGGAACGTGGCGTACGCGTCGCTGCGCCGCTCGGCCGCGTCCCAGGTGTCCTCCAGGCCGCCGCCCGCGAGCATCGCGTCGTAGACGGGGTTGGCGTGCGCGGGGACGTTGAAGTCGCCGGTGACGACCCGCGGCAGCGCGGCGTCGAACTCCGCGAAGCGGCTGGTGATGAGGTCCGCGGAGCGTTCGCGGGCCTGCTGGTTGACGTGGTCGAGGTGGGTGTTGACGTGGTAGAACTCGCCGCCCGTGGCCAGGTCGCGGAAGCGCACCCAGGTGACCATGCGCAGGACGGCGTTGCCCCAGGTGTTGGAGCCGATGAGGTACGGCTCGTCGGAGAGCCAGTAGTGGTCGAACGCGACCGGGGCCAGCCGGCGGATGTCGTAGAACACCGCCATGAACTCGTCCTTGCTGCCGCCCTGCCGGCCGGTGCCGATCCAGGCGTGGTGGCGGCCGAGGTCGGCCGCGATGTCGAGCAGTTGCGGGTACAGCCCCTCCTGGGTGCCGACCAGGTGCGGCTCCTCGGCGCGCAGCAGCGCCCGGGTGACGGGGCGGCGCTCGGGCCAGGAGTTCGGCGGGGTGGCGGAGGCGTAGCGGAGGTTGAAGCTCATGACGTGCAGTTCGTCCTCGCCGCCGCCCCGGCGCGCGGGGCCGTCGGCCCGCGCCTCGGACAGCCCGACGACACTCGGGGCGAGGGCGGCGGCAGCCGCGGTGCCGAGGGCGCGGCGGCGGCTGAGGGGGAACTCGGGCATGGGTCACCTCTCCGTTCGGGGGGTGCGACGTGGGGAGAGTCTCAGGCGGTGAGGTGAGGGGGAAGTGACGCGCGCACGTCAGTGACACGAACTGGAGATCACCCGGGTACGGGCCGGCCACCGCACACCGGCGGGAACAGCCGCCGCGCCCGGGAGGTTCACCCCCCATGACCGACGTGCTGCGTTACACCGCCTTCGCCACCGACCCCGCCGGCGGCAACCGGGCCGGCGTCGTCCTCGACGCCGCCGGCCTCTCCGACGAGCGGATGGCCGCCATCGCGGCCGAGGTGGGCTACTCCGAGACCGCCTTCCTCACCCCGGGCCCGGCGGACGAGGCGGGCCCCGGGCGGTCGTTCACGGCCCGGTACTTCAGCCCCGCCGCCGAGGTCCCCTTCTGCGGGCACGCGACCGTCGCGACCGCCGTCGCGCTCGCCGAGCGGCTGGGCGCCGGCGACTTCGCGCTGCACACCCGGCCCGGCCGGGTCCCGGTGGCGGTCACCGAGGCCGACGGCGTGCTGAAGGCGACGCTCAGCAGCGTGGAGCCGCACGTCCGGGAGGCCGCGGACGCCGACGTCGCCGAGGCGCTGGCCGCGCTGCGCTGGTCCGCCGCCGAGCTGGACCCCGCCCTGCCCCCGCGCATCGCCTTCGCCGGCGCGCACCACCTCGTCCTCGCCGCCGCCACCCGCGCGCGCCTCGCCGACCTCGACTACGACTTCGGCCGGCTGCGCGCCCTGATGGAGAGGCTGGACCTCACCACCGTCCAGCTCGTCTGGCGCGAGTCCCCGGCCGTCTTCCACGTCCGCGACCCGTTCCCGGTCGGCGGCGTCGTGGAGGACGCGGCCACCGGCGCGGCGGCGGCGGCCTTCGGCGCGTACGCCCGCGAACTCGGCCTCGCCGGCGAGCCGGCCCGGCTCGCCCTCCACCAGGGGCACGACATGGGCAGCCCCTCGCTCCTGGAGGTCGAGCTGCGCGCGGGCGACCCCCGGGTCCACGTCACGGGCGCGGCGGTCCGCCTCTGAGCCTCCGCGCGGCCCGGATGTGATCCACGCCACATTCGGGATTTCCTCCGCTCCGATGTCGAAATCCGTCCCGCCCGCTCGACGCACGGGTGAGAGGCGCCCGCAGGGGGCGCCGGACGGTTGTCATCCGACAAGGAGCACACCCCATGGCCACCGACATCGCGACACGGGCAGGGCGGCGGGAGTGGATCGGGCTCGCGGTGCTCGCGCTGCCCGTCCTGCTGATCTCCATCGACGTCTTCGTCCTGCTGCTCGCTCTGCCCCACCTCAGCGCCGACCTCGGCGCGAACAGCTCCGAGCAGCTCTGGATCATGGACATCTACGGGTTCATGCTCTCCGGCTTCCTCGTCACGATGGGCACTCTCGGCGACCGCATCGGCCGCCGCCGCCTGCTGCTCACCGGCGCGGCGGCGTTCAGCGTCGCGTCGGTGGTCGCCGCGTACTCCACAGGACCGGAGATGCTGATCGCCTCCCGCGCGCTGCTCGGCATCGCCGGGGCGACGCTGGCGCCGTCGACGCTGGCGCTCATCACCACCATGTTCAAGGACCCCCGGCAGCGGTCGGCGGCCATCGGCGTCTGGTTCATGTGCTTCATGGGCGGTGCGGCGATCGGCCCGCTGGTCGGCGGGGCGATGCTGGAGCACTTCTGGTGGGGCTCGGCGTTCCTGCTCGGGGTGCCCGCGATGGTGCTGCTGCTCGTCCTGGGCCCGATCGTGCTGCCCGAGTACCGCGACACCAAGGCGGGCCGACTGGATCTGGCGAGCGTGGCGCTGTCGCTGGCGGCGGTGCTGCCGCTGGTCTACGCGCTGAAGGAACTGGCGAAGGACGGCTGGGCGCCGGTGCCGCTGGCCGCGCTCGCGGCGGGCGGGGCGTTCGGCACGGTCTTCGTACAGCGGCAGCAGCGGCTGGAGCACCCGCTGATGGACCTGAAGCTGTTCCGCAACCGGGCCTTCTGCACCGCGCTCGGCGGGATGTTCGCCGGCACGTTCCTGATGGGCGCGCTGATGCTGTTCATCACGCAGTACCTGCAGATGGTGCAGGGGCTCACGCCGCTGAAGGCGGGCCTGTGGATGCTGCCCGCGGTGGTGGCCTCCGGGATCAGCTTCGGCCTCGCCCCCCTCGCGGCGCGCTTCGTCCGCCCGGCGCGGCTGATCGGCGGCGGGCTCAGCGTCTCGGTCGTCGGCCTGCTGCTGCTCGTCGCGGCCGACGTGTCCGGCGGACTGCCGTACGTCGTCACGGGGTTCGCGCTCATCAACCTGGGGGCGGGGCCGCTGGTGACGCTCGGCACCGACCTGGTCGTCAGCTCCGCGCCGCCGGAGAAGGCGGGCTCGGCGGCGGCGATGAACGAGACCAGCGGCGAGTTCGGCTACGCGCTGGGCATCGCGACCCTGGGCAGCATCGGCACGATCGTCTACCGCGGGCAGATCGAGGACACGATCCCGGCCGGCACCCCGGGCCCGGCGGCGGACGCCGCCCGCGAGGGCATCACCGGCGCGGCCACCGCGGCGGCGGACCTGCCGGCCCGGACGGCGGAGGCGCTGCTGGCGCCGGCGCGGGAGGCGTACGTGAGCGGGATGCACGTGGCGGCGGTGATCGCGGCGGTGCTGCTCGCGGGGGTGGCGGTCCTGGCCGTACGCCTCCTGAACCACGTCCCGCCGACGGGCACGGCGCCGCCGGAGCCGGCGGCTGCGGACGCCGCCGAGGCCACGGAGGCAGACACGGCTGACACGGCCGACACGGCCGCCAAGTTCGCCGAGGGCGCCGAGGGCGCCGAGGCGGACGGCGACGAGTCGCCCGCTTCGGAGCCGGTACGCGCCTGACCCCGGCCCCGCGCACGCAACCACGCGAACCACGCGAACCACCCCCGGGGGTGGGCGGTCTTCCCGCCCACCCCGGACCGCTGTCCGCGCCGGGCCCGCCGCCCGGCCGTCGGCCCCGGTCGGGCCGCTCACACGTCAGCGGCCCGACCGGCGGGCCGCCTCGCGCAGCGCCATCCGCGCCGCGACCGTACCCCCGTTCAGCGTCTCCCAGAACGGGTGGATGGATATCTCGATGGACAGCTCGCGGAACCTCTTCCGCAGCACCGTCTCCTGCCGGTCCAGCTCGGGCGTCCACCCGCTGTTCGCCCGGTGCTCAACGCCCGCGCCGTCCGTGTACGGGCGCAGCGGGAACTCCTCCAACCGCTGCGCGACGGCGAACCACTCCCGCTTCGCCCGCAGCAACTCCTCCGGAAACTCGTAGTCACTCACCCTCGCTATCATACGTGTGTTCGATTTTAAGAAGCGAGCGCCGACGCGCGACACGGCTACGTAGGATCGCCGCATGGCTCTGCGACCCGTCCAGGTGAACGTCAAGGCGCTCGACCACGCGGCGGTCGGCCGGTTCTGGGCGGAAGCGCTCGGCTGGCGCGCCCACGCACCCGGCGCGACCACCTACGCCGCCCCCGACGGCGACCTCGTCTGGCCGCACCCGGTCGCCGTCGCCATCGACGTCGTCCCCGTCCCGGAACCCAAGACGGCGACGAAGAACCGCGTGCACCTCGACCTCGCCACCACCTCCGCGGCACACCGGACGGAACTGGTCGCCCGCCTCCGGTCGCTCGGCGCGGCCCCCGCCGACGTGGGCCAGGGCGAGGTGCCGTGGACGGTCCTCGCCGACCCGGAGGGGAACGAGTTCTGCGTGCTGGAGCCGAGGGACGTCTACCGGGACACCGGGCCGATCGCCGCGGTGGTGGTCGACTGCGCGGACCCGCGTGCCATGGCCCGGTTCTGGGGCGAGGCAACGGACTGGACGCTCCGGGAGGTGACCGGCGAACGGGCGGTGCTGCGCTCGGCCGCGGACACCGGCCCGTACCTGGAGTTCCTCCGCGTCCCCGGCCGGAAGACCGTCCCGGACCGCGTCCACCTCGACCTGCTGCCCTACCCCGGCGACGACAAGGAGGCGGAGGTCGCCCGGCTCCGCACCCTGGGCGCCGGCGACCTCGACGTCGGCCAGGGCGACGTCCCGTGGACCTGCCTGACCGACCCGGAGGACCACGAGTTCTGCGTCCTCGCCCTCCCGTAACCCGCCCTACGGCACCAGTACCAGCCGCCCCCGTATCCCGCCCTCCGCCAGGCGGGCGTGGGCCTTCGGCGCGTCGGTCAGGGCGTACGTCTCGGCGACCCGGAGCGTCAGGGTGCCGGCGTCGACGAGCCGGGTCAGCTCCGCCAGCCGGGGGCCGTCGGCGCGTACGTCGAGGGCGGCCGTGCGGATGGCGCGGACCGGGGCCGGGGCCGTGTGCGGGATGACCGCGGCCAGTGCGCCGCCGTCGCGGGTCCAGCGCAGGGTCTGCGCGCCGCCGAGCACCGCCGCGTCGAGCACGGCGTCGTGGCCGGCCGGGGCCGGGGCGGTCGTGAACGCCGCGCCGAGGGAGCGGACCAGCTCCTCGTCGGACTCCCGGGCCAGCCCCGTCACCGAGACGCCGCGGTCGACGGCGAGCTGGACCGCGTACGCCCCCAGCGCCCCCGCGGCGCCCGTGACCAGCAGCGAGGAACCCGGCGCCGGGTCCAGCAGGCCCAGTGCCTGGTCGGCGGCGAGGGCGTTGAGCGGCAGCGTGGCGGCGTGCACGGCGTCCACCGTCGTCGGCGCCGGGGCCACCGCGGCGGCGTCCACCACCACGTACTCGGCGTGCGAGCCCAGCGGCTTCGCCACCCCGTGCACCAGCGCCACGACCGCGTCGCCCGCGGCGAAGCCCGCGCCCGCGCCCGCCGCGTCCACCGTCCCCGCGGCGTCCCAGCCGAGCCCCGTGTACGGGCCGCCCGCCGCGGCGCCGAAGACGCCGGCGCGCGTCCCGCCGTCCACGGGGTTGAGGGCCGCCGCGTCGACCTTGATCCGCACCTGCCCCGCGCCCGGCTCGGGCACCTCCGCGTCGGCGATCGTCACGGCCTCGGGGCCGCCGAACTCCGTCACCACTGCAGCACGCATGGTCAGTTCTCCCTGATCGGTCTCGGTACGGGTATCCGTTCCGCTGCTGCGACCCTAGGAAGAGTTGATATCTTCTGGTAAGTAGTTACCTGAGAGTGCCTAGGCCACCCGGAGGAGAGCCATGGCGACCACGACGGCGGCCCAGCGGCGCGAGCAGGCGCGCTTCGCGTACGACGCGTATCTGCGGGACTGCCCCACCAACCAGCTCCTCGGCCGCCTCAGCGACAAGTGGGTCAGCCTCGTCGTCGCCGCCCTGTCCGGCGGCCCGCGGCGCTACAGCGACCTGCGCCGGAAGATCGCCGGCGTGAGCCCGAAGATGCTCACCCAGACCCTGCGCACGCTGGAGCGGGACGGCATCCTCACCCGTGCCGTCACCCCCTCCGTCCCCGTCCGCGTCGACTACGAGCTGACGGACCTCGGCCGCAGCCTCGCCGGGCTCCTCACCGCCGTGAAGGACTGGGCGGAGGAGCACATCGAGGAGGTGCACGCCGCCCGCGAACGCTACGAGGCCCAGGCGGCGGAGGGGGCCCGCGCGGGCTGAGCGCTCACGCGTACGCCTCCGGATCGCGCACGCACTCCCGTACCGCCGCCAGGAAGTCCGCCACCGGCGGGCTCGTCCGCTCCCGCGGCCACGCCACCGCGATCCGCAGCGGCTCGATGTCGCGCACCGGCCGCCAGACCAGCTCCGGGTGCGTGTAGTACGTGGCCATCGACTCCGCGGCGAGACACACCGCCCCGCCCGCCGCCACGTGCTCCAGCATCTCCTCGACGTTGTCGTTCTCCGGCCCCCACAGCGGCTCCGAGCCGTCCGGACGGGGGTTGACCGCCCACCAGTCGACCCACTCCCTGGGCGCCCTGCGGGTCCACATCAGGCGTTCGCCGCCCAGATCCGCGATGCCCACGTCCGGCCGGTCCGCCAGCGGGTGTCTGCGCGGGAGCGCGACCCAGCGCCGTTCGGTCGCGACCGTACGCGCGTGCAGCCCCGTCAGGTCGGCGGGCAGCCACAGGAACGCCACGTCGGCCAGGCCCCGGCGCAGTCCCTCGGCCTCCCCGCCCCAGTCGAACCGGGTCAGCTCCAGCACCGCTTCGGGCCGCCGCGCGGCGAAGGCCGCCCGCACCCGCAGGCCCAGCGGACCCGCGCCGGTGGCCACGAAGCCGAGCCGGAGCACGTTGCGCTCCGCCGCCGCGGTCGTACGGACCTCGCGTACCGCCCGCGCCCAGTCGGCGGTGAGCCGCCGCGCCGCCGGCACCAGCGCCTCGCCGGCCGCTGTCAACCGCACCTCGCGCCCGGTGCGTGCGAACAGGTCGGCGCCCAGGTCCGCCTCCAGCCGGCGGATCTGCCGGCTCAGCGAGGGCTGGGTGACGTACAGCTCGCGCGCGGCGGCCGTGAAGCTCAACTGCTCGGCCACGGCGAGGAAGTAGCGCAGCACGCGGGTGTCCACGTCCGCCGCCGCGCCCTCGCTCACCGGCTGCCCGTCCATGCCCGAAGCGTATGGGTGCAGGCATTGGACCGCCCCGGAACTCCGGTGTTTCGGTGGTCCCGACCGGAACACGCGCCGGCACGGCCGGGCCACGCGGCCCCGCCCGCGCCGCGGAGAGGAGCCGACCATGACCGCACCCGAGACCGAAGCCGTCCGGCCCGCCGAGGACCGCCCCACGTCCGGCCGGCCCACGTCCGATCGGCCCGCCGACCGGCCCGCGTCCAGACGCGCCCTGCTCCGGACCGGCACCGCCGGCCTGGCCGCGGGGCTCGCCGCCGGGGCCGTCACGACCGGGACCGCGCGGGCCGCGTCCCCGGCCGCCGACGGCGGAAGGGCCGCCGCGGACGACGAGTTCGACGGCAAGGTGGTGCTCGTCACCGGCGCCACCTCCGGCATGGGCGCCGCCGCCGCCCGCGCGCTGGCCGGCCGCGGCGCCAGGGTCTTCTTCTGCGGGCGCCGGGCCCGCCTCGGCCGCGAGGTCGAGGCGGAGATCCGCGGCGCGGGCGGGGAGGCGACGTACATGCGCGCCGACGTGCGCCACGAGGACCAGGTGCGGGCCTTCGTGCGCGGTTGCGTGCGGCGGTACGGGCGTATCGACGTCGCGTACAACAACGCGGGCGTCGAGAGCCCGCGCGCCGCGCGCCTGCACGAGCAGACGCTCGCGGACGTGGAGGACGTGTGGCGCACCAACGCCGCCGGGACCTTCCTCTGCATGAAGTACGAGATCCCGCAGATGCTCGCGCAGGGCGGCGGGGTCGTCGTGAACACCGCGTCGATCTCCGCCGAGGTCGGCTTCGCGACCATCGCCCCGTACAACGCCAGCAAGCACGCGGTGGCGTCGCTGACCAAGGTGGCGGCGCTGGAGTACGCGGCGGAGGGCGTGCGCGTGACGGCGTTCGCACCGGGGGCGGTGGACACCCCGATGCTGCGGCGGGCGGCGGAGGCGTTCGGCGTCACGTACGAGGAGATCGCGCGCGACTACCCGATCCGGCGCATCGTACGGGCCGAGGAGATGGCCGCGGTGATGATGTGGCTGGGCTCGTCCGCCGCGGCACCGGTCGTGGGTACGGACGTGGACGCGTCGGGCGGCTGGCTGACGGGCTGATGCGCGCGGGCGGAGCCGGGGGGCGGGAACGGTTCTGCGGGGCCCGGCGTTAGGTAGGGAGCCGAGTCGCGGGAGGCGCGGGGATGAACATCGTTGCGGAGCTGTTCGCGCCCAGCCATGCCCACGCCCGGCGGGCGCGGGAGCGGATGGAGCTGGTGGTGGACGACGTCGGCACGGGTGATCCGCACCGCGGGCCGATAGACCTCACGTCGGGCAAGGTCGTCATCGCCCTCGGGGAGCCGGCGAAGCCGGCCGGGGAGCCGGAGGACGCGGTGCCGTCCGATGCCGTACGCAACGACGCGCCACCCGCCGACGCCGTACCCGAGGACGCCGTACCCGAGGACGCCGAGCCCGCGGACGCCGTACCCGCCGACGCCGAGCCCGCCGACGCGATCCCGCCCGGCCACGCCGTCCCGGCGCAGGCCACCCCCACCCCCGGCGTCACCCCGCGCCCGTAGCTGACCGAGAATCGCCCGCATGACGAAGGTTCTCGTGGTGCAGAACGGCCGCGGCGGCGGCCCCCGCCGCTTCGGCGCGTGGCTGGAGCAGAAGGGCGTCGCCCTCGACGTCGTCCACGCCTACGCCGGCGCGCCCCTCCCCCGCCGCCTCGACCACGCCGCGATCCTGCCGCTCGGCGGCGGGCCCATGCCCGACGACGACGCGGCGATGCCGTGGCTGGCGGCCGTGCGCGAGCTGGTCGCCGAGGCGCTGGCGCGGGACGTCCCGGTCTTCGGGATCTGCCAGGGCGGGCAGCTCCTCGCCCACGTCGCCGGCGGCCGGGTCACCGCCTCGCACGGCGCACCGGAGCTGGGCAGCACGCCGCTGACGCTGCGCCCGGAGGCGGCGGACGACCCGCTCTTCACCGGGCTGCCGCGGCGCGTGACCGCCGTCCAGCGGCACGTCGACGCCATCACCGCGCTGCCGCCGGGCGCGGTGTGGCTGGCGGAGAGCGAGCGCTGCCCGCACCAGGCGTTCCGCTGCGGCGACCGGGCGTGGGGCGTGCAGTTCCACCCGGAGGCCGGCGCCGACCGCGTACGCGCGTGGAGCGACGAGTCCATCCGCGCCCGCGGCTTCGACCCGGCCCGGGTGCGCGCCGAGGCGGACCGCGACGAGCAGGAGTCGGCGGTGGTCTGGGGCCAGGTGGCCCACCGCTTCGCGCGGGCCGTACGCGCCGAAGGCTGACCGCCGCCGGCCCGGCCCACCCCACCCGCGGGCCGGGCGGACCGCGACCCACCCCTTCCCGCGCATACCCGGCAAAACGGCCATCCCTTGCTACGTTGCCCGCATGACCACCGCCACCGACCCGGCCGAGGCACTCCGCCCGCCGGGCCGTGCCCGGCGGCTGGCCACGCCGCCGCCCCCCGTGCCCCGCCCCCGCCGCCGCGGCGCCGAACTCGCCCTCCTGGCCTGCGCCGTCGCCGTCATCGCCTACGGCTACGCCGCCGTCGGCTACGCCACCTCCGGCGCGCCGCCCGCCGGCCTGACCACCCACCTCGGCGGCCTCGCCGGGCTCGCCCTGCTGGCCCACCTCGTCGTCCGCTTCCGCGCCCCCTGCGCCGACCCCGTGCTGCTGCCCGTGGCGCTGCTGCTCAACGGCCTCGGCCTGGTCCTCATCCACCGCCTTGACCAGGACACCCCCGGCGACCGCGCCGCACCCACCCAACTCCTCTGGTCCACCGTCGGCGTGGCCCTCTTCGCCGCCGTCCTCGTCTTCCTGCGCGACCACCGCGACCTGCGCCCCCGCGCCGCGAAGTACGCGTTCACCGCCCTGTGCCTGATGGCCGCGCCGATCCTCTTCCCCGCCGTCAACGGCGCCCGGATCTGGATCCGGATCGGCGGTCTCTCCCTCCAGCCAAGCGAGTTCGCGAAGGTGCTGCTCGCCGTCTTCTTCGCCTCCTACCTGGCCGCCAACCGCCACGCGCTGACCTTCACCAGCGGCCCGCGCATCCGCCGTCTGCTGCTGCCGCCGTGGCGCGTGCTCGGGCCGATCGTCGCGGTCTGGGGCATCAGCCTGGTGCTGCTGATCCTGGAGCGGGACATCGGCGCCTCGCTGCTGTTCTTCAGCCTGTTCGTGGCCATGCTCTACGTGGCCACGGGGCGGGCCGGCTGGCTGGCCGTCGGGCTGCTGCTGGCCGCGGCGGGGGCGGCGGCGGTCGGGGCGCTGGAGCCGCACGTGCACACGCGGGTGGAGGACTGGCTGTCGCCGTTCCGCGCCATCGAGGAGGGGCACGGGCCGGGGCAGTTGGCGCAGTCGCTGTTCGCGTTCGCGGCCGGCGGGGTGCTGGGCGCGGGGCTCGGGCAGGGGCACTCGCTGCTCATCGGCTTCGCCGGCAAGTCGGACTTCATCCTGGCCACCGCGGGCGAGGAGCTGGGGATCGCGGGCCTGACCGCGCTGTTCCTGCTCTACGCCCTCCTCGTGGCCCGCGGCTACCGCACCGCGATCGCCATCGGCGAGCCGTTCGGCGCGCTGCTCGCCGCGGGCCTGGCGGCGATCATCACGCTGCAGGTGGTGGTGATCGCGGGCGGGGTGCTGGGGCTGATCCCGCTGACCGGGATGGTGACGCCGTTCCTGGCGCAGGGCGGTTCCTCCGTGGTGACGAACTGGGTGATCGTCGCGCTGCTCGTACGGCTCAGCGACGAGGCCCGTACGCCGCGGGAGGAGCCCCGCGCCGCCCCGGATGCCGCGGCGGCGAGGCCCGGGCCCCGCCCCGGGCCCGCGCCCGGCCCCGAACCCGCCGCCGCGCTGCTCGTGCGGCTCAGGGACGAGGCCCGTACGCCACGCGAGGAGCCCCGCCCCGAACCCGCCGCCGCGCTGCTCGCGCGGCTCAGCGACGAGGCCCGTACGCCACGCGAGGAGCCCCGCCCGGCCCCGGATCCCGCGGCGGCGCGGCCCGGACCCCGCCCCGCACCCGGCCCCGAACCCGCCGGCGCACCCGCCGTCTTCCCCACCGCCGACGAGACGCACCCCGCGGGCGGCACCCCGTGATCCGCAACACCCGCATCGCCGCCGCCGCCAGCCTCCTGCTCTTCCTCGGCCTCCTCCTCGGCGCCGCCCGCGTCCAGGTGCTCAGCGCCCCCGAGTACAACGCCAACCCCGCCAACCGCCGCGACGCCCTGGAGCGCTACGCCCAGCCCCGCGGCGACATCTACGCCGCCGGCCGCCGCCTCACCGGCTCCGCCGACACCCGCCAGGGCCTGCGCTACGAGCGCTCGTACCGAAACGGCCGCCTCTACGCCCCCGTCACCGGATTCGCCTCCCAGCTCTACGGCGCCACCCTCCTCGAAGACGCCGAGGACGGCGTCCTCGCCGGCACCGACGGCCGGCTCGCCCCGCTGCCGCTCTGGGGCGACCTCACCCGCAGCCGCCAGCCCGGCGGCCAGGTGCACACCACCGTCGTACCGGCCGTGCAGAAGGCCGCGTTCCGCGGGCTGCGCGGCCGCAGGGGCGCCGTCGTCGCCCTCGAACCCGCCACGGGCCGCGTCCTCGCCCTCGTCAGCAGCCCCGGCTACGACCCCGCGCTCCTCTCCGGCAACTCCGCCGCCACCACGCTCGCCTGGGACCGCCTCACCGCCGACCCCGCCCAGCCGCTCCTCAACCGGGCGATCCGGCAGACGTACCCGCCCGGCTCCACGTTCAAGGTGATCACGGCGGTGGCGGCGCTGGAATCCGGCATCGTCACCGACATCGACGCGCCGACCCGCACCCCGAGCCCGTACCGCCTCATCGGCAGCACCACCCTGCTGCGCAACGAGGCGAGAGGCTGCGCCGACGCGCCCCTGCGGGAGGCGTTCGCGGAGTCCTGCAACACGGTGTTCGCGAAGCTGGGCGCGACGGTCGGCACCGAGCGGATCGTGGAGACCGCGGAGGCGTTCGGCTTCAACGACGGCGGCCCCGCGATCCCCTCCCCCGTGCTGCCGAGCCACGTCACCACGCGGATGGACGCGGCGCAGGTCGCGCTGTCGGCCATCGGGCAGTACGACACCCGGGCGACGCCGCTGCAGATGGCGCGGGTCGCGGCGACGATCGCCAACGGCGGCCGGTCGATGCGCCCGTACCTGGTGGACCGGCTCGCGGACGCCAGAGGCGAGACGGTGGCGCGGACGCGGCCGGTGTACGAGGCGACGGCGATGAACCCGGGGACGGCGGCGCTGCTGCGCCAGATGATGATCGACGCGGTCAGCGACGGCACCGGAGGGCTCGCGGCGGTCGACGGGCTGACGGTCGGCGGCAAGACGGGCACGGCGCAGCACGGGGTGGACAACTCCGAGAAGCCGTACGCCTGGTTCATCTCCTGGGCGCAGAAGCCGGGGACCGCCCTGCCGGGCGTGGCGGTGGCGGTGGTCGTGGAGGACGCGGAGGCGGACCGCGCGGACATCAGCGGCGGCGGCAGCGCGGCCCCGGTCGCGCGCCGGGTGATGCGGGCGGCGCTGCGCTGAAGTGGGCGCGCGGCGTGGCGTCTTCCGCCCGCGGGCAGGCCGGTGGCCGAAGGCCGGGACCGCTCCCCGGACGCGCTTCTACGATGGCGCGCGTGAAGGACATCCTGATCGGCATCCTCATCGGCCTGTTCTTCCTGGTCGTCGGCGGAGCCGTCTTCTGGCTCCTGGCCTCCAGCAGCGACGCCGACCGGGAGGAGTGCGAGCGGCAGGCCGAGCGCTCCCACGGCCGGGTCACGTGCATCGTCACCGTCGAGTGACGCCCGCCGCCCTCCAGTTGCCCACCCTTGCCCACGCGGCCACGCGGCCACGCGCCGACCGAACGCGTCCGGGCCATTGACGGGCTTGCTGACAAGTTGTCTCATAAGAGGTGACCGCCGGTAACCCTCCCAGGAGACGCGATGACCACGACGACGGGGCACCTCGCGCTGACGGACGCCCTCGGCCCGCTCAAGGACCGCGAGAAGGTCGCGGAACGGCTCCTGGCGGCGTCCGAGAAACACTCCTTCGACCCGGACAAGGAGCTGGACTGGGACGCCCCCTTCGAAGACGGCAAGTGGTTCTGGCCGCCCGAGCTGGTCTCCCTCTACGACACCCCCCTGTGGCGGCGGATGCCTGAGGAGCAGCGGCACCGGCTGGCCCGGCTGGAGTCGGCGTCGCTGGCCTCGCTGGGCATCTGGTTCGAGATCATCCTCATGCAGTTGCTCGTCCGGCACATCTACGACAAGCCGGTCACGAGCAACCACGTGCGGTACGCCCTCACCGAGATAGCCGACGAGTGCCGGCACTCGATGATGTTCGCCCGGATGATCACCAAGGGCGGGGCGGAGCCGTACCCGGTCTCCCGGTTGCACCACAACCTCGCGCGCGTCCTCAAGACCGTCTCCACCACCCCCGGTTCCTTCACCGCGACCCTCCTCGGCGAGGAGATCCTCGACTGGATGCAGCGGCTGGTCTTCCCCGACGAGCGGGTCCAGACGCTGGTGCGCGGCGTGACCCGGATCCACGTCGTGGAGGAGGCGCGGCACGTCCGGTACGCGCGCGAGGAGCTGCGCCGGCAGATGCTCACCGCGCCGCGCTGGGAGCGGAACTTCACCCGGATCACCTCCGGCGAGGCGGCGCGGGTGTTCTCCGTCTCGTTCGTCAACCCGCAGGTGTACACGGACGCGGGCCTGGACCGGGCGGAGGCGCTGGCGCAGGTGAAGGCCAGCCCGCACCGGCGCGAGGTGATGCAGACGGGCGCGAAGCGGCTGACCGACTTCCTCGACGACATCGGCGTGCTGCGGGGCGTCGGGCGCAGGCTCTGGCGCAGCTCGGGCCTGCTGGCCTGAGCGGGTGCGGCCGCGGAGGTACGCGCAGGTCGTACGGGAGCCGGACGGCCCGGGGCCGCCGGTGTCGGTCCGGGGAGTTACGCTGCCTGACATGAGCAGCGCGTCCGACCGGGGAGCACGCGCCGCCGCGCCCCGGCCGGCGGTCGCGTACCGCAGGCTGAGCGTCTCCCAGCGCCGCAGCCAGTTGCTCGCCGCCGCGCTCGGCCTCTTCGCCCACCGCGCCCCGGAGGACGTCTCGCTGGACGACGTCGCCGCCGCCGCGAAGGTCTCCCGGCCGCTGGTCTACCGCTACTTCCCGGGTGGCAAGCAGCAGCTCTACGAGGCGGCCCTGCGCAGCGCGGCCGACGAGCTGGAGCTGTGCTTCCGCCAGCCCCAGCGGGGCCCGCTCACCCTGCGCCTCACCCGCGCGCTGGACAGCTACCTCGGGTTCGTCGACGAGCACGACGCCGGCTTCAAGGCGCTGCTGCAGGGCGGCAGCGTCGTCCAGACCAGCCGCACCACCGCCATCGTGGACGAGGTCCGCCGCTCCGCCGCCGAGCAGATCCTGCTGCACCTCCAGGTGCCCGCGCCCGGCCACCGGCTGCTGACCATGATCCGCACGTGGATCACGGCCGTCGAGGGCGCCTCGCTGATCTGGCTGGACGAGGGCAAGCGGCCGCCGCTGCCCGAGCTGCGCGGCTGGCTCGTGGACCACTTCATCGCGCTGCTGGTCGCCACGGCCGCGGGCGACGAGGAGTGCGGCCGCGTGCTGCGGCGGGCGCTGCACCTGGAGACGGCGGACGGGCCGGCGGGCGACCTCGTCCGCCGCATCACGCCGTTCCTGCCCGACGCCGCCCACCTGCTCGGCGAGGGCTGACCGCCGTGCGCACGGAGGACACCGCCTTCGTCGGCGGCCCGCTGGACGGCCGCAGGCTCGCCGTGCACGTCGGCGCGACGGGCCGGCCGCCGAAGGTGTACGAGGTGCCGGTCCCCGACCCCGCGGGCGGCCCGCCCACGGTGCACGTCTACCGGCTGGAGCCGGCGGACCTCAGCCCGCGGCTGAAGCTCCCGCGGGGGTGGGTGTACACGTACGACCCGGAAGGGGTGCCGGAGCGGCACAGGTGGCCGTGGTCCCGCAGACGGGGCGTCAATCCTCACGGGTGACGGTGTTACGCGGTTTCGCCCAGTGCCGACGGGAACGCGCGACCGCGGGGGAAGCCTTGCGTACATGCCGCGCACCCCCCGCTCCGCCCTCACCGCCGCGTCCGCCGTCCTCCTCGCCGCGGTGCTGGCCCTGCCCGCCGACGCGGCGCCCGCGCCGGACGTCCCGGACGCGGGCGACTCCGCCGACCCCGCCGAGCCCGCCGGTATGCCGGGCACCGCCGGGTCCGCCGGCACTCCTGACGTGGCCTCAGGCGCCGCGGAACCGGCGGCCGACGGCCCGCTCGGCGGGTTGCTCGCCCGGCTCCAGGCCGTCCACGGACAGGCGGAGCGCGCGACCGAGGCGTACCACGCGACAGCCGAGGACCTGAAGGACGTACGCGCCGAGACCGCCAGGCTCGCCGGCGACCTCGCCGACACCCGCGCCGAACTCGCCGCCGCGCGCCGCCGGGCCGGACTGCTCGCCCGCGCGCAGTACCGGGGTCCCGGGCTCGCCCCGTACCTGCAACTCCTCCTCGCGCGCGACACGGAGACCGCGCTCGACCGGAAGCAGGTCATCAGCCGCGCCATCGGCAACCAGGCCGCCGTCGTGAAGCGGCTGGAGGCGGGCGCCAAGCGGCTCGACGCGCTGACGGGCTCGTCGCGGGAGGCGCTGGCGCGGCAGCGGAAGCTGACGGGTGAGCGGAAGCGGCGCCGGGACCGGGTGGACGACCGGCTCGCCGACGTGGCGGACGCGCTGGCGGAGCTGACACCGGCGAAGCGGGCGGCGCTGGACCGCATGGAGGTGCGGGGGGCGGAGGCGGAGCGGCGGGAGCTGATGGCGCCGGGCGACGGGGACGGCGGCGGCCCGGGCGCGGCGGAGGACGGCAAGCCCGGCGGGAGGCGCCCGGGGTCTGCCGGCGGCTCCTCCGGCGGCTCCCCCGACGGCACGTCCGGCGGTGCGTCCGGCGGTGCGTCCGGCGATACGGAGCGGGCCCGGGAGCCGGGTGCGCGGGGGCCGGCGGAGCGGGAGCCGTCGGGCGCCGGGCGGCGGGCCGTCTCGTACGCGCTGGACCAGGTCGGCAAGCCGTACCGCGCGGGCGCCGGCGGGCCGGGCGCCTTCGACTCCTCCGGGCTCACGCAGCGGGCGTGGCGGCACGCGGGCATCCGCATCCCGCGTACCGCCCGGGGCCAGTGGCGGGAGCTGCGCCGGGTGCCGCGGGACCGGATGCGGCCGGGGGACATCGTGGTGTACCACCGCGACGCCTCGCACGTGGCGCTGTACCTGGGGCACGGCCGGGTGGTGGAGGCGCCCCGCACGGGCCAGCGGGTACGGGTCGTACCCGTCACCATCCGGCCGGCGCGCGGCGCCGTACGCGCCGGCTGAGCCGCCGCGCCCGGCCACCGCGGCTCAGCCGGTCAGCTCGCCGCGCAGGCCCGGGGTGAGGACGTGGCCGACGCGCCCGACGAACAGCTCCATGTGGTACGCGGCGACGCTCAGGTCGCAGTCCGGCTCGGTGAGGACGCCGAGCAGCGAGCCGTCCCCCGCCTGCATGACCACCAGGCAGCCGTCCTCCATCGCCACCATCGTCTGCTTGACCCTGCCGCCGTCCATGACGTCCGCGGCCCCGTTGGTGAGCCCGCCGATGCCCGAGACGACGGTGGCCAGTTGCTCGCCGGCCGACGCGGACTGCGGCGGGGCGGCGAGGAGGGGGAGCCCGTCGACGGAGACGACGACCACGGACCGTACGCCCGGGACTTCCGCGGTGAAGTTGTCGAGCATCCAGCGCAGGCTGCTGAGGGCGTCCCGGTGTTCCTGTGTGCTGTTCACGTGCTGGCTCCCTGCTCTGTCGGTTCCCATGTCGCGGCCTCCGCGGCGGCGGCGCGCCGCCCGTCCCGGGACCCCTGCTGCAATCCGCCGAGCAACCGCCGCACCTCGCGCGCGTCGACCCCCGGCCGGGCCTGCGCGGGCACGGCGGCCACGGAGCCGACGGCCGGCACCCGGGCGGCGGACGGACCGCCGGCGGGCTCGGTGCCGCGCTGGGCGGCGCCGGCGCGGGCGCGGGGCAGGCTGCCGACGGCGGCCAGGCCGCCGGTCGCGGCGGGGGCGAGCGCGGGGTGACCGGCCGCGGGATGGAGGATAGGCGCGCGGCCGGCGGCGGCGTGGTCGGACGCCGGATGGCCCGATACCGGATGACCGTCCAGCACCGGATGGTCCAGCACCGGATGGTCGAAGGCCGGGTGACCGGGTGTCGCGTGCGCGGACGCCGCACCGTGCACCGCCGCACCGTCCCGGGTCCCGCCGCCGGATGGCGCGGGTACGCCCCCCGCCGTACGGGGCCGCGCCGCCCCCGCGCCGCCGGCGACCGTTCCGCCGGGCTCCCGGCGCGGCAGCATCCCCGCCTCGGCGCGCACCCATCCCCCGGGGCGCGGTGCGACCACCGGCCGCGCCGACGCGAACGGCGGTGGCGACGGCCGCGCGCCGCCGTCGTCGGGCGGCGCGGAGCGCTGCGGCCCGACCCGTACGGGCACCGCCGCCCCCACGTGCCGTACGCCCGAGGTGTCCGCGCCCGGGCCCGTTCCGGGACCCGGCTCCGCGCCCCGCTCCCCGGCCCCGCTCCCCCGTTCGCCGCCGTCCGCTCCCCCCGCCCGGGGCGACCGCGCGACGGGACCCGCGCCCCCGCCGGCACCCGCCGCCGCGACCGCACTGCCGGCCCCCGCGACGCCGGCGCCGGCGGCCTCGTTCCCCCCGCCCCCGGGCTCCGCCACCAGCAGCCGCGCCGGCAGCCGGACCTCCGCGTCCAGCCCGCCGTCGCGCTGCCGCAGTTCCACGCCCACCCCGTGCCGCGCGGCCAGCCGCGCGACCACGTACAGCCCCAGCCCCAGCGCCTCCCGCGGCGCGGGCCCCGGGTCGGCGTCGGCGAGCCGGGCGTTGAGGTCGTCGACCCGGCTCGCCGGGCTGATGCCGATGCCCTCGTCGCGTACGACGAGCAGCAGGTCGCCGGTCCCCAGCAGCCGCCCGGTCAGCAGCACTTCGGACTCCGGCGGCGAGCACGCCGTCGCGTTCTCCAGCAGCTCCGCCAGCAGGTGGCTCGCGTCGCCGGAGGCGAAGCCCGTGACGTGCACCTGCGGCACGTCACGCGAGAGCACCACCCGCCGGTACGACTCGATCTCGCCGACCGCCGCGCGCAGCACGTCGATCAGCGGGACGTGGGCGCGCCGCGTCCCGCGGTGGTCGGCGCCGGCGAGCACGAGCAGGTTCTCGCTGTGCCGGCGCATGCAGGCCGCGAGGTGGTCGAGCCGGAACAGGGTCTCCAGCGTGCCGGGTTCCTGCTCGTGTGCCTCCAGTTCGTCGATGAAGGACAGTTGGCGCTCGACGAGCCCCAGCGTGCGGCGCGCCAGCCCGACGAACGTGCCCTGCACGCTCGCCTGGAGCCCGCCGATGCGCTCGGCGAGCGCCGCCCGCTCGCGCAGCAGCGAGTCGCGCTCGACGACATGGCTCTCCTGCGCCTCCGCCAGCTCCGTGCGTACGGCGGCGAGTTCGGCCACCGCGCTCGACGCGCCGCCGTCCGCCGTACCGAAGCCGTCGGCACCCTCGGCGCCGCGCCCGCCGCGCGCCGCGTAGACGACGACTCCCACGGCCAGCACCGCGCACAACACCAGCAGCGCGCCCTGCAGTTGCAGCGCGCTCGCCGCCTGCGCCCGCCCCCCGGGGCCGGCCCCGCGGGCGGCGCGGAGCGCACCGACCAGGCCGGGTGCCCCGGCCGCGAGCACCGCGGCGCCGACGACGAGGTACGCCGCCCTGACGCGCGGCGACATGCGCGGCGCGGGGCGCGCGCCACGGCGGCGCCGGGCGCCCCTGCCGGCGTGTCTGCCCTCCTGCCGATCCGGCTGCACCGGGGTCCGCAATCGCCCTCCTTCGACTCTTTGTCCGGCGGCGCCATGTCCTTGCATTTCGGACTGTTTGTGACTGAGTCCGGTAGCGCCCTGGTCCCGCTGGTTGACCTTGGCAGCAGGCGTCGCAGGCATGCGGGCTTTGCCCCGGCGCTCACCCGAACGAGCGAAGATTGTTTGCCAGAGGGCCGCCGGGCCGTCCGCTCGGCGTCGGGGCCCGCGCGGCCCGTACGGGCAGACTGGGATCATGCGCATCGAACTGGCCAGCGACCCCGCCGCACCACCCGCCCCGAACGAGGACTACGCCGCCGTGGCCCTGCCCGCCTCCGGCACCGGCGGGGCCGTGGTGGTGCTGGACGGCGTGACGCCGCCGCGGGACGGGGACACCGGCTGCGTGCACGGGGTGCCGTGGTTCGTGGCGCGGCTGGGCGGCGCGTTCCTGGAACTGGCCGGCGCCCGCGAAGCCACCCTCGCGGACTGCCTGGCGGACGCCATCCGCCGCACCGCCGCGGCCCACGGCCCGGCCTGCGACCTGACCCACCGGCGGACGCCGCAGGCCACGGTGGCGGCGGCGCGCTGGGACGGCGAGACGGTGGAGCACCTGGTGCTGTGCGACGCGGCACTGCTGCTGGAGGGGCCGGACGGCGCGGTGCGGCCGGTGCTCGACCTGCGGCTGTCGCGGTTGCCGCGGGACCGGCCGGCGGAGGAGTGGCGCAACCGCGAGGGCGGCTTCTTCACCGCCGCCGCCGACCCGGAGGTCGCGGCACGCGCGGTGACGGGCGGCGTGCCGCGTACGGAGGTGGCGGCGCTGGCGGCGCTGACGGACGGCGTGACGCGCTGGACGGAGGTGTTCGGCTTCGGCGACTGGACGGCGCTGCTGCAGCGGGTGCGGAAGGCGGGGCCGCAGGGTGTGGTGGAGGAGGTACGGGCGGCGGAGGCGGCGGACGCGGACCGCAGCCGGTACCGCAGGGGGAAGGTGCACGACGACGCGTCGGCGGTGCTGGTCGAGTTGTAGCGGGCAGGGCGACCCGCTCCTCGCTCACCGGGCCCGGGCCCCGATCCCGCCGGCTACCCGGCTGGGGGCGACCGGCCCGGCGAAGCGCAGGCGCCGCGCGCCGCCGCGCCCGCCGCTCAGCCGCCCTGGCGCCGGCCGCCCCCGCCCGCGTTCAGTTCGTTGAACCGCGCGAGCAGCCGGGCCAGTTCGGCGACCTCGCCCCGGTCCCACCCGGCGAGCTGCTGCACGTACTCCGCGTGCCGCGCTCCCCGTACGCTCAGCACCCGCCGCCGCCCCTCCTCCGTCAGCCGGACGAGCGCCGCCCGGCCGTCGGCGGGGTCGGGCTCGCGGTCGACGAGGCCCAGCTCTTCGAGGGCGTGCAGTTGCCGGCTGACGGTCGCCTTGCCGATGTTGAAGTAGCAGGCGAGCTCGGTGGCGCGCCGCCCGCCGTCCTCCAGCCGGACCAGCAGCGCGTACGCGCCGGGTTCGAGTCCGGGAGCGACCTGGCGGGCCATGTCCGCCGCGATGCCGCGGGCCCGGCGGTAGAAGACCGCGAGCTCCCGCTCCAGATCGAGGAAGACGTGGTCCACACCATTTCCCTCGTTCTCCTGCTCGCCTCCGGGGGTTTCGGCCTTGTGCACGTCAGGGGCCCTTCCGGCTTTCCGCGGGCTGAAAGTTTTCTTCAGAAGCGGCAGAAGCCGCAGCTCCCCCAGTATTTCGCAGGCGTAGACCAAAGGCACCTGCCGGACCCTCTTTCGCTCCCGCGCACACTGCGCTTACCTTCGGCGCTAGAGATCGTGACATGGCCACACCAAGGGCCGGGGCCGAGACCCCCGCAGGCGTACGAGGACGGGCCACCGCCGCCCCGCCGCTCCCGCCGCCCAGCCGCTCCCGCCGCACCCGAGCCGGCCGCACCACACCACCGGCGCCTCCGCACCCTCCGCCTACCGGCACCACCGGAACCACGGACCACCGGACAGCACGGCACCACGGCACCGCCGGCACCACCGGCACCACCGAGGAACCCCCACACCCGGAGGAACGCATGTCATCCCGAGTCCGCACCCGCCCGCGCATCGGGCGCCGCTCCCTCGCCGCCGCCATCGCCACCGCGGCCACCTCGCTCTCCCTCGTCGCCGGCCTGACCAGCCCCGCCGCCGCGGCGGGCCACCGGCTCAACCCCGACCCCCGCACCCTGGAGCGCGGCGAGGCGTACATGGGCGCCGGGATCCGCCTCCACGAAGGCACCGGCGCCCCCGCGGGGTCGGCCGGCGCGGCAGGCGGGGAGGCCGGCCCGCTCGCGACCGTCGAGGGTGTGGACGTCTCCAGCCACCAGGGCAACGTCAACTGGTCCACGCTCTGGAACGCCGGCAACCGCTTCGCGTACGTCAAGGCCACCGAGGGCACGGGCTACAAGAACCCGTACTTCACCCAGCAGTACAACGGCTCGTACAACATCGGGATGATCCGCGGCGCGTACCACTTCGCCCTCCCGAACGGCGCCAGCGGCGCCGCCCAGGCCGACTACTTCGCGAGCAACGGCGGCGGCTGGTCCCGCGACGGCAAGACGCTGCCGGGCGTGCTGGACATCGAGTTCAACCCCTACGGCTCCACGTGCTACGGACTCAGCCAGGCCTCGATGCGGAGCTGGATCAGCTCGTTCCTGACCCGCTACCGGGAGCGGACCGGCCGCTACGCGGTGATCTACACGAACACCAACTGGTGGATCCAGTGCACCGGCAACTACGGCGGCTTCGCGAACAACCACCCGCTGTGGATCGCCCGCTACGCCTCCTCGCCCGGCACGCTGCCGGCGGGCTGGGGCTTCTACACCTTCTGGCAGTACACCTCGACGGGCCCCACGGTCGGCGACCACAACAAGTTCAACGGCGCCTACGACCGCCTCCAGGCCCTCGCCAACGGCTGACCCCGCCGCCGCCCCCAACCCCCGCCGGTCTCCCCGGAGCTGCTCCTCCGGAGAGACCGGCGGTCACCTGACGTCCTCGACGGGCAGGGGAAACCAGAGCAGGGTACCGGTAGGTGATCAAACCGACCTTCGGACTGACTGTAGGCGGCGCCTAGCGCACGACCGTCTGGATCTCCTGCACCGTCACGTCGTAGGTCGTCTCGAAGACGCCGTCCGGCAGGTCGCCGCCCGTGTTGCCCGAGCCCGTCCAGTCGACCTCCCACGTGATCGACGCCTTCAGCCCGTACGCACCGCCCGCGGCCTCGCTGGACCGGTGGTACGTGATCCCGCACGGCGGCACGCTCTCGGCGTCGCCCCTGCGGTACTGCCTGCCGACGCCGCCGTCATCGCCGATCGCACAGGCCCCGCCCTCCGGATGGACCACGGCGTCGTCCGCCCCGGGGTCGAGCCGCAGGCTCACGGGTGTGGCGGTGGTCTCGGCCCACAGCCCGGTGCCGGGCAACTCCGCCCGCACCGCGACCTCGTCGAAGGCGGCGGGCTCCTGCCAGATCCAGGTGGGCAGGTTCACCTTGAGCCGGTCGTCCGCGGGCTGCATCTCGATCTCGGTACGGGGCACCCTGACGGAGTCGTAGGCGTACTCGGCGAGCATCTCGGGGGTGAGGGCGGTGGGGACGTCGGGGGCGGCGTTGTCGTCGGCCCAGAACATCAGTTGCTGGTCGCAGTCGTCCGCCTCGGTGTCGTCCTCCCGGTGGGGGTTGCGCACGGCACGCCACCACATGCCCTCGCCCTGCTGGTCGAGGTTGTAGTTCTCGGGATTCCCGTCGCCGCCGTCGCGGTAGTACTCGTGCATGAGGTCGACGCCCCACTGCAGGCGGCTGTTGACGGGCACGAGGTTGCCGTTCTCGATGGCGTTCACGGCCCGCTCAAGCTCCTGCGGAGTGGCAACGGGCTCGTGCCAGCACGCGGGCGGCGTCCAGTCCGTGTCCACCGCCGAGATCGGCTGCCCGCCTTCCCCGCCTCCCCCTGTCTGCCGCACGACGACCTGGGTGGCGGTGGCACTGAGGGTGCCGCTGTTCGGGTCGGTGTCGCCTTCCAGGCCGATGCCCGACCCGTTCTGGGCCAGCACGACCCCGGCGCACGGTAAGAGCAGCAGTGCCGCGACCACCCCGGGGGTGGCCAGCCTGCGGGGGTTCATGGCGATAGTCCTCCTGCGTCGCACGCGTCCCGGTTGTTGGCGACGTCGGCCGTCTGCCAGGCACCGGCGTCGTTCTTCTGGAGCGTGGTGCTGTACTCGACGTACTCGTACGGATCCGGCTGCGTCAGCACCTCACCGCTCTCGCGGTCCTTCTGGTCCACCTCGCGTTCGTCGGAGCAGAAGCGCAGGGTGGCCGTGAGGCCGTTGTCGCTGAGCCGGACCTCCGGGTCGAAGAAGCGGAAGGTGCCCGCCACCGTGGCCCCGGCGTCCTTGAACTCGCCGATCCACTCCTGCAGGGACGTCCAGGCTCCCGTGCCCTTCATGTTGTAGAGGGCGATGAACTCCGTGTTCGGATTCGGCGGGTTCCGGGTGATGGCCTCGTACGTCGCCCGCTGGCGCTGCGCGCCCGAGTCCAGGACCGCCTGCTCCTCCGGGTCCTCCGACTCCCAGTCCTCGAAGACCAGTTCCACACTCGACGGCAGCTCGATCTCCGGACCCTCCGCGGCCGGTGCCGACGGCGACTCCGCCGGGCTGCTCTTCTTCGCACCCTCGATCTTGTCGTCCGACGACCCGGAGTCGTCGCCCCCGCACCCGGTGGCCAGCAGGGTCGCGGCGGCGAACGCCGCAAGCGCGGGGGCTGAGCGGTAAACACGGACCACGATCGACTCCAGTGACGATTCGGTAGCGTTGAGTGACAGGACGCTACCAACGGCCGACCGGTTCCGGCACCCGTTGCCCGTACAAGCACGGACGCACGCCGAACGGCCCCTCCCGGGTGGGTGGTCGGGAGGGGCCGTGCCCGTGGGGACGGGGGCGGGAGGGCGGCGGGCCGGAGGGCCCGGCGGTGGTCAGGCCGCCACCGGGACCTCCGGGTCCGCGGCCGGCGTCGCCGCCCCGGCCGGGGTCAGGGCCAGGTCGAGGACGTGGCGGACGTCGGAGACCGGGTGGACCTCCAGTTTCTCCAGGACCTCCGCCGGCACGTCGTCCAGGTCCGGCTCGTTCCGCTTCGGGATGATCACCGTGGTGACCCCCGCCCGGTGCGCCGCCAGCAGCTTCTGCTTGACGCCGCCGATCGGCAGCACCCGGCCCGTCAGCGAGACCTCACCGGTCATCGCGACGTCCGTACGCACCTGCCGGCCGCTGAGCAGCGACGCCAGCGCCGTCGTCATCGTGATGCCCGCGCTCGGCCCGTCCTTCGGGACCGCGCCCGCCGGAACGTGCAGGTGGATGCCCCGGTCCTTCAGGTCACCCACCGGCAGCTCCAGCTCCGCGCCGCGCGAGCGGAGGAAGGAGAGCGCGATGTGCGCCGACTCCTTCATCACGTCGCCGAGCTGCCCCGTCAGGGTCAGCCCGGAGGCGCCCGACTCGGGGTCGGCCAGCGACGCCTCGATGTACAGCACGTCGCCGCCGGCGCCCGTCACCGCCAGGCCCGTCGCCACGCCCGGGACCGCCGTGCGGCGCTCCGCGGGGTCGGTGGCCGACTCCGGGGTGTGGTGCGGACGGCCGATCAGCGGGCGGAGCTGGTCGACGCCGACCTCGTACGGCAGCTTCGCGTCGCCCAGTTCGTGCTGCGCCGCGATCTTGCGGAGCAGCCGGGCGAGGGCGCGCTCCAGGTTCCGTACGCCCGCCTCGCGGGTGTACTCGCCCGCCAGCTTGCGCAGCGCGTCGTCCTCGATGGCGACCTCGCCGGCCTCCAGGCCCGCGCGCTCCAACTGCCGGGGCAGCAGGTGGTCACGGGCGATGGTGACCTTCTCGTCCTCGGTGTAGCCGTCGAGGCGGACCAGCTCCATGCGGTCCAGCAGCGCCTCGGGGATGGCTTCGAGGACGTTCGCGGTGGCGAGGAAGACCACGTCGGACAGGTCCAGCTCGACTTCCAGGTAGTGGTCGCGGAACGTGTGGTTCTGCGCCGGGTCCAGGACCTCCAGCAGGGCCGCGGCCGGGTCGCCGCGGAAGTCGGAGCCGACCTTGTCGATCTCGTCCAGCAGGACGACCGGGTTCATCGAACCGGCCTCCTTGATGGCCCGGACGACACGGCCGGGCAGCGCCCCGACGTACGTACGCCGGTGGCCGCGGATCTCCGCCTCGTCCCGGACGCCGCCGAGGGCGACCCGGACGAACTTGCGGCCCATGGCGCGCGCCACGGACTCGCCCAGCGACGTCTTGCCGACGCCGGGCGGGCCGACGAGCGCGAGCACCGCGCCGCCGCGCCGGCCGCCGACGAGGCCCAGGCCCCGGTCCGCGCGGCGCTTGCGCACCGCCAGGTACTCGGTGATGCGCTCCTTGACGTCCTCCAGGCCCGCGTGGTCGGCGTCGAGGATCTCCTTGGCGCCGGTGATGTCGTACGCGTCCTCCGTACGCTCGCTCCACGGCATCTCCAGGACCGTGTCGAGCCACGTCCTGATCCAGCCGCCCTCGGGCGAGGCGTCGGAGGAGCGCTCCAGCTTGTCGACCTCCTTCAGGGCCGCCTCGCGGACCTTCTCGGGCAGGTCGGCGGCCTCGACCCGGGCGCGGTAGTCGTCGGACTCCTCGCCGTCGGGCTCGCCGTTCAGCTCGCGCAGCTCCTTGCGCACGGCCTCCAACTGGCGCCGCAGCAGGAACTCGCGCTGCTGCTTGTCGACGCCCTCCTGGACGTCCTTGGCGATGGACTCGGCGACGTCCTGCTCGGCCAGGTGCTCCTTCAGCCACTGCGTGGCCAGCTTCAGCCGGGCCACCGGGTCGGTGGTCTCCAGCAGCTCGATGCGCTGTTCGGTGCTGAGGAAGGGCGAGTAGCCGGCGTTGTCGGCGAGCTGGCCGACGTCGTCGATCTGCTGGACGCGGTCCACGACCTGCCAGGCGCCGCGCTTGCGCAGCCAGTCGGTCGCGACGGCCTTGTACTCCTTCATCAGCTCCGTGACGGCGCCGGGGACGGGGTCGGGTACCGACTCCTCGGTCTCCGTGCCCTCCACCCACAGTGCGGCCCCCGGGCCCGTCGTGCCGGCGCCGATGCGGATCCGGGCTATGCCGCGGATCAGCGCGCCGGGGTCGCCGTCGGCCAGCCGGCCGACCTGCTCGACACGGCCGAGGACACCGGTGCCCACGTACGTGCCGTCGACCCGCGGGACGAGCAGCACCCTGGGTTTGTGTCCGCTGCCGCGCGCCGCGGCCTGCGCGGCCTCGACCGCGGCCCGCACCTCGCGGTCCGAGAGGTCGAGTGGCACGACCATGCCGGGGAGCACGACCTCGTCATCGAGCGGCAGGACGGGCAGGGCCAGCGGCGCGTTCGAGCTGGACTCAGTAGCCATTGATCTCCCCTTCGGCATGCAAGTTGAGTTACGTGGGCTCAACCCCGGGGGGCGCCATGATGTTCCCGGCCGTCTGTTCGCTGTCAGCGATCGGGCAGGATGGGGCCATGAGCAGCGAGAACGACGCGGCGCCCGCCGTGACGGTGGACCGCAGGTCCGGCCCGTACGGAGAGGTCGTGCTGCGCCGGCGCGGCACGCACCACGAGATCATCGCGAACGGCGTCTTCCTCATGGACACCTCCGACGGCCGCTCCGAGCGGCTGCTGATCCGGGCCGCGGCGCAGGCAGTCCGCAGCGGCTCCCCGTCCCCCGCGCTGCTGATCGGCGGGCTCGGCGTGGGCTTCTCGCTCGCCGAGGCGGCGGCGGACCCGCGCTGGGGGCGGATCACGGTGGTCGAGCGCGAGCCTGCGGTCCTCGCGTGGCACACCGGACCGGCACCGGGAACACCCCGCGCGGCGGCGGTCACCACCGGCGCGGCGGCGGGCACGACCGGCACGACCTGTGCCGCGGCCGGCACCGCCGGCCGCCCCGCGACGGGAGACCCACCTCTCGCCCACCTCAGCGGCGACGCCCTCGCCGACCCCCGCGTCGCACTCGTCGAGGCCGACCTTCTCGACCACCTCGCCACCGCCCCCCAGCGCTGCCGACACGCCTACGACGCCGTCTGCCTCGACATCGACAACGGCCCCGACTGGACCGTCACCGAGGGCAACACCGGCCTCTACGCCCCGGCCGGACTCGCCGCATGCCGCGACCGCCTCACCCCCGGCGGCGTCCTCGCCGTCTGGTCCGCCCGCCCCTCCCCCGCGTTCGAGGCCGCCCTCCGCGCCGCCGGCTTCACGGACGTACGCACCGAGGAGATCCCCGTGCGCCGCGGCGCACCCGACGCCGTCCACCTCGCCGTCCGGCCCGCGGACACCGCGCGCGGAACGCGGCCGGGGGCTGTCCGTTCCCCGTAGCCGAGGCGTGTCACCTCCCCATACGCTGCTAGCAGAACCGGAGGGCCTACGGGGAAGAGACGGCGAGGGCCACGAACACATGGCAGACAGACAAGCCCTGAACGGCCGCGCTGACCACGCGGCCGCAGTGACACCCGGCGCCCAGCGAAGAGTGCTGGTCGTCGAGGACGACCCGACCATCGGCCAGGCGATATCGGCGCGGCTGCGCGCCGAGGGCTTCCAGGTACGCACGGCAGGCGACGGCCCGGCCGCGGTGGCGACCGCGGCGGAGTGGGGGCCCGACCTGCTCGTGCTCGACGTGATGCTGCCCGGCTTCGACGGGCTGGAGGTGTGCCGCCGGGTGCAGGCCCAGCGGCTCGTGCCGGTGCTGATGCTGACCGCGCGGGACGACGAGACGGACATGCTCGTCGGCCTCGGCGTCGGCGCCGACGACTACATGACCAAACCCTTCTCCATGCGCGAGCTGGCCGCGCGGGTGCACGTGCTGCTGCGCCGCGTGGAGCGCGCCACGCAGGCGGCGGGCGCCGTCCGGGACGACACGCTGCGCCTGGGCGAGCTGGAGATCGACCACACCGAGCGGCGGGTACGGGTCGGCGGGGACGACGTCCATCTGACGCCGACGGAGTTCGAGCTGCTGGCGTGTCTGGCCAACCAGCCGCGGGCGGTGCTCTCCCGCGAGCAGCTCCTGGTGGAGGTCTGGGAGTGGGAGGACGCCTCGGGGACGCGCACCGTGGACAGCCACATCAAGGCGCTGCGCCGCAAGATCGGCGCGGAGCGGATCCGTACGGTCCACGGCGTGGGGTACGCGCTGGAGACCCCCGTCACATGACCGTGCCGGACAGCGGAACGGAGCCCGGCTTCTGGCGCCGGGTGTGGGACGCGCTGCGCCCGCTGGACCCGGTGCGGTCGGTGAACGCCGCGCTGGGCGCCCTGGTCATCGGCTCGGTGGTGATCGCGACCGGCCTGGTCTGGGTGGCGATCCGCTCCTCCACCGAGGTCCGGCTCATCACGGTCTTCTCGCTCATCGCCTCGCTGCTGATCACCCAGTTCGTTGGCCAGCGGCTGACGTCGCCGCTCGTGCAGATGACCGCGGTCACCCGCGCCATGGCGCACGGCGACTACACCGCCCGGCTGGCCACCCGCCGCCGGGACGAGTTCGGCGAGCTGGCGCAGACGTTCAACCGCATGGCGGCCGACCTGCAGTCCGTCGACCGGCACCGCAAGGAGCTGGTCGCCAACGTCTCGCACGAGCTGCGCACCCCGATCGCCGCCCTGCGCGCCGTGCTGGAGAACGTGGTCGACGGCGTCTCCGACGCCGACCCCGACACGATGCGTACCGCGCTGCGCCAGACCGAGCGGCTGGGCCGGCTGGTGGAGCAGTTGCTCGACCTGTCGCGGATCGACAGCGGGGTGGTGCCGCTGCGGCTGCGGCACGTCTCGGTGGAGCCGTACCTCGCGGGCGTGCTGAAGGAGGCGCACTTCGGCAGCGGCGCCCACGACGCGGCCGGCGCCCTGGGCGTCGACGCCGGCGTCCCCGGCCCCCGCGGGCGCGGCGACGTGCGGCTGCACCTGGACGTCTGGCCGCCCGAGCTGGTCGTACGGGCCGATCCCGAGCGGCTGCACCAGGTGATGGCGAACCTGATCGACAACGCCGTGAAGCACAGCCCGCCCGGCGGCCGGGTCACCGTGCGCGCCCGCGCCGGCGCGCAGCCCGACGGGCTGGAGGTGGAGGTGCTCGACGAGGGCCCCGGCATCCCCGCCGCCGAGCGGCACCGGGTCTTCGAGCGCTTCAACCGGGGCCGGGAGACCGGGGTGCTCGCCGACCACGGGGCGGACGGCGGCGGCACCGGGCTGGGGCTGGCCATCGCGCGCTGGGCGGTGGATCTGCACGGCGGGCGCATCGGGGTGGCCGAATCACCCCGTGGCTGCCGGATCAAGCTCACCCTTCCGGGTTAACGCTCGTTCGAGCGCTTGACCTACACTTGACCTCGGCCGGGCGTGGGAACGGACCTGCAACGGCGGCAGAGCGGCCGGTGAACGGCCCGGTACGAGGACGGGACGCGGCGCCACCACTCCGATGCCCCCATGCCGCACGCGGGCAAACCTTGTTGATTTCCCGCCAGATCGGGGACCCAAACCACGTTCGCATTGTGACTTACGCGACCTCAGGCGGGTGCGGCCTGCACGTTCCAGCTCCGGGGGCGTAGCCTTGTTTTCCGCTGTCCATCACCTTGTGAAGCGGAAGAGGGCGGTTGCCGCCGTGTCGTCACAGTCCCCTAAGAGCAGCTCGTCGAGCGTCCGTACCGAAGAGCCCAGCCAGGGCCGGGACCCTGCTGCCGCCTTCGGTCCCAACGAGTGGCTCGTCGACGAGATCTACCAGCAGTACCTCCAGGACCCCAACTCGGTGGACCGGGCCTGGTGGGACTTCTTCGCCGACTACAAGCCGGGCACCGCCGGCGAGAAGCGGGGACCGGCGACGCAGGAGGCGCAGCCGGCTCCCGCCGCGCCGCCGCCCCCCGCGGCCCAGGCCCCGGCCGCGCCGCCGCAGCAGGCACCCGCGCCCGCCGCGCCGCCCGCCGTCGACGGCCGGCCCGTGGCCCAGCCGCCGGCCCGGCCGGCGGCGCAGCCCGCGGCCACGCCGGCCGCCAAGCCCGCCGCCGCCGCGCCCGCCAAGCCCGCCGCGAAGCCCGCCGCCGGCAAGCCGGCCGCCGCGGAGCCCGCCGCCGCGCCCGAGGGCCCCGAGCTGGTCACCCTCCGGGGACCCGCCGCCGCCGTCGCCAAGAACATGAACGCCTCGCTGGAGCTGCCGACGGCCACCTCCGTCCGCGCCGTCCCGGTGAAGCTCCTCTTCGACAACCGCATCGTCATCAACAACCACCTGAAGCGCGCCCGCGGCGGGAAGGTCTCCTTCACGCACCTCATCGGGTACGCGATGGTCCAGGCGATGAAGCTGATGCCGTCGATGAACCACTCCTTCGCCCAGAAGGACGGCAAGCCCACCCTGGTCAAGCCCGAGCACGTCAACCTGGGCCTGGCCATCGACCTGGTCAAGCCCAACGGCGACCGCCAGCTCGTCGTCGCGGCCATCAGGAAGGCCGAGACGCTCAACTTCTTCGAGTTCTGGCAGGCGTACGAGGACATCGTCCGCCGCGCCCGGGCCAACAAGCTCACCATGGACGACTTCACCGGGGTGACGTGCTCGCTCACCAACCCCGGCGGCATCGGCACCGTCCACTCCGTGCCGCGGCTGATGCCCGGCCAGTCGATGATCCTCGGGGTCGGCGCGATGGACTACCCCGCCGAGTTCCAGGGCACCTCCCAGGACACCCTGAACAAGCTGGGCGTCTCGAAGGTCATGACGCTCACGTCGACGTACGACCACCGCGTCATCCAGGGCGCCGCCTCCGGCGAGTTCCTGCGGATCATGCACCAGTTGCTGCTCGGCGAGAACGACTTCTTCGACGAGGTCTTCAAGTCCCTGCGCATCCCGTACGAGCCGGTCCGCTGGCTCCGCGACATCGATGCCAGCCACGACGACGACGTCACCAAGGCCGCCCGGGTCTTCGACCTGATCCACTCCTACCGGGTCCGCGGCCACGTGATGGCCGACACCGACCCGCTGGAGTACAAGCAGCGCAAGCACCCCGACCTCGACGTCACCGAGCACGGCCTGACGCTCTGGGACCTGGAGCGGGAGTTCGCCGTCGGCGGGTTCGCCGGCAAGGCGATGATGAAGCTGCGCGACATCCTCGGCGTGCTGCGCGACTCGTACTGCCGCACCACCGGCATCGAGTACATGCACATCCAGGATCCGAAGGAGCGCAAGTGGATCCAGGAGCGGGTGGAGCGCCCGCATGACACGCCGGAGCGCGAGGAGCAACTGCGCATCCTGCGCCGGCTGAACGCCGCGGAGGCGTTCGAGACGTTCCTGCAGACGAAGTACGTCGGCCAGAAGCGCTTCTCGCTGGAGGGCGGCGAGTCCGTCATCCCGCTGCTGGACGCGGTCATCGACGCCGCCGCCGAGTCCCGCCTCGACGAGGTCGTCATCGGCATGGCGCACCGCGGCCGGCTCAACGTGCTGGCGAACATCGTCGGCAAGTCGTACGCGCAGATCTTCCGCGAGTTCGAGGGCAACCTCGACCCGAAGTCGATGCACGGCTCCGGCGACGTGAAGTACCACCTGGGCACGGAGGGCACCTTCACCGGCCTGGACGGCGAGCAGATCAAGGTCTCGCTCACCGCCAACCCCTCCCACCTGGAGGCCGTCGACCCGGTGCTGGAGGGCGTGGTCCGCGCCAAGCAGGACATCATCGGCAAGGGCGGCACGGACTTCACCGTGCTGCCGCTGGCGCTGCACGGCGACGCCGCCTTCGCCGGCCAGGGCGTGGTGGCCGAGACGCTCAACATGTCGCAGTTGCGCGGCTACCGCTGCGGCGGCACCGTGCACGTCGTCATCAACAACCAGGTCGGCTTCACCGCCCCGCCGGAGTCCGCGCGTTCCTCGATGTACGCCACGGACGTGGCCCGCATGATCGAGGCGCCGATCTTCCACGTCAACGGCGACGACCCCGAGGCCGTCGTGCGCGTCGCGCGGCTGGCCTTCGAGTACCGCCAGGCGTTCAACAAGGACGTGGTCATCGACCTCATCTGCTACCGCCGCCGCGGGCACAACGAGGGCGACAACCCGCAGTTCACCAACCCGCAGATGGTCGAGCTGATCGACAAGAAGCGCTCGGTACGCAAGCTCTACACCGAGTCGCTGATCGGCCGCGGCGACATCACCATGGAAGAGGCCGAACAGGCGCTCCAGGACTTCCAGGGCCAGTTGGAGAAGGTCTTCACCGAGGTACGGGACGCCACCGAGACGCCCGCGCCGGCCGAGGTGCCGCCGCACGCGCTGCCCGGCTTCCCGGTGGCCGTGGAGACGGCCGTCTCCGAGGAGGTTGTCAAGCGGATCGCCGACTCCCAGGTCAGCCTGCCCGACCAGGTCTCGGTGCACCCGCGGCTGCTGCCGCAGTTGCAGCGCCGGGTGTCGATGGTCGAGGACGACGCCATCGACTGGGGCATGGGCGAGACGCTGGCGTTCGGCTCGCTGCTCATGGAGGGCACCCCGGTCCGGCTCGCCGGCCAGGACTCCCGCCGCGGCACGTTCGGCCAGCGGCACGCGGTGCTCGTCGACCAGAAGACCGGCGAGGACTACACCCCGCTGAACTACCTGGCCCCGGACCAGGCCCGCTACAACGTCTACGACTCGCTCCTCAGCGAGTACGCGGCGATGGGCTTCGAGTACGGCTACTCGCTGGCCCGCCCGGACTCGCTGGTGCTGTGGGAGGCGCAGTTCGGCGACTTCGTCAACGGCGCGCAGACCGTCGTCGACGAGTTCATCTCCTCCGCCGAGCAGAAGTGGGGCCAGTCCTCCGGCGTCGTGCTGCTGCTGCCGCACGGCTACGAGGGCCAGGGCCCCGACCACTCCTCGGCCCGGATCGAGCGGTTCCTGCAGCTCTCCGCGCAGAACAACATGACCGTCGCGATGCCCTCCCTGCCGTCGAGCTACTTCCACCTGCTGCGCTGGCAGGTCCACAACCCGCACCACAAGCCGCTCGTGGTCTTCACCCCGAAGTCCATGCTGCGGATGAAGGCGGCGGCGTCGCGGACGGACGAGTTCACCTCGGGCGGCTTCCGGCCGGTCATCGGCGACGACTCCGTCGACCCGGCGGCGGTCCGCAAGGTCGTCTTCTGCTCCGGCAAGGTCTACTACGACCTCGACGCCGAGCGGCAGAAGCGCGGCGCGCAGGACACGGCGATCATCCGGCTGGAGCGGCTCTACCCGCTGCCCGGCGCGGAGATCCAGGCGGAGCTGGAGCGCTACAGCGGCGCCGCGACGTTCGTCTGGGCCCAGGAGGAGCCGGCCAACCAGGGCGCGTGGCCGTTCATCGCGCTCAACCTGGTCGACCACCTGGACCTGATCATCGGCTCCGGGCCGGTGCCGAACGCCGACCGGCTGCGCCGGGTCTCGCGCCCGTCGTCGTCCTCCCCGGCGGTCGGCTCCGCCAAGCGCCACCAGGCGGAGCACGCCCAGTTGATGGCCGAGGTCTTCGACCTCTGAGTCCCCGCGGGGGTACGGACCGGGCCGCCCGGTCCGTACCCCCGCGCAGAAGGGCCCCGCGCGATGCGCGGGGCCCTTCTCGTCTGCGCGGCCCGGCTGTGCCTCCCGGCTGCCCGGAGCCCTAGACGGGCTGCGGCTCGAAGTCCCAGTACGGGCGCTCCCGGCGCCGCGAGGCCAGGGTGTGCGGGTGGTCGGCGCCCAGCGTCTCGCTGAGGTTCTGCATCGCCTCCCGCTCGACCTTCTTCGCCTCCTGCGAACGGCGCAGCGACCGCAGGTCGTCCGCGAGCGCCATCATCGCCGACAGCGTCATGGGGTGCCGGGGGCCGAGGACCTCCTTGACGGTGTCGGCCGTCTGCCGGCTCAGCTCCTCGGCGTGGTCCGGGGAGTCCAGCCGGTTGCGGGCGGCGGCCGCGTTCAGCGCGCAGCCCAGCGTCCAGGGGTGCGTGGGACCGACGGCCGCGGTCATCCGGGTGAGCGCCAGCTCGGCGATCTCGGACGCCTCCTGCCATTCGCCGGTGGGCCAGAGGGCGAGCGCGACGTTGCCGAGGGTGCCGGCGGTGTACGGGTGCTGCTCGCCGAGCATGGCCTCGTACCGCCGGTGGACCGACTTGGCCAGCTCCCGGGCGCGGTGCAGGTCGCGGTGCTCGCGCAGGAAGGTGGAGTAGTCGGCCTCGACCATCAGGGTCTCGGGGTGCCTGGGGCCCTGCACCTGGGTGAACCGCTCCACCACGGACTCCATGGCGCGGTCCGCCTCGGCGAGCTTGCCCAGCCGGCGCATGCACAGCGCGAGGTTGTGCTCGGCCCGCAGCGTCTGCGGGTTGTGCTCGCCCATGATCTGCCGGTGCAGCGCGACGCTCCGCAGTTGCCGGGAGTGGGCCTCCTCGTAGCGGCCGAGGAGGCGGAGGATCCAGGCGTAGCGCGTACCGGTGGCCATGGTCTGGTGGTGTCGTGTGCGCAGTCGCCGCTCCCGCTCGACGAGCACGGCGCGGTGGATCTCCAGCGCGTCCTCGTACCGGCCGAGCAGTGCGAGGGCGGAGGCGACGTTGCTGCGCAGCGACATGGTGCGGGGATGCTCGGCGCCGAGGAGGTCGGCGTACTTCTGCCGGACGTCGTCGAAGATCTCACGCGCCGTCTGGTACTCACCCAGGCCCAGCAGTGCACCACCGAGACCGTTCCTGGCGGACAGCAGGTCGGGGTCCTCCTCGTCGCGCACCGGGCTCAGCACGTCCACCAGCCGCCTGCCGACGGCCTCGGACTCGCGGTAGCGCCCGAGGTTGCGCAGCGCCTCGGCGTGCGAGTGCACGAGCGTGATCATCGAGCGGTGCGTGGGTTCGAGCCGGATGGTCCACGGAGCGAGCGTCAGCTCGCACATCTTCAGGGCGGCGCGGTACTCGCCGCGCTGGAGCAGATAGTTGATGCAGTTCAGGACGAGTTCCTGCACTGCGGGGTCGGCGCTCTCCAGCGCGCCGGCCGGCTCCAGATGCGGCAGCAGCTCGGCGTACCTCGCCCACTCCCGCGTGTCCGTGGGACGGCGGGGGTCGGCTGCCGCGAGGATCCGGCAGGCGGTCGCCGACATCGCCTCCCGCTCGTCCTCAGGGAGATCACCCCGCAGGAAGCGGTGATACAGACGGTGCATTTGAACCTTTTCGACCTCGGTCTCCGGCGAAGGGTCGGTGAGGTAGTCGATCGTCACCGCGGTGGATTCCGACAGACGGCGCAGGGCGGAGTGCCAACTGATGGGATCGCCGGCCAGCTCCGCCAGATGCCTCGGCAACTGGTCGCTGCGCTCGACGATGCGGGAGACCGGAATACTGTCCGGGGAGAAGAGCGCGAACAGGTTGAGCATCGAGGCAGCCGCCGGGGTCTTCTCCCGCATCCCGTTCAGCGTTATCGACCAGCTCGTCAGGAAGCCCATCGGATAGTCGGAGCCGATGCTGATGCCGACCTTGCCGGGCTCCTTCTCGCGCAGCAGCTCGATGTAGTCCGCCGGCGCCATCGTGCTGGAGTCGAGCCACGCAGCGGTCTGGCTGAGCACCAGCGGCAGGTCCTGCACCGCCTCGGCGAGCCCGTCCGCCTCGGTCTCGGTCAGCCGGGGCGCGCGGCGGAGCGCGAAGGCGGTGGACTCCGCGCGGGTGAAGTGCGGGACCTCGATCTCGTCGGCGCCGCCGCTGACGGCCCAGTCGCGGGTGCGGGTGGTGATGAGCACGTGCCCGTCGCCCTCGGGGACGATGTCGTCGAGCAGCTCCATCTCGTCGGCGCTGTCGAAGACCAGCAGCCAGCGGCGGTACGGGCGGCCGGTGCGCAGCGCCTCGCGGACCCGGCGGACCCGGTCGCCGATGTTGTTGCCGACGGGGAGGTTGAGCCGTAGGGAAAGGTCGGCGAGCTGCTCGCGGGCCGTCATGCGGTAGGTGGCGTTGACGAACCAGACGACGTCGTAGTCGCTGCCGAACCGGTGGGTGTACTCGATGGCGATCTGGCTCTTGCCGACGCCGGAGATCCCCGAGAGCGCGATCCGGGCGCCCTGGCCGTCACCGGCGGACCCGCTGGCCAGAGCGCCGTGCAGGCGCTCCAGGATGGCGTCGCGGCCGGTGAAGCGGTAGTTGCGGCGGGGGGCGTTGAAGACGACCGACGGGTCGTTGGGGAAGCGCGGGGCGCGCTCGGGCTCGCGGTCCGGGCGGACCGGGGTGTCCGGGTTGATGCCCAGCCGGGTGAGGATACGGCGTCTGGCCTCGCCGGTGCCCAGGTCACGCAGGTCGACGGGCGCCAGGGCCGCCGCCGCGGTCGGCATTGCGGTGGCCACCGTGGCGGCGGCGAACCGGTGCGCGTGCTGCGGGATGACCGTGCGCAGCGCGTCGTTCCACTCGTCCTCGCTGCGGGGGCCCAGACCGAAGTACCAGTCGTCGAGGACGAGCAGGATGCGGTCGGGCGCCTCCAATAACCCCGTCAGCTCGTCGACCAGCGGCCGGTCGCGCGCCGGGTTCCAGCGCAGCATCGCGGTGGGGTGTCCGAGCAGTTCGAGCTGATGGGCGATCCAGGCCGCCCACGGGCGGTTGAACCCCGCGTAACTGATGCTGATGGGTTCGGCCATGCGACCGTCTCCCTCCCACAGTCCCGGCAGGCCGTATCTCTCGCACAGTATCCCATCTGGCGGCCCGTCAGCTCACGCACGGCGGTCCCGCGGGCACTCTTCGCTCATCCGCCACCGCGGCGTCCAGCCGGTGGGCGACGTGCCGGATGAGCCGTTCCAGATCGGCGCAGTACACGGACGGGTTGCGGAACCCCTCGCCGGCCCGGAAGCGGTGCGCGTAGTTGCCGCCGCCGCAGACCCGGACCACCGGGCAGCGCCGGCACTGCTCGGCCAGCGCCCACAGGCCCAGTTGCCGGGCGGCGACGCCGGGGTGGTTCAGCGCCTCGTCGAAGGAGTTGCGGAAGACGTCGAGCCCCGTGCCCGCCGCACCCTCGTAGACGGACTTGAGCGAGTCGATCTGCTCGATGGCGCCGTCGGTCTCCACCACGACCGCCGTGACCGGCGAGAGGCCCACGGCCTCCGTGCCGCTCGGCCGGCCCAGCAGCAGCCCGAGGATCTCGGTGAACAGCCGCACCCGCGGCGACGGCCTGGGCAGGTCCCACCACAGGTCGAACAACTCGCAGAGCCAGTCGCCGTACGGGGCGGGGCCGCGGCTCGGCACGGGGGCCGGCGGCGCCGACCAGTTGGCGTGCGGCAGCAGGAAGTTGACGACCGGCGGCCCCAGCGAGCACAGCGAGTCCAGCACCGCGGCCGGCGAGGCGGTGACGTCGACCGTGCACAGGATGCCGCCATAGCTCCCCGGATGCCGCCGCAGCAGCCGCGCCGCGCGCTCCAGAGCGGGCCAGGCGGGTCGCCCGGCGTGGTCGACGCGGTGGCGGTTCAGCTCGGGCGTGCCGCCGTCGGCGCTCAGGCCGACCCCGATGCCGTCGGCGGCGAGCGTCGCCAGCGCGGACTCGGTGAGCAGCGTGCCGTTGGTCTGCACGACGGCGGTGACGGTGCAGTCGACCGGCAGCGCCGCGCGCACCATCGCCGTCTGCCGGACCAGCGACGCGGCGCCGGCGAGCAGCGGCTCGCCGCCGTGCAGCACGAGGCTGATCCGGCGCAGCCCGTGGGCGCGTACGTGCTCGGCGATGCGCTGGGCGGTGCGGCGGGTGACGGCCTCCGGCATCCGGCCGGGACGCTCGCGCCAGCTACTGTCGGCGCCGTGGTAGACGTAGCAGTAGGTGCACGAGAGGTTGCACCGGCTGTGCACCTTCAGGATGAACTGCCGGAACGGCACCGCCGGAACCCCGGTGGCGCGCAGCCGGCCGACGTCCAGCAGCCGACCGGGCCAGGGCACCTCCTCCGCGCCTGTGTCTCCGTAGTCCATGCGGCTCCCCGGCTCCCCCGAGTCCGGGCGGTGACGAACCACCGCCCCTGAATGCATGGCGCACAAGTCACACGGGTGAAACCAGACAGAAGCCCAACTGACTGTTTCTGTACGGAATCTGCCGCGATCCGGCCGCCCGGCTTCGTCGGCGGGCTTGAGGTGGCGTCGGCCGGAGCGTGCGCCCTGACGTTCTCGACCGGCGGGTCAATTGCCGCCGGGCTTGGGGGGCTCGTTGTCGAAATAGGCCCCGGCATCGTCGTCGGAAGGCCAGTTGCGGAGCAGGTGAGCGACGGTTCCCGCGAGTACCGGCGGCTCGCCCCGGGCGGCCACCGCGTACACGTCGACGTCGCTGAAGTCGGGCAGACGGACCGCCGAGCCTGCGGCTGACAGTGTCCCGTCCGGCTTCGCCGACAGGGGGTTCTCCACGCTGTTCTCCTCCGGAAGGGTGTGAGAGTCCTTCCCCGAACAGTCGTGCAACAAAACGGACCCGCGTCAGTCGCCCGCTTCGAGCGTACGGATCTGCTCGCGGGTCAGCGCCGCCCCCGCGCTCTGGGTCTGCTCCGCCCGGCTCCACTGCTCCCAGGCGTCCCGGTACGCCCTGAGCGCCACCTGGCGCCCCGCCGTCGGCTCCAGCATCTGCCCGCGCCGGTGGTGGGCGCGTGCGGCGTCCGCGGGGTCGCCGGCCTGCTCCGCCAGGAGCGCCGCGCGCCGGTAGCAGTCGGCCGCCCGCTCCTGCCGCTGCCGGAACTCGGTCCGTATGTCGAGGAGCAGTTGCACGTCCCCCAGCTCCAGCCAGGCCTGCGCGCGCACGCGCGCGGGCGCGTCGTCCTCGCGGGCGGCCCGGTCGAGCACCCACTCGGCCTCGTACAGGTCGGTGCGGGTGCCGGACGCCTCGTAGCGCAGCCGCAGGGCCCTGCCGAAGAGCAACTGCCGCCGCGGCAGGTCCGGATGCCGCTGCGGCGTCTCCGCCAGCACCTCGCGCAGCACGGGCACCGCCCGGCCGCGCAGCCCGGTGTCGTCCGGGGTCAGCCGGGCGCGGCGCAGCAGCAGCTCGCCGTGCTCGGTCAGCACCTCGCCGTACAGCGCCGCGCCCGGCGGCAGCAGCCGCAGCGCGTCCGCCAGCCACTCGTCGGCCTCGACCAGGAGCCCGTCGGCCCCGCCGCGGCCGAACTCCGCGACGCGCACCTGGGCCTTGCGGCGCAGGCTCTCGGCCTGCAGCCGGTAGTCGTCGAGGGTGACGGCCAGCCGCCCGGCCCGGTCGAGCGCGGCCAGCGCGAGACCCGCGCCGGCGTCGCCGGCCGCGGTCGTGTGAGCCTCCGCCAGGTCGAGCAGCGCCTCGCACTCCAGCCGGCGCAGCTCCGGCCCGCCCTCCATGCGCAGCAGGTCGACACCGGTACGCAGATCGGCCGCCGCGCGCAGCCCGTAGGCCCGGGTCTCGTCCACCGTGTGCTCCGCCTGCGCGCGGCCCAGAGTGACCCGGCCGCGGGCGAGGAACAGCCGCGCGGGCACCAGCTCCTCGTCGGGCCAGCCGGCCAGCAGCTCGTCTATCGTCTCCTCGGCCTCGTGCAGCGCCGCGTCGTCGCCGGTCAGAGAGTGCAGCCGGCGCAGCACCTCGGCGAGCAGGCCGCCGCGCTCGCGCCGGGCGGCGTGCGTGGTGACCAGGGCGCGGCTGCGGCGCAGTTGGGTGGCGGAGGCGCGCAGCGCCGCGACGGCCTGCTCGTGCTCGCCGTCGGCGACGCGCTCGCGGGCCACCTCCCACATCACCTCGGCGTAGGTGAGCCGTTCGCGCAGCGACGGGGCATCCGCCGGCGGCCCGCCACCGGCCGCGGGCGTCCCCGAGCCGTCCGCGGCCAGGGCGCTCCGGGCCCACTGCTCGGCCTCCGCCAGCGCGTCCGGCTCGCGCAGCCGCTGCCAGTGCAGGAGCAGCGCCCGCGCGAGCAGCCCCTGCTGCGCGGTGTCCCGCTCCTCGACGACGGCGCGGCGCAGGGCTCGTACGGCGTCCAGGAGGTCGCGGACGCTGCGGGTGTCCTCGTACTGCCGCAGCAGCTCCGGGCCGCCCGCCGTGGCCGGCCCGCGGAAGGCGGGCTGGAAGGCGCGCAGCACCTGCTCGGAGACGCGCGCGAACTGGTCGGGGACCTTGCCCCCGCCGAGTTCGGGCTCGCGGTCCTCGCCGGAGAGGTACGCGACCGCGACGGCCGGGAAGTTGCGCGCGCCGTGCCCGAAGGTCCGCTCGATGTAGAGCGAGCAGTGCTTGAGCACGAGCGCCGCCTCGCCGTGGCTGAGCCGGCGCAGCAGCAGCTCCCGCACGCCCGGGCGGAAGTCGAACCAGGGGTCGTCGCCGACGGGTTCGCGCGCCGGGTCGCGCGCGGTTCCGGGCACCGGCTCGCGCGCCACGACCAGCTCGCTGAGCAGGATCTCGGCGGTCTCCGCGGGCCCGGTGTCGGGGAACAGCGCGCGCTGCACCAGCCGGATGACGGGCAGCACCAGCGGCACGGCCGCCAGGTGGATGGCCAGCAGCCGGGCCGCCGGCGAGGCCGTCGCGTCGAACGCGGCGAGCGTGGCCGCCGGGTCGGGGCGCACGTCGGCGGGCCGGACCGCCGCGGCCGGGACGGCCGCCGCTTCCGTGGCGGACCGGCGCACCCAGCCGGCGGCGCCGGGCAGCGACAGACCCTCGCCGGCGGACAGCAGCCGGGCCCACGTGCCGACGGCGCCGGGCTCGGGCGCGAGCACGGGCAGCGGGCGGGCCCCGGCCGGGGGCACGTCGCCGCGGGTGCCGGGGCGGAAGTCGAGCGTCGGGTACGGGCCGGGGTGCCGGACGAGCAGCCCCGGCAGCGCGGCGAACGGCATCTCGCGCCACCGCCGGTGCGGCAGCGGCTGGACGACGGCGACGGGGGCGGTACCGAGCCAGCCGTGCAGCATCCGCTGCATCCGGCCGTCGCGCCACATCGGGCCCGCGCAGTCGCTGAGCACGAGTGTCAGCCGCTGCCCGCCGGGGTCGTGCAACTGGCCGGCGTCCTGCAGCATCGACGGCCGCCCCGGCTCGCCGGTGCAGCCGACGCCGCCGTCCGGGAGCGGGTGCAGGCGGTGCACGGTGACGTCGCGGAACGCGCCGGAGCGCTCGGCGACCGTACGCAGGTCCTCCAGCAGCCGTCCCCACACCTCCATGGCGGGCGAGGCGTCCATGAGCAGTTGGAGCGTGGCGCGCCGCCGGGGCGTCCGCAGCACGGGGATGACCAGGTCGGCCCGTGCGCTGACCTCCGCGGTCTCCTCCTCGTCCAGCTCGCCGGGCGCCACGGCCGCGACCCGCGGCTGGTAGCGCCGCAGGGGGCGCAGCGCGCGCTGCAGCGGCACGAGGGCGGGCAGCGCGGCCGGCTCCGGCACGCCGACGCGGCCGACCTGCCGGTACGCCGGGGTGTCCACGGCATCGCGCACCGGCGTACGCGGGGAGAGTCCCGGGCCCGCCGCGAGCCCCACGCGCCGCTCGGGCGCGGCGTGCGCCCCCGCACCTGTCGCGTCGGCGGCGTTTGCGCCCTCGGCCGGCGCGGGACCGGGGCCTTCGGGAGCGTCGGCGGCGTCGGGAAAAGTGGCTGATTTCGTGCGGCTCGCCGATCTCGCCCCGCCGGCGCGCGGGTCCCCGCCACCCGTCGCCTCGGCGCTGCGCGCCAGCTCCTCCGCGAGCCAGAGGACGTCGGCGAGGCCGCGCGCGTCCGGCGGCAGCCCAGCCGCGAGGAGCCGGCCCACCAACTCCTCGGCCTTCTCCTGCCCGCCGTCGCCCCCGCGCGCCGCCATCGCGCTCACCGCGGCCTGTTGATGGGCCGCATCAGCTCCTCGGTGACGCGCCGGGCGGAGCCGTCCGCCTGATCCCAATCGGCCTGCCGGGTCAGCTCGATGGCGTTGAGCAGTTGATCCACGGCCCGTACGTCGCCGGGTCCCGCGGCCAGGAAGCGGTCGATCAGCTCCGTGAACCGCTCGTCGTCGCCCTCGGGGAAGTGCGCCCGCACCATGCCCGTCAGCCGCGCCCGGTCCGGCACCGGCAGTTGCAGCTCGATACAGCGGCGGCGCAGCGGCGCCGGGAACTCGCGCTCGCCGTTGCTCGTGAGCACGATGAACGGGAAGGCGCCGCAGCGCACCCGGCCGCCGCGCACGGGCACTTTCGTACCGTCGTCGCTGAGCACCTCGACCACCGGCGCGCGGTCGGCGATCCGCTCCAGCTCGGGGATCGTGAACTCGCCCTCCTCCAGCACGTGGAGGAGATCGTTGGGCAGGTCGATGTCGCTCTTGTCCAGCTCGTCGACGAGCAGCACGCGCGGGCGCGCGGAGGGCAGCAGCGCGGTGCCCAGCGGGCCGAGGCGGACGTAGCGCCCGATGCCGCCGCCGGGCTCCTCGGCGGCGCCCGCCGCGTCCGCGGCGCCGGCCCGGCCGGCGGCCCGTTCGAGCTGGGCGTCCTGGAGGCGGCCGATGGCGTCGTAGGCGTACAGGCCGTCGCGCAGGGTGCTGCGGCTGACGATCGGCCAGGTCAGGACCCGGCCGAGGCCCAGCTCGTACGCCACGGAGTGCGCGAGCGTGCTCTTGCCGCTGCCGGCCTGCCCGGTGACGAGCAGCGGGCGGCGCAGATAGAGCGCGGCGTTGACCATCTCGCACTCGCGGGTGCTGGGCCGGTGGTGGCTGGCCTCGCGGCGGCGCTGGCCGAGCCTCCGCTCGGAGGAGGGCTCCAGCGCGACCGGCGGTGGGACCGTTGGACCGCCGTCGAATTCTCGCCAGGGTGGCGGTGCCGGCAGTCTGTCCATGCCGTCGTGGGGGGCGCCGGTGCCTCGGTAGATGAGCCACTCGCTCACGTCGTAACCCCTTTGTCGCCGACCGGGCAGCAGGCTTGCCCCACTGTCTGCCCGGCGACGGACGAGGGCAACCCTCACGGGGGTAAGAGGCTAGCCGGGTGCGCTGACGTCGGGTGCCGAATCGGCCAATCCGCGTGGTGGCGGGCCGGTTTCGTCCAACCGCACACATGGTGCGCGACGTTCGCCCCCGGCGCGTGCCGACGCCCGCGCGCCGTTCACCCGTTCACCGCCCGGCTCACCCGTTCAGCGCCACCCGTACGCCGTTCAACCGCCCGCCCCGATCGCGTCGTCCGCGTCGTCGTAGAGCAGGATCACGTCCGCCGCGCACCCCCGTCCGGCCTCGAGCGCCTCCCGGCGCACCTCGTGCAGCCGCTCCGGCAGATCCCGCACGACCGTTCCTGCGCCGTCCGTCAGCAGCGCCGCGAGCTCCTCGTGGTACGCCGCGCACTCCGCGCCGCACTCGTCGCCCTCGTGGCCCCCCGCACGCCACAGCGCCACCGCCGTGCCCTCGTCGAGCAACTGCCCCACGACCGCCGCCCGCCCGCCGCCCAGCGCGTGGCAGAACACCGGCACCCCGCCGTCGCCGGCCTCGCGCCCCCAGCCCGGCGGTTCGGCCCGTACCAGCCGCTGCCGCGGCGCCCGGCTCATCCGGCGCCACCGGTCGCGCCACAGCGGCTCCGGCTCCGGCCCGGCGCGCGCGGCGTCCCGGTGCACCACGGGCCGTACCGTGCCGGCCGGCGGGCGGGCCGCGGTCGCCCGGCCGGACACCGGCAGCTCCCAGCGGTACGTGGGCTGCGCCTGCCGCTCCTCCGGCAGCGCCACCTCCAGCCGCACCCGCGTCTGCGCCTCCGCGTCGGCGCCGAGCAACTGCGGCGCCAGCGCCGCGAGCACCTGCTCCTCCGCCTCCTCGAACGACCCGCCGGCGTACGACTGGTCGAGCGCGACGTGCTCCCACTCCCCCTTGCCGTAGCCGCGCCGCACGGTCCAGTTGTAGCGGGGCACGGACGGCGCGGCGGGGTCGAGGAACGGCAGTTTGTCGAAGGTGACGAGGACGCTCACGGGCGCGCGCCGCACCGCGCGGATCTCCCGCCGCTGGCGCGGCGTCAGCTCACCCGAGCGCTCGGCGACCCACGCTTCGAGGGACTCGACGGCGGTACGCGCCGCCGCGCCGTCCCCCGCGGCGGAGCCGGCGCCGGGGCCGGCTCCGATGTCCGCGGCGGCCTCGCGGGCCACGAGCTTGAGGTACAGCAGCATGTCGCGCAGCGCGCGCTCCGGCGCGGCCTGCCGGTGCAGCAGCCCGTGCCCGTCGCGCCAGTCGCGCAGCCGCCGGGCGCCCAGGGGGCGGCCCTGGATGTCGAGCACGTGGTGCACCAGCCGCTCGACGACCTCCGGGTCGCGCGGCGCGGGCAGGTCGGCGAGCCGATACAGCGCGCTGAGCCGGTCGAGCGCGCCCCAGGCGCCGTACCGCGGCGGGCCCAGCGCGCGCTGGAGGTCGGTCCAGGAGGTGCGTTCGTCGTCGATGCCGTGGTGGCGGTGCCAGTGCCAGGCGTCGTGCAGCCGCATCAGCTCGCGGTACGGCTCGGGGCCCAGCCCCTCCGCGCCGGGCAGCAGGTGCTCGGGCGAGAGCGCCCGCAGCTCGTCGAGGGACACGGCGGTGCCGCCGCCGGTGCCGCTGCGGTAGCGGGCCTTGACGACGCCGACGACCTCGCCGCGGCCGAGGTGCAGCACGGGCCCGCCGGAGGCGCCCTTCCGGATCGGGGTGGGGGTGCCGAGCAGGATCTGCTGCCCGTTGCGGCCCGCGAACTCGGCGCTCAGCAGGGCCGCTTCGACCTCGTCGCCGTTGCCGGCGGCGGCGCGCCCGTGGGCGCTGAGGAGTACGGCCTGGTCGAGGAAGTCGTCGTAGCGGTCGCCGAGCCAGACGGGTTCGCTGCCGGCCGGCGGCCGGGCGGGGGTCCCCCGCTCGGGGCCGGACGGAGCACCGGGGCGGGCGTCGGCCCGGGCGCCGGGCTGGACACCGATCTGAGCGGCGTGGAGAGCGGCGTACGGGAACCCGTACTGCGCCTCGCCCCGCGGGCTCTCACTCGCCCCCGCAGCCGCACGCGTCGCGTCGGCCCGCGCCGGCAACAGCCGTACCAGGGCGAGATCCGGCCCTACCTGCATCACCGCCTCGGCGAACGTCTCGTCCCGCACCTCGGGATCGCGGCCCATCCGCGCGGCCGTGCCGTCGGGCGAGGGCATGCTGTACTCCACCCGGCCCGGCACCGTACGCCCGCCCACGACCACGCCGATCAGCTCGCCCGGCGCCGTACCGCGCCGCCAGCCGTCGGGGTGGACGAAGACGTGCGCGCAGGTCAGCACCCACTCCGGCGCGACGAGGAACCCGCTGCCCCACAGGGACCCGTCGTCGGAGCCGGGCGCCGCCCGGATGTCGACGGTCGCCGCTGCGGCGAGTTTGCAGAGCTGGTAACGCGCGTAGTCCGCGCCCTCACTGCTCTCGATCGGAACCCTCATACCGGTGCGGACGCCGTGGCAGACGCGCCGGATGCACCAGATGCAGCCGTATCGGGCGCGGTGGCCGAGGCGGCGTGGGACGCGTCCCCGGAGGGCTCGGCCGACCGCGAACCGGGCTGCCAGGTGAGGGTGACCGACAGTTGCGCCGCGGTGTTCGCGTCGGCGAGCAGCGCGATCGCCTTCCCCGTCCCCGCGGAGATCTCCACGCCGAACGTCACGCTCACCTCGTGCGGCGCGGCGGCCGCGGTCGCCGCCCGTACGGAGGCGGCCACTCCGCCGACCAGCGGCGCGAAGCCGGCGAGCCGGGCGGTCAGCCGGCCCCAGTCGGCGACGTCCTGGGGTTCGTCGTCGGCGTCCGGGTCCCACGCGGCCGCGGGGTCGGCGTCCTCGGGGGCACCCACGGGCGCCGGGACCCCCGCCCGCGTCTCCGCCGCGACCCGCTCGTCGAGCGGGGTCGCCCGGACCCAGACCTCGGTGCCGTCCGGCAGAGTCACGCGCTGCGGCAGATTACTGCTCATCCGATTCCCCCGACTACGCTGGGTGCCCGATGGACCGACATTAGTCCGCCGACCGCCGCCCCGCGACGGTGCCCGCCGCTGTGCGCCGGTCGTCCTCGGTGGTGAGCGATACTGAACCGGTCACTTTCCCCCTTCCGGAGCACCCACCATGTACTTCACCGACCGCGGCATCGAGGAGCTGGAGAAGCGGCGCGGCGAGGAGGAGGTCACCTTCGAGTGGCTTGCCGAGCAGTTGCGTACGTTCGTCGACCTGAACCCGGAGTTCGAGGTTCCGGTCGAGCGGCTGGCCACCTGGCTCGCCCGCCTCGACGACGAGGACGAGGACGACGACTGACGACGACTGACGACGGCCAGGGCGCGCGGCGGCGAGCGGTGGCGGGCGGATCGGCAAGGCCTGTACTTGACTTCCCGGCACCGCGATATATCGTGTCTTGACAGAGACGCGATATGTTGCGTTGGGTGTGAGCGCTCGCCAGAGCCCGAGTCAGGAGGCCGTGGATGCCGGTGCAGCTTGTGGCCGATCCCCAGACCCTCGCTTTCGAGGAGCCGGTCACGGCCCTGAAGGTGCGGATCGTCAACGGAGCCGTGCACGTCGTCGGCACCCACGACGACGCCGGCCGGCCGGGTGTGGCGCGCCTGGAGGTCAGCGAGATCGAGGGCCCGCCGCTGCGCGTGAGCCTGGAGGACGGCGAGCTGACGGTCGCGTACGAGGACCTGCCCTGGCGCGGCTTCCTGAAGTGGCTCGACCGCAAGGGCTGGCGCCGACGCGTCGTCGTCTCCCTCGCCGTGCCCGCCGCCGCGCGCGTCGAGGTGGGCGTCGTCGGCGCCGACGCCGTCGTCTCGGGGATCGCGGGCCGTACGGACGTACGCGGGGTGAGCGGCGGAGCCACCCTCGTCGGCCTCTCCGGCGCGGTCCGCGCCGACACCGTCTCGGGGGAGCTGGAGGCCCAGGCCCTCGAAGGCGACCTGCGCTACAACTCCGTCTCCGGCCCGCTCACCCTCATCGACGGCGCCGGCGGCAGCGTCCAGGCCGACACCGTCAGCGGCGACATGATCATCGACCTCTCCCCCGCCGCCCGCGCCGCGGACGTCCGCGTCAACACGGTCTCCGGCGAGATCGCCATACGGCTGCCCGAGGAGCCGGACGTCGAGGTGCACGCGAGCACGACGAGCGGAGCCGTCTCCAACGCCTTCGCGGCGCTGGACGTCGGCGGCCAGTGGGGCGCGAAGTCCGTCGACGGCCGCCTGGGCGCGGGCAAGGGCTCGCTGCGCGCGACCACCGTCTCCGGCGCCCTCGCCCTGCTCCGCCGCCCGGCGGAGGCGGACGACGAACCGGAGGACGCACCGCCGGGCGACGGCCCGGCGAGCGACGGTCCGACGGGCGACGGCCCGGCGGACAGGACCGCGGGCCCGGCAGACAAGAAGGTGCTCTGACATGCCCCCCGTCTTCGCCCACGGCCGCCTCCGCCTCTACCTGCTGAAGCTGCTCGACGAGGCCCCCCGCCACGGCTACGAGGTGATCCGCCTCCTCGAAGAGCGCTTCCAGGGCCTGTACGCCCCCTCCGCCGGCACCGTCTACCCCCGGCTCGCCAAGCTGGAGACCGAGGGCCTGGTCACGCACACCTCCGAGGGCGGCAGGAAGGTCTACGCGATCACCGAAGCGGGCCGCGCCGAACTCGCCGCCCGCCAGGCGGAGCTGGCCGAACTGGAACTGGAGATCCGCGAGTCCGTCGCCGAACTGGCCGCCGAGATACAGGCCGATGTCAGCGGCACGGCCAGCGACCTGCGCCGGGAGATGCGCCAGGCCGCCAAGGAGGCCCGGACGTCGGGCGGCGCCCGCGGCGCGAGCGCCGGGGAGAAGGAGTCGTGGCGGCAGGCGAAGGAGGAGTTCAAGCGGGCGAAGCAGGAGTTCAAGGAGCAGGCGAGGCGCGCGAAGGACGAGACGCGGCGGGCGCGGCAGGACGCGGAGCAGGCGCGCAGGTACGCGCGTGAGACGCAGGAGCGGGTACGCAGCGAGGCGGAGCGGATCGCGCGGCAGGTGCAGGACCAGATGCTGACGCGGGTCCGTACGGGCGACTGGCAGGGCGGGGTGATGGACGGCCTGGCGGAGCTGACGCGGGAGTTGGGGCACCTGGGCGGCTTCGGGGGCCGCGGCACGGGGACGGAACCCGGCACGGAAACGGAGCCCGGCAAGGGGACGGAACCGGGCAAGGGAACGGAACCCGGGGCAGAGGCGGGACCCGGCGCAGGGACGGTGCCCGGCACCGGAACGGCGCCCGGCGCGGGGACGGAGGCCGCCTCCGCGGCCGACAGGATCGCGGACGCGGCGACTCCGACCACGCCCACCACTCCCGCCACACCGACACCGGCACCGGGACCGGCACCCACGCCCACCGGCATGGGCGGCGTGTCGACACAGTGGCCGTCGTACGTCAAGCCGGACGCCGCCGACACGCCCGAGTGGGCGGAGGACGACACCCCGCAGGACGCCACCCCCACCGAGCTGGCCCGCGAACTGGAGCGCCTGCTCGACCGGTTCCGCGACGACGTCCGCGACGCCGCCCGCGACCACGGCGTCTCGCCGGACCAGCTCCGCGAGGCCCGCCGCCACCTGTCCACGGCGGCGGCCCACCTCACGGCGCTGCTGCGCGTGGGAGGCAAGCGGGGCGGCAGGACGGGGTGAACCGCGGGTTATTGCCGACGTCTTGAAATGTACGCGGTGGGTGTGCGAAAAAGGTCTGGACCTTTGCTCGCACGATGAGAGGCGTCCCAGTGAGGCCCACCCCCACGCTCGCCGCGCTGAGCACCACCGCCGCCTGCCTCGTGGCCCTGACCGCCACCTCCTGCGGCTCGGACAGCGGTGCCGCCGCCGAACCGCCGGAGACGCCCACCGTCCCGACCGGCGTCACCGTCTACACGAGCACCTCCACATCGGTGCACGTGATGTGGAACAAGGCGGCGGCGGCAGAGAACGTACGGCGGTACGAGGTGTACAGCAACGGGAAGAGAATCCAGAACGTACCGGCCGCCAAGCATATGATCGACATCACCGGCCTCGAGCCGTCGACCCGGTACGCCTTCGCCGTACGCGCCAGGGACGCCGACGGCAAGCTCTCGGGCGCCGGGAGGGCCGAACCGGTCACCACCCCGTCCGCCGACGCCGACGACAACAAGCCCCCGACGCAGCCGGCCACGCTCAAGGCGCGTGCGGACGGCCCCCGTTCGGCGACGCTGACCTGGACGAAGGCAGAGGACAACAAGGGCGTCACGGCGTACGACATCTACCAGGAAGGCACCAAGATCCACAGCGCGGGCGGCAACGAGACCTCCGCGTCGGTGACCACCCTCCGCCCCGACACCCGCTACACCTTCACGGTCAAGGCCCGCGACGCCGCCGACAACTCCGGCCCGGAGAGCCCGTCGGCCACCGTCACGACGGAGTCGGAACCCGAGGGCAAGGCGGGCGCCGAGGTCGCCACGGACCTCCAGGGCACGGCCCGCGAGCAGGGGGGTGCCTGGAGCCTCGAACTCGTCTGGAACGCACCGAAGGCGGGCGGGGACATCACGGAGTACGAGGTGTACGTGGACGGGAAGTTCGGCTCGAAGCTGGTGCTGGGTGAATCGGCGCCGAAGGACACGGGCCGCATCAGCCTGCCGCTGGAGAAGACGGAGAAGGCCACGTACGCGGTGAAGGTGCGGGCGAAGCTCCCGGACGGGAAGTGGGGCCCGTTCACCAAGGAGATCGAGGTCACGGCGGGCGGCTAGCACGCCCGCGGCGGTCGCCCGAGACCGCCGTGCGCTGCCGCGATGCGGATACGACGGGGGCCCTCATCGCGCTCACCGCTGCCGCCACTACTCCTGGCGGCCGGGCAGGCCGGTTTCGGGGGTTAGATGCCGGGGGCGTCGCGGACACCGCGGGCGCCGCGCCCCCGGCGTCGAAACGCCCGATCCTCCGATCCCCTCACCCTCCGATCCCCGCCCCTATCCTCCGATTCCCCGCCCCCCCTCACCCCCCGGTGCCCACGTCCCCAGGCTCGGGCTGCGCCACCGACCGCCGTCCGCCCGCCATCGGTCCTCCCCCGAACCCCGGGCTGCGCCACCGACCGCCCCCCGTACCGCCGCCCCACCCCGGGCCCGCTCCGCGACACCGCCCCCCACCGGCGCCCCGCCCCTCACCCCGTCAGATCCCGTGCCACGATCGCCGCCTGCACCCTGTTCGCCACCCCCAGCTCCGCCAGGATGCGGCTCACATGCGCCTTCACCGTCGACTCCCGCAGCCGCAGCAGCGCCCCGATCTCCGCGTTCGTCATCCCGTCCGCCACCGCCGACAGCACCTGCCGCTCCCGTGGCGTGAGCCGGGCCGCCGCCTCCCTCGCCGCCTGGCTGCGGCCCGCCTCCGGGTGGTGGAAGCGGCTGATGACCGTGCGGGTGACCGTCGGGGAGAGCATCGCGGCGCCCGCGGCGACCACGTGGATCGCCTGGAGGATCGCGTCCGGCGGGGTGTCCTTCAGCAGGAAGCCCGCGGCGCCCGCCGCCAGCGCGCCGTAGACGTACTCGTCGAGGTCGAACGTGGTGAGCACGACGACCGCCGGCGGGTCCGGCAGCCGGCTCAGGGCGGCGGTGGCGGCTATGCCGTCCATGCCCGGCATGCGGATGTCCACCAGGGCGACGTCGACCCGCCGGTCGCGGGCCGCCGCCACCGCGGCCCGGCCGTCCGCCGCTTCCCCGACCAGGTCGAGCCCCTCGTCCGTGGCGACCAGGTCCCGCAGTCCCGCGCGCACGAAGGCGTCGTCGTCGACGACCAGGACGCGGATCACCGTACCGCAGCCCCGCTCAGCAGCGGCGGTTCCTCCACCGGGTGTACGGGCACGGGCAGTTCGGCGGTGAGCACGAACCGGCCCTCGGCATCGCGCCCCGTGGTGAGTTCGCCCTGGAGGGCGGCCACCCGCTCGGCTATGCCCACCAGGCCGTAGCCGCGCGCTGGACCGGCCTGCGACCCCGGTGCGACGACGGCGCACCCGTTCTCAGCCCGGATCGCCACCCGCGTCCTCGTCACCGTCACCGTAAGGTCGACGGCCATGCCGGGAGCGTGCTTGCGGGCGTTCGTCAGGGCCTCCTGCACGATGCGGTGGGCGGCGAGGCGGACTGCGGCGGGCAGGCCGGCGAGGTCGTCGGTGCGGGCGCGGACCCGGGTGCCGGCGCGTTCGGACTCGGCGACGAGGGCCGGCAGGTCGTCGGCGGTGGGGGCGAGCGGGACCGGGCCCTCGTGGTCGCGCAGGGCGCCCAGCAGGTCCCGCAGGTCGTCCAGGGCGTGCGCGCTCGTCGTACGGAGGAGGTCGAGGCGTTCGCGTACGGGCTCGGGGACGGTGTCACCGCGGCGCTGGAGCACGCCGGTGTGCAGGACGAGCAGGCTGAGCCGGTGGGCGAGCACGTCGTGCATCTCGCGGGCGATGCGCGCCCGTTCGGCCATCCGCACCTGCTCGTCGCGCAGCCGGTTCGCCGCCTCCAGGTGCTCCAACTGCCGCGCGAGCGAGCCGGTCAGGTCCCGCTGGCTGCGCGCGGCCAGCCCCACGGCCAGCGGCACGGCGAGCACCGCGCAGGGGAACAGCATGACCTGCGGCATGTTCACCAGCTCGCGGAACGGGCCGAAGGCCGCCGGTACGAAGACGGCGCCGGTCAGCGCGGCGGCGACGATCCGCGACCGCCACACCGTGACCGCGTAGAGCGCGACGAACACCGGCCAGAGCTGGCTCTCCAGCAGAAACCCGGCGCCGGTCACCGCCGCCACCGGCACGGGCATCCGGCGGCACAGCGGCAGCGCGGCGCACAGCGCGACGGCGACGACGGTGCTCGCCGCCGGGGACGTGACGAGACCCGCCTGCTCGGTGAGCGCCGCACGCACCGACTTGACGACGACGAAGACGAACCCTGCCGCCAGCAGCAGCCGGAGCTGGAGCGGCGTCAGCAGGGCTCGGCGCGCGGACCGTTCTGCGGTGGACATACCGGCATCGTAAACAGCCCGGCTGACACGCACATTCGACGAAAGTCGGGGGTCGGCGCGGCCCGCCACCGCCGTTGGTCGGTGCGCGGGGCCTCCGGGCGGCGGATGCGGCGCGGGGTGTACGGGCCGGAGGGTGGAGCCGTACCGCAGGTCGAGGAGGGACGGCAACATGCAGGACGGCGACATGCAGGACCGCGACATGCAGCACGGCCACGGGCAGGACGGCACCGTGCAGCACGGCGACATGCAGGACGGCAACCGCGGGTCGGTGGGGCGACGCCGCGTACTGGGCGGAGCGGCAGCGGCGATGGCCGCCGCCGGGGTGGGCCTCGGCGCCGGTGCCGGGTCGGCGTCGGCGCGGGAGCGCGGACAGCGCGCGGAGGGCGGCAGGTACGCGGGGAAGACGGTCATCGTCACCGGCGCCACCTCCGGCATCGGGCGGGCGGCGGCGATCGCGTTCGCCGCGGAGGGGGCGCGGGTCGGGTTCTGCGGGCGGCGCCGGAATCTCGGCCAGGACGTCGAGCGGCTGATCCGGAAGGCGGGCGGGGAGGCCACCTACCTCAGGGCCGACGTACGGCGGCCGGAGGAGGTGCGGGGGTTTGTCGACGCGGTGGCGCAGAAGTACGGCGGCATCGACATCGCGCTCAACAACGCGGGGATCCAGAAGCCGTTCACGGACCTGCACGAGGTCTCGGTGGCGGACTGGGACGACGTGACGCTCACCAACACCCGCGGCGTCTTCCTGGCGATGAAGTACGAGATCCCGCACCTGCGGGCGCGCGGCGGCGGCGTCATCCTCGTCACCGGCTCGTCCAACCAGTACGCGACGCGCCCCGGCCTCGGCTCGTACACGGCGAGCAAGAACAGCGTGTCGGGCCTGGTCCAGGCGGCGGCGATCGAGAACGGCGCGCACGGCATCCGCGTGGCGGCACTGGCACCGGGGATGACGGACACGCCGATGCTGGACGTGCACCGGCCGCCGGGCGACACCGACGAGCAGTGGGCGGCGCGGAAGGCGGAGTTCGGCCGGCAGGGGATCGACGCCTTCAAGAGGATGGCGACGCCGGAGGAGATGGCGTCGGCGGCGCTGGCGCTGGCGTCGGACGACATGAGGTTCCAGACCGGTACGACGGTGGTGGTCGACGGCGGCCAGTTGGCGGGCCTGTGACGCCGGCCGCCCCGTGACGGCGGCGGGGCGGTCGGCGCCACGTGCGAACGGATTCGGCACCGGATTCGGCGAGGAGGGCGGCCCCGCACAGCCGCCCGTCTCACCCGGCCCCGCTCACCCGCCCCCGCTCACCCCGCGCGCTGTACCGCGGGCAGGGCGGCCTCGATGGCCGCGTACGTGGCCCCGTGGTCGGCCAGCACCTCCGCGGGGATGCCGGGGCCGGCCGCGAGCGCGAGCAGGATGTGCTCGTCGCCGACGTACTTGTCCCCGCGTCCCAGCGCGATCCTGAGGGACCGTTCCAGCACGGCCTTGGCGTCGGCGGCGAACCGGGCGCGGCGCCGCCGCCCCGCCCGGCGCCGGGCGAGGGCGCCGGGGCCGTGGGTGGACTCGACGCGGTCGACGACCGCGTCGACGTCGATGCCGATCCCGGCGAGCGCCTCGGCGTCGGACCGGGTGAGTCCGCCCCGCCGCCGCGCCTCGTCCAGCCCTCGCAGGACCCCGGCCCGGCGTGCCTCGCTGTCGACCCCGGCCGCGGCCAGCGCGACGGCCCCGGGGGTACCGGATCCGGCGAGGAGTTGCCGCAGCAGGTGCTCGGCGGTGACGTGTGCGTCGCCGCCCTGTTCCGCGCGGGCCGCCGCACCGCGGACGAGGTCCTTGGCGGCCCCGGTGAACCGTTCGAACATCAGCGCCTCCCGTGCTTCTTGTGTACCGCCTGCCGACTGACCCCCAGCTCGGCCGCGACGTCCTGCCACGACCAGCCCTGATTCCGCGCGCTGCGCACCTGCACGGCCTCCAGTTGCTCCAGCAGCCGCCGCAGCGCGGCCACGGCCCGGAGGCCTTCCCGGGGGTCGGCACCCCCGGCGCGCTCGGCAAGCTCGGTTGCGTCACTCATGCCGTCAACCTACGTTGACGCCGCACGGGATGTCAACCACAGTTGACGCCGACGTCCCTCGACGGGCAGGCGCGCCGCTCCGGTGAGGCCCGGGTCCGGCGGCGACGGGAACCACGACTGTCGTGTCAGTGGGCTGAAGTAGCCTTCCGGCCATCGCAGTTCGTCCGGGAGGACCAAGAAAATTGACTGACCTGTCCGCTTTTCCGCTGCCTTTCGACGCGTCCCCTTTGCCGGCCTTCGCGCCTCCCAGAACGCTGCGGGAACTTCAGATAATGGAGTGCAGCGCCCACATTCGGGCGAAGCCGGAGTGGTTCGACAAGAGGAACGACGCCGGCATCGTCGCCAGGTGGACACGAGAAGCGCTCGCCCAGGGCCTCACCGAAGCGCAGGTCGCCTACGTCCTCGCCGAACTCGCGCACTACGCCGCCCTCCGGGACGCGAACACCGGCATCGAGGTTTCCGCCGTCGACGGGGTGTGGCAGTCCGACACCCTCATAGACGACGCACTCAGGTCCCGGCTGCGCGCGGCGGTCCGGATTCTGGAAGAGGTCCCCGAAGCCGAACGCGACTGGCACCCCGGATCCGGTGGCCAGGTCCTGGACCTCGTCCATCCCTCACTGTTCTGTCTGGTGAAAGAGACAAGCGGCGCACCCGAGCGCGCCTGGCAACACATCGGGAGCCGCGCTTCGGCCTACGAGTTCTCCCAGAAGTTCCAGTGGCTGCCCACCGACGTGGACGTCAGTGACGACGGCGAGGTCACCTTCCGCTCGTACGTCAACAACCTCCACCCCGAGACCCACCGCGAACTGCTGGCGGTCCTGCCCGAGGTGTTCGCGCGCATGCGCCCGATGCTGGAGAACGTGCTCACCGACCTGCGCCATCCGCGGCCCCTGCGGATCGAGGCCGACCCCTTCGGCTGGTACGAGCCCACGCCGGAATACCCGGAGAAGGACTCCTACACCGACGACGACGCCTATCAGGAAGCCGTCCGAGCATGGGACAGGGCCTACGACGATCACTGGGTGAACCGGACTCCGATCATCCCCGACGCCCCCGCCTTCGCCCCGCCCGAGCCGCCCGACGACTCCGCCCGGGTCGACCTGCGCGGCCGGCGCCTCCAGGTCATCGTCAAGCTCGCCACCATCCACCTCACCCCGGACCGGCCGGAGTACGCCGGCGGTTCCTGGCATGTCGAGGGAATGCTGAACGAACGCATCGTCTCGACCGCCATCTACTACTGGGACAGCGAGAACATCACCGAAAGCCGACTGGGCTTCCGGGCGGCGGTCGACGACCCCGACTACGAGCAGAACGACAACGAAGGCATCAGCGAGGTCTACGGCCTGGAGAACGAAGAAGCGCTGAACCAGACGCTGGGTTCGGCATCCACCCCGGCCGGCCGCTGCCTGGCGTTTCCGAACGTCCTGCAACACCGCGTCGACTCGTTCCGCCTCACGGACCCGGCCCGCCCGGGGCATCGCAAGATACTCGTGTTCTTCCTCGTCGACCCGTCGCAAACGATCGTCTCGACCTCCGACGTGCCGCCCCAACAGCCGTGGTCCGACACCTCGACCATGACACTCGAACAAGCCAGGAACTACCGCGAACAACTCATGCAGGAGCGCAAGTTCTTCATCGACGAACACAACGAGCAGCTCTACGAACGCGAATTCTCCCTCTGCGAACACTGAGAAACGCGCCGGACGGCCGGACCCCGTCGTGCGGGACCCGGCCGCCCGGGGCAGTCACCCCTGCCTCGGCACCACCGCGTTGCTGGGGCAGGGCTCCGGGCCGTCGTCGGCGCTGATCCTGAACTTGTACTCCCACCGGTCAGGGCGTCAGCGCGTCAGGACGACCTTGCCGAACAAGTCACCCGCCGCCATCCTCTCGAAGCCCTCCCGCGCCCGGTCCAGCGGCAGCACCGTGTCGATCACCGGCCGGACCCCCTTCACCGCGCAGAAGTTCAGCAGCCCCGCCAGCTCCTCCTTGCTGCCCATCGTCGAGCCGACGATCTTCAGCTCCAGGAAGAAGATCCGCTGCAGCTCCACCGACGACGGGTTCGGCCCGCTCGTCGAGCCCGAGATGACCAGCGTGCCGCCGGGGCGCAGCGACTTCACCGAGTGGGACCACGTCGCCGCGCCCACCGTCTCCAGGACCGCGTCCATCCGGTGCGGCAGGCGGGTGCCCGGTGCCACCGCGGCCTCCGCGCCGAGCTCCTCCGCGCGCTTGCGCTTCGCCTCGTCGCGGCTCGTTGCGTACATCCGCAGCCCGGCCGCCGCGCCCAGCACGATCGCCGCCGTGGCGACGCCGCCGCCCGCGCCCTGGACCAGGACGGAGTCGCCGGGGCGCACGCCCGCGTTGGTGAAGAGCATGCGGTACGCCGTGAGCCAGGCCGTCGGCAGGCACGCGGCCTCCTCGAAGGTCAGCTCCTTCGGCTTCGGCAGCACGTTCCAGGCGGGGACGGCGACCTGCTCCGCGAACGTGCCCTGGTACCGCTCCGTCAGCAGCGACCGCGGCTCGTTCGGGCCCACCCCGTGGCCGGTCTGGCCGATGACGGAGTGGAGGACCACCTCGTTGCCGTCGGCGTCGACGCCCGCCGCGTCGCAGCCGAGGATCATCGGCAGGGCGTCCTCGCCGAGTCCGACGCCGCGCAGCGACCACAGGTCATGGTGGTTGAGGGAGGCGGCTCTGACGTCGACGACGGCCCATCCGGGCGGGGCCTGCGGCGCGGGCCGCTCCCCCAACTCCAGGCCGTTCAGCGGGTCGTCGCGGTCGATGCGGGCGGCGTAGGCGGCATACATGACCATGAAGCTACGCGCCGGGGCGGGGGCGTGCCAGCCCCCGCCCCGCCGAGCGAAATTTCTCACCCGGGCCCGGTGTGACCGGGGACCCGGACGGGCTCACAGCACCTTGGACAAGAACGCCTTCGTCCGCTGGTGCTGCGGGTTCGTCAGGACCTCCCGCGGGTGGCCGGACTCCACCACCACACCGTCGTCCATGAACACCAGCGCGTCCCCGACCTCCCGCGCGAACCCCATCTCGTGCGTGACGACGATCATCGTCATGCCGGACTCCGCGAGGTCGCGCATCACGTCGAGCACCTCGCCGACCAGCTCCGGGTCGAGCGCGGAGGTGGGCTCGTCGAAGAGCATCAGCTTCGGCTCCATCGCCAGTGCCCGCGCGATGGCGACGCGCTGCTGCTGGCCGCCGGAGAGCTGCGTCGGGTAGCCCGCCGCCTTGTCCGCCAGGCCCACGCGGTCCAGCAGCCGCATCGCGCGCTCCCGGGCCGTCGCCTTGGACTCCCCCTTGACCTGGACCGGCGCCTCCATGACGTTCTCCAGCGCGGTCATGTGCGGGAAGAGGTTGAAGCGCTGGAACACCATGCCGATGTCCTTGCGCTGCGCGGCGACCTCCTTGTCCTTCAGCTCGTAGAGCTTGTTGCCCTGCTGCCGGTAGCCGACGAGGTGGCCGTCGACGTACAGCCGGCCGGCGTTGATCTTCTCCAGGTGGTTGATGCACCGCAGGAAGGTCGACTTACCGGAGCCCGAGGGGCCGACGAGGCAGAAGACCTCGCGCGGCGCGACCTCCAGGTCGATGCCCTTGAGCACGTGGGTGAGCCCGAAGGACTTGTGTACGCCCTCGGCCCTGACCATTGCCGTCATGGCGGCGCTCACCTCGTTCCCATCAGCCGCGGCCCGGAGAAAATGTTGCGCCGGAGCTTCTGCAGCGGTGTCAGCGGCAACTGGCGTACGGAGCCCTTGGCGTAGTGCCGCTCGATGTAGTACTGGATCACGCTGAACACGCTGGTCATCGCCAGATACCAGACGGCGACGACGATGTACATCTCCATCGGGTTCAGGTTGGTCGCGGAGATCTCGTTCGCCACGAACGTCAGCTCGGTGTATTGGATGACCATCGCCAGCGACGAGGTCTTGAGCATGTTGATGAACTCGTTCCCCGTCGGCGGCACGATCACCCGCATCGCCTGGGGCAGCACGATGCGCCGCATCGTCTTCCCCTGGCTCATGCCGAGCGCGTGCGACGCCTCCGTCTGGCCCTCGTCGACCGACTGGATGCCGGCGCGGACGATTTCGGCCATGTACGCGGCCTCGTTGAGGCCGAGGCCGAGGAGCGCCGCCACGAACGGGGTCATGACGTCGGTCATCTCGTTCTTGTAGAGCGGACCCAGGTTGAGGGTCTGGAAGACGAGGCCGAGGTTGTACCAGAGCAGCAGTTGCAGCAGCACCGGGGTGCCGCGGAAGAACCAGATGTAGAGGTTGGCGAACGCCGAGGTCACCGGGTTGTCCGAGAGCCGCATGATCGCGAGGACGATGCCGAGGACCACGCCGAGCAGCATGGCGAGCACGGTGATCAGCAGCGTGTTCCCGGCGGCTTCGACGACCCGGCCGGAGAACAGGTACTCGGGGACGTCGCCCCACTCGATCTTGGCGTTGGCGAAGGCGTAGACGAGCAGCCCGAGGAGCGCGAGGACGACCGCGGCGCTCACCCAGCGCCAGGGGTGGCGCACGGGGATCGCCCTGATCGCCTCGGGCGGCACCGCGGTGGCGGCACCGGTCTTCGAGGGCCCGGGCCCGGCCGGTTGCTTGTCGGCCGGGCCCGGTGAGGTCGGGTCGGTCACGGGAGGACTTCTCTCTGAACGGCTTACGGGCGGTGGTTACTCGTTGCCTCCGTTGACGGTGGCCTTGTCGACGCCGCCCTTCTCGACGTTCCACTTCTCCAGCACCTTCTGGTACTCGCCGTTCTCGATGATCGCGTCGAGCGCCTTGGCGAGCGCGTCCCGCAGCTCGGGGTTGTCCTTGGAGACCGCGATGCCGTACGGGGCGGCGTCGATCTGCTCGCCGACGACCTCGAAGTCCTCGCCGCCGCCCGACTCCCGGGCGTTGTAGGCGGCGACCGGGAAGTCGTTCAGGTCGGCGACGGCCCGGCCCTGCTTGACCTGCTGCAGCGCCTCGGTGTCCTTGGTGAAGGGCAGCGTCTTGATCGGCTTGTCGCACTTCTCGTTCTGCGCCTTGGCGATGTCCGCGCTGACCGTGCCCCGCTGGAAGGCGACGGTCTTGCCGCACAGGTCGTCGAGGGTGGAGACGCCCTCGGGGTTGCCCTTCTGGACCAGGATGGAGACGCCGGCGGAGAAGTAGTCGACGAAGTCGACCTCGGCCTGGCGCTCCTTGTTGTCGGTCATCGACGACATGATGATGTCGAAGCGGCCGGAGTCGAGCGACGGGATCAGGTTGTCGAAGACGTTGTTCTGGAACTGGAACTCGACGCCCAGCTCCTCGCCGAGCGCGTTGGCGATGTCGATGTCGACGCCGGCGGGCTGGCCGCCCTGGTCGAATTCCATCGGGGCGTACGCGATGTCCGAGCCGACCTTGATCACGCCGGCGTCCTCGATGGCCTTGGGCAGTGCGCCGGGCGCCGCGTTCGCCTTGGTCTCACCGCCGTCGCCGCCGTCGCCCCCGTCGTCGGTCTGGTCGCCGCAGGACGAGAGCACGAGTGCCCCCGCGGCGGCGAGTGCCCCGATGGCCACCAGTCGTGACTTGGCTGCTCCGGTGCGCCGGGTGGTGCGAGGGGTCATTGCGGGATCCTCCTGCGGGGGGTGAACGGGGGTCAGAAGTTCACGGCCCCGGACGCGGCAGTTGGTGCGCCTGGGGCGGATGTCGACGATTGCCGACGACGGCATCTTTGCATCCGGAAGACACGGCTCAGGAATCCTGCGGGGTCAAAATCCGATAACAGGTTCGGTAGTGAGACGTAACTCACGTTTATACGTAACCCTCATCCTACGCAATTCGCCATTTTTCGCAGTATGCAGGTGCGCGCATGGCTATACGGAGCACCACTGCTCACTCTCGCAAAGTGGCTCGCACGGGGCGCTCTGCTTCCTGTACAACGGACACTTACACCCCAAATCCGGGGCCCAGGGCGCGAGTGCGGCGCGCCCGGTGTCCGGACCTCACCACGGCTGTGGCGCTCACTCCGCGGCCAGGTGGCCGGACACGTGCCCGCCCACCCCTCGACCGAGAGGGGTGGTTCCTCTTTCTATGACTGTGACTAAGGGGTCAACAACGTGGCAGCGGAGATCGTCAACCCTCCGAGCGGGACGGATACGTCCGACAGCCCAGACGACGACTACTTCGATCCGGCCTTCGCCCTCCACCGGGGCGGCAAGATGGCCGTCCAGGCGACCGTCCCGGTCGACGACAGGGACGACCTGTCGCTCGCCTACACACCGGGCGTCGCGAAGGTGTGCACCGCAATCGCAGAACAGCCCGAACTCGTCCACGACTACACCTGGAAGTCCCAGGTGGTCGCCGTCGTCACGGACGGCAGCGCGGTCCTCGGCCTCGGCGACATCGGCCCGGAGGCGTCCCTTCCGGTGATGGAGGGCAAGGCCATCCTCTTCAAGCAGTTCGGCGGCGTGGACGCGGTCCCCGTCGCGCTGGACTGCCGCGAGGTGGACGACATCGTCGAGACCGTGGCGCGGCTCGCGCCCTCCTTCGGCGGGGTGAACCTGGAGGACATCTCCGCGCCCCGCTGCTTCGAGATCGAGCGCAGGCTGCAGGAGCGCCTGGACATCCCGATCTTCCACGACGACCAGCACGGCACCGCCGTCGTCACCCTCGCCGCGCTGCGCAACGCCGCGAAGCTCAGCGGCCGGGCGCTCGGCGAGCTGCGCGCGGTGATCTCCGGGGCCGGCGCGGCCGGTGCGGCGATCGCGAAGATCCTCGTCGAGGCCGGCATCGGAGACGTGGTCGTCGCCGACCGCAAGGGCATCGTCTCCGCGGACCGCGAGGACCTGACCGACGCCAAGCGGGAGCTGGCGGAGCTGACGAACCACGAGGGGCGCACGGGCTCGCTGGAGTCGGCGCTCGCGGGCGCGGACGTCTTCATCGGCGTCTCCGGCGGCACGGTGCCGGAGCGGGCGGTGGCGACGATGGCGAAGGGCGCGTTCGTCTTCGCCATGGCCAACCCCAATCCGGAAATCCACCCGGACGTGGCGCACAAGTATGCGGCCGTCGTCGCCACCGGCCGCAGCGACTACCCGAACCAGATCAACAACGTGCTCGCGTTCCCCGGCATCTTCGCCGGGGCGCTGCAGGTGCGTGCCTCCCGGATCACCGAGGGCATGAAGCTCGCGGCGGCGGAGGCGCTGGCGGACGTGGTCGCGGGCGAGCTGAGCCCGCATTGCGTGATCCCGTCGCCGTTCGACGAGCGGGTGGCGCCGGCCATCACGCGCGCGGTCGCCGCGGCGGCGCGCGCGGAGGGCGTGGCGCGGCGGTAGCCGGCTGAGCGGGCCGTACGGCGCACGCCCGGCGGGCGGCGCCGTACGGCCCGTGTCCCTCAGGCCGCCACGCGCTCCTCCGGCGCCCGGCGCCGCAGCCCGGCGCGCAGGATCGCCGGCGGGTCGTACGCCATGTCCAGCCGCCCGACCTCCGTGCCCGGCGGCACGAGGGCGTCGATCTCGTCCAGCACGTCGTCGCCGAGCGTCGTCCCGGCACCCGCCAGCAGGTCGTCCAACTGCTCCATGGTGCGCGGCCCGATGATCGCGGACGTGACGCCGGGGTGGGAGATCACGAAGGCCAGCGCCAGGTGCGTCAGCGACATGCCCGCCTTCTCCGCGAGCGGCAGCAGTTGCTCCACGGCGTCCAGCCGGCGCTCGTCACCGAGGTGGCGGAAGCCGAAGCTCCCGCGGTGGGTGTCGGGCACCTGGCCCTTGCGGTAGCGGCCGGTGAGCATCCCGCCGGCCAGCGGGCTCCACACCAGCGTGCCCATCCCGTAGCGCTCGCAGACGGGCAGCACCTCGCGCTCGATGCCGCGGTCGAGGAGCGAGTAGTTCGGCTGCTCGGTGCGGAACCGCGCCAGCCCGCGCCGCTCCGCGACCCACTGCGCCTCGACCAGGTCGGAGGCGGGGAAGGCGGAGGTGCCGATCGCCCGTACCTTGCCGGCGCGCACCAGGTCGGTGAGCGCGGACAGGGTCTCCTCGATGTCGGTGTCCGGCGCGGGCCGGTGGATCTGGTAGAGGTCGACGTGGTCGGTCCCGAGCCGGCGCAGCGAGTCCTCCAGGGCGCGGACGAGCCAGCGGCGGGAGTTGCCCTGCCGGTTGGGGTCGTCGCCCATGGGCAGGTGCGCCTTGGTGGCGAGCACGACGTCGTCGCGGCGGCCCTTGAGCGCCTTGCCGACGATCTCCTCGGACTCGCCGTGGCCGTAGATGTCCGCGGTGTCGACGAAGTTGACGCCCGCGTCCAGCGCCTTGTGGATGATGCGGACGGAGTCGTCGTGGTCGGGGTTGCCGTGGGCGCCGAACATCATCGCGCCCAGGCAGTAGGGGCTGACCTTGATCCCGGTCCGGCCCAGCGTGCGGTACTGCATGGCTCTCCTCCTGCGTGGACTACGGTCGGACGCCCCGGTAGACTCAAATACGGAACGCCGTTCAGTTCCGAGAATACGGAACACTGTTCCGGTTTTGCAAGGGGTCCCCGCATGTCCGATCGCCGCACCACGGAGGAGCCGGCCGCCGGCCGCCGCATGCGGCCGGACGTCCGGCGCAGCCTCGACGCGCTGCTGACCGCGGCGGCCGAGGTGTTCGAGACGGAGGGCGTGGACGCGCCCGTACGCCGCATCACGGCGAAGGCCGGGGTGGGGGCGGGGACGCTCTACCGGCACTTCCCGCAGCGCTCGGACCTCATCACGGCCGTCTTCCGCAACGAGGTCGACGCCTGCGCCGCGGCCGCCCCCGCGCTGGCCGCGCAGTACGAGCCGGTGGAGGCGCTGACGCGGTGGCTGCACCGCTTCACGCGGTTCATCGCCGCGAAGCAGGGGCTGAAGACCGCCCTGCACTCCGGCGACTGCGCGTACGAGAGCCTGCCCGGGTACTTCCAGGCGCGCTTCGTCCCCGCCCTCGCGGGCCTGCTGGACGCCGCCGCCGCGACCGGCGACGTCCGCTCCGACGTGCGTCCGGAGGACCTGCTGCAGGCGCTCAGCAGCATCATCGACCCGGACGACCCCGCGTACACGCGGCGCATGATCGAGCTGCTCGCCGACGGCCTCCGCTACCGCGCCTGACGGAGGCTGCCCGGCGCGGCGCCGGGCAGCCTCCGCGCCCGTCAGCGCAGCCCCAGCACCGCCGCGTCCCGCGCGGAGGCCCAGACCGTACGGGCCTCGGCGAAGCCCGCGGCGCGCAGCGTCTCCGCGTGCCAGGCCGGGGGCTGGGTGTCACCGTCCGCGTGGCCCTCGTTCGGGTCGTTCGGGTTGCCGAAGATCGCGAACCGCTCGGCCGCCGGGCCGCCGAGCACCGGGTCCTCGGCCACCATGCGCCACCAGTCCGCCCAGTCCAGCACCCCTTCGGCCCGCTCGCGGTCCTGGCGCACCTTGCTCCAGTTGCGCACCGCCTCGTCGATGCCCGGCGTGGCCGGGTCCGGCATGTGGTCGGCGTTGACGAAGATCCCGCCCTCGCGGACGACGCCGGCGATCTGCCCGTAGAGCGTGGCGAGCTGGTCGGAGAAGAGCCAGTGCAGCGCGGTGGAGGTGAGCACCGCGTCGTACGAACCGTGCGGCAGCCGCGCCGTCCAGTCGGGCTGGGACAGGTCTGCGGTGACGAAGTCCGCGCGCGGGTCGTCCGCGAAGGTGCCGCGCGCGATGGTGAGCAGCGCGGGGTCGAGGTCGACGCCGGTGGTGCGCGCGCCGGGAAACCGGCGCAGCAGCCGCGCGCTGATGCTGCCCGTGCCGCAGGCCAGGTCGAGCACCCGCGGCTCCGACCCGACGAGGGCCTCGACCGCGTCGAGCATCACCCGGAAGCGCTCCTCGCGATCCGGCATGTACCACTCCTGCTGGCGGTCCCAGCTCTCCTGCCACCCCTGCCAGTCGGCGCCCACGGGCGTCGCGGCGTCGGTCGTTCCGGCCATTGCTGCCTCCCCTGCCTTGGCTGCGTAATACCCTCTATGCAGGGTCGTCCATTACGACCCCGCCGCGTCAGCATAAGCCGAGCCCGTAAGGACTACAAGTGGAACTGGCCTATTACTCCGATATGGCCGTGCGCCTCGTCAACACCGAGGAGCCGCAGCGCGGCACCGACGCGCTGACCTCGCTGGACGCGGCCAAGGAGCTGTTCCGGGACAGCGGCAACTTCACCCGGCGGGCCACCGACGCCGACGTCACCCGGCTGCGCCAGGTGCGCGGGCGGCTGCGGGGGATCTTCGAGGCGGCCGCGGAGGGCGACGAGGTACGCGCCGTGGACATGCTCAACGCGCTGCTCATCGACTTCCCCGTCAGCCCGCAGATCAGCGGGCACGACCTCCGCGACGACGACGGGCGCCCCAAGTGGCACCTGCACATCGCCGAGCAGTCGGCCAACTCCGGCGCGGGCTTCGCCGCCGCGGCGTGCATGGGCCTGGCCGTCCACCTCACCGACCACGGCGTCGACCGCCTGGGCCTGTGCACGGCCCCACCGTGCCGCAACGTCTTCCTCGACACGTCGACGAACCGCTCCCGCCGCTACTGCTCCGACCGCTGCGCGACCCGCGCCAACGTCGCGGCCTACCGTGCCCGGAAACGCCAGGCCGGCGGGGACGCCGCGGGGGGCGCGGCGCACACCGAACGCTGAACCCTCTGCGGTCTACCGCGCGCGGAAGCGCCAGGCCAGCGGGCGTACCGCGGACGCCGCCCACAGCACCGCCGCGGGCACGGAGCGCACCGAGCGCCGCAGCCCCCGCGGGGGCCGCAGGCGCAGGAGGGCGCGGGCGACCACCAGTTCGTCCGGTACGGCGCCGAACTCCCGGCTGTCGTTCTCGACGAACCGGTTGTCGCCGAGCACCCACCAGCCGCCGTCGCGGCGCTCCACCACCCGTTTCACGATCAGCAGATCCTGCTGGAACGGGTGGCGCAGCACCGCCACGTCACCCGGACGCACCTCCACCCCGTACTGCACGAGCAACTGGTCCCCCGCACGCAGCGTGGGCACCATCGACGGACCGTCGACCGCCGCGAGGCCGAGGCGCTGCAGTCCTCGGCGCCCGGCGTCGTGCCTGCGCTCGTTCACCTGGCCCTGCATCGGGCATGCACCTCCGGCCTGTCGTCCACAAGGCCCAGCCTTCCACTGGACTTTTGACCTAAGCCCCCCGGGGCACTCGCGAATTTTCGTTCCCCACGGAGTAATGTCCCACCTGGAAGACGATCACGAGGAAGGACGGCTGCTTTCGATGTTTTCTCGGTTTACTCGCCTGTTCGCCCCCAAGGTGACGGTCAGTGCCCACTGTGACCTCCCCTGCGGCGTCTACGACCCGGCCCAGGCCCGTATCGAGGCCGAATCGGTCAAGGCCATCCAGGAGAAGATGCAGGGCAACGACGACCCGCACTTCCAGGCGCGGGCCACCACCATCAAGGAGCAGCGCGCGGAGCTTGCCAAGCACCACGTTTCGGTGCTGTGGAGCGACTACTTCAAGCCCCCGCACTTCGAGAAGTACCCTGAGCTGCACCAGCTCGTCAACGACACGCTCAAGGCGCTCAGCGCCGCCAAGGGGTCCAAGGACCCCGCGACCGGCCAGAAGGCGCTGGACCACATCGCCCAGGTCGACAAGATCTTCTGGGAGACCAAGAAGGGCTGAGCCCCTCACCGTCCACGGACACCCGCGCGCCCGCACCGTCAGGACGGTACGGGCGCGCCGGTTGTTCCGCCCGCCGTGCGCGGATCGGCCGCGCCGGCGTGACAGCTCCCTGCTACGTCCGCGCGCCGGCAACTTCTTGCCGCCACGCGCGCGTTGCCGCCCCTACTTCCTGAGGTCGGCGAGCGCCGCCTTCGTCTCGTCCTTCAGCATCTGCTCCACCTCGGCGGAGGACGGCGGATCGGCGGAGTCGCCGCCTCCGTAGTAGCTCCAGTCCATCTCGTAGGTGAACCAGCCGTCGCGCACGGCGAGGCTCATCGAGCGGCTGCCGCTGTCGCCCTCGCCGTCCTCCCTGACGAGGTACGCCTCCTCGCCGAAGCCGTCGACCGGCTCGGTCACGTACTCGTAGTCCTCGTTCGACCGGTCCTCAAAGCCCTTGTACGTCGGGGCGAACTCGCCCGTGGGGTCCGACGCCTCGTGCCAGATGGCGCTGACGGAGACGTACGAGCTGGAGTAGGAGTCCGGGTCCGCCTCACGGTCCGTCAGGCTCCAACTGCAGAAGCTCTGGTCGAGCCCCTCCTGCTGCGAGCCCCAGCCCGTCGCGTCGTCGGCGGTGTCCGCGACGTCGTAGCGCTCGTCGAACGCCTTCAGCTCCGTGCTCTTGCACAGGTCCTTCTCGAAGCGGTAGCCGAGGACCGGCTCGGCCTCGTCGGAGCCGAACCCGCCGGTGGCGAAGAGCACGCCCGCCCACACCGCGGAGGCGACCACGACGCCGCCGAGGCCCCACAGCCAGGCCGGCACGCCCTTCTTCTCCGCGGGGCCGAAAGCCGGCGCGCCCGGGGGCTGCTGCCCGGGCTGACCGCCGGGCGGGCCCGGGGGCTGGCCGGGCGGGCCGCCGGAGGGCTGGCTCGTGATCGGCACGCCGGCGGGCATCGTCGGCTGGGCGTACGGGTACTGCTGCGGCACCGAGCCCTGGGGCTGCTGCTGTGCGTACGGGTTGGGATTGTTCTGCTGGTACGGATTCGGCGGCGGGCCCGGCGGTATCGACATGTGCGCAATGTACCGCCTGACGGCGACGGTGCCCGCCCCGCAGGCGTGCGCGGGCCCGCCCCGGCCGGGGCGCGCGTCAGTGCAGCCGCGCGGCGCGCAATTGGAGGTAACGCTGCTCGGGGACGCTCAGCGTGCGCTCCGCCGCGCGCCCGTACGCCTCCCGCGCCGCCCCCGACTCCCCCGCCAGCTCCAGCAGGTGGGCCCGTACGGCGTCGAGACGGTGGTGCTCCGCGAGCCGCCGGTCGTCCGCCAGTTCGGCCAGCAGGTCGAGCCCGGCGCGCGGGCCGTCGGCCATCGCCACGGCGACCGCCCGGTTCAGGCTGACGACGGGGCTCGGTGCGAGGCGCTCCAGCAGGTCGTACAGCCCGAGGATCTGCCGCCAGTCGGTGTCCTCGGAGCGCTCCGCCTCGTCGTGCACGGCGGCGATGGCGGCCTGCACCTGGTACGGACCGAGGGCGGCGGTCGTCAGCGCGCGGCTGACCAGCGCGACGCCCTCCTCGATCTGCGCGCGGTCCCAGCGCCCGCGGTCCTGCTCGTCGAGCGGCACCAGGGCGCCGCCCGGCCCGCTGCGGGCCTCGCGGCGGGCGTCGGTGAGCAGCATCAGCGACAGCAGCCCCGCGGCCTCGCCGCTGTCCGGCGTCAGGGCGTGGACGGCGCGCGCGAGACGGATCGCCTCGGCGGCCAGGTCGGCGCGGCGCAGGGTGGCGCCGGAGGTGGCGGTGTAGCCCTCGTTGAAGATCAGGTACAGCACGTGCAGCACGTCGGTGAAGCGCCCCGGCAGCTCCGCCGGCTCCGGCCGGCGGAAGCGGGCGCCCGCGTCCTTGAGGGTCTTCTTCGCCCGGCTGATCCGCTGCGCCATCGTCGCCTCCGGCACCAGAAAGGCGCGGGCGATCTCGGCGGTGGTCAGACCGCCGACCGCGCGCAGCGTCAGCGCGATGCGGGACGGCTGGGTGAGCACGGGGTGGCAGCACAGGAAGAGCAGGGTGAGCGTGTCGTCCTCGGACGGGTGGCGCGCCTCCCCCGGCGGCGGCGCGCGGAAGTCGTCGCGGGGCGTCAGCGCGGCGGCGGACTCCTCGCGGCGGCGCCGGGCCTCCTCGCTGCGCAGTTCGTCCGTCAGCCGGCGGGAGGCGACGCGGATCAGCCAGCCGCGCGGGTTGTCCGGCACCCCCTGCGCCGGCCACTGGTCGGACGCGGCGAGCAGCGCCTCCTGCACGGCGTCCTCGGCGGCGTCGAAGTGGCCGTAGCGGCGGACGAGGGCGCCGAGGACCTGCGGCGCGTGGCGGCGCAGCAGGTCCTCGACAGGGGCGCTCACTTGCCCGGCGCCGCATCCAGGATGGGGCGGATCACCACGTTGGAGGGCGGGGAGCCCACCGGGACGGGGCACTGGTGGACGCGCTTGGCGATCTCGGTGACCCGCTCGTCGCTGGCGCAGTCCAGCACCCAGTAGCCCGCGAGGAGCTCCTTGGTCTCGCCGAACGGGCCGTCGGAGACGACGGACGAGCCGTCGGGGCCGTCGGTGACGACGATGGCCTGCTTCGGCGCCGACAGACCGTTGCCGTCGACGACCTCCCCGGTCTCGGCGAGGTCGTTGTTGATCGACTCCATGTGCTGGAACATCGCCTGCAGGTCCTTCTCGGTCCAGGCGGGGTGGCCCTCGGAGCCGTTGCCGTTCATGGCGTCGTAGTCGGCCTGCGAACCGTAGATCATCACCAGGTACTTCATGGTTCTCACTTCCCGTGTTCCCGGCACCCGGTGCGGGCGCCTCTCACAGGAGACGTCGGTGCCGTCCGGCGGTTCTCGACATGCTCCGCCAAAGATTCTTACGGGAATTTCGCCGGCCCGCCCGTTCTCTCTGCGGAGAGGACGGCGTAATCTCGATTACATGATTACATCGCAGGACACGGACGAGGTACGAGGATGGCTCACCGGGCGGCTGCCCGACGGCCTCTACGCCTCACCGGTCGAGGTCACGGTCGACCGGGAGGAGATCTGCATCGTCGGCGCGGTCCCCGAGCCCGCGGGACTCGCGAAGGACGCGACCGGCGCCGAGCGCGACGCGGCGCTGGACGGCCGCATCGCCGAGTTCCGCGAGCGCACGCGCAAGGACCGCATGGCGGTGGCGCGGGCGGCGGAGCGGCGCTACCGGAAGAAGGTCTCCTGGGGCGCCGAGTGCGGCGGCCGGCGGGAGGTCTTCACGAACGTCTCCGCGCCCGTGATGACCCGGCTGCGACAGCCGCAGCGGCAGGTGCTGGACACCCTCGTCGCCGGCGGGGTGGCACGCAGCCGGAGCGAGGCGCTGGGGTGGTGCGTACGGCTGGTCGAGTCCCACGCGGACGACTGGCTGCGGGAGCTGCGGGACTCGCTGGAGCACGTACGGCACGTACGGGCCCAGGGGCCGGACCAGTCGCCGGAACCGGCGCCGGCCGACGCGGCGGACACGCAGGACGCGCAGGATGCACGGAACGCACAGGACACGCAGGACGCACGCGACTCAGGGGACGCGGAGGACCGGACGTGAGCGAGAACACCCCGAGCATCTACGAGTGGGCCGGCGGGGACGAGGCGTTCCAGCGGCTGACCGGGACCTTCTACGGGCACGTACGCAAGGACCCCGTCCTGGCGCCGGTGTTCGCGGACATGGACGCCGAACACCCCCGGCACGTCGCGATGTTCCTGGCCGAGGTCTTCGGCGGCCCGGAGCGCTACAGCGCCGAGCACGGCGGCCACGACCACATGGCGCGCATGCACCTCGGCCGGCACATCACCGAGGAGCAGCGCAGGCGCTGGGTGTCGCTGCTGATGGACAGCGCGGACGAGGTCGGGCTGCCCACGGACCCGGAGTTCCGGGCGGTGTTCTCGTACTACATCGAGTGGGGCACGCGGATGGCGCTCGTCTACTCCGCGGACGACCCGCCGCCGACGGCGGGTCCGATGCCGAAGTGGGGGTGGGGGCAGACGCCGCCCTGGCAGCCGGGCGGCTGAGCGGGCCGGTGCGGGCCTGCGGGGGTTCCCGGGCCAACCGACCTTGGCGGTCTGGACATTGGCACACGCGGTCGGATAAACAGGGTGTCCGTTGCACATTCGTACACGGAGCAGCGTGCCGACCCCCCATCACCCGCACCGTGAGAGGACCGCCATGCGACCTGGGCCCGTGTATGTCTCCCGGCGAACCGCTCTCAAGGTCTCCGCCGGCGCCGCGCTCGCCGCCGGCGGAGGCGGCGCGCTGCTGCTCGGCGGCAGGGCCGCGGCCGACGGCGGCGAGTCCCTGCGGCGGACGGCGGACGACCCGTCGTACGTGATCGGTACCGCCGACTGGGGCGCCCGGCCGCCCGCAGGCGACGTCTCCGTCTCGTCCGGCACGACCACGAAGATCGTCGTCCACCACACCGCGTTCCCGAACACCACGGACTACTCGTACGAGGCCGCGGTCTTCATGGCGCGCAAGATCCAGGACCTGCACATGGACGACAACGGGTGGATCGACAGCGGCCAGCACTTCTCGATCAGCCGCGGCGGCTACGTCCTGGAGGGCCGGCACCGCAGCCTGGAGGCGCTGGCCGACGGCGGCTTCCAGGTCGTCAGCGCGCACGCGGTCGGCGAGAACAGGCGCGGCATCGGCATCGAGAACGACGGCCACTACGTCAACGACACCCCGCCGCCCGCCCTGGTGTTCTCGCTGCAGCGGCTGTGCGTGACCATCGGCACGCAGTACGGCTTCGGCGCCGACCGCATCTTCGGCCACTGGGACTTCAACGACACGCAGTGCCCGGGCGCGCTCTTCTACCGCGAGTTCCCGGCGCTGCGCCGGCGGGTGGCGCATGTGCTCGGCCAGAGCCCGGACGCGATCCCGGCGCGCACCTGGCCCGACACGTTCACGTCCAGCAAGGGCGGCACGGTCGAGATGGCGCAGCGCCTGCTGCGCGCGTACGGGTACGAGCTGGCGGCGGACGGCGTGTACGGGCCGGAGACGCTGGAGGCGGTGCACACCTTCCAGCGCACGATGGGGCTGCCCGTCGCGGACGACGGCACGCTCGACAACGCGACGTGGGAGGCCATGACGGTGCCGGTGAGCACGGGCCACAGCGGGGAGGCGGTGCTCGCCGTGCAGCAGATGCTGGTGCGCAAGCTGCACCTGGCCGAGGCCACGGGCCGGTACGACGCGGCGACGACGACGGCGGTCGCCGAGATGCAGGAGCTGCACGGGCTGCAGGCGACGGGCGCGATGGACGTGGCCACGTGGTGCGCGACGGCGGGCGGGGTCGTCCGCGAGGAGTTCACGACCGCGTGAGCCGCCTCCCGGAGGCGGTGGACGCTAGCCGGGCGCCGCGAACCTGACCTCTCGCTTCTCCGCCTCCGGGGCCGCAAACGCCAGCAGCTCGCCGGCCGCCGCGGCAAGCCGGTCCTTGTCGCTTCCGGACAGCGGCGCGAACGGCCGGAGTTCGACGGCGGCCGAGGCCCGCTTCAGCTCCGGCTGCCACACGCCCGCGACGCGGCCGTCGAGCAGCATCGTGCCGCGGACGATGCCGTTCGCCGTGAACACCCGCCGCTCGTCGGCCTTGTCGATGATCCGGGTCCGGTCCGCGTGCGCGAGCAGCACGTTGTCGAAGGGGCCGAGGAGCAGCGGGGGCACCGGGGCGCCCGGGTCGGGCAACTCGGTGCCGGCGAGGTCGAACAGTTCCCGCCCCGTCGCGTCCCGGTACGTCACCAGCAGGGGGCGCAGCCGGTCGAAGACCCCCGTGAGCCGGGTCAGCGACAGCCACTTCTGCGCGTCGGCGACCGACGCCGGCCCGTACGCGGCGAGGTAGCGCAGCACCGTCCCGTCGGCGGCGGAGTCGGCGGCGGAGGGGGCGCCGAGCCACTGGTCGGCGTGCGCGTACACGAGCCCCCCGCTCGCGCCCCACACGCCGCGCGGCGGCACCTGCACCAGCGGCAGCAGCGAACGGGCAAGGTACGCGAGGTCGTTCGGCTCCCCTTCCGGCCACCGGGCGGCGAGCCGGGCGCCCAGCTCGTCGTTGTGCAGCGGCCCGGCGGCCAGCACGGCGCGGGCCGCGTCCGCCAGTTCGGCGGGGTCGAGGCCGGGGAGCTTGCGGCCCGCGGTGGTGGCGAACAGCGTCCTGTCGAGGTACGGCTGCACCACGGCCCGCAGCCGCAGCGCGTCGCGGGCGCTGACGAGGTGGATCGTGCCGCGCATCAGGACGACCCGCACGGCCCGGCGGCCGGTCAGCAGCGCCGACAGATCGCCGGTGGTGAACCCCGCGAGCCGGCTCCAGAGCTGGTAGTACGGGGCGTCGCCGGACTGCGCCTGGAGCGCGACGAGGTGCTCGACGGCGTCGAGGGGCGCCGCCTCGCGCCGCTCGACGAGCCACTGCCGGTGCAGCAGGGCGCGGCCCAGCGCGCGGGCGTCGAGGACGGTGCCGGGCGAGCTCATGCACGTTCCCTTCGTCATGCGGGTGTACGAGCATGCCACCCGTGATCCGCCGCGGCCCCGGCCGCCCGCGGCGGGAGCCGCCCCGGGCTAGGGGCTCCCCCGCCGGGCCGCGGGTCGCGGCGGGGTCCGTACCGCGCCGATGCTCGCCGCGATCACCATGCCGATCGCCGCGCACTGCACCACCGTGAGCCCCTGGTCCAGCACCAGGAACCCGGCGAGCGCGGCGAGCGCCGGCGCCAGGCTCATCATCAGCGCGAACGTCGCCGCCGGCAGCCGGCGCAGGGCGAACTGGTCCAGCGCGTACGGCAGCCCCGACGACAGCACCGCCACCGCCAGGCCCAGCCCCAGCGTCACCGGCTCCACCAGCTTGCTCCCCGCGCTGGCCACCCCGATCGGCACGCTGATCACCGCGGCCACCGACATCGCGATGGCCAGCCCGTCCGCCCGCGGGAACCGCGCTCCGGCGCGCGCGCTCAGCACGATGTACGCGGCCCACATGCTGCCCGCGCCGAGCGCGCACGCGACGCCCACGGGGTCGAGGCCGCCGAACCCGCCGCCGCTCAGCAGCACCACCCCGCCGAGCGCCAGCGCCGCCCACAGCAGGCTCGCCGCCCGCCGGTTGGTCAGCACGGACAGCGCCAGCGGCCCGAGCACCTCCAGCGTCACCGCAGGGCCCAGCGGGATCCGCTCGATGGCCTGGTAGAAGACCGTGTTCATGGCGCCGAGCGCGAAGCCGAAGCCGCACAGCACCGCCCAGTCGCCGCGCGTGTGCCCGCGCAGCCGCGGCCGGAAGACGAGCATCAGCACGACCGCGGACAGCGCCAGCCGCAGTGTCACCACGCCCAGCGCGCCCGCCCGCGGAAACAGCAGCGCGGCGACCGCGGCGCCGAACTGCGTGGACAGCGAGCCGGACACCACCAGCGCGACGCCGCCCAGCCGCCCGGCGCGTACCCCCGCGGCGGGCACCTCGGCGGGCACGGCACCGGCGGCGGGGGCCCCGGCGGAGGCGGCGGACACGGCGGAGGGGGCGGGGGAGGCAGACGCGGCGGGGCCGGGGCTCTGGGACGTCACGCCCCCACGCTACGAGCGCAGGCTCCGCACGTGAAATGCATGACCTGCTACGACCATGCTTCCCGGGCACCGCCGGCGGCACCGCGGCGGCCACGGCGCAGGCGCACCGGCGTCACTCGGTTGCGTACGTCCCGCCGACCGGCGCGCCCGCCGCCCCGCCGGTGCCGACGCTTGCGCGCCAGGTCGCCGGGGAAGCCGCCCAGGAACCGACGGGCCCCGAGAACCGTTGATCCATTAAGTGACGCGCGGGATACTTGGGCCCATAGAGGTAACAGCGGCAGAATCCACCCCATACGCCAGGCAATACGTCAGGAGACACCCATGGCAGGCTTTATCGACCGCGCGAAGGAGAAGGCGGAGACCGCGCTGAACCAGGGCAAGGAGAAGGTCGGGGAGGTGCAGGCGCAGCGCGAGGGCCAGGCCCTCCTGCGCCGGCTCGGCACCGCCTACTTCAACGAGCAGCGCGGCACCGGCTCCCCGCAGGAGGTGCAGGACGCCCTCCAGGCGGTCCACGCCCACATCGCCCAGCACGGCGACGGATTCCTCACCCGCGGCTGAGCCGGGCCGGTCCCCCGCGGCCCCGACCGCGGCGGTACGGGCCGAAGGCCCGCCACCGGCGAGTACCGGTCACCGAGCAGTCGCCGAGCAGCGCCCCGTGAACGCGGCAGAGCCCCCCGGACCCGCAGCCCCGCCCGAGCCCGCGGGCGGGCTGACGGGGCGGCTCGCCGCGCTCCGCCCCAGGTTGCCCTCCCCGCTGGAGGAGGTCGCCGACGACCGCCTCGCCGCCCGCGGCATACGGCTGCTGCTCAAGCGGGACGACCTGATCCACCCGGCGCTGCCGGGCAACAAGTGGCGCAAACTGATGCCCAACCTCCAGGCGCGGGCGGCCGGCTCCCCCGGCGGGGACGACCGCCCGCTGCTGACGTTCGGCGGCGCGTACTCCAACCACCTGCGGGCGACCGCCGCCGCGGGCCGGCTGCTCGGCATCCGCACCATCGGCGTGGTCCGCGGTGCGGAGCTGGCGGACCGCCCGCTCAACGGCTCCCTCGCGCAGGCCGCGGCGGACGGCATGCGGCTGCACTTCGTGCCGCGCGCGACGTACCGGCGGCGCACGGACCCCGCCTTCCACGCGGAGTTGCGCGCGGACTTCGGCGACTTCCAGCTCGTCCCGGAGGGCGGCAGCAACGCCGCGGCGGTACGCGGCTGCGCCGCACTCGGCCGCGAACTCGGCGACGAGTCCGGCGCGGCACAGACGGCGGTCGTCGCCTGCGGTACGGGCGGCACGCTCGCCGGCCTGGCCGCGGGGCTGCCCGCGGGCGCGCGGGCGATCGGCATACCGGTCCTCAGGGGCGGCTTCCTCGGCGCCGACGTCGAGCGGCTGCAGACCGCCGCGTTCGGCGGCCGGCGCGGCGACTGGCGTCTCGCGGACGGCTTCCACTTCGGCGGGTTCGCCCGGCGCACCCCCGAACTCGACGCCTTCGCCGCCGACTTCGCCGCCCGCCACGGCCTCGTCCCCGAACCCGTGTACGTCGCGAAGATGCTCTACGCCGTCGTCGCCCTCGCCGCGGACGGCGCGTTCCCCCGCGGCTCGACGGTCGCGGCGGTCGTCACCGGCTGACGCGGCGTCGCCCGGATGAGGGAAGCCGGTCGGCGGTTGTCGGCGGGCCCTGCCATAATGGCAACCCGGAGTGACCGCGCGGGAATTGGGACGAGATGAGCCCTAGCCACGGAGCGTAACGAGGGTTTACTATTAGTGACAGCCGCGGGATGGGGTGGCCTTCTCCGGTCCAGGAGACAGCAGCTCATCGCACGCGGTAGCGTCGCAGGCGAACGATTTGCCGCGCCGGTCCGTTACTCCCAGTGACGGGGGGCAGGCCGGCGTTCCCATGGCAGAGAGTCGCCACGCACCTTGGAGGTGAGGGTGTCCCAGTTCGAAGGCGAGCCCAGTCCGAAGGACTTCGTCGAAGTCCGGCTGCCGGCTGCGGGGGCGTACCTATCGGTGCTCCGCACCGCCACAGCAGGGCTCGCTGCCCGCCTGGACTTCACGCTCGACGAGATCGAGGATCTGCGCATCGCGGTCGACGAGGCCTGCGCCATCCTCCTCCAGCAGGCCGTCCCCGGCTCCGTTCTCACCTGCGTCTTCCAGCTCGGGGACGACGCACTGCTGGTGACGGTGTCCGCGCCGACCACCGACGGCCGGGCGCCCGAGCGCGACACCTTCGCGTGGACCGTGCTGTCCGCACTCGCGGGCAGGGTGGACGCGACCGTGGGAGACGACCGCACGGTCACGATCAGCCTGCTCAAGGAGCGCGGCGCGGCGCCGGGGCTGACGTGACGTACGTCAGGGGCGTTCCGATGCGAGACGAGGGCCGGCTGGCCGCGGCGGAGCGAGAGCGGGCGGACCACATGGACGGACTGCAGCAGCACGACAGGCGTGAACCGCAGGACCGCAGCGGCGCGCGGGCGATGTTCCACGAGCTGCGCAAGCTGCCCGCGGACTCCTCCGAGCACGCCGAGCTGCGGAACGCCCTCGTGCAGATGCACCTGCCGCTGGTGGAGCATCTGGCCCGGCGCTTCCGCAACCGCGGCGAGCCGCTGGACGACCTCACCCAGGTCGCCACCATCGGCCTGATCAAGTCCGTGGACCGCTTCGACCCCGACCGCGGCGTGGAGTTCTCGACGTACGCGACTCCCACGGTCGTCGGCGAGATCAAGCGGCACTTCCGCGACAAGGGCTGGGCGGTGCGGGTGCCGCGGCGGCTCCAGGAGCTGCGGCTGTCGCTGACCTCCGCCACCGCCGAGCTCTCCCAGTTGCACGGCCGGGCCCCGACGGTGCACGAGCTGGCGCAGAAGCTCAACATCTCCGAGGAAGAGGTCCTGGAGGGCCTGGAGTCGGCGAACGCGTACTCCACGCTCTCCCTCGACGTCCCCGACACCGACGACGAGTCGCCGGCGGTCGCCGACACCCTCGGCGCGGAGGACGACGCGCTGGAGGGCGTCGAGTACCGCGAGTCGCTCAAGCCGCTGCTGGAGGAGCTGCCGCCGCGGGAGAAGAAGATCCTGCTGCTCCGCTTCTTCGGGAACATGACCCAGTCCCAGATCGCCCAGGAGGTCGGCATCTCGCAGATGCACGTCTCCCGGCTACTGGCGCGCACGCTGGCGCAGTTGCGCGAGCGGCTGCTCGTCGAGGAGTGAGCGGCGGGGCGCGTGCGCCCCGCCGTGACCCCCGAGGCGCTGTGCGCCGTTCTCCCGCACCCGGAACGTCCGCGGCGCCCGCCGGGGTGTCCTCGCGGCGTACGGGCCGTGTGACGGCGCGTACGGGCCCGTGTGCCCGCTCCCCCGGCCCGCGCCGCGGGGCTACGCCGTCCGGCTCGGCCCCACGCCCAGCGCGTCCGCGGTGCTCGGGCTGAGCACGCAGACGAGCGTCACCACCGCGACCACCCCCAGCACGAGGCCCAGCGGCAGCGTCACGCCGCCCGCGGACGCCATCGCCACGGACACCGGCAGCGCCAGGATCTGCGTGATCATCGAAGGGCCGCGGCTCCAGCGGCGCTGCCGCCACAGCCCGTGCGCGGCGGCCAGCGGCAGCGCGGCGAGCGCCAGCACGGTGAGCCCGCCGAAGACGGCCTGGCGGGTGCTGTCCGGTTCGCCGAAGATCCCGAGCACCAGCTCGTAGCCTCCGAGGGCCGCGATGACGAGCCCCTCGACGGCGGTCAGTACCGCGGCGACGGCCACCCGAGGGGGCCGCGGCCCGCGCGTGCCGCTCTCCGCGGCCTTACCGGACGTGGCGTCCTTCGCGGTCTCCGGCCGCTTCTCCCCGCCAGCCGTCCGCTTGCCCGGCTGCGCCTTGCCCGACCCCGGGGTGCCCGCCTTCGGCCCGGCCGGCTTCCTCTTCCCCGTCGCGGACGCGCCGCCACCGGCGGCGCCGCGCTTGACCGGCGTACCCGCCGAAGCCCCCGCCGCCTTCTCCTGCCCGGACCGAGCGGGAGACCGCTTCCGCCCGCCCCGGCCCTGCGTTCCGCTCATGCTCCCCAGCGTACTGGGGCCGCGGCGCCCGCCGCGGCGGGGCTGGGCCCGTCTACTTTTCGGTAGGTAATCTGCATGCCATGCGTGCGCTCCTCGTGGTGAACCCCGCCGCCACCGACACCAGTGCCCGGACCCGCGACGTGCTGATCCACGCGCTCGCCAGCGACCTGAAGCTGGAGACGGTCACCACCGAGTACCGGGGCCACGCCCGCGACGTGGCACGGCAGGCGGCCGACGGCGGCGAGGTCGACGTGGTCGTCGCCCTCGGCGGCGACGGCACCGTCAACGAGGTCGTCAACGGCCTGCTGCACCGCGGCCCCGCCCCCGAGGACCTGCCCCGGCTCGCCGTCGTCCCCGGCGGCTCCACGAACGTCTTCGCCCGCGCCCTCGGCCTGCCCAACGACGCGGTCGAGGCGACCGGCGCGCTGCTCGACGCGATGCACTCCGGCAGCGAGCGCACCGTCGGCCTCGGGCTCGCCTCCGGCACCCCGGACACCGACGACGAGGGCGCGCCGGCGCGGTGGTTCACGTTCTGCGCGGGCCTCGGGTTCGACGCGGGCGTCGTCGGCCGCGTCGAGCAGAAGCGCGAGCGCGGCAAGAAGTCCACCCACCCGCTCTACGTCCGCCAGTTGCTGCGCCAGTGGCTCGGCGAGGGCGACCGCAGGCACGGCGCGATCACCCTGCGGCGGCCGGCCGAGGACCCCGTCGAGGGCCTGGTGCTCTCGCTCGTCTGCAACACCTCGCCGTGGAGCTACCTGGGCAACCGCCCCCTCTACGCGACCCCCGGCGCGTCCTTCGACACCGCCCTCGACGTGCTCGGACTCGCCCGCCTCTCCACGCCGTCGCTGCTGCGCTACGGGACCCAGTTGCTCACCTCGTCGCCGGATCGCGGGCCGCAGGGCAAGCACGCGGTGTCGCTGCACGACCTCACCGACTTCACCTTGGAATCACAGGCGCCACTGCCCTTCCAGATGGACGGTGACCACCTCGGACTGCGTACGAGCGTGACCTTCACAGGCGTACGGCGCGCACTGCGTGTGATTGTGTGAGTGGAAGGCCCGAAAGTCCTTCCAGTCGAACGTTTAGGCTCCACCTCACCCCCTGGAAGTGGGGCCCTGAGTCAACTGGGACCAAGGAATCCAAAGAAACTTCCCGGAAGGGGTTGTATCCGAAGCTGAGGTTTGCGAACCTCTTCATGGCGGCCGGAGCGCCTCCCCTCAGGGGACCCCACCTCCGGCGTACTCGCCCCCTCCACATGTTGAAGGTCACACCGGAAATCTGGTCGGGCCCCTTCACTTGTCGGAGGATTCGTGAAAGCGTTCACATTCACAAGCAACTGACAGCAACGCGAAGAGATGGAGCAGTCATGGACTGGCGTCACAGCGCCGTTTGCCGCGAGGAAGACCCCGAGCTCTTCTTCCCGATCGGCAACACCGGTCCTGCGCTGCTGCAGATCGAGGAAGCCAAGGCCGTCTGCCGTCGCTGCCCCGTGATGGAGCAGTGCCTGCAGTGGGCGCTGGAGTCCGGTCAGGACTCCGGTGTCTGGGGTGGCCTCAGCGAGGACGAGCGCCGCGCGATGAAGCGCCGCGCCGCCCGCAACCGGGCGCGCAGGGCCAGCGCCTGACCCGACACCCCCCGGATGCGCGAAGGCGCCGTGGGACCCACGGCGCCGCTCTCCCCGAGCCGCAGCGCAGCAGCCACAAGCCGCACCACGAGTCACCGCAGAGCCCCGGAGCCGTCGGCCCGGGGCTTTTTGCCGCCCGCTTCCGTACGCGCCCCCCGGCGCGTCAGCGCTTCTCAGGTTGCACGGGAAGGTCGAACACCACCCGCGTGCCCCCCTCCGGCGCCCGCGCCATCGAGAACGTGCCCGCCAACTCCCCCTCGACCAGCGTGCGGACGATCTGCAGCCCCAGGCTCCCGGACGTCGCCGCGTCGAACCCCTCGGGCAGCCCCCGCCCGTCGTCCTGCACGGTGACCAGCAGCCGGCTGTCCTGCCGCCCGCTGGAGCGCAGCGCGGTGACCTCCACGCGCCCCGACTCCCCCGGCCCGAAGCCGTGTTCCAACGCGTTCTGCAGCACCTCGGTCAGCACCATGGACAGCGGCGTGGCGACCTCCGCCTGCAGCACGCCGAAGCGGCCGGAGCGGTGTCCCGTCACCCGGCCGGGGTTGATCTCCGCCACCATCGCGACCACCCGGTCGGCGATCTCGTCGAACTCCACGGTCTCGTCCAGGTTCTGCGACAGCGTCTCGTGCACGATGGCGATCGAGCCGACCCGCCGCACCGCCTCGTCCAGCGCCGCCCGCGCCCGCCCGTCGGGGTCCTCGGCGGCGAGCCGGCGCGACTGGAGCCGCAGCAGCGCGGCGACGGTCTGGAGATTGTTCTTCACCCGGTGGTGGATCTCGCGGATCGTGGCGTCCTTGGTCATCAACTCGCGTTCGCGCCGCCGGATCTCGGTGACGTCGCGCAGCAGCACCAGCGATCCGATGCGGGTGCCGCGCGGCTTCAGCGGGATCGCGCGCAACTGGATCACGCCGCCGTTGCCCTCCACCTCCGCCTCCCGCGGCGCCCACCCGCTGGCGAGCTTGACCAGCGCCTCGTCCACCGGCTCCTTGCTCACGGCCAGCTCCGAGGTGGCCTCGCCGAGGTGGCGGCCGACGAGGTCGGCGGCCTGGCCGAGGCGGTGGTACGCGGAGAGCGCGTTCGGCGAGGCGTACTGCACGATGCCGTCCGCGTCGAGCCGGATGAGCCCGTCGCCGACCCGCGGCGAGGTCTCCGTGTCGCCCTGCTGGCCGGGGTAGGGGAAGGCACCCGCGGCGATCATCTGCGCGAGGTCGGAGGCGCTCTGCAGGTACGTCAGCTCCAGCCGGCTGGGCGTGCGCACGGTCAGCAGGTTGGTGTTGCGGGCGATGACGCCGAGGACGCGGCTCTCCCGGCGCACCGGGATGGACTCGATCCGTACGGGCACCTCCTCGCGCCACTCCGGGTCGCCCTCGCGCACGATCCGGCCCTCGTCGAGGGCCACGTCGAGCATGGGGCGCCGGCCGCGCGGGACAGTGTGGCCGACCATGTCGTCCTGGTACGAGGTGGGGCCGGTGTTCGGACGCATCTGCGCCACGGAGACGTAGCGGGCGCCGTCGACGGTCGGGACCCAGAGCACGAGGTCGGCGAAGGACAGGTCGGCGAGCAACTGCCACTCCGATACGAGGAGGTGCAGCCACTCCAGGTCGGTCTCGCTCAGCGCCGTGTGCCGGCGGACGAGTTCGTTCATGGACGGCACACCTGGAGCCTACCTGCGAGGGGAGGTGCTCCGGCCGCCGCGAACTTCGGGCCGCGATGCCTGGACCGGGACCCTCAACCCGTCCGGCACCGCGGCCCGGAGCCAAGCACCGGTGCGCGTCGCGAGGTGTGCGGCCCCGCGGCGTCGCAGCCGGTGAGGAGGCCGGGACGCAGTCAGGGCAGAGAACGTCTCGGGCCTCGTTCCGCCCCGTCGTGCGGAAGGGGCGGAAACCTGACAAGCATTGTGGACTAGACCACTCCCGGCTGTCTACGCCCCGGACGCACCGACTTCGCGGCCGTCCACCGCCGCCGCGAACCCCGCCGCCGCGACCTCCGCAACCCGCTGCAGCAGCTCCCGGTCCGCACCGTCCCTGGCCTGCGCGGACATGCCCTGGAGCACGGCCCCCGCGTAGCTCGCCAGCTCCTCGGCGTCGGTCCCGGGCGGCAGCACGCCGGCGGTCACGTCGGCCCGGACGCGCGCGGTCATGGCCGCGAGGTTCAGGGCGCGCAGCTCGCGCATCTTCTCGACCACCTCCGGGGTGGTGGCGCTCACGCCGACGCTGAGGACCATGCAGCCGCGCGGCCGGTCGGGAGCGGTGTAGCCGACGGCGGCCTCGCGCAGGATGCGCGTGAAGGCCGCGACGGCGGTGGGCTCCTCGGCCAGCGCGCGGTCGATGAACGTGCCGTTGTCGGTGCGCGCGTACGCCTCGACCGCCGCGTCGAAGAGCGCCTTCTTGTCGCCGAAGGCGGCGTACAGGCTCGGCGCGCCGATGCCGAGGACGCGGGTGAGGTCGGCGACCGAGGTGGCCTCGTAGCCGTGCCGCCAGAACGCGTACAGGGCCTTCTCCAGCGCCTCGTCGCGGTCGAAGGAACGGGGGCGTCCGCGCTGTTTGGTGGCCATGGCAACAATTCTATAGCGCCCGTTAGCCAATGTGATACGGTCCTTTCTGTAGCGACCTTTACAGAAAGGGGGGCGCAGCCATGGGCGCGCTCACAGGCAAGACGGCACTGGTCACGGGCGCGAGCCGCGGGATCGGCAGGGCCATCGCGGAGCGGCTGGGGCGGGACGGCGCGCGCGTCGCCGTGCACTACGGCAGCAACGAGGCGGCGGCGAAGGAGACCGTGGCCGCGATCGAGGCGGCCGGCGGCGAGGCGTTCGCGATCAGGGCCGAGCTGGGCGTGCCGGGCGACGCGGCGGCGCTGTGGGCGGAGTTCGACCGGCACGCGGACGGGCTCGACATCCTCGTCAACAACGCGGGCGTCGCGCTGCAGGCGCTCATCGAGGACACCGAGGAGGCCGACTTCGACCGGCTGTTCGCGGTGAACACCAGGGCGCCGTTCTTCGTCACCAAGCTGGGCCTGCCCCGGCTGCGGGACGGCGGACGCATCGTCAACGTCTCCACGGTGGCCACGCACGCGGCGCTGATGCCGCCGCTGCTGGCGTACACGATGTCCAAGGGCGCGGTCGACGCCTTCACCAAGTTCCTGTCGAAGTCCGTCGGGGAGCGGGGCATCACCGTCAACGCGATCGGGCCCGGCGCCCTCGACACCGACATGAACGCCGACTGGCTGCGCGACAACGACGACGCCAAGGCCGGCATGGCCGCGGTCTCCCCGCTCCGCCGGATCCCGGAGGTGAGCGAGGTGGCGGACCAGGTGGCGTATCTGGCCTCCCCCGCGGCCGGCGTGCTGACCGGCCTGTACGTGGACGTCTCCGGCGGCGTGGTGCTGTAACGCACGCGCGTACGGGCACGGCCCCGGCTCCCTCAGGGGGCCGGGGCCGTCGTCGTACGAGACGGGTTCGGCGGGTCTGCGCGACCTCGGCGAACGGGCGGAGCGCTCAGCGGGTCTCCGTGACCTTCGCCAGCGAACGCGGGGCGTCCGGGTCCTGGCCGCGGGCGATGGTGACCTCGTAGGCGAGCAGTTGCAGCGGCAGGATCTCCAGGATCGGCTGCACCTCCTCCGCCACCCCCGCCGTGGGCAGCGCGAAGCCCCCCGCGGCGGCGTCGACCTGCGCCTGAGGGCCGACGACGACGAGGTCCGCGCCGCGGTCGCGCAGCCGGTCGAGCACCGGCTGCAGCGCCTGGCCGCCGCGGCCGTCGGTGACGATGGCGATGACCGGCGAGACGTTGTCGACCATGGCCAGCGGGCCGTGCAGCAGGTCGGCGCCGGAGTAGGAGAGCGCCGGGATGTACGACGTCTCCATCAGCTTCAGCGCGGCCTCCTTGGCCGTCGGATAGCCGAAGCCGCGCGAGGTGAGGACCATCCGCTCGGCGAAGCGGTAGCGCTGCGCCAGGGCCTTCACCTCGTCCTGCCGGGCGAGGATCTGCTCGGCCAGTTCCGGCAGCACCGCCGCCGCCTCGCCGCGCCCGCCGCGCATGCCCTCGACGAAGAGGTACAGCGCGAGCAGCGAGGCGGTGTACGTCTTGGTCGCCGGCAGGGCCTTCTCCGGGCCCGCCTGGACGTCGATGTGGTACTCGCTGACGCCGGCCAGCGGGGAGTCCGGGTTGTTGGTCACCGCCAGCGTGAGGGCGCCGGCCTCGCGGGCGGCCTTGGTGGAGGCGACGAGGTCGGGCGAGCCGCCGGACTGGCTGACGGTGATCACCAGCACGTCGGTGAGGTCCTGCTTGGCCTCGTACGCCGTGGTGGTGGACATCGAGGTCAGCCCGCACGGCAGCCCGAGCCGGATCTCCAGCAGGTACTTGGCGTACAGCGCGGCGTTGTCCGACGTGCCGCGCGCCGTCAGCAGGACGAAGCGCGGCGACCGGGCCGCGATGGCCTCGGCGACCCCGCGGATCTCCGGGGCGCCGTGCGCCAGGACGCGGCGCAGGGCCTCGGGCTGTTCGGCCATCTCGCCGGCCATGATCAGGCCCGGCTGGGCGGCAGTCATGCGGGGTTGCCTCCGTAGTGCGGTGTCAGGTGATCCGGGGGTGGCGGTCAGGCCCCGGCGCCCTTGCCGGTGATGACCTCCGCGGCGGCGCGTCCGCAGACGCGGGCGGCACCGTGGGTCGCGATGTGCGGCGCCCCGCGCGGCGGCGCCTGCGGCACGCCCATCTCCACCACGACGGTGTCGGGACGGGCGGCGAGCAGGGCGTCGAGCGCGTCCGCCATCCAGGGGTGGCGGTGGACGTCGCGTACCACTGCGACGATCCTACGATCACCGGCCGCCGCGAGCACATTTGCGGTCAGCGCCGACAAACCCTCCCGGCTCGCCGCGTCCCCGCTCGCGCCGCCCTCGGCGCCCAGGGCCGAGCCGTCGAAGACCGCGGACTCGGTGCCGGGCAGCTCGCGCTCCAGCTCCGCGCCGACGCCCCACGGGGTCTCCTGCCCCACCGCGATGCTGGCCACCGGCGTGAACCCCGCGACGTACACCGGGCCGGCCGGCGGCTCGTAGCCCGCGGCGCCCGTGACGCGCAGCGCCCGGCGCGCCGCGGCCTGGCCGACACCGGGGTCCGGCGCGATCCCCTCCACCGCGCCGGACGCCGTCTCCGCCGACCAGGCCGCCAGCGCCCGTACCCGGGCGGCGGCGTCCGCGAGCCGCTCCTCGGGCAGGTCCCCGGCGCGCACCGCCGCCACCAGGGCGTCGCGGGTGCGCAGCACGATCTCCTCGTCCCCGCGGGCGCCGATGCACATCGCGTCGGCGCCGGCCGCGACGGCCCGTACCGCACCGCCCTCGATGCCGTACGTCGCGGCGATGGCCCGCATCTCCAGGGCGTCCGTGATGATCAGTCCGGTGAAGCCGAGCCCGCCGTCGGCGACGGGGGCGCGCAGCAGGCCGGTGAGCACCGCGGGGCTGACGGTGGCGGGCAGGTCGGTACGCAGGGCGGGCAGCAGGATGTGCGCGCTCATCACGGCCTTGGTGCCGGCCGCGACCGCGGCCCGGAACGGCACCAGTTCGCGCTCGCGCAGCACGTCGACGGGGACGTCGATGCGCGGCATCGCGTGGTGCGAGTCGACGTTGGTGTCGCCGTGGCCGGGGAAGTGCTTCGCGCAGGCGCTGACGCCCGCGTCCTGGAGGCCCTCGATGTACGCGGCGGTGTGCCGGGCGACGAGCGCGGGGTCGGCGCCGAAGGAGCGCGCGCCGATGACGGGGTTGTCGGGGTTGGAGTTGACGTCGGCGGACGGCGCCCAGTCGAGGTTGACGCCGACCTCGGCGAGGCGGCGGCCCAGCTCCCGGGCGACGGCCCGGGTCAGCCCGGGGTCGTCGACGGCGCCGAGGGCGAGGTTGCCGGGGAACGAGGAGCCGGTGCGCACTTCGAGGCGGGTGACGTCGCCGCCCTCCTCGTCCATCGCCACCAGCACGTCGGGCCGGGCGGCGCGCAGCCGCGCGGTGAGCCGGGCGACCTGCTCGGGGTTCTCGACGTTGCGGCCGAAGAGCCCGACGCCGGTCAGGCCCTCGTCGAGGCGGCGCAGCACCCAGTCCGGGGGCTCGGTGCCCAGGAAGCTCGGCTGCAGTACGGCGAGGGCGTCCCGGGTCAGGGTGTCGGTGCTCCCTGCGAGTGTCGTCATGGCCGTCGTGCTGTCCCTTCCCGCGGCGGGTCGTTCCGCCGCAGCTTACGAGGTGGTGCGTCAGCCCTTCACGGCCCCGGTGGTGAGGCCGGAGGTGACCTTGCGCTGCAGGTACAGGAAGAGCAGCAGGATGGGCAGGGAGAACAGCGACGCGGCGGCCATGGTGGCGCCCCAGTCGTCGCCGAAGTTGGTCTGGAACTGCGACAGCCACAGCGGCAGGGTCTGCGCCTCGGCCTCCTTGTTGAGGACCAGCACCATCGGGAACTCGTTCCAGGCGGTGATGAAGCCGAAGAGCGAGGTGGCCATCAGGCCCGGCGCCAGCAGCGGGAAGATCACCTTGCGGAACGCCTGGGTGCGGCTGGCGCCGTCGACCATGGCCGCCTCCTCCAGGTCCTTGGGCACCGCGGCCACGTAGGTGCGCAGGGTCAGGAGGGTCAGCGGCAGCACCATCACGGTGTAGAAGAGCGTGAGTGGCACGAGGCTGTTCAGCATGTCGGCGTCGCGCACCAGCATGTACACGGAGATGACCATGACCTCCCAGGGGGCCATCTGCGCGAACATGAACACCAGGATGATGCCGGTACGGCCGCGGAAGCGCATCCGCGCGATGGCGAACGACGCCAGCAGCGCGATGAGCAGCGAGAAGCCGACCGCCAGCAGGGTCACCGTGAGCGAGTTCTTCCAGAAGTTCCAGAAGTTGTCGGCGTCGAAGGCCGTGCGGTAGTGCTCGAAGGTGGGGTCCAGGGGGAACCAGACCGGGTCCTCGCTGATGATGTCGCCGGTCGGCTTGAAGGACGTGGCGAACATCCAGTACACGGGGAAGAGGAAGATGACGAACAGCACCATGGCCGTCGCGTTGGGCCAGAAGCGGCCGATGAACGAGCGCCTCACGAGTCTTCCCTCTCCTGCTTCAGGGCCATGCGGATGTAGTACGACGTCAGCCCCATCAGCACCAGGATCGTGAGCACGGAGATCGCCGCGCCCATGCCGTAGTGCTGGTTGCCGACGCCCTCGACGAAGGCGTAGACGGGGAGCGTCTCGGTGAGCCGGTCGGGACCGCCGCCGTTGATCGCGTAGACGTGCGGGAACGCCTTGAAGATCCAGATGATCTCCAGGAACGTGGTCGCGATGAGGAACGGCTTGATGAAGGGCAGGGTCACCGAGGTGAACGTGCGCCAGGCGCCGGCGCCGTCGAGCCCCGCGGCCTCGTACAGCTCCTTGGCGATCGTCGTCGTGGCGGCGTAGAGGTTGATCGCCACGAACGGGATCGACGTCCAGACGAGCATCACCGTGATCACGAAGAAGGTGGAGAACTGGCTGCTGGTCCAGGAGTAGTCGGCCATGGAGTGCCAGCCGAGCTTGTCCAGGATCCAGTTGACGACGCCGTAGCGCTCGGCGAACAGCCACTGGTAGACGGTGGTGGCCGCGATGATGGGCATCGCCCAGGCGAGCACGAGCGCCATCAGCAGGGTGAGCCGCATCTTGCGGCCGAGCCGGGCGAGCAGCAGCCCGACCAGGGTGCCCAGCACCATGATGAGCGTCACGTTGATGGAGGTGAAGACCACCGTCCGGAGCGTGACGCGCCAGAAGTCCTCGCCGCCGAGGACGTCGGTGTAGTTGTCGAAGCCGTTCCAGACCGTGAGGTGCTGGATCAGCTCCTTCATGCCGAGCTGCTGGAACGACAGGATGCCGTTCTTCACCAGCGGATAGCCCAGCAGCACCGCGGTGATCGCCAGCGCGGGCAGCAGCAGCAGGTACGGGAGGGTGCCGGACGTTCCCTGGGACTTGCGGTGGCGTCCCGGCGGTGGGGGTTGTGGCGTACGGGTGCGGCCTTTGACCTTCTCGGCGGCCGGCCTCGGTATCTGCACAGTCATGATGCGGCGATCTCTTCGGGACGAGGTGGTTTCGGACCCGCGGGTGCGGGCGGGGCCGGGGCTCACCCGGTCCCGCCCGCCCGGTGACACTTACTCCTGCGCCAGGCGCTCGTTCAGATCGCTCTCGACCGACGCGGCCGCTTCCTCGTGGGAGTCACCGTTGAGGAAGGCGGTCATGTAGGACTTGATGGGGTTGGGGGTGTTCTCCACCGCGCCCCACTCCGGGATGAGCGGCGTGGTGCCGCCGACGGCGGCGGCGGGCGCCGCGGCCTCGGCCGCCTCGTTGCCCTCCAGCTTCGACAGCAGCGATTCCTTGTTGGGGATCACGCCGTTGGCGGCCGCGAGGGCGCCCTCGTGCTTGTCGGAGAGCACGATCTTCAGGAACTCCTGGGCGAGTTCCTGCTTGTCGCTGCCCGCGGCGACGGCCAGGTTGGAGCCGCCGAGGAAGACGCTCTCGGGGGTGTCGGCGGTCTCACCGGGGATGGTGAAGTAGCCGATCTCCTTCTCGAAGTTCTTGTCCTTGCTGGCCTCGATCGCGATGCCGGACTCCCAGCCCATGCCGATGATCGCGCCGGTCTCGCCCTTGCCGAAGACCTCGCCCTGCTGCGGGGTGGCCTCGTCCTTGTCCTTGGGCGCGGTGGAGTAGTCGGCGTACTGCTTGTAGATCTCCATGGCCTGGCCGACCTTGGGGTCGGCGAGGTTGGAGACCCACTTGTCGCCGTCCTGCTTCACCAGCTCGGCGTCCTGGCCGATGAGCAGGCCGTCGAAGAAGTACCAGTTCTGGCCGGGCATGTAGATCGGCTCGGCGTCGGTGTTCTTCTCGATCTTGTCGAACGCGGCGAAGAGGTCGTCACGGGTCTTGGGGATCTCCGTGACGCCGGCTTCCTTGAAGATCGACTTGTTGTACATCACGACGCGGTTGGCGAAGAACCACGGCACGGCGTACTGCGCGCCCTCGTAGACCGACGACTCGTTGAGGGACTCGGTCCACTCGGTGCCGATCTCGTCCTTCAGCTCGGTCAGGTCGGCCAGACCGCCGGTCGCCGCGTAGGCGGGCGTCTGGGTGTTGCCGACCTCGATCACGTCGGGCGGGCTCTCCTCGGACAGCGCGGTGGTCAGCTTCTGCTGAATGCCGTTCCACTGCTGCACCTTGTATTCGAGCTTCGCGCCCGTCTTCTTCTCGAATTCGGCCTGGACGTCCTTCAGCCAGTCGTCCGGTGTGGAGCCGTCCATGGCCCAGAAGGTGAGCGTCTCGCCCTTGAACGACCCGGGGCCACCGCCCTTGTCGCCGTCTCCGCCATCATCGTCAGAACCGCAGGCGGCGAGGCTTGCCACCAGGCCAGCCGCCGCCAGCACCGCTACCGCCGTGCGCTTCACGTCACCCTCCTCAACATGCCGGCCCACGCCCCCCTGCCGTCTTTCGCCAGCGATTCGCCACCGAAAAGTCCTTGCTCCCGGACCCTGCCCGTGGAGTGGACTTGTGGTCTTTAATGGTTTAGACCAGGTTGACGGTCTTGGTCTGGACCAATCGTGGAACGAAGCCTGGCCTAGACCAATGAGGGTGTCAAGGGTGTGCGGCCTGCTGGTTCGGCTTCCGTTACCGGACCGACATGTGAGCTATCCCGTCGCCCCGCGCGTGCACCGACGGGTGACGAGCCGTGCCAGGATGTGAGCCGCTACCAGACGGAGGAGTCATGAGGACGAACGCCGGACCGGCCGAGGGAACGTCGGCTGCGACGGTACCGGCAGCCGACGAGCCGGGACGCGCCGGGGGGAGCACCGGGCGGACCACCCGCGTGCCCAAGTACTACCGGCTCAAGCGGCACTTGCTGGAGATGACCGAGACCCTGCCCCCCGGCACCCCGGTGCCGCCGGAGCGCACGCTCGCCTCCGAGTTCGACACGTCCCGTACGACCGTGCGCCAAGCACTGCAGGAGCTGGTCGTGGAGGGGCGGCTGGAGCGGATCCAGGGCAAGGGCACGTTCGTGGCCAAGCCCAAGGTCTCGCAGGCCCTCCAACTGACCTCATACACCGAGGACATGCGCGCCCAGGGCCTCGAACCCACCTCGCAGCTCCTGGACATCGGCTACGTCACCGCCGGCGACCAGCTCGCCGAGCGGCTCGACATCACCCCCGGCGGGCGCGTGCTGCGGATCGAGCGGCTGCGCCTGGCCAACGGCGAGCCGATGGCCATCGAGACCACCCACCTGTCGGCGAAGCGCTTCCCCGCGCTGCGCCGCAGCCTCGTCAAGCACTCCTCCCTCTACACCGCGCTCGCCGAGGTCTACGACGTCCACCTCGCCGAGGCCGAGGAGACCATCGAGACGTCGCTCGCCACCCCCCGCGAGGCGGGCCTGCTGGGCACGGACACCGGCCTGCCGATGCTGATGCTCTCGCGCCACTCCCTCGACACGCACGGCGAGCCGGTGGAGTGGGTCCGCTCGGTCTACCGCGGCGACCGCTACAAGTTCGTCGCCCGCCTGCGCCGCCCCGTGGGCTGAGCCGGCACCCCGGCGGCGGGCCCGGCGCAGTCGCCCGGCCCGCCGCCGCGCGGCCCCGGTGCGGGCCGCGCCCCCGGGCCCGTACGGGCCCGGCAGCCGCCGCAGCGCCCCTGCCGGGGACTTTCGTGATCGGATAGCGACGGCACACCCTAGTGACGGCGGCCTGCCCCTGCTCTACATTTCGAGCGCATTGCAAGAGATTGAGAGCTCAGGGGACGGAGCCGCCATGACTGTGCAAGCACCCCCGGACGCGCCGCGAAAGCCGCGTCCGGAACCGAAGAGCGTGATCCTCTGGACCGCCGTCGCCCTGGTGGGCGCGCTCGGCTGGACCGTGCTGGCGCTCTCCCGGGGCGAGGAGGTCTCCGCGGCCTGGATGGTCGCCGCGGCCCTCGGCTCGTACGCCATCGGCTACCGCTTCTACTCGAAGTTCATCGCCTACCGCGTGCTCAAGGCCGACAAGACCCGGGCCACCCCCGCCGAACGGCTCGACAACGGCATCGACTTCCAGCCGACCGACCGGCGGGTGCTCTTCGGCCACCACTTCGCCGCGATCTCCGGCGCCGGCCCGCTGGTCGGCCCGGTGCTGGCGGCGCAGATGGGCTACCTGCCGGGCACGATCTGGATCGTCGCGGGCGTGATCTTCGCGGGCGCGGTCCAGGACATGGTGGTGCTGTTCTTCTCCACCCGCCGCAACGGCCGTTCGCTCGGCCAGATGGCGCGCGAGGAGATCGGCCCGGTGGGCGGTGCCGCCGCGCTGATCGCCGTCTTCGCGATCATGATCATCCTGCTGGCGGTGCTGGCACTGGTCGTCGTCAACGCACTGGCGGAGTCGCCCTGGGGCACCTTCTCCATCGGCATGACGATCCCGATCGCCCTGTTCATGGGCTTCTACCTGCGGGTGTTCCGGCCGGGCCGGGTCGCCGAGGTGTCGCTGATCGGGGTTGCGCTGCTGATGCTCGCGCTGGTCGCGGGGCGCTGGGTGGCCGAGTCCTCGCTTGCGGACACGTTCACGCTGAGCAAGGAGTCGCTGGTCATCTGGATGGTGATCTACGCCTTCATCGCCTCGGTGCTGCCGGTGTGGATGCTGCTCGCGCCGCGCGACTACCTGTCGACGTTCATGAAACTCGGCACCATCGCGATGCTGTTCATCGGCGTGATCGTGGCCGCGCCGACACTGAAGATGGAGGGCGTCACCGACTTCGCCGGCGAGGGCACGGGGCCGGTCTTCGCCGGCTCGCTGTTCCCGTTCGTCTTCATCACCATCGCCTGCGGCGCCCTGTCCGGCTTCCACTCCCTCATCTCGTCCGGCACCACGCCGAAGATGGTGCAGAAGGAGACGCAGGTACGGATGATCGGCTACGGCTCCATGCTGATGGAGTCGTCGGTCGCCATCGTGGCGATGATCGCCGCCTGCGTGCTGGACCCCGGGCTGTACTTCGCGATGAACTCGGCGCCCACGGTGATCGGCGACACCGCGCAGTCGGCGTCGCAGGCGATCCAGGGCTTCGGGTACGAGATCACGCCCGCGGCCCTGCAGGCGGCGGCCGACTCCGTCGAGGAGTCGACGCTGCTGTCCCGTACCGGCGGCGCGCCGACGTTCGCCCTGGGCGTCTCGGAGATCTTCTCCAACGTGACCGGGGACAGCCTCAAGGCGTTCTGGTACCACTTCGCGATCATGTTTGAGGCGCTGTTCATCCTGACCGCGCTGGACGCGGGCACCCGGGTGGGCCGCTTCATGCTGCAGGACACCCTCGGCAACATCTACAAGCCGCTCAAGCGCGTGAGCTGGTGGCCGGGGCTCATCGCCACCAGCGCGGTGGTCGTGGGCCTGTGGGGCTACTTCCTGTGGGTCGGCGTGAACGACCCCCTCGGCGGCATCAACCAGCTCTTCCCGCTCTTCGGCATCACCAACCAGTTGCTCGGCGCGGTGGCGCTGACGATCTGTACCACCCTGCTGATCAAGTCGGGGCGGCTGAAGTGGGCCTGGGTGACGGGCATCCCGCTGCTCTGGGTCGCGGTGGTCACGCTCACGGCGAGCTGGCAGAAGGTGTTCTCCGAAGACCCTCGCGTGGGCTTCTTCGAGCAGGGCTCCGTCTACCGGGAGGCCAGGGACCAAGGCGAGGTGCTGCCACCCGCGACCAACATGGACGAAATGGACACCGTGGTGACGAACACGACGGTCGACGGGGTGCTGTCCGCGGTCTTCGCGCTGCTGGTGGTCGTCGTGATCCTGGACGCGGCCCGGGTGTGCGTGAAGTCGCTGCGCAACCCGGAGTCGGTGGTCAGCAACGAGGAGCCGTACCACGAGTCGTCGTACATCGCTCCGGCGCAACTGATCGCGACCAAGGAGGAGAAGGAGGAGCTGGCCGCGGCCGGGCTGGGCAGCGGCGGCGGCTTCAGGCCGGGCACCGGACCGGGCGGCGACGGTGCCGGTGGTGGCGGCGGTTCGCGGGACGGAGGTGGCTCGTGACGGCGACGGCGGCGCTGGCGGCGGCGGGGCGCAAGGTCTGGTGGTACGTCCGCGAGGTGATCGGCGACACGGCGTACGAGCGCTACGTGGAGCATCTGCGCGGCCACGATCCGGAGGCTCGGGTGCCCAGCCGGCGCGAGTTCGAGCGGATGCGCACCGACGCGGGCGACGACCCGCGCAAGGGCTTCCGCTGCTGCTGAGCACGGCGCGGCGGATGCCGCAGGCGTACGGGCCGCCGTCCCCGGATTCCGGGGGCGGCGGCCCGTTGTCGGTGGGGCAGGGCAGACTCGGAGCATGGACTTCACGGTGCGGCCGGTGCGGCCGGAGGAGTACGAGCGGGCGGGCGAGCTGGTCGCAGGGGCGTATCTGGCGGACGGGCTGCTGACGTTCGGCGAGGACGACGGGTATGTGCACGAGCTGCGCGACGTGCGCCGCCGGGCCACGGCCGAGCGCGCGGAGGTGCTGGTCGCGGTCGACGGCGACGGCCGGGCGGAGGGCGGGCGGCTGCTGGGCAGTGTGACATTCGTGACCGCGGGGTCGCCGTTCGCGGAGCTGAGCGGAGCCGGAGAGGGCGAGTTCCGGATGCTGGCGGTGGCCCGGGAGGCGCGCGGCCGGGGCGTGGGCGAGGCGCTCGTCCGGGCCTGTCTGGACCGCGCCCGGGAGCTGGGCGCGCGCCGGATGGTGCTGTCCAGCACCCCGGACATGGCCCCGGCCCACCGGCTGTACGGGCGGCTGGGGTTCGTCCGCACCCCCGAGCGTGACTGGTACCCGCTGCCCGATCTGCCGCTCTGGGCCTTCGTCGCGGACCTCTGACGCCCGGCCGACACGCGGCACAACATATAGGGGTGCTTCCCAGACGAGCCACTAGATGTATGCTCGTCCTAGCTGCCGACGCAGGGGAATCCGGTGGAAGTCCGGAGCTGTCCCGCAACGGTAAGCGATGTACGGCCATGCCTGCCACGCGCCGGCGGGGCCCGTGCGTCGTGAGCCCGAGAACCTCCGGCAGCCATCGATGACGTCCGGGTCTCGTGGATTGGGCTCACGGACGCAAGCGGGTCCGCCTCCGGCGGTGTTCGGACGGGGGGACCGCCCACGCGCGCCCCGCGCGCCGTGGGTTGCCCGCGTGCGCCCGTACCGCAGCCTCTCCCGCGCGGCCCCGCCGAGCGAGGGAGAGCAGCATCTTGACGATCGCACCACCGGCCGCGCTTACGGAGCCCGCCTCAGTCACCCCCCGTGCCGACGACGGCCCGGCCGCCGCGCTCACCCGCACGCTCGCCGAGCTGACCGCCGACCTGCCCGCCACCGACCCCGCCCGGGTCGCCGCCGGCGCCCTGCGCGGCCGGCACCCGGGCTCCGGCGCGGCCGAGTTGCGGGAGCTGGCCACCGAGGCCGCGGCGGCGCTGATCGCCGAGGAGCCGGAGTACTCGCGGCTGGCCGCGCGGCTGCTGACCCGCGCCGTCGCCGAGGAGGCCGCCGCCCAGGGCGCCACCGGCTTCTCCGCCGCGATCGCCGTGGGCCACCGCGAGGGCATCGTCGCCGACGCCACCGCCGCCTTCGTCCGGCGGCACGCCGCCCGTCTCGACGCCCTGGTGGACGAGGCCGTCGCCGAGGGCCGCGACGACCTCTTCGGCTACTTCGGCCTGCGCACGGTCTACACCCGCTACCTGCTGCGCCACCCCACCGAGCGCGCCGTCATCGAGACCGCCCAGCACTTCTTCCTGCGCGTCGCCTGCGGTCTCGCCGCGGACGAGTCCGACGCCGCGCTGGCCGAAGTCGCCGAGCTGTACGGGCTGATGAGCCGCCTCGGCTACCTGCCCTCCTCCCCCACGCTCTTCAACTCCGGCACCCGCCACCCGCAGATGTCGTCCTGCTACCTGCTGGACTCCCCCCTCGACGAGCTGGACTCGATCTACGAGCGCTACCACCAGGTCGCCCGGCTGTCCAAGCACTCCGGCGGCATCGGTATCCCCTTCACCCGGGTCCGCTCCCGCGGCTCGCTGATCCGCGGCACCAACGGCCACTCGAACGGCATCGTCCCGTTCCTGCGCACCCTGGACGCCTCCGTCGCCGCCGTGAACCAGGGCGGCAAGCGCAAGGGCGCCGCGTGCGTCTACCTGGAGCCCTGGCACGCCGACGTCGAGGAGTTCCTGGAGCTGCGCGACAACACCGGCGAGGAGGCCCGCCGCACCCACAACCTCAACCTCGCGCACTGGATCCCGGACGAGTTCATGCGCCGCGTCGAGGCCGACGGCACCTGGTCGCTGTTCTCCCCCGCCGAGGTGCCCGAGCTGGCCGACCTGTACGGCGCGGAGTTCGACGCCGCGTACGCCCGCGCGGAGGCCGAGGGGCGGTACGTCAAGCAGGTCCCCGCCCGGCAGTTGTACGGCCGGATGATGCGTACCCTCGCGCAGACCGGCAACGGCTGGATGACGTTCAAGGACGCCGCCAACCGCACCGCCAACCAGACCGCGGAGCCCGGCGCCGTCGTGCACTCCTCGAACCTGTGCACCGAGATCCTGGAGGTCTCGGACGACGGCGAGACCGCGGTGTGCAACCTCGGCTCGGTCAACCTCGCCGCGCACCTGGGCGCCCCCCTCGACGAAACCACCGGCTGGGAGGAGGCGATGGACTGGGAGAAGCTGGACGCCACGGTCCGTACCGCCGTGACGTTCCTCGACCGCGTCGTGGACATCAACTTCTACCCGACCGACCAGGCCGCCGCGTCCAACTCCCGCTGGCGGCCCGTGGGCCTGGGCGTGATGGGCCTGCAGGACGTCTTCTTCCGGCTGCGGCTGCCGTTCGACTCACCGCAGGCGCGGGCGCTGTCCACCCGGATCGCCGAGCGCATCATGCTCGCCGCGTACGCCGCCTCCGCCGACCTCGCCGAGCGGCACGGCGCGCACCCGGCCTGGTCCCGCACCCGCGCCGCCCGCGGCGTCCTGCACCCCGACCACTATCCCGACGCCGACGTGACCTGGCCGGAGCGCTGGACCGCGCTGCGCGCCCGGATCGCCGCGACCGGCCTGCGCAACTCGCTGCTGCTGGCCATCGCGCCGACCGCGACGATCGCCTCCATCGCCGGCGTCTACGAGTGCATCGAGCCGCAGGTCTCCAACCTCTTCAAGCGCGAGACGCTGAGCGGCGAGTTCCTCCAGGTCAACTCCTACCTCGTGGCCGAGCTGAAGGCGCTGGGGGTGTGGGACGCGCAGACCCGCGAGGCGCTGCGCGAGCACGACGGGTCCGTACAGGAGCTGACGTGGATCCCCGCGGAGGTCCGGGCACGCTACCGCACGGCGTGGGAGCTGCCGCAGCGCGCGCTGATCGACATGGCCGCGGCCCGTACGCCCTACCTGGACCAGGCCCAGTCGCTCAACCTCTTCATGGCCGCGCCGACCATCGGCAAGCTCAGCTCGATGTACGCCTACGCCTGGAAGTCCGGGCTGAAGACGACGTACTACCTGCGCTCGCGCCCGGCGACCCGGATCGCCCGCTCGGCCCGCGCCGCCGCCCCCGCGCACCCCGCCCCCGCCCCCCTGCCCGTCCAGCAGCCGCACGCCGACGACGCCGTCGCCTGCTCCCTGGAGAACCCCGAGACCTGCGAGGCATGCCAGTGACCACCGCCACCGACGCCAGGAACCTGCTCGACCCCGGCTTCGAGCTGACCCTGCGCCCCATGCGCTACCCGGAGTTCTACGAGCGCTACCGGGACGCCATCAAGAACACCTGGACCGTCGAGGAGGTCGACCTCCACTCCGACGTCGCCGACCTCGCCAAGCTCTCGCCGGGCGAACAGCACCTCATCGGCCGGCTCGTGGCGTTCTTCGCCACCGGCGACTCGATCGTGGCGAACAACCTGGTGCTCACGCTCTACAAGCACATCAACTCGCCCGAGGCCCGCCTCTACCTCTCCCGCCAGCTCTTCGAGGAGGCCGTGCACGTCCAGTTCTATCTGACGCTGCTCGACACCTACCTCCCCGATCCGGACGAGCGGGCCGCGGCGTTCGCCGCGGTGGAGAACATCCCGTCGATCCGCGAGAAGGCGCAGTTCTGCTTCCGCTGGATGGACTCGGTGGAGAACATCGAGCGGCTGGAGACCAGGGAGGACCGCCGCCGCTTCCTGCTCAACCTCATCTGCTTCGCCGCCTGCATCGAGGGCCTGTTCTTCTACGGCGCGTTCGCGTACGTCTACTGGCTGCGCTCCCGCGGCCTGCTGCACGGCCTCGCGACGGGCACGAACTGGGTGTTCCGCGACGAGAGCATGCACATGAACTTCGCGTTCTCCGTGGTCGACACGGTCCGCGCGGAGGAGCCCGACCTCTTCGACGAGGAGCTGGGGCAACAGGTGCGCGACATGCTCGACGAGGCGGTGCGGGCGGAGCTGCAGTTCGCGCGCGACCTGTGCGGCGACGGCCTGCCGGGGATGAACACCGACTCGATGCGCGCGTATCTGGAGTGCGTGGCCGACCAGCGGCTCGTCCGGCTGGGCTTCGCGCCGGTGTACGGGTCGCAGAACCCGTTCGCGTTCATGGAGCTGCAGGACGTGCAGGAGCTGACGAACTTCTTCGAGCGCCGCCCGTCCGCGTACCAGGTGGCGGTGGAGGGCTCGGTCGGGTTCGACGACGAGTTCTGAGGCGCGCAGCGCCGGCCGGGCCCGCCGTGGGGGGCGGGTCCGGCCGGCGACTGCCGGCCGCCGCGGCGCCGTTGCCGCGGTGCCTGCGTGCTGCGGTACTGCCGTGCTGCGGTGCTGCTGCGGTCTCCCGCGGTCAGATGCCGCAGGAGGGGGCGGACCAGGAGCGGGACGACCGGCCGTCCACGTGCGTGTGGTCGTTGTGGCCCGGGTAGCCGGGACCGAAGATCCCGCCGAAGCCGTGGGTACGCGCCTGCTGGGCCAGCCGGCAGAACGACGGGGAGCCGACGAGGTCGGCCGCCGTGCCGTACAGATGCTGGCTGTTGGAGGCGCCGCCGACCGCGTTGTTGCACGAGACGGAGCGGAAGCCGCTGGTGATGTTGATGGGGACGTCGCCCAGGGCGTGCCGCATCGCCTCCAGCTTCCACATGGTGCGCTTGGCGTTCTCCTTGGCCGTCGCCGCGGAGACCGCACCACCGCTCCAGGTGGAGTTGCACTTGTTCAGCTCGGCGTAGGTGAAGTGCACCGGGGTGCAGTCGGCGTCCTGCAGGCTGTAGATCTTGTTGAACGTGTTGGTGCCCGCGACGCCGTCCGAGCTGAGCCCGTACGCGCTCTGGAACTTCGCGACGGCGGCCTTGGTGCGCGGCCCGAAGTTGCCGTCGATGGCGAGGATCTCGCCGGACGTCACGTGCCCCGCCACCCGGATCTGCAACTGGGTGACGTCGGCGCCGGTCATGCCCTGCGAGAGCGTGCGGTTCCAGGTGTAGCACGAGTCCGCCTGCGCCGAGCCGGCGGTCGCGACCGTGCCGACGACGCCCGCCGCCGCGATCATGGCGATGCTGAGGATGAGTCTGACCGTACGTCTGAGCATGGGGCCTCCGTACCGTACGAATGGGGGCTCCGAGCCTCGCGCGCGCCGGGCGCGCGGTCAACGCGCCGCCGTTTCGCCAGTGGACTCGACCACTGCCGTAACCGCCGCGCAAGAGGCGGCGGTTACGGCGCCGGCGGGCCGAGGGCGGGCGGGGGCCTCAGCCGTTGGGGACGGTCTCGTAGCGCGGGGTGTTCTCCGCCATCTGCTGCATGACGTCCTTGCGCTCGCGCTTGGAGAGCCGGTCGATGTAGAGCCGCCCGTAGAGGTGGTCCGTCTCGTGCTGGAGGCAGCGGGCGAAGTAGCCCGTGCCGTGCACGCGGACGGGCCTGCCGTCGAGGTCCCGGCCGCGCACCACCGCGTAGTCCGGGCGGGCCAGCGACATGTACGCGCCGGGGACCGACAGACATCCCTCGTTGCCGTCGTCGAGCTGCCGGCGGTCGGCGGGCAGCTCCTCCAGCACGGGGTTGCACACGGCGCCCACGTGCCGTACGCCGTCGTCGTCCGGGCAGTCGTAGACGAAGACCTTGAGGTCGACGCCGATCTGGTTGGCCGCGAGGCCCACGCCCTCCGCCGCCCGCTGGCTGGCGAACATGTCGTCCACGAGCGACCGCAGCGCGTCGTCGAACTCCGTCACGTCCGCGCACTCGCGGTGCAGCACCGGATTGCCCACCACCGTGATCGGCCTGACCGTCCCCCGCTCGCGGGCCGCGCGCTCACGCGCCTCCGCGTCCGTCACGTCGTCGAGGAACACGTCCGGCGACTCCGCTTCCCGCCCCGCCTGCTCCTGCTCCGCCTGCTGCGTCATGCTCGCCGCACGCCTTCCTGGTTCCCGCCCTCACGAGCTTCACGAAAAGACCGGAGTCCAGGGTACGGCCACGTTCCGACAGCCTCAGACGACTTCCTCCAGATCCCGCCAGTCCCGGGTGTCCGGGCTGTCCGCGGCCCAGCTCTCCAGCAGCCCGCGCACCAGCGACGCGGGCGCGGCTATCCCGCACTCCCGCTCCGGCACCCAGAGCCCGTCCTCGGTGCGGTGCACCAGCGGCCCCGGCTGGCCGGGCTCGCTGTGGTCGTGCGGGTCGAGGGTCGCCTGCAGCGAGCCCTCGGCGCTGGGCATGCAGCTCTCCGAGCAGGTGCGGCAGAGCAGCCGCACCGACGACGACCAGTCCTCGGCCGCGTACCCCGCCTCGGCCGCCAGCAGCTCGACGGCGTCCCGGTCCGCCTCGGTGGCCGCCTCCAGCAGCACCACCCACGTCGGCACCGGCGACGGCGCCCACAGCTCTATCTCGTCGAAGACCGGATACGACGGGCCAGCCAGCGTGCCCCGCTCGCCGTGCGGCACCCCGTCGTGCAGTACGACCTCGCCCCAGCGGCGGCCCGACGAGGGCAGCGGGATGCTCTGCACCTCGATCCGCGCCGGGTCGAGGCGGCGGCCCCAGACGACCTCCGCCTCGCCCTCGGGCGACAGCCGCACCGCGGCGCTGCCCAGGTCCATGTCCTCCGGCGGCTCGGCCGCCCCCTGGTGCGCGGCGCCGCCGGGCACGCGCAGCCCGTACGCCTGCCACGCCCGCCGCGCCAGCGGCCAGTCCTGCAGCGCGGTGGCGGCGATGCCGACGTTCCACCAGTCGGGCGCGCCCGTCTCGCGGTCGAGCAGCGCGACGGCCCGCAGGCCCGCGGCGCGCGCCTGCTCCCAGTCGTGCCGGAACTTGTGCAGCAGCGCAAGGTTGAACCACGACTCCGACAGCCAGGGCTCCAGGCCCGCGGCACGGGTGAGCAGCGCGCCCGCGTCGTCGTACCGGCCGTCGCCGATCAACGTGAACGCGCGGTCGGTCGCCTGCCGCCACGAGGCGGAGGGCCGATGCCGTGTTCTGCCGAAGATCCTCACGATTCCTGCCTGCCGTCTTTGACTCCAGGATGACCACTGTGCGGCCTGTCCGCACGGCGTGCTCTCCCGGGGGGCGCCGTTGCTCCCCGCAACTTCCTGTCCGCTCGGGTGCCGGGCTATGCCCGCATCCAACCACGCGGTGCCGTACGCCCGCTTCTTACCGGTCAGTTCGCGTGCACGCCGTTCGCCAGCACCTCCCGGAGCGCGTCCACCACGGCCGGGTCGTACTCGGCGCGAGGGGCCAGACGCAGCCTCTCCAGGGCCGCGAGCGGCCCGGTGGCGACAGCGCCCTCACCCTTCGCGTTCCCCGTCACCAGTACGTCGTATGCAGCGGCCACGCGTACGATACGGGCCGCGACCGGCTGGTCACGGTACGGCTCCGCCTGCCGCTCCACGACGACCGCGACCTCGGCGGCCACGCCGGTCTGCCGTACCACCGCGCCGCCCAGCAGGGCGATGCGCCGCCGGTCGGCGAGGCCGGCGGCGCCCGGGGGGCCCTCGGCCCCCGGCGGGGCGGGGTCGGCCAGCGACAGCTTGCCCAGGTCGTGCATGAGCGCAGCCTGCTCCAGCACGTCCAGCTCCCGCTCGGTCAGCCCCCGCACCCGGCCGATCGCCCGGCTGAGGGAGGCGACGCGGTGGGCGTGGCCCGGGGTGTGGTAGCCGGCCATCTCGGTCGCGCGGGCCAGGGAGGCGATGGTCTGGCGGTAGGTGCGGCGCACGGCGGCGTAGCGGCGGAACGAGACCTGGGTGAGCAGCAGCGGCAGGCTCAGCACGGGCAGCGCCCACACCCCGGCCACCTGCGCGGCGAGTGCGATGACGACGCCGGTGGCGCACATCGCGGAGCCGGCGCCGGGCAGGGCGCGCAGCTCGTCGCGGAGCAGGGGGCCGTACGGCCAGCCGGTGCGGGCCCGGGCGAGGCAGGCGGCGAGCACGGCGTCGCAGAGCGCGGTCAGGGCGAGGACGCCGAGCAGCGCCGGTACGTAGAGGGGGACGGGTCCGGCCGTGAGGCCAGCGACCGGGGCGCCGTCGCCCTCCGCCGGGGCACCGGCGCACAGGGGGCGGCAGCAGGCGGCGGCGAAGGCGGTGCCGAGGACCCGGCGGACCAGGTGCTCGGCGGTGGGGCCGCGACCGCGGGCGACGTGCGGGACGGCGCCGACGACGGTGGCCGTGAAGGAGACGGCGGCGATCTCCAGGACGGCGCCGCCCGCCGTGTCCGCGGGGATGCAGAGCAGCGCGTACCCGAGCGCGCCGGCGGTGGCCAGCGGCGCGGGGATGCGCGCGGGGGTGCTCGCGCGGTGGTCGCCCGCCACCTCGCCGACCACGATGAGGAGGCCGAAGGCGAGCGCGGCCCCGGGCTGGGCGAGCCCGTGCGCGAGGGTCCAGCAGAACCCGGCCGCGGTCACCGCCCCGGCGGCCCCGACCGCCACGCGCACCTCGGGCGGGGTGCGGTGGCGGGAGCGGAGAACCGATTCGCTCACGGGGCGCCACCGCTGCGTGCCACGGCACCGTCCGCCGCGCCTTCCGCCGTACTGCCCGCCACACCGCCCGCCGCGCCGTCCCCCGCCGCGCCGCCGCCGGCTCCGCCGGTCCCGCCGCGCAGCGGTGCCGGGATCGTCGCGGGCTCGTCCGCCGTGACCTCGGCGTGCCAGCCGCGGCGCTCAATCGCACCGGCCAGCGCGCGCACCATCCGCGGGTCGAACTGCGCCCCGGCGCACCGCCGCAGCTCCGCCAGCGCCGCGGGCACCTCGCGCGCGCGGCGGTAGGAGCGGGTCGAGGTCATGGCGTCGAAGGCGTCGGCCACCGCCACCACCCGGGCGTATTCCGGAATCCGCGCGCCGGTGAGCCCGTACGGGTAACCGCGGCCGTCCATCCGCTCGTGGTGGTGCAGGATCGCCGCGCGCACCTCCTCCAGGAAGCCGATGCCGCGGACGATCTCGTGCCCGTACTCCGGATGCAGCTCGATGACCCGCCGCTCCTCGGGGGTCAGCGGCCCGTCCTTACGCAGGATGCGCGTCGGCACACCGAGCTTGCCCACGTCGTGCAGGATCCCGGCGAACCGGAGCACCTCCTGCCGCCGCTCGTCCATGCCCAGCTCGCGGGCGATGAGCACCGACGCGCGGCCGACCCGCTCGCTGTGCCCGCGGGTGTAGCGGTCCTTGATGTCGACGGCCTGCACCAGCGCCCGGATCGTCGCCTGATGCGCCGCGCGCTCACGGTCGGCCTGGGCGAACGCCCAGCAGGAGATCGCCATCGGCAGCAGCACGAGCAGCCCGCTGGCCGGTCCGTGCGGGCTGTGCCAGAGCATCGCCATGATCAGCCCGGCGAGCCCGTGCACGAGGTACGCGCCCGCCGCCGCGGGCGCTCCGGCGAGCGCAGCGCGCGGGGAGCGGCGCTCGGCGGCGGCGCGCATCGCGGCGTCCAGGCAGGTGAGTACGGCCCAGAAGGCGGCGACCGCGAGGAGCGCGGCCGGGAGCAGTTCGGGGAAGCCGGCCTCGCCGAGCCCGGCGTCCCCGGGCACGCGCCCGGCGGCGTACGCGGCCGCCCAGCTTGCGAGCGCCGGTTCCGCGGCCCGCCACAGCCGCCGCGGGGCGGCCGGCTGTTCGGTGATCCGGGCGGTCAGCGCGCCAGGGAGAGGGACGAGGGCCGCCGCGGCGGGCGGCAGCAGAAACGCTCCTGCAAGGAGTACGGGGAAGAACGCGCCGATGCCGTCGGGCACCCGGCCCGCCAGCGGCGGGCAGCGCCGGAGGTGTTCACCGGCCGCGTAGACGCCGGCGAGCAGGGCCACCGTGCCCCAGGGGGTCGCGGCGCCGGGCCGCAGCGCGGGGGCGGCGCACGCCGCCGCGGCGAGCAGTGCGCACAGCAGACAGGCGCGCCCGGCCGCGGAGACCTGCGCCACCTGCCCCATGCGCCCCACGCTCCTCGTCCCCGCTGTACTCCGTACGAGTTGGGGAGCATAGAGCGGCACCTACGGCCGAATGGGGCGCAGTTGCGTAAAAGAACACTACGAGCCGGGTGGATTCGCACCTTCGAGTGACGTGGGGCGGCCCTCGTCACCGGCGTCGAGCACCGGCTGCTCCGGTACCTCGTCGCCGGACCTGATGGTGTCGATCCGGCCCATCACCTTCGCGCGCAGGTCCGCGGGCACGTCGTCCTGCCCGCAGCAGCGCTTGACGAGCTTCTTCACGGCCTGCTCCAGGCCGTACTTCTCCAGACAGGGACTGCACTCGTCGAAGTGCACCTGGAACTTCGCGCAGTCGCCTTCCGGCATCTCCTTGTCGAGATACTCGTAGAGATGGTCGAGGATCTCGGAGCAATCCGTCTCGTGCGGGTCTCCGCAGCTCATGATCCCGAACCCTTTCCCGTGTGCGACCCGGCCGACTCCGGCCCGGCTCCCGCCGGCGTCAGGCCGCGCTCCTGCGCGTAGTCCTCCAGGAGACCGCGCAACTGGCGGCGACCGCGGTGCAGCCGGGACATGACCGTACCGATCGGTGTCCCCATGATGTCCGCGATCTCCTTGTAGGCAAAGCCCTCGACGTCCGCCAGATAGACCGCGATGCGGAACTCCTCCGGGATCGCCTGGAGGGCCTCCTTCACGTCCGAGTCCGGCAGATGGTCGAGCGCCTGGGCCTCCGCGGAGCGCAGGCCGGTCGACATGTGCGACTCGGCGCGCGCGAGCTGCCAGTCCTCGATCTCCTCGGCGGCGCTGCGCTGCGGCTCACGCTGCTTCTTGCGGTACGAGTTGATGAACGTGTTGGTCAGGATGCGGTAGAGCCAGGCCTTGAGGTTCGTGCCCTCGCGGAACTGGTGGAAGGACGCGTACGCCTTGGCGTACGTCTCCTGCACCAGGTCCTCCGCGTCGGCCGGGTTGCGGGTCATCCGCAGCGCCGCCGAGTACATCTGGTCGAGGAACTGGAGCGCGTCGCGCTCGAAGCGCGCGTTCCGCTCGGCGGACGTCTCCTCGGGGGCCGTCGGCTCCTCGCCCGGCTCGCCCTTGCCCGTGTCGGTCCCAGTGACGAGACCCACCTCCTCCAGCACCGTGGTGGAGCCACCCGTGGCCCCGTACGGTTCGGAGGATAGACGACGTCCGTGCACATCCGCCGCCCAGTACTTCTCCGCTGCCTCCGGCTGCGGACGCGACGGGCATGCGACCCCGCTCATGCGTTTCCCTTCGTCGAGCGCGTGAACGTACACCGATGAGAACGCACGGCCCCGATGCCGCATTCCCGGGCGGCTCCGCGGCGCCGCCGGGCGCGGGCGCCGGCCGCGCCGGACGTCAGCGCAGGCCGGCGAGCCATTCCACCGCGGCGGCGGTGATCGTGGCGGCTGTCTCGGCGTCGTCGGGTGGCGCGCTCCCGGCCACGGCGAAGCCGTGGTCCGCGTACGGCACGGGCACGAGGTCGACCTCCGCGGGGAACTCCGCGGGGCCGCCGAACGGGTCGCGCTCGCCCTGCACCACGCGGGTCGGCACCCCGGCGTCGAGCAGCTCTGCCAGCCGGGACTTCTCCGGCCTGCCCGGCGGGTGCAGCGGGAAGGCCAGCGCGAGCACCGCGCGGGCGCCGAGTTCCCGGGCCGTACGGCACGCGACCCGGGCGCCGGCGCTCCGGCCGCCCGCGACGACCGGCACGCCGGGCTTCTCCAGGGCGGGCCACAGCGCCGTCCAGCCGGCGTCGAGGGTCCTGGGCGCGGGCGCCAGCTTGCGGCCGGCGACCCGCCAGGGCTGCTCGACGAGCGCGACGGTGACCCCCTCGGCGGGCAGCGCGGCGGCCAGCGCCCGCAGGTCGCGGGCCTCGATGCCGGCGCCCGCGCCGTGGCTCAGGGCGAGCACGAGCCGTGGGCGGGCGGCCCGGTGCCAGGTGATGCGGGCGTCGCCGGGCGGTGTGGCGACGGTCTCGGTGGTGGGCTTCACGCGCCTCAATCTAGGCGAGCGGTACGCACCGGCCCGCGCCCCCGCGCGGAGTGCCGGCAGATCCGGCGCGGGCGCGCGTGGCGCCTCTCCGGGGTCGCCCGCGGTGCGCACCGCGGGCCGTTGCGCGCGGGGCGCCCCGGCGTCGTACGCCACCGTCGGCGACGGCGTACGACGGCCCCGCCCCCCGCTCTCCTAGAAGAGCGTCTCCTCCTCCGGCGCCGCCATCTCCTCCACCAGCTCCGCGCCGTTGTTCCGCACGTCGCTCACCTTCGTCGACACCGGAAACGCGCGCAGCAGCCCCGGCGGCGGCGGGCTCAGCAGCTCGCGCAGCGCCTCCGGGTCCTTGTTGTCCGGGTCGAGCCAGGCGTCCCAGCGGTCCGGGGGGAGCATCAGCGGCATCCGCGGGTGGATGTCGGCGAGGGTGTGCGGCCCCGACTCCCCCGCCTCCCCGCCGGCCAGCTCCGTGGTCTCCGCCTCCGTGGTCACCACCGTGCACGTCACCCACCATGCGCGCGGGTCGTCGTCCGCCAGCGTCTTGTCCCGCCAGAACTCGAACAGCCCGGCCATCGCGAAGACCGAGCCGTCGACCGGGGTGACGAAGTACGGCTGCTTGCGGGGGCGCTTCTTCCTGCCCTGCTCCTCAAGCTGCCGCTCGCCCTTGAAGGTCAGCCACTCGAAGTAGCCGTCGGCCGGCAGCAGGCAGCGCCGCGAGACGAACGCCCGGCGGTAGGCGGGCTTCTCGTGCACGGTCTCGGCCCTGGCGTTGATCATCTTCACGCCCAGGTCCGGGTTCTTCGCCCAGGACGGCACGAGGCCCCAGCGCAGCGCGCGCAACTGCCGCACCGGCCGGGGGTCGTCGGAATCCCGCTCGGGGCGCTCCAGCACCGCGTAGACGTTCTTGGTCGGCGCCACGTTGTAGTCGGGCGCGAGGGTCTCCTCCGCGTCCCACTTCTCCACCTCGAAGAGGCTGGCGAGGTCCTCGGGTTTCCGGCTCGCCGCGTACCGTCCGCACATGGGTGACAAGACTGCCACGCCCCTCTGACAGCCCGCACACGCCGCCTTGGCTACCCTGCTCGTCCGAGCACCGGGAGGGCACATGGAAGGAACCAGCCTCGGCGAGCTGTGGGACCGTGTCGTCGGCACGCAGCCGGACCCCTCGGAGTGGCTGGTCGCGGTGACGGGGCTCGTGGCGCTCTCCGCCGTGCTGCCCTGGGGCATATGGCGGGTGGCGCGCAACGCCGTGACCATCGCGCACGAGGGCGGCCACGGCCTCGTCGCCGTGCTGACCGGCCGCCGCCTGGAGGGCATACGCCTGCACTCCGACACCTCCGGCCTGACCGTCAGCCGCGGCAAGCCCTCCGGCCTCGGCATGGTCCTCACCGCCGCCTCCGGCTACACCGCCCCGCCGCTGCTCGGCCTCGCGGGCGCCTGGCTGCTCGCCGACGGCCGCATCACGGCGGCGCTGTGGGGCTCGATCGGCCTGCTCGCGGCGATGCTGCTGATGATCCGGAACGCGTACGGGGTGGTGACCGTCGTCCTGACCGGGGCCGCGTTCTTCCTCGTCTCCTGGCTGACCGAGCCGGAGGTGCAGGCGGCCTTCGCGTACGTGGCCGTGTGGTTCCTGCTGCTCGGCGGCGTGCGGCCGGTCTTCGAGCTCCAGCGCAAACGGCGCCGCGGCGAGGCGCCGCAGTCCGACGCCGACCAGTTGGGACGGCTGACCCACACCCCCGCGGGGCTGTGGGTGTTCCTGTTCTTCATCGTCGCGCTCTGCGCCCTGGCCGGCGGCGCCCGCTGGCTGCTCGACCTCTGAGGCGCCCGGCCCGGCGCGTCCGCTCCGGCCCGCGCCCCGCCACACCCCTCGCGCGGTTGTGCGCACCCGCCGGATTTCCCCGACCCCGCCGGTTGTCCACAGGCGGGCGGGCGGACCCTGCGGGAGGCGGGCCGGCCCGCATAGGGTGAGTGCCATGACCGCTTCGCAGAGCAGCCTCTGGCCCGCGCCGACCGCTTCCGGTCCGGTGGCCGCGGCCGTCACCGTGCCCGGATCGAAGTCGGTCACGAACCGGGCGCTGGTGCTCGCCGCACTCGCCGATGGGCCCGGCCTGCTGCGCAGGCCGCTGCGCTCCCGCGACAGCGCCCTGATGGCGGGGGGCCTCGGGGCCCTCGGCGTCGGCATCGAGGAGGGCGCGGGCCCGGACGGCGCCGAGGAGTGGCGCGTCACCCCGGGCGGCGGACTGCGCGGGGACGCCGCGGTGGACGTCGGCAACGCGGGCACGGTCATGCGCTTCCTGCCCCCCGTCGCGGCCCTCGCCGACGGCCCGGTCCGCTTCGACGGCGACCCGCGCAGCCACGAGCGCCCGCTGCACGGCGTCATCGACGCGCTGCGCGCCCTCGGCGCCCGGATCGACGACACCGCGCTTGGCAGCCGCGGCGCCCTGCCGCTGACGGTGTACGGCGAGGGGGCGCTGCGGGGCGGCCCGGTCGAGGTCGACGCCTCCTCGTCCTCGCAGTTCGTCAGCGCGCTGCTGCTGTCCGCGCCGCGCTTCGACAAGGGCGTGGAGCTGCGGCACACCGGCCACCGGCTGCCCTCGCTGCCGCACATCCGGATGACCGTCGAGATGCTGCGGGCGGCCGGCGCCGTGGTGGAGGCGCCGGAGGACGGCGGCGAGCCCCACGTGTGGCGGGTGGCGCCGGGATCCCTGCGGGGCCGGGAGCTCACGGTGGAGCCGGACCTGTCGAACGCGCAGCCGTTCCTGGCCGCCGCGCTCGTCACCGGCGGCCGGGTCACGATGCGCGACTGGCCCCGGCAGACCACCCAGCCCGGGGACGCGTTGCGCGCGATCTTCACGGAGATGGGCGGCTCCTGCGAGCTGGTGACCACCGCGGACCGCACGGACCTGGTCTTCACCGGCGCGTCCGCAGGCGGCGTGCGCGGCATCGACATCGACCTCTCCGAGGTCGGCGAGCTGACGCCCGGCATCGCCGCGGTGGCGGCGCTGGCGGATTCGCCGTCCCGGCTGCGCGGCGTCGGCCACCTGAGGCTGCACGAGACGGACCGGCTCGCCGCCCTCACCGCGGAGATCAACGGGCTGGGGGGCGACGTCTCCGAGACCGAGGACGGGCTGGAGATCCGGCCGCGCCCGCTGCGCGGCGGCGTCTTCCACACGTACGACGACCACAGGATGGCCACTGCGGGCGCGGTTCTGGGCCTGGTGGTGAAGGGTGTCCAGGTGGAGAACGTGGCGACGACCGCCAAGACCCTGCCCGACTTCCCCCGGATGTGGGCCGGCCTCCTCGCCGGGACGGACACCGGGGCCGGCGCCGGGCCCGGCGGCGGCGCGCCCGCCGCCCCCGCGCGGAGAGCCTGACCCGCGCGATGCGGCGCTACGGCAAGAACCCCGACGAGGACGACGTCCGCGTACGCCCGGACCGCCGGGGCAGCCGCCCCCGCAGCCGCAACCGGCCCAAGCACGAGGACGCCGCCGAGGGGTTCGTCCTGACCGTCGACCGCGGCCGCATCACCTGCCTGGTGCGGGAGCGCACGATCACCGCCATGAAGGCGCGCGAGCTGGGCCGCAAGGGCATCGTCGTCGGCGACCGGGTCGCCGTCGTCGGGGACGTCTCGGGCGATCCCGGGACGCTCGCGCGCATCGTCCGGGTCGAGGAGCGCACGTCGGTGCTGCGCCGGACCGCGGACGACGACGATCCGTACGAGCGCGTGGTCGTCGCCAACGCCGACCAGTTGGCCATCGTCACCGCCCTCGCCGACCCGCCGCCCCGCCCGCGGCTGGTGGACCGCTGCCTGGTCGCCGCGTACGACGGCGGGCTCGACCCGCTGCTGGTGCTGACGAAGTCGGACCTCGCGCCCGCGGACGAGCTGCTGGAGTCGTACGCGCCGCTGGGCGTGCGGGCCGTCGCCTGCAACCGCGACGAGCTGGCCACCGGCGCGGGTGCCGCCCGCGTGCTCGACCTGCTCACCGACCGCGTCACCGCCTTCGTCGGCCACAGCGGCGTCGGCAAGACCACCCTGGTCAACGCGCTGGTGCCGGAGCGTCAGCGGGCCACAGGCGAGGTGAACCTCGTCACCGGCCGCGGCCGGCACACCACGACGTCCGCGCTCGCCCTGCCGCTGCCCGACGACAAGGGCTGGGTCATCGACACCCCCGGCGTACGTTCGTTCGGCCTGGCGCACGTCGATCCGTCGCGCGTCATCCACGCCTTCCCCGACCTGGAACCAGGGACGGCCGACTGCCCGCGCAACTGCAGCCACGACGAGCCGGACTGCGCGCTCGACGCCTGGGTCGCGGAGGGCCACGCCGACCCCGCGCGACTCGCCTCGCTGCGCCGCCTGCTCGCCACCCGCGAGCGCCGCGAAGGAGACTGACGGACCGTCGGCCCGCGGGCCGCCCGTGCCCGTCGGCGAGGTCCGTCGCCCGTACGGACGCGCGTTGGGCATAATCGCAGGAGCGTCAACCGAACGGGAGGCACTACACGATGGCGTGGCTGCTGGTCGTCGTGGCCGGAATCCTCGAAACCGGCTTCGCCGTCTGTCTGAAGCTCTCCCACGGCTTCTCCCGGCTGTGGCCGACGGTTGCCTTCTGCGTCTTCGCGCTCGGCAGCTTCGGCCTGCTGACGCTGTCGCTGAAGAAACTGGACGTCGGCCCGGCGTACGCGGTGTGGACGGGCATCGGTGCCGCGGGCACCGCCATCTACGGCATGGTCTTCCTCGGCGACCTGGTCTCCACGCTGAAGGTCGTCTCCATCTCGCTGGTGATCGTCGGCGTCATCGGCCTGCAACTGTCCGGCTCGGCGCACTGACCGACAGCAGCCCGCGGACGGCCCGCTCCACGTCCTCGCCGCGGGCCGAGGGCGCGACCACGTACGACAGCGTCAGCCTGGTCACCGCCTCGCAGACCCGGCGGCGTTCGCCCGGCGCCCCCGGCAACTGTTCCTCCAGCGCTCGCAGGATCCGGTCGCGTACCTCCTCGACCAGTTCCGCGGGCGTCTCCACGGACGGGTCGGTGCGCCGCGCCGCCTGCGCCCCGCCGCGGGCGGGCGACCGCCGTGCGGGGGTCGGGAGTTGCTCGCCCCAGCAGCCGGTCAGCGCGGCGCGCACCAGCGGGTTGCCGCGGGCGGCGCGCAGCGTCCAGGCGACCAGGGCGAGCAGCCGGCCGCCGGCGTCGGCACCGGATCTGCGGGCGCCGGCCAGCGTCCGGTCCACGCCGGCGAGATAACCGTCGATCTCGCGTCTGACGAGGGCCTGGGAGAGACCCTCCTTGCTGCCGAACTCGTTGTAGAGAGTCTGGCGGGACACCCCGGCCGTGGCGGCGACGTCGACCATCCGCACCGCCGCCCAGGGCCGGCTCCTGAGCGCCGCGAAGGCGGCGTCGAGGAGTCCTTCTCGCGCTGTAGGCATCGTGGCCTCCAGAGGGCGACCGTGCGCCTCAGAATTGACGCACCGCCAGGTGCTGTCAAGGGTCCGTACGGGGCCCTGAAAGCCCGCCACGCGCGCGGGCGGAGGTTGGCGGTGCACCTTTGGGGTTACTGTTCGTTGCATGGCCGGTTTTCATGATGATCTGCGTCTCGCCCACGTCCTGGCGGACGCCGCCGACGCCACCACGATGGAGCGGTTCAAGGCCCTCGACCTGAAGGTCGAGACGAAGCCGGACCTGACTCCGGTGTCGGAGGCGGACAGATCGGCGGAGGAGCTGATCCGCTCCTCCCTGCGCCGCGCCCGGCCACGCGACGCCGTGATGGGCGAGGAGTACGGCACGGACGGCACCGGCCCCCGGCGCTGGATCATCGACCCCATCGACGGCACGAAGAACTATGTGCGCGGCGTCCCCGTCTGGGCGACGCTCATCGCGCTGATGGCGCCGGGCCCGGAGGGCAACCAGCCGGTCGTCGGCGTGGTGTCGGCGCCGGCCCTCGCCCGCCGCTGGTGGGCGGTGCAGGGCGGCGGCGCGTACACCGGCCGCAGCCTGGCGAAGGCGACCCCGCTGCGGGTGTCGGGCGTGCAGCGCATCGAGGACGCCTCGTTCGCGTACTCCTCCCTGCACGGCTGGGACGAGCGCGGCAGGCTCGACGGGTTCCTGCACCTGACGCGCGACTGCTGGCGCAGCCGGGGGTACGGGGACTTCTGGCCGTACATGATGGTCGCCGAGGGGACGGTCGACATCTGCGCGGAGCCGGAGCTGTCCCTGTGGGACATGGCGGCGTGCGCGGCGATCGTGGCGGAGGCGGGCGGCTCGTTCACGGGCCTGGACGGCGAGCCCGGTCCGCACAGCGGCAACGCCGCGGCGTCGAACGGGCTGCTCCACCAGGAACTGCTGAAGTACCTCGGCCCGTAGCGGCACCTCCGGACCGCCGCCGCACCCGCGCCCGGAAGCGCGGGTGCGAACGGCCGGACTTCGCGCGCCCCTTGTTGCGCTCTCCTGAGCGTGCCAGTCTGGCAATGACCGACCTTGTGAACTTGTGAAACTCTTCACACGCACACAAGGGCCCGTTACGCCTAGGAGGTGGCCCCACCCCATGCTCGTCCGTGACGCCATGAGCACGGTGGTCCTCACCATCGGCCCCGCGCACACCCTCCGCCAGGCCGCCCGGCTGATGTCGGCGCGGCGCGTCGGCGCGGCGATCGTCCTCGACCCCGACACCAGCGGGCTCGGCATCCTGACCGAGCGCGACATCCTCAACTCCGTCGGCGCGGGCCAGGACCCGGACGTGGAGAAGGCCGACGACCACACGACCACCGACGTCGTCTTCGCCGCACCCGGCTGGACCCTCGACGACGCCGCCGGCGCCATGACCCACGGCAGCTTCCGCCATCTGATCGTCCTCGACGACGCGGAGCCCGTCGGCGTCGTGTCCGTACGCGACATCATCCGCTGCTGGACCCCGGAGCGGCAGGAGCCGGAGCGCCGCGAGACAGCCCTCGCGTAACGCACCCGGACGCGTCAGAGGGGCCGGGAGCCCGACCGGCGTCCCGACCCCTCTGTCCGTGCACGGCAACCGGCTCCGGCCGGGCAGGGCCTGGAGCGCGGCCGTGGAACCGATCGCCGCAGCCTGCGAAGGAGCCTACATTAGACTTAGTCCAAGTCAAGATCCTCATGAACTTCGTATGGGTTCTGGTCATAGAGCGGCGCGCTGCTACCCTGAATGCATGAGTGACCTCCTGGAGCGACTGCGCGGCCGTGGCTTCCGGCTCACCGCGCAGCGGCGAGTCGTGGCCGAGGTCCTGGACGGCGACCACGTGCACTACACCGCCGACGAAGTGCTCGCGCGCGCCACCGCCCGGCTCCCCGAGATCTCCCGGGCGACCGTCTACAACACGCTGGGCGAGCTCGTCGCGCTCGGTGAAGTGCTCGAAGTCAGCACGGACGGCCGCGCCAAGCGGTACGACCCGAACGCGCACAGCGCGCACCAGCACCTGGTGTGCAGCCGCTGCGGCTCCATCCGCGACGTGCGCCCGGAGGGCGACCTGTTGTCGACGCTGCCCGAGGGCGAGCGCTTCGGCTTCCGGGTCTCCGGCGCGGAAGTCACGTATCGCGGCATCTGCCCGGACTGCGCGGAGCAGCGCGAGAAGTAATTTGCGCTGGTCGATCGGCCAGGGGTAGGGTTGGTTTCACCGACGCGGGGTGGAGCAGCTCGGTAGCTCGCTGGGCTCATAACCCAGAGGTCGCAGGTTCAAATCCTGTCCCCGCTACCAATGACGAAGGCCCGGACCATGTGGTCCGGGCCTTCGTCATTGTCCGGCCACCTCGCGGGCCGTGCGAAAGGCCGGCGGCTGTCCGCCACCGGCCCTCCCCTCGGACCGCTCAGTGCCACTCAGCACCGCTCACGGCCGCCCACGGGCGGCTCGGGCCGCCGGGGCGCCGCTCAGGCGGTGAGCTCCTGTGCGAGCGCGTCCCGCAGCCGGGCGGCGCGCTCGGCGACCTCGGCGGGGCCCAGCTCCACCGCCCGCGACGACCAGTGCTGGCTCTCCGGCAGGTCGCCCCGCCGGGCGGCCAGCAGCGCGAGCCGCAGCGCCGCGCGGCCGTGGCCGTGCTCCGCCGCCCGGCGCCACCAGATCGCCGCCTCCGGCACGCTGCCCTCCCGGGCCAGCAGCAGACCCAGGTTGAACGCGCCGTTGCGGCTGCCCGCCTCGGCGGCGGCCCGGTACCACCGGCCCGCGGCCTCCGTGTCGCCCCGGCCGGCCGCGCGCATGCCGAGCCGCACCTGGGCGCGCCTGTGCCCCTGCCGGGCCGCCTGCTCGTACCACTGCTCGCACTCGGCGGCCGCTTCGGAGCCTGCCGAGCCCGCCGGGCCGCCCGAGGCGCCGCCGGAGCCGTCGGCGCCCGTGCCGCCCCAGGCCCGCGCACCGCGCGACCCCGCGGCGTCCGGCACCGGCCCCGCCCCGGGCCGCCTGTCGTCCAGCAGCGCCGCCAGCCGGAACGCCCCCTCGGGGCTGCCGCCCTCGGCGGCCGTCCGCAGCCGGTGCTCCGCGGCCTTCTCCTCGCCGTCGCGCAGCAGCGCGACGGCGACCTGCAGCGCGGCCTCCACGTGCCCGGCCGACGCGGCGCGCTCGTACCACTGCCGCGCGCCCGTCTCGTCCTCCCGGCCCGCGTGGATGATCCCGAGGTTGAACGCCGCGTCGACGCTGCCCGCCTCCGCGGCCTTCGAGAACCACGGCTCGGCGCCCGCGGCGTCGCCGCGCTGGAGCAGCAGCACCGCCAGCGCGTTGGCCGCCTCGCAGTGCCCGGTGTACGCGGCCTGCCGGTACCACTGCTCGGCCTGCTCGCCCCGGTTCTGCCCGGCGCACAGCAGCGCCAGGTTGTACGCACCGTTGACGTCGCCCGCGTCCAGCGCCGCGCGGTACCACCGCTCCGCCTCCTGCGGCTCGCCGCGGTCCGCGTGCAGGGCGCCGAGGGCGTTGGCCGCGTTGCCGTCGCCCTCCCTGGCCGCCCGGCGCCACCACACGGCCGCGCTGGCGTCGTCGCCCGCGTCGCGGAGCAGGAAGCCCAGCGCGCAGGCCGCGCGCGGCTCACCGCCCCGCGCGGAGATCACGTACCACCGGCCGGCCTCCTGCGACTCGCCGCGCTCCTCCAGGAGCGTGCCGAGGTGCAGCGCGGCGCGGACGTGCCCGCGCGCGGCGGCCTGCCGGTACCACTGCTCGGCCTCGGCGACCGGGTCCTCCCCGGCCCCGGCCACGCCGCGCACCAGGCTGACCGCGCGCGGCGACGCCGGCGGCGTCAGCCGCGTACCGGTCTCGACGCCGCTGCCGGACCGCGCCCGGCTGCCGGTGTCGAGGACGCGCGCAAGGCGGTACGCCGCCTCGCGGTGGCCCTTGTCGGCGGCGATCCGGAACCAGCGCTCCGCGCCCACGTCGCTGCGGTGCTCCAGCAGGTCGGCGAGCGCGTACGCGCCCAGTGCGTGCCCGGCCTCGGCGGACTGGCGCAGCCAGTACTCGGCGCCGGGCTCGTCCCCGTTCTCCCGGTAGTAGCGCCCCAGGGCGTGCGCGGCGGCGGGCGAGCCCCCGACCGCGGCGATGCGCCACCAGCCGGCCGCCTCGTGCACCTGGCCGCGCTGGTAGAGCAGCACGCCCAGGTTGTTCGCCGCCGCCCGGTCGCCCTCGGCGGTCGCGGCGCGCAGCACCGGCTCCGCGCCGTCCAGATCCCCCTTGCGCAGCAGGGCGGCGCCCCGCGCGCTCAGCTCCGCCACGGCCGGATCCCGGCCGCGCGCAGCGCTCAACTCACCGGCGGCGGGAGCCTCGCGCTCCTGCCCACCGGTGCCCCCTGTCTTACGGGCGTCCAACACCCTTGCCTCGTCCCCCATGAGGTCCATCGTCGCACCACCTGCAACCCGCGTACACCTGGTATACCGCAGCCAGGAAGGTCACTTCAGCGGTTTGTCGACTTCCCGACACGACGACTCATCAAACCTTGTCACGCCCACAACCCCCAAAGCAATGACCTCAAGAACACCTGCGCGACACGTACGCCCCGGCCCCGTGCCGGCTCACCATCCCGGGTAGCGGTCCTTCCACCTCGTGTAGGGCCCGTAGTCGCCGTGGAGCCGGTCGCCGGCGGTGAACTCGTAGATGAAGTCGTCGGCCAGCGTCAGGATCGTGTCGCGTCCCTCGACCTCGAAGGCGAGCTCCGGGGGCAGCGCCGTTTCGCCGTGCAGCGCGCCGAGGATGCTGCCGCAGATCGCGCCGGTGGAATCGCTGTCACCGGAGTGGGTGACGGCGAGCGCCAGCGCGTCGAGCACCTCCTCCGGTCCCGGATGGGCGAGGACGGCATAGACCGCCATGGCAAGCGCCTCCTCCGCCACCCAGCCGCCGCCCAGCGACTCGATCACCGCCGCGCCGGAACTCCCCCGGGCGGCTTCGACGGCCTGCTCGACGGCCCGAAGGGTCTCGTGGTGCTCGTCCTGCTCGCGGAGCAGCCGCAACGTCGTCTCGACGGCGTCCGGCAGGGCCTGGCCGCGCACGATCGACGCCACGAGAACGGCCAGCGCACCGGACGCCACCCTCCCCGTGGGATGGCCGTGGGTGTACCCGGCGGCCTCGGCGGCGGCGTCGAACTGCCACGACGGCGAGTCCCGGATCCAGGGCGGCAGGAGCCCGAAGGGGGCGCTGCGCATGACACCGCCGCACCCCTTCGAGTGGTTGCGCGCAGCCTCACCGAATCGCTTGATCTTCCGCTCGCCGCCCCGCGGAGCGGCGAGCGCGGAGAGGCAGGTGTTTCCGGGCGCTCTGCGCGAGTAGAGCCAGGGCTGGGTGATGAGCCACCCGTCCCGCTCCCCGTCCGGGCCGGGCTGCAACTGGGTGTCGAGCCAACGGTCGTAGGCGTGGTGGAGGACTCCGACGGTGAACCCGAGACCCCTGTCGGTGCGGACCGACGCGCGGATCATGCCCTCGACGGTGAACAGGGTCATCTGCGTGTCGTCGGTGATGCGACCGTAGGTGCGGGCGCACGCGACGTCCTCGGGCCGGTACTCCCTGACGCCGTCCGGCCCGCATTCACTCCGGATCCGCTCCAGGCTCCAGAACTCGACCGGCCCGCCGAGCGCGTCGCCGATCGCCCCGCCCAGCAGACACCCCCGCACGCGGGAGCGATAGCGCTCGACTGCCTGCCGCTCGGGGGCCTTTCTCGTCACGACGATCCCTTCGCTGCGCCACGTGCTCGATGCGCACGTTCGTCACGTTCAGGTCTTTACATGCTTTCAGGCCCGGCTTCCCTGAGGAAACCGGGCCTGAATCGGTAGCGGGGACAGGATTTGAACCTGCGACCTCTGGGTTATGAGCCCAGCGAGCTACCGAGCTGCTCCACCCCGCGTCGTGTGCCGTAAGGCTATCACGGTGCAGAGCGCCCTCACGCCGCCGGACCTCACGGTCCGTGGCCCGCCGGACTTCCCGTCCGGCGGGCCACGGCCGCCCTAGGCCCCGCTGCCTCCGCCGTCAGCGGCATCACCGGCATCACTGCCGCCTCCGCCGTCACCGCCGCCGTCGGCTCCGCCGTCAGCGGGGTCACCGCCGGCCCCGTCGCCGTTCGAGCCCGCCGACTGCTCGGCGTCCTCGATCCGCTGGAGGGCCTCCTCCAGCTCCTCCTGGGCCTGGCCGTACGCCTCCCAGTCCTGGTCCTGGAGCGCCTGCTGACCGTCCTCGTAGGCCTGCTGGGCGTCCTCGACGGCGTCCTGGAGGCTGCCGCCGTCCGTCGGCGGCGGCGGATCCTCCTCCGGTGGTGGCTCCTCGCCCGTGTCGGGCGGTGTCGCTTCCTCCACCCCGAAGACGACGTTCAACGCCTTGGGCAAGGTGTCCTCGAAGGCCGTCTGGTCGCCGTACGTGACCAGTACCTTGCGCAGCAATGGGTAGCCGGTGCCGGTGCCCTGCACGTACACCGGCTCGATGTAGATCAGTCCGCCCTCCAACGGCACCGTCAGCAGGTTGCCGTAGATGACTTCCGAGTCGCCTCTCTGCAGGATGTTGATCTGGTCGGCGATCGCGGCGTTGGAGTTGAATCTGGACTGCACGAGCTTCGGTCCCGGCACGGGACTGTTGGGTGGCAGCTTCAGGATTCTGATCTTCCCGAAGTCGTCGTTGCGCGCGTCCGCGCCCACGGCCATGTACGCGCCCAGGTTGTTGCGGTTGCGTGGCGTGAACGTGGTCGTCAGCGAGAACGTCCGCGAGTCCTGGTCCGGCATCTTCATGCTGAGGTAGTACGGCGGGACCGAACTCTCGACCTTGGTGGTCGGGTCGTCCGGGATCTCCCACTGCTCACTGCCGGAGTAGAACTGCTTGGGGCTGGTGACGTGGTACTGCGTCAGCAGCTCGCGCTGGACCTTGAACAGGTCCTGCGGGTAGCGCAGATGGTCCATCAGCGCGTCGCTGATCTCCCCACGCGGCTTGACCGTGTCGGGGAACGCCTTCATCCAGGTCTTGAGGACGGGATCCTCGGTGTCCCACTCGTAGAGGTCCACGCTGCCGTCGTAGGCGTCGACGGTGGCCTTCACCGAGTTGCGGATGTAGTTGACCTGGTTCTGCTGCGCGATCACCGAACGCTGGTCGTCCGTCAGCGAGTCGGCCGTCGTGTCGCCCAGGGTGGTCCTGGTCGAGTACGGATAGCCGTTGCTGGTGGTGTAGGCGTCGACGATCCAGGTGATCCGGCCGTCGACCACCGCCGGATACGGGTCGCCGTCGATCGTCAGCCAGGGCGCGACGGCCTCCACCCGCTCCTTCGGGGTGCGGTTGTAGATGATCTGCGAGCCGTCGCCGATCGCGCCGGAGTACATGATCTGCGGCTCGCTGAGCGTCAGCGCGTACGCGGCCCTGTTGATCGGGTTGGACAGGTCGACGCCGCTGTCGCCCTTGTAGCGGTACGTCTTCTCGCCGGAGTCGTCGGCGTAGTCGACCTCGTCCTGCGGACCGCCCACGATCGAGTAGTCGCGGGTCTGCTCGCCGTAGTAGATACGCGGCTCGTAGTCGCCCAGCTCACCCTCGGGCGGCAGGTCCTTCTCCGTGTACGACGGGTCGCCGTCGTTGGTCACCTCGGTGCCCTTGGCGGAGACGACGCCGTAGCCGTGGGTGTACCGGAAGTGGCTGTTGATCCAGCCCTTCTCGGGGATGCCGCCCACGTTGATCTCACGCAGACCGACGACGGTGTCCTGCGAGTCGCCGTCCTTGTTCTCGTACCGGTCGACGTCCAGCGTGCCCGGGAACTGGTAGTAGCCGCGGACCTGCTGTTGCTGCTGGTACGTCGGCGAGACCACGCTCGGGTCGAGCAGGCGGACGCTCGCCGTGCTGTCGACGGCGCTGCGCAACTGCTCGTTGGTGGTGTCCTGCGGCGCCTCGCCCGAGTAGTCCGTCACCTGGGAGTCATCGATGTCGTACGCCTTGCGCGTCGCCTCGATGTTCTTCTCGATGAACGGCGTCTCCTTGGCCTGCTCGTTCGGCTGCACCTGGAACTTCTGCACGATCGCCGGGTACAGCCCGCCGATCAGGATCGCCGAGAGGACCATGAGGCCGAGGCCGATGAGCGGCAACTGCCAGGTGCGCCGCCACAGGGTGGCGAAGAAGAGCAACGCGCAGATGATCGCGATGACGAAGAGGATCGTCTTCGCCGGCAGATAGGCGTTCGCGTCGACGTAGCGCAGACCCGTCCAGCCGTCGGTGGTCTTCAGCCCGCTGGTCTTCGTCGCCAGGCTGTAGCGGTCGAACCAGTACGCCACCGCCTTGAGCGCCACGAAGGTGCCGAGCAGCACCGCGAGATGACCGGTCGCCGCCGACGTGGCGCGCGCACCGGGGCTGGAGATGCGCAGGCCCCCGTACAGGTAGTGCGTGAGCGCGGCGGCGATCGTGCACAGCACGACCGCGGCGAAGCCGAAGCCGAGCAGGAAGCGGTACCACGGCAGGTCGAACGCGAAGAAGGAGATGTCCTTGTGGAACTGCGGGTCCTTCTCGCCGAACGACTGGCCGTTCACCCACAGCAGCCACGTGCGCCACTGCCCGGTCGCGGAGGCGCCGGCGATCAGACCCACCAGCGTGGCGATGCCGAGCAGCACCCACTTCTTGTACGGCGCCAGGTTCATCCGGTAGCGGTCGAGGCTCTCCTGCTCCAGCGACATCGCGCTGAGCGGCGGTCGCAGCCGGTGGGCCAGCCACATGTTGAAGCCCACGGCGAACGCCATCAGCAGCCCGAAGACGAAGAACAGGCCGACCTTGGTCCACAACCGGGTGGTGAAGACCGAGGAGTAGCCGACGGAGCGATACCAGAGCCAGTCCGTCCAGAAGCCGGCGAACATGACGAAGATGATGCCCAGGATGGCGAGCACACCCAGCGTCATCAGCAGCGTTCGTACCCGCCGGGACGGCCTGCCCACACTGATCCGTGGCCCGGTGGGGCCTCCGCCGCGGTCCGGCATCTGGAAAGCCAAGGTGGCACCTCGAGACTTGAACGTCCTGTCATACGGCCCCCGCGGCACAGGGGCTCAATGTGGCAACTTACTAAAGCTTTACTCAGTTCCCGCCGGGGGGTGGCAGAGAGCGATGAGGCAGGATGACGAGCATGTCCAACTCTCCCACCGGCGGTCCACCCCTGGCAGCCGACCCGCTGACTCGCGCGGTCCTGGAGCTTGACGAGTACGCGTCCGGTTTCGGCTGGGACCGGCCGCCGCGGCTCTTCGCCCTCGTCGACACCGCGCAGTTGCGCGCGCAGGAGCCGGGGCTCGCCCGGCGGCTGGACCTCGACACTGCCGACGGCTCCGGCGACCCGGGCGCCGGGCCCCCGGCGCAGGTTTCGTACACGCCCATCGAGCAGCAGGAACTCCCCGAGGGGCAGCCGCTCGACGAGTTCCTCGGCACCATCGCCTGGCCCGATGCGGTCGGCGGCTGCGCGCTCACGGTCGAGCGGCTGATGCTCCCGCCGGCGGCGGAGGCCGACGTGCCCGACGGTCTCGACGAGGCGGGGCTCACCGCCTGGGTCGCGGAGCACCCGCGGCGCGAGGAGGTCCGCATGACGGTCGCCGTGCTGCGCGACGGCAGCCGGGAGGCCGCGCTGCGGCTGCGCTCGAAGGACGCCCCCACCGAGGTGCTCACGGGGCCGGATCTGGTGCCGGGGCTCGCCCGGGCGCTGGCGGCGACGTTCGACTGACCCCGTTCCGCGCACCGGTCCTCGTGCGCGCTACTCCCCGCACTCGTCGAGCCGGTCGAGGTCGCCCTCGCGGATGTCCGCCAGCGCGTCCATGGCGTCGTCCATCGTCCGGATCTCGACGAGCGTGAGCCCGTCGGGTACGTCCCGGGCGGCCGTGGCGCAGTTCGCCGCCGGCGTGAGGAAGAACTTCGCGCCCTGGTCGCGGGCGCCGACGGTCTTCATGTGGATGCCGCCGATCGGCCCGACCTGGCTCTCGGTGTTGATCGTTCCGGTGCCGGCGACGAACTCCCCGCCCGTGAGGTCGCCCTTGGTGAGCTTGTCGACGATGCCGAGCGCGAACATCAGGCCCGCGCTGGGGCCGCCGACGTCGGCGAGCTTGATGTCGATCTCGAACGGGAAGGTGTGCGCGGTGCCCGCCGTGATGCCGACCATGGCCTTGCCGGGCTCCTGGTCGGACGGCCGGGTGGTGACGGTGACCTCCTCGCCCGGCAGCTTGCGGGGGTCCTCGCCGTTCTTCTCGGCCTTCTCGGCCTTGTCCGCGGGGACGACCCGGAACGTGACCTTCTCGCCCGGCTTGCGGCTGGTGACCAGTTCGACCACGTCGCCGGGGCCGTCGACGGGCTCGCCGTCGACGGCCTTGATCACGTCACCGGCGTGCAGCGTGCCCTGCGCGGCGCCGCCCGCGACCACGGACGCCACGATCACGCGGGTGGTGAAGTCGATGCCCAGTTCCTCCAGCGCGGCGACCTTGGCGCTCTCCTGGGAGGCGGTGAACTGCTCGGCGTTCTGCTGGTCGACTTCCTCGGCGGTGCTGTCGTCCGGGTACAGCGACTCGTGCGGCACCACCGCGTCGTCGGGCGAGAGCCAGCCGTAGACGGCCTCGACGAGGTTCATCTTGTAGTCGGCGCCGGTCACACGGACCGTCGTCATGTTGAGATTGCCACTCGTCGGGTACGTCTTGCGGTCGTCGATCTGCAGCACGGGCTCGCCGTCGTGGTCCCCCAGCGTGTTCACCGTGGGCCCGGGCGACATCTCCGCGTAGGGCACGGGGATGAAGACCCCGGCGACGAGGATGGCGAGCAGCGTCACGGTGGAGGCGAGCAACGTCGCCGTGCGGCGTGGCATAGAACGACAGTACGGGACGCTCAAGCAGCCCCGGAACGCGAGTGGCTACGCTCCATGGCTTCCCGGAAACGGGCGTACCCCGCCAGCTCCGTGCTGTCGCCCACCTTGCGGGTGCGCGTCGCCCAACCCGCCCATATCGCGGCTGCGCCGGCCGACGCGAGGGGTATGACCAACCAGGCTATCGCTGCCATCCCGTACTCCTAGCTGACGTGAGGTCTTTCCGATAAGCCAACGCTCACGCGGGCACGGAAGTTACGCAACTCGACAACCTCAACCAGCGCCTACCCATTCCTCTGTCCCGTCGGTGAACTTCTGGTGTTTCCAGATGGGAACTTCGCGCTTGAGGGTGTCGACCAGGCTACGGCAGGCCTCGAACGCCTCCGCGCGGTGGGGGCAGGAGACGGCGACGACGACGGCGAGATCCCCCACGGCCAGTTCGCCCACGCGGTGGACGGCGGCCAGGGCCCGCACCGGATAGCCGGCCGCGACCTTCTCCGCGACCCGGCGCATCTCGGCCTCCGCGGTGGGATGGCACGAGTACCCCAGCGCGGTCACGTCCTGGACGCGCTCGGAGGCCGCCTGCCGGTCGTGGTCACGGACCGTGCCGACGAAGAGCGCCGTGCCGCCCGCGGCGGGATCGCCGACGGCGGCGAAGACCTCGTCGAGCGACAGCGGCGCCTCGCGGACGGCGACGAGGCGCACGGGGTCCGCGGCGGCCTGCTCGCCCGGGTGCTGCGGGGTGTCTGCCATGCGCCCATCCTGCCGCACGGGGCCGACAACGGGCCCCGCGGGTGCCGGGGCCGGGCGGGGCGGGCGGGCGCCTGTACGGCGCCGTACGGGCCGGGGCGCGGTCCGTACGCGACGCTCCGCCGCGGCGGCCGGGTCAGATCTTGCCGCGTCGCGCCTTGCGCACCCGGCGTACGACCGCGGCCGTGCCCAGGAGCGCGACCGTCGCACCGGCGGCACCGGCGGCGCCCGCGGCGGCGGCGTCCTTGCGGCCCAGCCGCCGGCCCGCGACCGTGTGCCGGCCGGAGACCTCGTCCAGCAGTTCGGCGAGCACTTCCTCGTTCGTGTGCTGCGGACGCCACCCCGCGTCGTGCAAGCGGCTGCCGCTGACGACCCACGGGTACATCGTGTACGCCAGGTCGCCGGCCGGCGACGGCGTGAGCCCGAGGCGGTGCAGCCGGGAGGCGGCGCCGAGCGCGACGGCCGACGGCAGCTCCATGCGCCGGATGCCGGTCAGCTCCTCGACCTCCTCCTGCTCCAGCCACCCGTCGCAGCCGACCGCCAGTTCCCCCTCGGCCTTCTCCAGCGCCGCGAACACCAGCGCGGCGGCCAGGTCGTCGACGTGGCAGAACTGCCAGCACGGCCGGGTGCCCTTGACGACGAGCAGCCGCGGCGACTCGAAGTACCGGGTCAGCGGGGTGTCGACGCCGCCGACGACGGCCGCGGGGCGTACGACGGTGACGTTCAGCCCGGGGTGTGCGCGGGGCGCGCGGCGGCCCAGGCGCTCCATCTCCAGCAGGTCGCCGACGCCGGTGGCCTCCTCGGTGGCGCGCAGCTCGGCGTCCTCGGCGAGCGGGACGGGGTTGTCGGGCAGGGCCCCGTAGACCATCGCGGAGGTGCAGAGGACGACGCGGCGCACACCGGCCGCCGCGGCGGCGGTGAGCACCGTCTGCGTACCACGTACGTTGTACGCCGTACGGGCCGTGGCGTCGGTCTCCAGGTCCAGGTCGAGGGCGAGGTGCACCACGACGTCCGTGCCGCGCAGCTTGTCGGCGATCGCGGGGTCCCGCACGTCCAGCACGTGCCAGTGGGCCTCGGGCAGCTCGCCCCGCCGCTCGTCGATGGCGACGACCTGCTTGACCTCGTCGGAGGCCGCCAGTCGCTCCGTGACCAGGGCGCCGATGCCGGCCGCCGCCCCGGTGACGGCGACGACGGGGCGCCACGCGCCCGGGGCGGGCTCGTCGGCCACGGCCCCGTCGGTGGCCTTTCGCGCTGCGCGAACGTTCGGTTCCGGGGAACTCACCGGGCGGCTCCAACTGTTGTGTGCAGTAGTTCCATCCATCCTGCCCCAGCCGCACCCGCGGCGGTGGCGGCGGGCGCCAGGACATCGTGCAGGCATACGAAGCGGCATAGGGTGGAGGTAGTGGAGGGCGTACGCCGCCGGCCCGGTGCAGGCGGCCCGACGAGCCGAGGAAACCGTGAGTGACACCCCATTCGGATTCGGCCCCCCGAAGGAGCCGGACGACGACGGCGAGGGCGACGACAAGGGTGCCCGCAAGGGGGACGGCGACCGCAGCGGCCGGGACCCGTTCGGCTTCGGGGGCGCCGGGAGCGACCCGCAGAACCCGTTCGCGGCCCTCTTCGGCTCCCTCGGCGGCCAGGGCGGCGCCATGGGCCCGCAGGACCTGGGCGCGGCCTTCCAGCAGCTCGGCCAGATGCTGAGCTACGAGGGCGGGCCGGTCAACTGGGACATGGCAAAGGACATCGCCCGCCAGACCGTCGCCCAGGGCACGGGCGGCACCGAGGCCGGCGGCTCCGGGGGCGAGTCCAAGGACGCGAGCGTCACGGACTCCGAGCGCAAGGCGGTAGAGGAGTCCGTACGGCTGGCCGACCTGTGGCTCGACGGGGTGACGTCGCTGCCCTCCGGCTCGGGTGCCGCGCTGGCCTGGAGCCGCGCGGAGTGGGTCGAGGCGACGCTGCCGGTGTGGAAGGAGCTCGTCGACCCGGTCGCCGAGCGCGTGGGTGCCGCCATGGGCGGTGTGCTGCCGGAGGAGATGCAGGCCATGGCCGGCCCGCTCATCGGCATGATGCGCTCGATGGGGGGCGCGATGTTCGGCACCCAGATCGGGCACGCCGTGGGCGTGCTGGCGGGCGAGGTGGTCGGCTCCACCGACATCGGGCTGCCGCTGGGGCCGGCGGGCAAGGCGGCACTGCTGCCGGTGAACATCAAGAGGTTCAGCGAGGGCCTGGGCGTACCGCAGGACGAGGTACGGCTGTACCTGGCGCTGCGCGAGGCGGCGCACCAGCGGCTCTTCGCCCACGTGCCGTGGCTGCGCTCGCACCTGTTCGGCGCCGTCGAGGGCTACGCGCGCGGCATCAAGGTGGACACGTCCAAGCTGGAGGACCTGGTCGGCCAGGTCGACATCGAGCGTCCCGAGCAGTTGCAGGAGGCGCTGCAGCAGGGCATGTTCCAGCCCGAGGACACCCCCGAGCAGAAGGCGGCCCTGGCCCGGCTGGAGACGGCGCTCGCGCTGGTCGAGGGCTGGGTGGACGCGGTCGTGCACGCCGCCGCCGAGCCGCACCTGGACGCCCCGTCGCTGAACTCGCTGCGCGAGGCGCTGCGTCGCAGGCGCGCCACGGGCGGCCCCGCGGAGCAGACGTTCGCGACCCTCATCGGGCTGGAGCTGCGGCCGCGGCGGCTGCGGGACGCCTCGCGGCTGTGGGCGTCCCTCGCGGACGCGCGCGGAGTGGACGGCCGGGACGCGCTGTGGGCGCACCCCGACATGCTGCCGACGGCGAGCGACCTGGACGACCCGGACGGGTTCGTGCACAGCGAGCAGGCGGACTTCTCGGAGCTGGAGAAGATGCTGGGCTCGGCCGGCTCCGCCGGCGACGAGAAGGGCGGGCCGGACGAGATGGGCCGCGAGGACGTGCCGGACGAGAAGGACGGGCAGGACGGGCAGGACGGCGGCAAGGGCGACACGGACAGGTGACGCTGCGGGACGACGCCGAGCGCGTACTGAAGGAGTGGAGCGCGCCCGACGGCGGTCAGGACGCGCTGCGCCACACGTACCTGGAGCATCTGGCGACGCATCCCGACGGGATGTACAAGCCGTGCGCGGACGGGCACGTGACGGCCAGCGCGCTGATCGTCGACGTGGCGCGCGAGCGGGTGCTGCTGACCCTCCACCGCAAGATGAAGATGTGGCTGCAGACGGGCGGCCACTGCGAGCCCGAGGACGCGACGCTGGCCGGGACGGCGCTGCGGGAGGCGGGCGAGGAGTCCGGCATCGCCGGACTCACGCTGCTGTCCGGCGGTCCTGTGGGCCTGGACCGGCACCACACGCCGTGCGCCTGGCACCTGGACGTGCAGTACGCGGCGCTGGCCCCCGCGGGGGCGGTGCCGGCGATCAGCGAGGAGTCGCTGGATCTGCGCTGGTACGGGTACGACGAGGTGGCGGGCGTCGCGGACCCGTCCGTGGCGATGCTGATGGAGCGCACGCGGGCGCGGCTGGCCTGAGGGCCGGGCCGGCTAGTCGGTGCCGGACTGCGGACTGGTCGGGGGGCTGGTCGGCGAGGGGCGCGGGATGAACGGCAGGCTCTCGCCGGCGACCACACCCTCCAGGTAGCCGCGGGCCCGCTCGGTGCGGGGGTAGGCGCCGACGAGGTCCCAGAAGCCGGGGCCGTGGCCCGGCACGAGCAGGTGGGCGAGCTCGTGGATCAGCACGTAGTCGATGACGTACTCGGGCATGCCCTTCAGCCGGTGCGAGAGGCGGATCGTGCCCTCGGCAGGGGTGCAGGAGCCCCAGCGGGTGTTCTGGTTGGTGACCCAGCGCACGCTGCTGGGCCTGGCCCGGCCGTCGAGGTACTGCGAGGACAGCCGCTGCGCGCGGTCGGCCAGCTCGGCGTCGCCCGGCATCCGCCGGTTCTCCTGGGCCTGCAGCTTGTCGAGCATGACCGTCACCCAGCGCTGCTCCTCCGCCTCGCTCATGCGGGCGGGGATGAGGACGACGGTGCGGTCGCCCTCGCGGTATGCGGAAACGGTCCTGCGCCTGCGCGCGCTGCGTCTGACCTCGACCGCTCGCGACGGTTTCGGCCGTCCTGGGCTGTGCTCTGGGTCAGCGGGCACGGCATGACGTTACCTGGTCAGGGGGGAGAAAGTCCCGGCCAGGAGCAGGTGTGCGACGTCGTCGCAGACGTCGCGGCCAATTCGTCATACTTTTTCCGTCGCCTGTGGATAACTCATGATGTGGCGGGCCGGAGGGCTGGCAGAGTGGCGGAGGAACGAGGGGGGCGTAATGCATCCGATGATCAAGCCGGCGCTGCGGCGGAGCTGGCGCGGCAGGCACACCGTGCAGATGGGCGTGACCAGGGCACATGCGGTGTCGATCCAACCCGTGGACGCGGCGACGGGGCTGTTCCTGCGCCGGCTGGACGGCACGCGCGGGCTGGATTCGCTGCGCCGCGAGGCGCACAGGTTCGGCCTCTCCGCCCGGTCGGTGGACACGCTCGTCGCCCGATTGACCCGGGCAGGGCTGATCGACGAGGGACCCCCCGCCCCGAAGGGCACCGTAACTCCCCGGGACGACCACCCGACCTCCACGGACCGTCCACGCCGCGTCCATCGTTCCCCGGGCGCCGGTCTCGTCGCACCGGCGGCGGCGGGGCCGGGCGGGCCGTCGACGTCCGGGGGGCGAAGGCCGGGCGGGGCGATACCGGCGCGGCTGCGGGGCGACCAGGCCTCGCTGTCCGTGGTGCACCCCGAGCCCGGGGCCGCCGTGGAGCGGCTGCGGGCGCGGCGGGGGCTGCGGGTGGTGGTGCGCGGCGCCGGGCGGGTGGGCGCCTCGGTGGCGGCACTGCTCTCCGCGGCGGGTGTCGGCGGTGTGGAGGTCGTCGACGGCGGCTGCGTCGAGCCGTGGGACGTGACGCCCGGCGGGGTGGGCGCGGGGGACGTCGGCCGGCGGCGGAGGGACGCGGCCCTGGGCGCGGTGCGGCGGGCCGGGCCGTGGCCGGCGGCGCGCGGCGGGGCCGCGGGCGGGGCGGTGTCGCTCGTGGTGCTGGCGCCGCGGGACGGGCTCGCCGCGTACGCGCCGGATCCGGAGATCGCGCTGCGGTACCGCGCGGCGGGCGTTCCGCACGTGTACGCGGGGGTGCTGGAGGGCACGGGGGTGGTGGGACCGCTCGTGCTGCCGGGTGGTTCCGCGTGCGCGGGCTGCCTCGCGGCGGCCCGGGCGGAGCGGGAGCCGGAGTGGCCGCGGATGCTCGCCCAGTGGCGGGCCGGAGGTGATCGGGAGGGGGTCGCCGCGTGCGATGTGGCGTTGGCGACAATGGTGGCGGGACTGACTGCCGCCCACGCGCTGACCTTTCTCGACGGGCGGCTGCCGGTCTGCACGGGGGCCCGGCTGGAGTTCGCACTGCCGGGTCTGGCCTGGGAGTTGACGGAGCTCGATCCACACCCGAGGTGCGGGTGCGGTGCGGCGGCAGCCGCTGACCGGGATACGGGAGTGGCCCATGTCTGACCTTCCGCGCAAGGCGATCACGCGTACGGCCAGGCTGGCCTCGCTGCCTGTGGGCTTCGCCGGCCGCGCCACCTGGGGACTCGGCAAGCGGCTCGGCGGCCGGCCGGCGGAGCTGGTCGCCCGGGAGGTCCAGCAGCGCACCGCCGAGCAGTTGTTCAAGACGCTGGGCGAGCTGAAGGGCGGGGCGATGAAGTTCGGGCAGGCGCTGTCCGTCTTCGAGTCCGCGCTGCCGGAGGAGATAGCGGGGCCCTACCGCGCGGCCCTGACCAAGCTGCAGGAGGCGGCGCCGCCGATGCCGGTGCGCACGGTGCACGGTGCGCTGGCGGAGCGGCTGGGCGCGGACTGGCGCGATCTCTTCCTGGAGTTCGAGGACGCGCCCGCGGCGGCGGCGTCGATCGGGCAGGTGCACCGGGCGGTGTGGCACGACGGCCGCGAGGTCGCGGTCAAGGTGCAGTACCCGGGCGCCGGCAAGGCGCTGCTGTCCGACCTGGCGCAGTTGGGCCGCTTCGCGCGGCTGCTGGGTCCGCTGGTGCCGGGGCTGGACATCAAGCCGCTGATCCAGGAGCTGCGGGACCGGGTCTCGGAGGAGCTGGACTACGAGCTGGAGGCCCGGGCCCAGAGCACGTACGCGGAGGAGTTCGCGGGCGATCCGGACGTCCTCGTGCCGGACGTGGTGCACCAGGCGGACCAGGTGCTGGTCACCGAGTGGCTGGACGGCGTGCCGGTGTCGGAGCTGATAGCGAAAGGCTCGCGGGAGGAGCGGGACCGGGTGGGCCAGTTGCTGGCGCGGTTCCTCTTCGCCGGCACGGCGCGCACGGGGCTGCTGCACGCCGATCCGCACCCGGGCAACTTCCGGCTGGTGAAGGAGGGCGAGCCGGAGGAGTGGCGGCTCGGGGTGATGGACTTCGGCACGGTGGACCGGCTGCCGGGCGGGCTGCCGGAGGAGATCGGGGTCGCGCTCGGGATGACGCTGGAGGGGCGGGCGGACGACGTCTACGAGCTGCTGCGCGAGCAGGGGTTCGTGAAACCGGACGTCGAGCTGGACCCGGAGGCGGTGCTCGACTATCTGCTGCCGATCATCCAGCCGGCGGCGGTCGCGGAGTTCGCCTTCAGCCGGGAGTGGATGCGTACCCAGGCGGCCCGGATCGCCGATCCCCGCAATCCCGCGCACCAGTTGGGCCGGCAGCTCAACCTGCCGCCGTCGTATCTGCTCATCCACCGGGTGACGCTCAGCACCATCGGGGTGCTCTGCCAGCTCGGCGCCGAGGTGCGGATGCGCGAGGAACTGACCGAGTGGCTGCCGGGCTTCGCCGAGTACGCCGAAGGGGGCCGTCCGGAGGACGACCCCCACGAGGGTGCGGCGACGGAGGACCCGGCGACGGCGACCGCCTGACCGGACCGTCAGGCCCGGCCGCCGGCGGCCGGAGCCGTGGTCGCCGCCGGCCGGGCACTCGCGGTGCGGCCCGGCCGTTACTGCATGACCGCCATGGCCAGCGCGCGCCGGGCGCGCATGTGCGCGCGCTCGGCCCGGCGCTGCATCCGCCGGGCGGCGATCAGTCGCAGGGCCCTGCGTTCCTGTTCGGCAGCCGCCACCCGGTCCCGATACTGGGCCCGGGCGAGGGCTTCTGGCATGAGTTGCATCTCAAGGTTCCTGTTCTGGCGCTCGTCGTAGGCGCCTGCTTCGTGACGTGCTGCGGGGTAGTCGGTGGACGGGCTCATCGTCGATTCCTGCTCTGCCGGTGCGTGTGCGCGGGGACGGTCGATCGTGCCGTGGGCGTTCATGCCACGACCGGGTTCTTCCGCGGACGCCCACGCGGCCGCTTGCGCGGCACGACCACACCCTGGACGAACAGCTCGCCGCCCCAGACGCCCCAGGGCTCGCGGCGCTCCTTCGCCCCCGCGAGGCAGGCCTCACGGACGGGGCAGGTCTGGCAGAGGGACTTGGCGTACTCGACGTCCGCCGGAGTCTCCGCGAAGAACACCTCGGGGTCGTAGCTCCGGCAGGGCACGAGGTCGCCGAGCGCGTCGATGCGCTCGTCGAGCTCGGTGAGAGCGGTCAACTGGGTCAAGGGGACCTCCAGGTCTGTGGTGCCGGGCACGGGGTCGGGCGTGGGCCTGTGCGGGGTGTGCACGGGGAGGGACACGGTTCCGTCCTTGCTCGTCGTGTTGATCAAGTTCTGCGTTGGGCAAATCAAAAGGGCCGCGGATCCCGGTTCGGGTTCCGCGGCCCTGGAAGGTGCCGTCTCGATCGGTTTGATCAAGATGGTTCTTTCCAGGGATCAGGCCCGCGGAAGGCCCGCATGTGCTGCGTCGTGGCCGCAATGCCGCCTGCAAAGGCGCCATTGGCCCACTCCTGCTGGAGGTCGGCACCCGCTGCCGCCGCCGCATAGGCCGGAGCCTGCGCCGCTGCTACCAGGAGTGCCTTGGTCGGTCGCTCGTCACGGATGTCGGCGCCCAGACCGCCGCGGACACCGGACACACCGGTGGCGCGAAGCTGAGCGGCGGAGACCGCGAGCAGGCAGGAGGAGACGACCTCACGACCGGCGGCAGCACGACCGTCAAGTTTCGTGATGGTGATCATGGGGTTCTCCTCCTCTCTGGTCTCGTCGGACCGGCGAGCCGGTCCAAGGTCTCCTAGTACAACACGGAATCACCGGCTCCGTGAAGAGCTGTTCTTCCGTGCCGGAAGGCTATGAGGCTACTCCCGGGGATCGCAAACCATTTTTCGGGGAATTTTTTTCCGGACCCCGTCAGGCGTCCTCGGCGGGCCCGCCGGACGGCTCGCGACCCGCGCACAGATCCAGGACATCGGCGCCATATCGGTCGAGCTTGCGCTTGCCCACACCCGAAATGACCGACAGTTCCTGCTCGTTGACCGGCATGGCCTCGGCGATGGCGATCAGGGTCTTGTCGGTGAAGACGCAGTACGCGGGCTGGCCCAGATGCCGCGCCTGGACCGCGCGCCAGTCGCGCAGCCGCTCGTACAGCCCCTCGTCCATGTCCGAGGGGCAGTCCTCGCAGCGCATCAGCTTGATCTCGCCGGCGTCCGTCAGCGTCCGCCCGCAGACCCGGCAGCGCACCGGACCGCGGTGCCGGCGCCGCGCGGCCGCACCCCGTTCCGCACCACCGCGCTCGACGCCGCCCCGCGCCACCGCCCCGGCGGCGCCGCCGCGCCCGGAGCCCGGCCGCAGCCCGGTCAGGAAGCGGCTCGGGCGCCGCGAGGCGCGCCCGCCCGGCGACCGGGCCTGCGCCCAGGACAGCGACAGGTGCACCCGGGCCCGGGTGATCCCGACGTAGAGCAGCCGGCGCTCCTCCTCGATCTGCTCGGGAGTCTTCGCGTACGTGATCGGCAGCATGCCCTCCGTGAGCCCCACCAGGAACACCGCGTCCCACTCCAGGCCCTTCGCGGTGTGCAGTGAGGCGAGCGTCACCCCCTCGACCGTCGGCGCGTGCTGCGCCGCGGCCCGCTCCGCCAGCTCCTCGACCAGGTCGCCCAGCGCCGCCCCCGGCCGGGCACGCGCGAAGTCCTCGGCCAGCCGCACCAGCGCGGCCAGCGACTCCCAGCGGTCCCGCGCCGCGCCCGAGCCCGCCGGCGCCTCGGCGGACCAGCCCATCGTCCCCAGCACGGCCCGCACCTGCGCGGCCAGGTCGCCGTCCCGGCCGGCCTCGTCGAGCAGCGCGTCGTTCTTGCCGGCCACCGCCGCACCGCGCAGCTTGACCCCGGCCTCGCGCACCTCGGGCCGCTCGAAGAACCGCTCGGCACCACGCATCTGGTACGGCACGGAGAGGTCGGCGAGCGCCTGCTCGTAGACCTCGGACTGGGCGTTGATCCGGTACAGCACGGCGATCGAGCTGGGCGCCACGCCCGCGTCGATGAGCCGGCGGATGTGCCGGGCGGTGCCCTCGGCCTCGGCGGGCTCGTCCGCGTACTCCGCGAAGGCCGGCTCCGGGCCCGCCTCGCGCTGCGCGACCAGCTCCAGCCGGGCGGCGGCGGCCCGGCCGGTGGCCTGGGCCAGCACGCCGTTGGCCAGGTGGACGACCTGGGGGGTGGAGCGGTAGTCGCGGACGAGCTTGACGACCGTGGCGCCCGGGTGCCGGATGCGGAAGTCCAGCAGGTGGTCGGGGGTGGCGCCGGTGAAGGAGTAGATCGTCTGGCTGGCGTCGCCGACGACGCACAGGCTGTCCCGGCCGCCGAGCCACAGCTCCAGCAGCCGCTGCTGCAGCGGGCTGACGTCCTGGTACTCGTCGACGACGAAGTGCTGATACTGCTGCTGCACCTGCTCGGCGATGTCCGGCCGGTCCTGGAGCACGCCCACGGTGAGCAGCAGCACGTCCTCGAAGTCGATGACGCCGCGGTCGCGCTTCAACTGCTCGTACCCCCGGTAGATCCCGGCGATCTCCGCCGGGTCGCGCGGGGCGTCGCGGCCGGCCTTGGCCGTCGCCGCCGCGTAGTCCTCGGGGACGGTCTGCGTGACCTTCGCCCACTCCAGCTCGCCGGTGACGTCCCGCAGCTCGTTGCGGTCGAGCCGGACGCGGGCGCGCGCCGCGGCCTCCGCGACCAACTGGATCTTGCGCTCCAGCAGCCGGGGCAGCTCACCGCCGACGGCCCGGGGCCAGAAGTACTGCAACTGCCGCAGCGCGGCGGAGTGGAACGTCCGCGCCTGCACGCCCGGGGCGCCGAGCTGGCGCAGCCGGCCGCGCATCTCGCCGGCCGCCCGGTTCGTGAACGTGACGGCCAGCACGCTCGCCGGCTGCAGCACGCCGGCCCGCACCCCGTACGCGATGCGGTGCGTGATGGCGCGCGTCTTGCCCGTGCCCGCGCCGGCCAGCACGCACACCGGACCGCGCAGCGCCGTGGCCACCTCGCGCTGCTCCGGGTCGAGCCCGGCCAGCACCGCGTCCGCCGAGCCCGGGACGGCGGGGAACTCCGTGGGCTCCGTGGACAGGGAGGGCTGCGAGGACGGCGGGGGCTGCGGTGCTGCTGTCACCCCGCCATGCTGCCAGGTCTGCCGGGACCGGTGTGCCGGTTGTCCACAGGCCCGTCGTGAGCGGGCCGGTTGTCCACAGACCGCCGGGCGGTACTACGGGAATGGCGGCGTCCCCGGGTACGTTCACTCTCCGGAACAGACCGCGCCGCGACCCGGCCGACCCCGAAGGAGCGCAGCGACATGGCGGGCACCGTCACGATGTACAGCACCACCTGGTGCGGCTACTGCCGCCGGCTCAAGAGCCAGATGGACCGCGAGGGCATCCCGTTCGAGGAGATCAACATCGAGCAGGACCCGGACTCCGCCGCCTACGTCGAGAGCGTGAACAACGGCAACCAGCTCGTGCCCACCGTCGTCGTGGTGCCGCGGCAGGGCGGCGAGTCCGTCGCCATGCCGAACCCGTCGCTGGCCCAGGTCAAGGCCGCCCTCGGCGCCTGACGCCGCGGCGCTCCGCGGCGGCCGTCAGCCCGGCCGCCGCGGCAGGTCCGAGCCGTACCACAGCTCGATCAGCCGCCCCGCGATCGAGATCCCGTACGGCGGCAGCACCTCGCCCGTCTCGTACGCGGCGCCCAGCTCCTCGCGGGAGAACCAGCGCGCCTCGTGCAACTCCTCGCCGTCCACCCGGATCCGCGCGGCCTCGGCGTCCGCCGCCCGCGCGAGGAAGCCCACCATGAGGCTCGACGGGAACGGCCACGGCTGGCTGCCCACGTACTCCACGTCGCCGACCACCACCCCCGCCTCCTCGTAGACCTCGCGCCGCACCGCGTGCTCCAGCGACTCGCCGGGCTCGACGAATCCCGCCAGCGTGGAGAAGCGCCCCTCCGGCCAGTGCACCTGGCGGCCCAGCAGGATCCGGTCCTCCGGGTCCGTCACGGCCATGATCACGGCGGGGTCGGTGCGCGGATAGTGCTCCGCGCCGCACGCCGGGCAGCGGCGGATGTGGCCCGCGGCGGCGATGACCGTACGCTCGCCGCAGCGCGAGCAGAAGCGGTGCAGCCGCTGCCAGTTCTCCAGCGCCACGGCGTGCACCATCAGCCCGGCGTCCCGCTCCGACAGCAGCAGCCCCGCCTCGCGCAGCCCCGCGGGGCGCGCGGTGTCGTCCATGCGGCCGGGCAGCGAGTCCTTCTGCAGCGCGAAATAGCGCACGCCGCCGGAGTCGGTGCCCAGGAAGTAGCGGTGCTGCTCGGTCGGCGGGGCCTCGAAGGCGGGCGTCGTGACCAGCTCCGTGCCCCCGTCGGCGGTGTCGTCGATGAGCACCTGCCCCTCGCAGACCACGAAGACGCGGGTCGTCGGATGGCTCCAGGCCGCCGCCAGCCACGCCTCGTCGATGCGGTGGTGGGCGGCGCGGTCGACGCCGCTGTCCGCCGTGAAGGAGACCGGCCGAGAGGCCGCCCGGTCGATGCCCGTGGTCACTGCTGCTCCCCTTCCGCCGCGCCGCACACGGCCCCCGCGCGCTCGTCCCGCGGGTACGCCGAAGGGTCGGCGACGCTGCCGGGGGTGACGCTCATGCCCCCGAGCCTAATCCGTCCGGCCGGACAGCAGGGCCTCAAGCTCCGCTCTGCCGGGCAGTGTGGCGGGACGCACGATCTCGCCGGTGCGTACGTACAGGAAGGCGGCGGTGACGTCGGCCAGCGGCAGCCGCTCCTGCTCGGCCCAGGCGAGGCGGTAGACGGCGAGCTGGAGGGGGTCGGCGCTGCCGCTGCGGCCGGTCTTCCAGTCGACGATCTCGTACCCGCCGCCGGGCCCGCGGTACACGGCGTCGATGCGGCCGCGGACGAGGCGTCCGGCGAGGCTGAGCTGGAAGGGGGCTTCCAGGCGGTACGGCGTGCGCTGGGCGTACGGGGACCGCTCGAAGGCCTCCTTGAGCGCGGTCAGCTCGCGTTCGTCGGCGATCTCCGGGGCGTCCTCCTCGCCGCCGGGCAGCTCGTCGGGGCCGAGCATGGGCAGCGGCAGCGCCTCGAACCGCGACTCGACCCAGGCGTGGAACCGCGTCCCGCGCCGCGCGGCGGGCATGGGCGGACGCGGCATGGGGCGGGCGAGCTCCCGCGTGAACCGCTCGGCGTCGGCGGCGAGCCGGAGGAGCTGCGAGGCGGTGAGGGAGGCGGGCAGGACGACGTCCCGGACGGGCTGCCGGGCGGCGAGCAGCTCGGCTTCGAGGGCGTCGATGTCCCGGTCCCAGGACTCGACGACCCGCGCGTCGGCCCGCGGGAGTCCCTCCGGGGGAGGCGGGTGTACGGCGTCGGGGGCGTGCCCGTTTGCGGGGGACGGTTTGTCGAGGGACGACGCGTCCGGGGCGCCGGCGGCCGGGGCCGCATCGGGCCCGGGAACGCCCGGCGCCTTCGGCGCGGGCGGGGGCTCCGCCCCCGGGGCCCCCTCGGCTCCGCCGGTCGTGGCGGATCCGGCGGTTACCGGGGCCGGGTTCTCGCCGGCCCCGGCTTCGTTGCCCGGCGTCTGCGGCCCGCCCTCGGGCCCGGCCGCCGCGCGGCGGTCCAGGGCCGCTCGTACGGCCGCCGCCGCCTCGCGGCGGCGGGTCGTGGCCGTCGGGTCCAGCGGGAGCGGCCACGCGCGTTCTGCCGCGTGCTCGGCCAGGGCCGGGTTCTCCGCCCCCTTCGGCGGTTCCGGGGCCCAGACCTCGACCTCCCCGCCGCCGCGTTCGCAGTGCTCCCGCAGCGCGTGCAGGAACGCCGACGGGCCCCGCGCCTCCTTCTGCGTCGGGCCCCACCAGTGCCCCGAGCCCAGGAGCAGCGACCGGGGGCGCGTCACCGTGACGTACCCGAGGCGCAGTTCCTCCACCTCCTGGTGCTCCCGCATCGCCGCCTTGAAGTCCTTCAGCCCCCGCGCCGTCCACTCCCCCACGTCCGGCAGCGTCTCCGCGTCGCCCCGCAGCGCGTGCGGCAGCACCTTGCCCTGCGTGACCCACGACTCGCGCGGCTGCCGGCTCGGGAAGTGCTTCTCCACCAGCCCCGGCACCACCACGACGTCCCACTCCAGGCCCTTCGCCTTGTGCGCCGTGAGGACCTTGACCGTGTCCCGTCCGTCGCCCGGCAGCGAGCTGTCGAGCCCCTTCTCGTACTGCGCCGCCGTCCGCAGGAAGCCCAGGAACGCCAGCAGTGTCGCCTCGCCGTCGAGCGCGGCCGACGCGGCGTAGTCGGCGGCGACGTCGAGGAAGCGCGCCAGCGTCTCGCGCCGCCGCGCCGCCAGCGCGTGCGGCGACGCGGACAGCTCGACGTCGAGGCCCGTCACGCCGAGCACCCGGTGCAGCACGTCCATCAGCGGGTCCGCCAGCGACCGCCGCAGGTCCCGCAGCTCCGTGGCCAGCCGGGCGAACCGCGCCCGCGCCGCCGCGCCGAACGGCAGCCCGTCGTCGGGCTGCCGGGCCTGGAGGAACGTGTCCAGCGCGTCGGCCAGCGACGCCACCTCCGCCGGGTCGACGCCCTCGACGGCCTGCGCCAGCCGCTCGTCGGCGTCCGGCTCGCCGTCCGTACGCGCCGTGGCGACCAGCAGCCGCGCGCGGCGCCCCAGCAGCGCCAGGTCGCGGGCGCCGATGCGCCACCGGGGGCCGGTCAGGAGGCGGACGAGCGCGGCGTTGGCGGTCGGGTCCTGGAGCACCTCGCACATCGCGACCAGGTCCGCGACCTCCGGCAGGTCCAGCAGCCCGGCCAGTCCCACGACCTCCACCGGTACGTCCCGGGCGACCAGCGCCGCCTGGATGTCGCCGAAGCCGCCCGCGGTGCGGCACAGTACGGCGATGTCGCCGGGGGCCGTCCCCGTACGCACCAGATGCGCCACCGAGTCCGCCAGCCACTCCAGCTCCGCGCCGTACGTCGGCAGCAGCGCGCAGCGCACCGTGCCGTGCCGCTCCGCGCCGGCGGCCGGGCGCAGCGCCTCGACGCCGACGTGGCGCGCGCGCAGCGGGGCGGCGAGGCCGTTGGCGAGTGCGAGCAGGCGCCCGCCGCTGCGCCGGTTCTCGCCGAGCGCCTGGCGGCGCGCGGGAGTGCCGTCGGCGTGCGGGAAATGGGCGGGGAAGTCGTCGAGGTTGGCGACGGACGCGCCGCGCCAGCCGTAGATCGCCTGGCAGGGGTCGCCGACGGCGGTCACCGCGTGCCCCGCGCCACCGCCGGCACCGCCGAAACCACCGAAACCACCGAACAACGCAGCCAGCAGCCGCCGCTGGGCGACGGACGTGTCCTGGTACTCGTCGAGCAGCACCACCCGGCACTCCTCGCGCAGCAGCCGCCCCACCGCCGGGTGGTTCTCGGCGAGCAGCGCGGAGTGGGCGATCTGGTCGCCGAAGTCGAGCAGGTCGCGGCGGCGCTTCTCGCGCCGGTAGGCCCGGACGAGGTCGAGCAGCTCCAGCCGGGCCGCGGCGGCCGCGGGGGCCTTGCGCAGCTCGTCGTTGGTGAGCCGGACCCGGTCGAGCGCCGCGAGCTGCGCGGCGCCGAAGTCCGCCAGCGCGTCGGGCTCCACGAGGTGTTCTGCCAGCTCGGCGTCGAGCGCGAGGAGTTCGCCGACGAGCGTCGGCAGGGACTTCGTCAGCGCGGGGTACGGGCCGGGGGCGGTGCGCAGGACGCGGGCGGCGAGCTGGTAGCGGGTGGCGTCGGCGAGGAGGCGGGCGCCGGGTTCGAGGCCGATGCGCAGGCCGTGGTCCTTGAGCAGTTGGCCGGCGAAGGCGTGGTACGTGGAGATCCGCGGCTCACCGGGCTCCGCCGAGCCGTCGCCTGACGCGCCCTCGCCCCAAGCGCCGTTCCCCGAAGCGTTGTTCCCCGGCGCGCCGTCGCCGTACGCCCCGTCCGCACCCGCTCCCGCGGCCCCGTCCGCCGGCGTCACCCCCGCCTGCGCCAGCGCCCGGCGCACCCGCTCCGCCAGCTCCGCCGCCGCCTTGTTCGTGAACGTCAGCCCCAGCACCTGCTCCGGCGCCACCTGACCCGTACCGACCAGCCACACCACGCGGGCCGCCATCACCGTCGTCTTGCCGGACCCCGCCCCCGCCACGATGACCTGCGGGGCGAGCGGTGCGGTGATGCACGCCGTCTGCTCCGCGGTGAAGGGGATCCCGAGGAGCTCTCTGAGCTGATCGGGGTGGGTGATACGGGCCGGCATTCCAGCGAGCGTAGCGCCGCCCGCCGACAGCCGTGGTCGTACGGCTGCCGGCGGGCGCGGGAGACGGAGGTTGCGCTACGGGGCGCACGGGCCGTCTCGGCCCGGTCTCAGCCGCCGAGTTCGCTGAGGTTCACCGAGTCGGCCGGGGCGGTGACGTCCACCTTCTCGTTGAACGCCGAGAACTCGGCCATGCCCGGCTCGTCCCCGCCCTCGATCTCCATCTTCAGGATGTACGGCTCGCCCTCGGTGGCGATGTGCACCGTCGTGGTCTCGCCGTCCTCCTTCGACACCAGGGTGATGGTCGGGGTGCCCCCCACCTCGCCCTCGTCACCCTTCTCGGTGTTGTCCTTCTTGTCTCCCTTGTCCTCTTCGAGCCCCTTGAGGATCGTGTCGAGGTCGCAGAAGGACGCGAAGTCGTCCTGCCCGGTGCCCGCCTCCACCCAGCGGTCGCCCACCGTCGCCTCGATGAGCTGCGCCTGCTCGGGGCTGCCGGCGTTCTGCTCCCAGAACTTCGTGTCCGGCTTCATGTAGGACGTGCCGTCGACGCGCAGCACCTCCGCGTTGGCACCGTCCAGGCTGAGGGTGCCCGTGCACTCGCCGCTCTTGGTCACCGCCAGCTTCATCGCCGTCTGCTGGGCTCCGGTCTGCTGGAAGTCCAGGGTCATCGACTTGGCGGAGCGCATGGCGTCCACCGTCTCGTCCTGGATCTCCTCCGCCGACTTGCCGGCGAGACCGTCGTCCTCGCTGCCGCACGCCGACAGGACCGTCACGCCCAGGGCCGAGACCAGAGCCGCCGCCACCACGCTCTTCCGCACAGTCAATCCTTACTTGTTGCTTACGCCTGACCGACTGGTCATACGACCACATACGAGCCCGCGGTGTCACACCGGGGTCTCACACCGTGGTCTCGCACCCTGCTCTCACTCGACGACCTGCCGCCCCTCCGGGCGGGCGCTGCAGGAGCTGCGGAACGCGCACTGTGCGCAGTGGTCGCCGGGCGTCGGCCCGAAGCGCTCGTCGAGCACCCGGGCGGCGGCGGTGGCCAGTAGCCGGGGCACCCAGTCGCCGTCCGGCGGCGGCTGCGACTGAACCTTCGGCAGCGCGTCGCCGCCCTCCCGGACGGGCGCCCCGATCCGCAGGTGGACCAGCTCGGCGCCGCCGGACACGGTGCGCTCCGCGCCGGCCGCGCCCTCGGCGACGGCGGCCTGGTACACGGCGAGTTGGGCGTGCTCGGCCACCTCGGGCCCGGTCGGCCTCGACTTGCCGGTCTTGAAGTCGACGACGTACGCGCGGCCTTCCGCGTCCTCCTCGACCCGGTCCATGGTGCCCTTGATCTGCACCTCGTACGTACCGGCCTTCAGCGTGACGTCGAACTCCCGCTCGCTGGCCACCGGGCGGCGGCCCCGCTCCAGCACGTGCCAGCGCAGGAAGCGCTCCAGGGCGGCGCGGGCGTGCTCCTTCTCCTGGGCGGACTTCCACGGCGCGTCGAAGGCGAGGCCGTCCCACACGCCGTCGAGGCGCTCCATGAGCGCGTCGAGGTCGGCGGGGGTGCGGCCGGAGGCGACCTCGTCGGCGAGGGCGTGGACGACGAGGCCGAAGCCCTGGGCGGCGGAGGCCGGTTCGTCGGCGCGCACCTCCCGGCCGAGGAACCACTGCAGCGCGCAGGTGTCGACCAACTGCCCCACGGCGCTGCCGGAGAGCGCGACGGGCAGGTCGCGGTCGCGCAGCGGTACCGCGTTCTCCGTCGGATCGTCCAGGCCCCACCAGCGGTCCGGGTGCGCGGCGGGCACCAGCGGGCGGCCGTCGTCCGCCGGCGCCGCCAGCCGGGCCAGCCGCTCGGCGGCGGCGGCGCGCAGGGCGTCGGACGCCTCCGGGTCGACGGTCGTGGCGCGCAGTTCTGCGACCATCGCCGCGACGGACAGCGGGCGGCGGGGGCGGCCGGTGACGTCCTTGGGGTCGACGCCCAGCTCCGCGAGGAACCGCGACGGCTGGTCGCCGTCCTCCGCCGGCGCCTTCACGGCGGTGACGACGAGCCGTTCGCGGGCGCGGGTGGCGGCGACGTAGAACAGCCGGCGCTCCTCGGCGAGGAGCGCGCCGGGCGGCAGCGGCTCGGCGAGGCCGTCGCGGCCGATGCGGTCCGCCTCCAGCAGGGAGCCGCGGCGGCGCAGGTCGGGCCAGAGTCCCTCCTGGACCTGGGCGACGACGACGAGCCGCCACTGAAGGCCCTTGGCGCGGTGCGCGGTCATGAGGCGTACGGCGTCGGGGCCCGCGGCGTCCTCGGCGCGGCGGGTGAGGACGTCGGCGGCGATGTCCTGGGCCTGGAGCTCCTCCAGGAAGTTGAGGGCGCCGCGGCCTCCGGTGCGGTCCTCGGCGCGGGCGGCGGTCTCGAAGAGGGCGCAGACGGCGTCGAGGTCGCGGTCGGCGTTGCGCCCCCCTGGGCCGCCGCGGGCGGCGGCGCGCTCCAGCCTGCCGGGCCAGGGGGTGCCGTCCCACAGCTCCCACAGCGCGGCTTCCGCGGTGCCGCCGCGGGCGAGGAGGTCGCGGGTCCTGCCCAGGAGGAGGCCGAGACGGAGCGCGTGGGCGGCGTACGCGCGGTCGTGCACGACGAGGCGCCGGGGCTCGGCGAGCGCCTCGGCGAGGAGCACGTCGGAGGGACGCGGTACGGACCGTCCGCCGGCCCGCTCCTCCTCGCGGAGCGCGCGTCCGAGGCGGCGCAGGTCGGCGGCGTCCATGCCGCCGAGGGGGGAGGAGAGGAGGGCGACGGCGACGTCGGGGGGGATCCAGGGGTCGGGTGCGGGGGTGCCGGGGTCGGTGGGTGCGGGGTCGGTTGCCGGGGCGTTCTGCGGCGGTTCGCCGGCGGGTGCGGGGTCGGCGGGGCCCTCTTCGGGGTTCGTCCCCGAGTCGGGTGCCGCGTCTTCCGTCGCGCCGGTCGATGGCGCCTCCGGCGCCGGGTCTCCCCCCCGCCCACCCGTCACCGGCGTACGCCGCGCCAGCGGAACGCCACCGGGGTTCTCGTCATCCGCGGCGTCCGCCCTCTCCTCGGTGCGCTCCCCGGCTTCCGTCGCGTCCGCCCTGCCGTGCTCCGCCGCGGGCGGTCGGGCCGCCACCCGCAGGGCCGTCAGCAGGGGCTGGACCGCCGGCTCGTGGCGCAGCGGGAGGTCGTCGCCCGCTATGTGCAGCGGCACTCCCGCCGACGTCAGGGCGCGGCGGACCGACGGGATCGTGCGGGCGCCCGCGCGGACCAGGACCGCCATCTCGCGCCAGGGGACGCCGTCTTCGAGGTGCGCACGGCGCAGGATGTCCGCGACGTTGTCCAGTTCGCCGCTCGCGGTCGGGTACGTGTACGCCTCCACCCGCCCGCCGCCGCGCACCGCCGCCAGCCCCCGGTGCGCCCGTACCGCCGCCGACGGCAGCCGCGGCAGCGGCATCCGGCGGGTGAGCAGCCGCGTCGCCGCCAGCAGCCGCGCGCCCGAGCGCCGCGACGTGCCCAGCACCGCGACGGGCGCCGCGCCGCCGTCCCGGCGCGGGAAGACCTCCGGGAACGTCAGGATCCCCCCGACGTCCGCCCCCCGGAACGCGTAGATCGACTGGTCCGGGTCGCCGAAGGCGACCAGCGTCCGGCCGCCGCCCGCCAGCGCCCGCAGCAGCCGCACCTGCGCCGCGTCCGTGTCCTGGTACTCGTCGACGAACACCGCGTCGTACCGCCCCGCCAGGTCCGCCGCCACCCGCTCGGTCTCGGCCAGCAGCACCGCCCGGTGCACCAGCTCCGCGTAGTCCAGCACCCCCTGCATGTCGAGCACGTCCAGGTACTCGGCCAGAAACTCCCCCGCCGCACCCCAGTCCGGCCGCCCCGCCGCCGCCGCGAACCGGTCGAGGGCCGCCGCGCCCAGCCCCAGCTCCCGGCTGCGCGCCAGCACGGCCCGTACCTCGTCGGCGAACCCGCGCGTCGTCAGGCAGGCGCGCAGCTCGGCCGGCCAGGACACCCGCGCCCGCCCGCCGTCGGCGTCGTGGCCGGCGAGCAGCTCGCGCACGACGACGTCCTGTTCGGGACCGGACAGCAGCCGCAGCGGCTCGACGAACATCTCCGCGTCCTGGTGCGCCCGCACCAGCGCGTAGCAGTACGAGTGGAACGTGCTCGCCTGCGGCGCCGGCGCGCCGTCCAGCCGGGCCGCCATCCGGTCCCGCAGTTCCACCGCCGCCTTGCGGCTGAACGTCAGCACGAGGATCCGCTCGGGGTCCGCCCCGCGCCTGATCCGCTCGGTGACGGCCTCCACCAGAGTCGTCGTCTTGCCCGTCCCGGGCCCGGCGAGCACGAGAAGCGGTCCGTCCCCGTGATGAACCACAGCGCGCTGCGCTGCGTCCGGCACAGGGGGGACCGGCCGCACGGGTGCGGTGCGGACGAGCCGGTAGGCCGGGGAGGAGACGGACGAAGTGCTCACATGTATCGCCGGTGGCAGAGGACGGGATTCGAAGGCCGGTTGCCGAACCGTACTCCGTACGGGCGGTGGCCCGGGCCGTTTGGTGACCGGTGTCGGAAGCTGTCAGATATGACCCTCGACACCGTCGCCGTCGCCTTGCCAGCGGGCGCGGCGGAGGTCGATGCGCTGCTCACCCCCGGTGGTGGCGCGCAGCGGCGTGCCCTCCACGCGGTACTGCTCCAGGGCCTCGCGCTCGTGGCCGGGCAGCGGCCGGCCGTCCGCGCGCACCACGCGCCACCAGGGCACGGCGCTCCCGTAGAGCGCCATCACCCGGCCCACCTGACGCGGCCCGCCGCGGTCTATGAACTCGGCCACATCCCCGTACGTCATCACGCGGCCCGGCGGGATGCCCTCTGCCACGGAGAGCACACGGTCCGCATACTCGTCGAGAAGAACCGCGTCGGGGCCCGGGGTGCCGGCGGAGGGCGTCGCGTCGTCCATCCGCCCCATCCTGCCGCAGACCGCCGACAGTCCGGCGCGGCGACCGGCAGCGGGCACACCGCTGTCAAGCAGACCCGGATGCGACCATCGGAGACATGCTCGTGCCACCATCGTGCGGGCGGTGACTGGTGATACGAGACGAAGACGGGACAACCCAGGGCATGCGGCGCGATTCCGCGGCCGAGCCTCCGCCGGCAGAGCCGGCCACGGAGGCGCAGAGTCCTGCCCGCCGGGACGGTGACGAGAGGGACGAGGGGCACGAGGGGAGCGCGCGTCCGCGCGGTCTCTACGACGGCCCGCGCCCCCACTCCCCCGCCGCCACCCGCCACGACTCCCGCCACGAGTCCCGTCACGACTTCCGCCACGACTCCCGCCGCCGCTCCGCCCCCGGGCCCATCGAGGGCGACGACCCCCTCCTGCCCGCCCGCGTGCACCGCCCCTCCGACCTCATGCGGCTGCTCCTCGGCATCCTCGGCATCGCCGCCGTCCTGGGCCTCGCCACCGTCGCGCACGCCACCACCGAGGGCCTGGAGGAGGACATCACCAAGGGCGCCGAGTACACGCCCTCGTTCGTCATCACCCTCGGCGGCCTGACCTCCAGCATCGCCGTCCTCATCGTCCCGGTCGCCTTCGCCGTCGAACGCCTCGTCAAACGCGACGGCCTGCGCATCGCCGACGGCGTGCTCGCCGCCGTCCTCGCGCACGGCGCCGGGCTCGCCGTCTCCCTCTGGGTCTCCGAGGCCGCCCCCGGCTCCGTGCAGGGGGCGCTGACGCAGATCGCCCGCGACGGCGAGCGCACCGACCCCGTACACGGCTATCTCGCCCCCGTCATCGCCTATATGACCGCCGTCGGCATGTCCCGGCACGCGCGCTGGCGCGTGCTGATGTGGACGGTCCTGGTGCTGGACGGCCTCGCGGTGCTCGTCGGTGGCTACACCACGCCGTTCGCCATCCTGCTCACCGTCCTCATCGGCTGGACCGTCGCCTTCGGCACGATGTACGCGGTCGGCTCCCCCAACGTCCGCCCCACCGCCCGCAACCTCCTCGCCGGCCTGCGCCGCGTGGGCTTCCGCCCCGTCAGCGCGCTGGTGCCCGAGGAGCAGCCGGACCTGGAGGGCGACGGCCGCGGGCGGCGGTACGTCGTCACGCTGGAGGACGGCCCGCCGCTGGACGTCACCGTCGTCGACCGCGAGCAGCAGGCCCAGGGCTTCTTCTACCGCGCCTGGCGCCGCCTGTCGCTGCGCGGCGTCTACCAGCGGCGCAGCATGCAGTCGCTGCGGCAGGCGCTGGAGCAGGAGGCGCTGCTGTCGTACGCCGCGATCGCCGCCGGCGCCAACGCCCCCAAGCTCATCGCCACCTCCGACCTCGGCCCCGACGCGGTCATGCTCGTGTACGAGCACACCGGCGGCCGGCCGCTGGCCACCGTCCCCGACGAGGCCATCACCGACCTGCTGATGCGCGAGAGCTGGCGGCAGGTCGCGGCGCTCCAGTCGCGCCGCATCGCGCACCGCCGGCTCGACGCGGACGCCGTGCTGGTGACCCGCGGGGGCAAGGTGATCCTCACCGACCTCAGCAACGGCGACATCGCCGCGGGCGACGTCGTGCTGCGCATGGACATCGCCCAGTTGCTCACCACCCTCGCGCTGCGGGTCGGCGCCGAGCGGGCGGTCGCGGCGGCGGTGGAGGTCCTCGGCCCGGACGCGGTCGCGGACGCCCTGCCGCTACTCCAGCCGATCGCGCTGACCCGGGACACCCGCGCGGAGCTGCGCCGGCTCTCCCGCGAGCGGGCCGCCCGCGAGCGCGAGGCGGTCATCGAGGCGTCGCGGTCGCGCAAGCGCCTGGCGGCCGGGGACCGCAAGAGCATGCGGGCCGCCAAGCAGGCCGAGAAGCGGGCGATCGAGGGCGCCCTGGACGAGGCGCGCGAGGAGGACGTGCTCACGCAGATCCGCCAGCACGTGCTGCTGATCCGGCCGCAGGCGCCGGTGGAGCCGGTCCGGATCGAGCGGATCCGGCCGCGGACGCTCGTCAGCATCATCGCGGGCGTCTTCGCCGCGTACTTCCTGCTGACGCAGCTCACGCACGTCAAGGTCGACGACGTGCTGTCCCAGGCGAACTGGCGCTGGGCGGCGCTGGCCGCGGTCTTCTCCGCCGCCACGTACCTCGCCGCCGCGCTGTCGCTGCTGGGCTTCGTCCCCGAACGGGTGCCGTACGGGCGGACGGTGCTGGCGCAGGTCGCCGCCTCGTTCGTCAAGCTCGTCGCCCCCGCGGCGGTCGGCGGGGTCGCGCTCAACACGCGCTTCCTGCAGAAGTCGGGCGTACGGCCGGGCCTCGCGGTCGCCAGCGTCGGCGCCTCGCAGCTCTTCGGGCTCGGCAGCCACATCCTGCTGCTGCTCACCTTCGGCTATCTGACGGGGACCGAGCGGACGCCGTCGCTGTCCCCGTCCCGCACGGTCATCGCCGGGCTGCTCGCGGCGGCGGTGCTGATCCTGATCATCACGGCCGTGCCGTTGCTGCGGAAGGCCGTGTCGTCGCGGATCCGGTCGCTGTTCGCGGGCGTGGTGCCGCGCATGCTGGACGTGCTGCAGCGCCCGCAGAAGCTCGCGGCGGGCATCGGCGGCATGGTGCTGATGACGCTGTCGTTCGTGCTCTGCCTGGACGCCTCGGTACGGGCCTTCGGCGGCGACCTCAGCTTCGCGAGCGTCGCGGTCGTCTTCCTCGCCGGCAACGCGCTGGGCTCGGCGGCGCCGACGCCGGGCGGCGTGGGCGCGGTGGAGCTGGCGCTCACGGCGGGTCTGACGGCGGCGGGGATGCCCAGTGACACGGCGCTGTCGGCCGTGCTGCTGTTCCGGCTGCTGACGTTCTGGATGCCGGTGCTGCCGGGGTGGCTGTCGTTCACGCACCTGACCCGCAAGGGCGCGTTGTAGCCCGAGCGGGGCGCCCGGACGGGCGGCGGCGCCTTACAGGTCGACGACGTGCCAGGGGCGGATGCTCCACTTGTCCACCAGCCCGTTCGCCACGTACGGGTCCTTCCTGACGAACTCCTCGGCGGGCCCCGGGCCGTCGCTCCGCCAGACGATCAGGCCGCGCGGCGGGGCCTCCGTCATGGCGCCGGCCATGACGAGGTCGCCGCGCCGGTGGGACTCGCGGATGAGGTCGAGGTGCGCCTGCCGGTAGGCGTCCCGCCGCTCCAGGTAGTCGTCGACGTACGAGTAGTCGAGGACGTAGTAGGACACGCGGCCTCCCTGGTGGCGGGGGTGAACGGTACCGGACCACCGTACTCACCCGTACGCCCCGCGCAGCGCGCGGCCGTCCGTGCCGCGCCGGACGATGGCAGTCCGCCACCGCCGAGACCGGGGAGCCCCCGTGCGGGTCACCAAGCCGACCACCGCCGCCGCCGTCACCGCCGCCACCGCCGTCACCGCCGTCCTGCTGACCGCCCTGGCCGCGGGCGGCTGCGGCATCGCGTCGTCGTCCGAGCACACCAGCGGCAGGGAGGACGGAGCGGCGGCCGGCATCCACTGGGGGGCGTGCAAGAACCTCCCCTCGCCCGCGCCGGGGGCGCCGGTCGCGGAGATCGACTGGCAGTGCGGCACGCTCGACGTACCGCTCGACCACGAGAAGCCGGACGGCGAGAAGATCGGCATCGCCATGATCCGCGCCAAGGCCACCGGGCCGAAGACGGAGCGCATCGGCTCGCTCCTGTTCAACTTCGGCGGCCCCGGCGGCTCCGGCATCGACACCATCCCGGGCCTGGCCGGCCAGTACAAGACGCTGCACAAGCAGTACGACCTCGTCAGCTTCGACCCGCGCGGCGTCGGCCGCAGCGACGGGGTGCGCTGCCTCGGCGACCGCGCGCTCGACAAATACTTCGCCGCCGACAACACCCCCGACGACAAGGCGGAGGAGAAGGCGTACCTCGACCGGATCCACGACTTCGCCGCCGCCTGCGAGAAGAGGTCCGGCAAGGTCCTGCCGTACGTAGGCACCGAGAACGCCGCCCGCGACATGGACCTCATGCGCGCCGCACTCGGCGACGACAAGATGCACTACTTCGGCATCTCCTACGGCACGGAACTGGGCGCCGTCTACGCCCACCTCTTCCCCGGGCGGGTCGGCCGCGCCGTGCTCGACAGCCCCGTGGACCCGACGCAGGACAGCGCGCAGCGCTCGCTGGCGCAGGCGAAGGGCTTCCAGCAGGCGCTGGAGAACTACGCCGAGGACTGCGCGCGGCAGGGCGGGAAGTGCCCGCTCGGCGACAGCGCCGCCGGCGAGGGGGCGGTCGCCACCGACGACGTCGCGGACCTCCTGAAGCGGCTCGACGGCAAGCCGATCCCGGGCAGTTCGGGCCGGGACCTGACGGAGTCGCTGGCGACCGGGGGTATCGCGCAGTCGCTGTACTCCAAGCAGCTCTGGCCGCTGCTGACGCAGGGCCTGCAGCAGGCGCAGGACGACGACGGCGCGACCCTGCTGGTCCTGTCCGACGCCCTCAACGGCCGCGAGCCGGACGGCCACTACAACACGCTCCAGTCGTCCTTCCTCGCGATCAACTGCGCGGACACCAGGGACCGCTACTCGACGGCCGACGTCCGCGACCGGCTGCCGGAGTTCCGCAAGGCGTCACCGGTCTTCGGCGACTTCATGGCCTGGGGCATGGCGTCGTGCGACGGCTGGCCGGTGACGGGCAAGCGCTCGACGCCGCAGGTGAGCGCGAAGGGCGCGGACAAGATCCTGGTCGTCGGGTCCACCGGCGACCCGGCGACGCCGTACGAGGGCACCCAGCGCATGGTCGACGCGCTCGGCGGCGACGTGGCGGTGAAGCTGACGCGCGTCGGCGAGGGGCACGGGGCGTACGGCAGCGGCAACCGCTGCACGCAGGAGGCGGTCGACGCCTACCTGCTCGACGGCCGGGCCCCGCGGAACGACACGACCTGCCGGAAGTAGTCCCGCGCGCACGCACGACGCCGCCGCCGGAAGCCCTCCGGCGGCGGCATCATGCGTCTTCTGCCGTACGTCGTGCGTGGTACGTCGTGCGTGGTACGTCGTGCGTGGTACGTCGTGCGTCAGTAGATCGGCTTCTCCGGCTCGATCTGGTTCACCCAGCCGACCACGCCGCCGCCCACGTGCACCGCGTCCGCGAAGCCCGCCGACTTCAGCACCGCCAGGACTTCCGCGGACCGGACACCCGTCTTGCAGTGCAAGACGATCTTCTTGTCCTGCGGCAGCCCCTCCAGGGCGTTGCCCATCAGGAACTCGTCCTTCGGGACCAGCCGGGCGCCGGGGATCGCGACGATCTCGTACTCGTTGGGCTCGCGGACGTCGATGATGTCGATGTTCTCGCCCTCGTCGATCCACTCCTTGAGCTGCTTCGGAGTGATCGTGGAGCCGGCCGCGGCCTCCTGCGCCTCGTCGGAGACGACGCCGCAGAACGCCTCGTAGTCGATCAGCTCGGTGACGGTCGGGTTCTCGCCGCAGACCGCGCAGTCCGGGTCCTTGCGGACCTTGACCTGGCGGTACTGCATCTCCAGGGCGTCGTAGATCATCAGCCGGCCGACCAGCGGGTCGCCGATGCCGGCGAGCAGCTTGATGGCCTCGTTGACCTGGATCGAGCCGATCGACGCGCACAGCACGCCCAGCACGCCGCCCTCGGCGCAGCTCGGCACCATGCCGGGCGGCGGGGGCTCGGGGTACAGGCAGCGGTAGCACGGGCCGTGCTCGGCCCAGAAGACCGACGCCTGGCCGTCGAAGCGGTAGATGGAGCCCCACACGTAGGGCTTGCCGAGCAGTACGCACGCGTCGTTGACCAGGTAGCGGGTGGCGAAGTTGTCCGTGCCGTCGACGATCAGGTCGTACTCCGCGAACATCTCCATCACGTTCGAGGAGTCCAGCCGCTCCTGGTGGAGCCGCACCGTCACGTACGGGTTGATGCCCAGCACCGTGTCGCGGGCGGACTCGGCCTTGGAGCGGCCGATGTCGGCCTGGCTGTGAATGATCTGGCGCTGCAGGTTCGACTCGTCCACCTCGTCGAACTCGACGATGCCGAGCGTGCCCACACCCGCCGCCGCCAGGTACATCAGCGCCGGCGAGCCGAGACCGCCGGCGCCCACACAGAGCACCTTGGCGTTCTTCAGCCGCTTCTGGCCCGCCATCCCGACATCCGGGATGATCAGGTGGCGCGAGTACCTGCGGACCTCGTCGACGGAGAGCTCGGGGGCGGGCTCGACCAGCGGTGGCAGCGACACGGGGACTCCGTAAGCGTGTGAGAGCACTGTGGGTCTTTCCGTAACACTGCCACGCACCCCCTCATTCCGAGACACCCTGTCCGAGACGCGAGACGAGGTCGTCCCAGTAGCCGGGCAGGGCCTCCCAGCCGGGCCGGTCGGTGAAGAACACCGAGGCCGCACCCTGCCAGCGGGCGACCCGCATGGCCTCGTCGAGATGCGTCGGCGGGACGCCGTGGACCAGATGGCAGAACCGCTCCGCGGGGTGCTCCGCGGTCCACTCGGCGACCTGCGACCAGCGGTAGTCCGCCCACGGGCCCGCGAAGGTGACGAGCTGGTCGGCGGCCTCGGCGTAGCCGGCGTACGGGTGTGTGCCTACGCCGAGGACGACGTGGGCCCGCGGGCAGAGCGCGCCGAGGGTCGACGCCAGGCGCCGGACCTCCGGCAGCCGGTCCCGGTCGGCGGGGCAGCGGCCGAGGTAGAACCCGTCGACGCGGTACCACTCCAGGAACCGGTGGGCGTCGCTGATCAGCTCGCCGAAGGGGCGTCGGCCGTGGCCCAGGTCGAGCCTGCCGAGGGTGCGCACCCGCGCCGACTTCAGCCGGCCCGCAGCCTCCAGGCAGTGCGGGTCGGGGCGGGCGCCGGGCCCGCCGGCGACGTCGAGCACCGTCCAGTGGACGGCACCGGCCGCGGCGGGCCGGGTCAGCTCGCCCCACTCGACGGGGGCGACGAGCGGGTGCGCGTAGCCGGGGACGGCGAGGCGGAGGGGGGTCTCGGCCGGCTGCGCCGGTAGCTGCCGCCGGTCGGTCCCCGGCTCGGGCAGGTCGCGCAGCACCGCGGCGGCACCGGCCGGTGCGCCGGTCCCGTCAGCTCTCAGATCCGGCATGCCGCCTCCATCCAGATATCCGCAAGGCTCTCCTCGATTCCGATCCGGGGCCGCCAGCCGAGGCGGTCCCGCGCCGTCCTGATGTCCGCCTGCTGCCAGGCGCCGCACCCGTCCGGATACGGATACGCCGCGGTGACCGCCGGCGGTTCCGTGCCGGGGCCGCCGTTCGTGCCGTGGCCGGGCCCGTGGCCCGGTCCGTGGCCGTGGCCGTGGCCCATGCCGTGGCTCATCCCGTGCCCCGGGCCGCCGTGTCCGAGGCCGTGTCCGGCGCCCGCGGGCTGCGGGATCCGGCCGGTCAGCGCCGTGTCGTACTCGTGCAACTGCCCGCCGTACCCCGCGACCCGCGCCAGCGCCGCCGCCGCGTCCCGCAGCCGCACCGCGCGCCCGCCGCCGATGTTCACCACACCCTGCGCCGCCGACAGCGACGCGGCGTGCACCGCCCGCGCCACGTCCCGTACGTCCACGAAGTCCCGCTGCGCGCCGAGCCCGCCGAGCTTCAGCTCGCCGTCGCCCTGCTGCATCGCCCGCCGCAGCGCCTCCGCCAGCCGGCCGAGCGGGGAGCCCGCCGGGGTGCCGGGGCCCGCGGGCGAGAACACCCGCAGCACGATCGCGTCCAGGCCGGAGCCGAGCACCAGCTCGGTCGCGGCCAGCTTGCTCACCCCGTACGGACCGCCGGGGCGCGGCAGCGCGTCCTCGGCCGTCGACGAGCCGGCCGGCGAGGGCCCGTACTCCGAGGCGCAGCCCACGTGCACCAGCCGCGCCGAGCAACTGCTGCGCCGCATGGCCTCGCAGAGGGTGGCGACGGCGACGGTGTTGTGCCGGGTCAGGTCCCGGGCGCCGCCGCGGGTGGTGCCGGCGCAGTTGACGACGACGCCCGGGTGCACGGCGTCGAGGAACCGGGTCAGCGCGCCGGGGCTGCCGGACGACAGGTCGAACCGCACGTCCGCGTCGTCGCCGCGGCCGAGCGCGGTGAGCTGCACGGCGGGGTCGGCGAGCAGGCGGTCTGCGACGTAGCGGCCGACGAAGCCGGTGCCGCCGATGAGCAACACCCTCATCGGGCACCCCCGTCGTGCGGGGAGGGCGGGGCCAGTGGTGGTGCGGTCATCTCGGTGTGCTCCTTGCGATGAGCTGAGGCTCGGGTGAGGGCGCGGCCGGCGAACGCCAGCAGCGCGAGCGCGGCTCCGCCGCAGGCGACCGCGGGCACGGCGGCCATGCGGAAACCTGCGGGGCCGGCGACCAGCAGCTCGACCGGACGGCCGAGCACGGCCAGCCCGGGAACCCGGGCGGCCAGGACCAGCAGCAGCGCCGTCACCTGCGCGGCGCAGGCGGCGGCGACGCCGTACGCGGCGGCCCGGGGGAAGCCGTGCACGGTGAGCAGCCGGGCGAGGAAGAGCAGGGCGCCGAGCGCGCAGGCGGCGGCAGGGGCGCAGGGTGCGCTGCCGGCGTCGGGCTGGTGCGCCGGGTCCGCGAGCCGCCCGACGACGGGTTCGGCACCCGCGGCGGCGAGCTGCAACGCGACGAGGACGGCCACCACGGCGACGACGGCGGCGGCGAGCGGCGGGCGGACCCGGGCGCGGAACTCGGCCAGGTCCCGGCTGTCCCGCAGGCTGCCGCGGGCCCGCGCGGCGAACCAGCGGGCGACGGCCGCGGCGGGCAGCACGGCGGCGGTGAGCCCGGCGAGGGCGGCGGCGGTGGCGTACGACACGACCGGCGCGCGCGAGACGCCGGTGGCGCCGCCGAGCAGCTCGCCGAGGAACCAGTCCCCGTACACCGCGTACGCCAGCAGCCACCCCACGGCGAGCCCGGCCCCGGCGGGCAGCCCCGCCCCGACCCTGAGGGGCCCCCGCTGCAACCCGAGCACCAGCGCGACCACGGCCCAGGCGACGCCGGCGGCGGTCAGGGCGGCCTGCGCCCGGCCGGACAGCCCGGTGGCGGCGAGCACGAGCAGCCCGCCGCCGAGCGGCGTCAGGTGGGCGAGCGGGGCGAGCGGCGTACGGGGCCGGGGGCCGCCCGGCGGCGGGGGCCCGGCGCCCGGCCCGCGGGTCCGTGCGTACATCTCCTCGGCGAGCGAGAACACGTCCCGGTGCCGATACCGCACGGCCGTCCGGTCGGTGACGCCGTGCGCCTCCAGCCCGGCGGCGATCTCCAGCGGATCGACGGCCCGCCGGCACAGCTCCCGGTGCCGGTACATGATCCCGCGCACGGGATCGGCGAACCCGCGCCGGGGGCGGCCGGCCGCCGCCGGAGGGCGCGCCGGCGCGGACCCGCCGACGGCGGGGGGCGTCGGCTCCGCCGCGGGGGGCGGGGAAGTGGAGTCGGGCTCAGCGGCGGCTGAGGAGCGGGCGCGCGGCGAAGCCGCCGCGCCATCGCCCGCGGACCCCGTGTCGACGGACGGGTCGACAGCTCGCTCCGGCGCAGCCGGAGTAGCCGCCGACCGGGCGGCCGGGTCCGGCGGCGTTCCGGCAGCGCCTCCCGCGCCCCGCCGCAGAGCCGCGCCGGCGGCAGGCCGCGGGTGGAGGGACGTTACGGCAACGGGGGCCGGGCGGGGGCCGAAGGCTTCGTCCAGGGCCTCCGCCAGGTCCTCCGCCGGTGTCGCCGGGGACGGCTCGTGCGTGTCCGGCCCGGGTGGCCGCGTCCGCGGCTCCGGGTTCGCTCTCGGGACCTCCGTCATCTGTCCGCCCCCTCAAGAACGGGGCGGACGCCCGCCGCCGGCGCAGCCGCCAGGTGTGCCTCCGGGGGGAGCGCGAAGGGGTGCGGGGCGGCGGTCGCCGCCGCTGGGGAAGGGCTGCGGGAGGCCAGCTCCAGGTAGATGCGCCCGAAGGCCGCCACGTTCTGCTCCGCCGTGAACAGCTCCACCGCCCGTGCCCGCGCCGCCGCGCCCAGCCGCGCCCGGCGCGCCGGGTCGCGGAGCAGCGCCAGGCAGGCATCCGCCAGCGCCCGCGGGTTCCGGGGCGGGACGACCAGGCCCGTGCCGCCGATAACCTCCCGTACCGCGCCGACGTCCGTCGACACCGTCGCCCGGCCGCAGAACATCGCCTCCACCAGGCCCACCGGGAAGCCCACCACGACGCTGGAGAGCACGGCGACCCCGCCCGTCGCGTACGCCGCCGCCCTGTCCGGCAGGGCAGGGTCGCCGATCTCCTCGAACGACACCGGGCTCGCGCCCACCGCGTGCGCGTCCACGGCCCCGTCAGGGAAGAGCCGGGCGGCCAGCGCGCGGCAGTGGTCGCGGTAGCCCGCGTGGGCGGCGGCCGGGGGCTCCGTCTCCACCACGACGAGGCGGGCGGCCGGCTCCTCCCTGCGGATCTCCGCGAACGCGTGCAGCAGGGCGACGAGGTCGCGGGCGGGTTCGATCCGGCCGGCCCAGACCAGCGTCCTGCGGTCCTCGCCGGCCACCGGCGCGTCGCCGACCTCCGCGAACCGCGCCGCGTCCATGCCCGGGTACACCGTCCGCAGCCTGCGCCCCTCCGCGCCCAGGCGCAGCGCCCAGCGCCGCGCGTGCGCGTTGCCCGGGGTGACGAGAGCCGCCTTGCCGTACGCCTCCGCCGCCAGCCGGCGGTGGAAGGCCGCCAGCAGCGCCCGTACGGCCACGGACCCGCCGGCGTGCGCCCCCCGGCCGCCCTCCAGGTAGTGCCGTCGCAGCCGCACCCCGTACTCCGTCACCAGCAGCGGCGTGCCGAAGAACCGCCGCGCGAGCAGTCCCGGCAGCACCGCGGGACCGCCGGACAGCGCGTGGCACAGGCCGACCCCGGCCAGCCCGGCGTCCGGCCCGTACCACCCCGCCGCCAACGGCCGCAGCTCCCGGTCCAGACGCGCCGCCACCGCGAGCAGCTCCGCGACGCGCGCGCCCCGCACCACCGGGGACGCGCCCGGCGCCCGGCACGCCCGCTCCAGGATCCGCACCGCCTGCTCCGCGCGCAGCGCGCGCCCCGGCCCGCCCGCGTCCCTGGCCAGCTCCGCGAGCCCGTACAGCCCGGAAGCGAAACGGTCCTGCCCGGACTCCGCCCCGGCCCCGCCGGCCGCCAGCGCGCCCGCCAACTCCGCGAAGTGCTCGGCGAATCGGCGCCGGCCGGCGCGCCCGTAGCGGCGTTCGCCCGGCGCCGGGCGGCCCAGCGGCGCGACGTGCACCGCGCGTACCTGCGGCGGCAGCGGCACGAGGTCCGCCGCCTCCTGTGCCGCATCCACGGCAAACGCGAAGACGTCGAACTCATGGTGCGCAAGACCGCGTACGAGCCGGTCGCACCACCCCGGCGACTCGCCCGCGGCAAACGGGAACCCGCCCTCCGCGAGAAGGCCGATGCGCAACGAGAACACCCCCGAGAATGCTGTGGCTCCATCCGGTGGGAGGACGGTACGCACGCGCGGGGCCGTGCGATGGACGGTTGTCCGTCGCGCCACCGGAAGGGGTGAATACCCGTGACTATTCGGGGTCTGGGGCGTTTTGCCCTGCCACCGTCAGCCGCGCGGGAACGGCCAGGGGTTGGGCCTGCAGGTGGCGCCGTCCGTCGACAGGTACTTCGTCTGCTGCATCATCACCGGCGCGAGCGCGCCGTCCCGCTCGCACCCGACGTGCCCGTGCCCGAGCCGGTGGCCGACCTCGTGGTTGATGAGCATCTGCCGGTAGGCGTGGATGTCGTCGCCGTAGGTCTTCGAACCCTGCGCCCACCGGAAGGCGTTGATCATCACGCGCTCGGTGGCGGCGGAGTCGCAGGACACGTCCTCGTCGCCGGTGTCGAGACCCGACTTGGCGCACCACTCGTCCGTGGTACCCGGGCTGGCCAGAGTGATGACGAACACCGACTCCTCGCCGGGCCCCACCCGCTCGAAGGTGCGGTCGCCCTGCCCGCCCCAACTGCGCTTGTCGTTGAGCGTCTTGTGCACGGCGGACGCGAACAGCTCGCCGTCGAGCGGCAGTCCGTCCTCGACGTCCACGCGGTACGCGACGACCTCGCCGCGGCCGGGCGCCTTGTCGCTCCCGGGGACCGCGGTGAGCTTGCCGGAGCCGGTGAGGTTGCGGCTGAGGGGGTACGTGGCCGCCATCTTCTCGGTGTACGTGGCGGGGACGGCCCGCGCGTCCTCGTCGGGCGCCGAGCCGCCTTTGCCGGCCGGGCCCGCGCGGTCGCCGGAGCGGGAGGCGGCGTCGTCGGCGGCGTCACGCTGCTTGCGCGCGTCGGCGGCCGCGGCGTCGGCGCGCTTGGCGCGGCCGTCGGAGACCTGGCCGGCGATGGCGGCGGCGAGCGCGCACGTCACCACGGCGGCGGCGACGCCGGTGGCGACCCGGGCGCGGTTGGCCGCGCGCCGCCGCGGGCGGCGGTGGCCGCCGCCGGTGGACTGCAGGGCGGCGGCGAACTCGTCGGGCGGCCCGTCGCCGTCGTCGCCCGGCGGCCGGCCGCGGTCGTCGCCCGCGGGAGCCGGCCCCGGCACGTCGCCGGGGCGCGCGGCGGGCTCGGCGGTGCGGCCGGGCCCGGGCCCGTCGAAGGCGTCGAGGTAGTCCTGTCGTACGGGCGTGGGCGTGGCGGCGACGGTGGCGGCGCCGAGGCCGCGGCCGGGCTGCTCGTACGGCGGCGCGCCCCAGCCGCCGCCCGGCTCCCGGTGCTCGGGGTGGCCGAGGGGGTGCTCGCCGGTGTCGTCCATGGGCGCGTGCGTGCCGGGAGGGCGGGGGCCGCGGGGCGCGCGGGGCATGCCGTGCGCGGGCGGCGCCCCGGGCGCGGTGACGCGCCGCATCCCGCCGGTGTCGCCGACCCGCGGCACGGCGCCCGTGTCCCCGACCGGCCGCATCGACCCGGTGTCGGTGACCCGCGGCAGCGGTCCGGTCCCGCCGGCCCGGGGCACCGGACCCGTTCCGGAGACCCGGGGGATGGACCCCGTCCCGGAGACCCGCGGGATCGGCCCCGTCCCGGAGACCCGCGGCACCGGACCCGTGTCGCCGAACCGCGGCATCGGGCCCGTGCCCATGACCGTCCGGCCGGTGCCCGGCCCCGGCCCGCCCCCGGGCACCCGGGGCACCGGGCCCGTGTCCGTCACTCGCGGGATCGGACCCGTGTCCGTCACCCGCGGCACCGGGCCCGTGTCCGTCACCCGCGGGATCGGGCCCGTGTCGCTGATCCGCGGGATCGGCCCGGTGTCGCCCCGCCGCGGCAGCGGCGGACGCGCGCCTGACCCGGGTCCGGACCCGGACCCGGGTGCGGATCCGCCACCGCCGTCCCGCGCCTGCTTCTTGCCCCTGCCGGCCGCGCTGTGCCTGCCCACCGTGTGTGTCAGCTCCCGCCGGGGCTCGCGTCGGCAGCCCCTGTCTCGTACTCGTCCAACAGCTCGGTGAACGCTCTGGCCACCACTTCCGGGTACTCCATCATGGCCACGTGCCCCGCCGCCGGCAGGGCCAGCAGCCGCGAGTTGCGGAACGCGGTCTTCGCCCGCCGCGCCATCCTGAACGATACGAGTTGGTCGCGACCGCCGTAGACGAGCAGCGTAGGCGCCAGCACCCGCTCGGCAAGCCGCCACAGGGAATGCTGCCCGCCCAGCGCGTACGCGCCGACGACCCCGCGCGCTGACCGCTCCAGGGCGTCCCAGTGGTACGGCAGCCGCATCCGCCTGGCGTACTCGCGCGCGTGCTCGGCGAAGCCCTCCGGGCTGACCCGGGCCGGGTCGCCGTAGCAGAGGCCCAGTACGGCGCGGGTGCGCTGCTCCGCGGTCCAGTCCCGGGTAAGCCGCTTGAAGAGCGCGGTGACGCCGGGCACGGCAAGCAGCGCGGTGGGCACCGCGGAGCGCTGCGGGGGCAGTTCGGGCAGCGCCGGGGAGACGAGGGTGAGGGTGCGCACCAGGTCGGGACGGAGTGCCGCGACGCGGGTGACGATGGTGCCGCCCAGCGAGTTGCCGAAGAGGTGTACGGGGCCGCGGTCGCCGGCGTCGAGGTAGCGGATGACGGCGCGGGCGTGGCCGGAGAGCGAGTAGTCGCCGTCGTCGGGGGGCGGGGAGTCGCCGAAGCCGGGGAGGTCGACGGCGTCGGCCGCGACGCGGTCGGCGAGCAGGGGGCCGAGGCCGGTCCAGTTCAGCGAGGAGCCGCCGAGCCCGTGGACGTACACCGCGGGCGGCAGTCCCGCGCGGGCCGGCGGGTGGCCGCGGACGGCGAGCGTGAGTCCGGGGAGCGTCACCTGCCGTCGCGCGACACCGTCCCCGCCTGCGGCGGGAGGGGGCGGCGCGGTCCCGGGCGGGGCTTCCGCCGGGGGTGCTGCGTCGCCCGCCAGCGAGGGCTCTGTCGACGGCATGGGGCAATGTTACGAGACAGTCACGCTGTGGTTCATGTGTTCGCGCTCACAAGCCGCCTCGCGGCTGAAAGAGCCCTCTTTTACGCTCGTATGGAGGACGTCGCCCGGAACTGTGCCCGAAGTCCGGGTGACGAACGACGCGCACAGGGAGGCGACGGCATGGCGGCCGACCCGCAGGATTCGGACACCCACGACGAGCCCGCGCGCGGCAGGGGCCCGTCCCGTACGGCAGACCCCCCCGGCGGGCCTGACGCCGATACTCCGGAGGCCGACGCCGCGGAGCAGCGCGCGGAGGTGGAGCGGGGCGACGACAACGGCACACCCGGCGAGCGCCACGGCGACGAGGTGGACCCCGCGGACGCCGCCGACCAAGCCCGCGTCGTCGAAGAAGGCGAGGACGAATACCGGTGACGTGCTCTGTATTGCCCCGTTTCGCCCCGCGCCGGGGCCGATGAAATTTCGCGCAGCGACGGAGCGCCGGACGATTACCCGCACGTACGATGGCACCTGCGGTCGGCCCGCCGGACAGGCCCGGCGTCCCGGGGGCGATCACCTGAGGAACCAGGAGGCGCAGTGACAGCCATGGAGCAGGCCGAGACGCGTCCACGCAGTACGAGGCTTCCCCGCCGTGCGCGCCGCAACCAGCTCCTCGGCGCGGCCCAGGAAGTCTTCGTCGCCCAGGGGTACCACTCCGCCGCCATGGACGACATCGCGGACCGCGCGGGCGTCAGCAAGCCCGTGCTCTACCAGCACTTCCCCGGCAAGCTGGAGCTGTACCTCGCCCTGCTCGACCAGCACTGCGACGCGCTGCTCAAGGCGGTGCGCGCGGCGCTCGCGTCGACGTCGGACAACAAGCAGCGCGTCGCCGCCACGATGGACGCGTACTACGCCTTCGTCGAGGACGAGGGCGGCGCCTTCCGGCTGGTCTTCGAGTCCGACCTGACCAACGAGCCCGCGGTGCGCGAGCGCGTCGACAGGGTCAGCCTGGACTGCGCGCAGGCGGTCAGCGAGGTCATCGCGGAGGACACCGACCTGCCGGTCGAGCAGGCGATGCTGCTCGCGGTGGGGCTGTGCGGCATGGCGCAGATCACCGCGCGGTACTGGCTGGGCTCCGGCCGGTCCATCCCGCGCGACGCCGCCGCCCGCCTGATCGCCTCGCTCTCGTGGCGCGGCATCGCCGGCTTCCCGATGCACGGGGGCCCGGACCAGCCGTAGGCGGGGACGCGCGCCGCCGCGCTGTTCGCTGCGGGCGTGCAGGCATCGGTCCCGCGGGGTGTGCACGCCGGGTTAGTGTGCACACGTACATCCAACTGACCGAAAGGGATCAGGCCGTGGAGGTCAAGATCGGCGTGCAGCACGCCCCCCGCGAGATCAGCCTGGAGAGCGGGCAGTCCGTCGAAGAGATCGAGAGCGCGGTGGCGGACGCGCTCGGCGGCAAGTCGGAGGTGCTGACCCTGGTCGACGACCGCGGCCGGAAGATCCTCGTGCCGTCGGGCCGCATCGCCTACGTGGAGATCGGCGCGCCCACCGCGCGCAAGGTGGGTTTCGGCGCCCTCTGAGGGCGGATTCCACCGCATTCGCAGCTCGTCCGGCCCCCCGGTGTCCGACTCCGGGGGGCCGTCGTTTGCCCGCGGATCCATGCGGGTAGACCCGGAGCGTCCGATTCGCCCCAGCAGTGGGGGCCCAACGAAGGGCGGGCGCGAGATGATCCTGACAGCCGTGTGTTCCGCAGTCATCGGCCTGGCGATTGCGCTGGCCGCGCTCTCCCGCTATCCGGATCGGTTCCGGCTCCGCAACCTCACGCTGGCCACCGGCCCCGGCGCCGCCGTGCTCGGCGCCGCCCTGGCCCACACGGTCCTGGGCGGGGGGAACCTGCCGATCGTCCTGCCGGTCGCCGGGGCCTTCGCGGCGGCGATGCTGTCGCTGCTGGTCAAGAACCCGGGGCGGAGCCGCCCGGCGAGGGCGTACCTGGCGGGCCGGCCGGTCCGCTGAGCGGCCCGCGGCCGAGCCGGGGACGGTACGGACCGCGGGTGTACGGGCCGCAGACGTACGGCCACAGACGTACGGACCGCGGCCGGACGAATCCGCAGACCCGGCGAAGACGCACACGCGCCCGGGCCCGCCGCCCGGGCGCCGCGCTACGCCGAAAGCCCCAGCGCCGCCATCCGCTTGGTGTGCGCCTCGGTGATACGCGAGAACATCCGCCCCACCTCCGCCAGGTCGAAGCCGTCGGCGACACCGCCCACGAGCATCATCGACAGCGCGTCCCGCTCCGCGACCACCCGCTGCGCCTGGCTCAGCGCCTCCCCCATCAGCCGCCGCGCCCACAGCGCCAGCCGCCCGCCCACCCGCGGGTCGGCCTCGATCGCGCTGCGGACCTTGCCCACGGCGAACGTCGCGTGCCCGGTGTCGTCCAGCACGCTCAGCACCAGGCCGCGGGTGTCGGAGTCCAGCCGGACCGCGACCTCGCGGTAGAAGTCGCTGGCGATCGAGTCGCCCACATACGCCTTGACCAGCCCTTCCAGCCAGTCGGACGGCGCCGTCTGGCGGTGGAACTCGTTCAGCGCGGACGCGAACGGCTCCATCGCCCGCGCCGGGTCCTCGTCGATCTCGGCCAGCCGGTCCCGCAGCCGCTCGAAGTGGTGGAACTCGGCGGCGGCCATCGCCGCCAGCTCCGCCTTGTCCTCCACGCCGGGCGCCAGCTTCGCGTCCTCCGCCAGCCGTTCGAAGGCGGCCAGCTCGCCGTAGGCGAGGGCGCCGAGCAGGTCCACGACCGCGGCCCGGTACTGCGGGTCGGCGGCGGCCCGTGCCCAGTCCTCGGCGGCTACGCCGGATGCGGGGGCCGTCCCGGTGTCCCCGGAGTCCCCGGTGTCTCCGGTGTCCTGGGTGGCGGCCTCGTCGGCAGGGGGAGTGTCCATAGGAGCGGAGAATAGCGGCCTGCGCGGACCTGGGAAGAGCCTGGTCAGCCCGTGGACTATGAGACATCGCACAACACGGCTGCACGATTTTAGGTAGAGTGGTATAGCACCCGCCGGTCACGGCGGGTCCCCCATGCGCGGGCGTGAGTCCGGAGACGCGTGGGAAGCATGTACTGAAGGATGCCCGGTCGGTGGCCCGATCGGCTCCGACCCCGACCGCTCTCAGCGGAGCCCGTGCGGCCTGTCCCGCCGTACGCACACCGCCGGAGGGAATTCTCGCGGCTGGAGCGCCCGAGAGACGGAAGAAGTGGTCCCGCGCCACCCCGTGCGGTACGACCCCCGTCCCCCGCCGCTCGCCGCGACCGACAGAAGAGGCAAGCATCCTGTCCACGTTTCGAGACCTGGGGATCCTCCCCGAGACTGCTGAGGCCCTGGAGGCCGTGGGAATCACCACTCCTTTCCCCATTCAGGAGATGACCCTTCCCGTGGCCCTCGCCGGCACCGACGTGATCGGCCAGGCCAAGACCGGTACCGGTAAGACGCTCGGCTTCGGCCTTCCCCTGCTGGAGAAGGTCGTCGTCCCCGCCGACGTCGAGACCGGTCGCGCCGACACCGGCGCACTGACGGACGCCCCGCAGGCGCTCGTCGTCGTCCCCACCCGCGAGCTGTGCGTGCAGGTCACCAACGACCTGCTGACCGCCGGCAAGGTCCGTAACGTCCGCGCGCTGTCGATCTACGGCGGCCGGGCGTACGAGCCCCAGTTGGAGGCGCTGAAGAAGGGCGTCGACGTCGTCGTCGGCACCCCCGGCCGCCTCCTCGATCTCGCCGGCCAGCGCAAGCTGGACCTGTCGAAGATCAAGGTGCTGGTGCTCGACGAGGCCGACGAGATGCTCGACCTCGGCTTCCTGCCGGACGTCGAGAAGATCATCCAGCAGTTGCCCGCCAAGCGGCAGACGATGCTGTTCTCGGCCACCATGCCGGGGCAGGTCATCGGCCTCGCCCGGCGCTACATGTCGCAGCCCACCCACATCCGCGCCACCACCCCGGACGACACCGGGGCGACCGTCGCGGCCGTCGAGCAGCACGCCTTCCGCGCGCACTCGATGGACAAGCCCGAGATGCTGGCGCGCATCCTCCAGGCCGAGGGCCGCGGGCTGACCATGATCTTCTGCCGTACGAAGCGCACGTGCGCGGACGTCGCGGAGCAGTTGACCCGGCGCGGGTTCGCCGCCGGCTCGGTCCACGGGGACCTGGGCCAGGGCGCGCGCGAGCAGGCGCTGCGGGCGTTCCGCAACGGCAAGGTCGACGTGCTGGTCTGCACGGACGTGGCGGCGCGCGGCATCGACGTCGCCGGCATCACGCACGTGATCAACTACCAGACGCCGGAAGACGAGAAAACGTACCTGCACCGCATCGGCCGCACCGCCCGCGCGGGCGCGTCCGGCACGGCGGTCACGCTGGTCGACTGGGACGAGATCACGCGCTGGCACCTGATCAACAAGGCGCTGGAGCTCGACCTGGAGAACCCCGAGGAGACGTACTCCACCTCCCCGCACCTGTACGAGGCGCTGCGCATCCCGGAGGGTACGAAGGGCGTGCTGCCGCGCGCCGAGCGCACCCGCGCGGGGCTCGGCGCCGAGGAGCTGGAGGACCTGGGCGAGACGGGCGGCGGACGCCGCGGTGCGGGCTCGCGCCGCGCGGCCACCGAGGAGCGCCCGAAGCGCACCCGCACGCCGCGGCAGCGCCGCCGTACGCGCAGCGGCCGCCCGCTGGCGGCGGAGGCCGCCGAGGGCGCCGAGGGCGCCGCCGAGTCGCGGGAGACCGCGCCGGCGGAGCCGGCCGCGGCCGCGGCGGACGCCGCTCCCCGCAAGCCCCGCCGCCGCCGTCGCCGCACCCGAAGCGGGAGCGGCAGCGGCGCGGGTCAGCAGGCCGCGGAGTAGCACGACCCTCTGCCGGGCCCGGGGCGCCACCTGCGCCCCGGGCCCGTCGTCGCCCCCGGGGTGGGTGACCGGCGCCGTACGGGCAGGCCCTAGGGTCGGAGGATGAGCAAGCCGCCGTTCGTCGCGTTGCCGGCCGGGGCCGAGGCCCTGCTGATCGAGACCCCGCGCGGGGAGTTCGCCGCGCTGCGGGCCGGGCGGCCCGTACGCGGGACCGCGCTCCTGCTGCCCGGGTTCACCGGCAGCAAGGAGGACTTCATCGCCCTGCTCGAACCGCTCGCCGCCGCCGGCTACCGCGCCGTCGCCGTGGACGGCCGCGGGCAGTACGAGTCGGCGGGCCCCGCCGACGAGGCCGGGTACGCGCAGGACGAGCTCGCGGGGGACGTCCTCGCCCTCGCCACCGCGCTCGCCGCCCCCGACGGCACCCCGCCCCACGTCGTCGGGCACTCCCTCGGCGGCCACATCGCCCGCGCCGCCGCCCTCCGCGCCCCCGGCGCGTTCTCCTCGCTGACGCTCATGAGCAGCGGCCCCGGCATCGTCTGCGCGGAGCAGCGGTCCCGCGCGAAGCTCCTGGGCGACGCCCTCGTCACGCACGACATGGAGACCGTCTGGCAGGCCATGCGCGCCTTCGACCCGCCCGAGGCCGCCGAGGCCCGCACCCCCGCCGAGGTGACGGAGTTCCTGCACCGCCGCTGGCTCGGCACCAGCCCCGCCCAGCTCATCGCCACCGCCCGGCAACTGTGCGAGGAGCCCGACAGGACCGCGGAGCTGGCCGGTCTGCCCCTGCCCGTACACGTCCTGACCGGGACGTCCGACTACGTCTGGCCGGTGGCGGAGATGGACGACATGGCGCTCAGGCTGCGGGCCCACCGCACCGTCGTCGACGGCGCCGACCACTCCCCCAACGTCGACCGCCCCGTCGAGACCGCCACCGCCCTCGCCGCTTTCTGGTCGGCCGCCCCGGCGGCGACGGCCGGGTGACCGGGCAATCGCCGAACCTCAACCACACTTCAGGTGAAGTTACGCTGGCGGGCATGACGCACCACCTGTCGCCCCGGGCCAAGGAAGCCACCATCGGCGAGCTGTCCGCCCGTAGCGGAGTCCCCCAGTCCGCGCTGCGCTTCTACGAGCGCCAGGGCCTGATCAGCAGCCGCCGCACCACCGGCAACCAGCGCCGCTTCTCCCGGGACACCCTGCGCAGGGTCGCGTTCATCCGCGCCTCGCAGCGCGTCGGCATCCCGCTGGCCGCGATCCGCGACGCCCTCGCGGTGCTGCCCGAGGGCCGCACGCCCACCCGCGCCGACTGGGCGGAGCTGTCGGAGGGCTGGCGCAAGGATCTCAACACGCACATCCGCCGGCTGGAGCGGCTGCGCGACAACCTCACCGAGTGCATCGGCTGCGGCTGCCTGTCCCTCGACAGGTGCGCGCTGGCCAACACCGACGACCGCCTCGGCGAACGCGGCCCGGGCGCCCGCGGCCTCGGGGTGTGACCCATCAGTACGGCCCCCGCCCCGCCGCGGGCTGGCTACCCTCAGCACTCAAGCGTTCTGCCGAGCATCCGAAAAATCTTGGCATGCGTGTCATCAGAACAGTCGCCTCACGCCACTACAGAGGTGAACGGCCGCCACCCCGGTCCCGGGGTGCCCGAACGGCCGCACACTGAACGGAGGTTGGCCGTGGAACTCCTCGGCATTCTGATGGCGGTGACGGTGCCGCTGGCGCTGGGCATCACGAAGCTCTTGGACAGCCTGGCATACCGCAATCGGGCCCGGGGCCGGGCCGAGATCATCCGCGCCGAGCGCGGACATGTGTCGTCGGCGCAGGAGACTCGGGCACAGGGGAGGGCGGATGGCTAAGCCGCAAGCGGCAGCCGACGAACTGGGCGAGTTGTTTGCCCGGTCCCACGCGGAGATGATCGGCAAGGCCCGCAAGCTGCTCGACATCGCGGGAATTCCGCAGTGCGCGGCCGATGCCGACGACATCGTCAGCTCGGCGTTCGTCGAGGCGGTGAAGCGGCGTGACGAGCTGAACCACCCGCGCGCCTTCGTGTACCTGAAGATCGCCAAGAAGGTGGACGAGCTGGCCAAGAAGGAGGCCAGGCGCTCCCGCCTGGAGACGAGGCGCGCGGCCGACCCGCTGCGTTGTGACGGCCCGCCGGTCGCCCCGGACCTCAGTGTCCTGGTGACCGATCGCATGCGAGTGCACGTCGCGCTTCGGGACCTTCCGGAGCAGCAGCGCCACGCACTATGGGCAGTCGAGGGTATGGGCTACACCCGGCGGGAGACCGCGGACCTCCTGGGCGTGCGCCCCGGCACGGTGGCGCAGCATGTCTGGCGTGGCAGGGTGACGTTGCAGACGGTGCTTGCCGTCATCGTGGCGATCCTCTTGATCCTCATCGGAATCCTGACCGGGGGTGTGGCAGACGGAGGCGTGATCGCTTCCATGTTCCCCTGGCTCGATCGCGGGGACGAGCGCAAGCGTCGGGACAAGCGCGAATGACAGCGCGGGCCGTGGGGCCGGCGCGGTAGGCCGAGCCGCCGGCCCATCGAGCAACGAGGGTGAGGTCGATCTCATCATCGACCTCACCCGCCTCTTCTCAAGCGGCAAAGGACCCCCGCGGCCCGGCGTGCCCCAGCGCTCCGGCCGCCCCGGCGGTCCGGCGCGGGGTCAGCGCTTGATCGGGGAGGCGCCCGTGGCGCGGTCCACGATCTGTTCGTAGACCTCCGGGGCCGTCGTGAACTCGCCCAGGCGGCAGGTCTTGCGGGAGCCGTGGTAGTCGCTGGAGCCGGTGGCCAGGAGGCCCAGGTCGGTGGCCATGCCGCGCAGCCGGGCGCGGGTCTCCTCGTCGTGGTCCATGTGGTCCACCTCGATGCCGTCGAGGCCCGCCGCGGCCAGTTCCGCGACGGCGCTCTCCGGCAGGCACACGCCGCGCTTGACCGCGAGCGGGTGGGCGAAGACCGTGACGCCGCCGGCGCCCTTGATGAGCCGGATGGCGTCGAAGGGGTCCAGTTCGTGCTTCTCCACGTACGCGCGGCCCCCGGAGCCGATCCACTCGTCGGTGAACGCGTCCTGCACCGAGTCGACGACGCCGGCCTCGATCATCGCGCTGGCCACGTGCGGCCGGGCGATGGCGCCCTCACCGGCGATCTCCTGCACCCGCTCCCAGGTGATCGGGACGCCCAGCTCGATCAGCCGCTCGGTCATCAGCCGCGCCCGGCGCACCCGGTCGTTGCGCACGGCGTCGCGCTCGCGGGTCAGCTCCGGCTCCTCGGTGTCGAAGAGGTACGCGAGCATGTGCAGGCTGACGCCGTCGAGGTCGCAGGACAGCTCCATGCCCGGCACGAGGGTCAGCCCGTCGGGCAGCGCCTCGACGGCCTCGGCGTGGCCGCCGACGCCGTCGTGGTCGGTGAGCGCGACGACGTCCAGACCCTCGGCCGCCGCTTTGCGCACCAGGTCGGCGGGGGTGTCCGTACCGTCCGAATCGGCGGAGTGGGTATGCAGGTCGATGCGCACGGACGGTACCTCGCACGGGCTCGGGGTCGCGGAAGGCACCCAGCTTACGGGCCGGGGCGGGCGCCCCCTCGGGGAGGCGCGGCTTCCCGCGGCACCGGCCACGGAGCGCGCGTACTACAGCAGTCGCGGCGACAGCGCCCCGCAGGGCAGCAGCTCGATCTCGGCGCCCGCGTCCCGCAGGTCGGTGAGCACCAGCTCGTCGTAGAGCAGCAGGCCGGACTGCTCCGGCCAGACCACCGCCCACAGCCACAGCCCGCGCGCCTCCCCCGCGAAGACGGCCCGGTCCGCGGGCACGCCGCCGACGTGCCACAGCGGGGTGGGCCGGCCGGCGGCGATGACCTTGGCGTCCGGCGGCTTGTCGGTGCACATTCCGGGGCCGGGGTCGGGCCCCTGGACGCCGGCGAAGCGCGCGCCGAGGCCGACGCCCAGCTCCTCGGCGACGAGGATCAGCTCGCCGGGCCCGCCCAGCGGGCCGGGGCCCGAGCAGGCGACGGCGGTCGCCCGGCCGCCGCTGCGGTCGTCGCCCGCGTTGGCGACGCCGGTGAACAGCCAGCCCAGGGGGAGCGGCCACGGCATCCACACCGGCACCTGGGCCCGGTGCACCACCACCCCCAGCGCCTCGACGCTGGGCGGTATGACGGGCTGCAGCGGCTGCACGGGTCCGTGCCGCTCGCACTGCCAGGAGTCGGTGAAGAGACCGGGCGCCCGGACCCGCCCGCCGCACTTCGGGCAACTGGGTTCGCCCCTCATAGGAACTTACGGTCCTCCCCGGTCGCCGCGCCGTCAAGGACGATCACCCGTCCGGGGCCGCCCGGCCGGGCGCCGCGGCACCGGCGCACCCGTGGGCGCGGGCCCAGGTCCGGGCCGCGGGGCGGGCCGCGTACGCCCCGCCCGGCCGGCGTCGCTACGCGCCCAGATCCACCCCGCGGCGCAGCGGGTCGCGCAGGTCCGTGCCCGCGGTGAGCCAGCGCTCGCGCAGCGCCGCCGCGCCGTGCGCCCGCTTCCACGCGGCCTCGTTGGGGGTCATCGGCAGCAGCGGCAGGAACCGCACCGGCTCCCGCGGCTCCGGGAGCACCACGTCGTCGACGAGCCCGCCCGGCTCCGCGACCAGCACCGCGCGGAACGGCGCCCCCGGCCACAGCGGCTCGCCCACCTCCAGCGACGCCCCCGGCGCCACGACGACGCCCTCGACCTGCGGCGACGCGGCGAGGACGGCGAGCGGGCGCAGCACCTTGGCGGTGTCGGCGCGCCCGGCCCGTACGGTCAGCAGCAGCTCGGCGCGCGGGCCGCGCAGCGGGTCGGCCAGCACCTGCGCGGGGTCGGTCATGGGCTGCGCGGACATGCCCAGGGTGGCGTAGCGCAGCAGCGGTTCGCCTTCCGCGGTGGCCGACGGGAAACGCACCACCTCGATGCGGTCCGTGCCGACGAAGGTCACGGAGGCCCGCGCGTCGGGCTCGCCGAACGCCCCGGTCAGCCGCCGTTCCACCTGCGCGAGCACGTCGTCGTACGCCATGTTCCTCAGCCTAGGCCGCTCGGGAACCGTCAACGCCGGCCGGTCGGTTCACCGGCGGCTGGTAACCTGACGTGTCGGCTTGATGCGCGCCGTCCGTACGGCGCGGGCACGGCCTCGACACGTAGCGCCACGTAGCGACAGACACGTGGCGACACGAGCAGCACGCGAACGGCTTCGACACACACGCCCTTCGACAGGGCCCGGCCGGAGGAGGTGGGGACTGCGGTGGATCCCAGCCGACCTTGCAGTACCGACAGCTCTCCCGCCCGGCCCGGCGCTCGCTGACCCTCGCCGGCCTCGCCCCGCAGCGTCGCGGGGACCCCGGTTCGACTCCCGGCGTCGACTTCCGGCCGCGCCGTTCGGCGCCCGGCGGCTGAGCACGCACTTTTCCGTCGTCATCCACTGACGTGCCGTCGGCGCGCTCAGCGGTGCCCGCTTTGTGGGTGTACCTCAGCGTAGATCCCCATTCCCGGCAGCGTTGGCCCGCGCCCGGCAGGAGCGTGAAGGAGTTCGCCCATGTCGATGATCCGTGACCTGCGAGCCGTCGTCCGTCCCGCCCGCAGGCGCCGGGGCCAGTCCGCCCACGGCTACGACCCCACCCGCGACCCGGCCGCCGGCAGCGCCGTCGTCGACTGCGCCGTCTACCGCGGCGGCCGGCGCGTCAGCGAGCGGCTCTCGCCCGCGCAGGCGATGCGCCGGGTGCGCGCCGGCGGCGGCTTCGCGTGGATCGGGCTGCACGAGCCGACGGAGCGCGAGTTCGCCGGCATCGCCGAGGAGTTCGGGCTGCACCCGCTGGCCGTCGAGGACGCGATCGACGCACACCAGCGGCCGAAGCTGGAGCCGTACGAGGACTCGCTGTTCACCGTCTTCAAGACCCTGCACTACGCCGAGCAGGCCGAACTCACCGCCTCCAGCGAGGTGGTGGAGACCGGCGAGGTGATGTGCTTCACCGGCGAGGACTTCATCATCACCGTCCGGCACGGCGGCCAGGGCTCGCTGCGGGCGCTGCGCGCCCGGCTGGAGCAGGACCAGGAGCTGCTGGCGACCGGCCCGTCCGCGGTGCTGCACGCCATCGCCGACCAGATCGTCGACAGTTACCTCGTCGTCGCCGACGCCGTCCAAGAGGACATCGACGAGGTCGAGATCGACGTCTTCTCGCCGGGCCGCGGCCGCAGCGGGCGCGGCAGCGACGCCGGGCGGGTGTACCAGCTCAAGCGCGAGGTGCTGGAGTTCAAGCGGGCCGTGGCCCCGCTGCTGCGGCCGATGCAGTTGCTGTCGGAGCGGCCGATGCGGTTCGTCGACCCGGAGATCCAGAAGTACTTCCGGGACGTCGCGGACCACGTGGCGCGCGTGCACGAGCAGGTCGTCAACTTCGACGAGCTGCTCAACTCCATCCTCCAGGCCAACCTGGCGCAGGCCACGGTGGCGCAGAACGAGGACATGCGCAAGATCACGTCGTGGGCGGCGATCTTCGCGGTGCCGACGATGATCGCCGGGGTCTACGGCATGAACTTCGACCACATGCCGGAGACGCAGTGGGAGTACGGCTATCCCCTGGTGCTCACCGTGATCCTCGGCATCTGCCTGGCCATGCACCGCGGCTTCCGCCGCAACGGCTGGCTGTAGGGGTACGGGCCCGGGGCCCGGCGGCTACGCTCGTGCCCCATGGAGCCGATCGACGCCGCCCTCGCAGAAGAAGCCGCCAGGAAGTCCGGGCTCGTGTGGATCGAGGGCCCCGACGGCACCCAGCGCGCGCTGTGGCACGTCTGGCTCGACGGCGCCGTCGTCCTCGTCGGCGACGGGCCGGCCGAGCAGCCGCTCGACGGGCTGGGGCTGGCGGACGGGGCGGCGGTGACCGTGCACGTGCGCAGCAAGGACAAGGGCGGGCGGCTGGTCGGGTGGCCGGCGCGGGTGGCCGAACTCGCGCCGGAGAGCGAGGCGTGGCGTGCGGCGGTGGCGGAGCTGAAGGGCAAGCGGCTCAACGCCGTGGACGCGGACCACGTCGCCGAGCGCTGGGCCCGGGAGAGCCGGGTGCTGCGGCTGACGCGGGACGGCGCGGCGGTCGCCGGGGACGCACTGCCGTCCGGTTCGCTGGCCGCCCCGCCGCCGGGGAGCCCGGCGACGACGCGGCGGCCGGCGCCGGCGGCGCTGCCGCGGCTGCTGTTCGGGCGGAAGCGGCGCGGCTGAGGGCCGTCAGCTCGCCGAGATCTGCTTCCCGTAGTCCACGACGTCCTCCTTGCGCGGGGCGTTGACCTCGAACTCCTCGTCCCAGTCCAGGAGTCGCAGCTCGCCCGCGTCCCCCGCGCGCTCCAGCAGCAGCGGGTACGGGCGCCCCTCCAGGGCCACCTCCAGCGCCCCGCCCGCGCCGTCGTCGGCCGTCACCCGGATCGTGGGGAAGCCGTCGACCTCGCCGTTGTCCTCCGCCGCCAGCTCGCCGTCGAGCTTCAGCAGCCCGTCGAGCAGCACCTTCATCTCCGTGAAGCCGCTGAGCTGCTTGTACGCGGTGTCCTCCGGCGGCACCTTCACGTACTTGCCGTCGAGCTTCCGCGCCGCCGCCACGTCGGACTCCGAGGGCTCGCCGGCGCCGCCCTTGCCGTCTTTGCCGCCGTTGCCGCCCTTGCCGTCCGCGCCGTCTTCGCCCTCGTCCTGGTGCAGCCAGAACTCGTCCCCGGCCTTCAGGAAGAGGTCGTCCTCGGCGCGCAGCAGCGAGAACGTCATGCCGCCCGTGGAGACTTCGCCGACGCCGCCGGCCGACGACAGCCGCATGTCGAGCTTGACCGGCTGGCCGTTGCTCACCAGCGTCCCCGCCAGCCGCACGGAACCCGCGCCCGCCGCCGCCTTCTCCGCCTTGGCTCTGATGCTCTCGGGAGAGAGCTTCCCGACCCCGTTCTCACCCGCCTGCGGACCGTCCTCGCCGCAGCCCGCGAGAACGGTGGCGCAGACAGCGAACAGCACCATCCGGAAGGCCGATCTCCTCATCACGTGCGGCAGCGTACCGGGCGCCCGGAGACCTGGCTTTCCCCGCCCGTGGCACTCGGCCGTACGCTGGTGCCATGGCTGTCACAGAAGAGGCGGTGCGCGCCGCGCTCGCGACGGTGAACGACCCGGAGATCCACCGGCCGATCACCGACCTCGGCATGGTCAAGTCGGTCGACATCGGGACAGACGGCTCGGTGGCCGTCGCGGTCTTCCTGACCATCGCCGGCTGTCCGATGCGGGACACGATCACCTCGCGGGTCACGGACGCGGTCCAGAAGGTCGCGGGTGTGACGTCCGTCACCGTCGAGTTGGACGTGATGAGCGACGAGCAGCGCAAGGCGCTCGCCGCGTCCCTGCGCAACGGCAAGGCGGAGCGCGAGATCCCCTTCGCCCAGCCCGGCTCGCTGACCCGGGTGTACGCGGTGGCGTCCGGCAAGGGCGGCGTCGGCAAGTCGTCCGTGACGGTCAACCTGGCGGCGGCGATGGCGGCGGACGGGCTGAAGGTCGGGGTCGTCGACGCCGACATCTACGGCCACTCCGTCCCGCGCATGCTCGGCACGGACGCCGAGCCCACGCAGGTCGAGGACATGATCATGCCCCCGACGGCGCACGACGTGAAGGTCATCTCCATCGGGATGTTCACGCCGGGCAACACGCCGGTCGTCTGGCGCGGCCCGATGCTGCACCGCGCGCTGCAGCAGTTCCTCGCGGACGTCTTCTGGGGCGACCTCGACGTGCTCCTCCTCGACCTGCCCCCGGGCACGGGCGACATCGCGATCTCCGTCGCGCAGTTGGTCCCGAACGCCGAGATCCTCGTCGTCACCACGCCGCAGCAGGCCGCGGCCGAGGTCGCCGAGCGGGCGGGCGCGATCGCCGTGCAGACGCACCAGAAGATCGTCGGCGTGGTGGAGAACATGTCGGGCCTGCCCTGCCCGCACTGCGGCGAGATGGTCGACGTCTTCGGCACCGGCGGCGGCAAGCAGGTCGCCGAGGGGCTGACGCGCACGACCGGCGCGCAGGTGCCGGTGCTCGGCGCGATCCCGATCGACGTGACGCTGCGGGCCGGCGGCGACGAGGGCAAGCCCGTCGTCCTCGCCGACCCGGACTCCCCCGCGGGCGCGACGCTGCGCGCCATAGCGGCACAGCTCGGCGGCCGGCCGCGCGGGCTCGCGGGGATGTCGCTGGGCGTCACGCCGCGCAACAAGTTCTGAGCCGTACGCCCCGGGCGGCCGACCGCGGCCGGGGGCGTACGCCCCCGGCCCTCGGGAGCACGGGGGGCGCGGCTCGTACGCGATCCGCGCCCCGGACCGCCGCGCGAGGCTACCCGCGGCGGTCTTCGTACGCCGTGATGTCCTTGATCACCGAGAACGCGAGCCCGTACGCGCTCATGCCGCGGCCGTACGCGCCCAGGTGCACCTGGTTCTGCGTCGTCCCCGCCAGCACCCAGCCGAACTCCGACTCGCGGTAGTGGAACTGCGTCGCCTCGCCGTCGACCGGCAGCGAGAGCGCCGACCAGCCGGACCCCTCCAGGTCGTCGGCCAGCTCCCAGGCCACCGACGTCTGCTGGTCCAGCCACTCCTCGCGCATCTGGCGCTCCATCTGCGTCGGCCAGGTGCACGACAGCAGCCCGGAGCCCGCCAGCCAGGCCGCGGACGACACGGACGTCGCCTCCAGCACCCCGCTGCCGTCCGCGCTGCGCCGCACGGGGCGGCTCGCGACGGTCACGACCACCGCGAAGCGGTGCTCGCGCATGCCGGCCTCGGCGAGGTACGAGGGCATGTCCCCGTGGCCCACCGTGCCGTGCTCCACGCCGCCGTCGCCCCCGGTGGACTGCAGCCAGCGCGGTCCCGCGAACGCGTCGTCCAGCCCGTACCAGGGGAAGGACGCCCGCAGAAAGCTGTCCACCAGGCGTGGCTCGGACTCCTGAACCGTCCCCCCGGGCTCCGCCTCGCTCGTCATCTCCATCAGCGTGGTGCCTCCTCGTGGCCTGGACCTGTCATTCGGCGGTCGCCCCCCGCCGGGGCGCACGCCCCGCCTGGCACACCGCATGCCGGGCGCTCACCCAGACACACGGGAGGATATCCACCTGCATACGCTAGGACAGGCAGGTGGTCTGATATGTGAGCCGATCAGGTGGCGTCCGCGTCGTACGGCGGGCGCTCGGCCGTGGTCGTACCCTTCGCCTCACCTGCGGCGTCGCTCCGGCCGTCCGGGCCGCTGCCGCCGTCCTTCGTCAGGCTCAGCGGTTTCTTCCCCGCGCCGTCGTCGTCCATGTCCCCCACGGTGCGCGCCGCCTCGCCGACCTCGGCGACCTCCTTCTTGAGGTCGAAGCCGTTGCGGATCTCCTTCAGACCCAGGTCGTCGTTGTCGAGGAGGTGCTTCTTGGCGAAGTTCTTCGGGTTCAGGTCCTCGAACTCGAAGTCCTTGAACTCCGGGCCCAGCTCCTTGCGGATGTCCTCCTTGGCGCTGTCGGAGAACTCCCGGACCTTGCGGATGAACCGCGTCGCGTCCTGGATGACCTTGGGCAGTTTGTCGGGGCCGAAGACGATCGTGGCCAGGATGATGAGAGCGATCAGCTCGAGGGGTCCTATGTCGAAGAACACCTGGCACTCCTTGCTGTCCTGTCGTCGGCCCGCTGCCGGCAGGTCCGGGCGACTCTCACGGTACCTGGCGACCCCGCTTCCCCGGGAGTACCGCATCGGCCGCGGTGGACTGGTCCAGCGCGGCCGATGCGGGTGTTTGGCGTGGTTTGCCGGGGTCAGTCGGTGGACTCGCCCTCGCCGAGAGTGACGTCCACGGTCAGCTCCTCGCCGTCGCGCTCGATCGTCAGCGTCAGCTCGTCCTGGGGGCTGCGGCTGCGGATCTTGACGATCAACTCCTCGCCGTTGTGCACCGCTTCGCCGTCGACCCCGGTGATGACGTCCCCCGGCTCGATGCCCGCGGTGTCGGCGGGGCCGCCCGGGGTGACCGGCTCGGTGCCGCCCTCCTCCGCGGAGGTGCCGACCTGGGCGCCGTCGCCCGTGTACTGCATGTTGAGCGTCACGCCGATGACGGGGTGCGTGGCCTTCCCGGTGTTGATCAGCTCCTCGGCGACTTCCGCGCCCTTGTTGACCGGGATGGCGAAGCCCAGGCCGATGCTGCCGCCCTGCTCGGTCTGGGGCTCGCCGCTGCCGTTGTCGGCGCCCCGGATGGCGCTGTTGATGCCGATCACGCGCCCCTCGGAGTCGAGGAGCGGGCCGCCGGAGTTGCCGGGGTTGATCGGGGCGTCGGTCTGCAGGGCGTTGACGTAACTGACGTCGCTGCCGTCGCCCTGCTCGCCGCCGGCGGTGATCGGGCGCTCCTTGGCGCTGATGATCCCGGAGGTGACGGTGTTGGGCAGGTCGTACGGCGCGCCGATGGCGACGACGGGGTCGCCGACGGCGACGGAGCCCGAGTTGCCGAGCGGCAGCGGCTTCAGCCCGGAAACACCCTCGACGCGGACGACGGCGAGGTCGTAGCCGGCGTCGCCGCCGACGACCTCCGCGGACTTGGACTCGCCGCCGCTGAACGTCACCGTTATGTCGCCGCCGTCCTCGGCGGGCTGCACGACGTGGTTGTTGGTCAGGATGTGCCCGCGCTTGTCGAGGACGAAGCCGGTGCCGGTGGACTGCTCGGCGACGCCGCTGACGCGCAGCGTCACGACCCCGGGCAGCGCGGACCGGGCGATCCCGGCGACGCTGCCGGGCGGCCGCTTGCCGCCGTCGTCGGTCGCGGAGGACTGGTCCAACTCGACCTGGCCCGGGGTGCCGTTGCGCTCGATGTAGCTGCCGATGGCACCGCCGATGCCACCGGCGACGAGCGCGATGACCAGCGCCCCGACGAGGGTGGCCACGCGCCCCTTGCGCCGCTCCGGAGCGTGCGCCGCGTGCGCGGGCGCCCAGGGGTCGTACCGCTGCCACTGGCCCCCCGCGGGGGCGCCCTGCGGGTGGGTGTAGGGCGCGGTCGCACCGGTCGCACCCGGGGTGCCGGGCCCGCCGGGCCCGGGGTGGGGGGCGCCGGGGCCGGGCATGCCGTGTGCCGTGGGCGGCGGCGCGCCCGGAGGCCGCCCGGAGCCCGCGTGCCCGGGTCCGCCCGGCGCGGGTACGCCGCCCGGCGGCGGCGCGCCGTGCGGCGGGGTCTGGGCGCCGTGCCCGTACGGCGCGGGGGGACCTGCCTGCGGCCCGGGGGCGCCGGGGTGGCCGGGCTGGGGACCGGGGTAGCGGGGGTCGCCGGGCGCCGGCTGGCGCGGTACGTCGCTCTCGGCACCCCCGGTCGCCGCGGCGGCGGGCGCCCCGGGCGCGTCGGCCACGGGCCCCCGCGGGCCCGGGAGATCCCCGGCGGGCCGGGGGTCGGAGTCGGAGATGACGGCGAGCTGCGTGGTGTCGTCGTCCTCGACGGGGGGACCGGCCACGCCCCGGTCGCCGCCCACGCCGCCGGGGCCCGCCGGGGCGTCGGCCGGGTGGCCGGCCGGCTCGCCGTGGGCCCGGTGCGGATGCGCCGGCTCCGCGGCATCCCGCGCGTCCTGCCCGGGCACCTCGCCGAAGCCGCCGGAAGCGCCCGGAAGCCCCGGAGCGCCGGCGTCCGGCCCCGAGCCGCTCGCCCGCGTGTCGGCGGGCGCCGCCGCGGGCTTCTCCGGGCCGTAGGCGGCCCCGCTCTCGGCCGTCCCGGGCTCGGGCGTCCGCGCGGGCTCCGCGGCGTTCTGCGGGCCGTCTGAGGCCGCCGCGGGCGTCCCGGCGCCGGCCCGCTCGTCGTGCGGCGGCAGGGCTGCCCGGCCGGCGCGTGCGCCGGCGACGGCGGACAACGCGGGGGGTATGCCCCTGCCGCCCGTCGCCTCGCCGGACCCGGCCTCCTCCGCGGCCCCCGGGTACGGCCGCACGCCGACCTCCCAGGGCCGCTCGTCCGCACCCCCGGCGCCCGCCGGCACGGCGCCCGTGCCCGGGCCCGCGTCCGCCGCGGGAGCGTCCTGGTCCTGCGCCGCGGCGGCCCCGGTGCCGGGGAAACCCGCCGCCGGGCTCTGCGCGTCTCCGGTCCCGGGGCGCGTCGGAAGCGCCACCGTTTCCGTGCTCGATCCACCGTCTGCCGCGGCAGACGCACCCTCGTCCGCCGCCGGGACGGGCGTCTCACCGGTGCTGGGGCGCGTCGGGAGCGTCCCGCCGTCCGCCTCCGTGCCCTGCCCGCCGGCCTCCGGGGCCGGCGCCACGGGAAGGTCCGCGGCCACGGGCGAGGCGGCGAACGGGTCAGCGTCCTGCCCTTGCCCGGCCCGGTCGCCGGCGTCCGGCGATCCGGCCTGTGCACCCTCCGCGGACGCGGCGGCGGCCGGCGTCGCGCCCGGCGCGTCCGCGGCACCTGCCCGCTCCGTTCCGGGTACGGCGTCCGCCGGGCCGGCCGGCATGCCGGTCTCCAGGGTCGGCGCGGCGGGCTGCCCGTCCGGCTCGGCCGCGTCCCGCTGCCCCGCCGGGGGTACCGCGCCGCCCGCGGATGCCTCGGCCGACGCCCGGCTCCGGTCCCTGTGGTAATCGTCCTCCCCGTCGCGCCACTCGCGCAGCGCCTCCCGGACCCGGCGCAACTGGTCCACCTCCGGGTCGTACCCCGGGGGCGGGCCCGCGTCAGCCGGCGTGTCCGCCGGTGGCGCGGAGGTGTCGGAGTCGGTGGGCGGTCCGGCGGTGTCCGACTCGGCCTCGCGCGGAGGCTCGCCGGGCTCCTGCCTCCACCAACTCGGCTTCCCCTGGTCCATTTTCTCCCCACACGTTCCGCATGCGACTGGGCGCGGACCGTCGCGGCCCGCAGTTGTTGCTCACCCGCCGGGCAGGCCCTAGCGATTCAATCAGGTGCATGCGGTCCGGCGCATCGCCCGGGAGCCGACGCCTCGCCGGCACCGGCGAGGCGTCACCGTGAGCGTCACTGCGGCGACGGGGTGTTCATCCCGCTCAGCGCGGTCTTCGGCGCGGGCGTCGCCGACTTGGTGACCGCGAAGACCGACAGCAGCGGAGGCTGCGGCGTCGCGGTCGTGGCCGCCGTCGCGGAGGCGGCCATCTGCAACGGCCCGCTCTGCGTCGTGTACGGCTGGACCGGCCCGGCGTCCTGCGCGCCGCCGGAGGTGGAGAGCTGGGGGTCGTACGAGTAGCGCGCGGGCACGCCGCGGTCGCCGGGGGTGACGGCCGGGGATCCTGCGGGGTCGATGGCCGACTCGATGGGCAGCGCGCCGCCGAGGGCGAGGGCCGCGAAGGAGACCGCGCCGGCTGCGGCGAACGCGAAGCGCCGCCCGCGGGCGGCGGCGGGCCGCTCGACCTCGTGGATCGGGAACCCGGGGCCGCCGTCGAGCACGGCGCCGTCGAGGACACCGCCGCCGAAGCCGCCGGCCCGGGGGGCGCGCACGCCGCCGGCCCTGCCGCCCGTACGCGCGGCACCGCCGGCCCCGCCCGCGAAGGGCGACCGGCGGGCGGGGTCGTCGAGGTCGACGCCCGGCAGGTTCTCCAGCCGGGCCAGCAGGCCGTCCGAGGGCGGCGGCGGGGCGGCGGCGGAGAACACGCTCTTCAGCCGGCGCTGCTCGTCGGCCTCGGCCTTGCACCGCGGACACGTCGCCAGATGGGCCAGCACGCGGTCCCGCGCGTCGTGGGGCAGTTCCCCGTCGACCAGCGCCGCCAGCGCTTCGCCCAGGTGCTGCTCGGCGGGCGACAGCCCGCCCACGCTGCTCACAGCGTTCCGCCCTCCTCGTCCGAGCCGTAGGCGCCCTGCCCCGCCCCGGCGAGCGAGCGCTGCTCGGCCCTCGCCTCCGGGGAGCGGTGCTTGAGCGCCTTGCGCAGGTGGGAACGGCCGCGGTGGATCCGGCTGCGGACCGTGCCCAGCTTGACGCCCAGGGTGGCGGCGATCTCCTCGTACGACAGGCCCTCGATGTCGCACAGCACCACCGCTGCCCGGAACTCGGGCGCGAGGGTGTCCAGCGCCTGCTGGACGTCGGCGTCGAAGTGCGTGTCGTTGAAGTGCTGCTGCGGCGACGGCTCGCGGCTCGGCAGCCGCTCGGCGGCGTCGTCACCGAGCGCGTCGAACCGGATGCGCTGCTTGCGCCGCACCTGGTCGAGGAAGAGATTCGTGGTGATGCGGTGCAGCCAGCCCTCGAACGTCCCGGGGGTGTACGTCGACAGCGACCGGAAGACGCGGATGAAGACCTCCTGCGTGAGGTCCTCCGCGTCGTGCCGGTTCCCGGTGAGGCGATAGGCGAGACGGTAGACGCGACCGCTGTGAGTGCTGACGATCTCCTCCCACGAAGGCGGAGTCCACCCCTTGGACGACGCGTCGTCGGCCGGGAACGTGGAGAATCCGGCAACGGTCACGGTGTCGGCGGCATGGCTGCGGTCGTCAGCATTGTCGGTCACGGATTTCGGCTCATCCGGTGCCCGGGACCCGCGGCGAAAACGTCGCCGGGCGTCCCGTTCGCCGGACGCGGCCGCACCTCCCCTGGTGGCTCTGGTGGTGTCCAGTAGGCCCCCTACCATATCCACCTCGCCCGTTAGCTCCGGATAAGCTCTTCCGACCGGTATTTTCCCGCATTCAGCGGAACCATCCCCGCCGGCATCCTTACCTCGTCCGTATCACTTCCGTCTCCCCCAACGCACGGTCCGGCCAGCAGGTTCCCAGGCGCAGCGGATACAGTCACGCTTGCGACGGATGCAGGCGCAGGTGCCAACGGGGAACAGGAGAAGGCGATTACCGGCAACCGGCTGGCGAGCTGGTCGTTCGCCGAGGCGTACGGCACGGACGGTGCCGCGGACGCCGAAAGCGGCCGGGCCGGGGCGACCCCGGGCGGCCCGGCGGGGCCGACGCGTGCGCAGGGCTCGGCGACGGCGGCGCTGCACTGGGCCCGGCAGCGGGCCCTGGAGGCGGGGCTGCGCCAGGTGTCGGCGGGCGCCGGGGCCGCGCTGCGGCTGCTGGCGGCGACGGCGGGCGCCAAGGCGGTGGTCGAGATCGGCACCGGCACCGGGGTCTCCGGCATCCACCTGCTGCAGGGCATGCGCACCGGCGGGGTGCTGACGACCGTAGACCCGGAGCCGGAGCGGCAGCAGTTCGCGCGCCAGGCGTTCCGGGCGGCGGGGTTCGCCGCGAACCGGGCGCGGATCATCGTGGGCCGGGCGCTGGACGTGCTGCCGCGGCTGGCGGACGGTTCGTACGACATGGTCTTCTGCGACGGCGACCCGCTGGAGTGCCTGGAGTACCTGGGCGAATCGTTGCGCCTGCTGCGCCCGGGCGGCGTGGTGTGCTTCGAGGGCGTCTTCGCGGACGGGCGCACGGTGGACTCGGCGGCCCAGCCGGACGAGGTGCAGAAGCTGCGCGAGCTGCTGCGCGCGGTGAAGGAGAGCCGGGAGCTGATGCCCGCGCTGCTGCCGGTGGGGGACGGGCTGCTGTGCGCCGTCAAGCGCGAGGCGTGACGGACATCACGGGCTTCTCAGATGTCACGGGCGTCACGCACCTGACGGACGCGCCGGGCGGGTGCCGGACGACACCGTTCCTGCCGGTGGCCGGGCGCGATCCGGGCCCCGAGACGATCCGCCCCGGCCACCGCGGCGGCCGGGGCGCATACAGGGTTCTTCCGGACCTCGGTCCGACTAGCTGACGACCTTCTTCAGGGCGTCGCCGAGCGCGTCGGCTTCATCGGGGGTCAGCTCGACGACGAGCCGCCCGCCGCCTTCGAGCGGAACGCGCATGACGATGCCCCGCCCCTCCTTGGTCACCTCGAGCGGGCCGTCGCCCGTCCGCGGCTTCATGGCCGCCATGCTCGTTCCCCTTCCTGAAACCAGCTCTTCGTTGAGAAGCATCGACGGCCCGTGGACAGGCTCGTCGCCACCGGCATCGAACACAGTGCTTCTCGCCCATTATCCCGCATTGCCGGTCCTCATGACCAACATCGGTCCGCATCCTCTCGACGACGTGCGACCGCAAAACCTCCCAATTCCCGCCAGAGGGATGCGATACTGCGCCCTTCCCGGCCGAGGCGCGCCGCGTTTCCATTTGACGCACGTCACATGTCGCGGAACGGTGATCTCCGCCATGCTGACGGCACCGGACGAGACGCGGCTCAGCCCCGGTGACCCCGGGGCGTAGCGAAGGGAAGAACATGGCGGACACCGTGCTGTACGAGGTCGCCGACGGGCTTGCGACCGTCACCCTCAACCGCCCGGACGCGATGAACGCCCTCGACACCGAGACCAAGAACGCCCTGCGCGACACCTTGCGCGGGGCGGCGGAGGACGACGCCGTACGGGCCGTGCTGCTCACCGGCGCGGGGCGGGCGTTCTGCGTGGGGCAGGACCTCAAGGAGCACATCGGCACCCTCGCGGCGGCCCGGGCCGCGCAGCGTACGGACCACGCGATGGACACCGTCGCCGAGCACTACAACCCCATCGCCGCCACCCTCGCCGGGATGCCGAAGCCGGTGGTCGCGGGCGTGAACGGGGTCGCCGCGGGGGCCGGCGCGGGCTTCGCGTTCGCCGCGGACTACCGGGTGGTGGCCGACAGCGCCTCGTTCAACACCTCCTTCGCGGCCGTCGCGCTGACCGCGGACTCCGGCGTCTCCTGGACCCTCCCACGCCTCGTCGGCCACGGCCGCGCCGCCGACCTGATGCTCTTCCCGCGCCGGATCGGGGCGGACGAGGCGCTGGCGCTGGGCATCGCGAACGTCGTCGTGCCGGCGGCGGACCTGGCCGCCGAGGCGGCGGCGGTGGCCCGCAGGCTCGCGGCGGGGCCGACGGGGGCGTACGCGGCGATCAAGGAGTCGCTGGCGTACGGGGCGGGGCACGGGCTCGCGGAGACGCTGGCCAAGGAGGCGGAGCTGCAGTCCCGGGCGGGCGCGTCCGAGGACCACAGGATCGCGGTGGAGGCGTTCGTGGCGAAGGAGGAGCCGCGCTTCACGGGCCGCTGAGCCCTCGCCGGGCGGGCCATGGCGGACCGGGCGGTGCCCTCGCCGGGCGGGCGACGGCGCGACCGGAGCGGCGCCCGCGGCTCCGGCGTCCCCGGAAGCGACCTGCGAGCAGGTCGTGCCCGCCTCGCGCCCGGCCGCCGACGCGCGCGGGGCGCTTCCGCGCGTGGCAGTCCGCGAGGTGGTCGTCGACCAGGCCGCACGCCTGCATCAGCGCGTACGCCGTCGTCGGCCCGACGAACCGCACGCCGCGCCGCTTCAGCTCCTTGGCCATCGCCGTCGACTCCGGCGTGACCGCCGGCACGCCCGCGCGCCTGCGCGACGGCGGGACCGGGGCGGCCCCCGCGGAAGCGACCTCCGTACGGGACGTGCGCGCGCCGCCGAGCCGACCGCGCCCCGGACAGAGGGCACGCCGTACGGATCCCACCCGGTGCCGTGCCGCGCATGGACGGCCGCGTGACCACCCCGCGCCCCGGGAGGGCTAGCGCGCGTGGCAGTCCGCGAGGTGGTCGTCGACCAGGCCGCACGCCTGCATCAGCGCGTACGCCGTCGTCGGCCCGACGAACCGCACGCCGCGCCGCTTCAGCTCCTTGGCCATCGCCGTCGACTCCGGCGTGACGGCGGGTACGTCCGCGAGCGTGCGCGGCGCGGGGCGGGCGGCGGGGTCCGGCGCGTACGACCAGAGCAGGGTGTCCAGCTCGCCGGGGGCCCAGCCGGCGAGGGTCTTCGCGTTGGCGAGGGTGGCCTGCACCTTCAGCCGGTTGCGGATGATGCCGGGGTCGGCGAGCAGCCGCCGCTCGTCCCCGGGGCCGAACTCGGCGACCGCGGCGATCTCGAAGCCGGCGAAGGCGGCCCGGAAGCCCTCGCGGCGGCGCAGGATCGTCAGCCAGGACAGCCCGGACTGGAACGCCTCCAGCGACAGCCGCTCGAAGAGCGCGTCGTCGCCGTGCACGGGCCGGCCCCACTCCTCGTCGTGGTACGTGACGTAGTCCTCGGCGGACAGCCCCCACGGGCAGCGCAGCAGCCCGTCGGGCCCGGCCACGGCGCCGCCTTCGGCGCTCACGCCCGCCCGTCCCGGCCGTCGCGCGGGCCCCCGCCGCCGAGCTCGAACCCGCCCGGATCCCGGAGGCCCGGGTCCGGCCCTTCCGGCTCCGCGGCGCCGTGGCCCCGGCCGCCCGCGTCCGGGTCGAACCAGTCCGCACCACCGCTGCCCAGGCCGCCGAGGTCCCGGGTGCCCAGGTCCCGGCCGCCCAGATCCCGGCCGCCGTTGCTCCGGCCCACCGGGTCCGTGCCGCCGCCGAAACCCTGCCCCGGGTAGTCCGCCGGGGGTGGTGCGTCCCCGTACTCCTGTCCGCCCGGCCGCGCCCCGCGGTACGCCGCCGCATGCGCACCCGCCAGGGCCGCCTCCAGCTCCGCGATGCGCGCGTCCCGCTCCGCCAGCTCCGCGGCGACGCGGTCCAGCGCGTCGTCCACGTCGTCCATGCGGTACCCGCGCAGCGCGACCGGCAGCCGCAGCCCGTCGATGTCGGCGCGGCCCAGCGGGCGGCCGGGCGGCAGCGGGTCGTGGAGCCGGTCGGGCAGCGGCTCGGTGAGCTCCTCCTCGCCGTTCCCCGCCAGCACGACGGTGACCGCGGCGACGACCGCGACCATGGCGATGAGCATGAACCAGAACACGATGTCTCCCCGTGGACAGCCGGGCGCCGGATGGCCGCGCCCGGTACGCCGGGTGGCTGCGCCCCACCCTAGCCGGGGCCTGTGACAGTCCCCGTGGCCCGGCGCCCGGACCGCACCGGCACCGCCCCCGGCTCCGTACCGCCGCAGCACCGGCACGGCACCGGCACCGCCGCCGCGCCGAAGCCCGCCGCCCCGCCCGCGCCGCGCGGGCTAAGGTCGCTGGAGGAGGCCGGGCCGCCGTCCCGGAGAGCGCCAGAGGAGGCAGCATGCTGCGACTGGGGTCGCGCACTTTCGCCGCGTACGAGCCGGTGATCATGGCGATCGTCAACAGGACCCCGGACTCCTTCTACGACCAGGGCGCCACCTTCCGCGACGAGCCCGCGCTCGCCCGCGTCGAGCTGGCGGTCGCGGAGGGCGCGGCGATCATCGACGTCGGCGGGGTGAAGGCGGGACCCGGCGCGGAGGTGTCGGCCGCGGAGGAGGTGCGCCGCACGGCGGGCTTCATCGCCGAGGTACGCCGCCGCCACCCCGACGTCGTGATCAGCGTGGACACCTGGCGGCACGAGGTCGCCGAGGCCGCCTGCGCGGCCGGCGCGGACCTGCTGAACGACGCCTGGGGCGGCGTCGACCCGCTGGTCGCCGAGGTCGCCGCCCGGCACGGCGCCGGGCTCGTGTGCACGCACGCGGGCGGCGTGCAGCCGCGTACCCGGCCGCACCGCATCGCGTACGACGACGTGATGGCCGACATCCTGCGGGTCACCCTGGGGCTCGCGGAGCGGGCCGTGGAGCTGGGCGTACGCCGTGACGGGATCCTGATCGACCCCGGTCACGACTTCGGCAAGAGCACCCGGCACTCGCTGGAGGCCACCCGCCGGCTCGGCGAGATGACGGCGGCGGGCTGGCCGGTGCTCGTCTCGCTGTCGAACAAGGACTTCGTCGGCGAGACGCTGGACAAGCCGGTCAAGGAGCGGCTCGTCGGCACGCTCGCCACCACCGCGGTCTCGGCGTGGCTGGGCGCCCAGGTGTACCGGGTGCACGAGGTCGCCGAGACCCGGCAGGTGCTCGACATGGTGGCCGCCATCGCGGGCCACCGCCCGCCCGCGGTCGCGCGCCGCGGGCTCGCCTAGCGGCCCGTACGGGACGGGGCCTTCGGGGCGGGGCGGGGTCCCGCCGCCCTACGGGGTCTCCTTCGTGACCAGCCCCACGGCCTCGGTCACGTCGTCCGTGATGTGGAAGAGGTCGAGGTCCCGCTCCGCGGCCTTGCCGCCGTCCACGACGGTCTTGCGCAGCCAGTCGACGAGCCCGCCCCAGTACTCGCTGCCGAAGAGGACGATCGGGAACCGCGTCACCTTCTTCGTCTGCACCAGGGTCAGCGCCTCGAACAGCTCGTCCATCGTTCCGAAGCCGCCGGGCAGGACCACGAAGCCCTGGGAGTACTTCACGAAACACGTCTTGCGCACGAAGAAGTAGCGGAAGTTCACGCCGAGGTCGACGTACCTGTTGAGCCCCTGCTCGAAGGGCAGCTCGATGCCCAGCCCGACGGACAGCCCGCCGGCCTCCAGGGCGCCCTTGTTCGCCGCCTCCATCACCCCGGGCCCGCCGCCGGTGATCACCCCGAAGCCGGCGTCCACCAGCCCCCTGCCGATCGCGACGCCCCGCGCGTACTCCTGGCTCTCCGGTGCGGTACGGGCCGAGCCGAAGACGCTGATCGCGGGCCCCACCTCGGCGAGCGCGCCGAACCCCTCGACGAACTCCGCCTGCATCCGCAGCACCCGCCACGGGTCCTCGTGCACGTACTCCGCGGCGCGCTCCCGGGTGTCCAGCAGGTGCTGGTCCATCGTCCCGCGCTGGATGCGGCTGCGGCGGCGGAGGACGGGGCCGAGCCGCTGCTCCTCGAACTCCTCCCGGTTGGCCACGGGCGCGCTCCCTTCCTCGTGTTCCTCTGGTTCCTCGTGTTCCCGTACGGCTCTTCCCGTACGACGATCTCCGGGCCCAGGCTAGGCGAAGCCGCTCGAAGCCACGTAAACCCCGGCAGGAACCACGGCGGAACAGCCGGTGACACGGCCCTGCGCTCACGCGGTGAGCCAGGCCCGCAGCCGCTCCTCGCAGTGGTGGATACGGGCCGTGTGCACGTGCTCGTCGCGCTTGTGCGCGTAGTTCGGGTCGCCGGGTCCGTAGTTCACCGCGGGGACGCCGAGCGCCGTGAACCGGGCGACGTCCGTCCAGCCGTACTTCGGCCGCGGGGTGCCGCCGACGGCGGCGGTGAACGCGGCGGCGGCGGGGTGGGCCAGGCCCGGCAGCGCGCCCGGGGAGCTGTCCTCGACGGTGATCTCCGCGACGCCGCAGCCGTCGAAGTACTCCTGTACGAAGGCGATCGCCTGCTCCTCCGAGCGGTCGGGTGCGTAACGGAAGTTGACGGTGACCTCGCAGACGTCGGGCACGACGTTGCCGGCGACGCCGCCGGAGACGCGGACGGCGTTGAGGCCCTCGCGGTACTCCAGGCCGTCGATGACGGCGTGCCGCGGTTCGTACGCCGCGAGCCGGGCCAGCGCGGGGGCGGCGGCGTGGATGGCGTTGGCGCCGAGCCAGCTCCGGGCGGAGTGGGCGCGTTCGCCCTCCGTCCGCAGGACGACGCGCAGCGTGCCCTGGCAGCCGCCCTCGATCTCGCCGTCGGAGGGCTCCAGCAGCACGGCGAAGTCCGCCGCGAGCCAGTCGGGCCGGTTCTCGGCGAGGCGGCGCAGGCCGTTGCGGGAGGCGTCGACCTCCTCGTTGTCGTAGAAGACGAAGGTGAGGTCGCGGTTGGGCGCGGGCACGGTCGCGGCGATGCGCAGTTGGACGGCGACGCCGGCCTTCATGTCGGAGGTGCCGCAGCCCCACAGAACGCCGTCCTCGTACGTGCCGTCGAGGCGCGAGGGCACGTTGCCGGCGATGGGCACGGTGTCGAGGTGCCCGGCGAGCACGACGCGCTCGGCGCGGCCCAGCCTGGTCCGGGCGACGACGGCGTCGCCGTCGCGGTCGACCTCCAGGTGGCCGAGCCGCCGCAGCGCGGCCTCGACGGCGTCGGCGAGGTGCTTCTCCTCGCCGCTGACGGAGGCGGTGTCGACGAGCTGGGCGGTCAGCCGTGCGGCATCGAGCGTCAAGTCCATGCCGACGACCCTACGGCCCGGCGCCCCGGGCACCCCGGGCCTTCCGCGCAGGCCGTACGCCGGAGCCACCCCGCAGGGGCGCCGCCCGCCGCGCTCCCGGCGTCCGCGGCCGTCCGCCGCGGACGCTACCGTGGGCGCGTGCCCGCCGCAGACGTCCTCCGCCGCCGCCTCCTCCGCGTGTTCGTCGCGCTCGCGGTGCTCGGCGGCGTGGGCGCGTACCTGCTGGTCCACCTCAACACCGGCGGCGGGCCCGCACCGCGCTGCGAGGTACGCGGCAAGGGCGGGGACGAGCCGTACGAGCTGGATCCCGAACAGGCCGCGAACGCCGCGACGATAAGCGCCGTGGCGTCCTCCCGGCGGCTGCCGGAGCGCGCGGTGACCATCGCGCTGGCCACGGCCATGCAGGAGTCGGAGCTGCGCAACATCGCGCACGGCGACCGCGATTCGCTCGGGCTGTTCCAACAGCGCCCGTCCCAGGGCTGGGGCACGGAGGAGCAGGTCCTCGACCCGGTGTACTCCAGCGGCAAGTTCTACGCGCACCTGGCCGAGATCCCCGGCTACTCCCGGCTGCCGCTCACCGAGGCCGCGCAGCGCGTCCAGCGCAGCGGCTTCCCGCAGGCGTACGCGAAGCACGAGCCGGCCGCCGCCCTGCTGTCCGCCGCCCTGACCGGCCGCGACGGCGGCGCCTTCACGTGTACGACGGCACAGGGCGACACCCGCTCGGGCGACCCCGCGCTGCTGCGCGCGGCGCTGAAGCGGGAGTTCGGCGCCGGCGTGCTGCCGGAGCCGGGCCCGGACGGCTCCGGCGAGGGGGCCGGGGGCGCGAGCCGGGGCGACGGCGGGCAGGTGCTGGTGCTGCCGGTCGCCGGGGACGGCTCGGGCGGCGGGGCGGACGCGGCGGGCCACGGCTGGGAGCTGGCGCACTGGGCGGTGGCGCAGGCGCCGCGGCTGCGCGTCGCGCAGGTGTCCTTCGCGGGCCGCGAGTGGCGGGCCGAGGACTCGGCCGAGGGCTGGCGGGAGGTCGAGGGCGCGAACGCCGAGGCGGGCGCGGCGTCGGTCCGTATCGTCACCGAGCCGTAGCGCCCGCCGCCCCGTACGGGCGAACCCGGTCAACGCAAAGTGACGGCCGGACCCCTCTCCCCCGGATTTCCCGCTCCTTCCCACGATCCGGCACATCCCCGGTGAGCGCGGGTCCCCGGCCCTCCGGACACCGCTCCGACCGACCTGCTTTGCCCGGTTTTCTGGCGAAGCAGATTATGCGACGCATTACCAACTCTTTACGCGGGACGGCCGCAACCTTCCGGCGCCTCACGCGGTAGTCACAGCGTCCGCACAGCGGGCATGCCCATTCAGTAACCCTCCGTCAAAGGAGCACCATGTCCCACCCCCTGAAGCGCCACTTCGCCCGGGTCGCACTCGTCGTCGCCGCGGGTGCCGCCCCGGTCGTCGGCGCCGCGGGTGCCGCCAGCGCCGTCGAGCTGCCCAGCACGAACGGCCTCAACCCGGTCAGCGCCCTGGAAAGCGGCTCGCTGCCCGCGACCGCCTCCCAGACCGGCACCGAGGTGCTCACCAGCGGCGCCGAGACCGCCGCGCAGATCAGCGAGGGCGCCGGCCCGACCACCGAGAAGGCGCTGTCCTCCCTGCAGGAGACCACCGGCAAGACCGTCGAGCAGGGCAGCACCGCGGTCGGCGACGCCGTCTCGAACGCCCAGCCCGACCTGCCCGTCCCGGGGGGCCTCGTCTGAGCCTGCCCGGCCGGCCCACGAGGCCGCCGGTGGCCCGCGGAGCCGTCCTCCGCGGGCCCGGCGGCTCGCAGCGGCTCACCCGGCGGCGCGAGGCCCCGGGACGGCGCTGCGGCGCCCTCAGCCCCTCAGCCCCTCAGTCCTTCAGCCCCGCAGCGCCGCCAGCCGCTCCACGGCGGCGGCCACGCGCTCGTCCGTGGCCGTGAACGCCACCCGTACGAACCGCTCACCCGCGGCCCCGTAGAACTCGCCGGGCGCCACCGCGATCCCCAGCTTCGCCAGCTCCGCGACCGTGTCCCAGCACGGCTCGTCCCGCGTCGCCCACAGATACAGCGACGCCTCGCTGTGCTCGATCCGGAAGCCCGCCCCCGTCAGCGCCTCGCGCAGCGCGGCCCGGCGGCGGGCGTAGCGCTCACGCTGCTCGGCCACGTGCCGCCCGTCGCCCAGCGCGGCGATCATCGCCTGCTGCACCGGCTTCGGCACCATCATCCCCATGTGCTTGCGCACCGCGACCAGCTCGCGCACCACCGCCGCGTCGCCGCCGGCGAACCCCGCGCGGTAGCCGGCGAGGTTGGAGCGCTTCGACAGCGAGTGCACGGCGAACAGCCCCTCGTACGAGCCCTCGCTCACCGACGGGTGCAGCACGGACACCGGCTCGGTCTCCCAGCCCAGCTCCAGATAGCACTCGTCGGAGGCGACCAGCACCCCGTGCGTACGCGCCCACGCCACCACGCGGCGCAGCTCCGCCGCGTCGAGGGTGCGTCCCGTGGGGTTCGACGGGGTGTTGAGCCAGAGCAGCTTCACCCGGGCCGGGTCGAGGTCGGCGACCGGATCCGCGTACGCCACGGGCTCCGCGCGCGCCGTCAGCGCCCCGATCTCGTACGTCGGATACGCCAGCTCCGGGTACGCCACCTGATCCCCCGGCTCCAGCCCCAGCAGCGTCGGCAGCCAGCCGACCAGCTCCTTGGTGCCGATCGCCGGCAGCACCGCCTCGGACGCGACGGCGGCGCCGAGCCGCTCGCCGAACCACCCGGCGACGGTCTCGCGCAGCGCCGGGGTGCCCCAGGCGAGCGGGTAGCCGGGGCTGTCGGCGGCGTCCGCGAGCGCTGCCCTGACCACCGCGGGCACGGGGTCGACGGGGGTGCCGACGGACAGGTCGACGATGCCGCCCGGGTGGGCGGCGGCAGCGGTCTTGTAGGGCTCCAGCCGGTCCCAGGGGAAGACGGGCAGCCGGGAGGTGACGGGTCGCACGCTCACTGTCCTCGATCGACGCGAGGCCCCCGCCGATCAGCCGGGAGCCGATGGAGCGGGGGCACTGCGCACTGCGGTGGTCGCGGGTGGGGAGTCGCGGGTGTTACTCGTCGTGCTCCTGCGGCGGGAGGGCCGCGACGATCGGGTGGTCCCGCTCGATCAGGCCGAGCTTCGCGGCGCCACCGGGCGAGCCGAGGTCGTCGAAGAACTCGACGTTCACCTTGTAGTAGTCCTTCCACTCCTCCGGAGTGTCGTCCTCGTAGAAGATCGCCTCCACGGGGCAGACCGGCTCGCACGCACCGCAGTCGACGCATTCGTCCGGGTGGATGTACAAGAACCTCTGGCCCTCGTAGATGCAGTCGACGGGGCACTCCTCAATGCAGGCCTTGTCCTTGAGGTCCACACAAGGCTCTGCGATGACGTAGGTCACGCTGTCGTTCCTCCTCGATCAGGCTGGCGGCGCGGGAGCGCGGCGTGTCGATGCCCGCACCTAGTATCTCCGTTCCCGGGCACGGAGCGAACAAGAGGGGCGTGGAGAGCTGTGGAATTCACCACTGGGGCGCGGCTCGAAATCCGTATCACCGCCGCTGACGTGGGAAAACGTGTGTCGGTACGGCGGCTGACGGATGCCCGCGAGACCGACGCGCGGTTCACGGACGCGGTCGGCGTGCTCACATCGTGGGACGCCGGGGAGCTGCGTCTCACGAGGCGGAACGGCCAGGTCGTCCGGATTCCGGAGGCGGCCGTGGTGGCGGCGAAGGTCGTGCCGGCCGCGCCGGCGCGGCGGCGCGGTCCCGCGGCGACGGCGGCGGAGCTGACCCGGGTGGCGGCGCGGGGGTGGCCGCCCGTGGTGAGCGCACGGCTGGGCGACTGGACGCTGCGGGCCTCGGACGGCTTCACGAGCCGGGCGAACTCGGTGCTGCCGCTGGGCGACCCCGGGCTGCCGCTGGACGCGGCGCTGGCGCGGGTGACGCGGTGGTACGGCGAGCGGGGGCTGCCGGCGCTGGTGCAGGTCGCGACCGGCGCGGAGGGCACGGCGGAGCCGCTGGCGGCGGAGCTGGACGCGCGCGGGTGGACGGCGCGGCGGGCGGCGCTGATGCAGGTGGGTGAGCTGGCACCGGTGGCGGACAGGGAGGCGGCGGAGCGGGTGGAGCTGTCCCGTACGACGTCCGCGGCGTGGTTCTCGCTCTACCACCGGGCCGCGGAGCTGACGCCGGCCGCGCGGACGGTGCTGGAGGGCGGCCCGTCGGTGTGGTTCGCGACGGTCCCGGGACCGGACGGCCCCCCGGCGGCGATCGGCCGCTGCGTGGTCGACGGCCGCTGGGCGGGCTTCGCGGCGGTCGAGGTCTCCCCGGCCCACCGCCGCCGCGGCCTGGCCACGGCGGTGATGGCGGCCCTGGCGGCCCGCGCCCGGGAGGAGGGCGCCTCCGCGGCGTACCTCCAGGTGGAACCGGACAACGCCCCGGCCCTGTCCCTCTACGCCACCCTGGGCTTCACCACCCACCACGCCTACCACTACCGCCGCCACCCCACGCCGTAGCGGGCGGTGTGACCGGGGTCCCGGCCGGCACACCGCGGGGTGAGCGGGGTGACTCGCCGGCGCGGAGGCCGGACGCGGGCAGCCCGCCTGTCGCCGGACGGCGACGGACGAGGCCTCGAGGCGCCGCAGGCGCTCTCGCTGGGGCGCCGAAGGCCGAGCCCCCGGCGGGTACCCCCGCCCGCGAGGCGCCGCGGGCGCTCCCCGGCGGTGCGGGGGCCCGGACCTCCGGCCGCCTCCCCGCACGCCCAGGGCCCGCACTGCCCCTCCGGCCCCCGGCCTGCGCGGTACCTCACCGGCCGCTTCGATCCCACCGGTCTCCCCTTGCACGGGACGTCTGCCGCGGGTCGTCGCACAATGGGGGGATGGGTAGGTCCGGAGTCGGTCACCGGGCCCGGTTCGCGGAGGAGGCCCGCGTGCCGCGGCCCGATCTCGCCCTGCTCTGCCTGCTCGTCGCCGCCGAGACCGATCCCGCGCTCGACGAGGGCGGCATCGACGACGTGCAGATCGAGCTGGACGAGCTGGCCGGGCAGTTGCCGTACGCGCCCGGCGGCCCCCGCGCGTGGGCGCGGGCCGCCGCCGAGCTGCTCGGGGAGCGCTACGGGTTCCGCGGGACGCCCGGCGACTACAGCCGGCTGGAGTCGTCCCAACTGCACGAGGTGCTGCGGCGCCGCCGCGGACTGCCGATCATGCTCTCCGTGATCTGGATGGAGGTCGCCCGCCGCGCCGGCGCCCCCGTGTACGGCGTGGCCCTCCCCGGACACTTCGTCGTCGGCTTCGGCCCGCCCCCCGTCGGCCCCGTATCCACCCGCCCCACCGGCCCCGACAACCTCACCGCCCCCCGCGACCCCGCCGCGCCCGCCGCAGGCGACTCCGTGCTGGCCGACCCCTTCGACGGCGGCCGGCTCCTCTCCCCCGCCGACGCCGAGCTGCTCGTCGCCGAGGCCACCGGCGGCGAGCCGCTGTCGGCCGCGATGCTCGTCCCCGCCGACCCCCTCGACATCGTGCGGCGCATCCTCAACAACATCCGCGCCTGGGCCGCCCCCCGCCCCGAGCAGTCCGACGTCCAGCTCGCCGCCGTCGAACTCGCCCTGCTGCTCCCCAGCCACCCCGCCCGGCTGCGCCACGAGCGCGCGCAACTCCTCATCGCCCGCGGCGACTTCGTCACCGGTGCGGCGGAGCTGGAGGAGTACGCCTCGGTGATAGCGGCGATGGAGCCGCAGGCCGCCGACACCCTGCGCCGCCAGGCCCGCGCCGCCCGCGCCCGCCTCAACTGAACGCGGCCCACGGCGAGGGGGCCGGCGCCGGGATCCCCCGGCACCGGCCCCCACGCCGGCCCTCACACCGACGACGTATCCGCTACTCCTTCACCGGAGCCGCGGGCTCGGTGTCCTCCAGGGTCGCCAGGGCCTTGTCCATGATGACCTCCGCGTCGCGCTCCACCGTCGGCTCCTCCGGGAAGTGGCACGCGGTCAGGTGCCCGGCGCGGTTGCCGCCGATCTGCACCAGCGGCGGCTCCTCGCTGGCGCACAGGTCCTGCGCCTTCCAGCACCGCGTACGGAACCGGCACCCCGTCGGCGGGTTGATCGGCGACGGCACGTCGCCCGCCAGCCGGATGCGCTCGCGCGGCGTCTCGTCCTCGTCGTCCGAGAGGGTCGCCTCGGGGACGGCCGAGAGCAGGGCGTGGGTGTACGGGTGCCGCGGCCGGGTGTAGATGTCCTCCCGGTTGCCCGTCTCGACGATCTTCCCGAGGTACATCACCGCGACGCGCTGCGAGAAGTGCCGCACGATCGCCAGGTCGTGCGCGATGAACAGGAACGCGATGCCCATCTCCCGCTGCAGTTCCTGCAGCAGGTTGACGACCTGCGCCTGGATCGACACGTCCAGCGCCGAGACCGGCTCGTCCGCCACGATCAGCTTCGGCTTCAGGGCCAGCGCCCGCGCGACCCCGATGCGCTGCCGCTGGCCGCCGGAGAACTCGTGCGGGAAGCGGTTGTAGTGCTCGGGGTTGAGGCCGACGGTCTCCAGCAGCTCGCGGACCCGCTTCTCCCGGCCGCCGGGCGGGTCGATCCCGTTGACCTCCATCGGGCTGCTGATGATGGTGCCGACGGTCTGCCGCGGGTTCAGCGACGAGTACGGGTCCTGGAAGATCATCTGGATCTCGGACCTGATCGGCGCGAGCTGCTTGCGCTTGGCGTACGTGATGTCCTGGCCGCGGTACGTGATCTTGCCGCCGGTCGGCTCCAGCAGCCGCGTCAGCAGCCGCCCGGTCGTCGACTTGCCGCAGCCGGACTCGCCGACGAGGCCCAGGCTCTCGCCCGCGCGCACCTCCAGGTCGACGCCGTCGACCGCCTGCACCGCGCCGACCTTCCGCTTGATCGGGAAGCCGCCCGTGATCGGGAAGTGCTTGGTGAGCCCTTCCGCGGTGAGCAGCTCCTCGCCCGTCGTGGTCGGGGTGTCGTCCCGGGGGCCGGGGAGGGTGAGTTCTTCGCTCATGGTGGTCAGTCGCTCCCTAGCCCAGCCGGGGCTTGATCTGCTCGATGAAGATGTCCTGCTTCTGCCCGGCGCTCAGGTGGCAGGCGGCCCCGCGGCCCTCGGGCAGCGCCGGCCGGTCCGTACGGCAGGCCGATCCGCCCACGTCGCCCACGAAGCCGCACCGCGGGTGGAACGGGCAGCCCGTCGGCGGGCTCAGCAGGCTGGGCGGGGTGCCCTTGATCGGGGTGAGCGGCACGTCCACGTCCGACGACAGCCGCGGCATGCTGCTCAGCAGGCCCCAGGTGTACGGGTGCTGCGGCCTGCGCAGCACCTCGCGGGTGGTGCCCCGCTCCACGGCGCGGCCCGCGTACATCACCAGGATGTCGTCCGCGACGTTCGCGATGACGCCGAGGTCGTGGGTGATGAAGACGATCGCGGAGCCGAACTCGTTCTGCAGGTCCCGGATCAGGTCGAGGATCTGCGCCTGCACGGTCACGTCGAGCGCGGTGGTCGGCTCGTCGGCGATCAGCAGGTCGGGGTTGCAGACCAGCGCCATCGCGATCATGGCGCGCTGCCGCATCCCGCCGGAGAACTGGTGCGGGTAGTCGTCCGCGCGCAGCTTGGCGTTGGGGATGCCGACCTTGTCGAGCATCTCCACGGCCCGCAGGTGTGCCTCGCGCTTGGAGACGCCCGTGTGCTTGCGGTACGGCTCGGCGATCTGCCGGCCGACCGTGTAGAAGGGCGAGAGCGCGGTCAGCGGATCCTGGAAGATCATCGCCATCTTGTTGCCGCGCAGCCGCTCCAGCTTCCGCTCGGGCGCGCCGATCAGTTCCTCGCCGTCGAGGCTGATCGAGCCCTCGATGTTGGTGAACATCTGGTTGTGCAGGCCCAGCACGGTCAGGTTGGTGACCGACTTGCCGGAGCCGGACTCGCCGACGATGCCCAGGGTCTTGCCGCGCTCGACGTCGAAGGAGAGACCGTCGACGGCCTTGACGACGCCGTCCCCGGTGGTGAACTGCACGCGCAGGTCCTGCACCGAGAGAAAGGCGCCGTCCGCGGACGGGGCGGAACCTTCCGATTCCTTGGTCAGGGTGGTCACTGCTCTTCTCCTAGGACAGACGGATGCGCGGATCGATGAAGGCGTAGGCCGCGTCGACGATGACGTTCATCAGGATGATCATGGTGGACGAGAACAGCAGAATGCCCATGAGCACCGGCAGATCCGCCTTCACCACCGAGTCGATGGAGAGTTGGCCGATACCCGGCAGCGAGAAGGTGACCTCGGTGATGATCGCGCCGCCCAGCAGGGAGCCGAGGTCGATGCCGAAGATCGTGACGACCGGGACCATGGCGCCCCGCCAGGCGTAGCGGAAGAAGACCGTGCGTCCCGACATTCCCTTGGCCTTGGCCGTTCTGACGTGCTCCTCCTGCAACTGCTCGATCATCGTGGACCGCACCATACGGGTGTAGTTCGACGCGAAGATCGTGGAGAGCACGGCCCAGGGGATGATCAGCCCGACCGCCCACTGCCACGGGTTCTCGGTGAACGGGTTGTACACCGGGTCGCCGAAGAGCCCGCTGCTGTACACCAGCGCCCACAGCGCGATCGGGCCGATGAAGTAGATCTGCAGCGAGCCGATGATCAGCGAGCTGCCGCTGACGACCTTGTCGAGCGGCGTGCCGCGCCGCCAGGCGGCGATCATGCCGGCGCCGACGCCGAAGACGAGGAAGACGACGGCCGCGCCGATGGTGAGCGACAGCGTGGTCGGGAAGCGGTCCTGGATGAGGCTGAGGACGTTCTCGTCGTGCACGAAGGAGCGGCCGATGCAGGGCGCCGAGCACTCGCCGGTCGGGAAGGAGCGGCCGGTGAAGATGCCGGCGAGGAAGTTCCCGTACTGGACCCAGACGGGATCGTCGAGACCGAGGGACCTGCGGATCAGCTCCAGGTTCTCCGGCGTGCACTTCTCGCCGCAGGAGATGCGGGCGGGGTCACGCGGAACAGCGAAGAAGAGGAAGAAGCACACCGCGCTGAGGATCAGCAGGATGATCAATGCGCCGATTGTCCGGCGAATCAGGAAACGAAGCATGACTGTGGGCTGCTTTCGAAGGACAAAGCGGCGACGTGGACGGACGGGTGGTGCGCGGGACCCCGCCGATCGGGCGGGGGCCCCGCGCACCGGGGGTGGTGCTACTTCACGAACAGCTTGCGCGGGTCGATGGCACCGATGACGTCGTCGTACTGGACGCCGCCGATGTTCGAGCCGTGGAGCTGGATCTGCTTGTAGTACGTGATCGGGATGTTGGAGATGAGGTCCTTCACCACGTACTCGGAGAGGGTGTTCCACTCCTTGGCCGCCTCGGCCGGGTCCGTGATCTTCTGGATCCGGTCGATCTCCTTGTTGATGTGCGGGTCGTCCGTGTGCGAGTAGTTCGACGAACCGTCCTGGATCTGCCGGCCGTCGTACAGCGGCGGAACCACGGTGCTGGCGGACGGCCAGTCGGCCCCCCACGCGCTCACGTACATGTCGAACTTGTTGTCGACGACGCCGATCTGGTCGTAGTACGTCTCGGCCGCGATCTCCTTGCGCTGGACGTCGAAGCCCGCTTCCTCGAGGGTCTTCTCCATCGTCGGCGAGTAGTTCTGGCCCTCGGGGGTGTTGATGTAGCCCCAGGTCAGCTTGTAACCGGTCTCGCCGGCGTCTTCCAGGATCTTCTTGGCCTTGGCCGGGTCACCCAGCGGCTTCTTCAGCTTGCCGAAGGGGTCGAAGCCCTCCTCGTAGCCGGAGACGGTCGGGCTGATCAGACCGCCGGCCAGCTCCTGGCCCTGCGGGCCGCCGAACGCCTGCTGGTACGGCTGGATGGGCAGCGCGTACGCGATGGCCTCGCGGACCTTCTTGTTCTTCACCCGGTCCATGTTGATGGCCATCTGGGAGACGTACGGCTGGTAGCCGGCCACCGAGCGCTTCTGGGCCGCGGCGTCCTTGTTCAGCTTCGGCAGTGTGGCGGCGTCCACCTGGTTGCTGAAGCTGATCGAGGTCTTGTTCGCACCCTGGTCGGCCATCAGCCGCTCGGACGAGGTCTCGTACTGGATGTTGAACGTGATCTCGTACTTGTCCGGGTAGGCGTTGCGCGTCGAGTCGGTCGCCGGGTCCCAGTGCTCGTTCCTGACCAGCGTCATCGACCGGCCGGTCTTGAAGGACTCGATCATGTACGGGCCCGCGGTCATCGGGTCCTTGTCGTACTTCTCCTGGGTGTCCTTCGCCTCGGAGACCATCGAGTAGCCCGGCATCGCCAGGGCGTACGGGAGGTCCGGCTTCGGCTCCTCGAACTTGAAGACGATGGTCTTGTCGTCCGGCGTCGCCAGGACGGAGTCCGGCAGGTGGTCACCCTTGTACGGGCCGCCGGGCAGCAGGTCGCGGTACTCGGTGCCGGGCACGTTGGCCAGCCACTGCTGGATGAAGACCGGGCCGTCGTTGATGAACTCGGCGAACAGCCGCTCGAAGGTGTGCCGGACGTCCTTGGACGTGATGTCCGTGCCGTCGGCCCACTTGATGTTGTCCTTGAGCGTGTACGTCCAGGTGCGGCCGCCGTCGGAGGGCTTGCCGCTGTCCGTGGCGAGGTCGCCGACGAGGGTCTGCTTGCCCTGGGCGTCGGCCTTGTAGCCGGTCAGCCCGCGGTGGATCAGCCGGGACAGGGAGCCCTCGTCCGAGACGTATATCTGTCCCGGGTCGAGGTGCGCGTAGCTGTCGCGCTGCATGACGTTGATCGTGCCGCCCTCCTGGGCGCCCTGCACCTCGGCGGCGGGGCCGGTGGACGCCTTGGCGTCACCGAACGGGATCTGCGCCTGCTGCTTCTGCGCCTTGTCCTTCTCGTCCTGACCCGAGTCGGTGTTGTCCGAGCCACTGCTGCAACCGCTCAGGGCCAAGGCCCCCGCTGCGAGCGCCGCCACTATGGCGTGCGTTCTGCGTGCACCCCTGATTCTCACTGTCAAACCACCCTGTCTGTCGGTCTTGAGTTGCTGTGTGCGTGTTCACCCGTTGCCACGGCGATCGCACCCTGGCGGCGGTACGAACGTCAGCGCGCGGCCTTCGGATCGAACGCGTCGCGGACGGAGTCCCCCAGCAGGTTGAACGCGACCACGAAGATCACCAAGGCCATGCCGGGGAAGAACATGAACGTGGGAACGGTCTCGACGACCTCCGCGCCCCGGGCGAACATCAGACCCCAGTCGGGGGTCGGGTTCACCAGGCCGACGCCGAGGAACGACAGTCCCGCGGCGCTCGTGACGACGAGCGGCAGCTCGTAGGTTCCCTGCACGAGGATGGGTGTGACCAGGTTCGGCAGCATCTCCTTGCGGATGATGCGCCAGTTCGACGCCCCGCTCACCTTGGCGGCCTCGACGAACTCGCGCTCACGCATCGTCAGCGCGACACCGCGCACGATACGGGCCATGCGCATCCAGTTCAGCGCCGCGAGCACGCCGATCAGCACCGCGACCCGCAACCAGGTCGGCGTCGCGTCCTCGGGAGCGACGAACATCGCGGTGATGACGGGCATGAACGCCACGAAGAACAACTGGCTCGGGAACGCCAGCATCAGGTCGATGAAGCGGCCGATCAGCGTGTCGGTACGGCCGCCGGTGAAGCCGGCGGCCACGCCCAGCAGGACGCCGAAGGTGACCGTCAGGAGCGTCACCGCGACGGCGATGGCCAGCGAGGTCCGGATGCTGTAGATCAGCAGCGTGAAGACGTCGCGGCCGAGGATGGGCTCCACGCCGAACCAGAACTCGCTGCTGATGCCGCCGTTGGGCTTGATCGGGTAGCCCAGGGGATCGAACAGCTCGGGCTTGCCGGTGGCCGAGTTGTACAGAGTGTACGGAGACTTGCCGTACAGCTTCGCGATCAGCGGGGCCGCGATCGCGATCAGCACGAAGAAGCCGACGATGAACGCGGACACGACGCCGGCGCGGTCGCGCTTGAAGCGCTGCCACATCAGTTGACCGGGCGATTTGCCGATGTGTTCGGCAGTCTGTTGCCCACCAGGGCCGGCCGAACCCCGCTCGAGTCCTGCGGGGTCGTACGAAGGCCCTTTTGGTGCCTCCGCCATGGCCGGGACCGGACTGTCCATAGGTGATTGCTCCCGAACCGGGTGTGCCGCAGCGCCCGTGCACGCTGCGGTGGTTGACGGGACTTTCGCAATCGATTCATCCCCCAGTCAAGGGGGTGACGGGGTAAGGCGAGGTGCGCAATGGCTTCTTGAGCGTATGTTTTGCAGATTGAGGTCCGTACGTGCTTGACAGGCCGCCTTAGTGGCCGGCATATCCGACATAATGCAACGAAGGTCGTTAACACGTCGGCAACCCGTCCGTCGCATCACCGATATACGAACGCGCCACTCTGGGGAGCGTACGGCCGTGCGGGTGCCGTCCCCCCGGCCGGGTCCGGCCCTCGCCGGATCCGGCCGGGATCCGGGCCGCCGCCCGCCGCCGTCCGGCCGGTCTTGCCGCGGGTGTTGTCCGGGGCTGCGGAGAGGTGTAGACCTGAATGCCGTGTGGGCCCAAAAGGCGCACGGTTGCGTATCGGGGGTCTTCCGGCGATGGAACAAGGACACATATTGGGGCGCGGCGCACGCGTCTTCGGTGCCGTGTGCTGCGCGCTCCTCGCCCTGCTCTCCCTGCTGTGGATCGGCCGCGACGTCAACGTCGCCGAGAGCCTGCCCGACCTGTGGTGGTCCTGGGCGGGCTCCCCCGACTCCGCCCCCGAGAGCCCCTGGGGCACCTCCCTCTACGACCCCGTCCTCGTCTGCGTGTACGCCGTCGCGGGCGTCACCGCCCTGCACTCCACCGCGGCCGCCGGCGCACTCGGCGCGGCCGGTGCCGTGACGGTCCTGCTGCGCGCCCCCGCCCTGTGGACGCTGACGGCCGACTGGATGCAGAACGTCGACCAGGACCTGCGCAACCGCGCGCTGCTCTCCGCCGGTGTCGCCGTCACCCTCGGCGCGGTGCTGCTCATCTCCGTCGCCGCCGGCCGCCGCCCGCAGGAGGCCACCGGCGCGGACTTCCTGCTGCCCGACGAGCAGCCGCCGCGCCGGCCCGCCCGCGGCGCCGCGGCCACCGGCATGGTCTTCCTCGCCGTCGCCGGGGTGGCGTTCGCGGGGTGGGAGCTGCGTCAGGCCGCCGTCGCCGGCTGGGACGTCTACGGCAAGCGGCTCACCGGCGAGCACACCACGTACGCGCTGCTCCAGCCCCCGGCCGCGTACGGCAAGTGGGCGGTCGCCGCCCTCTGTCTCGTCGCCGCCGTGGCCGCCGCCAGGCGCGCCCCGCTCTCCCGGCCGCTGGGCATGACCGCCGGCGCGTTCGTCCTCGGCTGGGGCGTCGCCGACACCTCCCGGTACCTGGACGAGAAGGTCTTCGAGAACTTCGGCGCCCTGGACACGGAGTTCCAGTTGCTGGCGAGCACGGCGATCGGACTGCTGCTCGCCGGCTTCGTCATCCTCTTCGCGCTCGCCGGCCGCGGGGAGCGCGACCCCCTGGGAGAGCCCCTCTCCCGCTGGCAGGAACCCTCCTCCCCGCCCCCCTGGTAACCCCCGCGCGACTGCCGCGCCACCCCTCCCGGCACCCCTCCCGGCACCTCTCCCGGCACCCTTGCCGCCGCCTCGCGGCGGCCTCCCGCGTGCGACCCCTCCATGCGCCGGTGCGCCGAACGATGCACAGGCACCGATAGTTATGATGCGTGCGCGCGACGGGCATGCATCACGTGGCCCGTCAGACGACCCGACCGCAGGTCCCGGGAGGTGAGCCGCTGTGGCTCTGTCGATCTCGCTAGTGCTACTGCTCGCGATCATCGTCTACTTACTCATCAAGAAAAGTGGTCTGAAGGGCGGGCACGCCGTCGTGTGCATCCTGCTGGGCTTCTACCTCGCCAGCTCCTCCATGGCGCCGACGATCGACGATGTGACACAGAACGTCGCGGGGATGATCGAGAGCATCGACTTCTGACCCGCGGGGCCCCTCCGTCCGCTCGTCTAGGCTTCCTCCATGAGCAGGGAGCTTCCGTCGCGCAGGCTGCTGCTGGTGCACGCGCATCCGGACGACGAGACGATCACCACCGGCGCCACCATGGCCCGGTACGCCGCGGAGGGCGCCCTCGTCACCCTGGTGACGTGCACCCGGGGTGAGGAGGGCGAGATCATTCCGCCCGCCCTCGCCCACCTGGGACCCGAGCGTGACGACACCCTCGGCGCCTACCGGGCCGGCGAACTCGCCGCCGCCATGCGGGCGCTGGGCGTCACCGACCACCGTTTCCTCGGCGGACCCGGGCGGTTCCGCGACTCGGGCATGAGCGGCCTCGACCGGAACGCACGCCCCGGAACCTTCTGGTCCGCCGGCGTCGACGAGGCGGCGGCGCTGCTGGTTCCGGTGCTCCGCGAGGTGCGCCCCCAGGTGCTGGTCACCTACGACCCGGACGGGGGCTACGGGCACCCCGACCACATCCAGGCCCACCGCGTCGCGACGCGCGCGGCGGAGCTGGCCGCGGACGTGACGTACGACGCGGATCCCACGGAACCGTGGGCGGTGGCCCGCATCTACTGGACCTGCGTCGCGCGCACCGCGGCGGAGAAGGGCCTCGCGGAACTGGCCGCGGCGGGCCACCCCTTCCCGGACACCGCGACCGTCGCGGACCTGCCGGGCGTGGTCGACGACGGGGCGGTCACGGCGGCCGTGGACGGGGGCGCGTACGCGGCGGCGAAGGCCCGGGCGATGGCGGCGCACGCGACGCAGATCACCGTGGCCGACGGCTCTTTCGCCCTCTCCAACGGGCTGGGCCAGCCGATCCTGACCACCGAGCGGTTCCGGCTCGCCGGCGGCGCGGGCGCCGCGCGGCGCGAACCGGGCGCGGTGGAAACCGACTTGTTCGCGGAGGTGGCGGCGTGAGCGCCAGGAAGCGGGCCGTGCGCCCCAAGGCCGCCGCGGGCGGCGGCACGGGCGGCAGCGGGACGGGCGGCCAGGCCGGCGGGGGAACTGCCCACAAGGGCACGGCAGACGGGGGCGCGGTGAAGCGCAGCCGGGCGGGGGGCGCCGCCACCGGCTCCCCCGCGCGCCGTCCCGCCGCCCCGCCCCCCGGCAGCGCCCTGGCCCAGCCGATCACGCTGGGGCGCCTGCTCGCATACCTGGCCGCCCTGGTGCTCGGCGCCCTCGTCGGGCTCGCCGGTTCACTCGTGCAGGAGGCGTGGTCACCGGGCGGAATGCTGCTCGCCCTCGCCGCCCTCGGCTCCCTCTGCTACGGCGCCGGGGTGGCCACCGGAGGCCGCGGCGCCGGCTTCACGGCGGGCGGCGGCTGGTTCCTCGCGGTGATCGTCATGTCGCTCAACCGCCCCGAGGGGGACTTCGTGTTCGCCTCCGGACTCGGGCCGCAGATCTTCATCTTCGGTGGGATGCTGATCGCTGTGATCTGCACCACCCTGCCGCGGCTGCTCGCCATGGACGACGCGCAGTCCCGACTCCCCGAGTGACGTGCTCTGTTGGGCCCCGGCGGCGGTCAAGTACGCCTTCGTGCGGGTGCCCGAATGCGGTTGTCGGGCCGCACTGACGGAGCGGACAAGTATGGTGGTGCGCGCCGCCGAGCTGCCCGCGGGTGCCATGACGGGCGGCGGAGCACTACGGGAGACCTGCCGTGAGCCGAGAGAATGACAGTCCGCCATCCGGTCCCGAGGGACGCGGCGACGCCGCGTACCCGCCGGGGACCCCGCCGTACGCGGGACCGGACACGCCGACCGCCAGACCGCCCGCGCCCGCTCCGGGCACGGGGGCGGGCGGGGACGGCGACCCCGGCGTCCCCGCGACCGAGACGACGCTGACGACCCGGATCCGGATCAACATCCCCGGTTCCCGGCCGATCCCGCCCGTCGTGGTGCGCCAGCCCTTCGAGGGCGGGGAGGAGCCCGACACGGCCGGCGGCGCCGGGATCCCCGCGCCGGCCCCCGGCCCGGCGGAGGCCGCGGCGGCGTCCGCGAACGGGCAGGGCGGCGGCGACGACGCCAAGCCGACGACGAGCGACTGGTTCGCGCCCCGCAAGCCGAAGGACCCGGCGCCGTCCCCCGGCGCACCCGGGGGCACGCCGCCGGCGGGGCCGCCCCCGGCGCAGCCCCCGGTGGCGCCGCCCGCGGGCCCCACGGGCACGACGGACGGCTCCGGGATGCAGTTCCCCGCCTTCGCACCGCCCGCCGAGCCGGGCGCTCCGGCGGGCACCCCGCCGGCCGGCGTCCCGCAGGCGCACCCGGCGCCCGGGGACACCGGCTCCGTGGAGGTGCCGGTGAGCGAGAGCGGTCACGGCTTCGCCGGTGACGACCCGGCCAACGCCCTGCCCGTACGCCCCACTCCGGCCGGCGGCACCCCGCGCGCCGGCCTCGGCGGCCCCGGCCCGGCCGGCGCCCGCGGTCCCGGCGGCGTACCCACAGGACCGACGTCCGGCCCCGCCACCGGCAGCATGCCGCTCAAGCCCGCCACCCCCGCCGCCGGCCGCACGCTGCGCGGCTCCGCCGCGCCGCAGTCCCCCACCGGCGGCATGGGCGACACCGCCGTCGGCGGCATCCCCGCGGTGCCGTCGGGCCCGGACCCCACGCCGGCGCACGGCGTGCCGCAGGGCCCCGGGCACACCCCGGCCCACGGCGTACCGCAGGCCGGCCCGCAGATCCCGGGTCCCGGGCACACCCCGGCGCACGGCATGCCGCAGACCGGCCCAGGACCCGAGGGGGCGCGGTATCCGCAGGAGGCCGCGCCCGCACCGGGGTTCGCTCCGGCGGGGCAGCCGCCGCCCCGCGCAGTGCCGCCCCCCGGCCCAGGCCCCGTGCCCCAGCCCGGTGGCGACGGGCCGCCCGTACCGCCGCCCGCCCCGGCCTCGGCCGCCCGCTCCCGCTCCGGGAGCCCGGCCGGCCGGCCCCGCGGCGACCGCAAGAAGCTCGCCGTCATGGCGGGCGCCGGCGTCTTCGGGGTGCTCTGCATCGCGTACGGCGCGGGGCTCGTCCTCAACAACGACGACGTGCCGAAGGGCACGACGGTCCTCGGCGTGGACATCGGCGGCAGCTCGCGCGACCAGGCGGTGGCCAAGCTCGACGCGGCCCTGGAGGAGCGGACGAAGGCGCCGATCGTGCTCCGCGTCGGCGACCAGGAGCAGGAGCTGACGCCGCAGTCGGCCGGCCTCGGCATCGACACGGCGGAGAGCGTCCGCTCGGCGATGGGCAGCGACTACAACCCGGTGTCCGTCATCGGCTCGCTCTTCGGCGGCTCCCGCGAGGTGGACCCGGCGATGGTGGACGACACCGACAAGCTGCGGGCCCAGCTCCAGGAGATCGCCGACGAGGCGGGCGGCGGCAAGGACGGCATGATCCGCTTCGTCAACGGCGAGGCGGTGCCCGTGAAGGGCGAGCCGCACGAGGCCGTGGACGTGGAGAAGTCCATGGGCGCGGTGCAGGAGGCGTTCGACGAGCGTGCGGCCGGAGGTGCGAACGAGCCGGTGACGCTGCCGGTCTCGCAGCAGGAGCCGTCCGTCAGCCAGGCGGAGTTCGACTCGGCGATGAACGGCTTCGCCGAGACCGCCATGTCGGGTTACGTGGCGGTGCAGGCGGGCGACCGCTACATCGAGTTCAGCCCGGAGCGCTCGATCTCCGAGTTCCTGACGATGGAGGCGACGCCGGACGGCAAGCTCGCGCCGAAGTTCGACCTGGAGAAGCTGGAAGCGCTGTACGGCAGCACCTTCGACGGGCTCCTCGTCCAGCGCGGCGACGGCAGCAAGACGGAGATCACGCCGAACGACGTGGCGAGCGCCATGATGGGCCCGCTGCGCGAGACCGACCCGGAGAAGCGGGTGGGGGTCATCGACACGGCGTGACCGCCACCGGCGGACGACGCAGGTGAACGGGCCCCGCGGCGCTGCCGCGGGGCCCGTCGTCGTGGGGGCGCGGGCGTCAGGCGTGGGCGCGTCGCTTGCGGGCCACCACGGCGGCGCCGGCGCCGAGGGCGGCGAGGCTGCCGACGCCGGAGCCGAGCGGGAGCCAGATGTCGGCGCCGGTACGGGAGAGTTGCTCGCCGCCGGCCCGCGCGTCGTCGTGGTCGAAGTCGTACGCGGACGCGGGGATACGCCGCTCGGGCGGCTCGAACCCGTCGTCGCCCTCGCCGGCCGGGCCGTCGGGCGCGGGGCCGGCGGGCGCGGTGGGCGCGGTGGGCGCGGGGTCGGCGGGCGCGGTGGGCGCGGTGGGCGCCGGGGCCTCGGGGGCGGGGCGTTCTGCGGCGGGTGCCGCGCCACCGGGGGCGTCGTCCCCGGAGGGTCCGGCCGCGGGGGCTGCGGCACCGGCCGGTTCGGCACGCGGGCCTTCGCCGGCGGAGACGTCGGCGCCGGAGGCATCGGCCCGGGGGCGTTCGCCCACGGGGATCTCTGCTCCGTTGGCCGCGCCACCCGGGACCTCACCCACGGGGAGGGCCGGCTCGGCGACCTCGGCAACCGGGCCGGTGCTCCCGGCACCGGCGTCCGGCGCACCCTCACCCCGGCCGCCCGGAGTCCCGGTGACGGTCCCCTTGCCCTCGCCGTCGTCATCCGGGACCGCGGCCTCGACCGCCGTCTCGACCGCGGCCAGCTCCGCCTCCAACTCCGCTTCCGAAGCCGCCTCTTCGGCCTCAACCGCCTCAGCGGCGACCTCCGCAACGCCCGCGACCTCCGCGACCTCCGTGACCTCCGCGACCTCCGTGACCTCCGCGACCGTCGACTCCGCCCCCGACTCGCCCTCCCCGCCCTCCGGGCCCCCGGTCGCCGCGAAGCCGCCCCCCGCCGCCCGCACCGCGTGCGTGCCCCCGTCGGCCGGCGCCGCGTGGGCCTGCGGGAGGGCGCCCGCGAGGGCCAGCGCGGCGACGGACAGCGCCCCGCTCAGCGCGCGGAGCCGGCGGCGTGACGAACGCTTCATGGTGGGTGTCCCTCTACTCGGTGACGGGGCATCGGCAACCGACGCCCACCATGGCTATCACCGATACGTGATAAACCGACTAAAAGGACTTCCCTCCCCGCGAGAGATTCGCCCCGTCGGCCTACCCGGCCGCCCCCGGCGCCGCCTCGTCCGCCCACTCCGCCGCGAAGTGGCAGGCGGACGGATGGACCACCGCCCCCTCCGCCTCCCGGAACCACGGCGGCACGTCCAGCGCCGGGTCCTTCTCCGCACACACCGGCTGCGCCTTCCAGCACCGCGTCCGGAACCGGCACCCCGACGGCGGGTTCGCCGGCGACGGCACGTCGCCGCTCAGCAGGACCCGCTCCCGCGTCTCCCGCCCCTCCGGGTCCGGCACCGGCACCGCCGAGAGCAGCGCCTGCGTGTACGGGTGGGTGGCGTGCTCGTAGATCGCCTCGTCGGAGCCGGACTCCACGATCCGGCCCAAATACATCACGCCGACCCGGTCGGAGATGTGCCGGACCACGGACAGGTCGTGCGCGATGAAGATGTACGACAGCCGGAACTCGTTCTGCAGCCGCTCCAGCAGGTTCACCACCTGGGCCTGCACGGAGACGTCGAGCGCCGAGACCGGTTCGTCCGCGACGATGATCTCCGGCCGCAGCGCGAGCCCGCGGGCGATCCCGATCCGCTGCCGCTGCCCGCCGGAGAACTGGTGCGGGTAGCGGTTGATGTGCTCGGGGTTGAGCCCGACGACGTCCAGCAGCTCCTGAACGCGCCCCCGCCGGCTGCCCTTCGGCGCCACCTCGGGGTGGATGTCGTACGGCTCGCCGACGATGTCGCCCACGGTCATCCGCGGGTTGAGCGAGGTGTACGGGTCCTGGAAGACCATCTGGATGTTGCGCCGCACGGCCCTGAGCGCGCGCCCGGACAGCCGGGTGATGTCCTCGCCCTTGTACCGGATCCGGCCGGCCGTGGGCCGCTCCAGGTTGACCAGCATCTTGGCGATGGTCGACTTGCCGCAGCCGGACTCGCCGACGATGCCGAGGGTTTCGCCCCGCAGCAGGTCGAAGGAGACGCCGTCGACGGCCTGTACGGCCCCGATCTGCTTGCGGAAGACGATGCCCTGCGTGAGCGGGAAGTGCTTGACGAGGTCGCGCACTTCGAGGATGGTCTCGCCGACCGGCGCGTCCGGCCGGGCCTCGGTCACCTCGGGGCTGGTCATACAGCGGCCCCTCGTGGCAGCTCACGGCAGGTCATGCAACTGGTCCTTCCAGAAGTGGCACGCGCTGCCCCGCCCGGCGAGCGGGCGGCCCTCGTCGTCCGTCACCTCGTACAGCGGCGGGCGGTCCGTCCGGCAGACGTCCTGGGCGCGGGGGCAGCGGGGGTTGAAGGGGCAGCCCGGGGGGATGGCGAGGAGGCTGGGCGGGGTGCCGCGGATGGCGCTCAGCTCCTGGCCCTTCTGGTCCAGTCGCGGGATGGAGTCCAGCAGCCCGCGCGTGTACGGGTGCGCCGGCGCCTTGTACAGGTCGTGCACCGGCGCCGTCTCCATGATCCGGCCCGCGTACATCACCGCGATCTTGTCGGCGACGTCCGCGACCACCCCCAGGTCGTGGGTGATGAGGATGAGCCCCATCCCCGTCTCCTCGCGCAACTCCGCCAGCAGGTCCATCACCTGCGCCTGCACCGTCACGTCGAGCGCCGTCGTCGGCTCGTCCGCGATGATCAGCTCGGGCCCGAGCGCCAGCGCCATCGCGATCATGATCCGCTGCCGCATGCCGCCCGAGAACTGGTGCGGATAGTCGTTGACGCGCTGCCGGGCGGCCGGAATCCGTACGCGCTCCATCAGCTCGATCGACCTGGCCTTCGCCTCCGACCCGCTGGCGCCGCGGTGCACGCGGAACATCTCGCCGAGCTGGAAGCCCACGCTCAGCACGGGGTTGAGCGACGACAGCGCGTCCTGGAAGATCATCGCCATCCGCTCGCCGCGCACCCTGCGCCGCGCCTCGCGGCCCAGCGTCAGCAGGTCCTCGCCCTGGAAGAGCACCTGCCCGCCGGTGACGAATCCGGGCGGCGAGTCGAGGATGCCCATCACGGCCTGCGCGGTCACGGACTTGCCCGAGCCGGACTCGCCGAGCACCGCCAGCGTCTCGCCCGCGGCCACGCTGTACGAGACGCCGTTGACGGCGTTCGCCACCCCCTCCCGGGTGCGGAACTCCACCTGCAGGTCGCGGACGTCGAGCAGCTCGGTCACGGGCACCTCACCTGAGCTTCGGGTCGAGCGCGTCGCGGACCGCGTCGCCGAGCATGATGAACGCCAGCACGGTCAGGCTCAGCGCCCCGGCCGGCCAGAGCAGGGCGTGCGGCGCGTTGCGGATCTGCTGCGAGGCGGTGGAGATGTCGCCGCCCCAGGAGATGGTCGGCGGCTTCAGGCCGACGCCGAGGAACGACAGGGTCGCCTCCAGCGCCACGTACGTACCGAGGGCGATGGTGGCGACGACGATGATCGGCGCGACGGCGTTGGGCAGCACGTGCCGCAGCATGATGCGGCGGGTGGAGGCGCCGAGGGTGCGGGCGGCCTGGACGTAGTCGTTCTGCTTGGCCGTGATCACCGAGCCGCGCGCGATCCGCGCCACCTGCGGCCAGCCCAGGAGCACGATCAGCCCGATCACCGGCCAGACGGAGCCGCTCTCGATGACGGAGAGGAAGACCAGGCCGCCGAGCAGGATCGGAATGCCGAAGAACACCTCGGTGAGCCGGGAGAGGATCGCGTCGCCCCAGCCGCCGAAGTAGCCGGCGAGGCCGCCGAGTACGGTGCCGAGGGCGGCGGCACCGAGGGTGGCCAGGGTGCAGACGGTCAGGGAGGCGCGGGCGCCGTAGACGGTGCGGTTGTAGACGTCGCAGCCCTGGCTGTCGAAGCCGAAGGGGTGGCCGGACTCGGCGCCGAGGTTGCGCTTGGCGATGTCGCAGTCGTACGGGCTGCCGGTGGCCACCACGCCGGGCCACAGGGAGATGAAGATCAGGAAGAGGATCAGCAGGCCGGCGACGACGAAGACGGGGTTGCGGACCAGGTCCTGCCAGGCGTCGGACCACAGGCTGCGGGCCGGCTGGTCCGTTCCGGCGGCGCCGCCGGCCTCGGCCTGGAGGACGTCGCTGCCGGGCAGCGACTCCGCTTCCTGGGTCCCGAAGTCGGCCCGCTGCTTCTCCTCGTAGCGCTCAGGCATAGCGGATCCGGGGGTCGAGGACCGCGTAGAGCACGTCCACCACCAGGTTCGCCAGCAGATAGACGATGACCAGTACGGTCACGAAGCCGACGACCGTCGGCGCGTTCTGCCGCAGCACGCCCTGCCAGAGCTGGTAGCCGACGCCCTGGATGTTGAAGATCCGCTCGGTGACGATCGCACCGCCCATGAGGTTGCCGATGTCGATGCCGAGGAAGGTCACCACGGGGATGAGGGAGTTGCGCAGCAGGTGGCGGACCGTGATGCGGCGGCGCGGCAGGCCCTTGGCGACGGCGGTGCGGATGTAGTCGGCGCGGGCGTTCTCGGCCACGGAGGTACGGGTCAGCCGCGTGGTGTACGCCAGCGACACCAGCGCCAGCACCACCGCCGGCAGGATCAGCTCGTCCCAGGGCGCCTCGGAGGAGACCGCGGGCGTGACCCAGCCCCACTTGACGCCGAGCAGGTACTGCAGCACGTAGCCGGTGACGAACGTCGGGATGGAGATGACGACGAGCGTGGCGAAGAGCACCCCGGTGTCCACGGCCCGGCCGCGCCTGAGCCCGGAGACCACCCCGAGGGTGATGCCGATGATCATCTCGAAGAGCACGGCGAGGAGGGCGAGCCGCACGGTGATCGGCCAGGCGCTGCGCATCAGGTCCAGCACCGGCTGGCCGTTGAACGCCTGGCCGAAGTCGCCGGTGAAGATGTTGCCCATGTAGAGCAGGTATTGCTGCCACAGCGGCTTGTCGAGGTTGAGGTCCCTGCGGATCTGCGCCGCGGTCGCGGGGTCGGGCGCCCGGTCGCCGAACAGGGCGGTGACCGGGTCGCCGAGCGCGTAGACCATGAAGAAGATGAGGAACGTGGTGCCGACGAACACGGGGATCATCTGCAGCAGGCGGCGGATCACGTAGCGGCCCATGGGCGCCCCTCCTCTCTCGTGTGTCGGCTCCTCGCGTGTCCGCCCTTCGCGTGTCCGCGCCGGCCGCGCCGGCCGTGCCCGACCGCCGTGCGTGCGCCCCTAGTTGACCCGGATGTCCGGGTAGTACGGGACGCTGAAGGGGTCGAGGAAGACGTCGGAGACGCGGTCGGAGTGGCCGGCGATGCCGTTCTGGTACCACAGCGGGATCGACGGCACGTCCTTGGCGAGCAGCCGCTCCGCCTCCTTGTACTTCTCGACGGCCGCGGCGGTGTCCTCGGCGGCGTTGGCCTGGTCGATGAGGTCGTCGAACTTCTTGTTGCTGTACTCGCCGTCGTTGGAGGAGGCGTCGGTGTAGTACGTGGGCGCCAGGAAGTTCTCGATCAGCGGGTAGTCCATCTGCCAGCCGGAGCGGAACGGGCCCGTGAAGCTGCGGTCCACGACCTGGGTGCGGAAGTCCGCGAAGGTGCCGATGGGGTTGACGATGCAGGCGTTCTCCTTGTCGAGCACCTTGTTGATGCTGTTGCAGACCGCGTCCATCCACTCCTTGTGGGAGCCGGTGTCGACGTTGGAGGAGATCGTCAGCTTGCCGCCGGGGAGGCCGCCGGCTCCCTCGATGAGCTTCTTGGCCTGCTCCGGGTCGTACGTGCACAGGTCGCCGCAGATGGTGTCGTCGAAGCCGCCCTTCTCGCCGATGACCGGGGAGGTCCAGTCCTTGGCGGGGATGCGGGTGTCGTTGTAGATCTGCTTGGTGATCTGCTCGCGGTCGATCGCCATGGAGATCCCGCGGCGCAGGTCGGCCTTGTCGGTGCCGCCCCAGTCGTCGTCGTAGAGCGGGTAGGCGAGGGTCTGGATGATGCCGGCTTCCTGGTTGATGAAGCGGTCGCCGAGGTCGGTCTCGGCGTTGGCGAGCTGGCCGGCGGGGAGTTCGTCGGAGACGTCGAGGTTGCCGGCCTGGAGGTCGGTGTAGGCCGTGTTCTGGTCGGTGTAGACCTTCAGCTCGATGCCGTCGTTCTTCGCCTTGTCGTCACCCTTGTACTTCTCGTCCTTCACGAGCGTCATCGAGCTGCCCTTGGAGTACGAGTCGATCTTGTACGGGCCGTTGCCGATGGGCTTGTCGAGGTACGCGGCGTGGTTGTCGAAGAACGCCCTCGGCAGGGGCGCGAAGGCCGGGTAGCCGAGGGTGTCGGGCCAGATGGCGAACTTCTGCGACAACTTGACGGTGAACGTCTGGTCGTCGACGACTTTCAGCCCGGTCATCTTCTGCGCGGACGGCTCGCTGCCCTCGGCGGTCGGGTGGACCGCGTCGTAGCCCTCGATGTACTTGAAGAAGCTGCTGTTGACCTGCGCGTTCTTGATGTTGGCCGCGTAGTTCCAGGCGTCCACGAAGGACTTGGCGTCGACCGGCTCGCCGTTGCTGAACCGGAAGCCCTTCTTGACCTTGACGGTCCAGTTCTTCTGGTCGTCGCTCTCGATGGACTCGGCGAGCATGTTCTTCGGCTCGGCGGTCTTCGGGTCGTAGATCACGAGCCCGCGGGTGATCAGCCTGAGGACCTTGCCGCCCTGCACCTCGTTGGTGTTCGCCGGCTCCAGCGGGTTCTGCGGGTCGCCCCACTGCGCCGTGACGACGCCGCCTCCGCCCGACGAACCGCCGCCGCCGTCCCCGCTGTCACTGCCGCAGCCGGTCGCGGCGAGCGCGGCGCAGACGGCACAGGCCGTCCACGGGGCGCGGGTGGCTCGGCGCATGGGTGCCTCCCAAGGGTCCCAAATATCACTTACGTGACATAAGACCCCATGAGGGACGGCCGCGCTTCCGGGGGCACGCCATCGGGGGAACACAACCCCCCGGATGGAGCGCGCGCCGCGCGCCGGTCCCGGTGCGGCGGCGTTCCGGGGGTACGCCCGGCGCGTACGGACCGGAGGCACGCCTCGCGCGTACGTCCCCGCGGTCCGTGTGGTCCGCCCGGTCCGCCCAGTCCGCGTGGTCCGCCCGGTCCGTGGGCTACGCGTGCTTCGCCCGCGAGGCCGCCCGCGCGCGCTCGCGCCCGTCCAGCACCACCTTGCGGATCCGGACCGTGTCCGGCGTGACCTCCACGCACTCGCCGTCCCGGCAGAACTCCAGCGACTGCTCCAGCGACAGCTTCCGCGGCGGGACGATCGACTCGGCGATGTCGGCCGTGGACGACCGGACGTTGCTGAGCTTCTTCTCCTTGGTGATGTTGACGTCCATGTCGTCGGAGCGGGAGTTCTCCCCGACGATCATGCCTTCGTAGACCTCCGTGCCCGGCTCCACGAAAAGTGTGCCGCGCTCCTGGAGGTTCGTCATCGCGAACGCCGTCACCGCGCCCGTCCGGTCCGCGACCAGCGAGCCGCTGCTGCGCGTCCGCAGCTCGCCGACCCACGGCTCGTGCCCCTCGAAGATCGAGTGCGCGATGCCCGTGCCGCGGGTCTGCGTCAGGAACTCCGTACGGAAGCCGATGAGCCCGCGCGAGGGCACGACGAACTCCATGCGGACCCAGCCGGACCCGTGGTTCGTCATCGTCTCCATCCGGCCCTTGCGGGCGGCGAGGAGCTGCGTGATCGCGCCGAGGTGCTCCTCCGGGGCGTCGATCGTCATCCGCTCGACGGGCTCGTGGACCTTGCCGTCGACCTCCTTGGTGACCACCTCGGGCTTGCCGACGGTCAGCTCGAAGCCCTCCCGGCGCATGGTCTCGACCAGGATCGCCAGCGCCAGCTCACCGCGGCCCTGCACCTCCCAGGCGTCCGGGCGCTCGGTGGTCAGCACGCGCAGCGAGACGTTGCCGACGAGCTCGCGGTCGAGGCGGTCCTTGACCAGCCGGGCGGTCACCTTGTGGCCCTTGCTCTTCCCGCCGCCGATTCCCTTGCCCACCAGCGGCGAGGTGTTCGTCCCGATCGTCATCGAGATCGCCGGCTCGTCGACGGTGATCAGCGGCAGCGCGACCGGGTTGTCCGGGTCCGCGAGGGTCTCGCCGATCATGATCTCGGGGATGCCGGCGACCGCGCAGATGTCCCCGGGCCCGGCGAGCTGCGCCGGGCGGCGGGTGAGCGCGTCGGTCATCATCAGCTCGGTGATCCGCACGTTCTGCGCGGTGCCGTCGCGCTTGATCCACGCGACCGTCTGCCCCTTCTTCAGCTCGCCCTGCTCCACGCGCAGCAGCGCGATGCGGCCGAGGAAGTTGTCGGCGTCGAGGTTCGTCACGTGCGCCTGCAGCGGCGCGCCCTCGTCGTACGACGGGGCGGGGACGTAGTCCAGCACGGTGGAGAAGAACGGCTCCAGGCTGTCGCTGTCCGCCGGCACCGTGCCGTCCTCCGGCTGGGTCAGCGAGGCGACGCCGTCGCGGGCGCAGGCGTAGACGATCGGGAACTCGATCTGCTCCTCGTCGGCGTCGAGGTCCAGGAAGAGGTCGTACGTGTCGTCCACGACCTCGGAGATCCGCGAGTCGGGCCGGTCCGTCTTGTTGATGCACAGGATCACCGGCAGCCGCGCCTGCAGCGCCTTGCGCAGCACGAACCGGGTCTGCGGCAGCGGCCCCTCGGAGGCGTCCACCAGCAGCACGACGGCGTCCACCATGGACAGCCCGCGCTCGACCTCGCCGCCGAAGTCGGCGTGGCCGGGGGTGTCGATGATGTTGATCACCACCGGGTCGCCGCCACCCTTCGGGTGGTACTTCACCGCGGTGTTCTTCGCGAGAATGGTGATGCCCTTCTCGCGCTCCAGGTCCCCGGTGTCCATGACCCGGTCGTCGACGGACTGGAGCTGGTGCTCGGCGAAGGCGCCGGCCTGCTTGAGCATGGCGTCGACCAGGGTGGTCTTGCCGTGGTCGACGTGGGCGACGATGGCGACGTTGCGAATGTCCTGGCGCGTCGGCATGGCTGGGCGGTGCTCCCGGGCTAGAGGGGGTCTGCCGGGCGAATCAACCACGGCCGTCCCTATCGTACGGGCCCCCACCCACACCCACCCGCAGCCCACCACCGCCGGCGCCCCGGCACCGGCCGGCGCCCGCCCCGGGCTCAGCCCTCGTCCGGATCCCAGCCGCGCCGCTCAAGCCGCGCGCGGAGCACCGCGGCGCGCTCCCGCTGGGGCCGGGGCAGCCGGCGGGCGGCGTCGTTCATCACCCGGTGATGCTCCACCCCCAGAAAGGCGGAGCCGACCACGCCCACGTTCCACTCGTTGAGCCCCTCGGGGAAGCGCAGCGGGGTGGCGGCCGTGGCGCGGGCGCTCCAGTCGGTGCGTCGTCAGTTGCGGTAGCCGATGTCCTGGTAGCGGGGGGTGGCGAAGCCGAAGGCGCCGGCGTTGGCGAGGTCGCGGGTGGTGGCGACCAGTTGGGGGCGCTGGTAGAGGGGGATCGAGCCGGCCGCCGCCCAGATGCGGGCGTCGGCGCGGGTCAGGAGCTCGTGTGCCGCCTCGTCGTCCAGCTCGGAGATCGCCTGGCCGAAGAGCTGGTCGATCTCGTCGGTGCCGACGCGGGTGTAGTTCTGCTCGACGACCAGGGAGCCGTCGGGGGACGGCACGGGCTTGGCGTAGATCGGGCGCGCGTCGGTGGCCGGGTAGGGGGTGCCGGGCCAGGAGTAGAGCGCGAGGTCGAACTCGCCGGCCGCGATGTAGTCCTTGAAGAAGCCCGGCTCCGCGGCCTCCACCACCTCGGTCCGTACGCCGATGTTGTCCATCATCCTGACCACCCGCGACGCCACCGTCCGCAACTGCTCCGTCCCCGGACCCTCCGGCACCACGAAGCGAAGCGTCAGCGGCTTGCCGCGTTTGACGAACGGCCGCTGCCGCGGCGGCTGCGCCACGCTCGTCTCCCGCTCGGCCAGCGCCGCGCGCGCCAGCCGGGCCGCCCGCACGGCCATCTTGTACTCCTTCGAGGACTTGCCGTGCTTCGCCGCCGCCGCCCACAGCGCCGCCTGCCGGCCCAGCGCGACGTGCTGCGCCTGCGCCGGCCGCGTGACCGACAGCGGCACCTCGTACGTCGGCAGCACCCCGGCGGCCGGCTTGTCGTCACCGCCGTCCCGGTCGCCGGAGCCCTTCGCCTCCTCCTCCCCCGCCCGCGGGCCGCCCTTCCAGCCCGCCTCCGCCAGCAGCTTCTGCGCCGCAACCACGTCCTGTTTGCCCAGCGCTGCGCTCTGGTCGCTGTAGCCGGGCTGGCCCGGCATCAGCAGGTGGCTGCCCAGCGGCTTCGCCGGCAGGCCGTGCGGGCCGAGGACGCTGCGCGCCAGGGTGCCGCGGTCCACGGCGCGGGCGACGGCGCGGCGCACCCGCTCGTCGGCGAGCGGCCCCGAACTGCCGTTGAGCGCGAGCTGAGTGTGCGCGGGCTCCAGCGCCCGGTGCACGGTGTACGGGCGCGGGCCGGCCTTCGGCAGCGAGACCAGCTCCGCCGGCTTGCCGTCCTGCGCCCGGTCGGGCTCGGGGACCTGCACCGCCGCCTCCTCGGCGCGGGCGGCCTCCAGGGCCTCGTCCCGCTCGACCTCGGCGATGTCCAGCCGGCCGGCGTCCAGCGCCTTCTCCCGCCCGGTCCCGCGCGGCACCTCGGCGAAGACGAGCCGGTCGAGCAGCGCCCGGTCGCCCCACCAGCGGGGGTTGCGCACAAGGGTCACGGACGTGGGCTCGCTCGCCTCGCTCTCGTCCCGCTTCCCCTTCTTCTCGCCGTCCTTCTTCCTGCCGTCGCGCTTCTTGCCGTCCCGCTTCTTGCCGTCCTTGTACTTCTTGCTCTTCTTGTTCTTCTTGCTCTTCTCGTCCTTCTTCTCTTCCTTCTCTTCCTTCACGTTCTTGATCATGAACGGGCCCGCGACCTCCGCAAGCCCCGTCCTCGCCCCCTCGTTGAACGCCTTCGGCGTCTTCGTCACGCTCATCGGGTACAGCGGCGAGAACAGCGCCTGCCAGTCCGCGTACGGCTCGTCGAAGACGACCTCGACCTCGCCCGGCTCCTCGCCCGCCTCGACCGACTCGATCCGGTCGTAACCGGCGTTGCGCGCCGTCCAGTACGCCGTGTCCTCGCCGTTCAGCGCGAGCCACTGCGCCTCGAAGTCCTCCGCCCCGATCGGCCGCCCGTCGCTCCACACCGCCCTCGGGTTCAGCCGGTAGACCACCCGCTGCTTCGGGCGGCGCTCCTCGACCTCCGCGCTCTGCAGGTAGTCCGGGTCCGCCGTCGGCCGGCCGTGCTCGTCGAGCGTGAACAGCCGCGGCAGCACGGCACCCGCCACGCGGTCGGTCGCTTCGCCCGCGTCGGCCTGGAAGACGTTGAACGTCTCCGGCGCGCGGTCCACGGCCCAGCGGACCGTGCCGCCGGGGCGGAGCTGCTCGCGCGAGACCGCGGTCACGTCGTGCGCGGCGCCGGCGGCGTCGTCCGGGGAGGTGTCGCAGCCCGCCAGGGGCAGGGTGACGCCCGCCGCGATCAGCACGGCGGCGTACCGCCTGCGGCTGTGAAGGGACATGCGCGATACCTCCGTGATGCACACTTCTGGCGCCATTTGCCGCTCATCACACTTCTCCTGTCCCGCCACCTAAATCGAGCGCGCGCCGGACCTCGCGGCGACACGGCGGGCGCGCCGCGCAACGCCACCCGTCCGGCCCAGCCGTCGGGAGATCGGCAGGTGTGTTTTGCCTACGGATCGGCAGGATCCGGCCCCGTACGTCACCCCAGCAGGGGGAAATCTGCAGATCCCTTCCCAAGCGCGTGCGAGACGCGCGACACTTCCCCCCACAGCGCCCCGAGCGCGTCTTCGCCGTGCGCGTCGACCGCGCGGGGCACCGTCAGCACCGCCCGACCGAAGACGTGAGGGCATGTCATGACCCTGAACGAAGAACTGAGCGCAGCACAGCGCTGCGTCGACGACCTCGTACGCACCGTGAGCCGCCTGGAGCAGCGCATGGGCACCGGCGCGCTGGAGCTGCGCCGCGTGCGGACGGACGCCGACCACCTGCGGGAGTCCCTCGCCCTGCTGCGCGAGGTCTCCGCCCAGGGGCCGGAGAAGGAGGGGCCGACCCTGGTCCCCATCCCCGACCAGCCGTACGACCACACCCTGTGGCGGGACGCCGACGACGAGGGACTCGGCGCCCGCGGCCGGCACGCCCCCTAGCCGGGCAGCCGGCCCGCCCGCCGCCCGCGACGGCGCGCCGCGGCCCCGTCAGGCCCCGGCCCGCCGCGCACCCCCCGTCCGCACCCGACCCACTCCTCCCGTCCTGCCGGAGACAACCTTGGCCACCGGAACAACCGAACGCCCACCCAGCCCCGACCAGCCGGGCGGTGTCCACGCCCCGGGCCGTGCCGCAGTAGCGGCGCGCCATCTGCGCACCGACCGCTGGTGGTTGCAGCCAGCCGTCACGTTCGCCGGACTGACGGTGTTCATCATCTACTCGACGTGGCGCGCCTTCGTCAACGACGACTACTACGCGGCGCCCTACGTCTCGCCGTTCTACTCGCCCTGCCTGGGCTCGGACTGCGTGGACATGAAGAGCGGCCCGAACGTGGCGCTCTTCGGCGACTGGTGGTTCATGTCCCCGGCGATCATCATCCTGATCTTCCCGCTGGGCTTCCGGTTCACCTGCTACTACTACCGCAAGGCGTACTACCGCAGCTTCTGGGCGTCGCCGCCCGCGTGCGCGGTCGCCGAGCCGCACAAGACGTACACCGGCGAGACCCGGTTCCCGCTGATCGTGCAGAACCTGCACCGCTACTTCTTCTACGCCGCGGTCGCGGTCGCCCTGATCCTCACGTACGACGCGGTCCTCGGCTTCCGCAACAGCGAGTACGAGTGGGGCCACGTGGGTCTCGGCACCATCGTGCTCTGGATCAACGTCGTGCTCATCTGGCTCTACACCCTCTCCTGCCACTCCTGCCGGCACATCGTCGGCGGCCGGCTCCGGCACTTCTCCAAGCACCCGCTGCGCTACCGCGCCTGGGGATGGGTGGGCAAGCTCAACAAGCGCCACGCGCAGCTCGCGTGGGCGTCCCTGATCAGCGTGGGGCTGGCCGACCTGTACGTATACCTGCTGGCCTCGGGCGCGTTCGACGACCCGGTGCTGTTCTGAGGCGTAGCGAGCCGACCGATGGGAAAGGCGAAGCACAGAAAATGACGCAAGTCGAACGGCAGCAGTGGGACGTCGTCGTGGTCGGTGCCGGGGGCGCCGGGCTGCGGGCGGCGATCGAGGCCCGCGAGCAGGGCCTGCGCACGGCCGTGATCTGCAAGTCGCTCTTCGGCAAGGCCCACACCGTGATGGCCGAGGGCGGCATCGCCGCCAGCATGGGCAACGTCAACGCGGGCGACAACTGGCAGGTGCACTTCCGCGACACGATGCGCGGCGGGAAGTTCCTCAACAGTTGGCGGATGGCGGAGCTGCACGCGAAGGAGGCGCCGGAGCGCGTCTGGGAGCTGGAGACCTGGGGTGCGCTCTTCGACCGCACCAAGGACGGCAAGATCTCCCAGCGCAACTTCGGCGGCCACGAGTACCCGCGCCTCGCCCACGTCGGCGACCGCACGGGGCTCGAACTGATCCGCACGCTCCAGCAGAAGGTCGTCTCCCTCCAGCAGGAGGACTTCAGGGACAGCGCCTCCGGCGGGGACTACGAGTCCCGGATCAAGGTCTTCCAGGAGTGCACGGTCACGCGCATCCTCAAGGCGCCCGACGGCCGGGTCTCCGGCGTGTTCTGCTACGAGCGCGAGTCGGGCCGGTTCTTCGTCATCGAGGCGCCGTCGGTGGTGCTGGCGACCGGCGGCATCGGCAAGTCGTTCAAGGTGACGTCCAACTCCTGGGAGTACACCGGCGACGGGCACGCGCTCGCGCTGCTCGCCGGGGCGTCGCTGATCAACATGGAGTTCGTCCAGTTCCACCCCACCGGGATGGTCTGGCCGCCGTCGGTCAAGGGCATCCTCGTCACCGAGTCGGTCCGCGGCGACGGCGGTGTTCTGCGCAACAGCGACGGCAAACGCTTCATGTTCGACTACATCCCCGACGTCTTCAAAGAGAAGTACGCCCAGACCGAGGACGAGGGCGACCGCTGGTACGAGGACCCGGACAACAACCGCCGCCCGCCCGAGCTGCTGCCCCGTGACGAGGTGGCGCGCGCCATCAACTCCGAGGTCAAGGCCGGCCGCGGCTCCCCGCACGGCGGGGTGTTCCTGGACGTCTCGACCCGGCTGCCCGCCGAGGAGATCAAGCGCCGGCTGCCGTCGATGCACCACCAGTTCAAGGAGCTGGCGGACGTCGACATCACCGCCGAACCGATGGAGGTCGGCCCCACCTGCCACTACGTGATGGGCGGCGTGGACGTCGACCCGGACACGGCGGCGGCGCTGGGCGTGCCGGGCCTCTTCGCGGCCGGCGAGGTCGCCGGCGGCATGCACGGCTCCAACCGCCTCGGCGGCAACTCCCTGTCGGACCTGCTGGTCTTCGGGCGCCGCGCGGGGCTGTACGCGGCCGAGTACGCGCGCGACGCGGCCGGCTCCGCCGGGCGGGCGGAGGTCGACGAGGAGCAGGTCGCGGCGGCGGCGGCGGAGGCGCTGCGCCCGTTCAGCGCGGAGGCCGGCGCGGGCGCCGGCGGCGCGACCGCCGGGGGCGGGACCGGGGACGGCGGCGTCAAGCCGCCGGAGAACCCGTACACCCTCCACCAGGAGCTGCAGCAGTCCATGAACGACCTCGTCGGCATCATCCGCCGGGAGTCGGAGATGAGCGAGGCCCTGAACCGCCTCGGCGACCTGCGGGTACGCGCCCGCGGCGCGGGCGTCGAGGGCCACCGGCAGTTCAACCCCGGCTGGCACCTCGCGCTGGACATGCGGAACATGCTGCTGGTCAGCGAGTGCGTCGCGCGCGCGGCCCGGGAGCGTACCGAGTCCCGCGGCGGCCACACCCGCGACGACCACCCCGCCATGGACCGCGAATGGCGCAAGCAGAACCTGGTGTGCCGCCTCGCCGACCCGGCCGGCGGCGCCCTGCCCGCGGCGGACGTCCCCGACCCCGAGCGGGGCCAGATCCGGCTGGAGAAGCGCGAGATGGCGCCGATCCGGCCCGACCTGCTCGACCTCTTCGAGAAGGACGAGCTGGTGAAGTACCTGACGGACGAGGAGCTGAGCGAGTGACCACGGCACCCACCACCGGCACGGGCACCGCGCCTTCCGGGGGGCAGGCCCCCGAGACCGCCCAGAGCCCCCAGCTCCGCCACTTCCGGGTCTGGCGCGGCGACGACGAGGGCGGCGGCCTGGAGGACTTCCAGGTCGAGGTGAACGAGGGCGAGGTCGTCCTCGACATCATCCACCGGCTCCAGGCCACGCAGGCCCCGGACCTGGCCGTGCGCTGGAACTGCAAGGCGGGCAAGTGCGGCTCGTGCAGCGCGGAGATCAACGGCCGCCCGCGGCTGCTGTGCATGACCCGGATGTCGGTGTTCGAGGGCGGGGAGACCATCACGGTCACCCCGCTGCGCGCGTTCCCCGTGGTCCGCGACCTGGTCACGGACGTCAGCTTCAACTACGAGAAGGCCCGCGAGATCCCCTCGTTCGTGCCTCCGGAGAAGCTCGCGCCGGGTGAGTACCGGATGCAGCAGGAGGACGTGGACCGCTCGCAGGAGTTCCGCAAGTGCATCGAGTGCTTCCTGTGCCAGGACACGTGCCACGTGGTCCGCGACCACGAGGAGAACAAGGCGGCCTTCGCCGGCCCGCGCTTCCTCATGCGCGTCGCGGAGCTCGACATGCACCCCCTGGACGCGGCGGCGGACGAGGGGCTCGACCGCAGGACCACGGCCCAGGACGAGCACGGCCTGGGGTACTGCAACATCACCAAGTGCTGCACGGAAGTCTGCCCCGAGAACATCAAGATCACGGACAACGCGCTGATCCCGCTCAAGGAGCGGGCGGTGGACCGTAAGTACGACCCGCTGGTGTGGCTGGGGAGCAAGATCTTCCGCCGCAAGGAATGACGGTCGGATACCACCGGTCGGACCAATGACACGGGCAGCAGGGTACTTGTTGCCCGTGTCCCGGTTCGCCATGCTCCACTGTCATGAGCAGATCCCCCAGTCGCCGGAAGTCAGCGGCGCGTACGTGGACTTGGCCGGCCGCCACCGCGATGGCGGCCCTACTCGCCCTCGGCCTCGGCGGCGGCGCCCCCGCGGGTGCGGACCCCGACGACGACGGGCTCAAACAGGCGCTGGACAACGTCCTCGCCGACGAGCGCCTCGAAGGCGCGCTCGCGTCCGTCGTCGTCGCCGACGCGGCGAGCGGCGAGACGCTGTACGAGCACTCCGCCGCCACCCGGCTCACCCCCGCCTCCAACACCAAGCTGCCCACGTCAGCGGCGGCGATGGAGCTGCTGGGCCCCGACTACACCTGGTCCACGGACGCCCTCACGGCGGGCGGCGACCTCTACCTGCGCGGCAGCGGCGACCCGACGATGCTGGCCGCCGACTACGACGCGCTGGCCGCGCGGGTCGCGGCGGCGGGGGTGGACGAGGTCGACCGGCTCGTCGCGGACGACACCCGCTTCGACTCCGTACGCCTCGGCAACGGCTGGTCCGCGGACTACGAGTCGGACTACTACGCGATGCAGATCTCCGCGCTGACGGTGGCCCCCGACACGGACTACGACTCCGGCACGGTGGTCGTGGAGGCGTACCCCGGCAAGCGGGCGGGTGACCGGCCGCGGGTGGTGGTGACGCCGCCCAACGACTACGTGAAGATCGACAACCGCGGCCGTACGGTCGCGGAGGGCGAGCCGGACACGCTGGGCATCGCGCGGGAGCACGGCACGAACACCATCGTCGTCAGCGGGAACATCCCGGTGAAGGCGAACGCCACCAAGGAGTGGATCACGGTGTGGGAGCCGACCGGCTACGCGGCGGCGGTCTTCCGGGACGCGCTGGAGCGGCACGGGGTGGAGGTGGAGGGCCGCACGCTGCTGGGGCGGGCGACGCCGGAGCGTGCGCGCACGGTGGCGAGCCACGGCTCGATGCCGCTGAAGGACCTGATGATCCCGTTCATGAAGCTCTCCAACAACGGCCACGCGGAGATCCTGACGAAGACGATCGGCGTGGAGACGGCGGACGCGGGCACGTGGAGCGCGGGCCTGCGGGGCGTCTCGTCGTACCTGCAGTCGGTGGGCGTGGACACGTCCACCCTGCGCCAGGTCGACGGCTCGGGGCTGTCGCGGGGCAACACGATCCCGAGCCGCGAGTTCGTCAGGCTGCTGACGGCGGTTCAGGACGAGCCGTGGTTCGGCGCCTGGTACGAGTCGCTGCCGCTGGCCTGCGACCCGGACCGCTTCGTGGGCGGCACGCTGCGCACGCGCATGTGCGACACCCCGGCGGAGGGCAACGCGCGCGCGAAGACGGGGTCGCTGACGGGGGCGTCGGCGCTGTCGGGGTACGTGACGGACGCGGACGGGCGGGAGCTGGTGTTCAGCGTGGTGCTGAACAACTACCTGGCGGGTTCGGTGAAGGACATCGAGGACGCGGTGGTGACGACGCTGGCCGGGTACGGCGGTGACGCGGAGGCGGCGGAGCCGCGGTCGCGGACCACGCGGGGCGTGGAGAAGCAGGCGGATGTGGAGTGCGCGTGGCTGAAGCCGCGGATGTGCTGATCCCCGGATGACCGCGGGGCCCTACGGGGTCCCGCGGTCACTCGCCCGCTTGCCTTCCCGCCGTACCCTCCCCCGCTGCCCTCTGGTGACCGACGCTCCGCCTCTTTCTGGGGCCCTTGATCAGCAGAACGATGAAGACCACCGCCCCCAGCAGTCCGGCGTCCCCCCAGAGGGGGGACAGTTCACTGTTCGGGTCGGCACTCTGCTGTACGGCAGAGAGGCAGAGCAGGAGCCCTAATGCAGCTTGCCATCGCTTCATGCAACGGATGATTCCATCCACACCCGGGGACCCCTCCCGGACCGGGGCAGGCGGACTTGACGGGTGCTCAGCGCGGGCGTACCGACTCGCGCAGTACCCGGCCCTCCGCGCCGGCCGGCGGCTCCATGCCGAGCAGGGCGGACATCGTGGGGGCGATGTCGATGTGCCGGGGGTGCCACGGCTTGATCCACTTACTGACACCGGCACCGGCGAGGACCAGCGGGACGTCCAGCTCCTGCGTCGTACCGTGCCGGCCCACGGGCGCGGGCGTCGTCTCGCCGAGGCTCCAGCCCTCCTCGGGCTCGATGACCAGGTCGCCGTGGTTCAGGCTCATGTGCATCCGCTTCTGCGTCCGCTTGTCGTAGGTGGCCGCCACGTGGGGCAGGCTCTCCACGGCGCGGCGGATGCGGGGCAGCGCCCACGGGTCGTCGGCGGCGTCACCCAGCAGCGTCAGGTCACCGGACCCGCCGATCACGAGGGCCGCGTCGGTCCCGGGCCCGGGCTGCTTGCCGGAGGTCAGGATCTCGGCCTGGTAGCCGGCGTCGCCGATGGCCTTCAGCAGTTCCGGCGCCATGCCCTGCTGGAAGGTGGTCATGCCGTGGTCACCGGTGATGACGAACGCGGTCCGGTCGTAGATGCCGGCGTTCCTGGCCGCCTGGACGAGACGCCCGATCTGCTCGTCGATCATCCGCAGCCTGTCGGGGATCTCCGGGTGGATGCTGCCGCCCGCGTGCCCGAGTGCGTCCAGGTCGTCGCAGTAGGCGGCCATCAGCTCGGGAATGCGGGGCAGGGTGACGTCCTTCCCGCCGGAACTGACCGGGCGGCCCTCCATGACGGCGACGGCCCGGCCGACCCGGGTGGGGCAGTCGCCACCGTCGGTGTAAAGACCCTCGGTGTCCCCGTACGAGGTGCCGTAGTTCTGCACGATGAACCACTGCGAGGAGAAGACGGTGCCCCCTTGCTCGCGAATCGACTGGGCGACCGTCGGCACCGCCAGGTCCCGCTGCTGGCCGCGGGCGGTGTGGGTGGACTTGTCGAACCAGTAGGCGGTGTTCCGGTGGGTCGCGGGCCAGGCGCCCGTCGCGATCGAGGACCACGACGGGTTGGTGATCGACGTCATCACGCCCCTGGACTTGGCCACGGTGCCGCGCCGCAGCAGGTCCTGGAGGTTCGGCATCGGCACGTCGTCCAGGTACTCGTAGTCGAAGCCGTCGAGACCGAGGAAGACGACGTGGTCGGCCGGGGGCCTGTCGTCAGCATTCCCGGCGGGCCCGGCGGGCCGGCCGGCCGCGGCGGAGTCGTCGGAGACCGACACCGTCGCCACGGCCGTGAGCAGGACGAGAGCAGCGGCACCGAACCTCGTGAGCAGGGTTCTGGGGCGGATCTTTGTACGCATGAGCGGCAGTGAATGCGCCGAGCCCGGACCGGAGTGTGCCCTCCGCCGGGCGGACCGGTGAACAGAACGCGACAACGCCCAGGTGAGCCCCCCGGGGCACACCCCGGGCTCCGGATGCGGAGCGGATAAAAGCCGCATAACCTCCCGCACAGGGCGTGCCGACATCCGGCGCGTACCGGTGCGGGAGGCGCGCGCATGCGGAGACGGCTGCTGGCCGCCCGGCTCACCACGGCCGCGGCCCTCGCGCTGCTGCCCGCCGCCGTGGCGACCACCGCGACCACCGCGACCCGTCCCGCCCCGGTCGCCTACGCCACCGACCCCCTCCCCCTCGACCGCGACGGGCAGATCACCGACCGCGTCGACGCCCTCCGGGGCCGCCGCGGCGAGGTGGCCGACGCACTCGAACGGCTCGATCGCGAGCAGCGGACCCAGCTCTTCGTCGCCTACGTACGCGACTTCTCCGGCTTCTCCGCCCAGGACTGGGCCGACGCCACCGCCGAGAGGAACGGCCTCGGGCAGCGCGACGTCCTGCTCGCCGTCGCCACCGGCGACCGCCAGTACGCCGTCTCCGCCGCCACCGGCTCCGGGTTGTCCCAGCGCGACGTCGACGCCGTCAACGCCCGGGCCATCGAGCCCGCCCTGCGGCAGAACGACTGGGCCGGCGCGGCCGTCGGCGGGGCCGACGGGTACGCCGCCGTGCTCGACGGACGGCAGGTGCCCCCGCCCGACGTCACCCCCGGGCCCACCGACCCCGGCGGTGATCCCGGCGGCGAGTCCGCCGAGGGCGACGCCAGCGCCACCGACTTCGTGGTGCCGGTCGTCGCCGTCGTCGTCGTGGTCCTCGGCGTGTTCTTCTACCGGCGGCGGAGGCCGGCCCCCCGGAAAAAGGTGCACCTGCGGCCCGGTGGCCCGATCACGCCCCCGTCCACCCCCCTGCCCGACCTCGACGCCCGCGCCCGGGACCTCCTGGTCGAGACCGACGACGCCCTCCGTACCAGCCAGGAGGAACTCGGCTTCGCCACCGCCCAGTTCGGCGAGGAGACCGCCCGGCCCTTCGCCGAGGCCGTCGACCACGCCCGGGCCGAGCTGACCGCCGCCTTCCGCCTCCGCCAGGCCCTCGACGACGCGTCCCCCGAGGACGACGCCGTGCGCCGCACCATGCTGGAGGAGATCGTCACGCGCTGCACCGACGCCAACGCCCGGCTCGACGCCGAGTCCGACGCCTTCGACCGGTTGCGCGCGATGGTGTCGCGGGCCCCGGAGGTGCTCGCCACGGCGGAGGCGGCGGCGCAGCGGCTCCCGGACCGGATCGGCGCCGCCGAGGGCACGCTCACCGATCTGGCCGGCGCCTACGCGCCCGCCGCCGTCGCCGCCGTCGCCGGCAACCCCGCCGCGGCCCGCGACCGGCTGCAGTTCGCCACCGAGAACCTCACCCACGCCCGCACCGCCCTCGGCGCCGACGACCCGGCCACGACCGCCGTCCACGTACGGGCCGCGGAGAGCGCCGTCGACCAGGCCGGCACCCTCGTCGACGCCGTCGAACGCCGCGAGCGCGAGCTGCGCGAGGCCGCGGCGCGGCTCGCCGACGCGGTGCGCGACATCCGCGCGGACCTCGCCGACGCGCAGGGCGTGGTGCGGGGCACGGCCGCGGGCGAGTCGAGCGCCGGTCTGCAGGGCCGGGTCGCGCGGGCGCAGACGGTGCTGGCGGAGGTGGAGCAGGAGAGGGCGGACGGGCCGTACGACCCGCTGGCCGCGCTGCGCCGCGTGGAGGAGGCGGACGCGGCGCTGGAGGAGGAGCTCGCCGGGGCCCGGGAGCGGGAGGAGGCGGAGCGGCGGGCGCGGCGGCTGCTGGACCAGGCGCTGGTCGGCGCGCGCAGCTCGGTGGCCGCCGCCCGGGACTTCGTCACCACCCACCGCGGCGGCATCGGCCCCGCGGCCCGTACCCGGCTGGGCGAGGGCGAGCGGCACCTCGGACAGGCCGAGGAGCACGCCGGCACCGACCCGGCCGGCGCCCTGCGGCACGCGCAGCGCGCGGACGAACTCGGCCGCGAGGCGCAGCGGCTGGCGGAGCAGGACGTCCGGGGTTTCGACGGCTCGTACGGCGGCGGACCCTTCGGCGGCCCGTACGGCAGCGGCTACGGGCGCGGCTACGACGGGCCCTTCGGCGGCGGACGCGGCGGCATGGGCACGGGGATGCTCGGCGGGATCATCCTCGGCGGCATGCTCGGCGGCTTCGGGGGGCGCCGGGGCGGCGGCTTCGGAGGCGGCTCCGGCCGCGGTCCGGGAAGCTTCGGCGGCGGGGGTACCCGGGGGCGGATGGGCGGCGGAGGCCGCTTCTAGGAGCTTCCAGGAGTACGCGGTACGCGACCGGCCCGCGCCCCGCGCGTGCACCCACCAGACCGAAGGAGAACCCATGACCGGCAAGCAGACCGTCCTCGGCCGCACCCTCCAGCTCGCGCGCGCCAACGTCAACGCGCTCATCGACCAGGCCGAGGACCCGCGGAAGATGCTCGACCAGCTCATCCGGGACTACGCCAACAACATCCGCGAGGCCGAGCAGGCCGTCGCCACCACCATCGGCAACCTCCGCCTGATGGAGGCGGACCACAAGGAGGACACCGGCGCCGCCGACGAGTGGGGGGCCAAGGCACTCGCCGCCAGCCGCAAGGCCGACGAGCTGCGCGCCGGCGGTGACGCGGCGGGGGCCGGGACGTTCGACGACCTGGCCCGCAAGGCGCTGGAGCGGCAGATCACCGCCGAGGGGGAGGCGACGGCCGCCGAGCCGCTGATCGCCGCGCAGACGGAGGTGGTGGAGAAGCTGAAGCAGAACCTCGACGCCATGCGGGAGAAGCTGACGGACCTCGACTCCCGGCGCGACCGGCTCGTGGCCCGCGCGAAGACGGCGGAGGCGCAGCACCGGATGCTCGACGCCGTCGCGAGCATGGACGTCACCGACCCCACCGCCGACCTGGGCCGCTTCGAGGCGAAGGTCCGCCGCGAGGAGGCCCGCGCGCGGGGCCGGGCGGAGCTGGCGGACTCGTCCCTGGACGCGCAGTTCGAGCAGTTGGAGGACCTGGGCAAGCAGGTGGAGGTCGACGCCCGGCTGGCGCAACTGAAAGCCGGCGACGCCCCCCGCACCGACGCGGGCCGCGCCGCCGCCTGACCCCCGCCGCGACCCCGGCGGGCGGTTCAGAACGCCGAGAACAGTGCTTCCGCGTCCGGTTCCGGGAGCGGGCCGCTGCCCGGGAGGGCCAGTTCGTACCAGACCGTCTTGCCGCGGTGCGTGCGCCTGCTGCCCCAGTTCCGGCTGAGCATGCTGACCAACTGCAGCCCGCGCCCGCCCTCGTCGGTGTCCCGGGCGCGGCGGCGGCGCGGCTGGACCAGGTTGCTGTCCCACACCTCGCACACCAGCGTGCGGTCCAGCAGCAGGCGGAGCCGGATCTCCGGTTCGCCGCCGCCGCTGCGGCCGCCCTCGCCGTGCCGGAGCGCGTTCGTCACCAGCTCGCTGACGAGCAGCTCGGTGGTGTCGATCAGCGGCTCCAGGTGCCAGGCGGCGAGCTGCGTGCGGGCGTGTTCGCGGGCGAGCGCGACCGAGCGGGGTTCCGCGGGCAGCCGCCAGTCGCCGACGGCGTCGGCGGGCAGGCCGCGGATGCGGGCCATCAACAGGGCGATGTCGTCCTCTCCGTGCCGGGTGTAGAGCGTGTCGAGTACGTGGTCGCAGACGTCCTCCAGCGGCTGCGCGTTGTCGGAGAGCGACTTGCGGAACTCCTCCAGGCCCTCGTCCAGGCCGTGGTCGCGGGACTCCACGAGGCCGTCGGTGTAGAGGGCGAGGAGCGCGCCGTCCGGCAGTTCGACCTCGACCTCCTCGAAGGGCTCGCCGCCGACGCCCAGCGGCATGCCCGTCGGCACCTCCAGCAGCAGCGGCGGCTCCCCGGGTTCGACGACGGCCGGCGGCAGGTGGCCGGCGTTGGCGAAGGTGCAGCGCCGGGTGACGGCGTCGTAGACGACGTACGAGCAGGTGGCGAGGTAGACCTCGTCGGAGACGCCGCCGAGGCCGCCGGCGATCTCGTCGAGGGCGGCGAGCACCTCGGCCGGCTCCAGGTCGAGCATGGCCAGGGTGCGTACGGCGGTGCGCAGTTCGCCCATGGCGACGGCGGCGCGCAGGCCGCGGCCCATGACGTCGCCGACGACGAGCGCGGTGCGGTGGCCGGGCAGATCGATGACGTCGAACCAGTCGCCGCCGACCTCGGTGGCGGTGTTGCCGGGCAGGTAGCGGCAGGCGATGTCGAGGCCCGCGGCCTCGGGGTCGCCGGGCGGGAGCAGGCTGCGCTGGAGGATGAGGGCGCGGGAGTGCTCGCGGCGGTAGAGGCGGGCGTTGTCGATGCAGACGGCGGCGCGGGCGGCGAGCTGCGCGCCGAGGGCGGCGTCGCGTTCGCCGAAGTCCTCGCTGCCGCGGGCGCGCGAGAACTGCACGAGCCCGACGACGGTGTCCCCGGCGACCAGCGGCACGGCGAGCGTCGTCTGCACGAGCCCGCCGTCACCCTCGTCGACGCCGCCCGGCACCCGGCGTACCTGCGCGGTGCGCAGTGCGGCGGCGTGCGGGGAGTGGAAGTCGAAGCGGTGGGTGGAGCCGACGGCGGTGACGGGGGCGTCGGAGACGGCGCTGGCGAAGGCGACGCGGCGCAGCTCGGCGCTGCCGTCGGCGAGGCCGGGGCGGCCCTCGTCGCCGTCGATGAGGCTCTGGTAGACGTCGACGCAGGCCATGTCGCAGAACTGCGGGACGGTGACGCCGAGCAGTTCGCGGGCGGTGGTCTCCAGGTCGAGCGAGTTGCCGATGCGGGCGCCGGCCTCGTTGAGCAGCGCGAGGTTGCGGCGGGCGCTGGCGGCCTCGCTCTCGGCGCGGCGGCGGCGGGTGACGTCGGAGACGACGGCGGCGACGCCCATGGGCCGGCCGGTACGGCTGTGCACGCGGTACAGCGATATGGACCACCTGAGGCCGCCCGGCTGCCCCTCGCGCGCGGCCTGGGCGGCCTGGGCGGCGGAACTGGTCTGCGGCTCCTCGGCGGTGGGCCCGAGGATCTGCATGTCGGTGACGGGCTCGCCGGTGTCGAGGACCTGCCGGAGCGCGGCGGTGACGCGCTCGGCTTCGGCGCGCGGGAGGTAGTCGCGGGGCGTGCGGCCGGTGTGGGAGGCGACGGTGCCGCCGAAGGCGGCGGCGACCCGCTCGTTGACGCGTACGAGCCGCAGGTCGCTGCCGAACAGCAGGAACCCCATGGGAGCCTGGCCGAAAACGGCCTGCGAGGCGGCGAGGTCGGTCTCGATACGGCGCAGCGCGTACGCGTCGACGGCGAGGCACACGGCGCCGCGGGTGCCGCCGGCGCCGGTGGTGGGCATGACGTACAGCTCGGCGATGCCGTCGGCGGCGGAGTGCCCGGCCCCGCCGGCGCCGGGCGCGGCCGGTCTGCGGTAGGGCAGCAGGCCGGTCCACTCCCGCCCGTCGAGGATCTCGGCGACCTTCTCCCCCACGTCCGCGCGCAGTTCCTCGGGAACCAGTGCCTCGACGGCGTCGCAGCCCAGCACCTCGGCGGCGGAGATGCCGAGGAGTTCCTCGGCGCGGGCACTCCACTGCTCGATGTGCCCCTCCGCGTCCAGTGCGAAGGAGGCCACCTTGATGTGGTCATAGATGGAGCCCGGCGCACTGCTCTGCCAGAACGGTGCTCCCACGCGACCGCCCCCTTTGCTGATCCTGCTCCGGGTACGCACCGCAGAGTATGCGGGAAGATCCGTATCCGGAACATGGTGGTCGGGTCACGGGTTCGGAACGCCCCACCGCTTCCGGTCCCTGACCGCTGCGTCTGCGAAGTGGTGCCCGCCCGGCACCCGCCGCTGCGCCCCCGCGCGCCCCCTTCCGTACGCCGAAGAAGCCTCCCTCGTACGTTCTAACCAGCGGACCCCAGCTCGAACCACACCGTCTTGCCCGTTCCGCCGCACCGGGTTCCCCAGCGCAGCGAGACGCTGGCGACGAGCTGCAGGCCGCGGCCGCCTTCCTCGTCCGGTGCGGCGGCGCGCAGCAGCGGCGGCACCGGCAGCGTGTCGGAGACCTCGACGCGGATGCCGCCGCCCGCGCCGGGCCCGCCGACGGGGCGCAGACGCAGGCCGACGGGTCCCGAGGCGTAGCGCATGGAGTTGGTGACGAGTTCGCTGACGAGCAGGACGGCGACGTCGGTCAGGGGATCGAGGCGCCACGTGCGCAGGGTGTCGCGGACGACGGCGCGGGCGGTGCGCACGCAGCCGGGGTCGGCGGGGAAGCTCCACTCGGCGGGGCCGGCGGGAGGGGTGAGCCCGGCGGGTCCCGCGGTGCTCGGGGGGTCACCGAAGCCGGTGAGGGACGGCGGGTGGGGGAACGGGGAGAGTGGCGACACGGCGGCGTGACGAAAGAACGGGGGGTTGCTCACGCCTACCACATCCCAGCGATGTTCTGTCGGGTCTGCCCGACTTAAGGGGAGTGGTAGTTACATACCCGTTTTGGGCGAAAATATCACCTGCATGCGCACGCGAAGCTACACGGAGTCGGCGTCTCCGCCGCCGACGAGCTCCACCCGGTATATCTGCCGTTGCTCCGCGGGCCCGAAACGGGAGACCGCGCGCTCGGCCTCGTCGCGCGTGGCGTAGCGGCCGACGCGGTAGTGGTTGCCGTTGCCGTCCTCGCGGACGATGACCCACGGGCGTGCGGCGCCGCTGTCACCCGCACCCATACATGCCCACCCCAGGAATCGCTACTCAGGACGCACGGGGCGACTGCGGCCCCGGGCGCCCTCCGTGCCTGCCGAATATGCCAGAGCTTACGCCCGGCATTCACTCCCCGCATACGGCTTTACACGAGAAGTGCCACTCTCGGGCGAAAGTTCGAATCAAAGGGGGCCGGAGAGGGGCCCGGGACCGGGGTTACCTGACGGGCAGGTGGTAGCTGATCCGGTAGCGGTCGGCCGGCACGATGACGTCCGCCGTCTCGACCGCCAGCCCCGAGGCGTAGAACGTCCGCTGGATGCACAGCACCGGCTGCCCCGGCACGGCGCCCAGCGCCTGCGCCTCGTCGGCCAGCCCGGGGCGGGTGCCGACTTCCTCCACGACGTTGTCCACGACGACGTCGATCGCCGCCATCCGCTCCACCACCCCGCGGCCGGCGAGCGGCCCCTCCTCGGGGAGCATCACGGGCGTGCGGCCGGTCAGCGCCAGCGGTTCCCAGGACGTGGAGAGGAGCACGGGCTCGCCGGCCGAGCGGAAGACGTAGCGGGTACGCATCACCGGGTCGCCGGCCGGCACGCGCAGCCGGGCGGCGACGGCCCCGGCGGCGCGCTCCTGTGCGCTGCGGGACTCCCAGGAGCCGGGCACCGACTCGTCGGCCTGCTCCTGGCGGAAGGGAGTGAGGTCGCCGAGGCCGCGGTAGCCGGTACGGACCAGCCGGTGCGGCTCGGGCCGCGAGCGCACGTACGTGCCGGACCCGGACCGGCCCTCGACCAGGCCCTCGGCCATCAGCACCTTGCGCGCCTCCAGCGCGACGGTGTCGGAGACCCCGTACAGCCGGCGGATGCGGGCCTGGGAGGGCAACCGTGCGTGCGGGGGCAGTTCGCCGCTGACGATCTTCCGTCGCAGGTCCGCGGCGACCCGCAGATAGGCGGGCTGCTCACCTAGAGGCACCGTTTCTTCACACCCCCGTCGCCGCGGTCGCCGTCCCGGTCCGTGCCGTCCGCGGCCTGCACCGTTCCGGCCTGAACACGCGCGAAAGCCTGGCAACGTGCGGCCGGAGCCCGCAACCCCGGGGGAGAGCTTCACGGAGCGCGTTCGCCAACGGGTGTGCGCGGGGGTGTCGGGGCGTGCGCCCCGCGCAGCCACCGGGACTCACAGACCGAGGACCGCGCGGGCGATGAGGAAGTAGATCACCAGCCCCGTGGCGTCGACCAGGGTGGTCACCAGCGGAGCGGAGATCACCGCCGGGTCGATCCCCAACTGCTTGGCCAGCAGCGGCATCACGGAGCCGACCGACGCCGCCCACGAGCAGATCAGCACCAGCGACAGGGACACGGTCACCGCGATCCGCCCGTCGGTCATGATCGTCGCCAGCACGATGCCCACGATGCCGAGCCCCACCCCCAGCAGGAACCCCACCCGGCACTCCCGCCACGCCACCCGGGCCACGTCGCCGGGGCGCAGCTCGCCGACCGCGAGGGCGCGCACGGCTCCCGTCGCGGCCTGGGCGCCGACGTTTCCGCCGGTGCCGACGAGCAGCGGGATGAACACCGCCAGCGCGGTCACCTCCTGCAACTCCCCCTCGAACACCTGGAGGACGCCGGCGGTGAGGGTGGCGGCGAGGATCAGCAGGAAGAGCCAGATGATGCGCGCGCGGGCGAGCCGGAAGACCCCGACGGACAGGTAGTGCCCCTCGACGGGCTCGGCGCCGGCCTGCCGGGCCACGTCCTCGGTGTCCGCCTCCTCGATCAGCTCGATGGCGTCGTCGACGGTGAGGATGCCGACGACGCGCTCCTCGCTGTCCACGACGGGCAGGCCCAGGAGGTTGGCCTCCTGCATCAGGCGGGCGGCGGTCTCGGCGTTGTCCGTGGCGTAGACCCGCGGGAACTCGGTGTCCACCAGCTCGATGAGCGGGCGCCCCGGCGCGGCCAGCACCACCTCCCGCAGGGAGGCCACGCCGACCAGGTGCCGGCGGTCGTCCACGACGGGCAGCGTGTAGACGGTCTCGGCGTCCGGGCCCTGGCTGCGGACCCGCTCCAGGGCCTCGGCGACGGTGGACTGCTCCTTCAGCCGCACCAGCTCCGGCGACATGTACCGGCCGACGGCGTCCTGTTCGTAGCCGAGCAGCGGGGCTGTCAGGGCGCGTTCGTGGGGGCTGAGGCCGGCCAGCACGCGCTGGGTGAAGTTGGCGGGCGCCTCGCCGAGGAGACGGGCGCGGTCGTCGGGGTCCATCTCCTCGACGACGTGCCGGAAGGTCTGGTCGCGCAGCCCTTCGAGGATCTTCTGCTGGTCGCCGGCGCCCAGTTCCTCGAAGACCTCGACCGCGCGGTCCTTCTCCAGCAGCCGGAAGCAGAAGACCGCGGTGACCTCGTCGGCGCGGGCGAGTTCGTCGGCGACGACGTGCGGGGGGTGGTCGGCGAGCCACTCCTGCAGCCCGGCGACGTCGTTGCCGTCGAGGAGGTCGCCGAGGTCGGTGTCCGCGGTCATCCGTGCCTCCCTCCGCTCCGGCCGCTGTCCGGCTTCACCCTAGACGTGCGGATTACCGCGCTGAGCAGGGACGTGCCGCGGGCGCCGTACCGTACGAACCCTTGACCCCTATTGGTCTAGGCCAATAGCGTTCGGCGCACCCGAGAGAAGCGCGATCTCCCGAGAAGAGGGTTTCCATGCACCGAAGACTCGTGCGCCGCCTGGCCGTGGCCGGCTGTGCGCTGTCCCTCCTGGTCACCCCCGGCCTCACCACGGCCGGCGCCACCGCCGCGACGCCCGGCGAGGCCCCGGCCCCCTCCTCCGCCGCCGCGGGCCGGCAGGCCGGGGAAGCCGAGAAGGGCGGCGGACACGGCGGCCGGGACGAGGCCCGGCGCGTCGGCTACTTCACCCAGTGGGGCGCCAGGGACCGCGACTTCCTCGTCAAGGACCTCGTCACCAGCGGCACCGCCAAGCGGCTGACGCACCTCAACTACGCCTTCGGCAACGTCAGCCCGGACGGCAGGTGCTTCGAGGACGACATCCCCGGCGAAGGTGACGCCTTCACCGACTACCGGCGCACCATGACCGCCGCCGAGTCCGTCGACGGCCGGGCCGACTCGCCCCGGCAGCGGCTGGCGGGCAACTTCAACCAGCTCCGCGAGCTGAAGGCGAAGTACCCGGATCTGAAGGTCCTGATGTCGCTCGGCGGCTGGGCCTGGTCCACGCACTTCTCGGACGCGGTCCGTACGCCCGAGTCGCGCAGGGAGTTCGTGTCCTCCTGCATCGACCTGTTCGTCAAGGGCAACCTGCCGCGGGTCGACGGCCGCGGCGGCGAGGGCAGCGCGGCGGGCGTCTTCGACGGCATCGACCTGGACTGGGAGTGGCCGAACTACCCCGGTGACGTCGACACGATCTACCGCCCCGAGGACAAGGAGAACTTCACCGCGCTCGTCGCCGAGTTCCGCCGGCAGCTCGACCGGGCGGAGCGCTCGCGCGACTGCCGCGGCCGGGACCTGCTGCTCACCGCGTTCCTGCCGGCCAACGCCAACGCGATGGACGCGGGCTACGAGACCCGCAAGATCTTCCCCAAGCTGGACTACGCCACGCTCCAGGGCTACGACCTGCACGGCGCCTGGGAGAAGAACACCAACCAGCAGTCCGCCATCCACTCCCCCGACGACAGCCTGCACCAGGTCGTCGACGACTGGCTGAGCCGCGGCGCGCCGCGGGACAAGCTGGTCCTCGGCATCCCGTTCTACGGCCGCGGCTGGCAAGGCGTGGAAGGCGGCGGCGACGGCTTCAACCAGCCGGCCGCGGGCGCGGCGCCGGGCACCTGGGAGGCGGGCTTCGAGGACTACAAGGTGCTGAAGGAGTTCGCGGCCTCGGGCGAGTACGAGGTCCACCGCGACGAGGAGAGCGGCCACGCCTGGCTCTTCGACGGCAGCACGTTCTGGACGTACGACGACCCGAAGGTCATCGCCCAGAAGGCCGAGTACATCGACGACCGCGACCTGGGCGGCGCGATGGTCTGGTCCCTGGACGGCGACGACGACGGCGAGTTGTACCGCGTCCTGGACCGCGGTCTGGACTGACCCGTCCCGACGAGGCGGTGCCGGGCCCCGGGCCCGGCACCGCCTCCGGCCGTCCGCCCCGCGGGACCGGCGCCCGGCGCGGGGGGTGCCCGCACCGCCCGGCGCGGGGGGTGCCCGCACGCCGTGTGACCATGGCGGCATGACAGACAGCACGCAGCCGGCCCTCGCGCCCCTTCCGGACGACTGGCACCGGGCTCTCGCCGTCGTCGCGCACCCCGACGACCTGGAGTACGGCACCGCCGCCGCGGTGGCGAAGTGGACGGACGCCGGCAAGCAGGTGGCGTACGTGCTCGCCACCCGCGGCGAGGCCGGGATCGACGGGCTGGAGCCCGGCGAGAGCGCCCGGGTGCGGGAGGCGGAGCAGCGGGCCAGCTCCGCGGTCGCGGGCGTGACCGCGCTGGAGTTCCTCGACCACCGCGACGGCGTGATCGAGGAGGGCCTGCCGCTGCGCCGCGACCTCGCCGCCGCCATCCGCCGGCACCGCCCCGAGCTGATCGTCACCCTCAACCACCACGACACCTGGGCGCCGGGTCCCGGCGCCCCCCGCAACACCCCCGACCACCGCGCGGTCGGCCGGTCCGTGCTGGACGCGGTCGGCGACGCCGGCAACCGCTGGGTCTTCCCCGAGCTGGTCGCGGAGGGCCTGCCGCCGTGGGGCGGCGTCCGCTGGACGGCCGTCGCCGCCTCCCCGTACCCCACTCACGCCGAGGACGTCACCGCGGCCGAAAGGGACCGAGCCGTGGCGTCGCTCGCCGAGCACCGCGCGTACATCCTCGGTCTCGGCGAGAAGGACCCGGACGCCTACGCCCGCACCCTCATCGGGGAGATGCTCGCCGGGGCCGGCCGGCTCCGCGGCACCGACCTCGCCGTGAGCTTCGAGCTGGTGTCGCACGCCTCCGCCGGTTGACCTTGACGCAACGTCAACTTCTACGGTGAAAGCCCACCGGCCGTCCGGCCGGCCGGCCACGGACCGAGGAGCACACCCGTCATGGAGTGGTCCATCCAGGAGATCGCGCGCACCGCGGGCACCACGAGCCGCACCCTGCGCCACTACGGCGAGCTGGGGCTGCTCCGCCCCAGCCGCGTCGCGGCCAACGGCTACCGCTACTACGACGAGCACGCCCTCGTCCGGCTGCAGCGCATCCTGCTGCTCCGCGAACTCGGCCTCGGCCTTCCGGCCATCGCCGACGTGCTCGACGGCGGCGGTCCCGAGGACGCCGTGGCCGCGCTCGGCACACACCTGGAGCTGCTGGAGCAGGAGCGGCGGCGGATCGGCCGGCAGATCGCGTCGGTGGAGACCACACTGCGGAAGCTGAGGGAAGGTGAGCCGCTCATGGCGGAAGAGGTGCTCGACGGGTTCGACCACACCCGGTACGAGGAGGAGGTCACGCGGCGCTGGGGGAAGGCCGCGTACGAGCGGGGCGACCGGTGGTGGCGCTCGCTGAGCGAGGAGCAGCGGCGGGACTTCCAGCGCCGCCAGCGCGACATCGCCCGCGACTTCGCCGCCGCGCACGCCGCCGGCGAGGCGCCGGACGGCGCGGTGGCGCAGGAGATCACGCGGCGCCAGTACGAGTGGATCAGCGCGGGCTGGCAGGGGCAGGAGCCGTCGGCGGAGGCGTTCGCGGGGCTGGGCCGGATGTACGTGGACGACCCGCGGTTCGGCGCGCACTACGACACGCACGGAGAGGGGACGGCCGTCTTCGTACGGGACGCGATGCGGGTGTACGCGGAGCGCCACCTCGATTAGGCGCAGGCACGCCGAAGGGCCCGCCGACCCCGTCGGCGGGCCCTTCGCTGCGCCCCCTCACGCCGCCAGCGCGACCGTCTCGACCGCCGGCGTCCGCAGCACCCGGCGCGCGGTGCCCAGCGCGGTGACCAGGGTCGCCGCCGCGGCCACCGCCACGACCGCCAGCCAGATCCCGTACCCCGCCCCGGGCAGCACGTCGTCCGTACGGGCCACCGTGAAGGGCACGATCCCGGCCACCGCCGCGAGCGTCCCGAAGAACACCCCGGTCACCGTCAGCAGCAGCCCCTCCAGGCCGACGCCCGCCAGCACCTGGCCGGGCGTCGCGCCCGCCAGCCGCTGCTGGCCGAACTCGCGGCTGCGGTACGAGGTCGCCGCGTACAGCGTGTTGATGAGCATCACGCAGGCGAAGACCGCGATGATCCCGACCACCACGAAGTTCAGCGTCTCCAGGTTCTTGTCGTCCACCGACTGCGTCAGCCCGGCGGCCTCGATGTGGTCGTTCTCGACGGACTGCATGTACAGCGTCGCGACCGAGATGCCCACGAAGAGGACCATCGGCATCAGCACCCCGGACAACTGCGCGGCCCGCTGCCGCAGCCCGTGCACCGTCAGGTAGCCGCTGCCCCCGCCGAACGCGGTCAGCAGCCCGCCGGTGAGCCGCAGCAGCCCGCCGAGGAGCGCCGGCGAGAAGGCCGCGAAGCCGACCGACAGCAGGATCGCGCCGTACGCCGGCGGCGCCATGGCCTCCGGACCCCCGTCGCCGAGGGCGAAGGTGGTCAGGCACAGGGCCGCGCCCAGGCCCAGCGCCGTGTAGCCGCCCCAGGTGCGCAGCCGGCGCCGCGGGGCGCGCTGCTCGCGCGCCCTGGTCGCCCGGCGCACCGCGAGGAACGCGGCGCCGACCGACGCCAGCAGCGTGATGTCGATGCCGGACATCAGCGCGATGGTGCCGAAGGCGTGGTCGACGTCGTCCGCGACCTGCCCGCTGTCCTGGAACATGTCCAGCAGGATCCGGCCGCCGATCATGCCGGGCACGATCGCCAGCAGCGACCCGGCGAGGCCGACGACCGCCGCCTCGCCGACGATCATCCTGGTGATCTGCGCGGGCGTCGCACCGGTGGAGCGCAGCAGGTCGATCTCGGTGGCGCGCTGCCGTACGGCGACCGTGAGGGTCGAGGCGACCGCGAAGAACACCAGCAGCGAGCCGTAGCCGCCGACGACCATGGCGGCCGTGGACAGGGACTCCGAGCTGACGTCGTCGACGCCCTCGGCGCCGGCGGTGTCGAGGAGGGAGTTGAACATCATGATGATCGTCGCGCCGAGGAAGGCGGACAGGAGCGTGGCGGCGAAGCGGCCGGGCCGCTGCCGGATGGAGCGCATGGCGAGCGAGAACATCGGTCAGACCCCCATCGGCGCGGAGTTGCGCGGGTCGTGGTGCGCGGGACCGGCTTCGTACATGTCGCCGAGGTGGGTCATCCGCTCCGCGACGGCGTCGGCGGTCGGGGCGTTCATCTGGCCCACCAGCCGGCCGTCGGCGAGGAAGAGGACGGAGTCGGCGTACGAGGCGGCCACCGGGTCGTGCGTCACCATCACCACGGTGCGGCGGTCGACGCGCACGGTCTCCTGCAGCAGGCCCAGCACGTCGCGGGCGCTGCGGGTGTCGAGGGCACCGGTCGGCTCGTCGGCGAAGACCACGCTCGGCGCGGCGACCAGCGCGCGGGCGATGGCGACGCGCTGCCGCTGACCGCCGGAGAGCTGGTCGGGCCGGTGCCGCATCCGGTCGGCGAGCCCGACGCGGGCGAGCACCTCGCGGACCCGGGCGCGGTCGACGCGGCGGCCGGCGAGCTTGAGCGGCAGCACGATGTTCTGCGCGACGTTCAGCGTGGGCAGCAGGTTGTACTGCTGGAAGACGAACCCGATCCGCTCGCGGCGGAACTTCGTCAGCTCCGTCTCGCTGCCGCCGGTCATCTCCGCGCCGTCGACCATCACCACGCCGCTGTCGGGCCGGTCAAGACCCGCGGCGCACTGCAGCAGCGTCGACTTGCCGGAGCCGGAGGGCCCCATCACGGCGGTGAAGGACCCGGCGGGCAGGCTCAGCGTCACCCCGTCGAGCGCGGTGACGGCCGCCTCCTCGCCGCCGGTGCCGTAGACCTTGGTCACCTTGACAAGGCGCAGCGCCTCGTGCGGCGCGCCGCCGTCGGCGGGGCCGGCGGTCCCGCGGCGCTCGTTGCGTCCGAACATCGTGTTCACCCCTCGTTATCGCGGCACTCCCTGTGCCTGACTACGAAGCTACGGACGGTGACGGGCGCGGGCACTGGGCGCACGACCCCAATGGGGGGTGGTGTTACGTGCACCCTCCCCCGGGGGTGCGGGCGGCGTTTGACCTCAACCGCGGTTCAGGTCGGAGGGTGGGAGGTGCCACCGACGAGAGGGGAAGAACCGTGATCCTGGTGACCGGAGCGACGGGCAACGTAGGAGGTCAGGCGGTCGCGCAGGTGGAGTGGGCGGGCGTGCCCGTACGCGCCCTCGTGCGCGACCCCGCCCGCGCGGACCTCCCGCCGGGGGTGGAGGCCGTACGCGGCGACCTCGCCGACCCGGCGACGCTGGGCCCGGCCTTCGCCGGCGTCTCGGGGCTCCTCCTCGTCTGGCCGCTGCCCACCGCCGAGACCGCCCCCGCCGTCCTGGACGCGGCGGTCGCCGCGGGCGTACGCCGCATCGCGTACGTCTCCGCCTGGGGCGCCTCCGACGACCCGGACGAGGAGCCGGAGGGCATCCTCGGCTTCCACACCGCCATCGAGCGCCTGATCCGGGCCTCGCCGCTGGAGTGGACCCTGCTCCGCGCCGGCGGCTTCGCCGCCAACACCCTGCACTGGGCGGACCAGATCCGCACGGGCGACGTGGTCCGCGCCCCGTACGCGCGGGCGGGCCGCTCCCTCATCCACGAGGCCGACGTGGCGGCGGTCGGCATCCGCGCCCTGACCCACCCGGGCCACGCCTCGGCGACGTACCACCTGACGGGCCCGGAGACCCTGACCCAGGCCGAGCAGGTCCGCACGATCGGCGACGCGCTGGGCCGCGACCTCCGCTTCGAGGAGGCCCCGCCCGCGGTCGCCCGCGAGGCGTACGTGGCGGCGGGCCTGCCGCCGTCGTTCGCGGACGGCATCCTGGCGGGCCAGGCCCGGCTGGTGACGGACCCGGAGCCGGTGACGCACACGGTGGCTGAGGTGACGGGCCACAAGGCCCGCACGTTCGCGCAGTGGGCACGGGACCACGCGGCGGACTTCGGCGGCTGACCTCTCAACCCGCCACGCGAGCAGGGCGTCAGCCAACAGGGCCGGCCGCGTGTCCCGCGCCCCCGCGTCGGTCAGTGGACCGTCCAGCGGTAGCAGCGGGTCACCGTGCCGCCCGAGGGGTCGGGGAACGAGGCCGTTCCCCAGGCTTCGCCGGTGTGGGTGAGCCAGCTCGCCTCGCTCTCCACCGCCCCGGCCGGCAGGCCCAGGTCGACGACCCGGCCGCCGCGCCAGTAGACCGCGCGCTGGCCCTCCTCCGTGTAGCAGTGGCCGGCCGCGTCGCCGCGGTCGTTGAGGGCCGTGACCTCAGTGCCGTAGAGGGCTTCCGGGAGGGTGGGGAGGGCGGTGAGGCCGTCGGCGGGGGACCAGTGGAAGGGGCCGTCGGTGGCGTTGCTGCGGCCGACGACCTCGCCGCGGGCGTTGATGAACCGGCCGTCGAGGGGGACGCTGCTGGCGCCGCCGTCGAAGCGGCTGAAGTCCGTCAGGCGGTCGCCGTCCCAGACGAACGCCCGCCACTCCCCCGTGTCGCCCTCCGCGGAACCGGCCACCACGCCGCGGTCGTTGACGCCCGCGCCGAAGACCGGACGGTACGCGCCGGTGAGGCGGCTGAGTTCGGTGACGGTGCCGTCGTGCCAGTGGAACGGGTCCCGCGACCAGGCCATGAAGCGCACCTGGCCGGCGACGACGTGGCCGGCGTTGCCGAGCGCGTCGGGGGCCGCGTTGACCGCCTCCGGGTCGGGCGGCGTGATGCGGACGGGCGCGGCGGAGCCGGCGGGGCGCAGGACGTACAGGCCGCCGCGCGACGGGAGTTCGGGGTCGGCCTGGAACTCCGTCTGGGTCTGGACGAGGACCCGGCCCCGGTCGTCGATGTGCGTGCCCCACGCGCGGTAGTCGTCGCCCGGCAGGACCCGCCGGGGCGCGCCGCCGCGGGACCAGACGACGGCCTGCGTGCGGTTCTCGTCCGGCAGGTAGTGGTAACCGACCAGCGCGCCGCGCGCGTTGACGCCCTGGAGGGTGTACGAACCGGACGCGTGCAGCGCGCGGGGCCGCCGCACCCGCGAGCCCTGCCACGCCGCCTGCACCTCCTCGCCGCCCGGCCCCAGCGCGCGGCCCACGGCGCGGCCGGAGGCGTGGACGTACCACAGGAGCGTCATCGGCAGCGAGCCGTCCGGGTTGGCCAGCGGGCGGGCGACGACGCGCGGTCCCGCGCGGCCGGGGCGCGCGGGCCGGCGGGCCCGTGCGCTCGCCGGAGTCTGCGGGGCCACGGCGGCGAGGCCGCCGGCCGCCGCGCCCGCGAGCAGCGCTCGCCTGCCTATGTGCCGGTTCTCGGGCACGTCTCTCCTCGGAGTCGGGTGTCCGTGGGGGGAGACGCGACCGCCACTGTGGCACGGCGGGCCGCGGGTGCGCTACGGCTTCAGGGGTTCGTCCACGCGTCGGGGTCCTCGGCCAGCTCGTGCACGTACCCCGGCAGCCGCGCCGACGCCACGTCCGCGAGCGTGACCTCCCCCAGGATCTTGCGCACGTTCACGCGCAGCGCGATCCACAGCGGCAGCAGCGACTCCGCGGGCCCGACGTACGACAACTCCGGCGGCCGGGCGCCGCGCACGGAGACCAGCGGGCCCTCCACCACTCGTATGACGTCGGCGATAGTGATCTCGTCGGCGGGCGCGGCGAGGCGGTAGCCGCCCCGGCCACCGCGCTGGCTGACCACGAGCCGGCCGCGGCGCATGTCGCCGAGGATGCTCTCCAGGAACTTGTGCGGAATGCCCTGCGCGTCCGCGATGGCCTCCGCCTTGACCGGGGCGTCCTCCGTCGCCGCCGCCAGCTCCAGTGCCGCGCGCACCGCGTAGTCTGCTCGTGCCGAGATCCGCATGCCGGTCATTATGTCTGCATGGCGCCTCCCCGCTCCGCCAGGGGCGTGCGCGTCATCCGCCCGTGCGCTAGTTGTGCGTGCCGGGCGGGCCGTCGGAGAGCGGGATCACCGCGCGGACGCGGTAGCCGCCGCGGGGGCGCGGGGCGGCGTGGAGCGTACCGCCGTAGACCGCGAGGCGCTCGCGCAGCCCGATGAGCCCCCGGCCGCTGCCGGCCGCGGCGCGGGCGGTGGGCGGGCCGCCGGTGTCGGTCACCTCGACGCGCAGTTCGCCGGGCGCGTGCGCGACGGAGACGGCGACGGAGGCGCCGGCGGCGTGCTTGACGGCGTTGGTCAGCGCCTCCTGCACGACGCGGTACGCGGCGAGGTCGACGCCGGCGGGCAGCGGGGCCTCGGGGGCGCCGGTCACGGACACCTCGACGGGGACGCCGGTGTCGCGTACGCGCCCGGCGAGGGCGGCGAGTTGGCCGAGGCCGGGCTGGGGGGCGAGGTCGACGGCGACGGCCGGGTTCGCGCCGCCGGGCGGCCCGGTGGGGGAGGCCGGGCGGCGGCCGGCTTTGTGGCTCTTGTGGGCCCTGCCGCCGTTCGCCGCGCGGGCCGGCCCCGGGAGCGTCGTCGCCTCCGCCGCCGGACGCGCCGCCGGGTCCGCCGTGGGGCCCTCCCCGTCGTGCCCCTCGCGCTCCGCCGCCGCCATCGTCAGCAGCCCCATGACGTGCCGCAGTTCCGCCATCGCCGCCCGCCCGCCGGCCTCCACGGCGCGCATCGCCTCCCGCGCCTGCTCCGGCGAGGTGTCCAGCACCTTGCGCGCCGCCCCGGCCTGGATCGTCATCACGCTGACGTTGTGCGTGACGACGTCGTGCAGCTCGCGCGCGATCCGCGACCGCTCCTGGTCCACAGCGAGCCTCGTCGCCGCCTCCTGCTGCTCCTGGAGGGCGCGTACGCGCTGCTGCCAGGTGTGGATGGCGTTGGCGGCCAGCCCGATCGGCAGCAGCACCAGCAGCGGTACGAAGCCGCGCCCCACCTCCGGCACCACACCCGCCACCGCGAACAGCGGCACCCCCGCGAGCAGGCTCGCCAGCGCGCTCCTGCGGTACGGGCTGTACATCACCGCGCTGTACGCCGCGACCACCCCGGCGGCGAACGCGAACGCCGTCGCGCCGCGGGCGACCTCGCCCAGGTGGAACGCCGTGGCCGCACCGAGCACCGCCCAGAACGCGGCGAGCGGGTAGCGGCGCCGTAGGGCCAGCGGCACGGCGGTCAGCGCGGCGAGCACCAACTCCCAGCCCTGCGCGGGCGGCAGCACGTGCTCGACGACGTGCGGCAGCGCGTATGTCCCCTCGGGGGGCGGCTCCGCGGGCGGTTCGGCTCCGGGCGGCGGGAGGGCCGGCAGGCCGGGGGGCGGCGCGGGCAGGCGGACGATCTCCTGCGGAGCGTCCTGGCGCGGCTCGTAGAACGAGCGGTCGAGGTCGGCGACGACGGTGCCGACGGACAGCACGAGGGCGAGGGCGACGTCGGCGGTCCAGGCCCACCGGGAGAGCCGCGGCACGCGCACGCCGCCCGCGCCGCGGGGCCCCCGCGCGAACCACCCGCGCGCCCGGCCCACCGCGCGCCCCACGCCGCGCCCGTACCGTCCGATGACCGCACCCGCCCACGTCACCGCCTCAGTGTGCCAAGCCGCCCCGTGCCGCCGGATCCACCGCGCGACCCACCCGCCGTCCACCCGGCGCCTACACCGCGCGGATGACGCCGCCCGCCGTCGGCCGGACGCGGTACGGACCTTCCGTACCGCGGCCGACGTGCCCGCGTCCCCGCCGCGCCTAGCGTCTGGCCGCACGCCGACCGCCGAACTGGGGAGGGACCCGGGCCATGGCCGCACCACCGCACACCGCCGCACGCACCGAACCCGAGAGAGACCACGGTGCCGGGGTACTCATCGACCTGCGCGGGGTCAGCAGGACGTACGACGAGGGCCCGCCCGCGCTGGACCACCTGACGCTCGCGGTGCGCACCGGGGAGACGCTCGCCGTCCTCGGCCCGTCCGGCAGCGGCAAGTCGACGCTGCTCAACCTCATCGCGGGCCTGGACCGCCCGAACGCCGGCACCGTCACCGTCGACGGCCTGCGCGTGGACGAGCTGAGCGAGAGCGCGTCGGCGAAGTACCGCAGGGCGTCGGTCGGCATGGTCTTCCAGTTCTTCAACCTGCTCGACGACCTGACCGTCGCGGACAACGTCCTGCTGCCGGCCCAGTTGGCCGGCATGCCCCGGGCCCGCGCCGCCGCGCGGGCCGCGGAACTCCTCGCGTACCTCGGCATCGAGCGGCACGCCCGCGCGTACCCCGGGCGGCTGTCGGGCGGCGAGCGGCAGCGCGTGGCGGTGGCGCGGGCGCTGATGAACCGCCCGTCGCTGCTGCTCGCCGACGAGCCCACGGGGGCGCTGGACACCGCGTCGGGGGCGGAAGTCCGGGAGCTGCTGCGGGACTTGCACGCGGACGGGCAGACGATCGTGCTGGTGACGCACGACCTGACGCTGGCGGAGTCGTGCGCGACGCGGACGGTGGAGCTGGTGGACGGGCGGATCGCCCGGGACAGCGCGGACGCCGGGGCCGGGACCGCCGGAGCGGCGCGGTGAGCGCCCTGGGCCGGGTGGTGCGCGCCGGGGTGGGGCGACGGCGCGTGCAGACCGCCGTGATGGTGCTGACCACACTGCTCACCGTGGCCGCCTCCGTGCTGGCGACCGGGCTGCTCGTCGCCTCCCGGGCGCCGTTCGACGACGCCTTCGCGCGGCAGCACGGCGCCCACCTCACCGGGCAGTTCGACGCCGACAAGGCCACGGCGGCGCAGGTACGCGCCACCGCCGGCGCCGACGGCGTCACCGCGGCCGCGGGCCCGTACGCGATCACCTTGCTGCGCCTGCACGTCACCACCGCGCCCGCGGGCGCCGTGTCGCCGCCGCTGACGGTGGCCGGGCGGGCGTCGGCCGGCGGTCCCGTGGACGACCTCGACGTCACGCAGGGCCGCTGGGCGCGGGCGCCCGGCGAGATCGTGATCGAGTCGGGCGTGCGGTCTATGGACATGACGGTCGGCGCGCGGGTGCGGATCGCCGGGGAGGGGAGCGGGGACGGGAACGGGGACGGGCCGGCACTCACGGTCGTCGGGATCGCCGAGTCGGTGGGCCAGAGCGCGGACGGCTGGGTCGTACCGGCGCAGCTCGGCGACCTCACCGCGGGCGGCGCCCGGCCGGACCGGCAGATGCTCTACCGCCTGGCCGACGCGGGCACGCGCGGCGAGGTCGCGGCGGGACGCAGGGCGGTGGCGGCGGCCGTACCCGCGGGGGCGCTGACGGGCACGCAGTCGTACCTCGACATCAAGCAGGCCGCGCACCAGAACACCGCCGCCTTCATCCCGTTCGTGACCGCCTTCGCGCTGCTGGGGCTGGCGATGTCGGTGCTGATCGTGAGCATCGTCGTCAGCGGCGCGGTGGGCGCGGCGACGCGGCGGATCGGCGTGCTGAAGTCGCTGGGCTTCACGCCGCCGCAGATCGGGCGGGCGTACGTCGCGCAGGCGGCGATCCCGGCGGTGGTGGGGGCGGTGCTGGGCGCGGGGGTGGGCAACCTGCTGTCCGTACCGCTGATGAAGGAGGTGGCGAGCGCGTACGGAACGGGGCGGATCCCCATCCCGCCGTGGGTCTCGCTCGCGGTGCCGGCGGCGGTCGTCGCCCTCGTCGCGGCGACGGCCCTGGGCCCGGCGCTGCGCGCGGCCCGGCTCCGTACGACGGCGGCGCTCAGCGTCGGCCGCACGCCGCGCGCCGCGCGGGGGCGCCGGGTGCGGCACGCGCTGGGCCGGCTGCCGTTGCCGCGGGCGGTGGGTCTTGGCCTGGCGGGCCCGTTCGCCCGCCCGGCGCGGTCGGCGACGATGGCGGCGGCGGTGACGTTCGGGGCGCTGGCGGTGACGTTCGCGGTGGGGCTGGGGACGTCGCTGATCGCGGTGCAGAAGGAGGGGACGCCGGACGCGGCGGGGGACGTGACGGTGCACAGGATGCACGGCCCGGAGCCGGCGGGGGCGCCGGGCGAGGCGGGCGGCGAACCGCGTGGAGCGAGAGCCGAGGCGGGCGGCGGGGCGGGAGCCGAAGCGGGCGGCGACCCGGGCGCGGCACCGGAGCCCCCCGCCCCGGCCCCCGGCGACCCCTCCGCCTCCGGCGCCTCCCCCGCGGAGCTCGCCGCCGCGATCGCCGCCCGGCCGGAGACCGCGCACTACTTCGCCACCGCGGAAACCGACGTCGGCGTCACCGGCCGCAAGGGCGCCGTACCCCTGGTCACGTACCGCGGCAAGGCCCCCGCCGACGGCCACCGCCTGGCGGCGGGCCGCTGGTTCGCCGCCCGCGGCGAGGCGGTGGCAGCGGCCCGCTTCCTCCAGGCCACGAACACCGCCGTCGGCGACACCGTCACGCTCAGGGACGGCAGCCGCACCGCCGAACTCCGCATCGTCGGCGAGGTCTTCGACCTGGGCGACGAGGGCATGGCCGTACGCACCGCGCACGCCTCCGTCGCGAAGCTGGTCCCGGATCTGGAACCCGCCCAGTACACGGTGGACCTGGCCCCCGGCACGGACCGCCACCGCTACCTCAAGGCCCTCAACGACGACCTGCGCCCGCTGGGCGCCGAAGGCACGATCTCCGAGAACGACGAGGAGTCGCCCGTGATCCTCGCCATGCAGGCGCTGATCGCGATGCTGACGGCGATGCTGGTGGCGGTGGCCTGCCTCGGCGTCCTCAACACCGTGGTCCTCGACACCCGCGAACGGGTCCACGACCTGGGCGTGTTCAAGGCCCTGGGCATGAGCCCGCGGCAGACGGTCGCGATGGTCCTCACGTCGGTCGCGGGCATCGGCCTGGCCGCGGGCGCGGCGGGCGTCCCGCTCGGCGTGGCCCTGCACCACTACGTGGTCCCGGAGATGGGCCGCTCCGTCGGCACGAACATCCCGGACGCCCTGGTCGACATCTACACCCCCGCCCACCTGACCCTCCTGGCCCTGGCGGGAGTGGCCATCGCCACGGCGGGCGCACTCCTCCCCGCCACGTGGGCGGCGGCCACCCGCACGGCCACGGCGCTGCGCTCGGAGTGACGGGGTGCCGGCCGCCGGGGGGGGGCGGCCGGCACCTGGCCACAGGGCGATCGCGAGCGGCAGGGAGGTGGCTCACGCCACGCACAAATCCCTCGCTCCTGCCCGCGGCCCGTCCGTAGACTGGGGGCATGTCTTTCATCGCGAAGCCCTGGTCCCGCCGCTGACGGCGGCGGAACCCGACTGATCTCTCGCCCGCCGTCCTGGCCTTGTGCCGGGCGGCTTCCGCATGCTGCCCGGCTCCACGACGAGCTGAGAGAACACGCATGCTTCGTAGTACTTCCTCCTCCCCTGTCTCCGCCCTGCCCCGGGACCTCCCCGCCGGCGCCGCCGCGCACGTGCGCGCCGAGGGGGTCGTGGTCCGGCTGGGCGAGCGCACCGTCCTGTCCGGCGCCGACGTGACGGTCTCGGCCGGTTCCCGTCTGGCCGTCGTCGGCGAGAACGGACGGGGCAAGACGACCCTGCTGCACGTGCTGGCCGGCACGCTGACACCCGACGCGGGCACGGTCGCGCGTACGGGGACGCTCGTGCTGGTCGAGCAGACCCTGCACGTCGACGCCGAGCGCACCGTCGGTGACCTGGTAAAAGAAGCCGTCGGGGACTCCCTGTCGGCCCTGGACCTGCTGGAGAGCGCGACCGAGGCCCTCGCCCAGGGCGAGCCGGGCGCGGAGGACGCGTACGCCCAGGCCCTGGAAGCCGCCACCGCGCTGGAGGCCTGGGACGCCGAGCGGCGCGTCGACGTCGCCCTGGAGGGTCTGGGCGCCTGCACCGACCGTGACCGGCGTCTGTCGACCCTGTCGGTCGGGCAGCGCTACCGGGTGCGCCTGGCGGTCGTGCTGGGCTCGACCACCGATCTGCTTCTGCTGGACGAGCCCACCAACCATCTGGACGCCGCTGCCCTGGGCTTCCTGGCGCGCAGGCTGCGTGAGCACGCCGGGGGCGTGGCCGTGGTCAGCCACGACCGGGCGCTGCTGCGCGACGTCGCCACGACCTTCCTGGACCTGGACCCGAGCCGGGACGGCCTGCCCCGCCTGTACGCGGGCGGGTACGACGGCTGGGTCGAGGGCCGCCGTCGCGAGCGGGAGCGGTGGGAGCAGGAGTACGCCGCCCAGCAGGCCGAGCACGCCCAACTGACCCGGGCCGCCGAGGAGGCCCGCGGGCGCCTGCAGACCGGCTGGCGCCCGGACAAGGGCACGGGCAAGCACCAGCGCGCGACGCGCGCCGCGGGGGTCGTCCAGTCCTTCAACCGGCGCGTGGAAGACCTGGAGCGCCACCGCATCACCGTGCCCGAGCCGCCCCGCAGCCTGTCCTGGCCCGACCTGCGCACCCGCGCCGGACGCCCCCTCCTGCACGGTCAGGACCTCACGGTCTCCGGACGCCTGCACCAGCCGGTGGAGGTGACGCTCACCGGCGGTGACCGGCTGCTGCTGACCGGCCCGAACGGCGCGGGCAAGTCCACCCTCCTGGGCGTGCTGGCCGGGCAGGTGCGCCCCACCGGCGGCACCCTGCACGTCCACCACGACGCACGGGTGGTCCTGCTGTCCCAGGAGGTCCCCGCCTGGAACCCGGAGCACACCGCCTACCGGGCCTACGAGGCCCACGTGGACAGCCTCCGGTCCCGGGGCCTGAAGGGCCATGCGCCCTCGCTCAGCGGGCTGGGCCTGCTGGACGCGATCACGCTGCGTACCCCGGTGGGACGCATGTCCCAGGGCCAGCAGCGGCGCCTGCACCTGGCGATGTGCCTGGCCGAGCAGCCCGACCTGCTGATGCTCGACGAACTCACCAACCACCTGTCCGCGTCCCTGGTCGACGAACTCACCGAGGCACTGACCACCACACCCAGCGCGGTCGTGGTCGCCACCCACGACCGGCAGTTGCTCACCGACCTGGCGGACTGGCCCCGCCTGGAACTGACCGGACCGCCGCGGACGAGCCCAGGGGGTCAGCCGACGTAGTTCTTCAGGGTCTCCGTGTCGAGCGTGATGCCCACCGGGTCGGGGAGAGTGACCTGCTCGCCGAAGGGTGCCCGGTGGATGTCCAGGTAGCACCGGAGCTTCGTGTCCGGAGTGGTGTGCACGACGACCACGCCGGCGCCGCGGTCCACCAGGAGGTAGACGGGGATGCCTGCCGCCGCGTAGGCGGCCGGCTTCTCGTGCCGGTCACGGCGATCGGTGTCCCCGTCGTACGACGTGACCTCGACGGCCATCAGCACGCCCTCGGGGTCCGACCACTCACCGTCGCCGGCGAAGTGCCCGTCCGGCGCCAGGACTCCGTCGGGGCGGGCCCGCCCCTTGCGGTACTCCTCGACCTTCAGCCCGCGCCCGGTCGGGTAAAGAAAGAGATCGGGGCGGTGCTGCATGCAGCGCTCCAGCAGCCGAATCACTCCCACGGGTGACCGATCACTCCTGGCGCATCTTCCGGCGAGCCCCTGCGCATCCGCTCAACTGTCGGCTTCGGGCGGACGCTGACCGCGCGCGCGAACCTGAAGGCTGTGCTCGACCTCCAGCCCCAGGACCAAACGGTCCAACTCGTCCACCTTACGGCGCATTTCGTCCACAGTTGTCCGGAGTTCCCGCCGTTGGCTTCGCCGAGCGCGCCGGTCCTCCGGCGGCGGCTGCTCCGCCGCCCTCACCACCCGCTGGTAGTGCTCCTCCACGTCCTCGAAGAAGCGCCGAAGGAGGTGTGCTTTCCCCCACAGCTCCATGTCCCCGGCACCGATCCACCCGGCCAGGGGCCGCATCCGGTCGCCCAGGAACTGGCAATGGCGGTACGCGTCCGCGGCCTGACGCTGGAGGGATTGGAGATACCGACCACCGCGATCCGAAGGCACGCCTCCATCTTCCCTCAGCGAGATACCCGACGTCATCCCATACCGCAGGAGCGTGGGTTCTAGCCCAGTCTGCGGTCGAGGTTGAAGGCGGCGCTGATCAGGGCGAGGTGGGTGAACGCCTGGGGGAAGTTGCCGAGTTGCTCCCCTGTGTGGCCGATTTCCTCGGCATAGAGGCCGAGGTGGTTGGCGTAGGTGAGCATCTTCTCGAACGCGAGCCGGGCCTCGTCGAGGCGGCCTGCCCGGGTCAGTGCCTCGACGTACCAGAACGAGCAGATCGAGAACGTGCCTTCCTCGCCCGGCAGCCCGTCCGCGCCGAGCTGCGGGTCGTAGCGGTAGACCAGCGAGTCGGACACCAGGTCCTCGCCCAGCATGTCCAGTGTGGCAAGCCACTTGGGGTCCGTGGGGGAGATGAACTTCGTGAGCGGCATCATCAGAAGGGACGCGTCGAGGTGGTGGCTGTCCTCGTACTGGACGAAGGTGTTCCGTTCGGTGGACCAGCCCTGGCGCATGATCCGGCGGTAGATATCGTCCCGGGCCCGTCCCCACCGCACCAGGTCGGCGGGCAGTCCGCGGTGGCGGGCCATGCGCATGGCCCGTTCGATCGCCACCCAGCACATCAGTCGTGAGTAGAGGAAGTTCCTGGGTCCGCTGCGGGTCTCCCAGACCCCCTGGTCGGGCTGGTTCCAGTGGGCGCACACCCAGTCGACCAGCGCGCTGATGCCGTCCCAGTAGGCGCTGGAGACGGGCTGCCCCCATTTGTCGTAGAGGTAGAGGGAGTCGACGAGTGCCCCGTAGATGTCCAGTTGGAGTTGGTCGACGGCGCCGTTGCCGACGCGTACGGGGGCCGAGCCCCGGTAGCCCTCCAGGTGCGGAAGCTCCTGTTCGGGCAGGTCATGGCGTCCGTCGATGCCGTACATGATCTGCAGCGGGCCGGGCCCCTCGGTTGCTTCGAGGCGCACGTGCTCGGAGAGGAAACCCATGAACGCCTCGGCCTCGTCGGTGAAGCCGAGCCTGAGCAGTGCATACACACAGAACGCGGCGTCACGGATCCACACGTACCGGTAGTCCCAGTTGCGCTCTCCGCCGATGTGCTCGGGCAGGCTGGTGGTCGGCGCGGCGATGATGGCGCCGGTGGGGGCATAGGTCAGCAGCTTCAGGGTGAGGGCGGAGCGGTGCACCACCTCCCGCCAGCGACCGCGGTAGCGCGACCGGGACAGCCACCGCCGCCAGTAGGCGACGGTGGCGTTGAACTGCTCCTCCGCCTCGGCCTCGGGGCAGTGGCGGGGCATCACGTCGCCGCCGACCCGGTCGAGGGCGAAGACGGCCGACTGGCCCTCGTGCAGCTTGAACAGCGACCACGCGTCCCCGCCGGCGACCTCGATCGGCACACTCGACGTCAACGCGAGGGTCAGCGAGGACGATTCGAAGACCACCTGACGGTCCTGCGCATGCGCCGTGTGCGGCTCCGTCCCGTACCCGAAGCGGGGTGCCACGCGGGCGCGGAACGGCAGCGTTCCGCGGACGCACACCACGCGGCGGATGAGCCGGTGCCGGTCGGCCTCGCGTGAGTCGTTGACGACCGGCATGAAGTCCTGGATCTCCCCTATCCCGTCGTCCGCGGAGAAGCGGGTGATCAGCACATTCGTATCGGGAAAGTAGAACTGCTTCCTCCGCGCGGGGACGTCCGCCGCGAGTTCGAAGGACCCGCCCCGCTCGGCGTCGAGGAGCGAGGCGAACACGCTGGGAGCATCAAAGCGCGGACAGCAGTACCAGTCGATGGTCCCGTTCGTGCCCACCAGCGCCGCGCTGCGCAGATCACCGATCAGCCCGTGGTCGGCGACCGGCAGATAGCGGGGTGCACCAACGCCGATCTCTCCCCTGGGGGCTTCGGCTTCGTTCGTCATCACGGGCCTCCCAGATACTGCCGCCCGGGTGTCGACGTGGAAAGGCAGCCCCCGTCGGGATGGCGTGTCCCGATCAGACAGCGGCCATGAACCGCCGCAGCGTGCGCGTCAGGCCGATCACTCGCCTCCGAAACCACGCTAATACGGCATACCGCCTGCAGCAACCGGCCGCCCGGTCTCAGCCAGACCGAAGGCGCGTACGCTGCGCGAGCGTACGCGCACACAGGGTGGACAGTACTCGTGACTGTCCGTGAGCATAGGTGTGTTGGGTGTGAGGTACGGGGCAGGTGCGCGAGAGGTGGCCAGGATGGCCGATGGCACGACGGAGACGGGTGGTGGCGATGGCTGCGGGGGCGAGCCGGAGTCGTCGGACAGCATGCGGACGTTCGGCGCGATGGTCCAAGCGCTGCGAGAACACACCGGGTTGAGCCGGGAGCAACTCGGGGAGCATGTGCGGTACTCGAAGCACATGGTGGCGTCGATCGAGATCGGACGGCGGATGCCGCCGCCGGACTTTGTGGAGCGGGCCGATCCGGTGCTCGGGGACACGGGCGTGCTGCGGAAGTCGGCGCGGCACCTGGTGCGAAAGCCGGGGCTGGCGCGGTGGTTCCGGGAGTGGGCACGGCTGGAGAGGGAGGCGATCAGTCTCTATACGTACGAGTGTCGGCTGATCCCGGGCCTGTTGCAGACGGAGGCGTACGCGCGGACGCTGTTCACGCATCAGCTACCTCCGCTTGGTAGCGAGCAGATCGACGCCCAGTGGGAGGCGCGGGCACAGCGGCAGATGCTGCTTCGGGAGCGAGAGAACACCGCGTTCAGCTTCATCCTGGAGGAGCACCTGTTTCTGCGACAGATGGGCGGTGTGGAGATCACGCACGAACTGATCGACCACGTGCAGGGGACCGCAGAGCTACCGAACGTCGAGATCCAGGTCATGCCTCAGGTACGCAGGACACATGCGGGGTTGGACGGCCCGATGCAGTTGCTGGAGAGCCCGGAGAACCAGTGGTTCGCCTACAACGAAGGCCAGCGAGGTGGCTTGTTCATCTCTGACCCGAAAGAGATCAGCGTGCTCCAACGGAGGTATGCCAGGATGTGCGCGCAGGCTCTCACCCCCGAAGATTCCCTGAGCCTGCTCCAGCAGATGCGAGGAGCGCTATGAGCCCCACTGACCTGGCCTGGTTCAAGTCCAGCTACAGCAGCGGCGGCGACGGCGACTGCGTCGAGGTCGCCGTCTCCTGGCACAAGTCCACCCACAGCAGCGGCAGCGACGGCGACTGCGTCGAGGTCGCCGCCTGCCCCTCCGCCGTCCACGTCCGCGACTCCAAGGACAAGACCGGCCCCCAGCTCACCTTCACCCCCGACGCCTGGGCCGACTTCGTCACCTTCGCCCGCCAACTCTGACTACCCCCGCGCCGACCCAGCACCGACCGCGAGGGTCGCCGCTGGGTCGGCCGCATCCGAAACCGGGTCAGAACTGGTCGTCGTCCACGTCGTAACCCTGCTCCGCCAGCCGCATCGGGCGGGCCGGGTCCGGGGTCGAGGCCGCCGTGACGCCCGGGCGGCCCGCTTCGATCACGAACTCCGCGGACGTGGTGACCGTGGTGCCCTCCGGGCGCCAGACGGTGTCGACGGTGCGGAGTTCCGCGGTCATCCGCTCGCGGGTGACGTCGCAGAGCACGTACGCGCGGCGGTTGTCGATGTACTTCCAGTGCGGGCTCTCCGCCATGATCGGGTCGTACGTCGCGTGGAAGGACACCGGGTCGCTGTCGCCGCCCGAGGAGATCGAGGAGCCGGTCAGCTCCGCGCCGACGACCGGGCTCGCCGGGTCGTCGAAGTCGGGCTTGAGGTCGGCGACCCACGTGGCGTGGCGGTCGCCGGTGAGGATCACCGGGTTTGCCGTGCGGCCGGAGCCGAAGAACTCCAGGAGGCGGCGGCGCTGGGCGCGGTAGCCGTCCCAGTTGTCGAAGTCGAAGACCTGCTCGGGGCCGGCCTTGCGGTCGTTCTGGGCCCACATGAGCTGGTTGGCGAGCAGGTTCCAGCGGGCACCGGAGCGCTCCATGCCGCGTACGAGCCAGCGCTCCTGCTCCGCGCCCGTCATGCTGCGGGTCGGGTCCTCGGACTGTTCGAGGGTGGTGATCTGGTCGCTGCGGTACTGGCGGGTGTCCAGGACGTGGACGGTGGCGAGGTTGCCGTAGCGCACCGAGCGGTAGAGCTGCATGTCCAGGCCGTTGGGCATCGAGGAACGGCGCAGCGGCATGTGCTCCCAGTACGCCTGGAGCGCGGCGATGCGGCGGGCCCGGAAGGACTCGGGGGTCTGCTTGTCGGGGTCCTGGGGGATCTCGTCGGCCCAGTTGTTGTCGATCTCGTGGTCGTCGAGGGTCACGATCCAGGGCGCGTGGGCGTGCGCGGCCTGGAGGTTGACGTCGCTGCGGTACTGGGCGTGGCGGTTGCGGTACTGGGTGAGGCTGTACGGCTCGTCCGTGCCCTCGTGCTTGCGGACGGTGGTGTCGCGGGGCACCGACTCGTAGATGTAGTCGCCGAGGAAGGCGATGAAGTCGACGTCCTCCTGCGCCGCGTGGTGCCAGGCGGTGAAGTAGCCGTCCTGCCAGTTCTGGCAGCTCGCGAAGAGGAAGCGCAGGTTGCGCTGGCGGGCGTCGGCGGCGGGGGCGGTACGGGTGCGGCCGGCCGGGGAGGTCTCGCGGCCGACGCGGAAGCGGTACCAGTACTCGCGGTCGGGCCGCAGGCCGTGCACCTCGACGTGGACGGAGTGGCCGTGCTCGGGGCGGGCGAGTGTGGCGCCCCACTTGCGTACCCGCGTGAAGGAAGGATTCTCCGAGACCTGCCACTGCACGGGCACCGGCCGCGCCGGCATCCCGCCGCCGGCGAGCGGGTCGGGCGCCAGCCGGGTCCAGAGGACGACCCCGTCGGGCAGCGGGTCGCCGGAGGTGACGCCGAGGGTGAACAGCCCGGAGGGCAGCCCGTCGGCGGTGCCGCTGCGTTCGGCGGCGGTGGCGGTGGAGGGGGCGAGCAGGGCGGGGGCGCCGGCGGCGGCACCGAGGGTGCCGAGGGCGAGGGCACCGCCGGTGCCGAGCACGCTGCGTCTGTCCGGATTCGAGCGAGAGCTCACGGATTCTTCCTTCTTGTATGGGAAGTTGCGAGAACTCGCATGACCATGACAGTGCAAGGAAAAGTCGCGAGGAAGCGGTGGCTACGGCCCGGTGGGCACCGCTTGAAGGGTGGGCGACCAGCGGTTCCGCGTGCGCGACGGGTCCGCGGGGTGACTGCCCGTCAGACCGCCGGCGGAGGGGCCAGGAGGGCGGCGACCTCCGCCGCGTACAGCTCGGCGGGGTCGAACCGCATCCCCGTGAAGTGCCCCGCCAGCTCCAGCGACAGCACCCCGTGCAGCCGGGTCCAGATGGTGAGGGCCCGGTGCAGGACGGCGGACGGGGCGGCGTGGCCGCGGGCCCAGTCGCGGTGGGCTTCCAGGTGCGCGGCGAACGGCGTCTGGGGCGGGGCGTGGGGTATCGCGGTGCAGGCGTCGAGGAGCGTGCCCATGATCTCGGCGGAGATGGCGGTGATGTCGTCGGGCGCGTGATAGCCGGGGATGGGGGTGCCGTAGATGAGCAGGTAGCGCTGCGGGTCGGCGAGCGCCCACACGCGCAGGGCGCGCGCCAGGTCCTGGACGTCAGGGGCGCCGGAGGGGACGCCGGCGTCGGCCGCGGCGGTCCGCAACGTGTCGGCGAGGCTCCGGTACGCGTCCCTGATCAGCGCGGTGATCAGCTCGTCGCGGTTGGCGAAGTAGCGGTAGAGCGCCGGCCCGCTCATGCCCATCTGCTTGGCGATGGCGTTGAGGGAGAGCGCGGAGGCGCCCGCCGTGCCGATCTGGTCCCACGCGTGGTCCTTGATCTCCGCGCGCACCTGGGCGCGGTAGCGCTCGCGGGGGGTCGTGGAATCCGTCTTCCCGGCCATGACCTGCACTCTCCCCTCTCGGTCCCAGGGTCTTGCACGAAGGTATCACCTCTCCCGTTGACTCCAAGCGTTCGCGAGCGTTATAACTTCTAACTGTCAGAACGGCCTATATGAAACGGGAGACCGTCATGTCAGCGACCACCCACACCACCGAGGGGCGGTAGCCCGATGCTGTCGCGCATTGCCGAACTGGCCATCCGCCGCGCCCGCCCCCTGCTCCTCCTCGCCGCCCTCGCGGTCGCCGTCATGGCCGTCGTCGGCTTCGGCGCCTTCGGCAAGCTCAGCGGCGGCGGGTTCAGCGACCCGGACGCGCCGTCGAGCCGCGCCGAGCAGGTCATCGAGGAGGAGTTCGGCGGCGACACGAACCTCGTCCTGCTGGTCGACGCCGAGCGCGGCGGCCCCGACGCCCCCGCCGCCGCCGAGCGCGGCCGGGCGATCGCCGACGGGCTGCGCGCCGAGGAGACCGTCTCCCACGTCGTGTCGTACTGGGACCGCGACGACGCGAGCCTGAAGTCCCGCGACGGCGACCAGGCCCTCGTCCTCGCCCATGTCGAAGGCGGCGACCGGCACGAGGGCGAGAACGCCGAGGCGCTGATGGCGAAGTACACCGGCGAGCGGGACGGCGTCACCGTCCGCGCCGGCGGTACCGCCGCCGTCAACAGCGACATGTCGACCCAGGTCGCGGAGGACCTCGCCCTCGCCGAGGCCATCGCCGTGCCCGTCACCCTCCTCCTGCTGGTGATCGCCTTCGGCAGCCTGGTCGCGGCGCTGCTGCCGCTCGTCATCGGGCTGATCGCCATCCTCGGCACCCTCGCCGAGCTGTACGTGCTCGGCAGCCTCACCGACGTCTCCGTCCTCTCCGTCAACCTCACCACCGCGCTCGGCCTCGGCCTCGGCATCGACTACGGCCTGCTCCTCGTCTCCCGCTTCCGCGAGCAGTTGGCGGCCGGCGACTCCGTACCGGACGCCATCCGCCGCACCGTCACCACCGCCGGACGCACCATCGCCTTCTCCTCCGCGGCCGTCGTGGCCGCCCTGGCCGCGCTGCTGGTGTTCCCGCTGTTCTCGCTGCGCTCCTTCGCGTACGCCGGGATAGGCGTGGTGGCGATCGCCGCGATCAGCTCGCTGCTCGTCATCCCCGCGCTGCTCGCCCTCCTGGGCCACCGCGTCAACAAGGGCCGCGTCCCCGGCACCCGCGCCGCCCACCGCACCGACTCCCCGCTGTGGGGCCGCATCGCCGGCGCCGTCATGCGCCGCCCGGTACTGACCTCCCTGCCTGTGCTCGCCGTGCTGCTGCTCGCCGCCAGCCCGCTGCTGGGCGTCGGCTTCGGCACGCCCGACGAGCGGGTGCTGCCCGAGAGCGCGCAGAGCCGCCAGGCCACCGCCGAGCTGCGCGCCGGGTTCGCGGCCAACGACGACGCCGCGGTGCAGATCGTCACCACCGGACCGGTGGCGGCCGACGCGCTCGGCTCGTACGCGACCGAGCTCTCCCGGCTCGAAGGCGTGCGCCAGGTCGACGCCGCCACCGGCAGCTACGCCGACGGCCGGCGCGCCGCGCCCGGCCCGGCCGCCGCCTCCCTCGCGTCCCCGGACGCCCAGCGGCTCACCCTCGTCCACGACCTCACCCCGGCCTCCGGCGCGGCGCAGGACCTCGTCCGCGACATCCGCGCCGTCGACCCGCCCGCGGGCGCCGACACGCTCGTCGGCGGCGCGGACGCCCGGCTGGTGGACTCCAAGGACGCCATCGCCGACGCGCTGCCGGTGGCCGTCGCCTGGATCCTCGGCACCACGTTCGTGCTGCTCTTCCTCTTCACCGGCAGCGTGGTCCAGCCGCTGCGCGCCCTCGTGCTCAACGCGGTCAGCCTCATGGCGACCATGGGCGCGATGGTCTGGATCTTCCAGGACGGCAACCTCAGCGGCCTGCTGGGCTTCACGGCGCAGCCGATGGAGACGGGCACGGTGGTGCTGATGTTCTGCATCGTCTTCGGCCTGTCCATGGACTACGAGGTCTTCCTCACCAGCCGCATCAAGGAGCTGCACGACGCGGGCGCGCCGCCCGCCGAGGCGGTCACGAAGGGGCTCGCGGGCACCGGGCGGATCGTCACGATGGCCGCGGGGCTGCTGGCCGTCAGCTTCTTCGCCTTCGTCACCAGCGGCGTCAGCTTCATCCAGATGTTCGGGCTGGGCAGCGGGCTCGCGATCCTCATCGACGCCGTCGTCGTACGGGGCGTGCTCGTACCGGCGGCGATGCGGCTGCTGGGGCGGTCCGCCTGGTACGCGCCGGCGGGCCTGCGCCGGCTGCACGCGAAGGTCGGGCTGAGCGAGGGGCCGCGGGCGGCGGCGGGGACCCCGGAGTCCACCGATGCTCCGGCGTCCGTCGAGGTCCCGGAGTCCGCGCAGGTCAGGGACGCGGAGAAGCGGGAGCGGGCGGGCGCGTAGCGCCCGGAATGCCCGACCTCACGTCGCGGGTGCGGGAGTTGACAGCAATCTGCCAATTCCCGCACCCGGCCCGGCAGGCGATGATGCCCGTACGGCTCCGAAGCGGTGACGCCTGAAGTGGGGTATCCGGATGAGCAGTGGCTCCTCGCGCGCACCGTCCTCGCCGACCCCGCATCCGCTCCCCGGGGCAGCGGTGGCCACGCACTGCCCGTACTGCGCGCTCCAGTGCGGCACCCGCCTGGAGCCCGGCGCCACCCCCGCGGAACCGCTGCGCGTCGAGCCCGACGCCGACTTCCCCGTCAACCAGGGCGGTCTGTGCCAGAAGGGCTGGACCGCCCCCGCCGTGCTGCGCGCCCCCGACCGGCTGCGCACCCCCCTCGTGCGCGACGACGCCGGCCGGCTCGCCCCCGCCGGCTGGGACACGGCCCTGGACACCGTCGCCGGCCGGCTGGCGGAGATACGCGCCGCGCACGGCCCCGACTCCGTCGCCGTCTTCGGCGGCGGCGGGCTGACGAACGAGAAGGCGTACCTGCTCGGCAAGTTCGCCCGCGTGGCCCTCGGCACCCGGATGATCGACTACAACGGCCGGTTCTGCATGTCCTCCGCCGCGGCGGCCGGCCTCGCGGCCTTCGGCCTGGACCGCGGGCTGCCGTTCCCCGTCACCGACCTCGCCGAGGCCGACACCATCCTCATCGCCGGCGCCAACCCCGCCGAGACGATGCCGCCGCTGATGCGCCACCTCAACAAGGCCGGCGCCCTCGTCGTCATCGACCCCCGCCGCACGGCCACCGCGGAACGCGCCACGCTCCACCTGGCCCCCGCCCCCGGCACCGACCTCGCACTCGCCCTCGGCCTGCTGCACATCGCCGTCACCGAGGGGCTGCACGACGAGGAGTACGTCCGGACCCGTACGAGCGGCTTCCGCGCCGCGTGGCGGCGTGCCGCGGGCTGGTGGCCGGAGCGGGTGGAGCTGGTGACCGGCGTGCCGGCGGCGGCGCAGCGGGAGGCGGTGCGGCTGCTGAGCGAGGCGCGGCGCGGGTACGTCCTCACCGGGCGCGGCGCCGAGCAGCACAGCAAGGGGACGGACACGGTGGCGGCGTTCGTCAACGTCGCGCTGGCGCTGGGGCTGCCGGGGCGGCCCGGCTCCGGGTACGGCTGCCTGACCGGGCAGGGCAACGGGCAGGGGGGCCGCGAACACGGCCAGAAGGCCGACCAGTTGCCCGGCTACCGGCCGCTCACGGACCCCGCGGCCCGCGCGCACGTCGCGGGCGTGTGGGGCGTGGACCCGGAGAGCCTGCCGGGGCCGGGGCTGAGCGCGGCGGAGCTGCTGAACGCCCTGGGCACGCCGGACGGGCCGCGGGCGCTGCTGGTGTTCGGCTCGAACCCGGTGGTCTCGGCGCCGGACGCCGAGCGGGTCCAGCGCCGGCTGGCGGAGCTGGACCTGCTGGTCGTCGCGGACTTCGTACCGTCGGAGACCGCGACGCTGGCGGACGTGGTCCTGCCGGTCACCCAGTGGGCCGAGGAGGAGGGCACGCTCACCAACCTGGAGGGACGCGTCCTGCGCCGCCACCGCGCTCTGACCCCACCCGCGGGCGTACGCGACGACCTGGCCGTACTCCGCGCGCTCGCCGTCCGGCTCGGCGAGCCGCCCGACCGTTTCCCGGCCGAGCCGCGCGACGTCTTCGACGAACTGCGCCGCGCGTCCGCCGGCGGCACGGCCGACTACAGCGGCATCAGCTACGGCCGCCTGGACGCCGGCGAAGCGCTCCACTGGCCCTGCCCCGCCGTCCCGGACGGCGACGCCCCCCACCCAGGCACCCCGCGGCTGTTCCTCGACCGCTTCGCCCACCCGGACGGCAGGGCGCGCTTCCAGGAGGTCGACCACCGCGAACCGGCCGACGCGCGCGACGACCGCTTCCCGCTGTGGGCCACGACGGGCCGGCAGCTCGCGCACTACCAGTCGGGCGCGCAGACCCGCCGGGTGCCGGAGCTGGTACGGGCCGCGCCGGAGGCGACGGTGGAGATCCACCCGGACACGGCGGCGCGCGCGGGGCTCGCGGAGGGCGAGCTGGCGCGGGTGCGCTCGGCGCGGGGGGCGGTGCTGGCGCGGGTGCGGCTGGTGGCGACGCTGCGGACGGACACGGTGTTCCTGCCGTTCCACTTCCCGGGGCACGGGCGGGCGAACCTGCTGACGGGGACGGCGCTGGATCCGCGCAGCCGGATGCCGGAGTTCAAGGTGAGCGCGGTGAGCGTGGCGCCGGTGGGCGCGGAGGAGCCGGCGGGGCCGGACTCCGCGGAGCCGATGCGGGAGCCGGCGGTACGGGGCGTGGGCGGATGAGGCGTACCGGAGTGCGCCGGACGAGGCGCGGCGGGACGAGGCGTACGGAGACCGGGGGGCCGACGCAGGGCGGGACGGGCAGTACGGCCGATACGGCATCCCGTGTCGTGATCGTCGGCGGCGGCCCCGTGGGCCACCGCGTCGCCGAACGCCTCCGCCACCACGGCCACGAAGGCCCCGTCACCCTCCTCGACGCCGAACCCGGCCCCGCCTACCACCGCGTCCTCCTCCCCGCCGTCCTCGACGGCAGCCTCACCCCCGCCGACCTGCGCCTGCCCGACCTGCCCGGCGTGACCGTGCGCCACGGCGTCTCCGCGGCCGGCGTGGACCGCCACCTGCGGCAGGTGCGGACGACGGAACACGACCGGCTCCCGTACGACACCCTCGTCCTGGCCACCGGCGCCCGCCCGCACTTCCCGCCCGTCCCCGGGCTGCGCCACGCCTCCGGCTGGCTGATCGACGGCGTCACCGGGCTGCGTTCGCTCACCGACTGCGCCCGCGTGCGCGGCGACGAGATCGTCGTCCTCGGCGGCGGCCCGCTGGGCGTGGAGAGCGCGGCGGCGCTGCGCCGTGGCGGCCGGCGCGTCACGCTGGTGCACCCGGGCCCGTACCCGCTGGACGACCGCCTCGACGCCGAGGCCGGCGCGTTGCTGACGCGGCATCTGGCGGACCTGGGCGTCGGGTTGGAGCTGGGCCGGGTGGCCGCCGAGGTGCAGCCGGGCAAGCTGGCGCTCGACGACGAATGGGCGCTGCCCTGGGACACCCTCCTGTGCTGCACCGGCGTCCGCCCGCGCACCGGGCTCGCGGAGGCGGCGGGTCTGGAGGTACGGACCGGGGTGCTGGTCGACGCGGAGGGGCGCACGAGCGACCCGGCGGTCCGCGCGGTGGGCGACTGCACGGAGCCGGCGGGTTCGCTGTTCACGGGCTGGGAGCAGGCGGAGGCGGTGGCCAGGTCGCTGACCGGCAGGGGTGCGCCGTACGGGCTCGACGGCCGGCGGGGGCCGGTGTTCCGGCTGCGGGTGCCGGGGCTGACGCTGGGGGTGCTGGGCGGCGGCGGTGCGGACGCGGGGGGCGAGGGCGCGGGGGGCGAGATCGTCACGTACCGGGACCCGGCCCGCGGCCGGTACGCCCGGCTGGCGCTCGACGCGACGGGCCGCCTGACCGCGGCAACCCTGGTGGGCCTCCCCCAGGCCCTGGCCACGCTGACCCAGCTCTACGAGACGTCCACGCCCCTCCCGGAAAGCCGCCTCGCCCTGCTCCAGGGCCGCCCCGCCCCGCGCACGGGCCCGCTGCCCGCGCTGCCGCCGGAGGCGGTGGTGTGCCGCTGCAACACCGTGACGAAGGGGGCGCTGGCATCGGCCTGGGACGGGGGCGCGCGCGACCCGGGCGCGCTGGCGCAGGCGACGCGGGCGACGACGGGGTGCGGCTCGTGTGTGGACGACATCCGCCGGATATGCGAGGAGTTCGCGGGGCGCACGCCATGAAACGACTGCTGGTGATCGGCTACGGAATGACGGCACACCGCCTGGTGGAGGAGGTGCGCTCGCGCGACCGGGAGGACCGCTGGCGGATCCTGGTACTGGGCGAGGAGCCGCACGAGGCGTACAACCGCATCGCACTGGCGGACAGGTTGCGGGGGGTGCCGGCGGAGGAGCTGAAGCTCAGGGCCCTCGAAGACCCGCTGCTGCAGGTGCGTACGGGCACGGCGGCGGCAGCGATCGACAGACCGGCGCACGAGGTGGTGACGACCGCCGGCGAACGGATCTCGTACGACGCGCTGGTGCTGGCCACGGGCGCGACCCCGGCGCGCCCGCCGGTGCCGGGGGCGGAGCTGCCGGGGTGCCACCTGTACCGCACGCTGGACGACGTCAACACGATCCGCGAGGCGGCCGAGGCGCGGCGCGGCGAACGGGCGGTGATCGTCGGCGGCGGCCTGCTGGGCCTGGAGACCGCGGAGGCACTCCACCGCCACCTGGGCGTACGCCCGTACGTGGTGGAGGCGGCCCCGCACCTGATGCCGGCCCAACTGGACCCGGCGGCGGCGGACATCCTGGCAACCTGGCTGAGCGGGACGGGCATCCGCCTCCACCAGGGAAGGGGCCTCCTCTCCGTGGACGGCGGCCCGTCCGGCGAGGTGACCGGGGCGACGCTGACGGACGAAACCCGCATCAGGACGAACCTGGTGGTCTTCACCGCGGGCACCCGCCCCCGCGACGACCTGGCGGCGGACGCAAACCTGCCGCGGGGCCCCCGGGGCGGCTACCTGGTGGACGACGACTGCCGGACACCGGACCCGGACATCTGGGCGATCGGCGACTGCGCGGCGATCCACGGCAGCCGCACGGGCACGGTGGCCCCCGGCTACCACATGGCGACGAAGGTCGCCGACCACCTCGTCGGCAACCCGGCACCGCTGCCGCCGCTTTCGGCGGCGGAGCCCTCAACGGTGCTGAAGCTCCCGGGCGTCGAGGTGGCCAGCATGGGCAACCCCCACGCCTCCCCCGAAGGCGCCATCGAACTCACCTACACCCACCCCGCCCCGACCCCCCGCTACGCCAAACTCATCCTGGACCCGGAGGCCCACACCCTCCGGGCGGCCATCCTCCTGGGCCACCCGCACGCCTACGGCCGCCTCCACAGCCTGGTAGGCCAGGAACTCCCAGCCCCCGCCGAACAACTCCTCACCTGAACCGCACCCTCAGCCCACCTCACACCCGCTGAGGGTCCTGCGCCTCAGCCAGCCGCTCGACCTGCGTCTCGATCAGCTCCGCCGGGAAGGGAGTGACACGCCCCAGGTCGTACCTGTGGAAGGTCGCGATAACGCTATCGACCCGCACCACAGTGAACTGTTTCATCCGCTCCCGGGGATCATCAGGGTGATCCGACGGAATGATTTGCACGAAGGTCACCGACTCGTCGCCGAATCCGGCGGTCGACTTTGCTTCGATACTTGCCTCGAAATCCCCGGCGTAGCCTTCACCCTCGTAAGATCGGCAGGAATCAAGCGCCTGCTGGAAGCGATCAAATTCGCCCTGCGCCAGCCCTTCGGGATAAGCAGCGATTATCGAGCCACTGGCGAATATGCTGTCCTTCCAGTTGAACATTTGCGAAACCCCTGAGGATGCGCGCTCACCAGAAAGGGCCTCGTGCATCACCTGGCAGTCAGGATCCGACACGGGCGGAAATTCGCTTTCCTCATCCTCTGCTGAGAACGCCGTCACCTGCATACCCCCCTCATACGCCTGCGGCACCTCGCCGTCCTTGAAGGTGAGCGCCTTGAGCTCCGCCGTCGTCAGTGACGCCCGTGTGAATTCCGTCACTCCACCCGCCCGCGACTCGCTCACTTCGGGTTCAATATCCTGCCGACTCGAACAGCCGGACAAAAAGGCCAGGAGAACGATCGATGAAACAATGTTGCGCATAATTAACCCCACTGTACAAACGCACCTGAATAAATCCGGATCAATCAACGCGCACCCGCGACTCTAAATGTCCCCAGGAGCTTTCTCGATTCCCTCATAAATCCACCCGAGGAACTCGCGCCGGATTCACGGGACGGCGACCCGCTCGCGCAGCCACAGCAGCCTGTTGCACGGTTGGTGCGCCTTATCAACTGCCTCTCATTGGTGGGGCGATTCCAAGAAGGATTCCAACTCATCGAAGAGCACGGCGACCGCCTTCGCACTCTCTTCACGCGTAGCCGTCAGCCAGAAATCAGTTCCCTTGTCGGGATAAGCAATTCTGACCAGCAATACCGGCAATGCGAGATTCGCCCCAAGGTTCGACTTGGCTGCCAGCCATTCTCGGAATCCCTCTAGAAACCGCCAATCAGTCGCCGCGTCTACACCTGTAAGAAACGCGACTACTTCACCGAGTGTGCTCAGGCCATACGCGCGTGGACGTCTACGCACGTCGGCAAGCCTTTCACGCAGTTCCATACTCAGTCGGCCAGCGCAGGACGAGTGCTCCGCCCGTAACGCAATCTGCATCGCTCAGGTTGACCACAGTATTGGTAAAGAGGAAATGAATCCTCCCATCGATCACATCCGACGAGGCTCCAATCCCAGACTCAATACCTCTAAGAATCCACCCAGGACCATCGCAGCCGACGAACCTCAACACCTGCGGCTCCTGACCCTCGAGGCGAGGAAGAATTGCCATAACCTCAGGACCTAGAGCGCGATTCGCCTCTTCTGCCCCTCCTCCCTTAGCTATGGCACTCTCGGTGATGCCCTTCCGGGAGGAACTCCACGTCTTGCCAGATGAGCCGACCTGGAACGCCTGCATAACAAATCTCATTCCAACCAGCTTTGCAATTGCGCCTACAATCCTGTCGTCCACCCGGTACGGCAAGATGTCAACTCCAGATATGCGCGGCACCAGCAATGATCCGAGGTCAAGACGCTCGACCTCCGGGCTCCAAGATTCCGAGATATCCCATGGCCCGTATTCGCCGCTGCGGACTCTGGGCTCCGACAGGAACCTGCTTGTCAGAACTTCATGACACGTGGCTTCCGCTCTCTCCAGCAGGTCATCAAGTTCTGTGGAAGAGATCCTTCGGGCACTGATTATTCCCCCGAGGAGGCGGAATGCTTCATCCCAGGTCATCCCTCCTGGGCCGTCCAAGCGGCTCGACCGCACCACATCCGCAAGCAGCAACCCTTCGAGGTCGGCGCCCTCAAGGTCCTCCAACCCCCGCGTGTGGGCGACTACCTCGTTCAAGAATCTTCCCACGCTGCCGTCTTCGCGAAGACTTCCTAATTCATCCACGACGGCCAAATGAATGGCGATGAGTGCGAGCAGCCCAGGTGTGGTGCGATCCCATGCCACCGGACTCACACCCTGCATGGACATCTGCGACAGATGGCCTTCAGCTTCAAGACGCCGCAGCATCTCCTTGACCTGCTCCACCGGTTCTGACATGGGAGAACTCCTCACGGCCCAAGCCGCTTCGCGATTCTTCTGACCACATCGTAAGTCACTATGGCTGTTGCGACGAAAGTCCCGTTTGCTGCTGCTAACGGATCTTCTGCTTACCCGTCCGCCTCATCGCCTGTCACTCTGCAAAAACGGGATTAAGCCAGACCGAAACCAGATCACCGTTGTCGACGCCCAAGACAGTCCCGCTAGCGATTTGGACGAACTTAGCGCCGGTGGCATCGTTCAGACGAATGGCGACCCACCCGGAGGAAGGATCATACGAAACCCGCCACCCGCCTCCAGGAACCTCGAAAGAAACCCCAGGCTCCCAGCAGTGGTCCGACGAGATGAATAGCCGCCCGGGATTGAACTGTGGAGCTGTCAACTCGGCCACCACACCCCGAACATTCGGGAAGTATCCCCAGGCGAACAGGACTTCCCGAGACTCAATATCAACCTCAAGTTGGAGCGTGCCGATCAGCACACTCGCAACCCCCTCCGAGCCGAGCCTCTCGCTCAACGACTTCCCACTCTGCGCACTGAAGGAGAATCCGTACTCAGACTCGGCATAGGTGAGAACGCCCTCAAGAGGAGATCGGTTTTGGATGGAGAATTTCATTTCAGGCTAGCCTTTTGCGCTCTTGAAGATGAAGTGGACGATTCTGTTGGAATTTGCGTCGATGTTGAGCTGGAGTCCCACATCACGGGCTGTGGCGCCTCGAACACCGCGCCCCCGGCTCCGGCGTCGACCGCTTCGAGACCGCCGGCCGCCGTTTCGCGTACGTCCATCCCGGTGGTGTCCAGGTGCAGCCGGAGTTCCGCCAGCTCCGGATTACGCGCGGCCTCGGCGGACTTGACGACGAGCAGTTGGGTGAAGCCGTCGGCCTGCACCCCCATACGCAGATCGACCCCCGGCAGCACCTCCGGATAGACGGCTGCGTCGTCCTCCAGCCGCGGCTGCGGCAGTTCCCCCGGCCACGAGAGCGACAGCTCCCGCCCGGCCCTGGACATCCGCACCAGCGGCGCCGTACCACCGCCGGAGAACTCCATCCCCACAGTGGTCGCACCCGGCGCCACCATGCCGCCGTCGGCCGCGGCGAGCCGGGTGTCGATCGCTTTCCACTCACCACCCACACGGGTCCGTACCGGCCGCAGGTACTCGCGCGCCTCCAGGTTGCCGTCGGGAGTGGCGAACACCTCGCTGGACTCCCCGCGCAGCGAGGCGATCTCCACCGGCTCACCGGTACGTTCCGCCCGCGCCACCGCTTCCGCCTCGGTCTCCGCAGCCGCCGTGTCCGAGGCCGCCACATCCGCCTTGGCGTCCGACGCCGCCGAGGGCGCGCGCGTGCCGCCCGCAACCGCGCTCGCCTCCACGACCGGGGCTGCGCCCAGGAGCAGCGCCGTGCCCAACCCCGCCGTCAACCACGCACGACATCGCTGCCCTCGCCCACGCATCACCACAGAGCCCCACCCCTGAGACAACGGAACGTAACGTCGCGTTAACCTAACGGGATGAGTGAGACTGGACTAGACCTTCTTAACGGGCAAAACCGGTAATTCACCTATGCCACCCGTGACTTGCATCACACCAATTGCCCCTTCAGGCATAGGTACTTCGACAAAGCACAGTGGATATGAACCAAAGAGCACTCAAGTCAGGACACTTCAGAGGAGATACAGGCACACGCGTACGATCCCTCGGCCACCCCTGCCACATAGGTGCGCCCCGCGCCGCCCCGCGGGGTCGGGGTTCGTGGGCGGCGCGGGGCACGGGTGGGAGGCTGCCGTGGGGTCAGCCCGTTTCGGTGGCGGAGGAGCGGGGCGGGACCGTGAGGGTCTTGCCGTCGGAGAAGGTCACCGTCTGCTCGGCGGCGCCGTAGTTGTGCGCCGCGTACGTCTTCGTGGAGCCGTTGGCGAAGACCGCGGCCGTCGGGCTGTCCGCCGTCACCGCGGTGTCCGGGGGGCCCGTCGCCGCGAGGGTGTGGATCCAGTGGTAGACGTGCGCCCACGACTCGCCGGCCTCCGGCGCGTACGTGCCGCCGCCGCCCGCCGCGTACGCCTGGCGGGCCGCGGCCGGGTTGCTGAGGGCCTGGAACTCCCAGAGAATTTCGCGCCACTCGACCGCCGGGCCGCCGTTCTCGCGTTCCATCTCGGCGAGGTTGCGGTCGATCGCGGCCTTGTCGCGGGCCAGGTGCAGCGAGCCGCCGGTGACCGGGAGGACGTTGATGCCGTGGATCTCCTCCGGGTTGCCGGTCCACCACGTGGCGTGGGCGCCGCCGGCGCTCCACACCATGCCCAGGGTGTTGTGCTGGAAGTCGGCCGGGAAGGCGTCCTCGTCGGCGTCGAACCAGTAGTTGCGTACGGCCTCGGACTCCGTCGTCAGCAGGTACACGCCGAGGTCACGCAGTTCGGTGTCGCCCGTGGCGGCCCCGAACATGATCAGGCCGGCGCTGAGGTTGACCGACTCGGACGACGCCTCCTGGTTGTTGCCCGCCGCGAAACCCGCGTGGCCGGCGGCCCAACTGTGTCCGGCGTAGACGTCGAAGCCGCGCAGGAACGGGTAGCGGTCGCCGTCGCGGGCCGGGTTGGCCGCGTCGGCGATCAGTTCGCGGACCATGCCGCCCCAGGCGGAGTCCTCGGCCCAGGCCGCGTCGTACCGGGCGACGACGGCGGCGGCCATGACGTAGTAGCCGTAGTGGAAGTGATGGTCGTTCAGCTCCGTGTCGCTGCCGTACGAGGCCGGGTAGCCGGTGAGGGTCTTCCAGTCCGCGTCGTACGAGAACTCCGTCTCGCCGCCCGCCGTGAACCACTCCTCCAGCCGCGACTTCATCACGCCGAGGATCTTGTCCCGGGCCGCCGTGGCGCCCACCTGGTCGGCGAGCGGCACGACCTGGCCGAGGCGGCCGAGTGCCTTGCCCGTCCAGTACGTGTCGGCGCGGCCGATGGCGGCGGTGTCCGCGACCTCGTTGACGAAGGCGGTGAGCTGACCCTGGTCCACGCCGCCCGACTCCGGCAGCGCGGGCAGGACGCCGGTGACGTCCTGCGAGGTGGTGAAGGAGGCGCCCTCGCGGACCTTCATCGTGCCGCGCGGCGAGACGTACTCGTACGCCGTGAGCTGGTCGGAGGTGTGCTTCCACTGGTGCGGGTAGAGCGCCTGGAGGGTGCCGGTCTCGGTGCCCTCGCGGGCCTCGGTCTCCAGGGTGTACGTGGCGTTCATGCGGCCCTGGCCGGTGGCGTAGTCCCAGTCGACGCGCGAGCCGGTGACGAAGCTGAAGGCGTACCGGCTGAAGGTCTCGAAGGCGTCGGGGCCCGGGAGGACGGCGACGGAGTAGTAGTCCTTGCCGCCGAGGTCGGCGCTGAGGGTGCCGCCGGAGACGGTCCAGTCGCTGCCGGTGGGGGCGAAGAGCGCGTAGTGCTTGCCGCCGACGGTGATGCCGAGGGCGTTGCCGTCGTCGGCGAAGACCTCGGGCGCGGCGGAGGCGGTGATCTGCGCGGCGCCGCCGGTGGCCTCGGCGTAGACGAAGGGGCTGCCGTGCCCGATGGTGGCGCGCAGGGTCTGCCCGCCGCCGTCCCAGTAGGGGCTGACGGTCCAGTCGGACCAGCCGTCCGCCTTCGCGTCGGGCGCGTTGAGGCCGGCGACGCCCAGGGTCAGGTCGGCCTTGTGCTGGAACTCGTACTGCACGCCGCCCCCGACGACGACGTGCTCGGTGGCGTACCCGACCTCCAGCCCGCCGGCCACCGCACGGTAGCTGAGGGGGTGGCCGAACATGGGCAGGGAGTACAGGTTGTCGGCGGCCCGCTGGAACGCGAGCGACGACCACCAGTCGTTGGTCGGTACGGGCCGGTCCGCGACCCGCTCGGTCACCTTCGGCGACACCGGCTGCCCGGCGTTGTCGACGGGCCCGGAGGTGCCGGCCGGCCGGGTGTCGGAGTAACTGCCGTTCCCGACCGGTATCACGGCGGCGGCGCTCGCCTGCCCGGCGGGCAGGCCCGCCCCGGCGACGACGGTGGCGGCGGCGGTGAGGGCTAGGAGGATGCGGCTGCTGCGTCTGCGCTTCGGATGTGGTCCCACGAGCTGCGTACCTCGCAATGAGTGGGGGACAGAGGAGGGTGAGAGCGCTCTCAGAGGGGGCGTCACGGAACCTAGAGCGACCCGAAACCGCTGTCAACACCTCTCGTCAGGACGCGACCCGATGTCCGCACTTCCGCGTTCAGTTTCTGAACACACCGGAGGGCGGGCCCGGTTCACGGCACCCGCGCGGGCGAGCGGGCCCCGGGGCGGCCGCAGCCGGCGGCGGGGCGCGGACGCGTCAGGGCTTGCGGAGGATGCCGCCGTACTCGTACAGCCTGTCGCTCCTCTTCGTGGCGCCGACGTACTGCTGCAGGTCCGGCACGACCGGCGGCAGCGGCGGCTGGGACGGGTCCGGGCGCCACTTCGCGACGTTCACCAAGCCCGGGGAGACCGGCTCCAGGCCGTCGGTGTAGGCGTCGACCTGCGCGGGGGTGCGGGTCTGCCAGGGGACGCGGTTGGTGTTCATGTACTCGGTCGTGCCGATGGCGGCCTCCTCGTCGTCGGAGACGACCTGGGAGAGCGTGAGGTAACTGCCCGGCACGGCGGAGTCGATGACGGTGCGCAGGATCCTGCGGGGGTCGTCGGCGTCGAGGAGGTGGTGGACCACGGAGAGGAAGAGCACGGCCACCGGCTCGTCGAAGTCGATGAGCCGCTGGAGGTCCGGATGGCCGAGGACGACCTCCTGGTCGCGCATGTCGGCGGTGATCACCGCCGTGGAGTCGTCGTCGGCGAGCAGCGCGCGGCCGTGGGCCAGGACGATGGGGTCGATGTCGACGTAGACGACCCGGCAGGACGTGCCGTACTTCTGCGCGACCTGGTGGACGTTGTTGTTCGTCGGCAGGCCGCAGCCCATGTCGAGGAACTGCCGGATACCGGCCTCCCGGGCGAGGTAGCGCACCGCGCGGTAGAGGAAGAGCCGGTTCTGCCGGGTCATGTCCAGGCCCTCGGGGAACCGCGCCAGCCCGACGCGGAGCATGTCGCGGTCGACCTCGTAGCTGTCCTTGCCGCCCAGCATCCAGTCGTAGGCGCGGGCGGAGGTGGGGCGGTCGGTCGGGATGCCCGGTAACGCGGGTCCTTCTTCAGGCGCCACTGCCTACTCTCCTCGTCTCGCGGCGGGCCGAACACGCGGCCGTTTTCAGGGAGTTGAGACTAGCCGGAGTGGCTCATCCGATCCACAGCCACCCGGCCGCCACTTGGCGCCCTGGCGGCGACGGTCCGGGCGACGAACGACCCCGCACGCGCGGCCCGCCACACGGCCGAGGCCGACCGCATCGAGCAGCAAACGGGCTACCACCCGGGCCCGGCCGTCTAGGCCCTGTCCGGGCGATCATGAGCGGAGCCAGATGATGGTTGCTGCGACGGTGACGGTGCCGAGGAAGATGTGGCCGCGTTTGTCGTAGCGAGTTGCGACGGCTCGGGACTGCTTCAGCTTGTTGATCGCCCGTTCCACGACATTGCGCTTCTTGTACCGCTCCTTATCGAAGCCAGGAGGCCGCCCGCCGCGGGAGCCTTTGCGTAGGCGGGCGGCCCGCGAGTCGGCCTTCTCCGGAATCACGTGCCGGATCCCGCGTCGGCGCAGGTACTTACGGCAGGGCCGGTTGCTGTACGCCTTGTCGGCGGCCACGCTGTCGGGACGCTTGCGCGGCGTGCCCGACCCGGTGCGGGGGACCCGGATCTTCTCCAGCACCGGCACGAACTGCGTGGTGTCCGCCCGCTGGCCAGGTGTGACCATCAAAGACAGCGGTCGACAACGGCCGTCCGCGCTCAGGTGGACCTTGGTGGTGAACCCGCCGCGTGAGCGGCCGAGTCCCTCACTTCCTGGACCACCCCCGCCAGCCGGACGCACAGGCTGGGCCGCGCAGTCTCGCTCTGGTGTTCCGCCGCCGACGCCCCCTTTGCACCGCCGACGGCCGGCGGTGGCGCCGCGCGGGAACCGGCTGCGTGCTGGTGGGCCCGCATGATGGTGGAGTCCACCGAGATATCCCAGTCGATCTCGCCGGAGGCATCGGCGGCAGCCTGTGCTTGCTGGAGCAGGCGTTCCCAGGTGCCGTCAGCCGACCACAGCCGGTGCCGCTCATAGACCGTTTTCCACGGCCCGAAGCGTTCGGGCAGGTCACGCCACTGCACCCCGGTCCGCACGCGGTACAGGATCCCGTTGATCACCTGCCGGTGGTCCCGCCACCGTCCACAACGCCCGTTGCTCACCGGCAAGAACGGCCGCAGCCGCTCCCACTCCTCGTCAGACAAGTCCCCCCGACCCACACCAGCACAACGACCCGACCACCGGACAGTCACATGATCGGCGGAACCTAGGCCAGGCCCAGTGATCTGACCAAGTCGAGCATTTCGGCGTGGTGCAGGGCGGCCGGGTTGCCCGCGACAGGGTGGATGTGGCCGTCAATCTCCAGGGCCACCAGGCCGTGCATCCGGCCCCAGACGCGCAGGGCGAGCGCCGCCGCGGCGGGTGGCACGTCCGGGAGATCCGCCTGGATCTTCGCGACGTAGTCCGGGTGAAGGACGGACCAGGAGGTCTCCTCGGGCTGGCGGTGCCGGGCCTGGGGCCAGGCGGCGGCCACCAGGCGGGTGAGCTCGCGGCACACACGGCGTGCCGTCTGGTCCACCGGCCCGTCCTCAGGGGGTTGGTAGCCGGGGATGGGGTGGCCGTAGAAGAGTCGGAAGCTCTCCGGGTGAGCCAGCGCCCATTCCCTCAGGGCCTGGCCCCAGGCCAGCAGCCTGCCGCCGGGATCGGTGTCGGGCACGGCGTTGCTGGCAGTCTCCACTGCCTCCGCGAGCGAAGCGGCGATTCCGCTGATCAGTGCCGTGATCAGGGCATCTCGGGTGGGGAAGTAGCTGTAGATTGCGCGAGCGGTCATCCCCATCTCGCGGGCGATGCCGCGCAGTGAGATCGCTCCAGGCCCCCCTTCTGCCATCTGCCGCAGCGCGATGGCCTGGATCTCCCGGCTCGCCTCCAGCCGCAACCGCTCCCGGCGGCTCATCACACCCGCGACGCGTTCGTCCTCGTCAATGCTCACCTTGAACAGGTTACAGGGATGCAATAGTATCTGCCGTGACATTAGTACACGCCGTGTCCACGCGAGCGAGGAATCCCATGTCCGCTTACGTCATCGTCAACGTCGATGTGCTCGACGAGGAGGCCGGCCTGGCCTACGCCCCCGTGGCCCAGAAGTCCATCCTCAGCCACGGCGGCCGTTATCTGGTCGCAGGCCCCACGCCCAGGCCCGTCGAAGGCGCCTGGGGCTCTTCCCGGTTCGTGGTCATCGAGTTCCCCGACATGGACCGGATCCGGGAGTGGTATGACTCCCCCGAGTACCGGCGGGCCCGGGAGATTCGAGAGGGCAAGGTTCGGGTGGGAATGCTGTTCGTCGAGGGCGCGCCGCCCGAGGGCTTCTCCCTCCCGGCTTAGCCGCACTGCTGGCGCGGTGACCGGAGCGGGTTGCCGGGAAGGGCTCGCGGCGGTGTCCGACGCGGTGCACCGGACACCGAGCGCTGATTCGCCAAGATCGCCCGACAGACCCTAGTAGTGGTATCTGGCGGCCAGGATCACGATCTCCTCGTCCAGGACCAGGTAGACGAGGCGGTGCTCTTCGTCAATCCTGCGCGACCACGCCCCGGCCAGGTGGTATTTGAGCGGTTCGGGCTTACGACGAGTCTCACTCGGCACCCTCGCCGGGATCGGCCCTGTCCGGATCGATGAGCTCGCGCTCCGACACGTTGACATGGCCCAAGGCGTTCTCGTACGCCTTGAGCAGCCGCCGCGCGTTCGCCGGCGAGCGCAGCAAATACGAGCCCTCGCGCAGGGCGGCGTAGTCCTCGGCCGAGACGAGGACGGCGTTGCCGTGCTTGGAGACGATCTCAATGGCCTCGTGATCGTCGTTGACCTTCTTGATCAGCGGGAAGAGACCCTTGCGGGCTTCGCTCGCCGTCACAGACATGGACTGACCCCCTCGGCAAGTGGTACCGAACAACGTACCCGGGGCCGGGCAGGTCGGCCCTGATCGCCGAGCCGCCGGCGGGGCTGCCGTCCACGAGAAGACGGCGACGGCCGTCGGCCGGCCGCGTCGGGGCTGCCGTTATTACCCGTGATTAGCCCGCGGGTTCCCTTGACGGCCTTCGGCGGGCGGCGGCACAGTCCTGCTCATCCGCATCAGCTCCCGCCCCGGGCGGTTTCCGTTCCCGAGGTAATGCGTATTACCTGTGCGCGTCGCGCAGCCGCCCCACCCCCGCAGCCGACAAAGGAGCCCCCATGACACTCGACCGCCGCCGCTTCCTGCGCACCGCCTCCGCGGCCTCCGCCGCCACCGCCGGCGGCACCCTCCTCGCCCTCGGCGGGCCCGGTGCCGCGTCCGCCGGGGCCGCGCCCGGAGGGTTCCCCGACTACCGGTACGTGCGCACGCTGCTCGTCCCCGGGCAGCTCTCCTACAACCCCACCGGCGAGATCATCTTCCCCTGCATCCGCGGCGTCTACGACCGCCTGCCGAACCCGCTCGGCCGCTACTACCTCTACTACGCCCCCCACAACGAGCCCGGCGGCATCTGCCTCGCCTACGGCGACTCCCTGGAGGGGCCGTTCACCGAGTACCCGCGCAACCCCCTCGTCGGCAACGTCTGGGCCCCGCACTACGACGTCAGCCACGTCTCCTCGCCGCACGTCATGTGGCACGCCGGGCGCCGCGAGATGTGGCTCTACTTCCACGGCGAGAACAACACGACCCGCCTCGCCCGCTCCACGGACGGCATCCGCTTCACGTACGACAAGACCGTGCTGACCACCGCGATGCTCCCCGCCGGCACCACCGAGACGTCCTACGCCCGCGTCTTCCCGTACGAGCTCCCGGGCCGCGGCGCCCGCTACGTCATGCTGTTCATGCGCAACGACCGCACCAACCACCGCGACATCGGCTGGGGCTGGTCGCCCGACGGCCGCACCTGGACGTTCGACCCCGCGCCGCTCATCGACCACGCCGCCGTCGGCGCCTCCGACGTCTCCGGCGCGCACCTGCTGGAGCGGGGCGGCAGCGCGTACGTCGTTTACCACACCGACAAGGGCAGCGGCGGGAACATCCTCATCACCGAGGTCGGCGCCGACTTCTCCCGCCGCAACCACCTCGGCGTCTTCTACGACTCCCGCTCCGCCGCGCCCGACAACGGCCGCGCCGCGGCACCGTCGTTCGGCACCGACCGCGGCGTGCCGTACATGATCTACGAGGCGGGCGAACGCCTCTCCGGCTCCATCGCCATGGCCCGCGGCTGACGCACCCGGACGGCGGCGCGGACAGCGGCGCCAAAGCCCGCGCGGACGCCCGCGCGGCCCGGCTACCGCAGCACCCGCACCGGGTCCCCGTCGCCGTCCACCGCCGCCACCTCGTACGACGTCGTGCTGCCGTCGATCCCGTACTTCTCCAGGTCCACCGCCAGAAACCTGCCCCGCCCGGCGACCCGCCTGCCGTCCCCGAGGACGACCTCGATCCGCTCGACCTCCTGCGTGCCCGCGACCACGATCCAGTGCCGGTACGGCCCCTCCTCCGCCGGGTCCGTCCGGTCGTACCACGACGCGACCGCCGCGCTGCTCCACAGCGTGCCCGGCACGTCCCGGCCCAGGACGAAGCCGCCGTCGTCGTCGTTGTCGGAGGCGAGGAGCAGCAGATTCTCCTCCCCCGTGCCCAGGGTGAGGAGCGAACCGCCGCCGCCCGCGGGCAGGTCGCCGCGCCACAGCTCCGAGACGTACCAGAGGCCGGTCAGCGGCTCCCGCGTCTCGCTCTTGTCCACGCAGGCGAGCCGGGACAGCAACCGCAGTTGCGCGGCGTCGAGTTCCCGCTCCCCCACCCGCGGCCGGTCCTCCGGCGGTCGCCGCCCCGCCGCGTCCAGCGGCCGGACGTCGCCCTGCAGCACCGCCCCGACGGGGCTGCTCCCGGAGCGTACGACGTGCACGAGCCCGCGGCCCCGGTCGGCGACCACCCGCAGGCCGCAGCCGTCCGGGGCAGCCTCCGGCACGCCGCGCGCGACCCCGTCCTCGACGTCGACCGGCCGCCACCGCAGGCCGTCCCCGGCGAGCACCGCGGCCTCCAGGCCCGCGCGCGGCAGGTCACCACCCACCCATATCTCGGAGGGCCCGACGAGCAGCGACCGGGCGGCGACCCGCGCCGGTTCCTCCCCGTCCGCCGCCGAGCCGATCGGCGTGACCCACTCCACCTGCCCGCCGCCCTCCGCGGAGCGCGCGTACGCGCTGCCGAGGCCGGTCTCGTCGAGCAGGACGACGACGTCCCGGTCGCCGGCGCGGGCGGAGTGGACGACGGAGATCCCGCCGCGCGGGCGGTCGTTCGCGGGTTCGGCGCGCCATGCGTCGGCGGCGGTACGCACCAGGTCCTCGTCCGCGTCCGCGTAGTCCACGACGGGGTCGGGCCCGTCGGCGCCGGAGTCCACGACCAGCCACGTCGCCGCCGCCCCGACGAGCAGCCCGGCGATCCCCGCCACCGCGGGCAGCCTGCCGCCGGGAAACCCGCCGACGGCGCGTATCCGACCCCTCATGCGCGCGAGCGTAGCGGCAGGAGGGCCCCTCCGCGGGCGATCGGCCGCACCCCGTCCCCGTACGGCACCCGCCCGCCGCTGTCCCCCGCGCGAGCTACACGCAGGTGTCCTCCCTGCGGTGACGATTCCGGGGCCGCCGGGTCCCTAGCGTTCTGGGCAACCGGAGTGCGGCCCCTCGGCCGACCCCGCGGCCGATCGGCCGGCCGACCGGGCCCGGATTCCCGCCACTTGGAGGACATCGTGTTCCGCAGCATCCGCAGCAACGGCACCGCGACGGCACTGGTCTGGCTGTGCTGCACGGCGGCGGGGGCAGGGCTCGTCGGCTGCTCGGACTCCTCCGACTCCGCGGACGACTCCGGGGGCTCCGAAAACAAGGCCGCCGCCCAGGAGCGTACGGCCGAGAAGGACCTGCTCACCGGCACCGAGAAGATCGACGTCGACGGGCAGTCCGTGAACGTCTCCTGCTCCGGCAGCGGCGCCGCCGACCGGCCGGTGGTCGTCCTGCTCTCCGGGGGCGGCGACGACCTGACCAAGCTGGCCGGCATCCAGAAGACGCTGAGCGCGAAGGACCGCGTCTGCTCGTACGACCGGCTGGGCCAGGGCGCCAGCGACAAGCCCGACGGGCCGCAGACGATCGAGAGCACGGGCGAGGTGCTGACCGGGGTGATCGAGCAGGTCGCCGGCGACCGGCCCGTGGTGTTGGCGGGGCACTCGCTGGGCGGGCTGATCTCCGCGCGGTACGCGCCCGACCACGGCGACCGGGTCAAGGGGCTGGTCCTCATGGACGCCACCTCGCCCACCCAGAACGCCGACCTCGCGCGGGAGATCCCCGAGACCGCCACCGGTCCCGCGGTCGAACTGCGCGACCAGACGCTCGCCATCCTCGGCGGGCAGGGGCCGGAGAAGCTGACGGTGACGGACGGCGAGGTGCGGTCCGCGGGCGACATCCCGGTCGAGGTGATCCGGCACGGCAAGGAGTACCTCGCGCCGGTGCCGGAGTACGGGCCGGGGCTGGAGCGGGCGTGGCTCGACGGGCAGCGCAAGTGGCTCGCGCTGTCGGAGCGGAGCGAGCTGAGCACGGCGGAGAACAGCGAGCACTACATCTACGCGGACGAGCCGGACGTGGCCGTGGCCGCCATCCGGCGGGTCACGTCGCAGGCGGCCGAGGACGCGGGGGCGAAGGGGTAGGCGCGGGTACGACGGCACGGGACCCGGCGACGGTCCGACACCCCCACCACAGGCAGAGACCCCCACGTGCTCCCGCCCGACCGGCCGCCGCCGTACGCGAACCCCCGACCGTACGGCGGCCCCACGCCGCCCCGCCGGGCCCGCACCGGCCGCGGCTACACTCCACCGGTGACGAGTCCTCGGCAACTTCCGGAGCTGTGGCGCCGCTTCGACGTCACGGTCCGGGACCTCCCCCTCGGGCTCCTCATCATGTTCGCCGCGCTCCTCCCGGCGTCCCACACCCACGGCACCCAGCTCGGCGGCCTGCCCGGCCGCGAGTTCGACGCCCTCGCCGTCGTCGCGGTCGCGTTCCAGTGCCTGCCGCTTGCCATCCGGCGCCGGTGGCCGCTGCTCTGCCTCACCCTGGTGACGGCCGGCTTCTTCGTCGACCAGCTCCGCGGCTACCACTCCCTCGCCGGCACCGCCCAGGCCATCGCCCTGATGAGCGCGGGCGCCCACCTGGAGCGCCACCGCCGCCCGCTCGCGCTGCTGTTCTCCGTCGTGTACGTGGCGCTGGCCGTCGCGCTCGTCGGGGTCGGCGGGACCGAGGGCCCGAGCGAGTTCGTCATGTACTACGTGGCGATGGCCCTGGTGTGGGGCATGGGGTCGTGGCTGCGCTCGACGCGGGCGGCGGAGGCCGCGCACCGGCGCCGGGTCGCCGAGGACACCCGTACCGCGGAACGCACCCGCATCGCACGGGAGTTGCACGACGTCGTGACCCACCACGTGACGGCGATGGTGGTGCAGGCCGAGGCGGCGCGCTACCTGACCGCCGCGCCCGACCGCCTGGAGTCGACCCTGACCGCGGTCACCGACACGGGCCGCCGCGCGATCACGGACCTGCGGCACCTGCTCGACGTGCTCGACCCCGGCTACGACGGCGAGGCCGGCATCCCGTCGGCCGGCAGGCTGCTGACGCTGGTGGAGCAGACACGGCTGGCGGGCCAGCCGGTGGAGTTCACGGAGGAGGGGACGCCGCCGGAGTCGACGGGCAGCGCCGACCTCGTCGCGTACCGGGTCGTCCAGGAGGCGCTGACGAACGCCCTGAAGCACGCGCGCGGCAGCCGCACCTCGGTCGAGGTGCACCACGGGGCGGGCGAGATCACCGTGGCGGTGAGCACGGCGGGCGCCGCCTCGCCGGCCGCCTCCCCCGGCGGCAGCGGCCGGGGCCTCGCGGGGCTGCGCGAGCGGGTGGACGTGCTGGGCGGCGAGTTCAGCGCGGGCGGGGAGCCGGGCGGCGGTTTCGTCGTACGGGCCCGCATACCGGCCGGCAGTGCTCCGTGACCGCGCCCATCCGCGTCCTGATCTGCGACGACCAGGTCCTGGTCCGTACCGGCCTGGTGACGATCATCGACGCCCAGCCGGACCTGGAGGTGGCCGGCGAGTGCGGCGACGGCGCGACCGCCGTCGAACTCGCCGGCCGGCTGCGCCCGGACGTCGTGCTGATGGACGTACGCATGCCGGTGCTCGACGGCATCGAGGCCACCCGCCGCCTGGCCGGCGCCCGGGTGCCGCGCCCGGCGAAGGTGCTCGTCCTGACGACGTTCAACCTGGACAAGTACGTGTACGAGGCGCTGCGCGCCGGCGCCGCCGGCTTCCTGCTGAAGGACGCGCCGCCGGCCCAACTCCTGCACGGCATCCGCACGGTGGCCACCGGCGCGGCCCTGCTGGACCCCGAGGTGACCCGTCAGCTCGTCGGCCGCTACGCGGCCCGCATCCGCCCGGCGGACGGCGCCCCGCGGGACGTGCCGCTGACGCCGCGCGAGCTGGAAGTCCTCCGCCTCATCGCGAACGGCCTGTCCAACGGCGAGATCGCCGCGGAACTGCAGCTCAGCCACGAGACGGTGAAGACGTTCGTGTCCCGCATCCTCACGAAACTCGATCTGCGGGACCGCGTCCAGGCCGTGGTCTACGCGTACCGCCAGGGGCTGGTGACCTGAGTGGCACGGGCCTCACCGGGCCCGGGCCCCGGCGGCCGGCCGGGCGCCCGCGGCACCGCTCGGGTCACCGCCCTGGGCACCGCCCGCGGCCCGGGTGATGTTGCGGGCCATGCCGCCGAAGACGATGTTGTGGAACGGGAACACCGACCACCAGTAGGCGTGGCCGAGTAGCCCGCGGGGGTGGAACAGCGCGCGCTGCCGGTAGCGGGTGCGTCCGTCGACGTCCTGCTCGGCGTACATCTCCAGCCACGCCAGCCCCGGCATCCGCATCTCCGCCCGGAGCCGCAGCAGGTGCCCGGGCTCGATCTCCTCGACGCGCCAGAAGTCCAGCGAGTCGCCGACCCGCAGCCGCTCGGCGTCGCGCCGGCCGCGGCGCAGGCCGACGCCGCCGGCGAACCGGTCGAGCCGGCCCCTGACCGCCCAGGCGAGGGGGAAGGAGTACCAGCCGTTCTCGCCGCCGATGCCCTCGATCACCTTCCACAGCCGTTCCGGGGACACGCCGACGGAAAGCTGCCGGTCGTCCTCGTACAGGCTGCCGCCCGCCCAGTCGGGGTCGGTGGGCAGCGGGTCGCTGGGGGCGCCGGGCACGGCGGCGGACGACCAGCGGGTGGGCACGCGGGCTTCGCCCACCCGGCGCAGCGCCAGGGCCAGCGCCTCGTCGAAGGACAGCGGCCGGCCGGGGAGGTCGGGCACGTACCGGGCGATGTCGTGCTCCTGGCAGACGACCTCGTGGCGCAGCGACTCCGTGAGGGGCCGGGCGATGGCGGCGGGCACGGGGGTGACGAGCCCGATCCAGTGGCTGGACAACCCCGGCGTGAGCACCGGCACCGGCACGACGAGCCGCTTCCGCAGCCCGGCCGTCTCGGCGTACCTGCTCATCATCTGCCGGTAGCTCACGATGTCGGGACCGCCGATGTCGAAGGCCCGGTCCACGTCCCGCGGCATGGTGGCGGAGCCGACCAGATAGCGCAGCACGTCGCGGACGCCGATGGGCTGGATGCGGGTGTGCACCCATCTGGGGGTGACCATGACCGGCAACCGCTCGGTCAGATAGCGCAGCATCTCGAACGAGGCCGACCCGGAACCGATCACGATGGCCGCCCGCAGCACGGTGGCGGGCACGGGCCCGTCCAGGAAGATCCGCCCGACCTCGGCGCGGGAACGCAGGTGCGGGGAGAGCTCCCGCTCCGGTACGCCCCGGGGCGTGAGCCCGCCGAGGTACACGATCCGGCGCACGCCCGCGGCGTGCGCCTGCCGGGCGAAGACATGCGCGGCGCGCCGGTCGGTCTCCTCGAACCCGGCACCGGAGCCGAGGGCGTGCACCAGGTAGTACGCGACGTCGATCCCGCGCATCGCCGCCGCCGTCGACTCCTCGTCCGTGACGTCCCCGCGCACGACCTCGGCTTCGCCGGCCCAGGGGTGGTCGCGGAGCTTGTCGGGTGAACGGGCCAGACACCGCACGCGGTGGCCGGCCTCCAGCAGCTCCGGCACCAGACGCCCGCCGAGGTACCCGGACGCCCCGGTGACCAGGCAGGTCAGCGGGGCCCGGGCAGGCTGACGCTCACGGCCGTCAGGACGAGGGCTCGACACCACTCCATGGTCACGGCGGCCGGGGTGCCGCGCGACCGCACGGGTCTTCCGGGGGACCCGGGGCCTTCCTATGGGAGCCAGTCATGTCGGCCGATCATGACGCGCAGTGCTCTTTGTCAGAGCGGAGGGGGCAAATCAGCGCTTGCCCGGGTCCGGCGGCTGCGCCAGGTCAACTCCCCGCGACGCGGAGTCAATTATTCCGCGAGAACGCGCGACAACCTTGTCATCGAACACACGATCCCCCTAGCGTGCTGCCCGTTCGAGAGGCGAACATCCGCTGCGCGCCGGACCGCCGAATCCTGCCCCCGGCGCCGCGGGCCCTGCCATCAGCTCTCACCGCCGGGCAGGAGCGGGGGACCCACGGGTCCGGCCACCGCCGGACCACGCCGTCCCTCAGGACGGCTCGGGGTGAGGCCCGCCGAAGCCGGCGGCCGGGCATCTCCAGCCCGAACCCGACAGCTCACCTCGCAGGCGTCCGGAGAAAGAGGCCCGTCAGATGTCATCACCTCACGGCCGCCACCGAGCGCGCCGCGCCCCCAGCGGCGCCCGCAAGCTCGCCACCCGCGCCTCGGCGGCGGGCGCCACCCTCGCGCTGCCCGTCATCGGCGCGTCCACCGCCTTCGCCGGGGAAGACACCACGTACATCGTCGCCTCGGGCGACACCCTCTCCGTCATAGCAGCGGAGCAGGACGTCGACGGCGGCTGGAAGACGCTGTACGAGAACAACAGATCCGTCATCGGCGACGACCCGGACCTGATCGCCCCCGGCATGGAACTCTCCCTCGACGGCCCCGCCGCCGGCTCAGCCGGCGGATCCGCCACCGACGCCGACAACGCCTCGTACGGCACCGACACCGCCGCGGACGAGCCGACCGCCGTCATGCCCGTCGACGGCAGCACCCCGACGGCGGGCTACGAGGCGTCCGGCGCGCACTGGGAGAACGGCCACACCGGCCAGGACTGGTCGGTGCCCGTGGGCACGACGGTCAAGGCCGCGGCCAAGGGAACCGTCGTCGAGGCCGGCTGGGACGAGTCCTTCGGCTACCAGATCGTCATCAAGCACGGCGACCAGGACTACACCCACTACGCCCACCTCTCCCAGATCGACGTCTCCGTGGGCGCCACCACGGGCATGGGCGAGGCCATCGCCAAGTCCGGCGCCACCGGCAACGTCACGGGCCCGCACCTGCACTTCGAGGTCCGCACGACACCGGAGTACGGCTCGGCGAAAGACCCGGTCGCCTGGCTGAAAAACCACGGCGTGACCGTCTCGAACCCCGCCTGACCCCCACCACCCGCCCCGTGTGCCCCGTCCACCCCCGGCCGGGGCACACGGCCGATCAGCCGCAGTGTCCCAGCCGCCCCAGAACCCCCCGGCGCTGCAGGTCCCGGATGCGCACGGCCACGGGCCGAGTTGGCCGTGGCCAGCAGTTCGGTTGGGCCGCGCACGGGCAGGCACGGCGACGAAGTCGTGACTGCTCACGTGGCCGTGCAGTCCTGCGGTGCGCAGGAGGAGAGCGCCGAACAAGTCGTCATCTCAGGTGGTTGGGTGCGTGGCGATCCGGAATCGTTCAGCTACTCGGCGACGCTCGTGATGAACGTGTTGATCTCGGCGGTGAGGTTGCGCATGCCCTCCCCCGCTGCGTGCACCGTGGTGGTCTCGAACTGCCATTCCTCCGAGGGTGCCCGGTCGTGGATCCCCCAGGTCAGTCTGACGTGGCCACCAGCGTGGTGTTCCGCCGAGAGAGTCAGGTCGTAGCAGAGGGAGTGCCACGTGCGCGCTCCCTTCCAGCCCCGGAAGTCCTCGGCAAGTGAGGCGAGGAAGGTGTCGAGACCGTCGCCGTCCCAGGTCTCCACCGTGGTCTCGACACTTCCCCAGGGTCCGCGGGCCCTGATGAGGAAGTCGAGTGTCAGTTCGTCCTCGTACCGCCGGGTTGGCTCCGAGAGGAGCAGGCGTGCCGGCCCGGAGTCCCCCACCTGGACCACGGGGCGGCCTGAATCGTCGTAGTCGATCACGCGATCAGGTTAGAAGACCGGGTTCGGCAGCCGTCGTGCTGCCGGCTGGGCCGCATCGGACGTAGCCGCTGAGGTCACGCTCACCTGGGACCACGACGGCATCGCCCCGATCGCCAGACCGAGCGCATCGCCGACGCCACCACCCAGGACGAGATCGACGCGCGCGTCTTCGCCATCGTCACCGACTTCTTTCCGTGCTGAGTGGCGATCTTCCTGCACTGCCCGGCAGTCGCCTTGAACTTCGCCAGCCTCTTCGGGTCCGCATGGAGCTTCTGCCAAACCTCCCGTCCGCTCCCCGGAAGCGGCGGTGTAGCAGCGCACCGCCGCGTACTCCGCCGCGAGCACCGCGACCCCGCTGCCGTGGCAGCAGCTCGGTGACGTCGTTGTGGTGGCCGCCGATGAGGGCAACCGCAAGTGGGGTGCCGTGCCCGTCGGTGATCAGGGTGGCGCTTGGCCCCGGTCCGGCCCCGGTCGACCGGCGACGGCCCGGTGTGGCTCCACCTTTGAGGGGCCGAATTTGGCTGCTATCCACCACCGCCCGCGACCAGTCCATCGTGCGGCAGCATTCAGCTCCGCGAGGAGCCCGCGGCAGACGTTCCCGGGGAATGTCGCTGAACAGCACAGAGGGGATCCCGCACAGCACCTTCCGGTCCCGTATCGGTCTACGGCCTGGATGGCGAAATCGGCGCTCCCGCCGTGGCAGCAGCGGTTCGATCCGCACCCCACAGCACATCCGACACGATTCCCCGCAGCGGCCCGGCCTCCGGGCTCGACGCGCCCTGCCGTCACTCCACGGTCGCATCCCCCATCAGCCCGGCGGTGGAGCGTGGTTCAGTCCTCGGAGTGACTCGTCGCGCGGCTACCGCTGCGATCGTCCTTGCTGGAGAGATCAGCCACCAGCCTGTCGAAACCAAGGAGTCACATGCAGCCCCTCTTGCACGTCGAGGACGCGGCTGCGGCTGGGGCCGGCCGGCTCCGGTCGGCATGGCGGGCAGCCCACGAGCCCGTCGCCGGTGTCTCCCGTCGGCTGCAGCTCACCGCCTACGCAGTGCCGCTGGTCGTCTCACCCTCGAGCCTTTGGCGACTCCCGGCGGTTCTCAACGACGGAATCAGCCTCGGTGAGCGGATATATGTCCCCTCCCTGTCGATCCTCTCCGAGGTTCTGGCGTTCACCGCAATCGGCCTGATCGCCCGTTGGGGCGAGGTCTTCCCCCGCTGGATCCCACTCCTGCGCGGGCGGCAGGTCCCGACCTGGGCCGCGGTCCTCCCGGCCGGCATCGGGGCCGTGATGCTGACGCTCCTGTTCACCGTGCTGGTGCCCATCAATGACATGAGGGGCACCACGATCCGAGGCGACGACGTTTCCGCCGACGCCCCGACCGAGGCCGGCGGCTGGGAACTCGCTTGGTTCTACGCGTGCTACACGCCGCTGATCTTGTGGGGGCCGCTCCTGGCCCTGCTGACCGTTGCGTACTACAAGCGCCGCCGCAGAGCCGGCACGCCTGCCGCGGCGTGAGCGTCGGACGTCACCCCGCTCATTCTGTGAGAGGTTCTCACGCGGTTGCGGAGGACGGCATGGGTCGGCCCCGGCCGGTGGCGTGATGCCGCGGGTTCCGGGGCCGTGTTGGTGCGTGGGTGAGGCGCGTCAGGCGGCGGGGAACTCGTTCGCCTTGACCGCCGCCACGAAGGACCGCCAGGCGTCGCCAGTGAAGACGAGGGCGGGGCCGTGGGGGTCCTTGGAGTCGCGTACGGGGACGGTGGGGTGGCCGTCGGCGATCTCGATGCAGCTCCCGTTGTTCCCCCCGCTGTAGCTGGACTTACGCCACGACGTCAGTGTCGACGCCACGGCGATGACGTTGTCACGCATTGCGGAACTCCTCTGCTGCCGCCCGTAGGAGAGCGATGGATTCAAACGGAGGCAGTGCGTCCCCCAGCGCGAGCGTGTAGGACGTGACGCACGCCGCAACCCGCGCCGGATCATCCAGCAACTGCCCCACGTGCACTCCCTCAACGTATGCCACCGGTGCCATGGCGTCGAACGACATAAGGCTGAGCATGCCCTCCATCAGCGCGTGGGCCCCCGAGGAGTAGGGGATCACGTGCAGCCGGATGCGCCCGGTATCAACCAGGCCGAGGATGTGCTCCACCTGTTCGGCCATGACCGCGCGGCCACCGACCACACGCCGGATGACGGCCTCGTCGAGGACTGTCCACACGGCCGGAGACTGCGGATCGTCGAGGAGTTGGGCCCGTTCAAGCCGGTTGACCACTCGTCGGTCAAGTTCCTCCACCGTGTGGTTGGGCTGTGCGGCCCGGAAGAGGGCGCGCGCATAGTCGGGTGTCTGGAGCAACCCGGGGACGGCCAGGGCGGCGAACTCCTTGATGACGACCGCTAATTGCTCCAGCTCCGCCGCCTCCGCGAAGTGGTCCGCGTAACGTCCCTCAAGGTTCACCAGCCAGCGCGCGAAGAACCCGTCGGTGCCCAGGGCCTGGTCGATCCGGTGGGCGTCCTCCGTCCGGGGCAGCCTCCGCCCCGCCTCGAAGTGGCTGATCAGCGTGGGAGAACACACCACCACCTCGGCCAGCGCCTCCTGCGTCATGCCCTTCGCCAGCCGCCGGAGCCTCAACTCCTCGCCGTACTTCTGGCGCGGGGTCTTACACGTCTCCATCTCACCTCCCACTTGAACGACGCACTGTCAGCCGAACAACTCTGGTGCACCGTAGTCGCACCCAGTCACGCTTGATGCACAGAAAGCAATGATTCCACAGAAAGAGCGAATTCATGGGTGAGGAAGCTCAGTGCAGGGAATGCCTGCGACTCGCCGTGCATCTGCGCAACGCCATCACCACGCGGGACGGCTCCAAGGAGACAGACGCCCGTGTGCTCATCAAGCGCCACAAGCGAGAGGCGCACTCGGCGGAAGGCTACGGCCCCGAGGATGAGGTTCGCGCAGACGTCATCCTGGGCAGGGTCCTCCGGCGCGACGCCAAGGTCCTGCCCTTCACCGCCGACGACGGCGCGCGGGTGGTCGTCCCCCTCCGCGGAGAACCGGGGACGACCAGCAACCTGGAGCTGACCCGCAGCGACGCCGAGCATTTGTGTGCGCGGTTGGAGTTCCTTCTCGACGGAGGCCGAAGCCTTGATAGGTACGCGCAGCGTTACGGCGTCTGAGTCAGCGGCAGCAGCGGCGGCGTGAGCAGAGTGCGCCTTCGGGCGGGAACAGCCCACCGCCACACTCGAAAGTGCCGCCGCCTCGCCGTTCCGCATCGCGGCGACGCGTGTCAGCGCGATGCCGGGGATGTCGGCGTGTGTGAACGGCTGCGGACTGTCCGGCGATCCAGAGGCCGGGTGCAAAACAGGGCTTCGGCGTCGTCGCGTGACGTCCGTTTCGTGATCACGTGAGTCCGAGGAGGGCAAGAGGTCGGCTGGCGTTGCGCCGGAGGCCGGCGGCGTTGCTGCTCTTCCCGGCGAGGCGAAGGGCGCCGTTGGCGAGGTTGCGCCAAGTCGCCATGGCGCGGGGTACGGAGCCGGTTCGTAGCTGCGAGGCGTCCTCGGCGAACGTCACGTCTCGGACGTGGTGCAGGGCTTCGATCTTCCGGCGGCTGCGGATCAGCGTAGCGAGCTCGGCGGGCGTGGCCTGCTCCGCAGTGAGGCTGGTGACCGCGTAGACGGTCCTCATGCTGACCCCTGGTACGGCGCCGGGATGCTCGCGGAGTCGGTCAAGACAAGCGGGATCGGCGATGGCGCGTCGGCAGAGACGGTTTATTCGCCCGCGGTGTCCTCGGCCTCCCAGCGAAGCAGGTCGCCCGGCTGGCACTTGAGCACCTCGCAGAGCGCGGCGAGCGTCGCAAAGCGCACCGCCTTGGCGCGGCCGTTCTTGAGTACCGCCAGATTGGCGGGCGTGATCCCCACGCGGTCCGCGAGCTCGCCCACGGACATCTTCCGCCTGGCCAGCATGACGTCGATGTCGACGGCGATCGGCATCAGATCACCTCGTCCAACTCGGCCTGCATCTGTGCCGCTTCGACGTAGCGCGCGACGGCCTGGGCGAGCAGCATCCGCAGCACGAGCACGATGAGCGCGACGCCCAGGATGGCCACGCCAACCCCGCCCATGATGAGGGTGACGCCCGGGTCGTCCCGCTGGCCCGGCGCGTTCAGGGCCGTGACCGTGAACCACACGAGAGCGGCCGCAACGATCGCGCCGATGATGACGTCCACGTACCGGAAGGCGGCGTGGGAGAACACGGTTTCGCGCCGCACCATCGTTGCCAGTCGCCATACACAGACCAGTGCGACCTGGGCCGTCCCGATGCCCAGGATCGTGATCACCCGCAGCGGGGTCAGCGGGAGCGACCCGTCCTCCGGGTCGCTCCCGCTGACCAACGCCCACACCATCAGTGCCTGTACGAACACGGTGCCGGTGAGCACCACCACCAGCACGACGCGCAGCGCACGCACCGTCAGCTTTCCCATGACCCATCCTCCCATCGAGCTACGATGGGAATCTATCGAATATCGATAGGCGAAGCAAGGACTGGGCGCAGGCGGGCGGCGGTCCCGCACCACGGCGGGATGCCGCCGCCCCCTCCCACGGCATGCCCGATGCCAAGGTTTCCGATCTTGCCGAAGTCGACCACGCTTAGTACTCCAGTCTGGTTTCGCGATCTATTTGGGCGTGCACAACGGACGGTGGAACTGGATCATGGAGTGACACCGAATGACTGACGTTGTACCCGAGGTTGAGAACGAGGCGGCGGCGGAGGCTGGTGGCCGGGAGCCGGTGGTGGATGACCAGTTGATCGGGATGCTGGTCGACCGGGCTCGGGTGGAGGGCCTGCATCTGATCGGTGAGGGCGGGCTGCCGCAGCAGCGGACCAAGTGGGTGATCGAGTCCGCCCTTGATGGGGAGATGACCGATCACCTCGGCTACGAGAAGCACCATGCGGCCGGCCGGGAGAGGGAACCTTCGAGCCGCAGCTCGTGAAGAAGCGGCAGCGGCGGCTGACCGGCGTGGACGAGATGGTGCTCTCACTGTCCGAACTCGGGGGGACCCACCCTCGAAACCAGCACAAATCACCTACCCGGCCAGACTTTCGCCCGAAGGCGCGCACTCGCCCCCCCCCGGAGGCGCCGGCCGCCACCCAGGCCACCCCGGGTGAACGCAGCCGGGTCCCAGAAGGCGCGTCCCCGGTGGCATCGGTGCAGGACGTGGTCCCAAGACGAAAGAGCCCGTCCCAGCCTGCCTGTTCGTCGGCAGCCGCCAGGGTGGCGACGGTACGGGGGTCGGCGAGTCACCGAAGTCGGGGATGTTGACGGAGGAGCACATCCTCGCGGGATGCGCGGCTGGGCCGCGAAAGGAAAATCAGACTCGCAACGAGACCACCTTGCCGTCCGTGAGAAGATCAGCGGCTGTGATAGACGCTCCGCATCGGCTGCTGTGTCGGCTTGACGAATACTTCCACCTCAGCGTTGTCGCCTGCCCGAACGACTTGAGCGTGGTACTGGCCGGGGCGGGCGCGACCGGCAACAACGATCTCGGTGAGGTGCTGCTGCTGCGGCCGGATCCCGAGGCCGAAGAGCCGGACCAGATTGCCGTACTGGCGAAACAGTCGACGGCGGTGGACGCGGTGTTCAGTCCTGACGGTGCGCAGGTGACCGTCGGGTACGCGGACGTTGGCGGTGGCGGCGATTCTCCGGGAACATACGGCCTCGACGGAGTCCTCCGACACAGGTTCGCCGTCGGCGGCGTACCTGAGGAGGAGGATGACGACCGGGACGGCGACCTGGACTTCGACGACCTGGATTTCGACCGGCTCGCCCGGTCCGGCGACGGGCGATGGCTCGCCAGCGGCAGCCCGGTGGCGAAGGCGGTGAACGTGGCCGACTCGGTTACCGGTCGTGTGCTGCTGACCGTGCCGGATGCGAGCGGGCCTGTCGCGCTGGACCACACCGGTCGGCGTCTGGCGTACGCCCGGCCGGACGGCCGGGTCTCGGTGCGGGAGGTGACACCCGGTGCTGCCCTGTCCACCTGGGAGACCGGCCTTCCCGCGGTGCACGCGCTGGCGTTCTCCCCGGACGGTGGCGGGCTTGTTGCAGCCGGTGGAGACCGTCCGACCGCTTGTCTGTTCACAGCGGACGGGGAGCGAACGGACGTGAAGGTGGCCGATCCCGCACTCACGATCGATGCCACGCTGCCCTGGGCGGCGCTGTACACACGAGCGTGCTGGACCAGCCGCGGCCCGGTCGTCTTCACCGCTGACGACTACCTGGCCGTGCTGTTCGACGCCACCAACGGCCACGTGCTCGGGACCGGCTCCGACCAGATCGTCGCCTCGTTCACCCCGGATGGTCGAGTATTCATCGCCTCGGGCCCGGATGGCATCCGCGCCTGGTCCTTCGATTCTCTCGCCTGACGCCGCTGCCCGCGCTCTGCCGCTGCCAGGCGGTGGCGACCGGCGGGGTCACGGCGTCGCCGGGGACGTCGACGATGGCGGCGAACAGGTGGGTGCCTTGTTCGGGGTCCCGGGGGTGAGGGTCCGGCGATCTGCCCGGAGCAGAGTGAGAGGGCGCGCCGGCGGCCGGGCCGCCATGCTGGGCAGATGCACGACCACGATCACACCGAGAGCCTCCGCGCGGCAGAACGGCGCCTCCAGGCCGCCCAGCTCGCCTCCGACGTCGACGCACTGTCCGAGCTGCTCGACGACGAGGGCCGGTTCACCGGGCCGGACGGACACCTCTACACGAAGGCCGACGACCTACGCGCCCACGAGACCGGCCACCAGGTGCTGACCAGCCTCAGGGAAGAGGACCTGCGGGTGCTTGCCACCGCCGGCACCGGCGTCACCTGGTTCCTCGGCACGCTGGAGGGCTCGGTCGGCGGGCAGCCGTTGCGTGCGCGGTTGCGCTACACCCGGACGTGGCTCCGCGACCGGGCGGGCTGGAAGATCATCGCGGCGCACGCCACCTTCGCCACCGACACACCCCCGGGCACCGGCGACGGCCCGCACCGCGGCTGAGCCGCCGAGCCGGTCGAGTCGGCTTGCCGCCATGAGTACACGTACTCATGCCATGTCCCCCCGCGCCGCGGACCATGGCTCCATGAGACAACTCTCCGCCGTCGCGGCCGTGGGTCTCGTGCTGTCCTGCCCGGTCTGGGTGTGGTGGGCCGTCGGTCAGCAGGACGCCGACTTCGACGACCTGGACTACGCCGTCCGACCGCCGGAACTGCCCTCGGGGCTGGAGCCCGTGCTCGGCATCGGCGGACTGATCACCACCGTCGTATGCGCGGCCGTGCTCCTGGTCGCCACCAGCCTGGAGTGGTTCGACTGGCGGTGGTGGCAGGTGATCGGCCCGCTGGTCCTCGCCGGGATCGGCGCGGCGGTCGGCTGGCGGATCCTCACGGCCGGGTGCGTCGGCGCCAACATCGGCGCCGGGTTCGTGGTGGTTGTCGGGTCGCCGGCCCTGATCGCGGTGCTCGCCTGGGCGGCCGTACGAAGCCTCCAGTTGACCCGGGACCCGCGCCGGCGCCGGGGCTGAACCGCGTACGCGCACGAGAACCGCGACCGCGGAACGGCACCGCCACCGGCGTACCGGCGGAGGTTCAGGCCGGCGCGTCACCAGCTCGACTTGCGGACGCCGGGCAGGTGTCCGGCGTGGGCGTGGGTGCGGAGGTTGATGCGCGACAGGCCGAAGGCGCGGAAGTAGCCGCGGGGGCGGCCGTCGACGCCGTCGCGGTTGCGTACCCGGGTGGGGCTGGCGTCGCGAGGTTGCGCCCGCAGCTCACGCTGGGCCGCCTCGCGCACGTCAGGCGGCGTGGAGGGCTTGCGGATGAGTTCCTTCAGTTCTGCGCGGCGCGCGGCGTAGCGGGCGACGACGGCCCGCCGCCGCTCGTTCTTCGCGATCTTGCTGGTCTTCGCCATCAGATCTTCTCCCCCCGGGCGCGCATCCGCGCGACCGCGCTCTCGATGCCCATGACGTCGATGGCCTTGATGCCCTTGGCACTCAGCGTCAGCCGGACGTACCGGCGCTCGCTGGGCAGCCAGTAGCGCTTGCGCTGGATGTTGGGGTCGAAGCGCCGGCGGGTGCGGCGGTGGGAGTGGGAGACGTTGTTGCCGAAGCCGGGCGTGCGCCCCGTCATCTGGCATCGGGCAGACATCGGGCGGTTCCTCCGATCGGTGGGTTCCTGCGGCCTGAGAGGACCATACATGAAAATGAAAACCGTTACGATATCTACTGCGGGGCATCGAAGAGCGCTGAAGGGAGCCCCCCAGATGCAGCCTGGCATCCACCCCTCCTACGGCCCCGTCGTCTTCCGCGACCGGGCCGCGAACTTCGCCTTCCTCACCCGCACAGCGGCCGTCGAGTCCCTGCTGCGCGCCGTGCCCGGCGCCGTCGCCGTCCACCACGACCTGGAGGCGGTCGAGGGCAACCGCATGCCCCGCACCGTGCGCGACGCCGACGGCGTACGGGACCGGGGCCGGCCCCGCATGTCGCCGTCGGCTGACGCACACGCGCACGATCTCGGCCCCGGGGACGGAATCTCCGGGGCCGAGGCATGCGGGCGTTGGGCACAGCCGTTCAGTCGAGGCGCTCGTCAGCCCCCGGCCGGTCCGGCCGCGGCCGGAGCGTTCGGCTCCTCCCTCGCTACGGGCGCGTCGCCGCCCGTCCGGCGCATGTCGCGCTTGCGGCGCCCGGCGAGCAGCCCGTGGCGGGGTGCGAAGAGCCAGCACAGGACGAAGGCGCCGGTGGCGACGAGGACGATGAGTCCGCCGGCGGCGAGGTTGCGGTGGTACGAGAGGTACAGGCCGACGATCGCGGAGCCGGCGCCGATGGCCGGGGCCAGGGCCATCATCGCGCCGATGCGGTCGGTCAGCAGCCGTGCGCAGGCGGCGGGGGTGATGAGTAGGGCGAGGACGAGGATGTTGCCGACGGCCTGGAGGGCGATGACGACGGTGACCGTGACGAGCGCGTAGAGCAGGATGTCCAGGCCGAAGACCGGCAGGCCCGCGGACCTTGCGGTTTCGCGGTCGAGGCTGACGGTGACCAGTTCCTTGTGCACGGCCGCGGCGGCGAGCAGGACGACCGCGCCCATCACGGCGACGGTGCGGACGTCGCCGTTGCTGATGCCGAGGATCTGGCCGAAGAGGAACGACTCCAGGGAGCCGCTGTAGCCGGGGGCGGTGCTGAGGATGACGATGCCCAGGCCGAAGGCGGCGGCGAAGAACACGCCGATGACGCTGTCCTCCTTCAGCCGGCGGTTCTGCGAGAACACCGCGACCGCGAGCGCGGTGAGCAGTCCGGCCACCGCCCCGCCGACGACGAGGTTGAACTCCAGGACGAAGGCCACGGCGACCCCGGGGAAGACCGCGTGGGAGACGGCGTCGCCGATGAAGGCCATGCCGCGCAGCACGACGTGGCAGCCGACGACGCCGGAGACGATGCTGCACATGACCGCGACGGCGAACGCCCGCTGCATGAACACGTGCTGCCACGGGTCGGTGAGGAAGTCGGCGACGGCGCTCACCGGTTGACTCCCAGTGAGGTCAGCAGCGCCTCGGACCTGGTCACGCCGAAGGCGCGCAGCCAGATCGCGGGGTCGCGCAGGGCGGCGGGTTCGCCGTCGGCGACGACGGTGCGGTTGAGCAGGCACAGCCGGGTGGCGATGTCGGCGGCCTGGGGGAGGTCGTGGGTGGTCATCAGCAGGGCTTTGCCCTCCGTGCGCAGGCCGGTGAAGAGGTCGGTGAGCAACTCCTGGGTGGGCACGTCGAGTCCGGTGAACGGTTCGTCGAGCAGGAGCAGCCCGGGGCGTACGGCAAGGGCACGGGCGACCAGCACGCGCTGGCGCTGCCCGCCGGACAGCTCGCCGATGGGGCGGTCGCGCAGCCCGGTCATCGCCACCCGCTCCAGCGCGTCGTCGACGGCCTCGCGGTCGGCGCGGCCGGGGCGGCGCAGCCAGCCGACGAGGTGGGTGCGGCCGGTCATCACGGCTTTGTGCACGGGCAGCGGGAAGTCCCAGGCGAACTCGTGGCGCTGGGGGACGTAGCCGACGCTGCCGCGACCCCGCACCGCGGGCTGCCCCGCCAGGTCGATCGTGCCCGAGGAGGGGATGAGCAGGCCGAGGACGGCGCGCAGCAGGGTGGTCTTGCCGGCCCCGTTCGGGCCGATCAGGCCGACCAGCTCCCCGGCCCGTACGGCCAGGTCGACGTCCTCGATCGCCATCCGCCCGCCGAGTTCCACGCCGAGGCCGCGGACGTCGAGCACCGGCGGCGTCTCGCGCACCGTGGCGGTCACCGCTCGCCCCCGCCCGCGCTCGGGCCGCGGCCGCGGCGCCAGACGAGGGTGCCGGCGACGGCCGCCACCAGCGCGGCGGCTCCCACGCCCCACCACAGCGGCGCGGTGGAGTCGTCGGTGGCCTCCCCCGAGGACGCAACGTCGTCCCGCGCGGGGCCCGTTCGCTCCTCCTCGCCCGCGGACGCCCCGGGGGTGTGCTCGCCCCGCGCCGCCCCGGCCGCGGCGAAGGCCCTCTCCGGGTTCTGCGGTCCCACGGAGAACCGCAGGGTGCGGGTGTCCTCGTGCTCGGTGCCGTCCTTGGTGGTCGCGCTCATCCGCACCTCTATCAGGTACGTGCCGGGTTCGGTGAAGGCCCAGTTGCCGTGGACGTGGGAGCCCGTCTCGATGCCCGTCTCCTGCGGCAGCGGCTTGCGTCCGTCGAAGAGGATCTGCGGGGCGCCGAAGCTGCCGTTGAGGAAGAGCACGAAGTCGCCCGGGCCCTCGACGCCGGTCAGTTGCCAGGTCACCTCGCGCTCGACGCGGGCGGCGACCTCGGGCTCCTGGCTGTTCCAGCCCGGCCACAGCACCCCCGCCTGCTGCGCCTGCGGCAGCAGCCACACCCGGCCGCCGGGCTCGCCGAGGAAGGAGAACTCCTCACCCCCCGGCACCTCGACCCCGGCCGCGTCGGTGACGTGCAGGACGACGTCGTCGGTGTTCCGCCACGTCGGCGGCTCCACGGTGTCGTCGCGGATCTGCACCGTCCAGGTGCCGTCGTCGAAGCGCGGGCCGATGTCGATGTGGCCGTCGCCGACGACCGTGCGGCCGGTGCCCGTCTTCGCCGCGGCCTCGGACTCGTCGCCCTGGGCGGGCGAGAGGGCCGCGACGGGGGCGGCGGTGAGCAGGGCGGTCAGCAGCGCGCCGGCCAGGGGCAGGGCGCGTCGGGTGCGGTGACGGGTCATCAGGCGGAGCCTCCGAGACAGCGGCGCAACTCGTCGGCGTTGTGCCGCATCATGTCGGTGTAGTGCCGGGTGTTCTCGTCGAAGGCGTCGCCGTACAGCTTGCACACCTCCACGCCCTGGTCCTCGGCCACCTGGGTGAGCACCGAGGCGCGCCGGACGAGGTTGGGCTCCATGAACACGGCCGGGACGCCGAGGTTGTTGATCGTGCGGGTCAGCTTCTCGACGTCGTCCGCGCTGGGCTCCTGGGCCGGGTTGGGCACGACGAAGCCGGCGACGGTCATGCCGTAGGCGTCGGCCAGGTAGCCGAACGCGTCGTGCGTGGTGATCAACTGCCGCCGTTCCGCGGGAATCCGGCCGATCTGGTCGCCCACGTAGCGATCGAGGTCGTCCAGTTCACGCGCGTACGCGCGACTGCCCGCGTCGTACGCGTCCGCGCCCTGCGGGTCGGCCTTCTTCAGCGTGTCGCGGATCAACTGCGCGTACGCCTTCGCGTTCTGCACGTCCTGCCACAGATGGGGGTCGATCTCTCCGTGCACGTGCTTGCCCAGGACGGCCTGCGGAAGCTGGTGGACCGGCTCTCCCGGCCGGCCGAGGAAGGAGAACTCCTCCTCCTTCGGCACCTCTTCGATCGCGCGGTTGGGCACGTCGACGACGACGTCGCCCGGCGGTATCTCCTCCTGCTCCTCGCCGCCGGTGCGCAGGTCGGTGTACGCGGACATCCGTCCGGTGTCGATGTTGACCGTCAGGTCGGTGTGTCCCTCGTCGAGGATGGTGTCGCCCTTGTCCGCCACGGTGTGCGGGTCGACGCCGACCGCGAACGTGAACGTGCCCTCGCCCACCGGCTGCGGCTCGCCGCCGGGGTTCTTCAGGCGGGCCTGAAGGGTGAGTTCGTACACCCCGGGTTCGGTGAAGGCCCAGTTGAGATGGGTGTGTGCGGCCGGCGGCAGGGAGGTGGTGTCCGCCGCGGAGAAGCCGTCGGTGGAGTCGAAGTACCTGTTCGGCTTCCCCAGGGACTCGGTCAGGTACGCCACCAGCTCGCCCGGCCCGCTCACGTCGGTCGCCGACAGCAGGATGTCGGAGGAGCGGCCGGCGCCGCGCGCCTCGCCGTCGCCGCGCACCCGCAGGCCCAGCCAGAGCACGTCCAGGCCGACGTCCTCGACCAGCGGGATGACGTTCGCGCCGTAGGTCTCCGACGCCTCGGCGAGCGAGACGTTCGGCGTGCCCTCGCGGGCGTTGGCGTCGACGGTCTTGATCAGGGCGTGCTCCTCCAGCAGCAGGTGGTTGGTGAAGGTGACGTCGGCCTCGGTGACCTTCTCCGCATCCTGCGGGGTGGGCTCGTAGGAGTGCGGATCGCCTCCGGGCGGCACGACCGAGTCGACCTGCACGCGCTCCCCGCCGACCCGGCGGACCAGGTCGGCGAGGATCTCCGTGGTGGTCACGACCCTCAGCTCCGCGTCCGGGTTCTCCTCCGCCGCGTCCGGACGGGCGTGGCCCTCGCACCCGGCGAGCACCAGCGCGAGGGCGGCCATGGCGGTCGCGCCGGCGGACGCGGTGCGCAGCGCACCTCGACGGCGCGCGGTACGGGGCGTCATGACGCGGCGTCACCGCCGGCCGCGGACACCGTACGCGGGCGTATCCGGCCGAGGGCGACGGCCGCCGCGCCGCCGAGCACGAGCGCGCCCGCACCCGCTGCCAGCGCTCCGACCGGGGCACCGCCGGTGTGCGCCATGCTGCCGCCACCGCCGTCGGATCCACCCGGATCCGAGGAACCGCCGCCGTCCGCGCCACTGCCGGAGCCGCCGCCCGGCCCGCCGGTTCCGCTCCCGTCGCCGCTGCCGCCGCCCGGGTTCACCGTGCCCGGGTCGACGTCGCCCACCGCGAAGGTGTACGTGCGGGTGTCCGAGGTCGCCTGCCCGTTCGGCTTCTCACCGCTCAGCCGGAACGTGACCTTGTAGACACCCTCCTTGCTGAAGCCCCAGTTGGCGTGCGCGTGCACCCCGAGGCCGACCTCGCGGTCGTCCGGCAGCCCGTCCCGGGAGTTGTACAGCACCTCCGCGCCGCCCAGCCCGGCGGTCGACCAGATCGCCAGCTCACCCGGGCCGCTGACCTTGGTCAACGCCATGTCGACCGGACCGTTCAGGTCACCGCCGTCCAGGGACTCCGTGTTCCACCCCGCCCACACGACGCCCGGCTTCTGCACCTGGGGTACGAGCCAGAAGTCGCCGCCCGCCTCGCCCAGGAAGTCGTAGCCGCCGCCTGCGGGAACCTTCTCCTTCGCCTCGGGGACGACGTGCATGACCACCGAGGACGGCTCACGCCAGACGATGTCCCCCGGATTGCGGCTGTCCTTGAACAGCGTGCGCAGCCTGCCGTTCACCATGCGGCCGGCGATCGCGTCGACGTGCCCGTCGTCGATCACCACCTTCTCGGTCGCGATGTCCGACTGAAGCGTGCCCGCCGAGTCGGCGGTACGGGAGCCGCCGGAGCCCGCGGCAGCCCCCGCACCGCCTGGGGCCGCGCCCGGACGTGCGCCGTCACCGGCGGGCGGGGCCGGATCGGGGGAGGCCGGAGGAGGGGCCGGGGAACCGGTGTCCCGCGGCGTCACCCGTACCGTCCACTCCGCACTGGCCGTCGCCGACTCCCCCGAGGCGAGGTCGGCCGTCGCCTCGGAGGTGATGCGGTACTCCCCGGGCTCGTCGAACGCCCAGGCCAGTTCCCCGGTGTCGGCGGCGGGCAGCGCCCGGCCGTCCGGCAGCCCGTCACTGCTGTCGAACAGCACCCGCGGCCGCTGTGCGTCCTCGGCCGGGTCACCGGCGTCGGAGCCCGCGCCGGCCGAGCCGTCCGCGCCGGCCGCGAGCGGCTCGAAGACGGCCACGTCCCCCGGCCCCTCCACCCCGGTCAACGCCCACTCCACGGCGCCCTCGGCACCGTCCGCGAGCGCGTCCGCCGGTACGCCGGACGTGTCCCACCGCGGCGCACCGGCGTCGCCGGCCACCGCGCCGTCCAGGACCCACACCGGGGCGCCGGGCCGGCCCAGGAAGCCGTAGGCGGAGTCCTCGGGCACGGTGGTCCCGGACTCGGGGCCGAGTTCGAGGTCCGCCGTCCCGCCGTCGCCGGCGTCCCGTGCCCCCGGGCCGAGACCGAGGGTCAACGTGCCCTCGTCGAGGGACAACACGACGTCTGCCGCGCCGCCGGAGCCGCTGCCCCCGCCGGGCGCCGCGGGGCCCGCGACCGCCGCGGGAGTACCCGCCGCGGCCAGAGCCACGGAACCCACGATGCCGGCGGCGGTCCAGCGGACGTTCCTTCTTGCTCCCATGGGGATGACTGCTCCTTCGCGTTCGGGGGTCTTCAGGTCAGGCGCGTGCCGTGTCCGCGGCCACGTCACCGCCGGCGGGACGCGCCCTTCTGCGGTTGACGTAGACGAAACCTCCGGCCCCCACGGCGATGAGCGCCGCGCTGGCCACCGCCAGCGGAAGCACCCCGGCGGATCCGGTGCTGGCAAGCCCGCCGCCCTTGGCCGCCCCGCCGTCGCTGCCGCCGGCCACCCCTGCGGCTCCCGTGTCGCCCCCGGAGGAGCCACCGCCGTCCGTACCCTCACCGACGGAGGCGCCGGCCGCGGTGACGCCGCCGGAACTCCCGCTCGTGCCGCCGCCGGAAGAGCCACCGTCACTGCTTCCGGCGTCCGTCGTGCCGCCGGAGCCCCCGTCGGCGGTGCCGCCGTCGGAAGAGCCACCGTCGCCGCCGGACCCGCCGTCGGAGGTGCCGCCGTCGTCTGCGCCGCCGTCCGTGGTGCCACCGTCCGTGGTGCCGCCGTCCGAAGTGCCGCCATCTGAGGAGCCGCCGCCGTCACCGGGCAACGTCACGTCGTCCGGATCGATGTCGCCGACCGCCATGGTGAAGACCTGGCTGTCGGAGACCTCCTCACCGGAGGCGAGCGTCGCGGAGAAGGTGAACGTCATCCGGTACACGCCCTCCTCCGTGAAGGCCCAGTTGGCGTGCTCATGCGTACCGCCCGGCACGTCGTAGCCGTCCGGCAGGCCGTCGCGGGTGTCGAACCTGGGCAGCGGCTCACCGAACGTCGACCACGCCCAGACGACGAGCGAGCCCGGGCCCTCCACCTCGTCCAGGGACAGCTTCAGGCGGCCGTCCAGGTCGGCGGCGGCGAACTCCTCGGTGTTCCACCCCGCCCACAGCACCTCCGGATCCTGCGCCTGCGGGATCAGGTGGAAGACATCACCGGGCTCACCGATGTACGCCAGCCCTCCGGCCGGGTCGGGGATCGTCTGCCTGCCCGCAGGGGTGAGGTGCATGACCACCGAAGTCGGCTCGCGCCAGATCACGTTGGCGGGCTCGCGGCTGTCCTTCAGCAGGGTGCGGAACTCACCGTCCACCAGACGCGGCGCGACCGCGTCCACATGTCCCCTGTCGATGACGGTGCGCTCGTCCACCACGTCTCCGGCAGCCGACGCGGCCACAGACGCCGCGGGCGGCGTGACGGGTGCAGCATCCCCGTCACCGCCGCCCGCGGCGCCGACCGACACCAGCCCGGCCGCGGCCAGGACCAGGGCCGCAAGCACCCGGACCGGCCGATTGGTTGCTCTCATCGCCCCTCATCTGCAGTTGTGTCCGTCTCCGGGATGACGGCGACGAAGCCCCCGGGCACGCACTGGTGTGCGTACGACGCGACAGCACGATACCTGCGATGGTAATCATTTTCAATAACACCGAACCCCCTTCCCTCGCTAATTGATAACGATTATCATTCCAATGTGACGCCACGCCAGGCGTGACGCCTGGGCCGGCAGCCGCGCGCCCGGCCGTGTCGGCAGACGCGTCCGCCCGTTGCACCGCAGGCACCGCCACCGATGAACCGCGCCACCGCAATCCGCCGCACGACGTGCACGCCGGGCCCACGGGCGGGCCGTGTCACGTCAGTCCGCGCGGCGGCACGTCGAGCACGTCCAGCAGACCTCGGAGGAGATCCCCTGATGAACATGCGCTCAAAGCTCGTCGTCTCGCTCGGCGCCCTGGGACTGGCGTTCGTCGCCGGCCCGGGCACCGCGCAGGCGGCCGAACCCGTCACCCTCTCCACCGGCCACGTCGACGTCCTCGACGTCGAACTGCACGTCGACCACTTCCACATCCACCTCAAGCACGACGCGGACGGCGGGCCGGTCTCGTACGACCCCGGCGAGGTCGTCCTGCACGCCGTGCCCGAGTCCGAGACCACCGTGCCCGACGACGAGCGGTTCGCCTTCCTCGGCAATCCGGGCGATCCCGTCTGGATCCTTCCCCAGACCCACAACCCCGACGTCCTGTTCGCCGGACTCTCGGCCGAGGGAGTCGAGCCCGGAGCCACCCGGGGCGACGCCGTCAGCTTCACCCTGACCGACCTCCAGGGCCCGGGCGACTTCTCGGTCTTCGACGTCGGCACAGCCGGCTCGCCGGAGATCCGCTTCGACAGCGGCGACGGCCTGCCGGACGTCACCGAGGTCGCCGCCGGCGGGCACGAACACATGAACTGGGCCTTCGAAGAGCCGGGCGACTACACCGCCACCATCGAGGTCGCCACGACACTGCTCGACGGCACCGTCGTCACCTCCCCGCCGTACGAGCTGACCTTCAAGGTCGGCGCGTGACCTGAGCCCCGCGTGACCCCGAGCCCGTCCGGGCCGCCCGGCCCGGACGGGCCCGTCGTCGACCTCGGCGCCGGCCTGGGCGCACGGACGATCGCCGCGGCGCCACCGCCGGCCTCGTCGGCGTGGGTCAGGCCCGGCTCGCCCGCCCGGGGCCGGCGGGCGCGTTGCCGGCGCCGATCAGGGTGGTGGCGTCGAGTTCGGTGACCCCGTCGGCACGGAGGGAGCCGAGGTAGCGCTCGCGCACGTCTGCCACGGTGCCGGGGTCGAGCGCGGCGATGGCGCCCCGGTAGCCGGACCCGGTCACCACCAGCCAGGCCAGCTCGGGGGTCATGGTCACCCGCAGCTCGTGTGTCACCACCTCCACCCCGGTCAGGCCGCGCTCGGTCAGCCAGGCGGCGTAGCTGTCGGCCTGGTTGATCCGGTCGATCAGGTGTGGCTCTCGTTCCCCGGGCGGCGGGTTGCCGGTGGCCGCGGCCACGGCCCGGCCGAGGTGCCGGCCGGCGGCTGCCATCGCGTCCCCGCGCCAGATGGTGAACACGATCCGGCCGCCGGGGCGGGCCAGCCCGATCAGGCGCTCGGTGCCGGCCGGCATGTCGGGGAGGAAGAAGATGCCGAGCGCGGACTGCACCACGTCGTAGCCGCCGGCGTCCCACGAGGTCACGTCGGCGGCATGGGCGCGCACCTGCGGCAGGCCGTCCGACAGCCGGCGCAGCTCACCGATCATCCGGTCCGACAGGTCGACCGCGTCCACCACCCCTTCCGCGCCCACCAGCTCCGCCGCGGGCAGGGCGGATGCGCCGGCACCGCAACAGGCGTCGAGGACGCGATCACCCGGACCGATCCCGGCGGCCGCCACGGTCGCGACCCCGATGGGTCCCCACAGATGGCGCCCGAGAGCGGTGAAGTCGGCGGCGGCGGCGTCGAAGGCGCGCCGCGTGTCATCTTGTCGGCCGGACACAGTCATAGTAGAGATGATAATCATTCTCATCACGGAGTGTCACCCCGAACGCCCATCAACCCCAGGGACACCGAACATGACGGACAGACACCAGATCACGTTGGGCCCGGCACAGGAGACGCTGCTGATTCCGCTCTACGGACGGGCCGTCGAGACCCGCAAGCGCCATCCGATGGCGAGGGATCCGCGTGCCGTGGAGATCGTCGAAGCGATCGACTACGACTTCGCCAAGTTCGACGGAGACCGGAGTCTCGAGGGTTCGGTCCTGCGCGGGTTGATCTTCGATCACTGGGTCGCCGGTTTCCTGCGTGAGCATCCGGGGGGCACGGTGGTCGAGATCGGCGCGGGGCTGAACACGCGGTTCGAACGGCTCGACAACGGGGCCTGCCACTGGGTCGAACTCGACCTGCCCGACTCCATGGAACTGCGGCGGAAACTGTTCCAGGAGAGCGATCGGCGTTCGATGATCGCCGCCTCCGTCGTGGACGACACGTGGGCCGCCCGCGTACGTGAGCATCCCGCTCCGTACTTCTTCGTCGCCGAGGCGGTGCTGATCTACCTCACCGAGGCCGACGCACGCGGCGTGGTCGGCCGGATCAGGGACGACTTTCCCGACGCCACGCTGGCCTTCGACACCTGGGGCGAGTGGATCCTGCGCAACCAGCGGCGACGGGACCAACGGCGGCGCGACCCGCTGAGGAAGATGTCCGCCACGCTCGAATGGGCCTGCGACGATCCCCGGGAGATCGAGTCGTGGCACCCGGGCGTCACGCTGTCCGCCGGCCACACGCTCGCGACTCCACCCCGGGCCGTGAGAACCGCGCTTCCCCTCCGCATGCGGGCGCTGCTGCCGGTGATGCGTTCTCTCCCACAGACCAGGGCATACCGGCTGAACCTGTTCACCCTGCAGACGTCGTCGAGTTCGGCACGATGACCGGGTGACGGCCGCCGGCCGGCGTACAGAGGTGGAGGGGCGCGCGGGAGTGGGATAGGGTTCCCGGCGGTGTGCCGGGAAGTCTGGTCGGCGAGCAGGGGATTGATCTCTTTGCTGATCGGGGGGCTTCTGTCGTGGTACTCATCGCGGTCTTCGGGGTGGCGCTGCTGGTGGCGGTGCTGCTGTCGGGCCTGGCGGCCCGCTCCGTACTCTCCACGTCGCTGCTGTTCCTGGTCGGTGGCGCCCTCGTCAGCGACGGCTTCCTGGGTCTGATCCACATCACGCCGGACAGCGACCTGGTGGCGGTGACCGCCGATCTCGCGCTGTTCGCCGTGCTGTTCACCGACGGCATGCACGTGTCGTTCCCCGCGCTGCGCAGCGCCTGGCGGAACCCCGCCCGCGCACTGGCACTCGGCATGCCGCTGGCCTTCGTCGGTATGGCGCTGGTGACGCACTTCGTGGTGGGACTGGACTGGACGACGTCCCTTCTGGTGGGTGCGGTACTGGCACCGACCGACCCGGTGTTCGCCTCGGCCATCGTGAGCCGCAAGGAAGTACCGGCGCGGCTGCGTCAGTTGCTCAATGTCGAAAGCGGCATCAACGACGGCCTCGCGCTGCCCGTGGTGCTCATCCTGATCGCCACCGCCGGGCCGACCGGGCACGGCGCCGAGGCGGACCTCGGCAAGATCGGCCTGGAACTGGTCGGCGGCCTGGCGCTCGGGGTCGCGGCGCCGGCGGTGGTGCACTGGCTGGTGCGGTTCCGGCTGCTGGGCCCGGAGCCCAGGTTGCAGCCGCTGCTGCCCCTGGCCGTGGCGGTCATCCTGTACGCGGTCTGCCACCTCACCCACTCCAACCCCTACCTGGCGGCGTTCTCCGCCGGCGCGGTCCTCGCGTCCCTCTCCCCGGAGGGCAAGAGTGCGTTCGAGCCGCTGGGGGAGTCACTGACGGAGCTGGCGAAGTTCGCCGCACTGCTGGTCTTCGGGGCGCTGCTGACGCCGGAGCTGTTCGGTGACCTCTCGTTCGGCGGGTACGTGGCGGCGGTGCTGGCCATCGTGCTGATCCGGCCGGCTTCGCTGCTGCTGTCCCTGATCGGGACCCGTCTCGACCGGCGTGAGCGGCTGACCGCCGCCTGGTTCGGGCCGAAGGGCTTCGCGTCGGTGGTCTACGGGCTGCTGGTGCTGCAGGCCGAGGTCCCGCAGGGCGAGGAGGCGTTCACGCTGATCGCGGTCTGCATCGCGTTCTCGATCGTCGCCCACTCCAGTACCGACGTGCCCATCGCCCGCATGTTCGACGTCGAGGACCTCGTCGGCCTGCCGAACGAGACGGACAGGGCTGGGGGCCACGACGTACCGAAGCAGCGGCAGCCGGGAGCGGACCGCGCCCGGTCGTGACGGCCGGCGGCGCCGTACGTTCCCGTCAGACGCCGGCGCCCGGCTCACCGCCTTCTTCGCCCCGGTCCGCTAGAACGTGTAGCGGGTGTGGCTGAAGACCTGGCCGTCGTGCCCGAAGCCGTACGCCGTGCCCGGTGCCACCGCGAACAGCAGGTCCTTCCCCTCGCGGATGCTGTTCCCGAAGCCGTGGAAGACCCCCTCCGGCGAGGTGATGTGATCCCCGTACTGCGCCTCGAACGCGGCGATGACCTCGTCCTGCCGCGCCCGGTCCGTCACCCGCTCCGCCGTGCCCTCGACCACGATGTCGAGCCCTCCGGCGAGCGAGTTCTGCCCGGTGGTGAGCGCGCAGTGGTCGTTGCCGGCCAGGTTCTTCGCCTTCTGCTCCTCCGGCCCGGTGCTGAAGTGCAGCGCCCCGTCGTGCCAGGCGGCGATCAGCGGCGTGACGTGCAGCCGGCCGTCCGGCCTGACCGTGGTGATCCAGAAGACCTCGGCGGCCTTCAGCCGGCTCTCGGCCTCGGCCCAGTCGGTGGCGGTGACGTTCTCCGCGCCCGGGCGCGGGTTGAGGGCGGCGCTGTAGCGGGCGTCGAGTTCGGCCGTGGGCTGTTTCGGGGACATGCGGAACTCCTTTCCTCTGCCGGCCACGAAGGCTACGCAGCCCGGCCCGGCGGTCGGGCGCGCCACGGGCGACAGCCGCTAACGGACACGCGATCAGGCGTTCACGTCGGGCACGCTCGTCCCCCTCTGGTCCTGCCACGACGTGTCCGACCCGTCGACGTCGGTGGTCCGGCTGAGCTCCTCCCACCGGTCGTCGATCTCCAGGCGCTGCCGCCATGCCGTACGGCCGAACTCGAAGGCGTCACTGCCGGCGAGCAGGCGCAGCGGCGGCTCCGCCATCCCGGCGACCCGGAGGACGAGACCCGCCACCTTGGCGGGGTCCGAGTTGGCGACCTTCTCGAAGTCCTTCATCGCGCGCGCCGAGGCCCCGACCGTCTGGTCGTACGGTGCGCTGATCCGCGGCGTCTCCATCGACGCGCCGGCCCAGTCCGTCCGCATCCCGCCGGGCTCGACGACGGTGATCCTGATGCCGAGCGGGCCGACCTCGGCGGCCAGGGCTTCGCTGAAGCCGCCGACGGCCCACTTCGCGGACTGGTACGCCGTCATGCCCGGGGTGCCGAGCCGCCCGCCCACCGAGGAGATCTGGATGATCCGGCCACCGCCCTGCCGGCGCAGCAGCGGAAGAGCGGCCTTGGTCACGTAGACCGTGCCGAGGAAGTTGGTCTCGATCTGCCGCCGGAACACGTCCAGGTCGGTGTCCTCCAGCGCGACCCGGTCACCCTGGCCGGCGTTGTTGACGACGACGTCGAGGCGGCCGAAGGCGGCGTGCCCCTTCGCCACGGCGGCCTGCGCCGCGGCGGGGTCGGTGACGTCGAGGGGCTCGACGTGGACGCGGTCGGCGTACCGGGCGGCCAGGTCGTCGAGTGCCTGCGCGCGACGGGCGGTGGCCACGACGCGGTGTCCGGCCGCCAGGGCGGCCTCGACGATCGCGCGGCCGAGCCCGCGGGAGGCTCCCGTGACGAAGAATACCGAGGTCATGCCCGTCCCTCCGGAGATAACGCAATGTCCATGCGTTACCACTGCATCACGCGCACGGGGTTGTGTCAAAGCCATTGCGTTAAGCCGACCGGGTGGCAGGACCTGACGGCGGCCCAGGCCGCCCTCGCCCCACCCAGCGGAAGCTCTCCGCGGCTGAGTCCCGCAGCGCTGCTGCGACAGCCCGGATACCCTCCGTTCACCCAGGACCGCCGGAATAGCCGACTCCGGGGGGCAGGCTGCCCCCCGTGAGACGAATTCTGGGAATCGTCCTGGCGGTTCTGCTGATCGGCGGTGTCGCCGCCGCCGTGGTGTCAGGCCGCGACAAGGAGGACGCCCGCACGGCAACGACGACCGTGCGTGGAGTGATCGGATCCGAGAAGGCGGAGTTCTTCGAGGATCCGGAGGTGGTGAAGGCCCTGGCGGACCGGGGCTTCACCGTGCGCGCGGAGACCGCCGGCTCGTGGAGCATGCGGGATCTGCCGCTGAAGGAGTACGACTTCGCGTTCCCGTCCAGTTCGGCGGCGGCCGACGAGCTGAGCCGCTGGTCGAAGGTGCGGGGCGGCCTGGTGCGGCCGTTCTACTCCCCGCTGGTCGTGGTCACCCACCGGAGCACCGCGGAGGTCCTGGCCGACAACGGCCTGGCCACGCTCACCGGCCCTGACCGGACGACAGGCACGCTCCGGATGGCGGAGTACGTGCGCGCCGCGCAACGGGACACGACCTGGCAGCAGTTGAAGGGAACGAGCGGACGGCAGGAGCTGAGCGGCACGCTCTTCGTCTCCAGCACCGACCCGCTCAGCTCCAACTCCGGCGCCCTGTATCTGGCCGCGGCCTCGTTCGTCGCCAACGGGGGCACCGTGGTGGCCGATCCGGCGGGTCTGGACCGCACCGGCGGGCTGCTGCGCAAGCTGGTCCAGGTGCAGGGGGCGCAGCAGGCCAGCTCCGACGGCCCGTTCCGGGACTTCGTCAGCGGCGTGGGCAACCCGCTCGTCCTGGTCTACGAGCAGCAGGTCGCCGGTCTGCTGCTGGCGAAGAACGATCCGGGCGACCTGACGGTCCTCTACCCGGACACCACCGTCTCCAGCGACCACACCGTCGTCCCCGTGACCGAGGAGGGGCGCCGGATCGGCGAACTCCTCCGCACCGACAAGCGGCTGCGCGCGCTCGCCGTACGGCACGGCTTCCGCCCGCAGGGCGCCGCCGCCGAGTTCACCGCGGCCACCGCCCCGTACACCGCCTACCTCAACCAGACCCTGACCGGCGTCCGGCAGGCCCCCGTCCCCACGGCCGAGGTGCTGCGCGAGATGGCGGCCCGGGCCCGCGGCTAGGAGACGTGCACGTTGACCGACAACGAGACCTTCACCCTCACCCCGCCCGAGCCGGTCGCCCCGATCGCGCCGGAGCGGGCCACCGGGCTCATCCCGCTGGAGGAGTCCGTACGGCAGGAGCTGGCGCGCCGCGCCCAGGACTACCTCGACAGGATCGCCGGACTGGACGCCCGCTCACCGGAGTTCGCCGAGCGCATCGGCGAGGTCGCCGCCCTCGGCTCGGGGGAGATCCGCGCCGCCGCCCAGTCCTCCAACCGCATGCTCGACCGCACCGTGCGCAGTCTGCCCGGCCGGGGCGGTGACGCGCAGTCCCGGGTGGCGTCGTCGCTGGTGGAGCTGCGCCGTACGGTCGAGGACCTCGACCCGCGCGACACCCCCGGCAAGGGCGCCCGCCGGCTGCTGTCCCGGCTGCCCGGCGGCAACAAGCTGCGCGACCACGTCGCCCGCTACGCCTCCGCCCAGGGCACCCTGCAGCACATCGTCTCCACCCTGCGCGGCGGCCAGGACGAGCTGCGCCGCGACAACGCGGCCCTGCACACCGAGCGCACCCGGCTGTGGGAGACGATCGGCAAGCTGCAGGAGGCCGCGGTCCTGACGCAGGCCCTGGACACCGCGGTCGAGCAGCGCATCGCCGACGCGGAGGCCACCGATCCGGCGCAGGCCGACGCGCTGCGCGTGGACCTCCTCTTCCCCGTCCGGCAGAAGCACCAGGACCTGCTCACCCAGATGGCGGTGTGCGCCCAGGGCTACCTCGCGATGGACGTGGTCCGGCGCAACAACGACGAGCTGATCAAGGGCGTCGACCGGGCCGCGACCACCACCGTCTCGGCGCTGCGCATCGCGGTGACGCTGGCCGCCGCGCTGGACAGCCAGCGCAAGGTCACCGAGCAGGTCAACGCCCTACGCGGGACGACGGAGGAGCTGATCCGCGGCAACGCGGAGATGCTGGCCACGCAGAGCGGCGACATCCAGCGCATCGCCGCCGACCCGGCGGTGGGGGCGGAGACGCTGCGGGAGGCGTTCCAGCAGATCTACCGGACGCTGGACGCGATCGACACGTACAAGGCGCAGGCCACCGAGTCGATGTCGGCGACCGTGCAGTCCCTGACGGACGAACTCCAGGCGGCGAGCGCCCATCTGGAGCGCACCCGCACCCGCGGCCAGTTGGAAGGCGGCGGTCCCGCGTGAACCGAAGAGAGCTGAGTGCCTTCCTCGCGGCCCTCGTGGTGCTGCCCGCCGCCGCCTGCACGAACGACGGGGACGACGGCGAGGCGGACGGCGAGGGCGGCGGAACGAGCCCCGGCGGCACGCTGCGCGTGCTGGCCTCCAGCGAACTCGCCGACATGGCGCACGTGCTCAAGGCCGCCCGGGAGGCCACCGGCATCCGCGTGGAGATGACGTACGGCGGCACCCTGGACGCCATCGAGGCGGTCGCGTCGGGCCGCGCCGACGGGAAGCACGACGCCGTCTGGGTCGCGTCGGCCGACCAGTTGCGGCTGCGCCCCGGCGCGGCCCGCAAGGTGCTGTCGCAGACGCCGGTGATGACCTCGCCGGTGGCCCTCGGGGTCGGCGCGCGGGCCATGGACCGGCTCGGCTGGCCGGACCCGGAGCGGGTCACCTGGGCGCAGGTGCAGCAGGCGGTGGCCGCGGGGCGGCTGACGTACGGGATGACGGACCCGCTGCGCTCCAACTCCGGCTACTCCGCGCTGATCGCCGTCGCCTCCGCCCTGTCGCACGCCCAGTCGGCGCTGACCGACGCGGACGTGCGGCGGGCCACGCCGGGGCTGGCGGAGTTCTTCTCCGGACAGTCGCTGACCTCAGGCTCCTCCGGCTGGCTGGCGGACGCCTATCTGCACCGCGGCACGGTCGACGCGCTGGTCAACTACGAGTCGGTGCTGCTGTCGCTCAACCGCGACCAGCACACGGACCTCACCGTGATCCGCCCCGGCGACGGCGTGGTCACCGCCGACTACCCGCTGGCCGCGCTGACCTCCGCGGCACCCGGCCGGCGGGACGCCGTCCGGGCCCTGACCCGCTATCTGCTGAGCGAGCCCGCCCAGCGCCTGATCACCGAACGCACCCTGCGCCGGCCGGTGTCCCCGTCCGTCGACCCCGCGCCCGCGCTGCCCGCGGGCAAGCGGCGCGAACTGCCGTACCCGGGCAGCCAGTCGGTGTCCGACGCGCTGCTGGCCACGTACGAGCACAAGCTGCGCCGCCCGGCCCGCACCGTGTACGTACTCGACACCTCCGGCTCGATGCGCGGCGAGCGGCTCGCGGCGCTGAAGGAGGCGCTGAAGGAGCTGACCGGCACCGCGTCGTCGCCCACCGGGCGGCGCTTCCGGGACCGGGAGGAGGTGACGCTGATGCCGTTCGGCTCGGCGGTGAAGAGCACGCGCACGCACGTCGTACGCCCCGGCGGTCAGGACGCCGCGCTGGCGGCGATCCGCGCCGACGTCGACGCGCTGGCCGCGCAGGGCGACACGGCGATCTTCAGCAGCCTGCGGGCCGCGTACGGGCATCTGGCGCGGGCGGCCGGCGACACCCCGTACCTCACCACGATCGTGCTGATGACGGACGGCGAGAACACCGCGGGCGACGGGGCGCCGGAGTTCCGGAGCTTCTACACCGCACTGCCGCCCGACCAGCGCGCCACGCCCGTGTTCCCCATCGTCTTCGGCGACTCGGACCGCGGCGAGCTCGCGGGCATCGCGGAGCTCACCGGCGGCCGGCTCTTCGACGCGTCCAAGGGCCCGCTCGACGCGGCCTTCGAGGAGATCCGTGGCTATCAGTGACCGGATTCTGGGCTACCTGGGCTCGAAGAAGAACCTGGCCGGGGCCTCGGCGGGACTCGGCGGCCTGGTGCTGACCTTCACCGGCGCGGCCGGCGCGTACTGGCCGGCGGTGGTGGCGGGCCTGTACGGGGCGGGCGCGCTGCTGGCCCCGCCGGAACGGGTCGCCCCGCCGGCGTTCCCGGACCCGGCGACGCAACTGGGCGAGCTGCGCGAGGACTTCACCGCGCTGCGGTCGTACGCCGCGGCCACCGCCCTCCCGCCGGAGGCGGCCGGCCGGATGCGGGAGCTGACGGCCGTCCTGGACGGGCTCCTCGACCCGCGCTGGTCGGCCGAGGCACTCCCCCGCCACCCCGAGGCGCTGCACGCGCTGGCCCGGATCGTCCGCCGCGACCTGCCCGAGTCCATCGACGCCTACGCCCGCGCCCGCTGGTGGTCGCGGCTCGCCCCGGGCGCGGAGGCGCCGGAGTCCCATCTGGACCGCCAGTTGACGCTGCTGCTGCGGGACGCGACCCGGCTGGCGGCCGACCTGCGCGAGGAGGAGAGCGGCCGCCAGCGCTCCCACTCGCGGTACCTGGAGGACCGGCCGGGCGACTGAACTCCGGCGCCCGGCCGGTTGGGCCTTACGACAGCTCTCGGACGGCGAGGGCGTCGTAGACCATCCAGGAGCCGGCCGTGTTGGTGAGGGTGACGGTGTTCCGGCCGGCCCGGAGCCGGTCGGCGGGAAGGGCGACGTCGAGGACGGTGGGGCGGACGGGTCCGTCCTCCCCGTCGCCCCAGTGGAAGCCCTGACCGCCGCCCTTGGGGAGCGCGACGGTGGCCGGCGGGCCGTCGTTGAGGGAGACCTGCACGGTGGGCGGTCCCGATTCCTGGGTGTCGATGAGCCAGGCGGTGAGGGCCAGGCCGGCGGCGGGCGGCTGGTCGAGGTCGAAGCGGAGGGTGAAGGTGTGCTGCTTGGAGCCGGCCCAGGCGTCGTTGGGGCCGGGGTGGATGTAGCTCCAGGCGGTGGCGGGGTCGCTCTCACCGATCGTGAAGTCGACGTCGTCCGGGAACGTCTCCGGGTAGTCGTCGTAGCCGGCGGGCGACAGCGCGAACTCGCCCGTGGTCATGTCGGCGCTGCCGAGCAGGGCCACCTTCCGGCTCACGGTCGCGGACAGCTCGTGGTCGGCGCCGTCCTCGCCCCAGGCGGCGGTGAGCGTCAGGGGCTGCTCGCCCGACGCGTCCGCCGGCGGCGTGACGGTGAACGTGGTCGTGGCCTTGCCGCCGGCGGGCACGTCGAGCGATCGGCTCGCGGGCTCGACCGTCCAGCCGTCCGGCGCCTTGAGGCCGACGTCGGCGGAGTGTTCCCGGTCGACATCGTTGCTGGTGACCTGGACCTGGACGGTCGACGGCGTGCCCTGCAGCAGGATCAGCCGCTCCGGGACGGCCTCGACGGACAGCACGGGGGCGACGTTGACGTAGACGATGGCGTCGGGGAGTTCGGTGCCGTCGGCGGCCCGGCCGGTGAGGACGACGCGGTGCAGTCCGCGGGCGGTGTCGTCGGTCACGCGGAGGGTGAGGTCCTGTTCGGCGGCGTCGCCGGCGGGTGCGGTGAGCGTGCCGCGGGCGGGCTGGATCTCGATGCCCGCGGGGGTACGGGCCTGCCAGGTCGCCTTCACGGTGCGGTCGGTGAGGTTCTGGGCGGCCAGGGTGAGGGTGCCGGTCTCGCCGGTGTCGACGCGTACCGTGTCGCGGGTGGCGTAGAGCACCGCGGGTGCTTCCGGGGACTTGGAGGGCGGCAGCTCGGCCACGCCCCAGTCCTTGTTGGGCTCCGGTCCCATCCACAGCTCCAGCTCGCCGCCCGCCGCGAGCTGATCGTGGTGGAACCAGGCGTTGTCCTGCCGCCGCCCGTTGAGCCTGGCGCGCTGGATGTACATGTGCGCGGCGGAGTTGTCGTGGGTGACGATCCGGAACGTACGGCCGCGGTAGTAGTCCGGATGCAGCTCGATCGTCACCGCGTCGAACACCGGCGACGTGATGTCGTACACCGGACGGGACAGGCTCGCCCCCGTCACCTCGAACAACCCCATCGCCATCAGGGCACTCATCGAACCCATCTGACCCTGGTCCTCGTCGAAGTGGCCGTAGCCGTCGGTGGTCGAGATCGCGCCGTACGTCTTCTCCTTCACCTGCCGCACCCAGTACTGGGTCAGCCACGGATGTCCCACGTAGTTGAACAGGTGCGCCACCTGCAGCCCCGGCTGGTTGCCGTAGCTGACGTGGCCCTTCCCGTACTCAGCGATGAAGTTCGCGTCGGCGGACTGCTCGAAGGCGTAGTTGAGCTTGTCGGCGTACGCCTTCCGGCCGCCGAGCCTGTTGGCCAGGGCGATCACGTCGTGCGAGGTGAACCAGGTCGCCTGCCACGCGTTCGCCTCGACGAAGTCGTCGTGCGACAGCGGGTCGAAGGGGTCCCGCCAGCGGCCGTTCATGGCGCGGGGCCGGATGAACCCGGTGGTGCGGTCGAAGACGTTGCGCCAGTTGCCCGACCGTTCGACGAGGTACGCGGCCACGTCGGTGTCGTCCCACACCTCGATCTCGTGGAGCCCCACGTTGTCGCCGGTGCCGCCGGTGGCTTCGAACCGTACCCAGCTCACCCGCCTGGGCCGGAAGGTCACCACCTTGGTGCCGCCGTCGGTCGGCACCCGGTCCACCTTCACCGACGAGCCGTCGCTGAACCACAGCACACCGGAGTTCACGTGCGAGTCGCCGCCGGCCCGGTCGCTCAGCACCACCTTGTGGACGCGCCTCTTCTCCACCCAACTGAGCTTGATCCAGGGCTTCCGCTCCCCCGACTCCCAGCCCACGTTCACCGGTTCGGTGACGCTGGAACGCCTCGGCCGGCCGTCGACGGCCCGTACGCCCGCCAGGTTCGCGTCGTTGACCTGCGCGGACACCGACACCTCGGCGAACTGCGCGACGTTGATGCCGGACTTCCCCAGCCGCCGCGCCAACTGCCCCAGCGTCCAGTCCTGGAAGGCGTACTCCAGCGTCTGTCCGGCACCGCCCTCCAGCGGCCCGCCGCACACCTCGTCCGGCACGTAGCCGAGGTCGAGGTAGTGGCGGGCACCGCCGCAGCTCCCCCAGCGCCCGTACTCGAACGAACCGGCCTCGAAGAGGCCGCCCATCGAGTGGGCGTCGAGCATCGCGTCGTAGGCGAGGTCGACGTCGAAGTCCCGGATGCCCTTGTTCCAGGCGCCGGCGATGAACGACGTCACCGGGGAGCCGGTCATCACCCAGGAGTAGTCCCCGGCCACGGGGCCGCGCGGCAGCAGGCCGCCGTCCTCGTACATGCGGAGCTGCGACTGCACGATGCTGGAGTAGATCTCGGGATAGGCCAGGCCCAGCAGGGTGTTGAGGTTCCACTGCGTCAGCCACAGCGCGTCGTAGTTGTACATCGCGAACCGCGGCACGCCGTCGCGGTCCGCCGGGATCTTCCTGATCTTGCGGTGCTGCCAGGTGTTGTCGAGGTACGTGCCGTCGACGTCGCTGATCACGCTGCGTCCGCACAGCACGTGGAACAGGTCGGTGTAGAACTTCACCTGCTGCTGTTCGGTGCCCCCCTCGACGTCGATCCGGCCCAGCACCTGGTTCCAGTGCCGCTGCGAGGCCGCCCTGACCTCGTCGAAGTCCCAGCCCGGCAGCTCGGCTTCCCGGTTCCTGCGCGCCCCGGCCACGCCCGTGAAGGACAGGGCGACCTTCATCTGGACGACGTCGCCGGCGGCCAGACGGTCGTAACGGACGTAGAAGCCCGCGTCGTCGCCCTCGACCTCGCCGACCGCGGCCCCGTCCTCGACGAGTGCGCCGTCCGCCCAGCCGTGCATCGAGTCGAAGGGCCTGTCGAACGTGATGCTGAAGAAGAGCTGGTTGTGGTGGGCGGGGTAACTGGTGCCGTGCTGGAAGACGTAGCCCTCCACCTCGCGGTCGCCGCGCCTGGTGATGCGGGCGTTCTTCATGACCGCTTCGCCCAGCACGCCGCCGAGGTTGACGACGATCTCGCCCGGGCCGGCCTCGTCGTACGTGTAGCGGTGCAGGCCGACGCGGTCGGTGCAGGTCAGCTCGGCGGTGATGGCGTACCGGTCGAGGTGCAGCCGGTGATAGCCCGGTTCCGTCACCTCGCCGGCGTCGTGGTTCACGTGCGACTCCCAGCCGGTGTCGCCCTCCAGCTTCGGCACGCCCTCGCCCGACGTGGGCATCACCTGCACGCCCGAGATCTGCCAGCAGTGCAGATGGCTGAAGCCCTTGACCTGGTTCTCCTTGTGCAGATAACCCGTCCCCCACGTCGCGTGGGTGCTGGTGTCCGGGCGCAGCTTCACCAGGCCGAAGGGATTGCTCGCCGACTGGAAGAAGAAGAACCGGCCCCGGTCGGCCTCCACCCAGGGGTTGACGAGCTTGACGTAGTCCCGGCCCGCCTCCCCCGCGGCGCCGGCCCCGGGCGTCGCCGCCCAGGCGCTGCCGGGGCCGAGGGCGCCCACCACACCGGCGCCCAGCATGCCGCCGGTGGACAGGAGGAGACGGCGCCGGGACATGGCGCCGACGGCTTTCCTTGCAGGCATGATGAATCCCCTGTCGATCGTTTGATGACGGTTGACGAGCTGAGCGCGCACGGTGCGCGCGGTGGCACGCGGCTACGGCGCTTCGCGGACGGCGACGGCGTCGTAGACGATCCAGGAGCCGGCCGCGTTGGTGAGGGTGACGGTGTTCCGGCCGGCCCGGAGCCGGTCGGCGGGGAGGGTGACGTCGAGCGTGGCGGGGCGGATGGCGCCGTCCGCTCCGTCGCCCCAGCGGAAGCCGTCACCGCCGCCGCCGGGCAGGTTGACGGTGGTCGGCGGCCCGTCGTTGAGGGAGAGCCGCATCGACGGTCCGGACTGCTGGGTGTCGATGAGCCAGGCGGTGAGGGCCAGGTCGGTGGCGGGCGGCTGGTCGAGGTCGAAGCGGAGGGTGAAGGTGTGCTGCTTGGAGCCGGCCCAGGCGTCGTTGGGGCCGGGGTGGATGTAGCTCCAGGCGGTGGCGGGGTCGCCGGTGCCGATCGTGACGTCGACGTCGTCGGGGAAGGCCGCGGGGTAGTCGCCGAAGCGGTCCGGCGACAGCGCGAACTCCCCTGTGGCGAGGTCGGGGCTGCCGAGGAGGGCGACGGCCCGGTGGACGGTGGCTGGGGGCCGGCTGTCGGCGCTGCCCCAGCCGCCCCGGGCGTGCACCGCGAGCGCCTGCGGTCCGACGGCGCCCTGCGGCGCGGTGACGGTGAAGGTGGTGGTGGCGTCCGTCCCGGCGGGGACCCGCACGGTGCGGGTCGCCGGCGCCGCGGTCCAGCCTTCGGGGAGCTCCAGTGAGACGTCGGCGTCGAGGTCTTGTGCGTCGTTGCCGGTCAGCCGCACCTGGAAGGTGACGGGGGCGGCTTCCAGCAGGTGCAGGTGCGCCGGCTCGGTCGAGACGGACAGGGCGGGGGCGACGTGGACGTAGACGATGGCGTCGGGGAGTTCGGTGCTGTCGGCGGCCCGGCCGGTGAGGACGACGCGGTGCAGTCCGGGAGCGGTGTCGTCGGCGACGTGGAGGGTGAGGTCCTGTTCGGCGGTGTCGGCGGGGGGTGCGGTGATGCCGCCGCGGGCGGGCCGGATGTCGATGCCGGCGGGTGTGCGGGCCTGCCAGGTTCCTTTGACGGTGCGATCGGTGAGGTTCTGGGCGGCGAGGGTGAGGGTGCCGGTCTCGCCGGCGTCGACGCGTACGGTGTCGCGGGCGGTGTAGAGCACCGCGGGTGCTTCCGGGGACTTGGAGGGCGGCAGCTCGGCCACGCCCCAGTCCTTGTTGGGCTCCGGTCCCATCCACAACTCCAGCTCACCGCCCGCCGCGAGCTGATCGTGGTGGAACCAGGCGTTGTCCAGCCGCTGACCGTTGAGCCTCGCCCCCTGGATGTACATGTGCTCGGCGGAGTTGTCGTGGGTGACGATCCGGAACGTACGGCCGCGGTAGTAGTCCGGATGCAGCTCGATCGTGACCGCGTCGAACACCGGCGACGTGATGTCGTACACCGGCCGCGGCAGGCTCGCCCCCGTCACCTCGAACAACCCCATCGCCATCAGGGCGCTGAGCGACCCCATCTGCCCCTGGTCCTCGTCGTGCCCGCCGTATCCCTTCGTCGTGGACGTGCCGCCGTAGGTGATCTCCTTGACCTTGCGCACCCAGTACTGGCTCAGCCAGGGATGTCCCACGTAGGTGAAGAGGTGGGCCATCTGAAGGCCGGGCTGGTTGCCGTAGTTGACGTACGCGTCCTCGTCGCCGTTCTGCCCGGCTCCCGTGAACTCGGCCTTCTCGGACCGCTCGAAGGCGCCGTTGAGCTTGTCGGCGTACGCGGCACGGCCGCCCAGCCGGTTGGCGAGACCGAGCACGTCGTACGAGGCGAACCAGGTCGCCTGCCACGAGCTGGCCTCGACGAAGTCGTCGGGGGACAGCGGGTCGAAGTCGTGCTTCCAGCGGCCGTGGGAGTCCCGGGGCCGGACGAATCCGGTGGCGCGGTCGAAGACGTTGCGCCAGCTCCCGGACCGTTCGATCAGGAAGGCGCCCGTGTCGGTGTCGTCCCACACCTCGATCTCGTCGAGGCCGACGTCGTCGCCGGTGCCGCCGGTGGCCTCGAACCGCACCCAGCTCACCCGCCGGGGCCGGAAGGTCACCGCCTTCCTGCCGCCGTCGGCCGGCACCCGGTCCACCTTCACCGACGAACCGTCGCTGAACCACAGCACACCGGAGTTCACGTGCGAGTCGCCCTCGGCCCGGTCGCTCAGCACCACCTTCCGGACGCGCTTCTCCTCCGCCCAGCTCAACTTGATCCACGGCTTCCGCTCCCCCGACGCCCAGCCCGTGCCGCGCGGCTCGCGGATGCCGGAACGCCTCGGCCGGCCGTCGACGGCCCGTACACCCGCGAGAGTGGAGTCGTTGACCTGCGCGGACACCGACACCTCGGCGAACTGCGCGACGTTGATGCCGGACTTCCCCAGCCGCCGCGCCAACTGCCCCAGCGTCCAGTCCTGGAAGGCGTACTCGACGGTCTCCCCGGCGCCGCGGGACCGCCATTCGGCGTGCAGGTCGTGGGGCACGTACCCAATGTCGAGGTAGGCCCGGCCGCCGCCGTGGTTCTCGCCCCAGGTGGCGTACTCGTAGGGCGCCTTGTCGAAGAGGCCGCCCATCGAGTGCGCGTCGAGCATGGCCTCGTACGCGAGGTCGATGTCGAAGTCCCGGATGCCCTTGTTCCACGCGCCGCTGATGAACGAGGTCACCGGGGAGCCGGTCATGACGAACGAGTAGTTGCCGGCCACGGGGCCGCGCGGCAGCAGCCCGCCGTCCTCGTACATCCGGAGCTGGGACCGCACCATGCTGGAGTAGATCTCCGGATAGGCCAGCCCCAGCAGGGTGTTGAGGTTCCACTGCGTCAGCCACAGCGCGTCGTAGTTGTACATCGCGAACCGCGGCCGTCCCGACCCGTCGAGCGGGAGCCGGCCGATCCGCCCGCGGCTCCAGGTGTCGTCGAGGTACGTGCCGTCGGCGTCGCTGACCACGCTGCGCCCGCACAGCACGTGGAACAGGTCGGTGTAGAACTTCACCCGCTGCTGTTCGGTGCCCCCCTCGACGTCGATCCGGCCCAGCAACCCGTTCCACCGTCGCCGCGACGCCGCCCTGACCGCGTCGAAGTCCCACCCGGGCAGCTCCGCCTCCAGGTTCTTCCGCGCCCCGGCCACGCCGGTGAAGGACAGCCCGACCTTCACCTGCAGTTGCTCTCCCGCATCGAGGCGGTCGTAGCGGACGGAGAAGCCCGCGTTGTCGCCCTCGACCGCGTCGACCGCGGCGCCGCCGTCGGCGAGCTCGCCGTCGGCCCAGCCGTGCATCGAGTCGAAGGCCCTGTCGAACCGGATGCTGAAGTAGAGCTTCGTGTGTTTGCCGTCGCTCTGGCCGTAGTAGTGACCGTTCGCGAGCGTGCCGGCCTGTGCCACGTATCCCTCGACCATCTGGTCGCCGGCCCTGGTGACGTGGGCGTCCTGCATCTCCGCCTCGCCGAGCACGCCGCCGAGGTTGACGACGATCTCGCCCGGGCCGGCGACGTCGTACGTGTAGCGGTGCAGACCGACCCGGTCGGTGCAGGTCAGCTCGGCGGTGATGCCGTACCGGTCCAGGTGCAGCCGGTGGTAGCCGGGCTCCGCCACCTCGCCGGCGTCGTGGTTCACGTACGACTGCCAGCCGGTGTCGCCCTGGAGCTTCGGCACCTCCTCGCCGGACGTCGGCATCACCTGCACCCCGGCGATCTGCCAGTCGTGGAGGTGGCTGAAGCCCTTCACGTGGGACTCGCTTCTGCGGTAGCCGGTGCCCCAAACGGAGTGGGTGCTGGTGTCCGGACGCAGCTTGACCATGCCGAAGGGGTTGCTCGCCGACTGGAAGAAGAAGTACCGGCCGACGTCGGCCTCGACCCACGGGTCGACCAGGCGGACGTAGTCCCGGGCGGACCCGGCCGAGGGCACGTCTCCCGGCACGGCCGCGGCGGCCGTGGCCTCGCGGGCGCCTGTTCCCAGGGTGCTCACGGCCAGCAGCCCGCTGGTGGAGGCCAGGAAGCGGCGGCGGGACGGGGCCTGAGGGGACGGATCGATCTGCGACATGTCTCTGCCTTGTCTGCGAGGCGACGTTCGCTAGTTATCGATAACATTCCGTGGTGCGGTTGGAACGTAAGGGCCCCGTCCGGCGCCGTCAAGAGGGTGCGCCGGCCCCGGTCGCGCTCCACCGTCCTGAACAGGCACAACGGGAAGCGGAAGCACCGCGTCGGTGCCACCCTCCTCGTAGAGCAGACTCCGCGCTTGCCCGACAGGGGCACCCTCCGGGGAGATATCGATACCATCACCCGGACGGCAGAACGGGCATGAACAGTGGGTGACCTGGGATGATGTGGTTCGGTGCTAGCGTGGTGCCGCTGGGCAACCGTGCAGGCATCGACGTGACGCAGCGGGGGAGAAGCCGGTGACCGAGGATTCTCCTTCTCGTCGCCCTCCGACGATGCGGGACGTCGCCGATCACGCGTCGGTCAGCCCGATGACGGTGTCCCGCGTCCTGCACGGCGACCCCGGGGTGAGCAAGGCGACCCGGGAGCGGGTGCTCGCCGCGGTCGACTCCCTCGGCTACCGGCGCAACGAGGCCGCCCGCAACCTCCGGCTGGGGCGGACCAGCGGACTGATCGGCCTCGTCGTCACCAACCTCGCGAACCCCTTCTACTCCCAGTTCGCGCTGGGCGTGGAGGCGGGCGTCAGCCGGCAGGGCCTGAAGGTCCTCCTCGCCAACACCGACGAAGACGTCGAACGCGAGCGGCGGCTCGTGGAAGAGCTCACCGCCCGCCGCGTCGACGGCATGGTCGTCGTTCCGGCCGGCAACGACCACTCCCATCTCGCCGCCCAGCCGGGCTCGGTGCCCATCGTCCTGGGCGCCCGCCCCCCGTCCGGCGTGCCGCTGGACTGCGTACTGGTGGACGACTTCGGCGGCGCCCGCGAAGCGACCGCCGGCCTCCTGGCAGCCGGCCACACCCGGCTCGGGTTCCTCGGCCTGCCGCCGTCCGTCTGGACCAGCTCCGAACGGTTCCGGGGCTTCTGCGTCGCGCTCGAAGAAGCGGGAGTCGCGCTGGACGAACGATACGTACGGCTGCGGCAGCGCACGATCCCGGCCGCCGAGGACGCCGCCCGGCAGTTGCTGGAACTCCCCCAGCCCCCGACGGCACTCTTCTGCGCCAACAGCCGCAACACCCTCGGCGCCTTCCGCGCCGCCAGCCGGCTCGGTCGCGCCGTCAGCCTGGCGGGTTTCGACGACTTCGAACTGGCCGACGTACTCGGCGTGCCGCTGATCGTGGCGTACGACCCGCGCGAACTCGGCCGGCGGGCCGCGGAGCTGCTGCTGCGGCGCCTGAACGAGTCGGATGCCGATCCGGACAACGCCGGGCCGCTGCGTATCGTGATTCCCACGAAGGTCGTGCGCTACGGCGACCCCGGCTCCGGTCACGGCTGAAGGAGGGCGGGGTCCGGACGACAACCGTCCCCACGCCACGCCGTCAACCGCTCCGTTCCGCGCCGACGGGTCAGCGGAGGGGCAGCCGGTGCAGGATGTCGGTCACGGGGGCGGGATCTTCCGGGCCGAGGTGGCCGGCGTCCGGGAAGTCGTGGACCGTGAAGCGGTTGTGCGGGGTGAGTTCGTCCGCTTCGGCGATCATGCGGTCCTGGAGTTCGGTGGCCACCGTCCTGTCCTTGCCGAACCGCAGATAGGTGCGGGGAATCCGCCCCCACGTACGCGCATGCCCCACCGCCCGCCCGGCGTACGCCGTCAGCGACTCGTCCGTCTGCATGCCCTCCAGCACCCGCAGGAACGCGCCGTCCCCGTAGTTCGCGCAGATCATCTCCTTGAAGACCGCGAGGTCACGGGGGTTCGCGGTGCGCCAGTTCAGCCGCAGCACACCCAGCCGCTCCGGGTCGCCGATGACCTGCTCCACCGGGCTGATGGCGCCCTGCCCCTCGGGGGAGGTGGCGCAGGCGTCCAGGGACGGCATGCTGCGGCTCGGACAGAAGGCGGCCATGTAGCAGATGTGGTCGAGGAGGTGCGGTACGGCGTTCCCGACGCGGCTCACCGACAGGCCGCCCATGCTGTGCCCGACGAGCACCACGGGCCCGCCGAGGCGCGCGGCCCGGCGAACGGCGTCGGTGACGCGCGCCTCGAAGTCGTCGAGGCTGAGCGCGGCGACCGGCGAGGGCTCCGTCGCGAGCGCCGCCAGATCCTGCGTCTGGTACGCCTCCGGCACGAACCGCTCGGTACCGTGCAGCGGCTGGTCCACCGCGACGACGCGGTGCCCCCGCAGCGCCAACTCCCGTCCGATCGCCGTCCAGAACGCGCCGGCGCTGTGCGTGCCGTGCACGAGGACGTACGTGCGCACGCCTCGGCGTCCCCGCCCGTCCCCGGCCGCCCGCGCGGTCCCCGCACCGACACCGGCGGCGAGCGCCGCACCGCCCGCCGAGGCCGCGAGCCCCCGCAGGGCGAACCGCCGCGAGGGGTTCCGACGGCCGGACGTGTCAGTGCCGCCTGTGGGCTCGGCGCCGGGCTGTTCTCCGTTGTCAACCATGTCTTCCATGCCGACAACGCTAGAAACAGCCGGCACTCCCCACCATGGCCCTGCCCGCCCGGCCGACGGTGTACCTACCGACACCACGGGCCCGCGCTGGTTCCGGCACTGTCCGCCGGGCGTTCGAGGGCTACCCTGGGCAGCCGCCGGGCAAGCGGGGCGGGCATCCACCAGGCCCGCCTGCCGAGCAGTTGCATGGCTGCCGGGACGATCAGGCAGCGGATGACCAGCGCGTCCATCAGGATCGCCACGGCGAGGCCGAGGCCGAACTGCTGGAGCATCCGGTCCGGACTGAGCATGAAGGCGCCGAACACCACGATCATGATGGCCCCGGCCGCCGTGATGACCTTGCCGGTGGAGGCCAGTCCTTCCCGGACCGCGAGGGAGTGGTCCTTCGTTCGCTCCCATTCCTCCTGTATCCGTGAGACCAGGAAGACCTCGTAGTCCATGGACAGTCCGAACACGATCGCGAAGATCAGCACGGGGAGGAAAGCTTCGATCGGCCCCGGCTGCACGCCGAACAGGCCGTGCTGGAACACCAGGGTCATGGCGCCGAGCGCGGCGGAGATCGACAGCAGGTTCAGCAGGGCGGCCTTGAGGGGGATCAGCACCGACCTGAAGACCAGCATGAGCAGTAGTGACGAGAGCCCGACGACGACGGCGACGAACAAGGGCAGCCGCTGGGAGACCGTGTCCGCGAAGTCCTGGGAGGCTGCGGTGGCGCCGCCGACGAGGATCTCCGCACCTGTGTCGCGCTGCAGCTCAGGAGCCACATCGTCGCGCAGGTGATGCACCAGGTCGGTGGTGCCCTCGTCCTGCGGTGCCGTGGCCGGGTAGACGATCACGGTGGACAGGCTGCCGTCGTCGGAGGGCATCGCGGGGCTTGCCGCGGCTACGCCTTCGACCTTGGCCAGCTCGGAGCGGACTGCCTGACCGGCGGCCTCGTCGCCCTGGGCCAGGACGAGCAGCGGACCGTTGAAGCCCGGGCCGAAGCCCTCGGCGAGCAGGTCGTACGCCTGCCTGGTGGTGGTGGTCCCGGGGTCGTTGCCCGCGTCGGCGAAGCCCAGGCGCATGCCCGCTGCGGGTGCGGACAGGGCCAGCATGGCGAGGACGGCGACCAGCAGCGCAGGCAGCGGACGGCGCTGTACGGCCCCGGCCAGGGTCCGCCAGCGCCGGCCTTCGGCCCTGCCCTTGGCCCCGGCCTTCGCCGCGCGCTTCAGCACGTGCCGCCGGATGCGGTTGCCGAACAACGCCAGCAGGGCGGGCAGCAGGACCAGCGAGGCCGCCATCGTGGTCAGCACGGTCAGGGCCAGGGCGAGTGCCACGCCCTGCAGCGAGCCGAGGCCGAGCGCGACCAGGCCCAGCAGTGCGATGATCACGGTGCAGCCGGCGAAGAAGACGGTGCGGCCGGCGGCGTCCAGCGCCTTGCGGGTGGCTGCGGCCGGGTCGGCGCCGTGGATGAGTTCCTGCCGGTAGCGGTAGAAGATCAGCAGGGCGTAGTCGACGCCGACGCCGAGTCCGACGAGCATCGTGATGGGCGGGGTGAAGTCGGCGATGGTGAAGACGTGCGAGGCGAGCACGATCAGCCCGAGGGCCGAGCCGACCGCGAAGAGGGCGGTGATCAGCGGCACGGCGGCCGCCACGAGGGAGCCGAAGAGCAGCCCCAGGATGATCACGGCGGCCGCGATGCCGGCCAGTTCCGCGGTCGGGCTGCCCTTCTCCTCCGCGCCGCGCACGGCATCGCCGCCGAGCTCCACCTGGAACCCCTCCTCCTCGGCGTCCTTGGCGGTGTCGATGATCGCGGTGACGTCCTCCTTCGGCACGGCCTCGGCCTTGCCGTCGAGCGTGACGGTGGCGTAGCCGATCGTGCCGTCCTGGGACACGGCGGAGGCATCCGCGTACGGGCTGCGGACCTCGGCAACGCTCGGCAGACCCCTCACCTCGGCCAGCATCGCCTCCACCGCGGCCTTGCGGCGGTCGATCCCCTGGCCGTCCTTCACCACGATCTCGACGCTGTCTCCGGCCTGGGCGGAACCGTGCTCGGTGTACAGGTCGGTGGCGGCCTGGGAGTCGGTGCCCGGCAGGGAGAAGTCGTTCCTGTACGCGGAGCCTGCGGCCTGCGAACCCAAGGCGACGGCGGCCAGCACGGCCAGCCACAGCAGCAGGGCGGCCCATCGGTGACGCTGCGCCCAGTCGGCCAGGGCCGCGAACCGACCGGGGCGTGGTCGGTCCGGTCGGTCCGGTGCGGGCAGGGCAAGGGATGCGGCTGCGCCGCGGGTGGGAGACACGTGGCTACCTCGCAGGGAAGAAGGGATGGCGAACGCGCTGCCGGCCCGGGCGAGGAATACGGGTGCGTTCACGTCATTGATCGTGCACGCGCGGCAAGGTCGAAATCGTCGGTCCCCGGACGACACCGGGCGTACCCCACCGGATGTAGGCGACGTGGCACCACAGGGGTAGCGCGCCCCCTCGGCCTACTGCGCCGGCCGGCCCGGGCTGATCAGTCCGGACTCGTCCGCGATCACCACGACCTGCGACCTGTCCCGCGCCCCCAGCTTCGTCATGATCCGGCTGACGTGCGTCTTGGCCGTCGACTGTGACAGCACCAGCCGCTGCGCGATCTCGTCGTTCGTGAGGCCCGAGGCCACCAACTGCATGACTTCACGCTCCCGGCCGGTGAGGACATCGAGCCGGGGATCCGGCTGAGGGCCCTTCGCGCGACCGGCGAACTCGGCGATGAGCCGACGAGTGACCTTCGGGCTGATCAGGGCGTCGCCCCGGGCGGCCACCCGCACCGCGTGCAGCAGTTCCTCCGGCCCGGAGTCCTTCACCAGGAAGCCCGTTGCCCCGGCGCGCAGCGCCCCGTACACGTAGTCGTCCAGATCGAAGGTCGTGAGGATGACCACCTTCACCGCCGCCAGCCGCGCATCGCCGGTGATCACCTGGCAGGCTTCCAGGCCGTCCATGCCCGGCATCCGGATGTCCATCAGGACCACGTCCGGTACGAGTTCGCGGCAGGCCGAAACCGCGGCCTGCCCGTCCTCGGCCTCCCCCGCCACCTCGATGTCGTCCTCGCCCTCCAGGACCGACCGGAACCCGGCCCGGACAAGCCAGTGGTCATCCGCCAGCAGGACCCTGATCATCGGTCGCTCCACTCCGTCGGCTCTCCCGCTCCGTAGGGCAGCCGGGCCCGCACCGCGAATCCGCCCCCGGGTCGCGGATCCGCGGCCAGATCGCCGCCCAGTGCCTGCGCCCGCTCCGTCATGCCGGCGATTCCGCTGCCGCCGCCCGCGGCGGCCGGGCGAGCCGCCGCTCCCCGCCCATCGTCCTCGACGGCCACCGTCAGCTCCCGATCCCCGTAGCCGAGCCGGATCGTGACCGCTCGGGCGCGGCCGTGTCTGGCGGCGTTGGTCAGCGACTCCTGCACGATCCGGTACGCGGCCAGGTCAACCGGCGCGGGCAGCGGGCGCTCCGCGCCACTCCGCTCGATCCGTACCGCGAGCCCTGCGAGCTTCGCCGAGGCCACCAGCTCATCCGCCCGGGCCAACCCCGGGGCCGGCACCCGGGGCGCGTCCTCGTCGACCCGGCGGAGCACGCCGAGAGTGGCCCTGAGTTCCCGCAGGATCGTCCGGCTGCCCGTCTCGATCGCACTGAGCGCCGCCCCGGCCCGGAAGGCGGGATCCTTCTTCAACTGGTGCCGCGCCGCGCCTGCCTGCACGTTGATCATCGAAATGTTGTGCCCGATCACATCGTGCAACTCCCGGGCAATGCGCAGCCGCTCCTCGGTCGCCCGCAGCCGGGCCTCCTCCTCGGCGTAGGCCACCCTGCCGTGCCGCCCGTTACCGAGAGCCACGACGGCGACCAGCCAGCCGGTCAGCATGAACACCGACGTGCCGTTGACGTCGCTGCCGCCTGCCAGGGTGCCCGCGGACACGCCGATCACCATGGCCGCCGCCATGGCGACGGCCGACCGGAGCCGGCCCTGGGCCGCGATGGCGTACAGCGCCACGACCGGAACGATGACCAGCGGGCCGTCGATATCGCTCAGCAGGTAGTAGACGCCCGTGACCAGTACCGTGAACCAGCCCACCGCCACCGGACACCGGCGACGGAACAACAGCGCCCCGCACACCGCCGTGACCAGCACCCAGGAGATGACCAGCGAGGACAACGAGTCACCGCCACCGCTCAGCCGCTGCCCCTCCGCACCGAGCGCCACCAGCACGAACACCCCGATCGCCAGCACGGCGTCGGCACGGGCGCCACGGGGCAGCCGGAAGCGGGTCTGATCGGAAGACGACACGCGTCCATTTTGCCCGCGATGCCGATCACAGGAGGAACTCCGTAGGACGGTCCCGGACGCAACCCACAGCGGTCGATGGGACGTGCGCGCGATCAGGACTGCCGGGGGGCGACGTTGACGAGCTTGACCAGCGCTTCGCGGATCAACCGCTTCGTCGTCGCACACCACCACCCGGATCCGGCTCACGGCACGCTTCGCTCCGGCAGGAACGCCTGCGGTGCGGCGCCCCGCGGGAGCGGGCAGCGGGCCGGGTGAGCACACCGGCAGTGGAGCCGGGGTCTGTCCCGACTCCACTCCGGAGGGCGGGCGTGTCACTGGAACTGTGCGAAGAACCTCCATATCTCTGCTTTGGTCCAGGTGGTGACGCCGCTTTCGCCGGTGGAGCCGTCGACAGGACCGGGTATGTGACCGCCGTCGAAAGCGGCCCATTGGACCGGGTGTCCGGCGCTGCAGCCCGAGTACGCGGTGGTGAGGTGCGTGCGGCTGCCCGGTGCGGGCTCGCCCGGGTTCTGCGGGGTGCAGCCGTTGTTGCTGACGAATTTGTCGCGCAGGGACCGCCCTTGCGCGATGTTGAGGACGGAGTCGCTGATGCCGTGGATTCCGAAGTAGGCGATGGGCTGAGTACCGCCGCTGCACCCGCTGATCTGGGCGCCGGATATGACCGCGACGGCCCTGAAGTCGTTCGCCCGGCTGCATGCGAGCGCGTAGCTCATGCCGCCGCCCCAACTGAATCCGGTGGCGAAACGCTGTGCCGGGTTGACGCAGAGGCCGCCCTCGATTCGCGTGATCATGTCGTCGACGAAAGTGACGTCCTCACCGCCCGAATTGGCCCAGCCGTTTCCGAGGCCCTGAGGGGCGACGAGAATCGCGCTGTTGTTGGACTGTTCTTGCTGGCCGTAGTAGGACCAGGCGGTCCCGCTCGTCCCGCCCGAGGCGACGTCGCCGGCGGTTCCGCCCCGCCAGTGGAACGCGAAGATCAGCCGGTAGGGGTGATTGTTATCGTAGTTGGCGGGGACCCTGAGGATGAAGCTGCGGCTCTTGCCGCCGCTTTGAATCGTGTGCGTACCGCTGGTCAGGGTCGGGGCGCTGCCGCATCCACCGTCGCCGCCCGACGACAGCTTGATCATCTGCCACTGCTGGTTGGGGCCGCCCCCGTCGGTGTACTGGACGACGTTGGCGCCGTCCGCGGTGGAGCCGCCCTGCACCTCCATCGCCTTGCCGCTGTTGCGGTTGATCAGCCGGACGTGGCCCGCGTCGGAGTCGGCCAGGCGGAACTGCTGGTTGGCCCCGTTGTGGTCGGTCCACTGCTGGATCGCGGCCCCGTCGGCGGTCGAGACGCCGGCCACGTCGAGGACCTTGCCCGAATGCCGGGCCTTGAGGCGGTAGAAGCCGTCACCGGAGTCCATGAACTGCCACTGCTGGTTGGCTCCGTCGTGGCGCGTCCACTGGCTGACCCGCGCGCCGTCGGCGGTGGACACTTCAGAGACGTCCAGCGCCTTGCCGCTGTTGCGATTGACCAGGACGTACCAGGCGTTGGTGTCCACCGTCGCCGCCTCGGCGGGCGGCGGGTTCACCACGGCGAGCATGCCGATCGCGAGGGCCGTCGTCGCCACCACGGCGGCGATCCGGGACCACCAGCGATGACTTCGTGGCGGGGCGGAGGAAGCCGCACCGTAGGTCTTCATCGATTCACCCTTTCGTTCGACAGATCTCCTCAGGTGCGGGTCCAGAGTTGGTTGCTGCCGTTCGTGCAGGAATAGAGCTGGATCGGGGTGCCGTTGGCGGTGCCGGGTCCGGAGGCGTCGAGGCAGAGGCCGGACTGGACGCCGACGACGGATCCGTCGGAGTTGAGGCGCCATTTCTGGTTGTCGCCGCCCCAGCAGCTATAGATCTGGACTCTGGCGCCGTTGCCGGTGCCGGCGGCATCCAGGCACTTGTCGCCGTAGACCCTCAGCTCGCCGGCGGCGGTGGAGGTCCACTGCTGATTGGTACCGCTGTGGCAGTCCCAGAGCTGGAGCTGGGTGCCGTCGGTGGTGCTGGCGTTCGGCACGTCCAGGCAGCGGCCCGAACCGACGCCCTTGATCTGTTCGCCCTCCCCGGGCGGTGTGGTGGAGCCGCCGTTGAGTGCGTTGAGGACGGCGGTGTAGGCGGGCTTCTTGCTGCCGTCACCGTTGAACAGCAGAGGGGTTTGCTCCGCTCGCCAGGAGTCGGTGTCGCGCACACCCCAGACGGTGATGCCCAGGCAGCGCGGGACGGCCAGGCAGTCGTTGGTCACGTTGGCGTAGGTCGTGGGAGAGGCGCCCTGGATGTCGAGTTCCGTGATGGACACGTCGACGCCGAGGGCGGCGAAGCTCTGCAGCGTGGTGCGGAAGTTGCTGTTGTAGGGGCTGCCGCTGTTGAAGTGCGACTGGAACCCGACGCAGTCGATCGGTACGCCGCGCTGCTTGAAGTCCCGGACCATGGCGTACACGGCCTGGGTCTTGGCCCAGGTCCAGTTCTCGATGTTGTAGTCGTTGTAGCAGAGCTTGGCGGCCGGGTCGGCGGCGCGGGCGGTGCGGAAGGCGACCTCGATCCAGTCGTTGCCGGTGCGCTGCAGGTTGGAGTCGCGCCGGGCTCCCGAACTGCCGTCGGCGAAGGCCTCGTTCACGACGTCCCACTCGGCAATCTTGCCCTTGTAGTGGGCCATCACGCCGTTGATGTGGTCGATCATCGCCTGGCGCAGCGTGCCGCCGCTGAGGTTCTGCATCCAGCCGGGCTGCTGGGAGTGCCAGGCCAGGGTGTGGCCGCGCACCCGCTTTCCGTTCTGCACCGCCCAGTTGTAGACGCGGTCACCGGCGCTGAAGTTGAACTGGCCCCGCTGCGGCTCGGTGGCATCGATCTTCATCTCGTTCTCGGCCGTCACCGAGTTGAACTCGCGGCTCGCGATGGACGTGTAAGCCGAGTCGCCCAGTCTGCCCGAGGCGATGGCGGTGCCGAAGTAACGGCCGCTCTGCGCCGCCGCGGCGCCGAGCGTGCTCTCGGCGGCGTGCGCGGGCGGCGGCGGGACCAGCGTGGCGACCGCACCGAGGACGCCGACGACCAGCGCCCACAGCAGGCCGCGGAGCTTCCGGCGGAGAACGGGTCTGGAAAGGGCGTACGCGCCCATGACTTGCCTCCAGGGTAGAGATCACGGAAGGACTGAAGCGCAGGAGCATCCGCTCGGCCGGGGAGCGCCGCGGCGCGTCGCGTACCTCTCCGACTGCGCGAAGAGCCAGGACGCGCTGGTGCGAACCTCCCCCGGACAAAACGGGGTGGCACAGGTACTCAGGGCCGACGAGGTTCGAAATACCGAACTATGACCAGCCCCTCAGACGTGGATGATTGAGGGATTGACGGTGGATCGTCAACACCTCCCGCAGGAAAAGTTTCCGCTAGCAGCACGAAAATTTCGGGCGGGGCGGGAGCCGGAGCGACGCACGGACGCTAGGCGCCGTTTACGGACAGTTCGACGACAGATCTTGACAGGAAGGCGCCGCATTTCCAGCTTGCGGCATCGAAACATGCAGGGAATCTATCGAAACATTTTCGAGAGGCTCCCTGCCCGGCACGGGGACCGGGCGGTCAGGAACAGCCGGTGAGTTCGCAGATGTCCGCCGGGTCCGTGGAGACCTTGACGTCGTCGTACCAGACGTAGCTGTCGTTCCGCGGCGCGAACTCCGCGGTGGCACCGCCGGCGAAGCTGGCGAAGTACGCCTTGTCGACGAGGTCGCCGTTGGTCACGAAGCGCAGGCCGGTCACCTCGGCGGCGGGCTCGCCGTTGTAGAAGACCTCGATCTCACCGTCGCGGTTGGCCCGGCCGTCGGTGACGGAGTTGACCTTGACCCGCTGCACGACGTTCACCCACTCGCCCTTCGGCCACCGGATGACCGAGCCGTTCTTCTCCAGCGCGACGTAGTCGCCGTAGGTGTCCTCGTGGTCCATGTGGTAGTAGTACAGCGCCGCTTCGCCGTCGGCCCGGCGCCATATGAAGCGGGAGCTGAACCCGTTGGTGCCGTCGCAGACCTGGCCGCCGGAGCAGGCTTTGCCGCCCGCGAGCCCGAGGCCGGTCTTACCGGCGTACTGACTCGTACCCCAACTGAAGTCCTCGTCGAACCTGACCCACATGGACAGGTAGTACTCGCGCGCCCTGTCCAGCGCGAACGGCGCCTGCGCACCCGAGTCCTCGGGGCCGATCCCGCCTTCCGGGTAGAGCACCCGCAGGGACTTGTCGCCGCTGTGGGCCGCAGTGGTGTCGTCGACCAGGGTGCGCTCGTCCATGCCGAGCTCCCAGGGTGCGGTCCAGCCGTCCTCGGCCCACTCGCCGAGCGAGTACGGACCGCCCGCGGCCGGGCCCTCGAAGGTGTTCTCCTTGTACGTCGCCGCACGCGCGGGGTCGGTGGGAGAGCCGGACGCGAACTGCGGGTAGAGCACCGCGGGCACGAGCAGCGCCGTGGCCACGGCGGTGCTGAGTGCCAGCTTCTTCGCCTTGCGCGTTCTCGGCTTGCGCGTTCTCGGGTTCATGCGTTCCTCGTTCCGGATCGGTGGGGGATGAACGATGGAACAGGTGTACCGGATCAGGTCAGCCGGCGCGGCATTGTTCCGGCGATGAACTCCTGGCTCAGGGCTGACGGCGGGCAGCGTCAGACGAAGGGGCCGCAGCCCGCGCCCGGTGCCTGCGCACCGCGTCGCGGTTGGCGCAGCGCTGTGAGCAGTACCGCTGCCGCCCCGTGCGCGAGGTGTCGGCGAAGGCGGTGTCGCACGCGGCCGCCTCGCACCGCCGCAGCCGGTGCATCCCCCGGTTCGCCAGATGCAGCGCGGTGCCGACCGCGAACAGGGTGAACAGGACGGAACCGAGCGGTTGTTCCGCGTCCCGGTAGTGCAGGTGCCAGCCGGTGCCGGCGTGGGAGGTCAGTCGCGGGTAGGCGGCGGCCTCCGCCAGCATCCGGTTCAGCAGATCGGCGCGCTCCTGCTCTTCGGCGGCGTCGACGACCTGCTCCCAGGTGTCCAGCGCGGCGTGGGCACGGTCGAGGTCGTCCGGTGCCACGGGGCGCTCCAGCACGAGGCCGGCGGCACGGCATCGGTCTGCCAGCTCGTCCGCGCTCTCGGGGCGGCGGTCGGCCAGGTCAGCGGCCAGGTTCACCGCATCCTCGCCGTAAGGGTTGAGGTGCATAAGACCATTACAGCAGTGTTCCCGGCATGACACGACACTCCGTCGGACCTGCCCGGCTCCGGGCTCGTGACCCGTGGCGCTACCGCTGGACCGTGCTGGGCGTCGCTACCTTCACCCAGGCCGCAGCCGGCTTCTTCGTGGGCGGCCTCGGAGCGCTCGGCGTCCACCTGCAGCGCGCCCTGGACCTGAGCACGGCGCAGTTGGGCCTGCTGGTCTCGGCGGCCCAGCTCGTACCCCTGGCCGGGCTGCTCGTGGCCGGAGAGCTCCTGGACCGCTACGGCGAGCGCTGGGTGGTCGGGATCGGAGCCGGCGTGGTCGGGGTGGCGTTGGGCGTGGGGAGCCTGGCGCCGGGATACGCGGCACTGCTGATCGCCCTCCTGGTGGCCGGAGCGGGGTACAGCACCGTCCAGCCGGGCGGGAGCAAGTCGGTGGCGTCCTGGTTCGGCGCTTCACAGCGGGGACTCGCGATGGGCATCCGGCAGGCGGGACTGCCCCTGGGCGCGGCGCTCGCCTCCGCGGCACTCCCGCTCGTCGCCGAGGAGTTCGGCTGGCGGGCGACACTGCTGACCGGCGGCTTCGTCGCGCTGCTCGGAGCCGGGCTCTTCCTGGCCTGCTACCGTCGCCCGCCCGTGCCGCCCGCGCCGTCCGCGCCGCCCGCGCCGACAGCCGGGGAGCCGTCGGACACGGTCGCGGCACAACTCCGTATGCGGCTGCGCATGGTCCGGGAACCGTCCACGGTGAAGGTCATGCTGTCGGGGACCAGCCTGATCTCGGTGCAGTATGGAGTGGGCATCCTGACGGTGCTCCACCTCCACCACACGTCCTCGGTCGGCGCCGGACGGGCGGCGCTGATCCTGGTGGCGGCCCAGGGCGCGGGCGTGGCGGGCCGGATCTGCCTGGCGGCCTGGAGCGACCGGAGCGGCTCGGGGCGCTACACCATCGTGCTGGTCTGCATGGTCGCGGTGATCGCCGGGCTCGTCGTGCTGACGACGCCGGCCGGGCGGGCGCCGGTCGCCGCCTCGGTCGTCTTCGTCTGGCTCGGCTTCTTCGGCTTCGGCTGGTACGGCCCCTGGGTCGCCTACGTGACCGAAGCGGCGCCGCCGGGAAAGACGGGCTTCGCCCTGGGTCTGGCCATGTCCGTCAACCAGGTCGCCATCGTCACGATGCCGCCCGCACTCGGTCTGCTGGTCGACCTCACCGGCAGCTTCACACCCGCGTGGGCACTGCTGGCGCTGCTGACGGCCGTCGCCCTGGCGGTCACGGCGAAGGCGGAACGCCGCGTCCAGGACCCCGGCAGCAGTTATCACTCTGTGTGACGTCATTGCCGCTCAAGGCGAAGCCGGGGCGCCCGGCGGAGGGTGATCAACCGGAGCTACGAGCGCCTGCGGGCCGCCGGAGGTGCCGGACCCGGACGGTGCGGGACAATGGAAGTGCCGTGGTCGGGGTTGTGACCCTACGCGGCAGGCGCCACCGCGCGCGCATGCGCAACCGCCCGGCCGGTCTCCGCGTACCGGCCGGAGTCGAGAGGCGAGAGGAAGGCGGTCGTCATGACCAGCATCACTCACCGTATCGGCGCCCTGTTCAGGATCAAGGCCGGCAAGGCCCTCGATCGCGCCGAGGACCCGCGCGAGGTCCTGGACTACTCGTACGAGCGGCAACTGGAGATGCTGCAGAGGGTTCGGCGCGGCCTGGCCGACGTCGCGACCAGCCGTAAGGGCGTCGAGCTGCGGGCGGACCAGTTGCGGCAGTCCACGGGCAGGCTGGAGGACCAGGCGCAGCAGGCGCTCGCGGCCGGCCGGGAGGACCTGGCCCGCGAGGCGCTCACCCGCCGGACCACCGCGGCCTCGAAGATCACCGAGCTTGAGGAGCAGCAGACAGAGTTGCAGGCGCAGGAGGAGAAGATGGGCCTGGCCGTACAGCGCCTTCAGGCGCAGGTCGACTCGTTCCGTACCCGCAAGGAGACGGTCAAGGCCACCTACACCTCGGCCGAGGCCCAGACCCGGATCACCGAGGCCGTGAGCGGCGTGGGTGAGGAGCTGGGCGATGTCGGCCTCGCCGTCCAGCGGGCCCAGGACAAGACCGAGCAGATGCAGGCGCGCGCCGGTGCGCTGGACGAGCTGATCGCCTCCGGCGCGCTGGAGGATGCCACGAAGCCGGCCGGCGGGGACGACGACATCCAGGTCGAGCTTGAGCACATGAGTGCGGATCAGGATGTGGAGATCGAGCTGGCCCGGATGAAGGCGCAGCTCCCCGCCGCTCCCGGCCCGGGGGTGACAGGGGGTCCCGGTGCGACGAAGGGCGGTCACGACGAGGAGGCGCCGTCATGATCATTCGGATTCCGCAGGTGGGGCACCTGCTGACCGACGATGGCCTGACCCGGGGTGAGGACTGATGCGCAGCCGCTTTGCACCCGATCGGCAGTTGACCACCCGCATGGTGGTCACGATGTTCCTGCTCGGGCTGGTGTACGTGGCATTCGTTGCCGCGCTGATCGTCCTGCTCAAGTCCGTCGTCCTGGTGCTCGTCATCGCCGCCGGGCTGCTGGCCGCGCAGTTCTGGTATTCGGACCGGATCGCCCTGTACGCGATGCGCGGCAGATTCGTCACGGCCGAAGAACAACCCCAGTTGCACGGCATCATCGACCGGCTGTGCGCCACCGCGGACATGCCCAAACCCCGGGTGGCCGTGTCCGAGATGGACCTGCCGAACGCGTTCGCCACCGGCCGCAACGCCGACCACGCCGTCGTCTGCGTCACCACCGGCCTGCAGCGCCGCCTGACGACCGAGGAGCTCGAAGGCGTCCTCGCCCACGAGCTCTCGCACATAGCGCACCGCGACGTGGCGGTGATCACCATCGCCTCGTTCCTGGGGGTGATCGCGGGACTCGTCGTCCGCTTCGCCTTCTACTCCCAGTTGTTCGGCGGACGCAGCCGCGACCAGAACACCGTCGTCGTCCTCGCCGCGGTCATGGCGGTCTCCGCGCTCGTCTACGCGCTCAGCTTCGTGCTCATCCGCGCGCTGTCGCGCTACCGCGAGCTGGCCGCCGACCGCGCCGGAGCCATGCTGACCGCGAAGCCCTCCGCGCTGGCCTCGGCCCTCACCAAGATCAGCGGGGACATCGCCCGTATCCCCACCCGGGATCTGCGCACCGCCCAGGCGTTCAACGCCTTCTTCTTCACCCCCGCCCTGGGTCCCGGCACCGCGGTGGCCAACCTCTTCTCCACCCACCCCAGCCTCGAACGCCGCCTCGACGCCCTCGCGGAGATCTCCGCCGAGCTGGGCGAACCGGGCGGCGGCGGGACGCCGTGAGAAGGAGCTGAGACCTCGTGGGCTTCCTGGACTCCCTGTTCGGCCGGTCCAAGCCGGTCAGGCCCGACCTGGACCAGCTCTTCGGACTCCCCTCCGCGGCGATCACGCTCCAGGCGGCCATCGGCTTCACCCCGACCGGCACGGGCTCGGTCTGCTTCGCCTCCATCGAGGGCGGGGCCTTCGCGCAGGTCCAGCAGGAGGTACGGGCCCTGCTGGACGCGGACTCCGAGCGGGCCGGCGTGCCGGTGGAGTTCAGCCGCGACGAGTACGGATACTCCTGGCTGCTCTCCCGCCGCGATCCCGGCGGCCTGCCCGGGCTGGTGGGGGACCTGCACGCGGTGAACACGTCGTTGCAGGACAGCGGCTTCGGTCCACAGCTCCTCTGCTCCCTGGTCTCCTTCCGCGACACCGAGCTGCGCCCCATGGCGCTGGTCTACCTCTACAAGCGCGGCACCTTCTACCCCTTCGCTCCGCTGCCCGGCGAGAAGCGCGACAACCCGCTGGAACTCCAGGTCAAGGCGGTCGTCAAGGACGACCTGCGCATCGAGCAGGATTTGAGCCGCTGGTTCCCGCTGTGGGGCGCCCCCGGCCTGTGAGGGGGCGGGGAGACTACTCGAAGAACTTGAGGCTTCGACAGCCCGGAAGAGCAGGACGACGAGGGCAGCGAGGCGGCTCAGCGCTCCGGTGGTGCTGTCACCGGCGGCCACTGAATCCCCTCGCGCGCCGGCAGCCGCAGGTACGACGCGCGGCGCCTGCGCATGAACACCTTGGGAGAAGGTGATCAGCAGGGTCAGCACCGCGGCGAGACCCCCGGCGGCGACGAACACCAGCGGCTCCCCGATGCCCCCACTCACCAGAACGGCCACCATCACGACCGCGAAGACCTTGAAGACCAGCCCTCGTACGGGCTCCCACCCCACCACGCCGAAGTAGTCGGCTTTGATCCGGGCGTGCAGCAGCCGGACCTCACGCCGGGCGGGCCCGCGGGCGATCAGCGGTACGGGCCAGGGGTACATGCCGGGCAGCCGGCCGCCCCGGAGCGCGCGGGGATAGTCACGGCCGGTGCGCTCGGCGCGGCGGCCGGCGTCGGGGAGACGGCGGAACGTGTGCAGCGGCGGCCGCAGATCGGCGGGGACACCGGTGGCGAGCCCGGCATAGCGGTAGCCGAACTGCTCGGCGCAGTAGGCGAACTTGGCGAAGAGCCAGACCGACGGCCACGGGATCGGCGTGTTGAACTCCCCCAGCGCGTCGCCCTCCTCCAGCATCCTGCGCAGGTGTCGTCGCATCCGCATGAAGGCTCCCGCTCAGCCGCCCTTGCCCATCAGCTCGTCGTAGAGCTTCTCGTCCAGCTTTGCGAACTCGTCGGCCGCCGTATTGGAGAACGACGAAACGCCCTTGGTCATCTTCGAGAGCTGGCTGAATCCGTAGTCCCAGGAGCCGGCGAAGTCGTCGCACGCGGCGTGGAGTTCCTCGTGCCCGATCCTGGTGGCGTCGGCCCGGGTCATTGGCCGATTGCGGGCGACGAATCGAGGACAGGTTCCTGCCCGTTCCCCCGCCTCCTCGGCACCGCTGGACCGAATGACGTCCGGGCATGAGATCACTGCAGATCGATAACGGCGGTGGCGGGTGTATAGAGTCGAAGAGTCGGTTTGCCTAGCGTGGCCGGTGATGTTCGCCGTGGGGTGCCGAGCGATTCCGCAAGGGAGAGGGGAAGCCCTGAACGAGCCGCAGAGCCCCAAACCGGCCACGCCCGTCCGCGCTGTGCTTTCAGCGCTGCCTTACGCCGTCATGACCGTCGTCGCGGTGGTGGACATCTCGGCCGGCCCGGAAGTCGGCTACCTGCCGCTGGTGTCCCTGGGCCCCGCGTTCGCCGGCCTGGTCGGCGGATGGCGGCGCACGGCGTTGATCGGGGCACTGGCGCTGCTGCTCTGTGCGGCGCTCGCTCAGTACAACGGGCTGCTCGGCGACCGCCGCGGGTACACCGCAATGTTCTCGGTGGTCGCGGTCACCGCTGCCGGACTGGCGGCCGTTCGGATGCGACAGGCGAGAGAAGCAGAGCTGGCCAACGTGCGTTCGATCGCCGAGACGGCCCAGCGTGTGCTGCTGCGGCCCGTGCCGCTGGCCGCCGGAAAACTGAGGATCGCACTTTCGTACACCTCCGCGGTCGCCGACGCCAGGATCGGAGGCGACCTGTATGAGGTCGTGACGTCACCGGCGGGGGTACGGGTGATCGTCGGCGATGTACAGGGCAAGGGACTCGAAGCGGTGGAGGCCGCGGCGGTGGTGCTCAGCGCCTTCCGCGAGGCGGCGTACGACGAACCGGACCTCCAGGCGGTCGGCGAACGTGTCGAACGGGCACTTGACCGCCAACTGCCCTCCGAGAAGTTCGTCACGACGATCATGGCGGAGATCGGCGACGAACCGGCCGTGACCCTGCTCAACTACGGACACCCCGCACCGCTGGCGGTCCGGAGCGACGGGGACACCCGCCTGCTCGAACCACCCGCACGCGCACTCCCCCTTGGCCTCGGCATGCACGGCACTGCACCGCCCCGACCACACGTGCACCCCTTCAGTCCGGGCGACCAGATCCTCTTCTACACAGACGGCGTTACGGAAGCACGCAACGAACAAGGCGCCTTCTACTCCCTCACCAGGTCCACCCCGCTCCTCAGGGACGCCGACGCCGACACAGCACTGGCGGCCGTTCGCCAGGACCTGATCGACTACGTAGGCGGACCGCTCCAGGACGACGCCGCCATGCTGCTCCTGCGGTACCGAAGAGAAGACGCCGCCCAGCAGGCGTAACGGCCATCGCACCCTCGGGGCCGAGGCGACCGAGGCCGTCGGCGCCGGGCCGGGCGGCCCCGGCCATGTGCCGGTCGTCGTCGTTCGGATCCGTCGGCCTGTCACGGACGGATTCCTGTGCTCCGGTTGCTGTCAAGTCCGCTGTCCGCACAAGAAATTGGCCACTCGGCCGGGCTACCGCCTCCCAGGGCCCTCCCCTAGTCTCTGCCGCCGTATTCGTCCTTACGTACGAAGGGACGCTGCTGTGGGCGCAGGGGGAACGCTCGGCACGCCAGGGACGGAACGGCCGGCGCCGCCGGTCCGCCGGAAGCCGGTGTCGTCCGCTGTCGCGGGTCCGGTGGGACCGGGTGGGGCGGGCACCGGTGGCTGACGTCCTGGTCATCGGGGGTGGCATCGCCGGTGCCGCGGCGGGGTGGTCTCTCGCCGGGCGGTCCGGCAGCCGCCGGGTGACGCTGCTGGAGGCGGAGCGGGTTCCGGGGATGCACGCGACCGGGCGCTCCGCGGCGCTGTTCAGCGAGTACTTCGGCAACGCGGCGGTGCGGGCGCTCACCGTGCACAGCCGGGTCTTCTACGCGACGCCGCCCACCGGCTTCGCCGCCGGCCCGCTGCTCACGCCACGCGGCGTCCTCGCCCTCGGTACCCCGGAGACCGCCGCGGCCTTCGCGGCCGCGAAGGCCGCGGGGGCCGGCGCGCCGCAGCCCGCCGTGGAACTGACCGTCGAGGAGGCGCTCGGGCTGTGCCCGCTGCTCCGCCCCGGCGCGTTCGACCGGGCGCTCCACAAGCCGGGGGCCTGCGACGTCGACGTGGACGCCGCGCACCAGGGCTTCCTGCGCGGGCTGCGGGCCGCCGGGGGCACGGTGGTGACCGGTGCCCGGGTCACGGGGCTCGTCCGGCGCGGCGGCCGGTGGCACGCCGCCACCCCGGCCGGCGACTTCTCCGCGCCGCTCGTCGTCAACGCGGCGGGCGCATGGGCCGACGGCGTCGCGAAGTTGGCCGGTGTGCCGCCGGCCGGGCTCGTCCCGTACCGCCGTACGGCCGCGCTCGCCCGGGTGCCGGACGGCCACGACGTCACGGGCTGGCCCATGGTCACCGACGTCGCCGACACCTTCTACGCCCGCCCCGAGCCCGGCGGTCTGCTGCTCTCCCCCGCCGACGCGACACCGACGGCGCCGGGTCCGGTGCGCCACGACGAGGCCGACGTGGCGCTCGCGATCGCACGGTTCGAGGCGATGGTCGCCCTCCCGCTGCGGCACGTGTCGCACGCCTGGGCGGGGCTGCGCACCGCCGCGCCCGACGACACCCCGGTGATCGGGCCCGACCCGGACGCGCCGGGGTTCTGCTGGCTCGCCGGACTCGGTGGCTACGGCATCCAGACGGCCCCCGCGGCCGGCGCCCTGCTCGCCGCCCTGGCCGCCGAGGACGCACCACCACCGGAACTGCTCCCGCTCGTCGCGGACGTCACTCCGGTCCGCACCCGCACGGCACCGCTCTGACCCCCAACCCCTCCGGGAGAGAGCTTGCTGGATATGTCGGAAACGAACTGGCACCTGGCTGGCGGACGAGCCGACCACGGCCCGTACCGCCCGGTGACCACCCTCATCGAACAGCAGTGTGCCCGCACCCCGGACCGCCCCGCCGTCACCTTCCGCGGCGCGACGGAGACCACGCTCACGTACGCGGAGTTCGACGCGCTCGCCAACGGACTGGCCACCGAGCTCGCCGAAGCGGGGGTGCGCGCCGGAGACGTCGTGCCCGTCGTCCTCGGCAACAGCCTCGAACTGCCGCTGTGCATGGTGGCGTTGACGAAGCTCGGCGCCGCCTTCTCGCTGTGCGACCCCGCCTGGCCGGAGGAGCGCCTGCGCGCCGTGCTCGTACGCCCCGGGCCGCCGCTGGTACTGACGGCGACCGCCGCGGTCGTGGAGCACGGCGCCCACGTGGTCGCCGCGGACCGCATCCGCCCGCGCGGGCGCGGGCCCGACGTGCCGGCGCCGGGTGCGGACACGGTGGCGTACGGCGTGTTCACCTCGGGCAGCACCGGTGCGCCGAAGTGCGCGCTGAACGTGCACCGCGGGCTGACCAACCGGTTGCGCTTCATGACCCGCTGGTTCGCCGCCACCGGTGACGAGGTCGTCCTGCAGAACAGCAGGCACACCTTCGACTCGGCGATCTGGCAGTTACTGTGGCCGCTGACGACCGGCGGTCGCACGATCGTGCCGGAGCAGGGCGAGTTCCTGGACCTGGAGCGGACGGTGGAGATCATCCACCGCTACCGCGTCACCGTCACGGACTTCGTGCCCGCGATCCTGGGCATGCTGGTCGCCCTGCTGGAGGCGGAGCCCGCGGCGGTGGCGAAGGTGGCGTCGCTGCGCCACGTCGTCGTCGGCGGCGAGGAGATCATCCCGCACGCCGTGCACCGGCTGCGCGCGCTGGTGCCGGGACTGGAGATCACCAACGGCTACGGCCCGTCGGAGACCGCCATCGGCATGGTCTTCCACCGCATCGCCGGCGACGAGGGAGACAGCATCCCGCTGGGCCGCCCCATCGACAACTGCTACGCGGTCGTCGCCGACGACCGGCTCACACCGCTGCCCCCGGGCCGCACCGGGGAGATCCTCGTCGGCGGCGCCTGCGTGGGCGCCGGCTACCTCGACGACCCGGCGCGCACCGCGCAGGCGTTCGTACCGAACCCTCATGCCCGGATCCCCGGTCCGCGGCTCTACCGCACCGGCGACCTGGGCTGGTTCGACGAGGCGGGCGTGCTGCGCTTCGCCGGCCGGCGGGACCGGCAGGTCAAGGTGGACGGGGTGCGTATCGAGCCGGCCGAGATCGAGACCGCCGCCGAGGGCTGCGCAGGCGTGATCCAGGCCAAGGCGCTGACCGTGCGGCGGGGCGGGCGCAACCGGCTGGTGGTGGCCGCCGCCGCCGAGGACGGCACCGCGCCGGCGGCACTGCGCGCGCACCTGGTGTCGGTGCTGCCGCGCATCCACCTGCCGCAGCACTGCTTCGTGCTGGAGTCGCTGCCGCTGAGCGACAACGGCAAGGTCGACCTGGAGGCGCTGCGCCGGATCGTGACGGAGAAGCTGGCGGCCGGCGGCAGACCCGGCGTCCGCGACGGCGATCCGCCCGCGGAGCGCGTCGCGGACATCGTGCGCGGCATCCTCGGACTGCCGGACTTCGGCGTGGACGACGACTTCCTCGCCCACGGTGGCGACTCGCTGAGCGCGCTCGCCGCCACCATCGCCGTGCGCGACGCGCTCGGTGTCCCCGTGGTCGTCTCCGACCTGTACGCGCACCGCAGCCCCGGCGCGCTGGCCGCCGCCGTGCTGCACCGGCCGGCCCCGGACGGCGATGCCGTCGCGAAGGAGGAGTCGGCGCTGATGGAGCACGACGCGCTGCTGCCGGCGGACCTGGCGCGCGCGGCGGCCCGGGCCGCCGGCTCCGTCGCGGTGCTGCCGCCGCGCACCGTGCTGGTGACCGGGGCCAGCGGCTTCGTCGGCTCCCGGGTGGTGCACCGGCTGCTCGGGACCACGCCGGCCCGGGTGGTGTGCCTGGTCCGCGCCCACGACGACGTACAGGCCGGAAAGCGGATGGTGGCCGCGCTGCGCGCCCAGGGGCTTTGGGCGGAGGCGCTGGGGCCGCGGCTGGACGCCCGCGCGGGCGACCTCGCCCAGCCCCGCTTCGGCTGGCACGCGCGGCGGTGGGAACGGTACGCGGTGGAGTGCGACGCGGTGCTGCACGCCGGTGCGCTGGTCAACTTCCTGCTCGGCTACGGTGACCACCGCGCCGCCAACGTCGCGGGGACCGCCCACGTGCTGCGCTTCGCACTCGCCGGCCGGCCCAAGCCGCTGCACCACGTGTCCACCCTCGGAGTGCTCGACCGGCACGCGCTGCACACCGGCACGCGGCTCGGCGAGGGCACCGACGCACGGCGGGTGACGGTGCCCGGCAGCGGCTACAGCCGGTCCAAGCTGGTGGCGGAGCAACTGCTGCTGCGGGCGCGCGAGCTGGGCGCGCCGGTCACGCTCTACCGGCTCGGCGAGATCATGCCCGCCGTGGACAACGGCCTGCCCAACCCGCGGGCGCTCACGCACCTGCTGCTGTCCGCCTTCCACGAGCTCGGACTGCGGCCGGCGGTGCCGATGCGCACCGACTACACGCCGGTCGACGAGACGGCCGCCCGGCTGGTCGCGGGACTGGCAGAGGGGGCGACGGGTGCGGACTACCACGTGTTCCGCGCGGGAAGCGTCGACCTGGCCGCGGTCGGGTCGTCACCGGCCGGCCCGGCGGCGGACGGCGGACCGCGCCCGCTGCCGCCGCGCGCGTTCACGGCCGCGCTCGCCGCGGCGGCCGCGGCCGACGAGCGGTCGGCAGCAGCCCTGCTGCACGCCGTGCTGACCTCCCTCCCGGCCGGCCGCGCGGACGGAACGCCGGACTTCGCCCGGCTGCTCACCGACAACCCGCGGTTGTTCACCCGCGCCCGCTGCGCCGGGCTGGAAGAGCGCCACGGGCTGCGCGACGGCCCGCTCGACGAGGCGTTCGCCGCGTACCGCGCGACACTCGCCGGCTGACCAGGAGGGCGGCCGGCGCGGCGAGTTCGCCGCCGCACCGGCAGCCTGACGGAGACGAACGGAACTGCAAGGAAGCGTCACGGAAGGGGACTCGTGCGAAATCGGACCATGGGCCGGCTCGGCTGGCAGGTCAGCGAGATCGGCTACGGAATGTGGGGCATCGGCGGCGGCCCCGGCGGCTTCACCGGCTGGGACTACGACGTCGCGCCCGACTGCCTGGACCTGGCGGTGGAGCTGGGCTGCACCTTCTTCGACACCGCCTGGGTCTACGGCAGAGGGGTCAGCGAGCAGTTGCTCGCGGCGCTGCTCAAGCGCCACCCGGAGCGGCGGCTCTACACCGCGACGAAGGTGCCGCCGCGCAACCGCGAGTGGCCGCCGGGCAAGGACGACACCCTCGACGACGTCTTCCCGCCGGACCACGTGCGCGAGTACGTGCACCGCAGCCTGGAGAACCTCGGCACCGACAGCATCGACCTGCTGCAGTTCCACGTGTGGGAGGACTCCTGGGCCGGGGACGAGCGCTGGCAGCAGGTCGTCGCCGACCTCAAGGCGGAGGGCGTGATCGAGGGTTTCGGCATCAGCGTCAACCGGTGGGAGCCGGAGAACTGCATGCGGGCCCTCGACACCGGCCTCGTCGACGTCGTCCAGGTGATCTACAACGTCTTCGACCAGGCGCCGGAGGACGAGCTGTTCGAGCGCGCGCAGCGCGACGGCATCGGCATCATCGCCCGCGTGCCCTTCGACGAGGGCGGGCTGACCGGTGCGCTCACCCGGGAGACGACGTTCCCCGAAGACGACTGGCGCGCGGTCTACTTCGGTCCCGACAACCTGGGTCCGACCGTCGACCGGGCGGAGGCGCTGAAGAAGGTGCTCCCCGAGGGCATGACGCTGCCCGAACTCGCGCTGCGCTTCATCCTCCACCACCCGGCCGTGAGCACGGTCATCCCCGGCATGCGGAAACCCGCCCACGTACGCGCCAACCTCGCGGTCTCCGACGCCCCGCCGCTCGACCCCGGGCTGCTGACCGAGCTGCGGCGGCACCGGTGGGACCGGCGGCCCACGGCCTGGTCGATGTGAGCGGGGACGGCGGCGCGGGAGCGCGGGCGGGCGTCATCGCCCTGTGGGCGCACCCGCGCTCGGTGTCCACCGCCTTTCTGCGCATGATGGCCGAACGCGGCGACGTCACCGTGGTGCACGAGCCGCTGGTGCTGCTCACCGACCACGGCGAGGTGGCGGTGCCGGGCCCCGGCGGCGGCACGACCACCGTGCGCTCGTACGCCGAGCTGCTCGCCCATCTGGCCGAACTCGGCGCGACGGAACGGGTGTTCTTCAAGGACACGCTGGAGTACCACTACGCCCACCTCTTCGCGCACCCCGAGTCGATCGCCGGCTTCCGGCACACGTTCATCGTCCGCGAGCCCGCGGCGACCATCGCCTCGCACCACACCGTCAAGCCGGAGTTCGCCTGCCGCGAGGTCGGCTACGAGCACCAGTGGGCACTGTTCGAGCTGGCGTGGAAGACGACCGGCGTCCGGCCCGTGGTCGTCACCGCCGAGCGACTGCTCGCCGACCCGGCCGGCACGGTCGCGGCGTACTGCGCGGCGACCGGCCTGCCGTTCCTGCCCTCCGCGCTGACCTGGGCGCCCGGGGAGCTTCCCCAGTGGCGGCAGAACCGCCGCTGGCATCTGGACGCCAGCGCCAGCTCCGGCTTCGCCGCCCCGCGGGCCCGGTACGCGGCCACCGTCGAGGACGACGCGCGGCTGCGCGCGTACTACGACCACCACCTCCCCTACTACCAGCGGCTCGTCGAACACGCGCTCTGACCCCGGCACAGGAGGAGAGACATGCCCGCGACCGAGATCCGTACCGCCACCCCCGGCGAGCAGTTCGCCCGCGCCTTCCGCACCGACCCGGCGGCGGAGGTCCGCTTCGACTTCACGCTCAGCGACGCCTTCCAGCCGACCGCGGACCGCCCCCGGCTGACCGTGCGCAACCTCTTCCGCAAGGTGCGCGTGGACGCCGACGCGCTCGTCTCCTGGTTCGAGTCCCGGCCCAGCCGGTCCGCGTCCGGCGCGGCGGGCGAGCGGCTGCGGGAGGCGGACTTCCGTTTCGACACGGCGGCGTACGGCGTCGCGCCCATCGCCGGCTGGGTCCAGATCCCGGAGCGCCTCGTGGACGAGCCGGCGGCGCTGGCGTCGTTCGTCGACCGCCGGCTGATGGTGCGCCTCGGCACGGCGGAGAACCGCGCGCTCACCGTCGGCCTGCTCAGCCACCCGGACCTGGCGCCGCTGCCGTACTCCGGCTCGTACACGCAGGGTGTGCTGGCCGCCTTCGACGAGATCGAGCAGACCGGCGGCACCGGACACGCGATGATCGTCAACCCCCGCGACTACTACGGCGAGCTGGTCGGCGCCGGCAACCTGCTGACCGACCTGGCCCGGGAAAAGGTGATGATCTGCCGCAACCGGCACGTGGCACCCGGCCACGCGATCGTCGGCGACTTCGCCATGGCGGCGCGGCTGCTGGAGGCAGGCCACTCCGTGATCAAGGTGGCGGAGCCGCCGCCCGGCACCTTCGCCGCACCGGGCACCTCGGTGTGCGCCGAGGTCTACGAGGGCGTGGCCCTGCAACTCCCGACGCACTTCTACCACGTGGTCCCGGGAGGGGCGGATGACTGAACAACGGTGGGCGCGGACCTTCTCGGGTCTGGTCGCCGCGCTGCTCTGCACGTTCACCGCCGTCGGCATGGTGATCCCCGTGATCCCCAAGCTGGTCACGGACGAACTGGACGGCTCGGCCTTCGAGGTGGGCATCACCTTCACCGTCTCCGGCGTGGTGGCGCTGCTGGTGCGCCCGTACGCGGGGCAGCTCGCCCAGCGCACCGGCTGCCGCCGCGTGATGCTGTTCGGCGCGGTGCTCATCGTGGCCGCCGCCGGCCTGTACGCGCTGCCGTTCGGCCTGCCCGGGCTGTACGCGGCGCGGGTCCTGCTGGGCCTCGGCGAGGCGATGCTCTTCATGGCCGGATCGCTGTGGACGGTGTCACTGGCCCCGCAGGACCGGCGGGCGCAGATCGTCGGCTTCTACGGGCTGGCCATGTGGAGCGGCTTCGCCCTCGGCCCCGTGCTGGGCGAACTGGTCTACCGGGCGGGGTCGTTCGGCGCGGTGTGGGTGACGGTCGCCGTCCTGCCGGCAGTCGCGTTCTGCGTGATCCTCGGGCTCACCGACCGGGTGGAGCGGGGCGCCCCGGTCTCCCGCAAGCTGCTGCCGCGCTCGGCCGTTCTGCCGGGGCTGTCGCTGGCCTGCGGCTCCTTCGGCTACGCCATGGTGGCGGGCTTCGCGGCGCTGGCGATGACGGACCGCGGCGTGGCCCACGGGTCCGTCGTCGTCAGCGCGTTCGGCGTCGCGTACGTGACCGTGCGGGTGGTGGCGGGCCGGATCCCCGACCGGGTCGGCGCGCTGCCGGTGGTGGTGTTCTCGGCGTCGGTGGAGGCGGTGGGCATGGTGCTGATCGCCTTCGCCTCCGACCTGTGGCTGGCCACGCTGGGCGCGCTGATCGCCGGCGGCGGCTTCACGCTGCTCTATCCCGCGCTCGCGCTCATCACCATCGACGCCGCGCCGGAGTCCGAACGCGGCGCCGCGCTGGGCGCCGTGACGTCGTTCTTCGACGTGGCCATCGGCCTGGCCGGGCTGATCGGCGGCGCGCTGGCGGAGGTCAGCTACACGATGACGTTCCTGCTCGCGGCCGGTGCCGTGCTGGGTTCGCTGTACGCGGGCACGGCCGCGGCCCGGGGCTCGCGAGCCCGGGACCCGGCGGCGGCCTGAGCCGCCGGGCCGGGGGCGGGAGTACGGGGTGCGGGGTGCCGGGTGCGGGGAGCGGGGTGCGGATCCGGGGCGCTTGACGGGCCGGTCGGCGGGGTGGTGGCCGCGGCGCCTACTGGGGCCAGCCGGCGGACGGGGCGTCGGTGCCCTCCCCCTCGTACCGCTCCGCGCAGCGCTTCTTCACCTCGCGCTCGACCAGCGCCCGGCTCGCGACGTCCCCGTTCTCCCGCCGCTCCTTCTTCGCCAGTTCGACGACGTCGAGCAGGATCGTGTTCTGCCCGTCGGACAGGCCCTTCTGCTGGTAGTCCGACTGGCTGCCACCGCCGGGTTTGAGCTGGTCGTGGGCCCAGTAGGTGATCAGCCGCACGCACACGGCCTCCCGGGATGTCGCGCTCGGGGACGGGTCGGCGGACGGGGAGGACGACTTCTCGCCCCGGCCGGCGGTGTCCTCCGAGCCGCCGCACGCGGTCAGCGCGGCAGCGAGCAGAGCGGCCGGCACGAGTAACGATCGGATGCGCGTCATCGCCATGACCATGACCGTACGCGAACGAGCCGCCACCCGGCAGCGGCGGAGCCGGAGGCACCGTCACGGGCCCACTCCCCGTCCGCCACGTCCGCTCGCGCGAATCGGCGACTGTTGGCCGGTTTGCTCCGATATGCACGGCGCATCGAACGTGGGCATGAGCACCCAGGGCACTCTGCGCGCTCTACCGGTTTCTCAGGGTGACGGAAATGATTGAGCGCACCCACATCAGCCAGGTGATCCGCGGTCCCCTGTCCCTTGGCCGGGCGGGCCGGCGGCGAAGGAGGTCACGGTGCTGCTTCTCATCTCCCCGGACGGTGTCGAGGAGGCTCTCGACTGTGCGAAGGCGGCGCAGTACCTCGACATCGTCGACGTCAAGAAGCCTGATGAGGGCTCTCTCGGCGCGAACTTCCCCTGGGTCATCCGCGAGATCCGCGACGCGGTCCCGGCGGACAAGCCGGTGTCCGCAACCGTGGGGGATGTCCCGTACAAGCCCGGCACGGTGGCCCAGGCTGCGCTCGGCGCGGTCGTCTCGGGGGCCACGTACATCAAGGTCGGCCTCTATGGATGCACGACCCCTGATCAGGGCATCGAGGTCATGCGCGCGGTCGTCCGGGCGGTGAAGGATCACCGCGCGGACGCGCTCGTCGTTGCCTCGGGCTACGCCGACGCCCACCGGATCGGCTGCGTCAATCCGCTCGCCGTGCCCGACATCGCCGCCCGGTCCGGCGCCGACGCGACCATGCTCGACACCGCCGTCAAGGACGGGACGCGGTTGTTCGACCACGTTCCACCGGACGTCTGTGCGGAGTTCGTCCGGCTGGCTCACGCCTCCGGTCGGCTCGCGGCCCTCGCGGGCAGTGTCACGCAGTCCGACCTCGGTCCGCTGACCCGCATCGGTACGGACATCGTGGGCGTGCGGGGAGCGGTCTGTGAGGGCGGTGACCGCACTACCGGAAGGATCAAACCGCATCTGGTGGCCGCCTTCCGGGCGGAGATGGACCGGCACGCCCCAGAGCGCACCGTCGGCGTCTCCGCCGTGCACTGACCGCCGTCATGCCGACCTCTGAGGCCGAGCGCGTCCCCGGATACCCGGCCGTACGTTTCGCCGTCGTCGACCCGGCCACCGGGGAAGCCTTCGACGAGGCTCCCGATCAGCAGCCGGACGAGTTGGATGCCGTGGTCGCGCGGGCCCACCGGGCCTGGCACGGGTGGCGGGCCGACCCCGTCGCACGCACCGCTGCGTTGCACGCGGCGGCCGACGCAGTGGAGGGGGCCGGCGACGACCTCGCCCGGTTGCTCACCCGGGAACAGGGCAAGCCCCTGGCCGAGTCGTACGCGGAGGTCGCCCGTACGGCGGCCCGCCTGCGCTACTTCGCCGACCTCGCCCCCAGAACCCGGCGGATCGCCGACGGCCGGCCGGTGCGCAGCGAGATCCGCTGGCGACCGCTCGGGCCCGTCGCCGCGATCGTGCCGTGGAACTTTCCCCTCCAGCTCGCGGCGGCGAAGTTCGCGCCCGCGCTGGCGGCGGGCAACACCGTGGTCCTCAAACCGTCCCCGTTCACCCCTTTGGCCACCCGGCTGCTCGGTTCCGTCCTCGCCACCGTCCTGCCCGAGGACGTCCTGACCGTCGTCACCGGCCGCGAACCCCTCGGTGCCCGTCTCGCGTCCCATCCGGGCATCCGCCACGTCACCTTCACCGGTTCGGTGTCCACCGGGCGGGCGGTCGCCGAAGCGGCGGCGGCCTCGCTCGCCCGGGTCACCTTGGAGCTGGGGGGCAATGACGCTGCCGTCCTGCTGGACGACGTCGAGGTGGACCGGATCGCGGACCGGCTGTTCTGGGCGGCGTTTCGCAACTGCGGGCAGGTCTGCATGGCGGTCAAACGCGTCTACGCCCCGACCCGGCTGCACGCCGAGGTCGTCGAAGCCCTCGCCCAGCGCGCGAAGACCGTCGCCGTCGGGGCCGGCCTCGACGCGGACACCCGGCTGGGCCCTGTCAACAACGCCCCGCATCTGGCCCGAATCGAGCAGGTCACACAGCAGGCCCTGGGGGACGGTGCCCGGGCGGCGGCGGGCGGCCACCGGCTGGACGGCGCGGGGTACTTCTTCGCTCCCACGATCCTCACCGACGTGCCGCCCGGCAGTCCGGTGGTGACCGGGGAACAGTTCGGACCGGTTCTGCCGGTACTGCCGTACCGGAGCCTCGACGAAGCCGTGGATGCGGCCAACAGCACCGGCTTCGGACTGGGTGGCTCCGTATGGGGCACCGATCTCGACCGGGCCGAGGCGGTGGCCGAGCGGCTTGAATGCGGCACAGCCTGGGTCAACCATCATGCCGAACTGTCCCTCGCCCAGCCCTTCGCAGGTGTCAAGGACAGCGGGGTCGGCGTCGCGGGCGGGCCGTGGGGGCTGTACGGCAACCTCCGGCCGTTCGTCGTCCACCGCCCGCAGAAGGGGTGACGATGCGGTTCCAGGCAGCCGTACTGCGCTCGTACGAGGACCCGTTCACCGTCGAGGAGGTTGTTCTGCGGACAGAGCCCGCCGTCGGCGAGATCCTGGTCGAGATCGCGGGCACCGGGATGTGCCGGACCGATCTCGCGGTCCGGCGATCCGCCGGCCGGAGCCCCGTGCCGGCCATCCTCGGCCATGAGGGCGCCGGGGTCGTGGTGCGGACGGGGAGTGGTCCGGACGCCGCGATCGGCGTCGGTGACCACGTCGTGCTGAGCTTCGACTCCTGCGGACGCTGCCGGACCTGCCGCGGCGCGGCCCCGGCCTACTGCGACTCCTTCGCTTCCCTCAACCTCTTCGGGGGGCGCAAGGAGGAACCGCCGCGGCTCACCGACGCGACGGGTAAAGCACTGGCACCCCGGTGGTTCGGGCAGTCCTCGTTCGCCCAGTACGCCCTCGTTCCGGCTCGTAACGCCGTACGGGTCGACCCCGCACTGCCGCTCCAACTGCTCGGGCCCCTCGGTTGCGGTTGCCTCACCGGCGCCGGAGCCGTCCTGAACACCTTCGGCGCAGGTCCCGGCGACACCCTCGTGGTCTTCGGCGCGGGAGCGGTGGGCCTGACCGCGGTGATGGCGGCCACCGCCGCAGGTGTGCTGACCGTGGCCGTCGACCGGTGTCCTGAGAGGCTCGCTTCGGCCGAGCGGTTCGGCGCGACCCCCCTGACCGCCGCCTCACCCGACCTGCCCGAACGGATCCGGCGACTGACCGACGGCGGCGCCCAGTACGCGCTGGACACCACGGCCTCACCCACGCTCATCAACAAGGCGCTCCAGGCCCTGCGTCCCACCGGCAGCCTCGGCCTGGTGGCACGCCTCCACAAACCAATGGCGCTCGAACCGGGCACGCTCGACCGTGGCCGCAGCATTCGTCACATCTGCGAAGGGGACGCTGTACCCGGAGTACTGATACCCCGACTCATCGGACTGTGGCAGGCAGGACGCTTCCCTTTCGACGAGCTGATCCGTATCTACCCGCTGGCCGGCATCAACGAGGCCGAGCGCGACTGCGACGCGGGCCGTGTCGTCAAACCCGTCCTGCTCCCGGAGAGAACAAACCGATGAGCGAGGCACGCGCACTGCACGCACCCCATCCGACAAGTGAGCACCCCGCATCCCCACTTCCGCCGACGGAGGAAGCATGGCAGGCACAACGCCCCAGCACACAGACGTGGAAGGCGTGCACGGAGGTGTGGGCCTTACCGCTCTCCTGGTCGCCGCGGCACGGGCCATCGAGACCCACCGCCACGACAGCCTGGCCCAGGACACCTTCGCGGAACACTTCGTGCGCGCGGCCCCTGCCTGCGCGGACTGGCCGGTGCGCATCGAGCAGGTTCCGGACGGGGACGACAACCCGCTGTGGGGGCGGTTCGCCCGCTACTTCGGCCTGCGGACGAGGGTGCTTGACGACTTCCTCCTCCGGTCGGTCGGTGCGAACGCCCCCCAAGTGGTCCTGCTGGGAGCGGGGCTGGACACCCGCGCCTTCCGGCTGGATCTGCCGTCCGGCTGCGTCATCTTCGAGATCGACAGGGCGGGCGTGCTGGCCTTCAAGCACCGAGTGCTCACGGACCTGTCGGCTGCCCCGAAGGTGAAGCGCGTCCCCGTACCGGTCGACTTGTGCGAGGGCTGGGCCGGCGCGCTGACCACCGCCGGCTTCGACCCGGCCGCACCGAGCGTCTGGCTGGCCGAAGGACTCCTCTTCTACCTGCCTGGCCCCGCCGAGACGTACCTCATCGACACAGTGGACAGGCTGACCGCCGCAGGCAGCGCGCTGGCCTTCGAGGCAAAGCTGGAGAAGGACCTACAGGCGTACCGCGACAGCCCCATCTACACGGCGACGCGAGAACAGATCGGCATCGACCTGCTCCACCTCTTCGACAAGGGGCCACGACCCGACTCGGCGGGCGACCTGACGGTCAGGGGCTGGTCCACCTCAACGCACACACCCTTCGACTACAGCCGCCGGCACGGACGCGGCCCCCTTCCCGAGCCCAACGATGCGCTGGAGGGAAACCGGTGGGTGTTCGCGCACAAGCCCTCGCCGTAACGCCCGCAACGCTCACGACGACATCCGCACGAGGGCTGAGGGCGGGGACCCGGCCGCAGGCTCCGCTCGGTGGGGCGCGTCCCGACGGAGCCGGCAGTTCGGTGACGTCGTAGCCGTGCCGCCCACGGCCGGGAAACCGCTGACGGACCATGTCAGGCGGCCCGGCCGGTCACCAGCCGGTCGCCCGGGATTCCGGCCATGTCCGGCGCGTAGTAGTCCTTGATGCCGGCGTCCCACGTAGCCGGGGTGATGCGGTCCTCGGCGTCGGGACCGAAGGCGTCGAAGAGGGCGTGGATGTTCGGCTCCTCGAAGCCGATCGCCCTCATCAGCGAGACGAAGAGGGGGCGCTCGATCAGGCCGTCCCCGTCGGGGTCACCGAGTGCGGAGAGGGCCTGGGCGAACTCGGCGATCGTGGGACCGAAACGCTCGGGGTCGAGCACGAACGGACGGAACTCGTCCACGGTGATCACACCGTCGCCGTTGGCGTCCAGTTCAGTGGCCAGCGTCGTCCAGTAGCGGCGGAACGCGGCCCGGATGGCGGACTTGGCGCCGTCGTCCGAACGGGCCGCCGCCTCCAGAACACGGCCCGTCATCAGGTCGAAGTCGTCGGAGTCGATGACTCCGTTGCTGTTGGCGTCGAAGAGGGAGAAGACCAGCTCGACCCGCTTGGCGGCCTCGTCTCGCATTTCCATCACCCGTCTGCTGCGACCCGACGATTCCGGGCCTTGGCCAATGAGGAGGGCCTCTACTCAACCGTGTGGGGACACACGAAAACCTCCTGCCAGCGGCACTGGTGCGACCGGACGACCACGATGTCAGCGGCATCGATCGCCCTTCCCCACCCCACACATGTAGCGGCTGTGACCCATTAGAACGGCCATAACGAGCCACAGGCCCTCAATCTTCGCTTTTAGTGACAGAAAGACTGTTGAATGAGCGTATGTGACAAGTCGGATGCCTCGCCTGTGACAACCAGACTGCTTCGACCGATCCCCTTCGCGGCCGACACGTGCCGGCCCCGGTCGCCGTGGACCGCAGCACCACCGTCACGGCGACCAGGCTGCAGCGCGCGCCGTCAGGCAGGTCCTGCCGCCTCGGCCAAGAGGACCTCGCGGCACGCCAAAGTCAGCCTCCGACCTCGAACTTCTCGCGAAGACGCAGGTGCCTGGGTATGGTGCGGCAATGCGGTCACTTGACTACGCGGCGGTGTTGCCGTTACTGAGTAACGTCGAAGTCGTTGCCTCCACCATCGTCGCCGTCGGTACCTTGATCGCAGGAGCAGTCGCTCTCACGCGCGCCATCCGTTCCAACCAGCGGACGGTGCGGGCGAAAGGCCTCAAGATCGGCTGGCAGGTCGATTCAGGCCCCGACTCGTCAGGTGCCCTCGTCCTCAACGAATCCACGGCCACGTTCCAGAAGTTGGTCCTCACTGTCACCTGTGGCGCACGCCTCCGTACGGCCCGCAAGGACATCGCCGTCCTCAAGGCGGGCGGCGAGCATCTGTGGCCGAGCGACGACGTCCACCGGTCGGCGAGGGCCAGTCCGTCTCCCGCGGATGCCTCGACCAGGCACCACGGCACACCGCACGACGTACAGATCACCTTCCGGGACGGCAAAGGCTACTGGTCCCTCAACGAAGAGCGGCTCGACCGGGTGCGGTCGCTGGTGGTCTGGGCGGAGCGGACCCGGGCTCGCACTCTGGCGAGGTACTTCGGGTCTTCCAGTCCTTTCCGCAGAACGTACGCGGTCTCCGTCAGGGTGGAGTCGTTCGACCGCACCGAGGCGCTGGAAGAAGCGCTCACCAGACTCGTCGCGACCGGCCGCCCACCACGCGGCTACCACGTTCCGGATGTGGTGGCCGGGCCGCATGACTGGATCGGGCGCGTCGTACAGGAAGGCTCGGTACTTGAGCCGCCCTTCAGCCCCGCGGGGCTGGCTCGGATCTCCCCCGTCGCTGTGGAAGCGCTCACCAGCCAGGAACAGCTCTACGCGATACCGTACGTCTTCGACAGCGTGGCTCTGATCCGCAACAACGCGCTTGCGGGCAGCGGTCCGATGCCGACGACGTTCGACGAGACCGTCCGCGCCGGTGACGCGGCCGTCGAAGCCAAGGGAATCGAGGACGGCGCAGGAGTCGCGCTCCAGGTCGGCTCCCCTGATCCAGCGGGCAATGCCGGCGACCCATACCACATGTGGCCACTGTTCTCCAGTTGCGGCGGGACGTTCTTCGGCCTGCGCGGGACTCCCCCCGAAGCGGGCGGCGCCGACAGGTTCGAGGACATCTCAGCGTGGCGCGAGAACTTCGTGAACGCGTTCGTCCGGCTGAGCGAGCTTGGCACCGGCCCGGGCGGGAGCGGCGCGCTGAACCCGGACATCGGCCGCGCGGAAGCATTACCGCTCTTCCTGGAGGGCCGCGCCCCGTTTCTGGTCTGCTCGTCACGGGCCCTCGCCTCGATCAAGGACCGGCGCATGGACGTGAGCGTCGCCGCCGTACCTCCGCTGGGTGACAGGCAAGCAGTGTCGATGGTCTCGGTGTACGGCTTCTACATCTACCGGGACGCACCGAACGTTCCCGCGGCACGCGACCTGGTGACCTCCTATCTGTCCCAGCCGGACGCGGGTGAAGACCTCAACAAGCTTCAGCAGCTCGTACCCGTACAGGAGGAGGCGATGGGCACCGTCGCCGCCCGGGACGCGGTGCTGCGTCCGTACATCGCTCAATGTGACGACGGCCAGGTGATGCCGTCGTGGCCGGAGATGCGTGCAGCGTGGCAGCTCCTCGGGCATACCGAGTACCAGGTGCTGGCCGGCGAGGGCGACCCGCGTGCCGTGGCCGGGGAAGCCGCCGAGGCCGGATGGGAGCTACTCCGGGAGGCCCGCGGCTCCGAGTAGCGAACCCTCACGGGCGAAGAACTGACGTGCCGCCGAGCAGCGCCCCGATGGGCACCGGTTCGGCGCCGCTCGCCTCCAGGCGGCGGGGCAGCGGGCAGTACGTGCGCAGCGCCCCGGTTCAGCGATATCCAGGCCAGTATCGCCACGTGCCGGGCAAGACGCTGCAGTGTCGGGTCGACGCACGATCAGGTGATCCACGGCCGACCAGACACGGCAACATCCGCGGCGCCCGAGAAAAACCAAACGCGGAACCACCACGACTGCGTGCATCCGGGGGAATCCCCTCGTACAGAGAGATGCATTTTGACCAATGGTGGTAATCGACCTGTCTCAGGCCGTGGCAGATTCAGTAGAGCGGTGATGGATCGCGCGACCAGGAAGTCCATGCAAAGGGAATCGAGCGCGCGACGAAAGGAAACCGCTCATGACGAAGATCAAGGCGATCGCGCTTGCCGCCCTGCTCGCGCTCGCCACTCTCCTCCTAGCCTCGGCGCCCGCGAATGCCTGCGGCAAAACCGTACACATCCGGGGCGGCGGCTCAGGAACGATCAGCATCAATACAGCGACCGGCGCCTTGACCGGCGACCAGTCGGGATTCGCCAGCCATCTCGGGAAGCACACAATCGACCTGCAGGGCGTCGCCACCCTCTCTGCGGACGGAACCATCGACGGCAGCGGCACCGTGACATTCACCGCCGCCAACGGCGACCAGTTGACGGGAACCTTCACGGTGACCGGCCCCGTATCAACGCCAAGGGCCGTCGGCACGATCACCGGCGGAACCGGACGGTTCGCGCACGCCAGCGGGACGCTGAACGTGAACTGCTTCGTCCCCAAGCCTCCGCGGCAAGAGGGGCAGGTACGCGTCTTCGAGAACGGCTACACAATGCAGGGAAAGATCAGCTACTAAAGGGCCCCTTCCTCCCCCGCACTGCTCCCCGGCGGAGCGGGGGGAATACGCCGCCACGGTCACGTCATCCTGATGGTGGCACTTACTGCGCCACAAGGGGGATGCAGCAGAGCAACACATTGTGCATATGAACGAACCTCTGAATCTTCAAGGGTAGGCAGAGTCCACGAGCCTCGTGTCATCGTGGACGACGGAGCGACTGGCCGGGCAGGGGTACGGCACGTGTGCCGGCTGCCGTCATTGCGCGCGGAGTCGGGCGGCGGCGGATGCCGCGAGGTCCTTCGCCATCCCGCAGAGATCCTCGGTGGGACGCTCGCCGTGGACGTCGAGGCGTACCATCTCGGCGGCGGTCACGGCATCCTGGCCCTTGTACCTGTGGTGCTCGACGAGCGCGCTACAGGTGTCGCCTTCGTCGTTCGTCTTGACGACCGTGCGATACCCACTGAGTGTGAGGACCGTGCCGTCCTGAGCGGAGCTGGGCTGGTCCCGGAAGAAGCTCACGTCTAGATCGAGATCGTCGATGGTGCTGGACCACTCGCAGCCCCAGTTCGCGATTGCGGCGTCCGGCACGTCGGCCCTGAGGCCGGGAACGACGGACAGCGCTGTGGCGTCGAGGAGTTTGCAGGCATTACCCCAGGCCAGCGAGGTTTGCGGGTAGGCCGATGCACGGCGGGGGATCGGACCGGCGTCGAGGACCTCCGCCGCGCTCGCAGCGGCTCTTTCGGCGACCGTACACAGGGTGGCGTTGCCGCCGTTCACTGAGCCTTCGCCCATGTTGACGCGGACCTGGACCACCGTTTCCTCGGTGCTGCCGCCGGTGGTCAGCAGCCGGCTGCACTCATCGTTCTCCGCCTCGTCTTCGACGATGTTGATCCTCCCGATCGTGCGGAAGGGTTTGGCCTCCTGGGGCGGCGTGCCCTGAAGGAGGCGGATCGATACGTCAATCCGGATCTCATCGTCGACGCCTACGAGCACGTCGCAGCGATCGAAGTTCCCGTAGTCCACATCCTTGCGGACGTCCTCGCCGGCGAACTGGTCGAGAACGGCGGTATCGGCGAGGGCACACACGTCCGCCGTGTGCGGGCTGCCGATCAGGGCCTGCGCCCCCAGCCGCCCGCTCTGGCCGTCCTCGGACGCGGGCTTTCCGTCCTCGCCGTCGCCGCCGAGGATGAAGACGAGTGCCAGAGCCATCACAGCACCGACACCGAGCGCGGCTGCGAGCAGTGGCCGGCGTCGGCGCTTTGTGAGGGTGTCGGCGGCGGCAGCGTCCCCGAGCGCGGTAGCCGTGTCCTTTGAGGCTCGAGGGCCGGCTGCGGCGACGTCCTCCAGCAGTTGCTTGGCCTCCGTGGCATCGGGGCGCTGCCGAGGGTTGCGTCGGAGCATGGCGGCGAGCGCGGGGTACAGCGGCCCCACGGCGGCGGCGTCCAACTCGACGAACCCCTGCTCGGCCTGTAAGTGCCTCAGACTCCGGGTGTTCTCCCAGGAGTCCGCGTCCTCCTGGCGGCCGTTGCCCTCCCTCTCCCCTGGCTCGCTGCCACGCGGCGGCGTACCGGTGACCAGGGCGTAGAGGGTGGCCCCCAGGCAGAACACGTCCGATACCGGCCGGGGGACACTGCCTCGGGCCAGTTCAGGAGCTGCGTAGTCCGGTGTGTAGCTGAAGGGGCCGTTGAACGTGATGGTCTCGCTGCCACCGACCCGGTAGGCCGCTCCGAAGTCCAGCAACTTCGCGTCACCACGCCGCGTGAGGCCGATGTTCGCGGGCTTGACGTCGCAGTGAACGACGCCTTCCTCGTGCAGGGCGACCAGCGCGTCGGCGAGTTGGGCCCCGATGCGGGCCGCCTGTTCGGGGGAGACCGGTGGTTGCCCGTCCAGGCCGCCGCCGGGCACGTACTCCATGACGAACCAGTACGTGTCCGCGTCGCCGTCGTCGCGCTCCGGCGCCACGGTGACGACGTCGTACAGGGTCACGACGTGAGGATGGTCGCGGAACTTGGCCATGGCCCGCGGCTCGCCCAACAGCCGACGCACCGCTGTCTCGCCCTCACCGTCCGTCCGCTCCGGCTTCAGCGCGACGTCCTGACCCACCACTGTGTCGTGTGCCAGCCACACATCGCCGCCGCGCCCCGCGCCGATGACCTCCTTGAGGACGTAGCGGTCGGCGAATTCCTCTCCGGAACGCAAAGTGTGCCCCCTCGCTCGACCCTGCACACACGACCAGCGCCACGCGCCGGATCGAACCTACTGCGTAAGGAAGATTGTGCGCAGAGTTACCGGCGCTTTCAACAGTCGCCCTTATCGGCAGCCGCATTCTGGCCGGAAGTCATCGGACGACCGACTGGATGACAGCTTCGCCAGCCACACGGTGCCGCGTTTCGGGAGCGGTCCGCCGAGTTCGTCGTCGCCCGGCCGTGCCCGCCGATTCAGAGGAAACGGGATGGCCAGCCGGCCCCCGTCCCTAGGCGGCCCGCAGGGGCGGCGATGTCGTCGTTCACATACGCCGGACCCCAGGGGGCAATGCCCGATGCACCGGGCGGCTGCAAGCGTAAACGCCGTCCGCCCGCACCCCTGCGTTGCCCCGCCGTTCGGCGCTCTCCAGCCGATATCCAGCCAACGTGCGGAGAACGAACGATGACAACAGGTGACGAGTCGTCAGACCATACAGCCAAAATCCAGCCACGGTGCGCGAACGGGGGCGGCCCGGATTCGGGTCGCCCTCGGCTGACCTGGTGGTTTGCTAGTTCTCCGGAGCCACGGTATTGCGCGGGCTATACGTTGAAGCGGAACTCCACCACGTCGCCGTCGCGCATCACGTAGTCCTTGCCCTCCATGCGGGCCTTGCCCGCCGCGCGGGCGTCCGGGACCGAGCCTGTGGTGACCAGGTCGTCGAAGGAGATGACCTCCGCCTTGATGAAGCCCTTCTGGAAGTCCGTGTGGATGACGCCCGCCGCCTCCGGGGCCGTGGCGCCCTTCTTGATGGTCCAGGCGCGGGACTCCTTCGGGCCCGCGGTCAGGTAGGTCTGGAGGCCGAGGGTGTCGAAGCCGACGCGGGCCAGGGTGACCAGGCCCGGTTCCTGCTGGCCCACGGACTGGAGGAGTTCCAGGGCGTCCGCCTCGTCGAGTTCCGCGAGTTCGGATTCGAGCTTGGCGTTGAGGAAGATGGCCTCGGCCGGGGCGACCAGGGCGCGCTGTTCGTCCTTGAAGGGCTCGTCGGTCAGTTCGTCCTCGTCGACGTTGAAGACGTAGAGGAAGGGCTTCGCCGTCAGCAGGTGCAGGTCGTGGAGGGGTTCGGCGCGGTCGGTGCCCTGGGCGATGCCGGCGGAGAAGAGGGTCTGGCCGGCGTCGAGGATGGCCTTGGCCTCCTCGATGGCGGTGATCTTGGGGGCCAGGTCCTTCTTGATGCGGGATTCCTTCTGGAGCCGCGGGAGGACCTTCTCGATGGTCTGGAGGTCGGCGAGGATCAGCTCGGTGTTGATGGTCTCGATGTCGTCCTTGGGGGAGACCTTGCCGTCCACGTGGACCACGTTCTCGTCCCGGAAGGCGCGGATGACCTGGCAGATCGCGTCGGACTCGCGGATGTTGGCCAGGAACTTGTTGCCCAGGCCCTCGCCCTCGCTCGCGCCGCGCACGATGCCGGCGATGTCGACGAAGTCGACCGTCGCCGGGAGGATGCGCTGGGAGTCGAAGATGCCCGCCAGGGTGGCCAGGCGGGGGTCGGGGACGCCGACGACGCCGACGTTGGGCTCGATGGTGGCGAACGGGTAGTTGGCCGCCAGCACCTCGTTCTTGGTCAGGGCGTTGAAGAGGGTCGACTTGCCGACGTTCGGCAGGCCGACGATTCCGATCGTGAGCGACACGTGAACGACTTCCGGTACGAGGTACGGGGACGGGGTCGCGGCGCGCGCGGCGGGACCCGTGGACGATTCTACGGGGGGCTCTGCGCGCCCGGTGTGTGTGCTTCCTGTGGGACTCCGGCACTCCGAATGAGCGCATTCTGTGCCCCTCACCGGGTTTCACCTGCCGTTGGGCCTACCGTGGTGCGATGCAGCATCACCGTACGAACACGGATCATGACGGAGAGCGACGGCGGGCTCACGTCCCGCGACCGGCCCGCGAGCCCGACCCCGTCGCGGGTGGCGGGCCGGAGGAGAGTGCCGTGGTGTACCGGGCCGCGGTGCGGCGGCCCGTGCCGCCGGTGTTGCGGGCGCTGCTGCGGCCCGCGGGGCCGCGGCTGACGGCGGCCGGCGGGGGGTTGCTGGCCGGGGTGGTGATGCTGGGTACGGGGGCGTTCGTGCAGGTGGTGCTGGGGACCGCGCCGGTGTTCTTCGGGGTGGTGTTCCTGGGGCTCTCGGTGTGCTGCGCGCTGTGGATCCGGCCCGCGGACGTCATCGCCGCGCCGATCGCCATGCCCATCGCCTTCGCCGCCGGGACCCTGGCCCTCGGCGAGGGCTCCGGCGCGCTCACCTCGCACGTGATGGCCGCCGGTACGACCCTGGCCCTGGAGGCGCCGTGGCTCTACGGGGGCACGCTGCTGGCCGGCGCCCTCGCCCTGCTGCGGCACTTCGCCCTGCTCGCCGTACGGCGCAGTCCTGGCGGGACCTCCGGCGGGACGTCCGGTGGGCCCCCGGCCCGGTCGTCCGCCGGGGCGCCCGCGCGGTCCCGGCGGGCCGGGCCCGACCAGCCCGTTCCCGTCAGTCCGCCGCGCCGCCGCCCAGCGCAGCCGCCTCGGCGCGCAGGTCGCGGCGGAGCTCCTTCGGCAGGGAGAAGGTGATCCGCTCGTCCACCGGCTGCACCACGTCCACGTCCGCGTAGCCCCGCTCGGCGAGCCACTCCAGCAGGCCGTCGACGAGTACCTCCGGCACCGACGCCCCGGACGTCACGCCCACCGTGGTCACGCCGTCGAGCCACGCCTCGTCGATCTCCTCGGCACCGTCGATCAGATACGACGCCTTGGCGCCCGCGTCGAGGGCGGCCTCGACCAGCCGCTTCGAGTTCGACGAGTTCTGCGAGCCGACGACGAGCACGAGGTCGGACTCCGCGCCCACCTGCTTGACCGCGACCTGCCGGTTCTGCGTCGCGTAGCAGATGTCGTCGCTCGGCGGGTCCAGCAGGTTCGGGAAGCGGCCCTTGAGCCGGTCGACGGTCTCCATCGTCTCGTCCACCGACAGCGTGGTCTGCGACAGCCAGACGACCTTGTCCGGGTCGCGCACCTCGATCCGGTCGGCGCCCTCCGGGCCGTCGACGAGCTGGACGTGCTCCGGCGCCTCGCCCGAGGTGCCGATGACCTCCTCGTGGCCCTCGTGGCCGATGAGCAGGATGTCGAAGTCGTCCTTGGCGAACCGGACGGCCTCCTTGTGCACCTTCGTCACCAGGGGGCACGTCGCGTCGATCGTGGCGAGGCGGCCCTGCTTCGCCTCCTCGTGGACGGTGGGGGCGACGCCGTGCGCGGAGAAGATCACGATGTTGCCGGGCGGCACCTCGGCCGTCTCCTCGACGAAGACCGCGCCCTTGCGCTCCAGCATCTTGACGACGTACTTGTTGTGCACGATCTCGTGCCGTACGTACACCGGTGCGCCGTACTGCTCAAGCGCCTGCTCCACCGCGATCACCGCCCGGTCCACGCCGGCGCAGTAGCCCCGGGGAGCGGCGAGAAGGACGCGGCGGGCGGGCTGCGGAGTGCTCGAAGCAGTCATGCGGCCATGGTACGGAACAGCCCGTGCGCGGTTCGAGGGCGCGGCTGCCCGCGACCCGGCCGCCGGAGCCGCCGGGGTGTCGTACCCCGCCGTTAGGCTCGGGTCATGGCGGTGAACACGGCCGAGACACCCATGCCCGTCGGGGTGGTCTCGCGGAAGATCGGCGGCTGGATCGACCGGCTCGGCGCGCTGTGGGTGGAGGGGCAGATCACCCAGTTGTCGCGGCGGCCGGGCGCCGGCGTGGTCTTCATGACGCTGCGCGACCCGGCGCAGGAGGTCTCCCTGACGGTCACGTGCTTCCGCGACGTGTTCGACAAGGTGGCGGACGTCATACAGGAAGGCGCGCGCGTCGTCGTCTTCGCCAAGCCGGTCTGGTACGCGCCGAGCGGCCAGCTCTCGCTGCGCGCCGCCGAGATCCGCCCGGTCGGCGTCGGCGAACTGCTCGTGCGCCTGGAGCGGTTGAAGAAGACGCTGGCCGCCGAGGGGCTGTTCGCGCCGGAGCGCAAGAAGCCGCTGCCGTTCCTGCCGCGCCGCATCGGGCTGGTGACGGGGCGGGCGTCGGCGGCGGAGCGGGACGTGCTGGAGACGGCGCGGCACCGGTGGCCCGCGGTGCGGTTCGAGGTGCGGCCGGTGGCGGTGCAGGGAGTGCACGCGGTGCCGCAGATCGTCAAGGCGGTGCAGGAGTTGGACGGTCTGCCGGAGGTGGACGTCATCATCGTCGCGCGGGGCGGCGGCAGCGTGGAGGACCTGCTGCCGTTCTCGGACGAGCAGCTCGTACGGGCCGTGGCCGCGTGCCGTACGCCGGTGGTCTCCGCCATCGGCCACGAGCCGGACAACCCCCTGCTGGACTACGTGGCGGATCTCCGTTCCCGCACGCCCACGCACGCCGCCAAGGACGCCGTGCCGGACGTCGGCGAGGAGCACGTGCGGATAGAGCAGCTCCGGCAGCGCGCGCTGCGCGTGCTGACGGGGGTGCTGGACCGCGAGGAGCGCGGGCTCGCGGCGTGGCTGAGCCGGCCGGCGATGGCCGAGCCGTACGCGATCGTGGACGAGCGCGCGGAGGTCGTGGACGCGGTGCTCACCCGCGCCCGGCGCACGCTGGCGCATCTGCTGGACCGCGCGGACTCCGAGCTGGAGCACACCCTCGCCCGGGTCGTCGCCCTCTCCCCCGCCTCCACGCTGAAGCGCGGTTACGCGGTGCTGCAGCGGCAGGACGGCGCGGCGGTGCGCGCGGTGGACGAGGTGAGCGAGGGCGAGGAGCTGCGCGCCCGCGTCGCCGACGGGGAGTTCGGTGTCACGGTCGGCCCGGTGTCGTAGGCGGGTCCTAAGGTGGGGGCCATGGCAGAGACGAAGGACCGGGGGACTCTCGGCTACGAGCAGGCGCGGGACGAGCTGATGGAGGTCGTGCGCCGGCTGGAGTCCGGCGGTTCGACCCTGGAGGAGTCCCTGGCGCTGTGGGAGCGCGGGGAGGAGCTGGCGCGGATCTGCCGGCAGTGGCTCGACGGCGCCCGCGAGCGGCTCGACGCGGCACTGGCGGAGTCGGAGGAGGGGGACGGGGACGCCGAGGACGAGGACGTCGAGGTCAGGGAGAACGGGGACGAAGAGGACGGGGCCGCGTCGGTCGCCCCGGACCGTACGGGCTGAGCGCGCCCGCCGGCCCTTCGGCCCTGCGGGCACCACGCGGCGCGCTCACTGCTCCTGCGCACGGACCGGGGCCCGCTCTCGGGTCCCTTCCGTACGGACTCCGGGCCCGCGCCGTCCGCTCACTTCTCCTTCAGCGCCGCCGCCATCTGCTCCATCTGCTCCAGGCTCGCCGTGCCGGTGACCACGGTCGTCACGTCCTCGCCCTTGAGCACCAGCGCGTCGTACGACTTGCCCTGGTAGTGCGCCCACTCCTCGCCCGCCACCGGCCGGTTGTCGCCTGTCGGCCGCGCGTGCTGGGTGACGCTGCGGATGAAGCGGTCGGGTTTCTCGCTCCCCTGCTCCACCGCCACGTACTCGTCGTCGGACGTGACGAAGCCCAGGTGCCACGTCGTGCCGTGGTCGCCGGTCGCGCGGTACGTCACGGAGTTGGCCCGCCAGTCGTCCGGCAGCCCCACCGGCGCGACGACCGGGAACGGCGCGGCGCGGCGGGCCTGGCCCAGTTCCTGGCTGTAGGAGACGGCCTCCAGCTCGTTGCCGTCGCCCTCCCGGGGCAGGACGCCCCAGTAGACGATCAGCGACACCCCGCAGGTGACCGTCAGTGCGCCCACCAGATTGCGCACAGTCCGCATACTGTTCCTGTCTGCCACCCCTCCATGGTCCCTCATCGCGCGACCAGCCCGTCCCCGGGGGGCGGGCGCCCGGCGGACGGCGGAGGAATCGACCCGCTCATCCGAGGGGCGGTCTGCTCATAATGGCGGTCAACCGATAAGCTCGGACGGCCCCTCCCGCCCTCTCCGGCCGTCGACCGAGCGGAAAGGTCCTCACGGATGCCGCAGTCTCCCGAGACGAACCACCATCTGCCCGAGCAACTGGAGGTGGCCCCCGAGGCCCCCGACCGCAACCTCGCCCTGGAGCTGGTCCGGGTCACCGAGGCCGGCGCGATGGCCTCCGGCCGCTGGGTCGGCCGCGGCGACAAGAACGGCGCCGACGGCGCCGCGGTACGCGCCATGCGCACCCTGGTCAGCACGGTCTCGATGAACGGCGTCGTCGTGATCGGCGAGGGCGAGAAGGACCACGCCCCGATGCTCTTCAACGGCGAGCACGTCGGCGACGGCACCGGACCCGAGTGCGACGTGGCCGTCGATCCGGTCGACGGCACCACGCTCACGGCCAAGGGCATGGGCAACGCCGTCTCCGTGCTGGCCGTCGCCGAGCGGGGGTGCATGTTCGACCCGTCCGCGGTCTTCTACATGGACAAGCTCGCCACCGGCCCCGAGGCCGCCGAGTACGTCGACATCAACGCCCCCGTCGCCGCGAACGTCCGCCGCGTCGCCAAGGCCAAGGGCGGCACCGCGCAGGACGTCACCGTCTGCGTGCTGGACCGGCCGCGCCACGACGGGCTGGTGCAGGAGGTCCGCGAGGCCGGGGCGCGGATCAAGTTCATCTCCGACGGCGACGTCGCCGGCGCCATCATGACCGCCCGCGACGGCACCGGCGTCGACCTGCTGCTGGGCGTCGGCGGCACCCCGGAGGCCGTCATCGCGGCGTGCGCGATGAAGTGCCTGGGCGGCACGTTCCAGGGCCGGCTGTGGCCGCGGGACGACGACGAGCGGCGGCGGGCACTGGACGCCGGGCACGACCTGGACCGCACGCTGCTGATCGACGACCTGGTCCGCGGCGAGAACGTGTTCTTCGTGGCCACCGGGATCACCGACGGGGAACTGCTGCGCGGCGTGCGCTACCGCGCCGACCGGGCGTTCACGCAGTCGCTGGTGATGCGGTCGAAGAGCGGCACGATCCGGCAGATCGAGTCGGAGCACCGGCTGTCGAAGCTGCGCGCGTACAGCTCGATCGACTTCGACCGGGCCCAGTAGCGGCACGGGCCCGGAACCCGGCGGGCCCGGCAGCGGCGCGAAAGGCGGGCGCGTACGGCGCGCGGGAGGGCGGGCGCCGTACGGACGACGCCCCGGCAGAACCGTTTGTCCAGACCCCCGCGGGCCGCCCTCAGCCCGCCTGCGCTATCCCCCGCGGGGCGGTCAGCTTCTCCGCGGTCTCGCGCCGCCTGCGCCGCGCCTGCACGACCCGCCGCTCCGCCGCCGTGAGCCCGCCCCACACGCCGTACGGCTCGGGCAGCAGCAGCGCGTGCTCCCGGCACTCGACCATCACGGGACAGCGCGCGCAGACGCGCTTCGCGGCGGCCTCGCGCGACAGGCGGTCGGCGGTCGGCTCCTTCGACGGAGCAAAGAACAGCGCGGCCTCGTCCCGCCGGCACACGGCCTCCGTGTGCCAGGGATCCCCCTCTTCCCGCCGTCCGGAGCGCTGGATCGGCACCCGGGCTTCCTGCAGGGACTGCTGGTGGGACTGCAGCACGGTCCACTCCTGACGACGGCGTTGGCGGATCAGGGACAAAGCTGTCTCGTAAGGCGTACGACCGTTCGCACCTGCAGCCGTACGGAGGAGACGATGCACGTGCTCTACCCGCTGTGCGCGCGCTTATGCGCCCGGTGGCCACCCGGGATGGAGGTGCTCCTCGGGTGTCTGCGGGGGCAGTTGGGAGGGGTGGAACAGGGTCAGTGTCCGAGGCCGTGTTTGCGCATCCGGTCGGTCAGGTTCTTCAGAAACTTGCCCTTCTTGCCCTTCGCGTCCACCCCTCCGAAGAGAGCGAAGCCGGTGACGACCACCACCGGCGCACGCGGGTCGTCCGCCTCCTGCGCGTGCACGTCGAAGCCCCCGAATATGGCCGTGCCGGAGCCGCGCAGCGAGACGTTCTCCGGGACCTTGATGTCGACGCCGCCGAAGACGGCGGTCGCGTTGATGAGGATCTCCTGCTGGTGGAAGACCGCCTCGGTCAGGTCGATGTCGACGCCGCCGAAGAGCGCGAACGCCGACGTCCTGCGCCCCACGCTCCAGCGCCCCTTGCGCGCCGAGCCGCTGAAGATCGCGACGAGGGTCTGCGACTGCGGCTCCGGGTACGGCGGCGGGGGCGGCGCCGCCGCGGGTCCGGCCGCGCGCCGGCCGACGGGCAGGTCGCGGACGAGCGGCTCCAGTTCGCCCACGGTCTTGGCGTTGTAGACGCCGTCGATCCGCTCGGCGTGCTCCTCCGGGTCCAGCCGCCCCTCGGCGAGCGCCTCGCGGAGGATGTCGGCCACCCGGTCGCGGTCGGCGTCGGAGGCGCGCAGCTCTCCCTCCGCGACCGGCTTCTTCGACAGCGACGGCGGGGCGGCGGGCACGGGGGCGCTGTCGCGCGGGGTCTCGTCCACGGGACCAGCGTAACCAAACGCGATACATCGTGACTAGGCCCCACCACGAGGCCCCTCTACTGGCGTCCTAACCTGGGAGGCGCACAGCCGCCGCCGGCCGACCGAGAAGGAACGCGATGACAGCCACCGCCCGCCCCGCCAGCCCCGCGTTCCCGTACACCGACCTCCTGCCGCTCGGCGCGGACACCACGACGTACCGGCTGCTGACAAAGGAGGGCGTGCGCACGGTCGAGGCCGGCGGGCGTACGTTCCTGGAGGTCGCGCCGGAGGCGCTGCGGCTGCTCGCCGCCGAGGCGATGCACGACATCTCGCACTACCTGCGCCCCGCCCACCTCGCCCAACTGCGCGCCATCTGCGACGACCCCGAGGCGTCGCCCAACGACAAGTTCGTCGCGCTCGACCTGCTGAAGAACGCGAACATCTCGGCGGCGGGCGTCCTGCCGATGTGCCAGGACACGGGCACGGCGATCGTCATGGGCAAACGCGGGCAGCACGTACTGACCGCGGGACGGGACGAGGAGGCGCTGTCGGGCGGGGTGTACGACGCGTACACCAAGCTCAACCTGCGCTACTCCCAGATGGCGCCGCTGACCATGTGGGAGGAGAAGAACACCGGCACCAACCTGCCGGCGCAGGTGGAGCTCTACGCCACCGACGGGGACGCGTACAAGTTCCTCTTCATGGCCAAGGGCGGCGGCAGCGCCAACAAGTCGTTCCTCTACCAGGAGACGAAGGCCGTACTCAACGAGGCGTCGATGCTCCGCTTCCTGGAGGAGAAGATCCGCTCCCTGGGTACGGCCGCCTGCCCGCCGTACCACCTGGCGATCGTCGTCGGCGGCACCTCCGCCGAGTACGCGCTCAAGACCGCGAAGTACGCCTCCGCGCACTATCTCGACTCGCTGCCCACCGAGGGTTCGCCGGCCGGCCACGGTTTCCGCGACACCGGACTGGAGGCGAAGGTCTTCGAGCTGACCCAGACGCTCGGCATCGGCGCGCAGTTCGGCGGCAAGTACTTCTGCCACGACGTGCGCGTCGTCCGGCTGCCGCGGCACGGCGCGTCCTGCCCGGTGGCCATCGCGGTGTCCTGCTCCGCGGACCGGCAGGCGCTGGCGAAGATCACGGCCGAGGGCGTCTTCCTGGAGCAACTGGAGCACGACCCGGCGCGCTTCCTGCCGGACACCACCGCGGCGGAGCTGACCGCGGGCGCCACGGGGTCCGGTGGCTCCATGGACGAGGCGGTACGGATCGACCTCGCCCGGCCGATGGCCGAGGTGCGGGCGGAGCTGACGAAGTATCCGGTCAAGACCCGGCTGTCACTGACGGGCCCGCTCGTCGTGGCGCGCGACATCGCGCACGCGAAGATCAAGGAGCGCCTGGACGCGGGCGAGGAGATGCCGCAGTACCTGAAGGACCACCCCGTGTACTACGCCGGCCCGGCCAAGACCCCCGAGGGCTACGCCTCCGGCTCCTTCGGGCCGACGACGGCGGGGCGGATGGACGCGTACGTCGAGCAGTTCCAGGCGGCGGGCGGCTCGCTGGTGATGCTGGCCAAGGGCAACCGCTCCCGGCAGGTCACCGACGCCTGCGCGGCGCACGGCGGCTTCTACCTGGGCTCGATCGGCGGCCCCGCGGCGCGGCTGGCGCAGGACTGCATCAAGAAGGTCGAGGTCCTGGAGTACGAGGAGCTGGGCATGGAGGCGGTCTGGAAGATCGAGGTTGCGGACTTCCCGGCGTTCGTTGTGGTCGACGACAAGGGGAACGACTTCTTCACCGACCCCGGTCCGGCCAAGCCGTTCGTGACGAGCATCCCCGTGCGGGGCGCGGCGAAGCCGTAACCCCGCGCGAATCGGCGCGTACCGGCGCATGCCGCGCATGCCGGCGCATGCGCGCGGCGCGGGGCGGCCGGCCCGCGCCGGGCGCCCCTCGCGGGCGTACGAGCCGGGCGGTACGCCCGTGCCCTCAGCCGCGCCGCGCGGCCACCGCCCGGCGGCGCAGCGCGAACAGCACGCCCCCGCCGCCCAGCAGCAGCACGCCCGCGCCCAGCCCGTACGCCGCGGCGCTCCCGGAGCCGCCCGCCGCCTGCGGCCCGGCGTCGCGGTCACCGCCCCGGCCGTCGTCGCCGGTGCGCGCCGGCGCGTCGGTCAGCTTGTCGATGTCCGGCGCGCACACCACCGCGGTCTCCGCGCCCTTCTCGTACGCGCACGCCGTCGCGGCCATCTCGCCCGTCTTCGGCGCCCCTTCCGCGACGCGCGTCCGCGCGGTGAACTCGACGTGCTTGTGCCCCTTGACGTCCGCCGTCCAGCTCACCTCGCGGCCACCCCGCACCCTGCCGCCAGCGCCCGGCTCGACCAGTTCCATGCCGTCCGGCAGCGTCTGCCGCACGATGATGCCCTCGATCGGCCTGTCCTGGAGGCTGGAGACGCGGATGGTGTACGTCGCCTCCTGGCCCGGGCCCGAGGTCTTGCGCGCGTTGTCGATGGCGATCTTCATCGCGGGTCCCGTCACCCCCGGCACGTCCTTCCCCTTGTCGTCCCCTCCGTCGTCCTGCTGCCGGGCGGCGCCGGCCGGCTGCGCCGCGGCGGCGAGCAGGGCGCAGGCGAGCGCGGCGGCGCGTACTCCGCTGCGGAAACGACGGGTGCGAAGGCTGGTCGTCACGTCACTCCTCGGGCCGATCCCGGCCGCTGTCCGCCGAACCCTTCTGATGGAGTCCGATGTCTTCCGGCCACTTCCGGTCTCTTCTGATTCCTTGGTTCTTCTGATTTCTTCCGTTGTCTTCTGATTTCTGTCCGCCGGGTCGATTCCACCGCGCCCCCGTCCGCGCCCGCGGCAGATGCGGCGGCAAGTCCGCGCCCGTCCCCGCCGAATCCACCGTTCGGCGCACGGGCGGTGTCGGTGGGCGGTCGTATCCTCGGCACCATGAGCCAGCCCGCTGACCGGTCCCCGGCAGAACGCCCCGCATCCGACGGCTTCCGCACCGAGCACGACTCGATGGGCGAGGTCCGCGTCCCCGCGGGCGCCAAGTGGCGCGCCCAGACGCAGCGCGCCGTGGAGAACTTCCCGGTCTCCGGGCTGCGCCTGGAGTCCGCGCACATCGCCGCGCTGGCCCGGATCAAGGCCGCCGCGGCGAAGGTCAACGCCGAGCTGGGCGTGCTCGACCAGGAGATCGCCGTAGCCGTGCAGGCGGCGGCGGAGGAGGTCGCGGCGGGCCGCTGGGACGCCGAGTTCCCGGTCGACGTCTTCCAGACCGGCTCCGGCACGTCGTCGAACATGAACATGAACGAGGTGCTGGCCACCCTCGCGCAGGAGAAGCTGGGCCCCGGTGGACCGGTGGTCCACCCCAACGACCACGTCAACGCCAGCCAGTCGTCGAACGACACGTTCCCCTCCTCCATCCACATCGCCGCCACCGGCGCGGTCGTGCAGGACCTGATCCCCGCGCTGACGCACCTCCAGGCGGCGCTCGCGGGCAAGGCGGAGGAGTTCGCGGAGGTGGTGAAGTCGGGGCGTACGCACCTGATGGACGCCACGCCCGTCACCCTCGGCCAGGAGTTCGCGGGCTACGCCGCCCAGGTCGGCACCGGCGTCGAGCGGCTGCACGCCTCGCTGCCGCGGCTGGCGGAGCTGCCCCTCGGCGGCACCGCGGTCGGTACGGGCATCAACACCCCGCCCGGCTTCGCCGCCGCCGTCATCGCCGAGGTGGCGCGCGCCACCGGGCTGCCCCTGACCGAGGCCCGCGACCACTTCGAGGCGCAGGGGGCCCGCGACGGCCTGGTGGAGACCTCGGGCCAGTTGCGCACCATCGCGGTCGGGCTCACCAAGATCTGCAACGACCTGCGCTGGATGGGCTCGGGGCCGCGCACGGGTCTGGCCGAGATCGCCCTGCCCGACCTCCAGCCCGGCTCGTCGATCATGCCGGGCAAGGTGAACCCGGTGATCCCCGAGGCGGTGCTGATGGTCTGCGCCCAGGTCGTCGGGAACGACGTGACGGTCACCACCGCCGGCGCCTCCGGCAACTTCGAGTTGAACGTGATGCTGCCCGTCCTCGCCCGCAACGTGCTGGAGTCCGTCCGGCTGCTGGCCAACGCCGCACGCCTGCTCGCCGACCGTGCGGTCGACGGCATCACGGCGCACGCGGGCCGCGCCCGCGAGTACGCGGAGTCCTCTCCGTCCGTCGTCACGCCGCTCAACCGGTACCTGGGCTACGAGGAGGCGGCCGAGGTCGCGAAGAAATCGCTGGCCGAGCGCAAGACGATCCGCGAGGTGGTCCTCGAGGGCGGGTACGTCGAGCGCGGGCTGCTCACGGAGGAGCAGTTGGACGCCGCCCTGGACGTGCTGAGGATGACCCGGCCGTGAGGCGCCGCTCGATACCATCGTCGGATGCACGGGCCAGACGCGACGCTTGACAGCGCCGAGAACGCCTCAGGCGGCCGGTGGACGCCCGGAGACCACATCCTCTGGCGCTACCGCGCCGGGAAGCCCAGGACGCCCGGGACGGCCGGCGGCGCCGGCCGGCTGGGCCGTACCGTGGCCGTCTGCCGCCCGGTGACCGTCGTCCGCGACGACGCAGAGACGCTCGCCGTCTGGGTGGCGCCGGACACCGAGTGCGTACGCCCCGTGCTCGCCGACGGCACCGAGCTGCACCGCGAGCCGCTGGCCACCCGCTACACCAAGCCGCACCGGCCGCTGCGCACCCGCTGGTCCGGCGCCGGGGTGCTGAAGCTGGCCCGGCCCGGCGAGCCGTGGTCCGTCTGGCTGTTCTGGGAAAACGACTGGACCTTCAGGTCCTTCTACGTCAACCTCGAAGCGCCCCGGGTGCGCTGGGCCGGGGGCGTCGACTCCGAGGACCACTACCTGGATCTCGTCGTCCACCCGGACCGCTCGTGGGAGTGGCGGGACGAGGACGAGTTCGCCGCCGCGCAGCGGGCGGGGCTGATGTCGGCCGCGCGGGCCGCGGCCGTACGTGACGCCGGCCTGCGGGCGGTCGACGCGGTCGGGGCGTGGGGGCCGCCGTTCTCGGCAGAATGGGAGCGCTGGCGGCCCGACCCGAAGTGGACAGTTCCGCTTCTTCCGGCGGATTGGGACCGCACGCCGGCGCGCTTGTCTTCATGAGCCTCTTGCTGCGCCCCGGTAGGTCAAACGTAGGATCGACGTCCACAGCACCGCAGTGCCCACAACTCAACCCGCCCTGTGGAGACTTGGGTGGAACGGCCGGATGGACGGTACCGACACGTGACGGAGCGCGACAGGCGGCGGGCAGCCGCCGAGCGGACGGAGTCCGGCAACACCCTTGCCGCCTCCGGCACGGACGAGGCGGTGGCGCCGACCGCGGCCACCGCGGGTTCCGGCGACGCCATCCCCGACCCGCGTGACTCCCTGCACCGCGCGAAGGCGGCGCAGCCCGCGACGTCCCCGGCGGACGCCACGGGCGGCGTGCCGGCGCACCAGGGGGCCGACGACACGCCCAGCGGCGGCCGGCCGCGCCCTCAGCCGGGCGCCGGCCACGACGCGGAGCCGGGCCGTGCGGCGGGCCGGCCGCCCGAGGAGGACGCCGCGTCGGCGCGGCTGCGGTTCCTCGGCGCGGCGACCCGCCGGATCGCCCGGGGCATCGACCTGGACGAGATCGTCCTCGGCCTGTGCCGCTCCGTCGTCCCGTCCTTCGCCGACGCGATCCTCGTCTACCTGCGCGACCCGCTGCCGGTCGGCGACGAGCAGCCGACGGAGCCGTTCCGGCTGCGGCTGCGGCGGACGGACCGGATCACCGACGGCGTGGAGGACGTCGACAGCATGGGCGGCAGCCGGCTGCTGCCCGCGGCGGCGGAGCCGGAGGCGCCGGGTCTGGGCGCGGCCGAGCAGGTCGACGTCGTACGGGCCGGGGCGCTGCTCGAAGTGCTGCGCGGCGTCCGCCCGGTGTTCGGCGAGACGCTGGCCGCCCGCGCCGCGCTCATCGAACTGCTGGGCCGCGAGAGCCCGCTGGCGAACGCGCCGGCCGACAAGCGCACCATCGTCGCCCCGCTGCGCGGCCGGCGCCGGGTGATCGGGGTGGCGGTGCTCGTACGGGGTCCGGCGCGGCCCGCGTACGGGCAGGACGACCTGCTGATCGCCGCCCAACTGGCCACGCACACGGCCCTCGGTGTCGACAAAGCGGTGATCTACGACCGCGAGGCGTACATCGCGGACCAGTTGCAGCGCACGATGCTGCCCGAGTACCTGCCGGAGCCCACCGGCGTCCGCCTCGCCAGCCGCTACCGGCCCGCGGCCGAGACCGCGCGGGTCGGCGGCGACTGGTACGACGCCATCCCGCTGCCCGGCAGCCGGGTCGCGCTCGTCGTCGGCGACGTCATGGGCCACTCGGTGACTTCGGCGGCGATCATGGGCCAGTTGCGTACCGCGGCGCAGACGCTCGCCCAGCTCGACCTGCCGCCCCAGGAGGTGCTGCACCACCTCGACGAGCAGGCGCAGCGCCTCGGCGACGACCGCATGGCCACGTGCCTGTACGCCGTCTACGACCCGATCGCGCACACGCTCACCGCCTCCAACGCCGGCCACCCGCCGCCCGTGCTGCTCCGCCGCGACGGCGCCAGCGAGGTGCTGGACGTACCGCCGGGGGCGCCGATCGGCGTGGGCGGTGTGGGCTTCGAGGCGGTGGAGCTGCAGGCGCCGCAGGGCTCGACGCTGCTGCTGTACACGGACGGTCTGGTCGAATCCCGGCTGATGGACGTCTCCACGGGCATCGACCAGTTGTGCGCCCGTCTGACCCGCACGGCGGCGCTCACCGGCCCCGGCAACCCGCCGCCGCTGGAGCCGCTCTGCGACGAGGTGCTGGACGTCCTCGGCCCGGGCGACCGCGACGACGACATCGCCCTGCTGGCGGCGCGGCTCGACGGCATAGCGCCGAGCGCGGCGGCGCAGTGGTCGCTGGACCCGCGGGCGCAGGCGCCGCGCGAGGCGCGGTCGCTGGCGCGGGGGGCGCTGGCGGGCTGGGGCCTTGAGGAGCTGACGGACATCGTGGAGCTGCTGGTGAGCGAGGTGGTGACGAACGCGGTCCGCTACGCCCAGCGGCCGGTGACGCTGCGCCTGGTGCACACGGACAGGCTGCGGTGCGAGGTGGTGGACGACGTCCCGCAGTTGCCGCGGATGCGGCGGGCGGGGCCGGCGGACGAGGGGGGCCGGGGGATGTTCCTGGTCAACAAGCTGGCCCGGCACTGGGGCGCGGAGCGCCTGAGTGTGGGCAAGGTGGTGTGGTTCGAGATCTGAGGTGGCGCGGCCGACGCCGTGGGCAGCGGCTGGGGCTGCCCGGTCTGTGGCTACGGCCGTACGCGCTGGGCCCCGGCAGGGGGTGTTTCCCCGACCCCGCCCCTTCCCGAAACTCGGGGGGCTCCGCCCCCCGAGACCCCCCGGGCCCGAGCACCTGCGGCGCCGGCCGAGCGCGCCGCCCGCGGACCGGGCGGCGGGCAGCTCCCCTTCCCGAAGTTCAGGGGCTCCGCCCCCGAGACCCCCGGCCCGAGCGCCTTCGGCGCCGGCCGAGCACGCCGCCCGCGGACCCTGCTGTCCCGCGCCGCAGGCGCGGGCGGCGGGGTCCGGGGCAGAGCCCGGGGCCGGCGCCGAAAGGCGCCCGGGTCCAGAGCCCCGCGGGCCGGCGCCGCAGGTGCCCGCGTTCGGGGTCCCGGGGCGGAGCCCCGGGTTCGCGGAGGGGCGGGGTGGGGGAATTGCCCCTCAGCCGCAACCCGGCAGCGGGGGCAGTGTCGAGGTTCGGGTGAGTTGGACGACGTCCTTTGCCTCCGCCGCCTTCGCCTCCCCCTCCGGGTACGCCACCCCCAGCCCGCCGTCCCGCGCCAGCGCGTACCCGTACCGTGGCGTGATCCGCGTGTACGACCGCGAGCGCAGGTCCAGTGCCCACGCCGCCTCCGTCGTACGCCACGTCACCACCTCCCCGCTCACCCCCACCTGGTCGATGCCCCCCAGCTCCGGCTCCGGCACCGCCCCGCCGCCCTCGCCCCGGACCAGCGCCAGCGGCTTCGGCCAGCCCTCGCGCCACACGTACAGCCGCGGGCGGTCCGCGTCGCCGCCCGCCCACGCCCACGTACGGCCGTCCGACGCCACGTACCGGACGTTGCGCAGGCCCGCGATCGGGCCCGGCAGCTCCGCGCGGCGCATTGTGTCCATCGAGACCGCCGCGAGGCGGGTCTCCGGCCGGCCCGAGGAAGACTCCCCCTGGCGCAGCCACACCAGCAGGCCGCCCGCCGCGAACGGCGTGTCGACGACGCCCTCGTACACCGTCCGCCGCTCGCCGCCGGGGCCCAGGTCCCGTGCGTACACCGCCGAGCGGCCGCCGCCCGTGCCCTGCGCCCAGAACAGCCGCCCCGACCGCACCACCGCCTGCACGAACGGCCCCGGCACCGCGCTCTGCCCGCCTTCCGCCGCCTCCGCCGCCGCCTCCGCGACCGCCTCCCGCCGCCCGGTCGTCGCGTCCCAGGCGTAGAGCGTCCAGAGGCTCTCCAGGCGCCGGCCCTCGACGACGTCGAAAACCAGCCACCGCCCGTCGAAGTCCGCGCTGCCCAACTGGTGTTCCACCGGGTCGGCGAGGCGCATCACCGACCGCTGCTCGTCCCCCTCCCGCAGCACGACCGACCGCCCGTCCCCCGACGCCGAAGCCGACGCGGCCGCCGTCGACTGCAGCACCGCCCACCCGGCCCCCGGGCCGACCTCGGTGAGCACCGTCCGCTCCCCCCGGGGCGCCGGGACCCGCCCGTCCGCCAGCGCGTCCGACCACCCGTCCGGCAGCGCCACCTCGCACGCCCGGTCCCGTACGGGCTCTCCGGTCGGCGGCGCCGCCGTGGAAGGCGCCGCCGTGCGCGTACGCGAAGGACCGTCGCCGTCGCCGCCTCCCGACGAGCACGCGGGCGTGCCCGCCAGGAGGACGGCCGCACCCAGCGCGGCGGCTACGCCGCGGGCGCGGAGCGCGACGGGCCGGGGCTCACCAGACGTACCCACGACCGCCCATGATGGTGGTGAGGGTGTCCGACGAGATGGTCGCCGTACGCGGCACGCTGCCAGCCCACGAGATGACGCTCGTCGGCACCCCGCCCACCGGGTCGCGGTACTGCGCGGTGCGCGCGCCGTCGTCGCTGTGGCCGTCGATCGACACCCAGTGGAATATCTCCCGGTTCGGGTGCCCGACGAGGTGCGGCCCGCCGACGACCTCCCAGGCGTTGCCCGCGATGGCGTAGTCGCCGGACGTGTTGTGCACGAGGTGGTCGCGGAAGTTGGCCTTGTCCGTCGCGCTCGGCGTGTACGGCAGCGCCTTCGGCACGTAGCCGGCGCCGGGCAGGCGGTGGTTGAGCACGTCGGGGACGGGATAGCCGGTCGGGTTGGGGACGTTCGCGTTGATGCCGTACCAGGCGGTCCCGGAGGAGTTCGTACGAAGCTCGCTGCCGGCCTGCGTCTGGGACCTGTTGCCGACCTCGTCGCGCGCGGACTGCGTGATCACGAGGGTGGCGGGGCCGCAGTAGTAGGAGTTGATCTGCGACTGCTGTACGGCGCCGGAGGAGACGATCGCCGCCGCCCCGGCGTCGCCGCTCGCGGCGTACCGCTGCGCCGACTGCCGCGCCGCGCCCTGCGCCGCGGCCGACTTCTCGGCCAGCAGCCGCTGCTGCTGCGCCGTCAGCCGCTCGGCCGGCAGGGTGTCGGTGCGCTCCTTGTACGCACCGGCCGCATCGGCCGCACCGGCTGCGCCCGCCGCCGGGCCCGGCTCCGCCGCCTGCGCGGGGCCTCCGGTCAGCGCGAGGGCGGCGACGAGCAGTCCGCCGGCTCCGGCCGCGGACACGACTCGCATAGTGGACATCGCTGTCTCCTGTCGTTCGTGGGGGTGACACGGGGACGGTGATGCCGGCGTCTGCTCCCGCAGGCGGCTCCATTCTGGCCGGTGGAGACGGCCTCCCGGAAGAGGGCATGACAACCCCTGCCCAAAATCTGCTATCACTTTGCTAGACTCGCCACCACCACACAGGAACGAGAACGGGGACCTCACATGACCGACCGACCGCACGACCAGCACCCCGCCTCCGGCCCCACCCCCGGCCCCGCCGCCGACCCCGGCGCCCCGCCCGAGATGCCCGCCCCGCCCGTCGCCGAGCGGCGGGCGAACAGCATCGGCGGCGCCCTCGCCCTGGTCCTCGGCCTCGTCGGCGCCCTCGTCGGCGCCGGCCTGCTCGTCCTCGGCATCGCCCTGGCGGGCGACGGCACCCCCGCCGCCGGCGTCCCCGTCCTCGTCTTCGGCGCGCTGCTCTTCCTCGCCTCTCTCGTCGCGATGGCCGGCCTGAACATGGTCGAACCCGGCGAGGCCCGCGTCGTGCAGCTCTTCGGCCGCTACACCGGCACCATCCGCGACGACGGCCTGCGCTGGGTCAACCCGCTCACCACCCGCCGCAAGGTCTCCACCCGGGTGCGCAACCACGAGACCGCCGTCCTCAAGGTCAACGACGCCCGCGGCAACCCCATCGAGCTGGCCGCCGTCGTCGTCTGGCAGGTCGAGGACACCGCGCAGGCGGTCTTCGCCGTCGACGACTTCACCGAGTTCGTCGCCACCCAGACCGAGACCGCCGTGCGGCACATCGCCATCGAGTACCCGTACGACGCCTACGAGGACGACGAGCTGTCGCTGCGCGCCGACGCCGAGGAGATCACCGAGAAGCTGGCCGAGGAGCTGACCGCCCGGATCCAGGCCGCCGGGGTGCGCATCATCGAGTCGCGCTTCACGCACCTCGCGTACGCGCCGGAGATCGCCTCCGCGATGCTCCAGCGCCAGCAGGCAGGCGCCGTGGTCGCCGCGCGCCGGGAGATCGTGGACGGGGCGGTGGGCATGGTCGAGGACGCGCTCGCCCGGCTCACCCGGCAGGACATCGTCGAGCTGGACGAGGAGCGCAAGGCGGCGATGGTCGGCAACCTCATGGTCGTCCTCTGCGGCGACCGCGCCCCCCAGCCCGTCCTCAACACCGGCTCCCTCTACCAGTGACCGACGAGAACCCCGACCGCGCCCGCCGGGCCCGGCGCAAACAGGTGCTGCTGCGGCTCGACCCGGCCGTGCACGACGCGCTGGCCCGGTGGGCGGCGGACGAACTGCGCAGCACCAACGCGCAGATCGACTACCTGCTCCGCCGGGCGCTCACGGAGGCCGGCCGGCTTCCGAAGGACGCCCGCCCGCACCCCCGCCGCGGCCGTCCAGCCCGCGAGCCGGAGTAGCACACGGCCCCGACACCCAGCCCACCAGGCGTGACTTACTACACACCCCGTCTATACACGGCAGGTATACACACCGTGTAGAGTCCTCCGCATGACGATCGGCCACACCCTCCTCGGGCTCCTGGAGTCGGGCCCCCGCCACGGTTACGACCTCAAGCGCGTCTTCGACGAGCGCTTCGGTCACGACCGCCCGCTGCACTACGGGCAGGTCTACTCCACGATGTCCCGACTGCTGAAGAACGGCCTCGTCGAGGTCGACGGCGTCGAGCCCGGGGGCGGCCCCGAGCGGAAGCGCTACGCCATCACCGACGCCGGCGTCACCGACGTCGCCGAGTGGCTCGCCACCCCCGAGAAGCCCGAGCCGTACCTCCAGTCGACCCTGTACACCAAGGTCGTCCTCGCGCTGCTCACCGAACGCGACGCGGCCGAACTCCTCGACGTCCAGCGCGCGGAACACCTGCGCCTGATGCGCGAGCTGACCCGTCGCAAGAAGGGCGGCGATCTCGCCGACCAGCTCATCTGCGACCACGCCCTGTTCCATCTCGAGGCCGACCTGCGGTGGCTGGAGCTCACCGCCGCGCGCCTCGGCAAACTCGCCGCGGAGGTCCGCGCATGAGTACCACACCCCCCACCGGCCCCCTCGCCGAGCCGGCGCCGATCCTCACCGCCACCTCGCTGCGCAAGGTCTACGCCGGCACCCCCGCGCTCGACGGCGCCGACTTCGCCATCGCGGCCGGCGAGACCGTCGCCGTCATGGGCCCCTCCGGCTCCGGCAAGTCGACGCTGCTGCACTGCCTCGCCGGCATCGTCCCGGCCGACGGGGGCACCGTGACCTACGCGGGCCGCGACCTCGCCGCGCTCTCCGACGCCGAGCGCAGCGCCCTGCGCCGCCGGGAGTTCGGCTTCGTCTTCCAGTTCGGCCAGCTCGTACCGGAGCTGACCTGCGTGGAGAACGTCGCCCTGCCGCTGCGCCTGACCGGGCTCGGCCGCCGCGACGCCGAGCGCGCCGCCCGGCCGTGGCTGGCGCGCCTGGAGGTGGACGACGTCGCGCACAAGCGGCCCGGCGAGATCTCCGGCGGTCAGGGGCAGCGCGTCGCGGTCGCCCGCGCGCTGGCGACGACGCCGCGGGTGGTCTTCGCCGACGAGCCGACCGGGGCACTCGACTCCCTCAACGGCGAGCGCGTCATGGAACTGCTCACCGATGCCGCGCAGGACAGCGGCGCGGCCGTCGTGCTGGTCACCCACGAGCCGCGCGTCGCGGCGTACGCGGACCGCGAGGTCGTCGTCCGCGACGGGCGCACCCGCAGTCTGGAGCCGGCCGGCCGATGAGCGACGTGACCTACGCCGGGAAGACCACCGGCGCCGGGCCCGCGCGCCCCGCGGGCCCGCCGCCCGACCGCCGCGGCGCGATCCGCACCTGGGCCGACGACCTGCGCATGGGCCTCGCCTTCGCGCTCCGCGGGGGGCGCGAGGGCTGGGTGCGTACCGTGCTGACCGCGGTCGGTGTCGGCCTGGGGGTGGCGCTGCTGCTGCTCACCACCGCCATCCCGGGCGCCCTGGCCAGCCGCGACGAGCGCGGCTCCGCCCGCAGCGAAGTCCTCGCGTCCGACGCCGAGTACGGGGGCGACACCGTGCTCGTGGGCAACGTGGACACCGAGTACGAGGACATCATGGTCCGCGGCCGGCTGCTGCGCCCCGAGGGCGCCGGCGCCCCGCTGCCCCCCGGCGTCGAGGCGTTCCCGAAGCCCGGCGAGATGGTGGTCTCCCCCGCGCTCGCCGACCGGCTGGACGACGCCGACGCGGACCTGCTGCGCGAGCGCCTGGACTACGGCATCGCCGGCACCATCTCCGACGCCGGCCTGATCGACCCCGGCGAGCTGGCGTACTACGCGGGCAACGACCGCATCGCGGCCGCCGACGTCAACGTCAGCCGCGTCGCCGCCTTCGGCGAGGAGTCGGAAGCCGAGGCCATGGAGCCGGTGCTGCTGCTCCTCGCGATGATCGTGTTCGTCGCGCTGCTCATGCCCGTCGCGGTGTTCCTCACCGCGGCCGTACGCTTCGGCGGCGAGCGCCGCGACCGCCGGCTCGCCGCGCTCCGCCTCGTCGGCGCCGACGGCCGCGCGGTGCGCCGGATCGCCGCCGGCGAGGCGCTCGCCGGCGCCCTGCTCGGGCTCGCGGTCGGCGCGGGCCTGTTCGCCCTCGGCCGGCAGCTCGCGGGCGGCGTGACGGTCTACGACATGAGCATCTTCGCCGCCGACCTGAGCCCCGCGCCGGCGCTCGCCCTGCTGGTCGCCCTGGCCGTGCCCGCCGCGGCCGTCGGCGTCACCCTGCTCGCGCTGCGCGGCGTCGTCATCGAGCCGCTGGGCGTCGTCCGGTCGGCCCGTCCTTCGCGGCGGCGCATCTGGTGGCGGCTGCTGCTGCCCGCCGTCGGACTCGCCCTGCTCGCGCCGATGATGGGCCGCGGCGACAGCGCCGGCTCGTTCCCGGAGTGGCAGGTCATCGGCGGCACCGTGCTGCTGCTGACCGGCATCACCGCGCTGCTGCCCTGGCTCGTCGAGGCCGTGGTGGCCCGGCTCGGCCGCGGGCCGACGTCCTGGCAACTGGCCGTCCGCCGGCTCCAGCTCAGCAGCGGCAGCGCCGCCCGGCTGGTCAACGGCATCGCCGTCGCCGTCGCCGGGGCCATCGCGCTGCAGATGGTCTTCACCGGCGTCGAGGACGACTACAGCGAGTCGACGGGTCACGACCCCGGCCGCTTCCAGATCGGCATCTACGTGGATTCCGGCCAGGACCTCCGCGTGGGCGACCGGGTCGCCGGGACCGAGGGCGTCCGCGAGGCGGTCAGCCGGATCTCCACCGTCGCCGGCACCGGCAGGACGGACCCCCGGAACTCGGCCACCCTGACCGTCGGCACGTGCGCCGAGCTGCGCAGGCTGGCGGAGCTCCCCGACTGCCGCGACGGCGACGTCTTCCGCCTCACCGACACGTACGGCGCGGCCGACGCCAGACGCATGGTCGCCGGCGGCGACCCGCTGTACCTCGATCCGTCGTACGACAGCATGCCGGGCGAGGAGCTGCCCTGGACCCCGCCGCCCGACACCCGTCCCGCCAAGGCCCTCCGCGACGCGGACGGCAACCTCAACGACGGCTTCCTCGCCACCCCCGCCGCCGTCCCCGACGTCCACGACTCCGGCGCCTTCACCGCCTGGGTCGACGTGCGGCTCGACCCGGCCGTGCCGGACGCGGCCGAGCGCGTACGCAACGAGGTCGGGGCCGTCGACCCGCTGCTGTCCGTCCACACGCTGCACAGCGAGGTCGTCTCGGAGGACTTCGCCGGCATCCGCACCGGACTCGTGGTGGGCGCCGCGTGCGTGCTGGTGCTGATCGGCAGCAGCCTGCTCGTCGGGCAGCTCGAACAACTGCGGGAGCGGCGCAAGCTGTTGTCGTCCCTGGTCGCCTTCGGCACCCGGCGCTCCACCCTCAGCCTGTCCGTGCTCTGGCAGACGGCGATCCCGGTGGCGCTCGGCATGGCCCTGTCGACGGCGTTCGGGCTGGTGCTGGGCACGGTGCTGATGCGCATGACGGACACGCCCGTCGCGGTCGACTGGCCGTCGGTGCTGACGATGGCGGGGGCGGGCGCGGCGGTGGTCGCCGGGGTCACGGCGCTGAGCATGCCGCTGCTGATCCGGCTGATGCGCCCGGACGGGCTGCGCACCGAGTAGAGAGCCCGGGACCGGCCCGGCGCGCGTCGTAGGGGGGCGCGCCGGGCCGGTCCCGTACCGGGCCGCCGGGCGCGGGGCGTGCGGTTCTGTAGGGTCGGGCGCGTGGCACTCGACGCGCTCAAGTCGGCCCTCCCCGGCTACGCCGGGGACCTGCGCCGCAACCTCGCCTCGGTCGTGGACGACGGCCGGCTGCCCGAGCGGCAGTTGTGGGGCGCCCTGCTCGCCTGCGCCGTCGCCGTGCGCTCCCCCGCCGTGCTGCGCGCGGTGGCGCCGGAGGCGCGGGAGCGGCTGACGCCCGAGGCGTACGACGGCGCCCGGGCCGCCGCCGCGGCGATGGCGTCGAACAACGTCTTCTTCCGCGCCCGGCACCTGCTCACCGACCCCGCGTACGGCCACCTGCGCACCGGGCTGCGGACGAACGTGCTGGGCGCGCGGGGCGTACCGAAGGCGGACTACGAGTTGTGGTGCGTCGCCGTGTCCGCCGTGGGCGGCTGCGGGGCGTGCCTGGACGAGCACGAGCGGGCGCTGCGGCGGACCGGCGCGGACCTGGAGACGGTGCAGGAGGCGCTGAAGGTCGCCGCGGTGGTGCACGCCGCCGGCACGGTCCTCGACGCGGAGGCCGCGCTCGGCGACGGCTGAGCGCGGACCGCCGGCCGCGGGCCGGAGCTTCCCGTACGAGCGTTCCGTGCGGCCGTTCCGTACGGGCCGGGCGTCAGCCCGGTGCGTCGCCGCCCCTGGACCCCGTATCGCCGCCGCCCTTGCCCGTCCCGGCCGTCCCCGCTGCCTCCGCGTCCGTGCCCGGCGCGGGGGTGTCGACCGGCGCGGCCGGGGAGGCTTCGAGCGCCGTCGACCCGTGCGGCGGTGGTCCGGGATCCTCCACGTGCTCGCGGTGGTACGCCTTGAGATACCCGACCGCCGTGTTGAGCACCGCGATCAGCGGCACCGCCACCACCGCGCCCGGGATGCCCGCGACCAGCGTGCCGATGGCCACCGAGAGCACCACCGCCAGCGGGTGCACCCGCACCATCCGCCCGAGGATGAACGGCTGCAGGATGTGCCCCTCGATCTGCTGCACCAGCAGCACCACGCCGAGCACCAGCAGCGCCGTGATCACCCCGTTCGTCACGAACGCCACGACCACCGCCAACGCGCCGGAGACCAGCGCACCGACGAGCGGCACGAACGCGAAGAGGAAGATCAGCACGGCCAGCGGCACGGCCATGGGCACGTCGAGGATGAAGATGCCGATGCCGATGAACACGGCGTCGATGAGGGCCACCAGTACCGTGCCGCGCACGTACCCGGTGAGCGTGGCCCACACCTTCGGACCCGCGCCCGCCACCGCGTCGCGCGCGTCGGCGGGGATGAAGTTCAGGCACCATCGCCAGATGCGCGCGCCGTCGTAGAGCAGGAAGATGGTGACGAACGCGGCGATGGCGGCGCCGGAGAAGAACTCCAGCACGTACGAGACGCCTTCGAGGCCGGCGGAGGTGACCTCGCTGGAGTTCTCGCCCAGCCAGTCGCTTATCTCGTCGCCGATGTTGTTGATCTGTTCTTCCTGCACGTGGAACGGCCCGTCGATGAGCCATTCCTGCGCGTCGTCGATGCCCTGCTGGATGCGGTCGGTCAGGTCGTCGATGTTCTCCATGATCTGCCAGACCACGAACCAGCCGATGAGGCCGATCGCGACGAAGCCGCCGACGAACGTGGTGGCCGTGGCGAGCCCCTGGCTGAAGCCCCAGCGGCGCAGCCGCGCGACCGTCGGCTGCAGCAGCGCGGTGACCAGCAGGCCGACCGCGAAGGCGATGACGACGAGGCTGACGACGCTGATGATCTGCATCAGCACGTAGATCAGGCCGGCGAGGACCAGCAGCCGCCAGCCGACCTCGGCCGCGACCCGCACCCCCCACGGCACGACGCTGGCCGGCGCCGGCCGCGGCGGCGGGCCGGGCGGCCGGGCGGCGGCGGCCGGTTCGGCCGGCTCCGCCGCCTCCGCGGGGGCGTCCTCGACGGCGGGCTGCCCGGCCGCGGACTTCTCCGCGGCGGCAGCGGCGGCCCTGCGCCGCTCCGCCATCCGGCTGGCCCGCTCGCCCACCCCGCCGAGCCAGTCCGTCATCTTCGACATAGAAGTCCTCACGCCACCCTCGCGCCGCCTACGGTCCCGCCGCAGTACCGTCCGTCACCCGCACGACCGTACACGGCCCACACCCGCGGCCGGGGTCTGCTTCGGTCATCTAGGACGTGCCGGACGTGAGCGGCGGTTCCGCGCACATGCGAAACGCCCCCGGCGGCGGTGCCGGAGGCGTTTCACGCACGAGCGGCGCGGGGTGGCGCGCCGGTGTGGCCTGGGTTCAGTACCAGCCGTTGGCCTGCCAGAACTCCCAGCCGCCGCAGGGGCTGCCGTAGCGGTCGTTCATGTAGTTCAGGCCCCACTCGATCTGCGTGGCGGGGTTGGTCTGCCAGTCGGCGCCGGCCGAGGCCATCTTCTCGCCGGGCAGCGCCTGCATCAGCCCGTACGCGCCGGAACTCGGGTTGGTGGCGGTGTAGTCCCAGCCCGACTCGTGGTCGACGATGTTGCTGAAGCACTGGTACTGGTCGGCCGGCACCATCTGCCGGGCCATGGCCTGGACATCGGCGACGGAGTAGGAGGACTGCGGGGCGAAGTCGCCGGCGTCGGCGGAAGCCTCCGACGCGGCCGCGGAACGGCTGGCGGCCTCAGCGGCCTCCCGCTCCTTCTCCGCCGCCTCCTCGGCCGCCTTGCGCTCGGCGGCCTCCTTCTTCTCCTCCGCGGCCTGGGCGGCGGACTTGCGCGCCGCCTCCTCGGCCGCGATGCGGGCGTCCGTGTGTGCGGCGTCGGCCTGGGCGTCCGCCTGCTCCGTGAGGGAGGCGGTCTGCACCTGGGCCGTGGCGCCAGCAGGTACGTCGGCGAGGAGTGTCGCGTCGGCGGCGGTCGCCTCGACGTTGCCCGTCGAGTCGTCGCCCTTCTCCGCGCCCGTGGCCACGCCGACGACAGCGCCGACAGAGGTGACCGCGGTGGCGGAAGCCACGGCGAAACCCCGGACCGAAATCCGGCTCACACAAAGTCCTTCCAGCGTCGCCCGCTTCGGTGACCTCGCGGACGCGTTCCTGCCCCTGACACTGGCCTCCCCTTTTTCCGGACCGCCGACTGCGGCGGACCGACTGGTCACGGGAGGCGCGGGCCCGGCAGCCCCCGCGTCCGCGGGGGCCGGTACAGCGCTCGGGCGGCGTACGGCGGCTCTGTTCAGTTGAGTCATGCTGCACCGGGTCGGTGCCGGGCCGTACGCAGGGCCTGACGAGTCCCAGACTCTGCCGGAGACGGACACCCGGACGCAATTCCCCGTCCAGTGGGAAAGCTCACACCGCGTTTGCCCCCCGCGGTTGACGGAAACACGTGCGGAGCACTGGGCGCAACAGCTACGCTGCTGCGCCCAGTTCACACGTGCGGGAAGGAACACGGGGAGCAGTATCCCGTTATACCCGGCCGTCCTCCAGCATTTCGGTCACCAGCGCGGCGATCGGCGACCGCTCGGAGCGGTTCAGCGTCACGTGGGCGAAGAGCGGGTGCCCCTTCAGCTTCTCGACGACGGCCACCACACCGTCATACCGTCCGACGCGCAGATTGTCCCGCTGTGCCACGTCATGGGTGAGTACGACGCGCGAGTTCGTCCCGATCCGCGAGAGCACCGTGAGCAGAACGTTCCGCTCCAGCGACTGCGCCTCGTCGACGATCACGAACGCGTCGTGCAGCGAGCGGCCCCGGATGTGGGTCAGCGGCAGCACTTCGAGCATGCCGCGCGCGATGACCTCCTCGATCACCTCGCGCGAGGTGACCGCGGACAGGGTGTCGAAGACCGCCTGCGCCCACGGGCTCATCTTCTCGGCCTCGGTGCCGGGCAGATAGCCGAGTTCCTGGCCGCCGACCGCGTACAGCGGCCGGAAGACCATCACCTTCTGGTGCTGCCGGCGCTCCAGCACCGACTCCAGGCCGGCGCACAGCGCCAGCGCGGACTTGCCCGTACCGGCACGGCCGCCCATCGAGACGATGCCGACCTCCTCGTCCACGAGCAGGTCCAGGGCGATCCGCTGCTCCGCGCTGCGGCCGTGGATGCCGAAGACCTCCCGGTCGCCGCGCACCAGCCGGACCCGCCCGTCGGGGGTGACCCGGCCGAGCGCCCGGCCGCGCTCGGACTGCAGCACGAGCCCGGTGTGCACCGGCAGTCCGTCCGCCTCCGGCACCGAGACGACCTCCGCCGCGAACAGGTCGTCGACCTGCTCGCCGCTGAGCATCAGCTCGGCCATCCCGGTCCAGCCCGAGTCGGTGATGGCCAGCTCCGCGCGGTACTCCTCGGCGGCCAGGCCGACGGACGACGCCTTGATGCGCAGCGGCAGGTCCTTGGAGACGACGGTGACGTCCTGCCCCTCGGCCTGGAGGTTGCGCGCGACGGCCAGGATGCGGGAGTCGTTGTCCCCGAGCCGGAAACCGGCCGGGAGCACCCCGATGTCGGTGTGGTTCAGCTCCACGCGCAGGGTGCCGCCGAGGTCGCCCAGCGGGATCGGTGCGTCGAGCCGGCCGTGCTTGACCCGGTACTCGTCGAGCTGGCGGAGCGCCTGGCGGGCGAAGTAGCCCAGCTCCGGGTGGTGCCGCTTGGCCTCGAGTTCGGTGACCACCACGACGGGCAGCACCACCTCGTGTTCGTCGAACCGCGCCATGGCCCTCGGGTCGGCCAGCAGGACGCTCGTGTCGAGGACATAGGTGCGCCGGTCAGGCTTCTTGCTGTTCACCACGGATGGACGAACCCCCTCGGATGAGGTCGGCACGCGACGGAGTCGCGGGGATCGGGCCGGGCGCCGGGCCCCGTGCGGCCACGCGGGCGCGCAGGACCGGGCGCCGGCCCTCCGCTCGGTCCGTACGCGCGACGGTGCGCTGCGCACGGACCTCGTGATGCGGCACGTGGTGCAAAGGGCCCTCCCGGGCGGGCGGTGCGGTGGACCGCCTGCTAGCACGGATATTCCCTCGCAAGCCCCCGGGCATGCAATGCCTGTGGCCGAGGGGCCGTAGCGGTGGACACGTGCTAGGGGTGCGCCGGAAGTGGGCTCAGCCGCCGAAACGGCGGTGGCGCGCCGCGTAGTCGCGCAGGGCGCGCAGGAAGTCGACGCGGCGGAACGCGGGCCAGAAGACCTCGCAGAAGTAGTACTCGGAGTGCGCCGACTGCCACAGCATGAACCCGGACAGCCGTTGTTCGCCGCTGGTGCGGATCACCAGGTCGGGGTCGGGCTGGCCGCGGGTGTAGAGATGCTGCGCGATGTGCTCCACCTCGACGGTCTCGGCCACGTCGGCGAGCGTACGGCCCTGGTCGGCGGCGTCGCCGAGCATCGAGCGGACGGCGTCGGCGATCTCCTGCCGGCCGCCGTAGGCGACGGCGACGTTGACCAGGACGGCGCCGCTGCGGGGCCCCGTGACCACGTCCAGGGTGGCCTCCTCCGCCTCCTTGAGTACCCGCTGGGTCTCCATGGGCAGCAGGTCGGGGTTGCCGACGTGGTGCACGCGGGCGCCGCCGCGCCCGGCGACGCCGGAGACGGCCTCCTCGATGATGGCCAGCAGCGGGTTCAGCTCGGGCTCCGGCCGGTCCAGGTTGTCGGTGGACAGCAGCCAGAGCGTGAGCACCTCGACGTCGGTCTCGCGGCACCACCGGATCAGCTCGTGGATCTTCTCGGCGCCGGCCTGGTGCCCCTGCGCGGTGGTGCCGCCCGCCGCGCGGGCCCAGCGGCGGTTGCCGTCCAGGATGACGCCGATGTGTTTCGGCACACGGGCGGAGTCGAGACGGCGCTCGAGGCGCTTCTCGTACACGCGATACACGATGCCGCGCCAGGTCATCCCGCGTTCAGCCCTTCCGTCGCACGTTCGGAGTACCCCCCGGAAGGCGCCACAGTACTGCCCGTTGTGCCACAGTCCTGTCACAGGGGCGCACCGGGTTCGTGATAGGCAGGTTTTGTGAACAGTCTTTTGCCTTACCTGCCAGCAGACACCCGATACGACGCCATGACCTACCGCCGGACGGGTCGCAGCGGCCTGAAGCTCCCGGAGATCTCCCTCGGTCTCTGGCACAACTTCGGCGACGACCGCTCCCTGGAGTCGCAGCGCGCCATCCTGCGGCGCGCGTTCGACCTCGGAGTGACCCACTTCGACCTCGCGAACAACTACGGCCCGCCGCCCGGCTCCGCGGAGGAGAACTTCGGCCGGATCTTCGCCGCCGACTTCCGCCCGTACCGCGACGAGCTGGTGCTGTCGACCAAGGCGGGCTACGAGATGCAGCCGGGGCCGTACGGCGAGTGGGGCTCGCGCAAGTACCTGCTGTCGTCGCTGGACGCCTCGCTGGGCCGCATGGGCGTGGAGTACGTCGACATCTTCTACTCGCACCGCTACGACCCGGACACCCCGCTGGAGGAGACGATGGGCGCGCTGGCGTCCGCCGTGCAGCAGGGCAAGGCGCTGTACGTCGGCGTCTCCTCCTACACCGCGGAGCAGACGCGCGAAGCCGCCCGGCTGCTGCGGGAGATGGGCGTACGGCCGCTGATCCACCAGCCCTCGTACTCGATGATCAACCGCTGGACCGAGGACGACGAACTGCTCGACACCCTGGAGGCCGAGGGCATGGGCTGCATCGCCTTCGCGCCGCTGGCGCAGGGGATGCTGACCGACAAGTACCTGGACGGCATCCCCGAGGGGTCGCGGGCCGCGCAGAACAAGTCGCTGGACCCGAAGCTGCTGACGGACGAGGTCGTGCGGCGGCTGCGCGGGCTGAACGAGATCGCGCGCGGGCGCGGGCAGTCGCTGGCGCAGCTCGCGCTGGGCTGGGTGCTGCGGGACCCCCGGATGACGTCGGCGCTGATCGGCGCGTCGAGCGTGGCGCAGTTGGAGGCGAACGTCGCGGCGCTGGGCGCGGCGGAGCTGACGGCGGCGGAGCTGACGGAGATCGACGGGTTCGCGACGTCGACGAGCGGCGTGAACATCTGGGCGGGACGCGGCTGAGAGCCGGTGCCGGGGGCGCCGGAGGCGGGCCGTCGGCGGAAAGGGAACGGGCCGGTCCGTGGGGGGGATACGGACCGGCCCGAGGGGGGGAGTTCCACCATAACCCAGGGTGAGGGGTGCTCAGTACCGGAACGGACGGGTCACCTCGAAATGTGCTCGCTCGGTGACACTGCGTATACGAACTCCACTGCGATCAGGTCACTCGCACGGGGCGGCGCGCGGCCCACGGGAGAGGTACGGGGGGCATACGGGGCGTACGGGAGCAGTCGTCCCCGCGCCGCTCAGCCGGCCGCCAGTCCCCCGACGACGAGGCCCGCGAAGGCCCCGACGATCATGAAGGGGCCGAACGCGATGCCCGTCTTCCGGCCGACCCGGCGGGCCGCCAGCATGGTCACCGCGTATCCCGCGCCCAGCAGCAGACCGGCGAACGAGCCCGTGAACAGGACGTCCCACCCGTACCAGCCGAGCGCGACGCCCAGCACGAGCGCCAGCTTCACGTCCCCGAAGCCCATGCCGGCGGGGTTGAGGAAGAAGAGCAGGAAGTAGACCGCCCCCAGCGCGATGCCGCCCAGCAGGGCGCGCGTCCACGATCCCGCGCCTCCTACGAGCGCCGCACCCCCCAGCAGCACCACGGCCGCCCCCGCCAGCGGCAGTGTCAGGACGTCCGGGAGCCGCCGCACCGCCCGGTCGACGGCGAAGAGCAGGACCCCGAAGGGCGCCAGCAGCAGCCAGACGGCCAGCTCCGGCTCGGCGCCGGTGGCGGCGGCGAGCGCGGCGCAGGCGGCGGCGGTCGCGGTGGCCGGGAGCGGGGCGCGCAGGCCGTACGGGCCCTCCCCGCACTCCCTGCACGTCGCCGGGCCGGCCCAGCCGGCGAGCGGGTGCTCCTGCGGACAGCGGTCGCGCCACGGCTCGTCGGCGGCCACGGAGAGCCGGTAGGCGGCCCGGGGCAGCAGGGCCCCCGCGGCGGCGCCGTAGCCGGCGGCGAGGACGACGAGGAGGACGGCGAGCACGGGGTGAGCCTAACGGCGGTCCGGCGGGCGGGGCAGGGGCGGGTCGAGGACCGTACGGCGGCGGTACGGCCGCCGTCCCGCGGCGGTCCGGCGGGGATGGGGCGGCGGGGTTGCGCGGGGGTACGGTGGCGGCTCGGGGGCCGGGCCGGGAACCGTCCGGGGTGCGGCTCCGGGTTCGCAGCGACACCACGGGGAGACGCCCGCCATGCCCACCTGGCCCGACGGACCGGCCACGCTCACCGTCGGCGGCGGCGCGGCCCCGCTGCCGCTGGAGGTCGCGTCCTCCTTCGCCCGCCGCAGCCGCGGCCTCCTCGGCCGCGCCGGCCTGGCCGGCGCCGTCCTCCTCACCCCCGCCCAGGGTGTCCACACCTTCGGCATGCGCTTCGCCATCGACGTCGCGTACCTCGACCGCCGGCTGACCGTCCTGGCCGTACGCACCATGCCCCCCGGCCGCCTCGGCCGCCCCCGGCTGCGGGCCCGGCACGTACTGGAGGCGGAGGGGGGCGCCTTCGCCGGATGGGGCGTACGGCCCGGGGTGCGCCTCGGCGTCGGCCCCGCCCCCGCGGCGGGCGGCCCGGGGCCGGACTGACCGGCGGGGACAGACCGGGCGGGGGGAGCGTCGGTGGCGCTCGCTACGATCGAAAACGACCGTGATCGGGGCCCCGGCGCACCGGCCTCGACGCGGACGACGTACGGACGTACAGGGGGCACCACCGTGGGGATATTCGGTCGCAAGCCGCGCCGCGACGGGCGGGACACCACGCGCGACGCCTCGTTCGAGTTCTTCTCCGAGGACGAGGGCGCCCGCTTCCGCGCCGGGGTCCACGCGGCCTTCGCCGAGCAGGGGCTGGAGGTGACGGTGGGCACGGACGCCGTGACCGACAGCTCGGGCCGGCAGTTCGGCCTGGGCAACCTGGCGGCGGTCTGCCACAACGACGCCCGCGGGCCGCGCGTCTGGCCCGAACTGACCCGCCGCCACATCGGCATCATGCTGCGGGCCATGGACGGGCCCTCGGTGCTGGACACCATGCCGGCGGAGAAGTTCCGCGCCCAGCTCTTCCCGCGGCTGCTCCCCGACGAGATGGCCGGCTCCGAGGGCTTCGACTACGCGCGCCCGCTCGCCGAGGGGCTGCGCGAGGTGCTGGCGCTCGACCTCCCGGAGAGCGTCATGGTCCTCCCCCGCTCCTCGCTGGAGCCCTTCGGCGAGGTCGGCGTGCTGCGGGCGCGGGCGCTGGACAACCTGCGCGGGCTGCCCGTCGAGGCGCACGAGACGATCGAGCAGGAGACGGGCGGCCGCGTCGACGTGGTGATGGGCGAGTCGATGTTCACGGCGAGCCTGGTGCTGATGCTGGACGAACTGGTGCCCCGGATCACCGGCCGCGCCCTGAGCACGGACGGCGCCCTCGTGGCGGTGCCGTTCCGGCACCAGCTCGCGTTCCACGCGATCCGCGACCGGCACGTGATAGCCGGCCTCAACACCCTCGCGCAGTTCGCCGTGGCGGGGTTCGAGGAGGGCGTCGGGCGGATCACGCCGGACGTCTACTGGTGGCGGGCCGGTTCGCTGACCCGGCTCAGCGCGCTGGACGAGGACGGCATCAAGATCATGGTGGACGGGGAGTTCCAGGCGGTGCTGGAACGGCTCATCGAGGGCTGAGCCCGAACCCCCGGGGGTTGCACGGAAGTTGCCGGGCGGTGGACCGCCGGCGGCCGGCCGGCCGACACCCCGCGACGTACCCCGGGGCGCCCTGGTAAGCGCGTACGCACCCGGCCTACGGTGGAGGGCGAAGAGCCGGCGGGAGACTGCGGCAGGGAGCCGAAGGAAGCAGCCATGGGCGACTGGTGGTCCATCGAGGTGTTCGACGCCCACTCCTCCGCGCTGCGGTGGAAGGACGCGTACGAGTACGCGCTCGTCGAGTCGGCGATAAGCAACCGGGCGACGACGTGGGACTGGCACGTCCACTCCCGCGGGATCGTCTTCGAGATCGCGTTCCGGGAGGAGAGCGACGGCGAGGCGTGGTGCCGGCTGCCGGGCGTACGGGCGGCCCTGGACGCCGTACCCGACCCGGAGGCCGGGCTCCTCGTCCGCCGCGGCCCGGACGGCACCCCCTGCTGCCGCGGCACGCGGCGGCCGCGCCAAGCCCCGTCCGCCGCGGCGGCGTCGGCGGAGCCGCCTGCGCCGCCGGCGCCCGCGGGCTGACGCGAGGGCCCGCACGCGGGAGGAGCGCGCGCACGCCGGAGAAGCGCGCGAACGCGCGGAATCGGCGGGAACAGTGGGATCCGCGGGAACTATGTGCCGCGCCCTGTCGTCATTCGTTTCGAGGTCTTGTGCCCGCATTGGGCGGCCTTGGGCGCGTCGTGGTCCGGCGCGCGGTACGTGACCATACGGCGGGAGACCGATGAGCACCGAGCACGGCCCTGGCGGCCTGGAATGGCACAGGAGCAGCTACAGCCGCGGGGCCGGGGCCAAGTGCGTGGAGGTCGCCGCCGGCGACGGTGCGGTGCACGTGCGGGACTCCAAGACGCCGGACGGGCCGGTGCTGACGTTCACGCCGGAGGCGTGGGCGGCGTTCACGGCGTACGCGACGCGCACGCCCGGGACGGTGCGCAGGTTCTGAGCCCGCGGGGCCGGGGGCCCCGGGGCTCCGGGGCTCCGGCGCCCGGGCGGGGCCGTCGTCGCCGTGCCGGCGGACCTCCGGGTCACTGCGCGCGGGGGAAGCTCACCTCGACCCGCCGGTTCTGCTTCCGGCCCTCTTCCGTGGCGTTGTCGGCGATGGGGTAGTCCTCGCTGTAGCCGCGGACGACGTAGGTGACGTCGGCTGCCTGGAGGGTGTTGGTGAGCTCCTGGTGCACGGCGTTGGCGCGGTTCTTGGAGAGGGTGACGCCGTGCTCGTACGACCCGAGGTCGTCGGTGAAGCCGAAGACGCGCACGGTGTCGGGGTCGTTCTGCTCGATCTCGTCGGCGATGGCGGCGATCCGGGAGCGCGCCTGGCCGGTGAGCGTGGCGCTGTCCTTGGGGAAGAGCACTTCGGCCTGGAGCGCGATGGTGATGGTCGAGTTGGAGTCGGACCGCCGCTCCTCACCGCCCTGGGTCTCGACGACGGAGACGATGTCCAGCACCTTGGGCTCGGCGAGGGTGGCACCGTCCTCGAGCCGGAGATCGGGGTCGTTGGCGTCCGTCTCGACGGGTGGGGGCGCGGAGGTGGTGGTACCGGGCGGTGAGGACGGGACGGGGACGTCGTCCTGCGCGGGCAGCGCCTGGGCGACGCCGGGGGTGGCGGCGAGGAACGAGGCGAGGGCGAGCGCTACGGCTGTGCGGGAGGGCATCGCGGTGCTCACCTCAGTCCGTGATCTCGACTGTGACGGGCGGGAACGTGGGGAGTTGGAACTCGACCTCGGTGGTGTCGTCGGGCGGCGCGGGGAACTGAATGTAGACGGGGACGGTCTTGCCGGCTTCGAGGATGCTCAGCCCGGAGGTGCACAGGCAGCGCTTGTCGGTGTCGCGCAGGGCGTAGTAACGCTTCTTCCCTTCCCCGTCCACCAGCGTGGCGCCCATGAGTGAGGTCTTGTCCACCCCTTCCTCACTGCCGGCCCATAGGTGCGTGTCCAGGTAGGACTCCTCGCCGGTGTTCTCCAACTCCCCCTTCAGCGTCACGAAGCCGCCGGAGTCCCGCCGGATTTCCATGACGCCGAGGACGACGCCGGCCTGGTTCTTCACCTCGACGATCGGCTCCTCCGGAAGGTCCTCCTCGCCCTGGTCCTGACTTCCACCGTCCTGGTCGTTCTTGTCCTGCGCCTGGGAGGAGTCGGACGACTTCCCGTCGTCGCCACCGTCCCCGTCTCCGCTGCCGCAACCGGCGGCGGAGAGGGCCAGACCGACAGCCAGCGCCGCGGCGGCGATCCCCTGGACGGCTCTGCTGGTGCGCCACATGCTCATGTGCCAGGTTCCTTCGCTTCATTCGACGAGACGTACGGAGAAGAGGTCGTCCGGCTCGGGGAGGAGGTCGATGTCGTCGGGGTCGATGGACCAGTCGCCGCCCTCGCAGTCGAGTTCCAGCGGCGGCGGCTCGTCCCGGTCCTCGTCGCGGTCTTCGTCCCGGTCCTCGTCCCCGCCACCGCCTGCGTCGTCTCCCTCGGGCTCCTTCAGGTCACACCGGGATTCGAGCACCGCCGTCGCCGTGGCCTCGGAGCGCTTGTTCTCCGTTCCCGGGACGAGCGTGTCCCCGACGGCCTCGCGATTCCGCACCGTCACGGTGAAACCGTCGTCCGGGTCGTAGACACGGTCGCACGCGGTTGTGTCCGCGCCGTTCTTGGCGGCGAAGTCCTGCGCCGCGGCGCAGGCGGACCCGTAGTCGAAGCCCTCGCCACCGAGGATGTCGTCCCACGAGCCGGGGTCGAGGACCGTGTCCAAGAGCCCCTCCGACAGTTGCTCGCGCGCGTCGTGGGCGGCGGCCAGCGCGGCGGCGTCGGCCGCCCCTTGGGCGTAGTTGCGGTGCGCCACGGCCTGGCCGACCGCGAAGTACGCGACGGCCAGAAAGAGCAGTCCGCCGATGGCCGTGATGTAGAGGGGAAATGCCTGCCCGGCATCGGACCTCAGGGCAGTTTGTCGATCTGCGCCTTGATCTTGCTGAGGATCGTGTCCCCCAGCCCCGACTGGATCAGCACCAGCACGATCACCACGGCCACCGCGATGATCCCCAGATACTCCACCGCCGTCTGCCCCCGATCGCGCTCGCGTCCGCGGCGCAGCCGCTGAGTCGCGGCCAGGGACCTCAGCAGCACGTCGTTGGGTTTCCACATGCGGTCTACCTCCGGAGTCGGACAACGCGGCCGTTGCCGTCGGTCCGTCAAGCCAATTGTGGTCTGCATGAGCGGACTTGGCGCCAGGAACGGCCATTTTCCGTCCTCCCCCTCGGCGCCCGCCTTACACCTGCGGCGGCCCGCCCCGCAGCGCGTAAACGTGCGCTGCGTAACCGGCCGCTTGCCGACTGTCCCACACCCCCCTCGCGCATGCGAAGGGGGCGGAGCGGAATACCCCGGGATGTCCGGCTGCCGGGTGGTGTCGGTCGGTCCGGGTACCGTCGGCGCATGACGAGACTTGCCACCGTGTTCATCCCCCAGTTCCCTCCCGAGCAGCTTCGCGCCGTGGCCCGGGCCGCCGACGAGGCCGGGATCGACGAGTTGTGGGTGTGGGAGGACTGCTTCTACGAGAGCGGGGTCGCCACCGCCGCCGCCGTGCTCGCCTGGACCGAGCGGGTGCACGTCGCCATCGGGATCCTGCCCGTGCCGCTGCGGAACGTCGCGCTGGTCGCCATGGAGGCCGCCACCCTGCACCGGCTGTTCCCCGGGCGGGTGACGCTCGGGGTGGGGCACGGGGTGCAGTCGTGGATGGGGCAGGTCGGGGCGCGGGCCGGGTCGCCGCTGACGTTGCTGCGGGAGCATCTGACCGCGCTGCGCGCGCTGCTCGCCGGGGAGAACGTCACCGTCGACGGGCGGTACGTCAAGCTCGACGGCGTCGGGCTGGCCTGGCCGCCGGCCGGGGCGCCGCCGGTGTTCTCCGGGGGTACGGGGCCCAGGACGCTGCGGCTCACCGGGGAGGCGGCCGACGGGACGATCCTCGCCGGGGGTGCCTCGCCCGAGGTGGTGCAGGAGGCCGCCGAGGCGGTGCGGGCCGGGCGGGAGGCCGCCGGGCGGGGCGGGGAGCATCCGCTCGTGGCCTCGGTCCTCGTCGCCACCGGCCCGGGCGCCGAGCGGCGGCTCGCCGAGGACGCCCGCCGGATGGGCTGGGATCCCGCCGCCGAGGCGCACGTCGCCGGGGACGCGGCGGCGGTCGCCGCCGCGGTGGACCGCTGGGCGGCGGCCGGGGCGACGACGGTGGTGCTGCAGCCGACGGCCGACGAGCCGGATCCGGTGGCCTTCGTGCGGTGGGTGGCGGAGGAGGTGCGTCCGCTGGTGTCGTAGCGCGGCACGGTAGCCCGCCCGCGCTCACTCCGTCAGCACGCCGAACTCCGAGCCCGACCCCAGGTACACCGCCGTCACCAGCAGGATGATCGTCGCGGGCACCATCAGGCTGGTGATCAGCAGCGTCGCCTTCGGGATCGCCCTGGACGCGCGGCGGCGGGCGTTCTGGGCGTCGGTGCGCCGCTGGTCCGTGGCGATCTGTATCAGTGTCTCGACGATCGGCGCGCCCAGGTCCTCGCCCTGCTGGAGTGCGGTGACGAACTGGGCGACCTGCTCGGAGTCGTTGCGGCGGCGCAGTTCCTCGAACGCCTGGCGGCGGGAGACGCCCATGTCCATCTGGCGCAGGGTGATGCGCAGTTCGTCCGCCCAGGGTCCCGAGTAGCGTTCGCTGACGCGGTCGAGAGCCTGGCGGAAGCCGAGCCCCGCGCTGACGACCACGGCGAGGACGTCGAGGAAGTCGGGCAGCGTGCGTTCGATGACGTCGCGCCGCTTGCGTACGGCCGCCCAGATGCCGACCTCCGCCCAGCCGTAGCCGAACGCCGCCAGCACCAGGGCGCCGACCCACTGGCCGGAGTTGAGCAGGGTGAGTGCGCCGCCGTAGCCGATGGCGGCGTAGACGGCGCGGCGGGCGGCGTAGCGGTCGATCGTCAGGCCGCCCGGGTTGCCCGCGCGGTCTATCTTGCGGCGCTTGTTCTCCACCGCCCGCCGGCCCATCAGCTTCAGCACCAGCGGCGCGAACCGCATCCCGAGCCGGTCGACGAGCGAGCCGACGGCGGTGGTGCGCGTGGCGCCGACCTCCAGGGCCACCTGCAGGTCGCTGGGGAGCTTGACCTCGGCGCGGTAGACGCGGATGCCGCTGAGGACGCCGAAGACGGCGACGCCGGCCGCGGCGGCGAGGAGCAGGCCCTGGGTTCCGTAGTCCATGTGCGTCCGGCCCTCTCAGACGTCGATCTTCGCGAGCCGGCGGATGAGCAGGATGGCCAGCGCGTACAGCCCGACGGCCGCCAGCACCGCGCCCTGGCCGAGCGGTGAGGAGCCCATCCGCTCGATGGAGCCGGGCATCACCTGGTCGGTCAGCAGCAGGGTGCCGATGCCCATGACGGGCACGGTGTACGCGGTGAGCGTGACCTGCGAGAGCTGGGTGCGCACCTCGCGGCGGGTCTCCTTGCGGTCGTTGAGGGTGCCGGTGAGGTTCCGCAGGGAGGCGACGACCTGGCCGCCGGCCCTGTTGGAGAGCACCAGCGTGGAGACGAGCACGGACAGCTCGCGCGACGGCAGCCGCTCGGCGAGGTCGCCGAGGGCGTCGTCGAGCGGTACGCCCACGGCGAGCTGGTCGGTGACCTTGGTCAGCTCCTCGCCGGCCGGGGCCTCCAGCTCCTCGGCGGCGAGGCCGAGCGCGGTGCGCAGGGCGAGGCCGGCCTGGGTGGCGTTGGCGAGGATGCGGGAGAGGTCGGGCAGTTGGTTGATGAACGCCTCGATGCGCTTCTGCCGCTGCCAGTTGAGGAAGGCGTGCGCGCACCAGAGCCCGATGAGCCCGGCGATCGGGCCGAAGAACGCGGCGAACAGCGCGTCGGCGAGCAGCCACAGCACGGCGACGCCGAGCACCGCGTACACCGTGAACTCACCCGGGGTGACGTCCAGCCCCGTCGTGGCGATGCGCCGCTCCAGGTACCGGCCGATCCGGGTGGGCCGCACCCGCCGGTCGACCTCCGCGAAGCGGCGCCGGGGCCGCCGGTCGCCGGCGTCGGAGAGCCGGTCGAGCAGCTCGGCGCGGCGGGCGCGGCCGGCGGCGTAGACGGCGACGCCGCACACGGCGAGCGCGCCGGCGAGCAGCGACAGGCCGACGACGAGCGCGAACAGTTGCTGGCGGTCCACCGTTCACCCGGCCTCTCGGATCGTCCGCGGGCGGCGCGCCGGGCGCCACGGCACGTACGGCACGGGTACGCCTGCCGCTTGGCTCCCGGAACCCGACCGCGAGCGCGTCCACCCGCTCGTCACACCGCCCACCGCGCCTTCGGAGGAGACTTCACGGCGGGGCTGACCGGGCTGGGGTACGAGCCAGGGTGCCGGAATCCGGTAGAGATTCGTCACGCGGCTCACCTCGCCTCCCTCGTCTGCAGGTGCCGCTCGGACGGCGCCACCCCGAACGCCGGCGGGACGGGTTCGCCCGCGTAGAAGAGGCGGTCGCCCGTGCGCCGCGGCAGCGGCGAGAACTCGAACTGGCCCCGTACGATCCGGTCCGAGCTGATCGGCAGGGCGCGGAAGCGGCAGACCGACACCAGTTGGTAGACCTCCCGGCCGCGGGACGACAGCATCACGATCTCGTCGATCTTGCGGGTTCCGTCGGTGTGCCGCGCGAGCTGCACGATCACGTCGACGGCCGAGTTGATCTGGTCGCGCAGCGCCTCGAACGGCACCTCGACGTCCGACATCGACGCCAGCGTCTGCAGCCGCATCAGCGCGTCCTCGGCGGAGTTGGCGTGCACGGTGGCCAGCGAGCCGTCGTGGCCGGTGGACATGGCCTGCAGCATGTCCAGCGTCTCGCCGCCGCGCACCTCGCCGACGATGATGCGGTCGGGCCGCATGCGCAGCGAGTTGCGCACCAGGTCGCGGATGGTGATCCGCCCCTTGCCCTCGACGTTCGGCGGGCGCGACTCCAGCCGGATGACGTGCGACTGCTGCAACTGCAGCTCGGCGGCGTCCTCGACGGTGATGATCCGCTCGTGCTCGGGGATCAGCCCGGACAGCGAGTTCAGCAGGGTCGTCTTCCCGGCGCCGGTGGCGCCGGAGACGATGACGTTGAACTTCGCCCGGACCAGGCCGGAGAGCAGCAGCAGCATGTGCTCGTCGAGGGTGCCGAGGCCGATGAGCTCTGCCAGGGTGTACGAGCGCGGGAAGCGGCGGATCGTCAGCGTCGGCCCGGTCAGCGACAGCGGCGGGATGATGACGTTGACGCGCTCGCCGGTGGGCAGCCGGGCGTCGACCATCGGCGTGGACTCGTCCACGCGCCGGTTGACGGTGGAGACGATGCGCTCGATGGTCTGCATCAGTTGTTCGTCGGAGGCGAACCGCAGCGGCAGTTGCTCGACCCGGCCGGAGCGCTCGACATAGATGCGGTCGGGGCCGTTGACCATGATCTCGGTGACGCTCGGGTCCTCCAGCAGCGGCTCCAGGATGCCGAGCCCCAGCGCCTCGTCCACGACGCGGCGGATGAGCTGCGAGCGTTCCGCGGTGGAGAGGACCGGGCCCTCGCGGCTGAGGATGTGGCCGAGCACCCGCTCCAGCCGGGCGCGCCGCTCGGCGGGCGACAGCGCCGACATCTCGGCGAGGTCGATCTCCTCCAGCAGCTTGGCGCGGTAGGTGGGGACGAGGGTCTCGCCGTGGCCTTCCGCGGTGTGGTCGGGGGTGGTGATACGGGCCCGCAGGCTCATCGTCAGTCCTCCCCGCGCGGCATGGTCGAGCTGCGCTCCACCGTGCCGAAGTTGTCGACGCCGGGGATGAGGGACGGGATCTCGACGCTGGCGGTGACGGTGACCTCGCCGTCGCCGGAGGAGACCTCGAAACCGGCGTCGAGCCAGTCGCTGATCGACGCGGCCCCGGCGGCCTCCGCCGAGGACGGCGGGTCGTCCAGGGACTCCATCCGCGCCGCGGCCCGGGCGGCGGTGCCGGCCTGGGAGGCGGTGTAGGCGGCGATGCCGAGCTGCACGGCGGCGAGCGCGATGAAGATGAGCACGGGCAGGAAGCCGATGTACTCGACGGCCACGGACCCCCGGTCCCGGTGGCGGGACGGCGGGACCGGTGGGCCCGCCGCGTTAGGGGCGCGGCGCTCGGCCCCGGCACCCGGCCGGGCCGGCGACTCGCCGTTCCGGCGCCCGGCCGACACGACCGAGGGGTCGTCCGCCGCGGGCGGGCGACGTTCGGCCCACGCGCCGGCCGGCGCGGCCGCCGCCGCGCGGGGCGGTTTCGTACGCGACGTGGCACGCACCCTCAGTCCCCCTCGTCCGTCGCGCCGGCGGTGCCGGTGACCGTGAACGGGAAGTCCAGCCCGCCGGGGAAGAGGACCGGCACCTTCAGGTCGACGGTGGCGGTGGTGACGCCGTCCGCGGAGCCGACCGACACCGAGGCGTCCCAGGCGTCCGGCAGGTCCTCCTCCGCCGCCGCGGCGGGGTCGTCACCGACGGCGGCGGCGCGGGCGGCCATGTCGGCGGCGTTGCCGGCGAGCGAGTAGGTGTAGCCGACGAGGACGAACTGCCAGACGACGACGAGGACCAGCGCGATCAGCGGCAGCATGCCGGCGAACTCCACCGACACCTGGCCCCGGTCCCCCCAGCGCCGCCCCCCGCGCCCCGGCGCCGGTCCGGGCGCACCCGGGGCGCCGGGCGGCAGCGCGGGCTTGGCGCCGGGCGGGGCGACCTGCGGTGCGGCGCCCGCGCCGCGTCCGCCGGGGCCCGCGGCGCCCGGACCGGCGCCCGCGCCCAACGCCCGCTGCGCGCCGCCCCCGTGCACCCCCGGGCCGCCGGGGCCGCCGGCACCGCCGGCCGCCTCCGGACCCGCCTGGTCCGGCACCACCGTCAGACCCAGCTCCCCCGCCACCGCCCACAGCGCCTGCCGTACCGTCGAGCGCTGCTCCAGATCCTGCAGCCGCCCCGCGTCGACGAGCGGCTGCAGCTCCTTGAACGCCGCCGGCACCGCCGTCCGCGCCACGGTCGTACCGGTGGCCCGCGCGATGATCGACGGCTGGATCTCGGTGTTCCGGGTGAGCCGGTTGACCAGGACGACGGTGTCCTCCGCCTTGCGGATCTGCAGCCGGTCCCACAGCCGCAGCATGCGCTTCGCGCCGCGTACGGAGATCACGTCGGGCGTCGTCACGAGCAGCGCGATGTCCGCGAGTTCGACGGCCGCGGCGTTCGGCGTGGTCACCTGGCTGCCGCAGTCGAGCACCACCACCTCGTACCGCGACCTGAGCGCGCTCAGCGTCTGCCGCGCCGCCCGGTCGTCGACGTCCTCGCCGCGCTCGCCCTCGGAGGGAGCCAGCAGCAGGCCGAGGCCGGTGTGGTGGGTGAAGACGGCGTCCTGGAGCACGCGCGGCGAGATGTCCTTGATGCCCGCCAGGTCCGCGACCGAGCGGCGGAACTGCACGTCGAGGTACGAGGCGATGTCGCCGGACTGCAGGTCCAGGTCGGCCAGCGCCACGTGCCGCCCGGCGGCCCGCGCGGCGAGCGCGAGCTGCACGGCCGCGACGGTGGTGCCGACGCCGCCCTTCGCACCGCTGACGGTGACGAGCGTGCCCCCCGGGCCGCCGAACGCCTCGGGCCCCGTGGCGGCGCCGAGGTGCCGCCGGACGCCGCCGCTCCACTGCGCGGCGGCCTGCACCCGGGCGGCCAGCTCCTCGTACGCCAGCGGCAGCCCGACGACGCCGCGAGCGCCGGCGTCCATCGCGGCGGAGTAGCCGGCGGGCGAGGTGTCGGCGGTGACCAGGACGGTGCCGACGGCGGGGAAGCGCAGCGCGACGTCGCGGATGAGCTCCAGCGCGGGCACCGGCCCGATCCGCTCGTGCACGAGGAGCACCTCGGGCAGTTCGGCCACGCCGCTGCCGGCGAGTGTCGCGAGGTGGTCGAGCAGCGCGACGGAGTCGCCGATGGGCGCGGCGGCCTCGGCGTCGGGCAGTTGGTGGAGCAGCGAGACGGTGGCGCGCGCCGCGTCCGGGTCGGCGATGACGGGCTGGATGCGTACGGTCATGGGCGCGTGCCTCCCTCCGCGGCGCACGTGCGGAGCGGCGCGGCCCTTCGCTGGATGCGTACGGTCATGTGCGGCCCCTCACCGGTCCTCGTCGAGGGTGTACGTGCGGTCCTCGGGGGCGATGTCGGTGTCCTCCTCGCCGGGGGCGACGAGGGCGAGGCGCACGTGGGTGGCGAAGGACTCCGCGTACGCCACCCGCTGCGCGTCGGAGGTGCCGAGGGCGAACGTGATCGGCACGGCCTCGCCCTCGTCGGCCCGCGGGTCGTCGTCGCCGGTGCGCTCGATCGGCGTCAGCTCGCCGACGTCGATGACGCGGGCGCCCGCGACGATCACCTGGGAGACCGGCTTGTCGCCGTCGCCCTGGGCGTCGAAGGTGGCGAAGATGTTGACCCGCGCACCCGGCGTGATCTTCCCGGCGACGCCGGTGGAGGCGTCGATCATGATGGCGATCTCCTGCTGTCCCGGCTCCAGTTCCGGGCGCCCGCTGACCATGTCGCTCTGCAGCAGCGAGCCCTGCTTCAGCGGCGTGAGCGCGACCTTGCCGGCCAGCTCGTCCGGGTCGGTGACCGCGGTGTCGGGCAGCCAGCGCTTCGGCATGGTCGTCTTCTCGTACTGGTCGGCGTCGAGCGGCTCGTACGCCTCGACGTCGGTGGTGAGCCGGTACGCGGTGGCCTCGTCGCCGACCTTGGACTCCACGTCGCTGACGAACGCCAGCACGCCGGCGAAGGCGCCGAGCGCGACGAGGACCGACAGCAGGACGAGGATGATGCCGCGACGCTGGCGTGAGTTCATCGACGGGACCTCAACGGTTGATCTCGGGGGGTGACGGTATCGCCGCGCCGACGCCGGGACGGAGCGGCGGCTGCGGTACGGACTGCGCCGGCGGTGGCGCGCCCTGCTGCGGTACGGGTGCCGGCACCGCCCGCGGCGGCGCGGGCGAGGGGGCGGCGGGGCCCGGCGGCACCGGGGTGGCGCACAGCAGGCACCGGTCGCCGATGATCTCCAGCCCGCACCAGGAGCAGCGGGCCCGCTGCACCGACGCCACCAGCCGGCTCAGCACCAGCGGGTCGGTGATCCCGGCGGCGAACTCGCACACCTTCTCCGTCGCCCACCACGGCGCCGACGTGGCCGGCAGCGGCGCCATCTCCAGCGCCTGCACCCGCCAGCCGGCGGCCAGTTCGCCCGTGACCCAGGCCGCGTCGACCCGCCCGGAGGCGTGCACGAGCCCGGTGGCGAAGTCGGGTCCCGGCGGCACCGGGTCGCGGCCGATCCGTACGAGCCGGGGGGTCGGCGCGGCGAGGACGGCGAACTGGGCGCCGGGCACCCAGGAGCGGGCGTGCGCGCCGAGGGTGACCGGCACCCGGTCGAGCTTGGCGACGCTGCCGAGCACGGCGCCCGCGTGCACGTAGTGCGTGAGCAGCCGGGCGGCGGTGGCCAGGACGCCGGCGCCGAGGTCGGCGGTGGACAACTGGAGCAACTGGCGGGCGATGACGGCGACCGCGAGCGGCGGTAAGGGCAGGGGGATCAGCGCCATCCGGTCGCTCTCCAGCACGGACCGGATGGTGTGGAGCCGGCGGACCACGGCGGCGGGGGCGGCGGCGGGGTGGAGCACGACGAGGAAGCCGTGCTGCTCCAGCACGGCGGACACCTCCGCCAGCGCCTCCTCCAGGGGCTGCTCGCGCGGGTGGCGCAGCGCCATCACCGTGGGTCCCGGGAGGCCGGGCGGGCCCTGGCGGCCGAGCGGCCCGTGCCGGCCGGGGGCGGGGAGCACGAGGTCGGGGGCGGTGACTGCGATGGCTGTTGGCACGTCGGGCGTCCCCCCACCGGTCTCAGACACGCTCTGAGCACCATAACCGGGACGTGGGCTGCGGAAACACCTTTTGTGCAAAGAGGGTTGGGGTGCCCGGCCGCGGGGCGGACGGCGCCGTTCACGGTGCGGCTCTCGTACGGGAAGGCTTGACACCCGGATTGGTCTGGACCAAGTTGAGCGGCGCCCCCCACCGTCCCGCTCCTCACGCGCTCCCCCTGACGGAGGCCCCCGTGTTCCGAGCACACAGACCCGGCAGAGCCGGCAGATCCGGCCCGCCCCGCACCGCCCGTACCGCCCGCACCTCCTTCCGCCGGCTGGCCGTCGCCGCGGCCGGCGGCCTCCTCGCCACGCTCCTCGGCACCCCGCTGGCCGCGGGCGCCGAGCCCAACCTCGTCCAGAACCCCGGCTTCGAGTCCGGCCTCAGCGGCTGGACCTGCTCCGGCACCGCCGGCACGACCGTCGCCACCCCGGTGCACTCCGGCACCGCGGCGCTGCGCGCCACCCCGGCCGGGCAGGACAACGCCCGCTGCACGCAGGCGGTCGCCGTGCAGCCCAACTCCGCGTACGAGCTGAGCGCGTGGGTCCAGGGCTCGTACATCTACCTGGGCGCGAGCGGCACCGGCACCACCGACGTCTCGACCTGGACCTCCGGGGCGTCCTCGTACAGCGAACTCAAGACGAGCTTCACCACCGGGCCGAACACCACCTCGGTGACGATCTACACCCACGGCTGGTTCGGCCAGCCCGCCTACCACGCCGACGACATCACCCTCACCGGCCCCGGCGGCGACCCCGGCACCATCCCCGCCACGCCCGGCGGCCTGGACGTGACGGGCACCGCCGCCCGCTCCGTCTCGCTGGGCTGGTCCCCCGTCACCGGCGCGACCGGCTACAACGTCTACCGCGACGGCACGAAGGTGCTCAGCACCGGCGGCGCCTCCGCGACGGTCACCGGGCTGACGCCCTCGACCGCGTACCAGTTCCAGGTGACCGCGACCAACGCCGCCGGTGAGTCGCCGAAGTCCGCGGCCGTGACCGCCACCACGACCGCCGACGGCGGTGGCGGCGGGGACGTGCCGAGGCACGCGGTGACCGGCTACTGGCAGAACTTCAACAACGGCGCGACGGTGCAGCGCATCCGCGACGTCCAGAGCCAGTACGACATCATCGCGGTGGCCTTCGCCGACGCCACCGCCACGCCCGGCGCGGTGACCTTCAACCTCGACTCGGCGGGCCTCGGCGGCTACACCGTCGACCAGTTCAAGCAGGACATCGCCGCCAAGCAGCAGGCCGGCAAGACGGTGATCATCTCGGTCGGCGGCGAGCGCGGCACGGTCGCGGTCAACTCCGCCGCCGCCGCGACGAACTTCGCGAACAGCATCTACACGCTCATGCAGGAGTACGGCTTCGACGGCGTCGACATCGACCTGGAGAACGGCCTGAACTCCACCTACATGACGCAGGCGCTGCGCCAGTTGTCGCAGCGGGCGGGCCCGGACCTCGTCATCACGATGGCCCCGCAGACCATCGACATGCAGTCGACCGCCGGCGAGTACTTCAAGACGGCGCTGAACATCAAGGACATCCTCACCGTCGTCAACATGCAGTACTACAACAGCGGGACGATGCTCGGCTGCGACGGCGGGGTGTACGCGCAGGGCACGATCAACTTCCTCACCGCCCTGGCCTGCATCCAGCTCGAAGGCGGGCTCGCGCCCTCGCAGGTCGGCCTCGGCCTGCCGGCGTCCACCCGCGCCGCGGGCGGCGGCTACACCGCGCCGTCCGTCGTCAACGCCGCGCTCGACTGCCTGGCCCGGGGGACGAACTGCGGCTCCTTCAAGCCGCCGCGGACCTACCCCGACCTGCGCGGCGCGATGACCTGGTCGACCAACTGGGACGCCACCGCCGGCAACGCCTGGTCCTCCGCCGTGGGGCCGCACGTGCACGGCCTGCCCTGACCGGCCGTGCGCGACCGGCCGCCTCCCGCACCGCCGGCCGCGCACGACCCCGGCCCGCCCGCCCGCGTACACCGGGGCGGGCGGGCACCTTTCCGCTCCGCTACCTGGGCAGGTCCCGCTCCCTTACCAGGGCAGGTCCCTGATCTGCTGCACGCACAGCACGACGAAGAGCACCCCGGACGCGGTCAGCAGCGTGTTGCTGAGCACGCCGTTGCGCCACTGCCGCGGCGTGCGGGGCGTGTTGAGCAGCCACACCAGCGTCAGCGCGAGGAACGGCATGAAGAACGCGCCGAGCACGCCGTACGTGATGACGATGGCGAACGGCTGGTCGAGCCAGAGCAGCGTCATCGGCGGGAACGTCAGCCACAGCAGGTACGCGCGGAACGGCAGCGACCGCTCCCGGCTGCCTGCGGCGACCTCCCGCGCGCTGCCGTCGCCGGCGCCCTGCCCGCCGCGCACGTTCGCCACGAAGTCCGCGAAGAGCAGGCTGACGCCGTGCCAGACGCCGATGAGCGACGTGAACGAGGTGGCGAAGAAGCCGACGAGGAAGAGGTTCGCGGTGACCGCGCCGTAGCGCTCCTCGAGGATGTCGCCGAGGTCGACCAGACCCTGGTCGCCCGACTCCAGCGAGAGGTTCGTGGAGTGCAGCAGCTCGGCGCCGACGAGCAGCATCGCGACGACGAAGATGCCGGTGGTGACGTACGCGACGCGGTTGTCCAGCCGCATGATCTTCAGCCAGCCGACGTCGGTCCAGCCCTTCGCGTTGACCCAGTAGCCGTACGCGGCCATCGTGATCGTGCCGCCGACGCCGCCGATCAGGCCGAGGGTGTAGAGCAGCGAGTCGTCGGGCAGCGTGGGCCACAGCCCCGCGAAGGCGTCCCCGGCGTTCGGCGAGACGCGGATCGCGACGTAGACGACGACCACGAACATGACGCCGACGAGGACGGTCATGACCTTCTCGAAGACCGCGTAGCGGTTGAACCAGACGAAGGCCAGGCCCGCCAGGCCCGTGAGGATGCCCCAGGTCTTCAGGTCGGGACCGTCCGGGAACAGCGCGACGAGCGGCAGCCCGGAGGATGACATGGCGGTGGCGCCGTAGACGAAGCCCCAGACGACGACGTAGATCGCGAAGTAGACGGAGGTCCAGGTGCCGAGGGTGCGCCAGCCTTCGAACAGGGTGCGGCCCGTGGCCAGATGCCACCGGCCGACGGCCTCGGCGAGGGCGATCTTGACGACGCAGCCTATGACGGCGGCCCACAGCAGGGTGTAGCCGAACTTGCTGCCCGCGAGCAGCGTGGCCACGAGGTCGCCGGCGCCGACGCCGGTGGCGGCGACGACGATCCCCGGCCCGATGTGACGCCACTTGGCCTTTCTCATTTCCGGCGGTGCGGACGCGGGCTCGGTGCGGTCAGCCATGAGCGGCTCCTTCGCAGCTCGTCCCCCCTGTGATCTCCGGCATTCCTGTGATCTCCGGCATTGAAATGGATCCGCGGACGGCCGCACAAGAGGGCGTACGTCCCCGAACACACGGGCCCGGCACCGGCGGCCTCTTGACCTGACCACGCCAGGTTCAGAACCATTGACGCGCACCACCGCCCCACACGACACGACGTCGCCATGCACCACCCCACACCCTCCACATCCAGGAGCAGGCATGCGACTACGCATTCGGTCGGTGACCCTGACCGCGGTGCTCGCCCTCACCGCCGCCGGCGCCCTCAGCGCCGCCGGCGCGGAACCCGGCGCCGGGCCGGCGGAGACGACCGGGACGAGCGCCACCCAGGCACAACGCGGCGAGCAGGCCCAGGAGATCCGGCAGTACGAGGTCCTGGGCCAGACCGGCCGCGAGGCCCGTACGCGGCTCGCCGCCACCGGCGTGTCCGTCGACGAGGTGCGCGACCACTCGGTCGTCGTCTCCGCGGACGACGCCCAGGCCCGGCAGCTCCGCGCCCTCGGCTACCGGCTCGACAAGCTCCCCGCCCCGCCCGCGCGGCTCGCCGGGGAGGAGGCCCCCACGCCGCTCGACTTCCCGCCGGCCGACTCGGGCTACCACAACTACGCGGAGATGACCGCCGAGATCGACGAGCGGATCGCCCAGCGCCCGGAGCTCATCAGCAAGCGGGTCATCGGCACCTCGCACGAGGGCCGCGACATCGTCGCCCTCAAGATCAGCGACAACGTGAGCGCCGACGAGGACGAGCCCGAGGTCCTCTTCACCCACCACCAGCACGCCCGCGAGCACCTGACCGTCGAGATGGCGCTGTACCTGCTGGGCGAGTTCGCCGACGGCTACGGCACCGACCAGCGGATCACCGACGCCGTCGACGGCCGCGAGATCTGGATCGTGCCGGACCTCAACCCGGACGGCGGCGAGTACGACATCGCCTCCGGCGCGTACCGCAGTTGGCGCAAGAACCGGCAGCCCAACCCCGGCTCCAGCGCGGTCGGCACGGACCTGAACCGCAACTGGAACTACCGCTGGGGCTGCTGCGGCGGCTCCTCCGGCAGCCCGTCCTCCGACACCTACCGCGGCAGCGCGGGCGAGTCGGCCAAGGAGGTCAAGGTCGTCGCGGACTTCGCGCGCAGCCGGGTCGTCGGGGGCGAGCAGCAGATCACCGCGGGGATCGACTTCCACACGTACAGCGAGCTGGTGCTGTGGCCGTACGGGTACACCTACGACGACACCGGCCCCGGGCTGACACAGGACGACCGCGACGCGTTCGCCGCGGTCGGGGAGAAGATGGCCGCGAGCAACGGCTACACGCCCCAGCAGTCGAGCGACCTGTACATCACGGACGGGACCATCAACGACTACCTCTGGGGCGAGCAGAAGATCTTCAGCTACACGTTCGAGATGTACCCGCGCTCGGCGGGCGGCGGCGGGTTCTACCCGCCCGACGAGGTCATCGAGCGGGAGACCAGCCGCAACCGCGACGCGGTGCTGCAACTGCTGGAGAACGCCGACTGCATGTACCGCTCGATCGGCAAGGAGGGCGAGTACTGCACCGGCTGACGCCGGCGGCGCGCCCCCGCGGGTCGGGGGCGCGCCGTACCGTACGGGGCCGTGCTCAGGCGGCGCGGCCGTAGCCGGCGAGCGCGTCCCGGGCGGACACGTCGCCCGCGGGCGCCGTCTTCTCGCCGCGCTCGGCGGCCTTGAGGCGGCGCTCGGCGGTGCGCTCGCGCCGGTCGAAGTAGAGGGCCGGGCCGACGAGGATCGCGGCCATGAAGATCAGGACCAGGGTGCCGACGGTGTACTCGAGGATCGCGTTCATGTCCTCTACGGTCCCGGATCCTTGCACACACAAACAGTGGCAGCTCTGCCATAGGGCTTCGAATTACTGCCACGCCGGTGGCATACTGTCCGCATGCTCTCCAACGTCGTGTGTCTGCTCACCGATGACGTCAACGCCTTCGAGCTGGGCGTCGTCGCCGAGGTCTTCGGCATGGACCGCCGCGAGGAGGGCCTGCCCCTCTACGACTTCTCCTACGCCGCCCCGCGCCCGGGCCGCGTCACCGTCCACCCCGGTCTGCCCGTCGACGTGCCGCACGGCCTGGAGCGGTTCGCCGACGCCGACCTGATCGCCATCCCGGCCGGCCAGAAGTTCGCGTACCGCGACTTCCCGCCCGAGCTGCTGCACGCGCTGCGCGAGGCGGTGGCGCGCGGCACGAAGGTGCTGAGCGTCTGCACCGGCGCGTTCCTCCTCGCCCAGGCCGGGCTGCTGGACGACCGGCGGTGCACGACCCACTGGCTCTACACCGACATGCTCAGGCGCGAGTACCCGCGCGCGCGGGTCGAGCCCGACGTGCTGTACGTGGCCGACGGACCGGTGATCACCTCCGCCGGCACCGCCTCCGGCATCGACGCCTGCCTCGCCCTCGTCCGCGAGGAGCAGGGCAGCAAGGTCGCCAACGCGATCGCCCGCCGCATGGTCGTGCCGCCGCACCGGGACGGCGGCCAGGCGCAGTACATCGACCGGCCGGTGCGCGGCACGTGCGAGGACGACGCCATCGGCCGGGTGCTGGCCTGGCTGCAGGAGCACCTGGACGAGGACGCGACGGTGGAGCAGTTGGCGGCGCGGGCGCATCTGGCGCCGCGCACGTTTGCCCGCCGCTTCCAGCAGGAGACGGGCACGACGCCTTACCAGTGGCTGCTGGGCCAGCGGCTGCTGCTGGCCCAGCAGTTGCTGGAGGAGACCGACGCCACGGTGGACGCCATCGCCTCCCGCGCGGGCTTCGGCAACGCGGCGACGCTGCGCCACCACTTCCTGCGCCGGCTGGACACCACCCCGAACGCCTACCGGCGGACGTTCCGCGGCCCGGCCGTCGGCGCGGGGCGCTGACGGCCGGACTCCGGCGGGGTGAGGAGAGGGAGAGGGGCGAGCCTGGTCAGCCGAGCACGGCCAGGCAGTCGATCTCCACGAGCAGCCCCGCGGGCAGCCCGACGTACACGGTCGTACGCGCGGCCGGCGGCTGCTCCAGCTCCGCGAAGTAGGCGTCGTAGATCTGGTTGAACTCGGCGAAGTGGGCGGTGTCGGTGAGGTACACGCGGATCATCACCGCGTCCTCCCAGGACGCGCCGCCCTCCTCCAGGACCGCCTTGACGTTGGACAGCGTCTGCTCGGTCTGCGCGCGCAGCGTCGGGCCCGCGGGCGTCGGAGGTTTGCCCTCCTCGGCCGGCAGAAAGCCGACCTGGCCGGCGACCTGCAGGATGTTGCCCTTGCGCACGCCCGCGGAGAAGCGTGCCGGCGGCGGGACGTGGTTGGCGGGGGTGACGGCGGTCTTCTGGACCTTGTCGCTCATTCGGGCACTCTTCCGGAGTAGTCGTCACTGATCGCTGCCGCCGTGCGGCGGAGCTGCGGGAGGAGGGTCATCAGCTCGTCCGCGGTGACGACGACGTTCGGCGCCGACAGTGAGCAGGCGGCGACGGTACGGCCGTCGGCGCCGCGGATCGGGGCGCCGATGCAGTTGATGGACTCCTCGTGGCCGCCGAAGTCGGTGGCCCACCCCTGCTCGCGCACCGCGGCCAGCTCGGCGAGCAGGGCGTGGGCGTCGGGCGTCGAGCGGGGGGTGTACAGGGGGTATTCGAGCCGTTCGGCGACCGCGCGCCGCTCCGGCTCCGGCAGGTCGGCCAGCAGCAGCTTGGCCACGGCCGCGACGGTGATCGCGACGGGCCGGCCGATGCGCGAGTACATGCGCACCGGATAGCGGCTGTCGACCTTGTCGATGTACATCACCTCGCGGTCCTCGTAGACGGCGAGGTGCACGGTGTGCCCGGTGGCCTCCCCGAGCCTCACCAGGTGCGGGTGGGCGATCTCGCGTACGTCCAGGCTCTCGGCCGCCGCCTGGGCGAGGGCGAAGAGCCGGGCGCCGAGGCGGTAGCGCTGGTCGTTCTGGCGGTAGACCAGGCCGTGCTCGTGGAGGGTGCGCAGCAGCCGCATGGCGGTGGTCTTGTGCACGCCGAGCCGGGTGGCGACCTCGTCCAGGCCGGCGGGTCCGTCGGCGAGCATCGGCAGGATGGTGAGCGCGCGGCCGACCGACTGGCTCATCGCGTCCTCCCGCCGTACGCCGTGCTGTGCTTGCTTGCCTTGCTTGCGTTGCCTTGCTTGTGTTGCCTTGCTCGCCTTGCTGCCCTGCTTCGTACCGGCGACCGTTGACCGGCCGTTCGCCCGGATGTTAGACAGCGGTGTCGATATACGCAATGCACGTTGCGCGGTGCGCAACCAACCTGCTGGAGGGCTTCATGGAAGCGCTCGCCGAGCTGGCAAAGCTGGCGGAAGAACGTATCGACCACCGCTTCAAGGGCCTGCCGCCCGACGCGGCCGGCCTGACCGCCGGCGAGCTGGCCGCCGAGCGCCGGTCGCTGTTCACCGGCGGCTTCTCCACCCCGGTGCTCGCGCTCTCCGCGCCCGCGCTGGCGCACAACCTCGACGCGCTCGCCCGCTTCACCGCCGCCCACGGGCTGGCCTTCGCGCCGCACGGCAAGACGACGATGGCCCCGCAGCTCTTCGCCCGCCAGCTCGACCGGGGCGCCTGGGGCATCACGGTCGCGGTGCCCCACCAGGCGCGGGTCGCGCGGGCGTTCGGCGTCCGGCGGATCTTCCTCGCCAACGAGCTGGTCGACGCCGCCGCGCTGCGCTGGCTCGCCGCCGAGCTGGCCGCGGACCCGGACTTCCGGCTCGTCTGCTACGTCGACTCGGTGCGCGGCGTCGAGCTGATGGACGCCGCGCTGCGGACGGCCGGGGCCACGCGCCCGGTCGAGGTCACCGTCGAGCTGGGCGGCGGCCCCGACGCGCGCACCGGCGCCCGTACGGACGCCGAGTGCCGGGCGGTCGCCGACGCGGCGGCGCGGGCACGGACGCTGCGGCTGGTGGGGGTCGCCGGCTACGAGGCGGAGGCGCCGGGCGCGGACCCCGCGGTGGTACGGGGCTGGATGCGGCGGCTGCTGGCGCTCGCGGCGGAGTTCGACGCCGCGGGCCTCTTCGCGGACGCCGACGAGATCGTGGTCAGCGCCGGGGGCAGCGCGTGGTTCGACGCCGTCGCCGACGGCTTCGCGGCCTCCCCCGAGCTGTCGCGCCCGGTGCTCAGGCTGCTGCGCTCGGGGGCGTACGTCAGCCACGACGACGGGCACTACAGCCGGGTGACGCCGTTCAACCGGGTGCCCGGCGAGGGATCGCTGACGCCGGCGTTCCGGCTGTGGACGCAGGTGGTCTCGCGGCCGGAGCCGGGGCAGGCGTTCCTCAACGCCGGCAAGCGGGACGCCGCGTACGACCTGGACCTGCCGGTGCCGGTGGCGGTCCGCGGGAACGGCGGGGCGGGCCCGGAGCGGGCGGCCACGGGGATCACGGTACGCAAGCTCTCTGACCAGCACGCCTGGCTCGACGTGGCGGAGAACGCCGAAGGGGGCGGCCCGGAGGTCGGCGACTGGGTGGCGCTGGCGCTCTCCCACCCGTGCACGATCTTCGACAAGTGGCAGCTCATCCCGCTGGTCGAGGAGGACGGTACGGTCACGGAGTACGTACGGACATTCTTCTGAGCGGCAGCGGGGGGCGGCAGGCATGGAGCTGGTGATCCGGGGCGCCCTCGTCGTGGACGGCTCGGGGGCGCCCGGACACCGCGCCGACGTCGGGCTGGCCGGCGGCCGGATCGCGGCGGTCGGCACGGCGACCGGGCCCCGGCTGACCGGCCGGGCCGTCCTCGACGCCGACGGCCTGGTCCTCGCCCCCGGTTTCATCGACATGCACGCCCACTCCGACCTCGCCCTGCTGCGCGACCCCGCGCACACCGCCAAGGCCGCGCAGGGCGTGACGCTGGAGGTCATCGGCCAGGACGGGCTGTCGTACGCGCCCGTCGACGACCGCACCCTCGGCGAGCTGCGCCGGCAGATCGCCGGCTGGAACGGCGGCGAGCCCGGAGACGACAGGGTCGCGTTCGACTGGCGCACGGTCGGCGAGTACCTCGACCGCCTCGACCGCGGCCCCGACGGCCCCAGCAGCCCTGGGCTGGCCGTCAACGCCGCGTACCTCGTGCCGCAGGGCACGGTGCGTGCGCTGGCCCTGGGCTGGGAGGACCGGCCGGCCAAGGACGACGAGCTGGCGCACATGAAGCGGCTCGTCGCCGAGGGTCTGGAGCAGGGCGCGGTGGGGATGTCGTCGGGGCTGACGTACACGCCGGGGATGTACGCGCCGACCGCCGAGCTGACGGAGCTGTGCCGGGTCGTCGCGGCGTACGGCGGCTACTACTGCCCGCACCACCGCTCGTACGGCGCCGGCGCCCTCGGCGCGTATGCCGAGATGCTCGGCCTCGCCCGCGACGCGGGCTGCGCGCTGCACCTCGCGCACGCCACCCTGAACTTCGACGTCAACGCCGGCCGCGCCGCCGAGCTGACCGCCCTGCTGGACCGGGCGCTGGCCGAGGGGGTGGACGTCTCGCTGGACACGTACCCCTACCTGGCCGGCTGCACCACGCTGGCCGCGCTGCTGCCGAGCTGGGCGGCGGCCGGCGGCCCGGTGGCGACGCTGGCGCGGCTGCGGGACGCGGACGCCGCGGCACGGATCCGGCACGCGCTGGACGTCGAGGGCTCCGACGGGTCGCACGGGGTGCCGATGGAATGGTCGACGATCGAGGTCTCGGGCGTGGGCGACCCCGCGCTCGGGCACTGGGTCGGCCGGCGGCTGCCGGACTTCGACGCCGCCCGCAGGCTGCTGCTGGACGACCGGCTGGCGACGACGATCCTGCAGCACGTCGGTCACGAGGAGAACGTCCGGGCGATCATGGCCCACCCCGCGCACACGGGCGGCAGCGACGGCATCCTGCACGGCGCGAAGCCGCACCCGCGGGCGTACGGCACCTTCCCGCACTACCTCGGGCGCTACGTGCGCGAGCTGGGCGTGCTGAGCCTGGAGGAGTGCGTCCACCACCTCACCGCCCGCCCGGCGGCCCGGCTGCGGCTGGCGGACCGCGGTCTTGTGCGGGAGGGCTACGTGGCGGACCTGGTGCTGTTCGACCCGGCGACGGTGGCGGCGGGGGCGACGTACGAGGAGCCGCGGCGCGGTCCGGTGGGGGTGCCGTACGTGCTGGTGGGCGGGGAGTTCGTCATCCGGGAGGGTCGGCGGACCGCGGCGGTGCCGGGGCGGACGGTCCGGGGGCGCGGTCGGCGGTGAGGGCCGTGGCGGCCGCCATGACGCGGACCAGCAGCGCGTCTCCACTGTTGACGACGTAGGCACCCAGCTTGGCCGCGGCGTCCCGGCGCTCGGGGGTGATCCGGCTGGAGAAGAACACGGCGCGTCCCGTGTACGTCCCCGAGGCGCGCCAGGACCGCAGGTCGCCCAGTCCCGCAGTCTGGTCGGTGCCGCGGGTGATGTCGGAGATCAGCAGGTCGAACCGGCCGACGGCCATCGCCCGCTCGGCCTCCTCGCGGCTGCGCACGGTGGTGACCCCGGCGCCCTCGCTGCGCAGCCGGTGGACGAAGGAGGTGTTGTTCTCAGGATGGTCGTCGACCCACAGGATCCGCATGCCCACCAGCGCGAGCGAGGACGGTTGCGGGGCGGCGCCGGTCTCCCACGGGGGCGCAGAGGAGACGGGGACGGGGTGGGACGGCGAGGGCTGGGACGGGGCCTGCGCAGGGGGCGACAGCCGGGCCGGGGACGGCGGACGGTACGGCTGGCTCTGGGCCGGCGTGGCGGGCTCCGGGAACGGCGCCGGACGCGCGTCCGGCACGGGCACCCCGTACGGAGGGGTCGTCACCGGCGGTTGCGTATAGCTCGGCGGCTGCGCATAGCTCGGCGCCTCCAGCGCCGCCGGCGCCCCCTCGCGCAGCAGCACCAGCAGCCGCTCCGCGTCCGGCAGCGCGAGCAGGTCCGCCAGCAAGGACGTGAACCCCGGGTCGTCCGCATGCTCGGGAAAGCCGATGGGCAGCCGCCGCTCCAGTTGCTCCAGCGCCTGCGCCCCGTCCTGCTCCGGCATCGGCGCGGACAGGTCGTACTCCTCGAAGAAGCCGCCGATCTCCGTGAACGTGGCGAGCTCGGGCGCCGCCACCTCCGGCGTACCCGGCGGCACCGGCGACAGCAGCCTGCGGCGTACCCGGCGGTACGTCGTGAACTCCTGGACCACGTCACCGCCCGGGGCGCCGGCCGCACCCGTCATCATCCGGTAGAACTCCGGATAGAAGTACTGCAGCAGCAGCGTCCTGATGACCGACTCGGGCGGGAAGCCGGACCACACCGGGTTCAGGGTGGCCTCCAGGACGAAGCCGTTCACCAGCCGCTTGATCCGCCGCGGATTCCGCCCCGACCGCTCGACGAGCAGCTTCTTCAGCTCCTCGTCGAGGATGCCCTGGATGCCGGCGGCGCCCGCGCACCACTCGACGTACCGGCCGACGCCCTTGCTGTCCGCGATCGGAATGCGGTAGCTGGTCTGGAAGATCTTCTCCATGAAGGCCGACCCCGCCGGCGACAGGTCGCGCAGCAGCCCGCTGGGGCCGAGCGCGGAGCGGTCGCAGCCGACGACGAAGACGAGGCCGGGCACGTCGAGGTAGACCTTCAGGGCCTCGCAGACGGCGAGGACCGTCTCCTCCGAGCAGCGGTCGAGGTCGTCGATGAAGACCACCAGCAGCCGCCGCGGCGCGTTCGCGGCCCACTCCCGGGCCATGCGCTCGATGTCCTCGCGCATCCCGTTGCGCGCCTCGGGCCCCGCGTCCCAGCTCGTCCACAGCTCGTCGACGAGCCCGGCCGCGCCGACCGCCCCGCCGAGCGCCGTGGTCACGGCGCGTACGCCCCGCACCACCGCGCGTCCCCGGGAGACGCGCGCCAGCGCGCGCTTGAGCGTGCGCCGCTCGAAGCGTACGAGCACCGACTTGACCAGCCCTTCGAGGGCGTCGGCGCCGGTGGAGGTCCAGGCGTTGTACCAGACCGTCTCCACCTCCGGCTGGGCCTGCAGCCTGGCGTCGACCAGCCGCATCAGGCTGGACTTGCCCATCCCCCAGCCGGCGTCGACGGCGAGCGTGAACGGCGTCGAGGCGCGGGAGGCGTACAGCAGCCGGGCGAGCTGCGCGGCGGCCAGGCCGGTGCCGAGAATGTCGTCGCGGGGCACGGCCACGGGCTCGTCGTTGACGAGCGCGAGCGTGCGGCCGCCGAGGGAGGCGAACGTCGGTGCGCCGAGGGGAGGTTGGGCCGCCATCGGGGCATTGTGGCAGGTACGGGCGGGGTCGGGAGGCCGATCGGGCATGTGACCGGGCTCGCACATCAGGGGCCGGTTATCCGGAGGCGGCACCCGGGGACGGCCCGTACAGTGGCCGCATGCAGGTGATCCAGTCAACGAAGCTCGCCAACGTCTGCTACGACATCCGGGGCCCCGTGCTCGAAGAGGCGATGCGGCGCGAGGCGGCAGGTCACCAGATCCTCAAGCTCAACATCGGCAACCCGGCCCCGTTCGGCTTCGAGTGCCCGCCGGAGATCCTGGAGGACCTCCTCCGGACGGCCGGCAGCGCCCACGGGTACGGCGACTCCAAGGGCATCCTGCCCGCGCGCCGCGCCGTGATGCAGCACTACCAGACCAAGGGCATCGACCTCGACGTCGAGGACGTCTTCCTCGGCAACGGCGTGTCCGAGCTGATCCAGATGTCCATGCAGGCCCTCCTCAACGACGGCGACGAGGTCCTGATCCCGGCCCCGGACTACCCGCTGTGGACGGCCTCGGTCTCCCTGGCCGGCGGCACCCCGGTGCACTACCGCTGCGACGAGCAGGCCGACTGGATGCCCGACCTCGACGACATCGAGCGCCGCATCACGGACCGCACCCGCGCGCTGGTCGTCATCAACCCGAACAACCCCACCGGCGCCGTCTACGACGCGGAGCTGATGCGGGGCCTCGCCGACATCGCCCGCCGCCACGGCCTGGTCCTGTGCTCCGACGAGATCTACGACAAGATCCTCTACGACGACGCCGCCCACGCCCCCACCGCCACCTACGCCCCCGACCTGCTGGTCCTCACCTTCAACGGCCTCTCCAAGGCGTACCGCGTGGCCGGCTACCGCAGCGGCTGGCTGGCCGTCTGCGGCCCGAAGAAGGACGCCCGCAGCTACCTGGAGGGCCTGACGATCCTGGCGAACATGCGCCTGTGCGCCAACGTCCCCGCCCAGCACGTCGTCGCCACCGCCCTCGGCGGCCGTCAGTCGATCAAGGACCTGGTCCTCCCGGGCGGCCGGCTCCTCGTGCAGCGCGACACGGCGTACGAGCTGCTCACCCAGATCCCGGGCGTGACCTGCGTCAAGCCCAAGGGCGCCCTCTACGCCTTCCCCCGCATGGACCCCAAGGTCCACAAGATCAAGGACGACGCCCGCTTCGTCCTCGACCTCCTGCGCGCGGAGAACATCCTCCTGGTCCAGGGCACCGGCTTCAACTGGCCCCGCCCGGACCATTTCCGCATCGTCACGCTCCTCGAAAAGGACGGCCTGACGGACGCGATCACCCGCATCGGCACCTTCCTGGACGGCTACCGCCAGCGGTAGGGCATGCGCGGCTCACGGCCGGTACAGGGACTGCAGCCTGGTCACCCGGCCCTCGCCGTCGAAGCTCAGGTCGTAGCCGACGCCTGCGGAGAGGTCGGGCTCCAGGCCGTTCAGCAGGGTGACGAACTCGGTCTGGGAGAACGGCAGCGGCTCGCCCCGGCTGACGCCGGAGGCGTCGTCGCCACGGACCGGGACAGTCAGCAGCACCCGGGCGTCCTCGGCCAGGGTCACGGTGGTGAAGGACCCGGTGCCGGGGACGATCTCCCACGTGTCGAACCGGGTGTTGACCTCCTTCCGGGCGGGCCGCACCGACAGACGGGTCAGTCCGCCCTCGGTCCAGCCCCGGTCGACGGTGACGAACTGCTTGGTGCCGGCCCACGGGTCCGCAGCCGTCGACACCCGCGGGTCCGGCGCCTCCCCGCCCCCGTCGGACGCGGCGGCCGGCTCGGGGCTCGCGGCCGGCGCGGTGTCCGTCGCCGCGACCGCGACGGGATCCGAGGGCTGCCCGCCCTCCTCGCCGCAGCCGGTCAGGACGAAGGTGCCGAAGGCGACGGCGGTGAGCAGGGGCAGGGCGGCCCGGCGGCGTGCGGCAGACATGGTCAGCGTTCTCCTGGAAGCCGGTGTGGTCGGGTTACAGTGTCTCTACGCCGCAGACCTCCCCCGGGTTGCGTACCCGCCCGGAGTTTTTTCCGGCCGCCGCCGCGCCTCACTCGACGGTCAGCCAGAACGCCTCCCGCAGCGACCGGACCCGGCCCTCAGCGTCGTAGTCGAGGGCGAACGCCCACCGTGGCCCGCCACGCAGCCGGTCCACCAGCTCCCCCAGCGGCACGTCCCCCGGCTCCCCGCCGGCCAGTTCGTCCACCTCGACCGGGGTCTGCGGCGGCAGGGTCACCCGGTGCACCATTCCGGTGGGTACAGCCGTTCCCCGCTCGGCGCGCAGCCGCTCCACGGTGACCTCGACCGCGCCCCCGCGCACCGCCGCGTCGTACACGTAGCCGATCTCGCGGGCGTACTCCTCCCCCCGGGCCGGCGTCGGGGGTACGAAAACGGAGGCGCTCCGCGACGGCGCCGGCTCCGCGGCGGCCGGTCCCGGCTCCTCGCCGGACCCGGCCCGGACCAGCGACAGCCCTCCCACGGCGACGGCGGCGGCCAGCAGCACACCGCCCGACATCCGCGCCGCACGCTTCCGCCGCCGGCGCCGGTCGCCGCGCGCGCGGATCTGGTCCGCGGCCGGCGGCACGGCGAACCGCCGGCCCTCGTCGGCCAGGCCGGCGAGCTGCTCGTCCAGCCCGGTCCCGTCAGCCACGCTCCACCTCCGCAACCCGGTCCGCCCGGTCCGCTTCGTCCGCAACCCGGCCGACCCGCGGATCCAGCTCCGTGTCGGCCAGGATCCGCGCCAGCGCGGCCCGTCCGCGGCTCAGACGTGCCTTGACCGTGCCGACGGCGCAGTTGGTCTCCACCGCCACCTGTTTCACCTCCAGGTCGCACAGGTGGTGGAGCACGATGGCCCGCCGCTGCGCCGCGGGGATCTGCCGCAACGCCTGCACCAGCAGCACATGGTGGGTGTCCGGCGGCGGTACGTCCGCGGGCGGGCCCTGGCGTCGCGCGAAGGTGAGCGCGGTGCGCACCCGCCGCCACCGGCTGACCGCCAGCCGCCAGGCCACGGTACGCACCCACGCCTCGGGAGCGCCGTCCTTGTCCAGTTGGGCCCGGTGCTCCCAGGCGCGTACGAAGGCCTCCTGGACCACGTCCTGCGCCTCGGCACGGTCGCCGGTCATGGCGTACAACTGGCCGATGAGCCGCCCCACGCTCGCGGCGTAGAAGGCATCGAACGTCTGCTCGTCCATCCCCCGCCACAGCTCCCGCCGGCCACACATCCGTTCAACCGTGCGAACGATGCCACCCGGCAGGCCCGGGGAGCAAGGACGGTGCCGCCCGGCGGGGTTTGGCCGAACGGCGCGGCGTCCGCGCGGGCCCCGCCGCGGGGTACGGGCGTTGTGAGAGGCTGGGTCGCATGAACCGGTTGGCCGGTGTGACCTCGCCATACCTGCTCCAGCACGCCGACAACCCCGTGGACTGGTGGCCCTGGGGGGAAGAGGCCTTCGCCGAGGCGCGGCGGCGGGATGTGCCCGTGCTGCTGTCGGTCGGGTACGCCTCCTGCCACTGGTGTCACGTCATGGCGCGGGAGTCCTTCGCCGACGAGGCCACCGCCGCGGAGCTGAACGCCGGGTTCGTCAGCATCAAGGTCGACCGCGAGGAGCGGCCCGACGTCGACGCCGTGTACATGGAGGCGGTGCAGGCCGCCACCGGGCAGGGCGGGTGGCCGATGACGGTGTTCCTCACGCCCGACGCGGAGCCGTTCTACTTCGGGACGTACTTCCCGCCGCAGCAACGGGGCGGCATGCCGTCGTTCCGGCAGGTGCTGCGGGGCGTCGCGGCGGCCTGGGCCGACCGGCGGGGGGAGGTCGCCGAGGTGGCGGCGCGGGTGGCGGCGGATCTCGCCGGGCGGACGCTGAGCGGGGCCGTGGGCGGTCCCGGGGGCGGGGCGCCGGGGGAGGCGGAGGTGCACGGGGCGCTGCTGGAGCTGACGAAGGAGTTCGACGCCGTACGGGGCGGGTTCGGCGGGGCGCCGAAGTTCCCGCAGCCGATGGTGCTGGAGTTCCTACTGCGCCACCACGCCCGTACCGGCTCGGCGGCGGCGCTGGAGATGGTGCAGGCCACCTGCGAGGCGATGGCCCGCGGCGGCATCTACGACCAACTCGGCGGCGGCTTCGCGCGCTACTCCGTGGACGCGGAGTGGGTCGTTCCGCACTTCGAGAAGATGCTCTACGACAACGCCCTGCTGGCCCGCGTCTACGCCCACCTCTGGCGCGCGACCGGCAGCGAGCAGGCCCGGCGGGTGGCGCTGGAGACGGCGGACTTCATGGTGCGCGAACTGCGCACCGAGGAGGGCGGCTTCGCCTCCGCGCTCGACGCCGACAGCGACCGGCCGGACGGCGGCGGGCACGCCGAGGGCGCGTACTACGTGTGGACGCCCGGCGAGCTGCGCGAGGTCCTCGGCGCGGACGACGCGGCGCTGGCCGGGGCGTACTACGGCGTGCCCGAGGCGGCGGAGGCGGCCACCTTCGAGGAGGGCGCCTCGGTGCTGCAACTGCCGGACACGGGGACGCCGTTCGACGCCGGCCGGATCGCCTCCGTGCGGGAGCGGCTGACGGCGGCGCGGGCGGAACGGCCGCGGCCGTTCCGCGACGACAAGGTGGTCACGGCGTGGAACGGGCTGGCCGTCGCCGCCCTCGCCGAGATCGGCGCGTACTTCGACCGGCCGGACCTCGTCGACGCCGCGGTGGCGGCGGCGGACCTGCTGGTACGGGTGCACATGACGGACGGCGCCGGCGGGCCGGGCACGGTGGGGCGGCTCGTGCGCACCTCGCGTGGCGGGGCGGCCGGCGACAACGCCGGCGTGCTGGAGGACTACGCCGACGTGGCCGAGGGCTTCCTCACGCTCACCGCCGTCACCGGCGAGGGCGCGTGGCTGCGGCTCGCCGGGCTGCTCCTCGACACCGTGCTCGACCGGTTCCGGGGCGAGGGCGGCGCGCTGTACGACACGGCGGACGACGCCGAACGGCTCATCAGGCGCCCCCAGGACCCGACGGACAACCCGACTCCCTCCGGCTGGACGGCCGCCGCCGCGGCGCTGCTCGCGTACGCCGCGTACACCGGCGAGGAACGGCACCGCGAGGCCGCGCAGCAGGCCCTCGGCATCGTGGCGAAGCTGGGCCCGCGGGCGCCCCGCTTCGTCGGCTGGGGCCTCGCGGCGGCGGAGGCGGCGCTCGACGGCCCCCGGGAGGTCGCCGTCGTCGGCCCCCCGGACGACCCCCGCCGCACGGAACTCCACCGCACGGCCCTCCTCTCCCCCGCACCCGGCGCGGTGATCGTCGCCGGCGCGCCGTCCGGTACGGAGACCGGGGCGGGTACCGAGGCCGGGGCGGGTACGGAGCCGGGGGCAGCCGGCGCGCTCCGTACCCCGCTGCCCGACGACCCCGACGCCATCCCCCTCCTCGCCGACCGCCCCCTCGTCGACGGCGCCCCCGCCGCCTACGTCTGCCGCCACTTCGTCTGCGCCGCCCCGGTGACCCGCCCCGAAGAGCTACGCGCCCAGTTGACGCCCGTCGCACCCCCGCAGGGGGGACTCACGGGCGGGTAGGCGCGCCTCATCGTCCTGCGGCGCGCGGGGCGGGGGCTGTTGCGGCGCCGCGGCCCGCTTCCGGCTTCCTCCCCGGGGTCTCGGCTCCCCGCTTCTGGTCTCCTCTGCCGTCGGGCAGCCGCACGGCGGTGACGACCGCCGTGAGCAGGGCGGCGATGCCGCAGACCAGTAGCCCCTGGCCCATGCCGTCGACGTACGCGGCGTCGGCGGACTCCGCGAGGCGCGGCGCGCCCAGGCGCTCGGCGACCGCGTGCGCCGCGACCACGGACTCACGCGCCTTCTCCGCCGCGGCCTCCGGCACCCCCTCGGTGTCCAGCCGGTCCGTGAACACCCCGTTCAGCAGGCTGCCCAGCAGGGCGACGCCCATGGCGCCGCCGACCTGCCGCAACGTGATCAGCAGCCCCGTGCCGCCGCCCGCCCGGCCCGAGGGCAGCGCGCCGAGGGCGGCGTCCATGGTCGGCACCAGGGCGCAGCCGAGGCCGAGGCCGGTGACGCTCAGCCATACCGCCATGAAGGCGTAGCCGTCGAAGGCGTCCGTACGGATGCCGAGCAGCATCGCGAACGCGAAGAGCGCCATCCCGGCGCTGACCACGGTCCGCGAGCCGTACCGGGCCATCAGCGCCGGCGCCGCCCGCGCCGCCACCAGCAGCCCCGCCATCAGCGGCATCAGCCGCAGCCCCGTGCCGAACGGGTCGTGGCCCATCACCGCCTGCAGATACTGCGGCAGCAAGAACAGCAGGCCCGCCACCACGAAGGTCGCGAGCACGGCCACGATCGCGTTCCACCGGAAGGCGCGGTCGCCCAGCAGCTCCAGGTCCAGCATCGGCCGGGTCGCGCGCCGTTCCCGCAGCGCCAGCCGGCCGAGCAGCGCCGCCGAGCCGGCCAGCGACCCCGCCACCAGCGGGTCGTCCCACCCCCGCGTCGGTCCCTCGATGACGCCGAGGACCAGCGCGCCGAGGCCGAGGGCGCTGAGCACCGCGCTGACCGGGTCGACGCGCGGCACCGAGGGGTCGCGGGTCTCGGGGATCAGCAGCAGCGCCGCCGCGATACCCAGGACCACTAGGGGGACGTTCACCACGAAGACGGAGCCCCACCAGTAATGGTCGAGCAGCCAGCCGCCCAGCAGCGGGCCCGCGGGCATGCCGACCGCCATGCCGGCGGTCACCGCGCCGACGGCCGTCGCGCGCTCCTCGTCGCCGAAGAGGGTGGGGATGACCGAGAGCGCCAGCGGCATGATCAGCGCGCCGCCCAGGCCCATCACCGTACGCACGGCGATCACCGCCTCCGGGCTGGAGACGAAGGGGCCGGCGAGGCTGCCGGCCAGGAAGATCACCAATCCGGCCACCAGCATCCGGCGCCGCCCGAAGCGGTCCCCGAGCAGCCCCGCGGGCAGCATGCACGCGGCGAAGACCACGGCGTACGCATCCACGATCCACTGCAGCTCGCCGGTGGTGGCGCCGATGTCCGCCGCCATCGTGGGCAGCGCGACGTTGAGGATCGTCAGGTCGAACCCGAGCACGAGCACGGACACGACGAGTCCGCCGAGAGCCCACCAGCGCCTTCTGGAAGCCACTAGCAAAAAGTAGCAACTTCCACAATTGACCGCCAGGGCTGCGGACGACCCGCGCGGGGAAACCGGCGGCGGCAACAGGAAAGGTCCGGCCCGCACAGGAGGAAGTGCGGGCCGGACCCGGGAGCGCCGCCTAGCGGTTGTAGCTCTGCAGCGGGCCGAACACGACCACCGTCGTCCCATTGCCGATCTCGGTGTACTTGTTGCCCGAGACACGGTTGTTGATCTTGTTCTCGATGTCGATGTCGACGTCGAACTTGTTCCAGCTCTTGTGGATCTCGTTGAACGAGTTGTGGAACTTGTTCTGCTCCTTGTGGACCTTGTTGAACGACTTGTACGCCTTGGTCTTCTCCTTGTGGACCTTGTTGAACGACTTGTTGGCCTTGGTCTTCTCTTTGTGGATCTTGTTGTACGACTTGTTGGCGTACGACTTGCTGCAGCACGGCTTGCCGTGCTTCGAGCGCGCGTCGGCCTGGGCCGAAGCCGCACCGGCACCGGCGAGACCGACCACGAGGGCGCCGACGGCCAGGGAGCGGACGAGCATACGGATGCGCATTTCTGCCTCCACGAGGAACGAGGGGGGGTTCGCACCGAATAACAGCACTCCCGCCGCTTTTGCACCCGTAAGTACGCAAATCGACACGAGCGGATCACCCGGACAGACGGACGGCCGGTACGAACCCTCCCCGCGCGACTCAGGCGTGGCGGTACGCGACCAGCGAGATCCCCACGTAGTGGACGGCGAACGCCGCCAGCGTGAACGAGTGGAAGACCTCGTGGAAGCCGAACCAACGCGGCGACGGGTTCGGCCGCTTGATCCCGTAGATCACGCCGCCCGCGCTGTACAGCACGCCGCCGACGACCACCAGCACGAGCACCGCGATACCGCCCGCGCGCATGAAGTCCGGCAGGAAGAACACCGCCGCCCAGCCCATCGCGATATAGCACGGCGTGTAGAGCCACCGCGGCGCACCGACCCACAGCACGCGGAACGCGATCCCGGCGAGCGCCGCCGCCCAGATGAACCAGAGCAGCGCCTGCTGCCTGCCGCCCTCCAGCAGCAGGATCGTGAAGGGCGTGTACGTGCCGGCGATGATGAGGAAGATGTTGGCGTGGTCGAGCCGGCGCAACACGGCCGTGCCCCGCGGGCCCCAGTCGCCGCGGTGGTAGAGGGCGCTGACGCCGAAGAGCAGACATGCCGTCAGGGTGTAGACCGCGCAGGCCAAGCGGCCGCGCGGGCTCTCCGCCAGGGCCGTCAGCAACACGCCGGCGAACAGCGCCGCCGGGAACATCACCGCGTGCAACCAGCCGCGCAGCCGCGGCTTGAGCGCGGCGGCTGCGGCCTGCGCGACGCGCTGCAGCTCGCCCTCGCCCGTCGCACCCATGCGGACATGCTACCTACCTGTCCGTAGGTTGCGGCCGCGGAGTGGCGTTGGTCTCGCAGGGCCCGGCTGGACATGACGTCTGAGCTACCCCATTATCAAACGAGCGCACACCCGACACCGGATGAGCTCATATGAGCGGCAACCGGGTCGGCGCCCCCAAGGGGTAACGGTCTTGAAAACCAGATAAATGTGACATCAGAGAAGAAACGCCCAAAACCCTCGACATCTGGAGCATGCGGCACTCATGACCACCCCGACCAAACACGAAGGGCTCCTCTCCTGGGTCCAGGAGATCGCCGACCTCACCCAGCCCGACGAGATCGTGTGGTGTGACGGCTCCCAGGCGGAGTACGACCGCCTGTGCGCCGAGCTCGTCGCCAAGGGCACGTTCACCAAGCTGGACCCCGTCAAGCGGCCCGGTTCGTACTACGCCGCGTCCGACCCGACCGACGTCGCGCGGGTCGAGGACCGTACGTTCATCTGCTCGGAACAGGAGGAGGACGCCGGGCCGACCAACCACTGGATGGACCCCGCCGAGATGCGCGAGGTCTTCACCGGCGCCTCCGGCCGGGGCGGCCTCTTCCGCGGCGCCATGCGCGGCCGCACCATGTACGTCGTCCCCTTCTGCATGGGCCCGCTGGGCTCGCCGCTCTCCGCGCTCGGCGTCGAGATCACCGACTCCGCGTACGTGGCCACCGCCATGCGCACCATGACGCGCATGGGCCGCCCGGTCCTCGACGAGCTGGGCGAGGACGGCTTCTTCGTCAAGGCCGTCCACTCCGTCGGCGCCCCCCTGGAGCCCGGGCAACAGGATGTGCCCTGGCCGTGCAGTGCGACGAAGTACATCTCGCACTTCCCCGAGACCCGCGAGATCTGGTCGTACGGATCCGGCTACGGCGGCAACGCCCTGCTGGGCAAGAAGTGCTACGCCCTGCGCATCGCCTCCGTCATGGCGCGCGACGAGGGCTGGCTGGCCGAGCACATGCTCGTGCTCAAGCTCACCCCGCCGCGCGGCGGTACCGAGGCCGTCAGGTACATCGCCGCCGCCTTCCCGTCGGCCTGCGGCAAGACCAACCTCGCGATGCTGGAGCCGACGACCCGCGGCTGGACCGTGGAGACGATCGGCGACGACATCGCCTGGATGCGCTTCGGCGAGGACGGCCGGCTGTACGCCATCAACCCCGAGGCCGGCTTCTTCGGCGTCGCGCCCGGCACCGGCGAGCACACCAACGCCAACGCCATGAAGACCCTCTGGGGCAACTCCGTCTTCACCAACGTCGCCCTCACCGACGACGGCGACGTGTGGTGGGAGGGCATGACCGACGAGCCCCCCGCGCACCTCACCGACTGGCTCGGCAACGACTGGACCCCGCAGTCCGGCACCCCCGCCGCCCACCCCAACGCCCGCTTCGCCGTGCCGGCCGCGCAGTGCCCGACGATCGCGCCGGAGTGGGAGGACCCCCGGGGCGTACCCATCTCGGCCATCCTCTTCGGCGGGCGCCGCGCCACCGCGGTGCCGCTGGTCACCGAGTCGTTCGACTGGCAGCACGGCGTCTTCCTCGGCGCCAACGTCGCCTCCGAGAAGACCGCCGCCGCCGAGGGCAAGGTCGGCGAGCTGCGCCGCGACCCGTTCGCCATGCTGCCCTTCTGCGGCTACAACATGGGCGACTACTTCGGCCACTGGCTGAAGGTCGGCGCCTCGGCGGACCCGGCGAAGCTGCCGAAGATCTACTACGTCAACTGGTTCCGCAAGGACGCGGACGGGTCGTTCGTCTGGCCCGGTTTCGGCGAGAACAGCCGCGTGCTGAAGTGGATCGTCGAACGGCTCAACGGCGAGGCGGAGGGTGTCGAGACCCCGATCGGCGTGCTGCCCGCAAAGGGGGCGCTCGACGTCGACGGGCTCGAACTCACCGACGCACAGCTCGACTTCCTGCTCTCCGTGGACACCGAGGTCTGGCGTGAGGAGGCGGCGCTGATCCCCGCGCACCTCGACACCTTCGGCGACCACACTCCGAAGGAGCTGTGGGACGAGTACCGCGCACTGGTCGACCGCCTGGGCTGACCTGGTACGCGGCCGACCGGGCCGGCGGGTGCGACAACGGCGTCGTACCCGCCGGTCCGTGTTTTTCCCGGCTCCCCAATTCGGTTCGACGACCGGACGCACGGTGTTATCAGCTCTCCATTCACCGCGTCATCCGGCCGAGTTATCCACAGGGGGATGCCGAATGCCCGGGAAACGCGGAAGACTTGGCGGTGCAACTGCACGAGTGAGCGACGGGTATGGGAGGGGAGCACATGCCGGGCACAGCGTCCCGACTGCGCGACAAGCATCGGGGGGAGGCCGAGCTTCTTCTCACCCGCGCGGTCGAAGAGGAAGTGCGCCGCTCCGGTGGCCGGACCGACGGCGTGGTGCTGCTCGGCCGGGCGCGGGCGGCGCTGGACGACATGGCGGAGCGCGCCGCGGAGGAGTACGGGACGTATGTGCGCGCGCTCGACGAGGCCGCCGCCGGCCGGCGTTCGCTCGCCGAGCGCTTCACGCCGCAGTCGATCGGGCCCGCCGTGACGGCGACGTTCGCCGCCGCCGCCGTCGCCCTGCTCGTCTCCGCCGAAGAAGGGCTGGACTCCGCCGCCGCGCTCTGGACCGGGGTGGCCGCCGCCCTCGCCGGCTTCGCCGCGGGCCTGGTGCAGATCGGCCTGGCCCACTGGCTCTCGGGCAACACACGCTCGGGCGCGGCGCGGCAGCCCGGCGGCCCCGAGCAGCTCCGGCTGCAGTGGCTGACGGCGCTGGAGCTGCGCGGCGTACGGCCCTTCTTCGACGAGCAGCGGATGATCTCGGCCGCCACGCGCAAGGGCAGCCGCCCCGAGCCGGCCACCGACGACACCCGACCCAGCGCGGCCGGCGGCGGGGGTACGGACCGCGAGCCCCAGTCGCGCCGGAACCGCAGCCAGGAGGCGCGGCAGCGGGCCACCCTGGAGCAGTCCTACCGCCAACTGCCCGAAGCCTCCCGGGTGTACGTCGGCCGCAAGGCGCAGCTCACCCAGATCGCCGGGTGGGTGCAGCAGGGCCGCGCCAGCACGGAGACCAAGCCGACCGTCGTCGTGCTGCACGGTCAGCCGGGCGCGGGGCGCACCACGCTCGCGGTCCGCGCCGCCCACCAACTGCGCGAGCAGTTCCGCGCCGCCGTGGTGGTGGACCTGCGCGGGGAGAGCCTGGGCGAGGACCCGCTGCCCACCCGGGACGCGCTGCTGCACCTGCTCAACCGCCTCGGTGCCCCGCGCGACCAGCTCATGTTCCGCGACCGCCCGGCGCACGACGCGCAGTTGCGCCGCCTCGTCGAGCTGTACCACCAGCATCTGACGTCGCTGCCCGTGTCGATAGTGCTGGACGACGCGGTCGACGCCGAGCAGGTCCGGCTGCTGGTGCCGGAGCGCTCGGAGAGCCTGGTGCTGGTGACCTCGCGGGAGCGGCTGGCGCTGCCCGACGACCTCGACGCCTGGGTGCACCACATGCCCGTCGAGGGCCTGGGGCCGACCGCGGCCGAGGAGCTGCTGAGCTCCATCGCCCAGGGGACGGACGGCGCGGCGCGCTCCGCCGATCCGTACGACGCGCAGTCCACCGACCGCATCGCGCTGCTCTGCGGCGGGCTGCCCCTGGCGCTGCGCATCGCCGGCTCGGCGCTGGAGGGGCGCAGTCTGGCCGGGCTCGCGGAGGCGCTGGACGCCTACGGACCGGTGGAGCCGGTGGAGCGCGCCCTGTGGCTGCGCTACGGCGACCTGGCGGAGCCGACCAGGGCGCTGCTGCGCCGGCTGTCGCTGGTCGGCCGGGCGAGCCTGGGGGCCGCGGCCTGCGCCGCCCTGCTCGACGTCGGCGAGGAGGAGGCCGGCAAGCGGCTGACGGCGCTGGCCCGCGCCGGGCTCGTCGAGCACGTGCGCAGCTCCCGCTTCCGGGTGCACGACCTGGTGCGCCGCTTCGCGTACGCGCGGCTGCTCGACGAGGAGGACCCCGAGGTGCGCGCCGCCGCGCACGAGCGGCTGATCCGCAGCTACGCGGAGCTGGCCGACTCGGTGATCCGGCTGGTCGACGGCCGTACGTCGACGCGCGCAGACCGGTTCGGCTCGCACGGCTTCACCTCGCTGGACGCCGCGCTGCGCTGGCTGGACGACGAGCAGAGCTTCATCACCGCGGCGCTGCGGCACGCCGAGGGCGTGGACCAGGCCGCCGTGCTCCATCTGCTGGGCGCCCTCGCGGACTACTGCCTGCTGCGCGGCGACCTCTACCGCCTCGGCGAGCTCAACGAGCTGACCAAGGCCGCCGACCAGGGTCTGCTGATGCGCTCGGTGCAGTGGCGCACGGGCGTCGCCGCCCGGCAGCTCGGCGAGCTGGACAAGGCCCGCTCGACGCTGTCCTCCGTGGTCGACCTCTACCGAGAGGCCCAGCACTCCGCCGGCGCCGCCCGCGCCCTGCGCGACCTGGGCATCACCCTGCAGCAGCAGGGCAGCCTGCGCGAGGCGGAGTCGAAGCTGCGCGAGGCCCTGCAGATGCAGCAGGGCGAGAACATGCGCGGCGACCGTGCCTGGACGCTGCACGCGCTCGCGGCCGTGCTGCGCGACCGCGCGCAGTTGGGCGACGCGCTGGCGCTGCTCGACCAGGCCCTCGCGCTGCACCAGGAGAGCGAGAGCGTGCACGGCCAGGCGTGGGCGCACTTCCAGCTCGGCCAGGTCCGGCTGCGGATGGGCGACGTCCCGGGAGCCGAGGAGCAGTTGGAGGAGGCCCTGGAGCAGTACGCGCGCACCCGCGACGGCCGCGGCGAGGCCTGGGCGATGACGCAACTGGCCCGCGCCCGGCTGGTCGCCGCCGACCCGGCCACGGCGGTGACGCAGCTCAAGACGGCTCTGGCCCGGCACCGGGAGAACGACGACGCGCGCGGCGAGGCCTGGACGCTGTACTACCTGGGCCAGGCCCAGGAGGGGGCCGGCAAGCGGGAGTCTGCGGTGCGGGCGCTGGAGCGGTCCCGCTCGATGTTCAGCCGCATGCGGGACGTGTACGGGCTGGCCTGCGCGCGGCACCACTCCGCGCGGGTCACCCGCGACCTGCGCGCCGAGCAGACCGGCACCCTGCGCAACAGCGGCTTCGCCCGCCAGTTGCTCCAGGACGCCCGGCAGGACTTCCGCCGGGTGGGCGTGGCCCACGGCGAGGCATGGTCCTGCATCGAGCTGGCGGTGATCGACGCGGGCAACGGCCGCGCGGGGCAGGCGCTGGAGCTGGTCGACACGGCGATAGACCTGTTCGCCGGGATCGGCGACCGGCGCGGGGCCACCTGGGCCCGGTTCCTGCGCTGCACGCTGCTGCCGTTCGCCTCACCGGGTGGCTCGGTGGTGGGCGCGGCGGTGGCGCAGCAGGAGCTGTCGGAGCTGCTGGACGAGCTGCGTACGGCGCCCGCGGGCCGCCGCGTGGTGGTCGACCCGGCGCTGGAGGACTACGCGGAGACGTTCCAGCTCGTGCTCGAGCGGGGCGTGGAGCCGGAGACGGGCTGGCAGGCGTGGCGCCTGGGCATGGTCCCGAGCCGGCACTCCCGCGAGGTCATGGGCGTGCCGCTGGACGGCGCGGCCCCCACGGGCAACGGCGCCCTGGCGGGCTAGCGGCCCGTCGTCAGCGGCGGCGGCCGACGGGCTGCCTGTCGGCCTCCGGGCTGTCCGCCGGCGCCGGCGTGCGCGGCGACTCGTCGCGGGGACCGTCGTCGCCGGGGCCGCCGTCCCGCGGGCCGTCGCCGCGCGGGGCGCCGCCGCCGGGCGCGTCACCGCGCGGGGCGGACCCGCGCGGTGCGTCGCCACGAGGTGCGTCGTCACGCGGGCCGCCCCCGTCTCCCGGGCCCTCGCCGTCCGCGCGCGGGCCGGACGGACCGGCGTCGTCGCGGTCGGACTTCTCCTTGAAGTCGACCTGGCCCAGGTGCCGGTTCATGCTCTTGAGCAGGAACCACACCGCGACGCCGAGCAGCGCGAAGACGATGAAGCCGAGGACGCCCGGCGTGACCTTGTTCTTGTCGAGCTCCTCCGCGAGCGGGACGAGGTCGGCAGCCAATGAGGTGTTCACACGCTCAATTGTCGCGGATGCCGGCGAAGAGGTCGTCCTCGGGGAGGGAAGTGTCCACGAGCGACTTCGCGAGCTCGTACTCCTCGGTGGGCCAGACCTCCTGCTGGATCTCCATCGGGATCTTGAAGAAGGGGCCGTCGGGGTCGATCTGCGTCGCGTGCGCGATCAGCGCCTTGTCGCGGATCGGGAAGAAGTCGGCGCACGGCACGTACGTCGTGATCTCGCGCTCCTTGCGCTCGAACTCCTTCCACCGCTCCAGCCACTCCCCGTACGGCGACTCCAGGCCGCGCGAGAGCATCGCCTCGTGCAGCGCGACGGTCCGCGGACGGTTGAAGCCCTGGTTGTAGTAGACCTTCAGCGGCTGCCAGGGCTCGCCCGCGTCCGGGTAGCGCGCGGGGTCGCCGGCGGCCTCGAAGGCGGCCATCGTGATCTTGTGGGTCATGATGTGGTCGGGGTGCGGATAGCCGCCGTTCTCGTCGTAGGTCGTGATGACCTGGGGCTTGAACTCACGGATCAGCCGGACGAGCGCCTCCGCCGCCTCGTCGACCTCCTTGAGGGCGAAGCAGCCGTCGGGCAGCGGCGGCAGCGGGTCCCCCTCCGGCAGGCCGGAGTCGACGAACCCCAGCCACGCCTGCTTCACGCCGAGGATCTCCCGCGCCTCGGCCATCTCCTTGCGCCGCACTTCGTGCATGTTCTTCTCGATGAAGGCGTCGCCCTGGAGCTTCGGGTTCAGGATCGACCCCCGCTCGCCTCCCGTGCAGGTGGCGACCAGGACCTCGACGCCCTCCGAGACGTACTTCGCCATGGTGGCCGCACCCTTGCTCGACTCGTCGTCGGGGTGCGCGTGGACGGCCATCAGCCGCAGGTCATCGCTCACAGATTCAATCCTCGGTAACAGGTCGTCTAGGCCGGCTTCTATAGTGACCGAGGGGACTGACAATTCATTCCGCCCTCAGCCCCAGCCAGCCGCTCTGCCGGGAGGGACCATCATGGCCGGTGCGCCCCAAACGCTGCCCGAGGGCCGTTACGGCCGCTCGGCCGACGCGCGTACCGACCGGCGGCTGAAAGTCCTCGGCGCCGTGCTCGGCACGGCCCTGCTCGGCTTCGTGGCCTGGGGCGCTGTCGACGCGACGGCCGGTTCGAAGGCGTCCGGCGAGCTGATCCGCTTCCAGGTGATGTCCGACACCGAGGTCCAGGCGCACATCGAGGTCCGCAAGAAGTCGGACGTCGACGCCGTGTGCACGCTGCGTTCGCTGGCAGCGGACAAATCCGAGGTCGGGGTCCGCGACGTGCGCGTCGACGGGCCGAAGACCCGCGTCGACACCGTGGTGTCGATCCGGACCACCGAGCGCGGCGCCAACGCCGAGCTGGTGGGGTGCAAGGCGGCCGACGAGCGATAACAGTCGCCGTCCTGCTGCCGGAATTGTTACGATCGTGGTTTCGCCCCACCCACGAAGGCGCAATTCTTCTGGGTAGGGCGATTGCTGCATCACAGACGCATGAGAAGTTCCCCCAGCACCAGAACCACCACCGACGAGGAGCACCTGTGACCCAGACCAGCGACAACGTCACCTGGCTGACCCAGGAGGCGTATGACCAGCTCAAGGCCGAGCTGGAGCACCTGTCGGGTCCCGCACGCACCGAGATCGCCAAGAAGATCGAGGCGGCTCGCGAAGAGGGTGACCTGCGGGAGAACGGCGGGTATCACGCGGCCAAGGAGGAGCAGGGCAAGCAGGAGCTGCGCGTACGCCAGCTTCAGCAGTTGCTCGAGAACGCGAAGGTCGGCGAGGCCCCGGCGGACGACGGCGTCGTCGAGCCCGGCATGGTCGTCACGATCGCCTTCGACGGCGACGAGAGCGACACCCTCACCTTCCTGATGGCCTCCCGGGAGTACGCGAGCGGGGACGTCGAGACGTACTCGCCGCAGTCGCCGCTGGGCAGGGGAGTCAACGGCAAGAAGATCGGCGAGGAGGCGAGCTACGAGTTGCCGAACGGCAAGTCGGCCATGGTGACGATCCTCGACGCCAAGCCCTACGCCGCCTGACCGCGCGTCGGACGCAGCAGCCGCAGCGAAGCCCCCGGGCCGGGAACCGAGGTTCCCACCGGGGGCTTCGACGTGCGCGGCCGGGGCGCTACCCGGCGGAGTTGCGGTACTTCCGCACCGCCAGCGTGCGGAAGATCAGGATGATCGCGAACGAGTAGATCAGCGAGGCCAGCACCGGGTGCTGCATCGGCCAGGCGTCGGACTGGACGACGCCGGGGTTGCCGAACAGCTCGCGGCACGCCTGCACGGTCGCGCTGAAGGGGTTCCAGTCGGCGATGTGCCGCAGCCAGGGCGTCATGTTGCCCGAGTCGACGAACGCGTTCGACACGAACGTCACCGGGAACAGCCAGACCAGCCCGCCGGACGTGGCCGCCTCGGGCGTACGCACGGACAGCCCGATGAGCGCGCCGACCCAGGTGAAGGCGTACCCGAGCAGGAGCAGCAGGCCGAACGCGGCCAGCGCCTTCGGCACGCCCTCGTGGATCCGCCAGCTCACCAGCGCGGCGACGATGGCCAGCACGACCAGCGTCAGCGCGGTCTGCACCAGGTCGGCCAGGGTGCGGCCGGTGAGGACCGCGCCGCGGGCCATCGGCAGCGAGCGGAACCGGTCGATGAGGCCCTTGTGCATGTCCTCGGCTATGCCGGCGCCCGCACCGGCGGTGGCGAAGGTGACGGTCTGGGCGAAGATGCCGGCCATCAGGAACTCGCGGTAGACCTCGGAGCTCGTGGTGCCGCCGACGTTCATGGAGCCGCCGAACACGTACGAGAACAGCACCACGAACATGATCGGCTGGATCAGGCCGAAGATGACCACTTCGGGGATCCGGGACATGCGGAGCAGGTTGCGCTTGGCGACGACCAGCGAGTCGCGGACGGACTGGCCGACACCCCCCATGGCGGGCGGCGCCGCGGGTCCGGGGCGGGCCGGGGCGGTCGAGGCGGTCACTTGGCGGTCTCCTTCTGGGCGTCTTCGACGGCCTTTCCGTCGCCGTCCTCGCTTGCCTTCCCGTTCCCGTTCCCGTCCTCGGTCTCTGCGGCGTGGCCGGTGAGCGAGATGAACACGTCGTCCAGCGTGGGGCGGCGCAGCCCGATGTCGTCGATGGCGATGCCGCGCTCGTCCAGGTCCCGGATGACGTCGGCGAGCAGCCGGGCCCCGCCGCTGACGGGCACGGTCAGCTTGCGGGTGTGGTCGGCGACCGTGACCTCGCCCTGGCCGAGGGCGCCGAGGACCTCGCTGGCGGCGAAGATCTCGTCGCGCTGGTGCACGACGACCTCGACGCGCTCGCCGCCGGTCTGGGCCTTGAGCTGGTCGGAGGTGCCGCGCGCGATGACGCGGCCGTGGTCGATGACGCAGATGTCGTGCGCCAGGTGGTCGGCTTCTTCCAGGTACTGCGTGGTGAGCAGCAGCGTCGTGCCGCCCTTGACGAGTTCCTGGATGACGTCCCAGAGCTGCTGCCGGTTGCGGGGGTCGAGGCCGGTGGTCGGCTCGTCCATGAACATCACGGGCGGCTCGACGACGAGCGCGGCGGCCAGGTCGAGCCGCCGGCGCATGCCGCCGGAGTACGTCTTGGCGGTGCGGTCCGCGGCGTCTGCGAGGTTGAACCGCTCCAGCAGCACAGCCGCGCGGGCCTTCGCGTCACGCGCGCTGAGCTGGTAGAGCTGGCCGACCATCTGGAGGTTCTCCCGGCCGGTCAGATACTCGTCGACCGCGGCGAACTGGCCGGACAGGCCGATGGACCTGCGCACCTCGTTCGGATGCTTGAGGACGTCGATCCCCGCGACCTCGGCACGGCCGGAGTCGGGCCGCAGCAGCGTGGTCAGCACACGCACGGCGGTGGTCTTGCCGGCCCCGTTGGGGCCGAGCAGGCCGAGAACGGAGCCTTCGGGGACGTCGAGATCGACGCCGTCCAGTGCCCGCACATCGCCGAAGTGCTTGACCAGCCCTTCGGCGTGGATGGCGCCTGGCATAGAGATCTCCCCAGGTTGGATGGAAGTCGGTGTGGATGGACGGTCTGGCGGCACTTCTCAACAAATGTCAGACATGGGCCGACAGTCGGGCAACAGCAGGAGAATAGAACACGCGATATATCGCGTCAAGTCGCGAGTGGCGGGCCGGGACGGGCGCGCCGGGGCCTTGTACGGCGCTCCGCGCCCGTCGTGGTCGTCGTGTGTCAGGCGGTCACCGTGTACCCGGCTTTCCGGAGCGCCGCGAGCACCCGTTCACAGTGCTCCCGCCCCTTCGTCTCTAGCTGCAGTTCGACTTCGGCTTCGGTGAGCCCGAGGCGCGGGTCCGTCCGCACGTGACTCACGTCGAGGACGTTAGCGTCCGCCTCTGACAACACCCCCAGCAGCGTCGCGAGCACCCCCGGCCGGTCGGTCACGCGCAGCCGCAGCGACAGGTACCTGCCCGCAGCCGCCATGCCGTGCCGCAGAATGCGCTGGACGAGCAGCGGATCGACGTTCCCGCCGGAGAGCACCGCCACCACCGGACCGCCCCCGAAGGCCCCCGGGTCGGACAGCAGCGCGGCGACCGGAGCCGCTCCGGCCGGCTCGACGACCAGCTTCGCCCGCTCAAGGCACAGCAGTACCGCGGCGGACAGCGCGTCCTCGGAGACGGTACGCACTTCGTCCACGTGGTCGCCAATGATTTTGAAGGGGACGTCGCCCGGCTTGCCGACCTGGATGCCGTCCGCCATCGTCCCGAACGACTCCAGCGCCACCGGCCGCCCGGCCGCGAGCGACGGGGGGTACGCCGCCGCCTCCTCCGCCTGCACGCCGATGATGCGCACGTCGGGCCGCACCGCCTTCACCGCCACCGCGATCCCGGCCGCCAGGCCGCCGCCGCCGATCCCCACCACGATCGTCGACACCTCCGGGCACTGCTCCAGCACCTCCAGGCCGACCGTGCCCTGGCCCGCGACCACGTCGGGGTGGTCGAAGGGGTGGATGAGGACGGCACCGGCCGCCGCCGCGTACGACTCCGCCGCCTCCAGCGTCTCGTCGACGACCTGCCCGTGCAGCCGCACGTCCGCGCCGTAGTCGAGCGTCGCGGCCACCTTGGGCAGCGGGGCGCCGACCGGCATGAAGACCGTCGAGCGCACGCCCAGCAGCGACGCGGCCAGGGCGACTCCCTGCGCGTGGTTCCCGGCGCTGGCGGCGACCACCCCGCGGGCGCGCTGGCCCTCGCCGAGACCGGCGATGCGCACGTACGCGCCGCGGAGCTTGAAAGAGCCGGTGCGCTGCAGGTTCTCGCATTTCAGATGGACCGGCGCGTCGACCAGCCGGGAGAGGAACCTGCTGCCCTCCAGCGCGGTGATCCGCGAGATGCCGGCGAGGATGTCCTGTGCGTCGCGTACGTCGTCCAGACTGACGGCCCCGGCCGCGGCTGCGCTCATGGCGCCAGTCTCGCACGCTGAGACGACGGCAGGTTTTCCACAGGGGGTTTTCCACAGGCCGTACGGCAAACGGCGGGGCCGCGTAATCTGTGGCCCAGTTCGAATGCGAATGTCCCCCGCCTGTCCTACGGACCGGTCCGTCCCCGTATCCGCAGCCGTCCCGTATCCGCGCCCGTCCACGTATCCGCAGCCGTCTCCGTGGCGGCGGCCAGTTCCGAGCCAGTGAACGTCCTCACGAAGTGAGCACCGTCCATGCCCTCCCCCCCTTCTCCCACCGACACCCCCGCAGTGCCCGACCTGCTGAACGACCTGCAGCATCAGTTGGCCGTCTTCGCCCGCCGCGCCGAGCAGACGCGTCTCGCCGGGGCCGGGCAGATGCGCAACTCGATGGACCGCGCCGCCTACCTGCTGCTCAACCGCCTGGAGCAGCACGGCCCCACGGGCGTCAAGGCCCTCGCCGCCGGCATGGGCATCGACTCCTCGACCGTCACCCGGCAGGTCGCACCGCTCGTCGACGGCGAGTTGGTCAAGCGCGCCACGCACCCCGAGGACGGCCGCGCCGTCGTGCTGGAGCTGACGCCGCTCGGCCGGGCGCGGCTGCACGAGGTGCAGGGTTCGCGGCGCGAGCTGGTCGCGCGGCTGACCTCCGACTGGACGCCGGACGAGCGGGCCGTGTTCTGCACGCTGCTCACGCGGTTCAACGCCTCGGTCTCGCAGGCCCACGCCGGGCAGCAGGAGGACCGGCAGGCCGGCCGCCAGGACGGGGACGGGCAGGAACCGGGGAGCGGGGACGGGGACGGTCTGGGCGGCCCGCGGGACGGCGGCGGCCAGGGAGGCCGGGTGCTTCCGGAGTCTTGACCCCGGCGCTCGCCTGCCGTCCTATGGGACCCAGGGCGGTGAAGGGAGCAGCGCTGTGCGTCAGCGGCGCTCGGCACAACGGCGCCGCCGTGCCCTGGAGTTCGAGACCTTCTGCGCGGGCGCGGCTGGCCGGCTGCTGCATGTCGCCCAACTGCTCACCGCCGAGCCGCCGGACGCCGCCCCGCAGGCCGAACGGCTGCTGACCCGGGCCCTGGCCCGTACGTACGCCCGCTGGGACCGGCTGCGCGGCGAGGATCCGTACGAGACGGCCCGGCAGCAGCTCGTCTCCCGCTACGCGCAGACCGCCTGGCGCTACCGCCGCACGTCCGGCGGCCTGCTCGACCGGCTCTCGCCGCAGGAGCGGCTGGTGCTCGTGCTGCGGATGTCCGAAGGCGTCGCCGAGGAGCAGACCGCGGCCGCGCTCGGGCTGCCGCCCGAGCGGGTCCACCAGATACTGCTGCGGTCCAGCGCCGCCATGCTCAGCCGGCACACCCCGGCCCCGGGACGTACGCGACCGGAGGTGGCGACGCCATGATCTCCATCACCGCCCGCAAGGAGCAGGCCGTACGCGACCTCCTCGACGGCCCGCACCCCGCCGTGCCGCCGCAGCTCGCGCACCTGGCCGCCGCACGCGGCCGGCGGCTGCTGCGCCGCCGGACGCTACTGCGCTCCGGGGTGTGGCTGCTGCTCGTCGCGGCGCTGGTGGCGCTGACGGTGTGGGCGGCGGTGAGCGGCGCGTGGGTGGACGACCCGGCGCAGACGACGCCGGACTTCGAGGGCTGGTGAGGCGGCGAGACCGCGGCCTCCCCGACCTCCTCGGCCTGCGCGGCCTCCCCCGTCTCCCCGGCTTCAGCCGCCCAGCGCCTGCGTGAGATCCGTCAGCAGGTCGTCCGCCGACTCGATCCCGACCGACAGCCGCACCAGGTCGTCCGGCACCTCCAGCGCCGACCCCGCCGCCGAGGCGTGCGTCATCCGCCCCGGGTGCTCGATCAGCGACTCGACGCCGCCCAGCGACTCCCCGAGGATGAACAGCCGCGCCCGGTTGCAGACCTCGACCGCCGCCTCCTCGCCGCCCTCGACGCGGAACGACACCATGCCGCCGAAGTCGCGCATCTGCTTCGCGGCCGTCTCGTGCCCGGGGTGCTCGTCGAGGCCCGGGTAGTACACGTGCGTCACCCGCGGGTGCCGGTCCAGCATGTGCGCGACACGGGCCGCGTTGGCGCTGTGCCTGTCCATCCGTACGGCCAGCGTCTTGATGCCGCGCAGCACCAGCCAGGCGTCGAAGGGGCCGGCCACCGCGCCCATCGCGTTCTGGTGGAACGCCAGCCGCTCGCCCAGCTCGCGGTCGGCCACGACGAGCGCGCCGCCGACGACGTCCGAGTGCCCGCCCATGTACTTGGTCGTGGAGTGCACGACGACGTCGGCGCCGAGCGCCAGCGGCTGCTGCAGGTAGGGGCTGGCGAAGGTGTTGTCGACGACGAGCAGCGCGCCGGCCTCGTGCGCGACGGCGGCGGAGGCGGCGATGTCGGTGATGCCGAGCAGCGGGTTGCTGGGCGTCTCGACCCACACCACCTTCGTACGGTCGGTCAGCGCGGCCCGTACCGCCGCCGGATCGCCGGTGTGCGCGACCGAGAACTGCACCCCCCAGCGCGCCGCGACCTGCGCGAACAGCCGGAAGGAGCCGCCGTACGCGTCATCCGGGATGACCACGTGGTCGCCGGGGCCGAGCACGGTGCGCAGCAGGCAGTCCTCGGCGGCCAGGCCGGAGGCGAACGCGAGGCCGCGTGCCCCGCCCTCCAGCGCGGCGAGGTTCTGCTCCAGGGCGGTGCGGGTGGGGTTCGCGGAACGGCTGTACTCGTAGCCTCCGCGCAGGCCCCCCACCCCGTCCTGCTTGTACGTGGACACCTGGTGGATCGGCGGTACCACCGCGCCCGTCGCCGGGTCGGGCTCCTGGCCCGCGTGGATGGCGACGGTCTCGAAGCTGGGCTGGCTCATGTGGCCCGAGGATAAGCCCTGGAGGGGGGCCGTTGCGCGCTGCCGTCTGGTTTGCTGGAGGGGAGGACCCGTACGTGTGCCCGCCCGGACCGCACCCGCTTTGAGAGCCCAGGACATATCAATGGAACTGTTGTTCGCACTCCTCGCCATCGCCCTGATCGCATGGGTCGCCGTGCCGATGCTGCGGCGCGCCCGGGGCGGCCGCGAGGTGCTGCAGTCGAACGCCAGGGCCGTCGATCCGGCAGGCGGCTACGGGTTCGTACCCGTGGACGAACTCGACGTCCGCCTCCCCGGCCCCGACCCGCAGCTCGCCGAGGTCCTCCAGGAGCTCCAGCAGGACCAGGACTGGCAGGCCGCCTCCCGGCTGCTCGCCCTCACCGACGACGACTGGGAGCTGCGCTGGCAGCGGGTGCAGACGCTGGCGGGCGCGGCGGCCTTCGAGCTGGCGCAGGCACCGGGCGAGGGCGGCGCGTGGCTGCGCTCGTGGCGGGCGGAGAGGCCCAAGGACGTCGGCGGGGCCGAGGTGCACGCGGAGTTCCTCGTACGGCAGGCGTGGATGGCCGGGTCGGCGGCGGAGGAGTTCCCGGTGATCCTGGAGGAGGCGAAGAAGGTCTGCGCGGAGGCCGCGATGCTGGCGCCGGGCAGCCCCATGCCGTACATCATCGAGCTGGCCATCGCCCGCGGCGCGCACTACCGCGAGGCGGACTTCGAGGAGCTGTGGCACACGGTCGAGCAGCGCGCGGGCGACCACATGGGCGCGCACCTCGCGGCGCTGCAGTACGCGTGCGAGAAGTGGCACGGCTCCCGGGAGGCGGCGTACGACTTCGCGCAGCGCGCGGCGGGCTCGGCGGGGCCCGGCACGCTGCTGCCGGCGCTGCCGCTGTTCGCGGTCTGGGAGCACCTGCCGGAGGCGAACATGGTGCACGGGCTGTACGAGAGCGAGGTCGTCAGGCAGGCCATCGAGGGCGCGCAGTACGCGGTGCACCACGCCCCGGCGGACCACCCGATGCTGCCGCACGTACGGCACCTGCTGGCGTGCTTCCTGGTGCGCGCGGAGCGGTACGAGGAGGCGCTGGAGCAGATGCGCCACGTGGACGGGTACGTGGGCGCGCTCCCGTGGTCGCTGAGCGAGCAGCCGGCGGCGGAGTACGCGACGTACCGCGCGCTGGCGGTGGCGGGGTACGAGGGCGGCAGGGGCGCGGCGTTGAAGTGACGGGACGGGAATGCCGAAGCGGCGCGGTACGTTCCCCGGACGGGTAACTCGCAGGGCCAGCCGAGGAGGCCGGAGATGTTCGTGAACCGCCACAAGAACCAGCTCGTGACCAAGGACGAGGCGCTCTCCGGCCGCCCGGTGCCCGCCTTCTCCGTCCCGGAGCGCCACACGGTGCTGGGCCACCCTCTGGAGGGCCCGTACCCGGAGGGCCTGGAGATCGCGGACTTCGGGCTGGGCTGTTTCTGGGGCGCGGAGCGCATCTTCTGGCAGACGCCGGGCGTGTGGACGACCCTGGTCGGCTACCAGGGCGGACACACGACGCACCCGACGTACGAGGAGGTTTGCACGGGCCAGACGGGCCACACGGAGGCGGTCCGGGTGGTGTACGACCCCTCGCTGGTGTCGTACGACGAGCTGCTCAAGCGGTTCTGGGAGGCCCACGATCCCACGCAGGGCTTCCGCCAGGGCAACGACATCGGCACGCAGTACCGCTCGGCGATCTACACCCACACCCCCGCCCAGGGCACGGCGGCCGACGCCTCCCGCGCGTCGTACCAGCGGGTCCTGACCTCGTCGGGCTACGGCGACATCACCACGGAAATCCTCCCGGCGGCGAACCGCCCGTTCTACCCGGCGGAGGGCTACCACCAGCAGTACCTGGAGAAGAACCCGGGCGGCTACTGCGGCATAGGCGGCACGGGCGTGAGCTGCCCGGTGGGCGTGGCGAAGGCGGACACGCCGTGAGCGCGCCGAGCGACCGGCCCGCGGGCGGCTCCTGCCCCACGGGCATCGCGCCGACGAACTGACGACGACCGCGGTCGAAATCCGGACATATTAACAATCCGGGGAGTCACGCTCCGCCCTCACGTGCATACATGGGGGTATGGCGAAGAAGAATGGCAAACTCGGGGGCCTCGGCCGCTGGTGGGGGGTACTGACGTTTGCAACGCTCATCGCAGCGTGGATCAACTCCGCTGCTGGTCCTGCGATCGTCCTCACGCTTTCCGCCGCCACACTGGTCTGGTGCGCTTTCCAGGCGCCTGTGAGATGTAAGGCGCCCGTGCGGGGTCACGATGACGGCTGCCGGAATAACGCTTACGGCATGATGCTGGGGTGTCGCCAAGTACGTGCCCACACTTACGCAAACCTGCGCCTTCTGTTCGTGCGACGCCGGGTACGGGAGTTCTGCTCCGGCCTCTTCGGCGATGCCCCACGCGCTGTCGTGACGCTGGCAGGGATCGGCAGCTTCCTCTCCGGCCTGGTTGCATTCGTTCCAGGTCTCGCCTTCTGAGGTATCCGGTCCACGATGCCCTGCGCTTGAGGTCAGAAGCCTCCTACGTCAGGGTGTTAACTAACCGCCATGGGCCGAACTGGTGATGAGTCATTCGACCCAGCGCCGCCATATACCGAACTTCGCGTCCCACCAAATGGTCACCTCTCTACCGTCCGGATCAGGCGTTGCGAGGTACTCCAGATCAGCACTCGCGAGCGCCTCGATGGCAGCATCAGGTAGCCCCGGGGGCACCTTGAACGTGATGTTGGACCCATGCTCGACGATCACGTGAGGAGCGCCGCTCATCGATGCCTCAGGCCCTTGATTCGCGAGCCTGTGGACGAGGTTACGAGCAGCTTCGTACGCACCGTTGCCCGCCCGGCTGGCAATAGCCTGGAGGAACGGCAGCAGGATCGCGGTCGCGACGACCGGGGCAACCCAGTCGGGAATGCCCTGATCACCCTCACCAGGAGCACTCGGAGGATCGGAGTTGCCTTCGTCCGTAGGCGCCTCGGAAGGCGCCGAGCCACCCCCCGCATCGTCTAACGACGATTCGGGAGGCGCGCTGTATCCGTAGCCTCCTCCGCCTCCGTCGCCTCCTCCGCCTCCTCCGCCTCCTCCGTCAAAGTCGCTGACATTATCGAAGCCAGCATCTATCATCTCGAACAACCCTTCGTCAATCAGCTACCTCGACCCACCCGTGGTGGGTGCGGTGGGGTGAGGAAAGCTCGTCTTCGCTGCCTGCGTAATTGGACTCCGCACTCATATGACTCCCTCTGTCAGCATCGATTTGAGAGTTCGCGAACCCTATCTGGACTTCGGAAATCGCCGCGCTGGAATATATCGCTGTCCGGCAACCGCCGGAATAATCGCGGCCCGCTCAAAACGGGAGTTCCTGTGCGGACTTCCCGCGAGTGATGGTTAGAATTCTTTCGTGGAAGTCGCGAGTTGCCATCTCGCGCGGGTAGCGGGAGCGAAGTTCGTTGTCCAGTTCGCCGGCGATTAAAAGCAGCGACGGGAGGGATTTCCGGTCTGCTTCCAGGGCCGCGTTTCCCATCCCTACCGCTTCCTCTATGTCGCCGGTCCGGGCGGCGGCGACTCCGAGAGTAAGTCGGGCCTCTGCTGCTCGCATGGGGGAGATCTCGGTTCCGTCAGGGCCGGTGCTGATGCGGATGACGGAGCGGGCATGCCCTGCGACCTTCTCGTCGTCGCCCAGGAGACGGTAGGCGTCCATCTCGCAGACGTCCCACTTGTCCGGGTCGATTATGAAATGGTGTTCGGGGTGATCCGGGCGCGGCAGGCGGTCGAGTCTGGCGCGGCCGGCGTCAAAGGAGTCGCGCACAACGCGGTTGTCTCCCATGCGTGCTGCTGCGCGGGCCTTGTGTGCATAGAGCTGCACGCCGACTGAGTGTGTCTGGTCGGCTACGTGTCCGGCTTCGACTGCGTCGACCATGCCTTGCCAACGACTCTGCGTGAGCGCGAACCAGGCTTCAATCTCCCACGCCCATGCCTTGATTTCCCCATGGCCCGCCTCGTCTCCGGTACGGAGAGCGGCAGCTTTGCTGAGGTTGGCGGCCTCCAGTTGCACGCGGTCGTGCTGAACGCAGGCGTTGAGCAGGAACAGCCATCCCGTGTGGACGAGTAGTTCTCGGTGTTGGCGCAGCGTCATCCGGCCTTCGAGCTGCTTCGTGACGTACTGCAAGCCGCTTCGTGTGCGCTTGTGCAGGTAGTCGGCGTCGGCGTACGGGTACGCGCGGGCGAGTTGGTCAATGCCCTGCTCGATGGACTCTAGTGCGGCGCTGTTAATGCTGGATATTTCTGTGCGGCGCAGCAACTCGGCGATGTCCCATAGGCCGGCGCCGCCTTGGGCAAGGAGAGTGCTCGGATCGTCCGACTGTGTCGGGGCGGCTCTGCTTTCCAGTTCCCATCGGCGTGGAGTGAGTCCGGCGAGGTGGCCGGGGATCCGTAGCCCGTCCACCACTTCGAGGACCTTGCTGTATTGGGTGCCCCGTGGGCGTGTGCCCTTGCCCTGGGTTTCGGGGCGCGCCATCTTCCCGATGTGCTCGCGCTTGTAGCCCGTGGCCTCGGCGATCTTCGCGTAGCTGATGTGTCCGTGGAGCCGGGCGAGTCTGAAGACCTCTCCGAAGTCGTGTTTGGCGATAGCCGACCGCACGTCTGCGCGTTCAAGCACGTGCGGTGGGAGAGCCGGTGTCGGTGCAGCCTCGGTCATCTCACTTCTCCATCGTGATTGACCTGCCCCATGCGTCTCGTCGCTCATCCGCTTCCGGTCTCCGAGTGTACCCACGAGGGGGGGTCCCCAAGTGGGGGGGAGCGACAGCAGGCGATGGGCGTGCATCCTCACTCCAACCTGCCGGAGATCGTCCCGGCAGGGGCCCCTGTAGACGGCTACCGGGAGGGTGCGAAATGGATCTCCAATGGGGTAAACGGGTCACCGCGGCCCCGGCGGTGGTCATATCCCGTCCCGGCAGGCCCATGGAGACAGTTGAGTACTACCGCTCCCTGCTGCTGTTCGCTGAGGGGCCCGACTGCCTTCGAGCGGCTCGGAGCCTGGTGCGGTCCACGCTGACGGACTGGGGTCTGGCTGAGCTTGTCGATGACGTCCAACTCGCTGTGTCTGAACTCGTTGGGAACGTCGTGCATCACGCCGTGCCCGAAGAGTGCCTCACATGGCCCGGGACGCACCGTGGCATTGACGTGGTGCTGAAGAGGTGGCCGGAGTGGCTGTTCGTCGGTGTGTCGGATGAAGACTCCAACCCGCCACCTGCCCGGTAGTCGAGACTTTCTCGCCCGACCTGGTCGACGGCATGGCGGAAGCTCTGTACCTGATCATGGGCGCGGTCTACTGATCGTTCAGAGTCTGGCTGACGCGCTGTGGTGGGTGCCGCAGGAGGAAGGCGGCAAGACGGTCTACTGCCGCTTTGACCTCGACGGCGAGCTTCGTAAGTGGCCTCCGTAGCAGGTGCCTGGCCGTCCCTTCGCGCCGTGTTCGCGGGGCGGATGACGGCTTGGGCTGGAGAGAGCCGATCCCCGGCGCAAGGGGCGTGGCTTCCTGGCTGATCGCTGGGCTCCTCATCCCAGTGCCACGGGTTACGCCTCACAACTTCAGACCGAGACCGGGCCACCCGTCTGCCCTAGGAAGCGAAGGGTGACCCGGCTGGGGACGCGACGGTCCCCGGTGCCAGATGGAACCGGGGCCGTCGCTCTGCGTTTTTGCCCTGGCCCAAGGAAGTTGACGATCCGTTACATAGATCGGGACAGAAGTGGATCACGTGTCCGGAGCTGGTGAGGACAGGCTGAACGACGGGTTGGACGTCTTCGCGCTCGATGCCGGGCTGTGGAACTCCAGCGTCGATTACGTGGCTGGCTGGCGTGAGGCGGGCCGGGCCGCGGACCGGCTGAACCGGGCGTTGCTGGCTGCTGGGGTGGAGCTGTCCCGGGTGCGGGCCGTGGCCGGCACGCCACACGCCCGGCCGGGGCGGCACCGGCGCCCGGCGCGCCGCAGGCGCGCCCTTGAGGAAGTAGAGAAAGTTTCGACCGATCCCCGGCCCTCAGGCGTTACGGCTGCGGGCAGATGCCCTGTCGGCGGTGATCCGGTAGGCGAGCTGGGCGCGGTCCGCTCCGGTGCAGAGTTCTTCGAGAACGAGGGGCCGGTCGTCGATGCCGTGGGTGATGCGGGCCAGGTGCATGACCGGGGTGGCGTCGGGGAGTTGCAGGGTGCTGCGCTCGTCGGGCAGGGGCATGCGGGCGCGTACCGTCTCGGACCACCACAGCGTGTGCCCGGCCTCGGTGAGCAGCGCGTAGATCGCGTCCGGCTCGCTGTCCGGCGCCTCGGCGAGCGTGTCGACGCCCTCGGCGACCTCGAACGGGATGGTCGTGCGGTGCAGGGCGCGGGTGCCGGTGGCCGGGTCGGTGAGCAGCCTGTCACAGACGAAGATCGCCTCTTCCGCGTCCAGCCCGAGGGATGCGCTGGTGGCCTGGGTGGTGTGGGAGCGGTAGACGGTGGGGTCCTCGGTGGTGGTCCACTCGATGCCGCCGGCGGAGGTGAAGCGGCCGTTACGGGTGCGCTGCACGCGGCGCTCGATAGTGAGCGTGGGGTCTCCGGTGGTGCGGACGAAGCTGCCTTTGCCGTGGCGGACTTCGATGAGTCCTTCGGCGCGCAGGGCGGCGATGGCGTTGCGGACGGTGGGGCGGGAGACCTGGTAGCGGGCGATGAGCTGGGTCTCGGACGGCAGTGGTGCGCCGGCTTCGAACTCACCGGACAGGATCGCTTCCCGGATGGCGGCGGCGACCTGCTGGTAGAGGGCTCCGGGGCGCTGGATCTCACTCATCTCGGCACCTTCGCCTTCTCGTCGTCGTAGGCACGTCGCACGCGCGACATCACTCGTCACCGGGAGGCGTCGCCGCTGCCGCGTCTGCCGTGGCGCCGGAACCATCCGCTGAACCCACACCACCCGACCACAACCACGCAAAGGAGCAACGCCATGGACGACCCCACCCCAGCCCACTCGCGCAAGACCCCAAATTCCCCCGCTGGCTCCGACAGGTCACCGCCACCGGCGGCTGCGCCCAACCCATCCACCTCTCCGGCACCACCACCACACGCGATGTGCTGACCGGCGAGATCCTGCACCACTACGACACCCGCAACGAACCCGGCGAACGCCTCCTCATCCGCTGCCGCAACCGCCGCGCCACCGTCTGCCCGCCCTGCTCCCGCCTCCACGCCGGCGACACCTACCACCTCCTCCGCGCCGGCCTCCTCGGCGGCAAGAACACCCCCACCACCGTCCGCGACCACCCCCGACTCTTCCTCACCCTCACCGCCCCGTCCTTCGGCACAGTCCACCGCACCGGCGAACGCTCCCGCCCCCGCCGCAACCGAGGCGAGTGCGAACACGGCCGTCCGCTCGGCTGCGGCGCCATCCACGACCCGGCAGAACCGGTCATCGGCCAACCCCTCTGCCCCAACTGCTACAACTACACGACACACGTCCTCTGGCACGCACACGCAGGCAAGCTCTGGGACCGCTTCGTCCGCGCCATCCGGCGCCACCTCGCCACCGCGGCCGGGTTGACGCAGTCCCGCTTCCCCGACTACGCACGCCTCTCCTTCGCCCGGGTAGCCGAATACCAGCGACGCGCCGCCGTCCACGTCCACGCCGTCGTACGACTCGACGGCCCCGCCGGACCGGACGACGAACCTCCCGCATGGGGCAGTACAGACCAGCTCACCGAAGCCGTGCACTCGGCGGCACAGCGGATCACGGTCGGCACCCCGTACAGCCCCGCCGTGGGCGAGCTGACACTGCGCTGGGGCACCCAGGTGGACACCCGGCCGCTGCGTGGGGACCTCGACGGACCGCCTGACGACGCCGTAGCCGCCTACGTCGCCAAATACGTCACCAAAGGAGCGAACGACACAGGCGCTGGCACCGACTACCGGCTCACCACCTGGGACGACATCGACGCGGCCCGCGTCAACAAGCACGTCCGAACCCTCATGCGCACCTGCTGGCGCCTCAGCAACCTACCGGAGTACGCGCCGCTGCACCTCCGGGCCTGGGCCCACACCCTCGGCTACCGCGGCCACATCCTCACCAAGTCCCGGGCCTACTCCACGACCTACGCCGCGCTGCGCAGCGACCGCACGCGACACGTCAGCCACACTCACGAAACCGGCACCACCGCTGACGCCAACTGGCGCTACATCGGATCCGGTCACACCCCGGGCGCTGCCCTCATCGCCGCCGGGATCGCGGAAGACGCTGCTAGGCACGGTGAGGTCATCAAGCACATATCTCTTCTCAACGCCGGTGGTGCCGTTGGTCCAGGATGAGTTGAGGAAGCAGGTTGCCGAGTCTCGCGCACGCCAGGCCTACCCCCGTCATCGAAGACTTGGCCATTATCGATCGGGTGGCACAGGTCTTCGGACTCATTGACGGTTTCTCAACGTCATTCATTTCCATGTGTTGTTGAGGGTGAGGGCGGCCTGGGCGATGTGTCCGATGCGGCTTGGGCTGAGGGTGACGTGCTGGAGGGCACGCCAGCGTTGTTTGAGTTCGGCGGCGGCGCGTTCGCCCAGGGCGCGGATGCCGCGCAGGAGCCGGTTGTGGGCGCGGGTGTCGGTGGCGAGCGGGGAGGTGATGTCGGGGTGGGGGCGGAAGGGGGTGTGCACGCCGATGCCGGCGCCGGTGTAGCCGACGTCGGCCAGGGTGGGCACGCCGTCGCGGGCCGCCGGGTAGAGGGCCGGCAGGGCATGGATCCGGGCGGCACGCAGGTCGTGGACCGAGCCGGGCTCGACGTCGGAGACCCACAGCGGGGTGCCGTCCGGGGCGGCGAGGAACTGGACGTTCCCGGCGAAGTGTTTCGCTTTGCCGGAGTACCACAGGTCGTTGCCGTTCTCGGTGGTGCCGGCGACCCGGTCACAGGAGATCAGGGTGCCGTCCAGGACCACATGGCTCATGCCCTGCATGCGGCAGCGGGCAAGGACGTCGTGGAGGTCGGGCGCGCGTTCGGCCAGGACATCGATGGCTTCGTGAAGGTAGCGGTAGCCGGTGGCCTGGGAGATGCCGGCGTCGCGGGCCAGGCAGTGCACGCAGCCGGCCTCGCGGAACCAGCGCAGTACGAACACGGCCTGGCGGAACGGGCCCAGTGCACGTGAGCCCTTCGGGGTGCCGATCTGGCGGCGGTGGGCGGCCAGTAAGCGGGCGGTGTACTCGACCACGTGGCGCGGGACGTCGAGCATGGCAGCATAGGGGACCAACGTGAAGCCTCTGGTGACGTGGACGATCTTGTGGTGAGAACCGTCCTACCAGGGGCTTCACGTCCGTCTGCACTCGGGGGCACCACTGTCCGGCCTGACCCAAGGGCGCACCCCACATCAACCCGCTTCACGAAAACCAACTCGCTGAGAAAACGTCATTGACCCCAATCGGCACCACCGATCTTGTGTCTTGGGGTACAGTGCGGAGAGTGCTGCTGCGGCAGTGCGTCTCACATCACCTGGCCACCGGCAGCCGGGGTGAGCAGAGGGCTCTTGAGAGTCACCCGCAGTATCAATGCTCCACATCGCCTATCAGGACACATGTACCTGCTCTCTCCTGCCGTTGCCGGGCGGCCAGTTGAAGGGGCTCGTCATGTCCAAGTCCGATAACGCAAGGCGTCTAGCCAAACAGATCCGCCGTCAGACCCTTCTCACTCGGTCTACTTCACTGCGGCTAGCCAGGCAGGTCCACACCTTCAGCGGCTCAGACATCCCCGACGCCGCGGACCGCAGCCAACGCCAATTCGAAGCACGTGTTGCACACTGTCTGGCCGACGCCTTCCAGGATCGCCAGCTCAATGGAGCCCTCCTGGGCGTAACAGAGGCGCATTCGACCGATCGAGGTCTAACTATTCACCTCGAACCAGAGATGTCGCGCGAAGTCCTTCGCGCAGTACTCCCTCGTATGGACGAAGAGTACGGTGGGCTACGCGGAGTACCTGCCCTGCGTATCAGTTGGGGCGGACAGCATGTGGCGCTGTACGACACTTTAAGTCCAGCACATATCAAACTTTCGCACGGCGAGCGAGCCTTCGACACCCTTCTTCCTAATGCGCATAATGGCGAGCACCTGCTTTGGAGATCGAACCCGAGAAAAGCCACAAAAGATGAGCGAAATGAGTGGCTTGAGTGGGACACCTGGTTCTTGTCGCAGGGCCAGAGGGAGACTCGGGACCTGCTGTTCAGCCGGATACTCCGCCGCCCGACCCTGGTAAATCGCGCGGCAGCACCTCATGGACTGGCGAACTGCTACACACACCACCCCGGAGACCTCGTGATCGAGTGGTGCTGTGGTGACACTACAGAGACGCTTTGTGCCGTTCTTCTGGCGCATAACTTCGTAGACGGCCTCCCCCCGGAAAAATCAGTAGAACTGTTCCCTTCGTTAGCTTCGGTACAGTTCGGCGACTCCACCGTGATTCTGAGGAGGCACAACACGTGCGTTCTTCCGAATGAGATGATGGGCAGCCGAAAGCTCTCGGAACTGATTCGGGAGGACTACACATCGTGACTCCATTTCTAGCCCTTCTGGGAGTCGCTCTATGTGGATTCTTCGGCGGCCTAGTTCGCTTGTGGAGGGATATCGTGGCACTTCGTGGGTTGGAGCGTCTCATGGCCGGCTGCAATAAACAGCAGCGCGCCGAAGTGTGCCGTGTCCTTGCTTCCTCACTCCAAAGGAATGAAGCAGCCCTAACTTCATGGAAGGGTACTCGCGCCACCACCAAGGGCCCGGATGAGAATGCCTAGAACGCACCCTACGCGATCCAGTCGAATACGAAGCGGTCGGGGTCCCAGCGCTTCCGGGGATTCGCCGGGCGTACCTCGATCGCCCGTACGCAAGCGCTGATAATCGCGCGGCGCTGGGACTGGTTCAGCTTTTTCCATCGCACTTGCATGTCCTCGAAGGTGCCCACGAACCCGGTCAGGACTGCCGTGCGAGACACCTTGGCGAGGCGGGCACGGTTGCGTTCCAAGCGTTCTTCGATGGGCTGGCGAGCAATCATCCACTCCTTGCGGCTGATGCGCCTTTCTCCCATGTCCCGGGCGAGCTCTTCGAGTTCCTGTTCATCCCGCCTGACGTCCTCGTAGAGGTTGCTGCCGGGCTCGTCCTGGTCTCGTAGCCGCTCGATGAAGGCAGGTGACTCCAGAGCGGCCAGCACCATGTCCCGCACGTGGTTGTCCGCGCGCTCCGCGTTGACAGCCGTGCCCGCGCATGCGTCAGTACCCCGGGTGTTCGGGCAGACGTAGCGCGGTATGCCGCTCCGGGGGCGGCCGATCATTCCCCATCCGCAGGGGTGGCCGTCGGGCTTCGGCTTGCCGCATCGCAGGACGCCAGACAGCAGGTAACTCCGCCTTGTGGACCCCTCGACGTTCCTCCTGCGTGCCGGATCCGTGAGAACCTTGCGCACCCGGTCTGAGTCCTCGTGGCTGATGATCCCCGGCCAGACTGCATCGGCAACGATCTCTCCGAGCAACGGGCGGGTGTGCTCCCAGGTGTTGCGCGGCAGGTGTTCGCGCCGGCCGCTGATGCGGGCTGCGGCCAACAGACGGCGGAGTCCGCTCGGCTTCCACGGCTTGCCTGCGGGGCTGACAACGCCACGGGTCTGCCAGTCCCGGCAGATACTCGACAGGCATTCACTCGCGAGGACGCGCCGTACGCCTTCGCGGATCAAGTCGGCTTCGCTCTCCCGGCTCGCGATCCGGTCGTCCTCGTAGCCGAAGGGGCGGCCCCCTCCCCCGGAGATCCGCCCGGCTTCGGCGGCCTGGCGGCGCTGCCGCTGCTGGCGCTCCGCCTTGTGCTCCGCATCGTGGCGGGCGGCGGCGCCGAGCATGCGGGCCACCATGCGGCCGGTCGGGGTGGCTAGGTCGATCTCACCGCTGACGGTGGCCAACTCGATGCCGTGGCGGTCGGCCAGATCGATGACGTCTTCGAGTTCGCGGGGGTTGCGGGTCATCCGGTCCAGGTGCCAGACGGCTACGGCGTCGATCTCACCCGGCGGACCGCGCCTAACCGTTCCTGCCAGGCGGGGCGTGGTGCACCGAGTAGGCGCTAACGTCGTTGTCGGTGTGTACCGAGACGACATCCCAGCCCACGCGGGCACACAGGGCCCGGCAGTCCTCTTCCTGGCGGGCGACTCCGAGACCGGCGCCGCCCCGGTCCTGGCTGATCCGGCATTAGATCGCTGCTCTTATCCTCATGGGTACTTTGCTACACCCTCGTAGGCACGGGCGTGAGCTGCCCGGTGGGCGTGGCGAAGGCGGACACGCCGTGAGCGCGCTTGTGTCAGCCCGGTGCCGGGTTCCGGCACCGGGCTGACAAGTTGTGCGTACGGCCCTTCCGGCTTAACCGAAGTTCACGTCGCTGCACATCAGGTAGGCCTGGTCGAGGTGCGATGCCTGCCAGATCGTGAAGACGATGTGGTGTCCGGAGTAGCCGGAGGTCTGGACGGGGAAGGTGATGTCGTTCGCCGGGGGGTAGCTGCCGGTCTCGGTGATGAAGTCGAGGTCATCCCAGCCGAGGGCCTGGGTCTTGGGGTCGAACCCCTGCTTGCTCACGTAGACCCGGAAGAAGTCGGCGCCGTGGGACGCCTGGTCGTACAGGTGGATCGAGAAGTTGTCGGAGACGTCGGTTGTCGTCCAGGCGCCCGGGTTGTTCAGGCTCTCGAAGTTCGGGTGGTTGTTGCTGCAGAGCTTTCCGTTGGGGATCCGCGCCTCGAACTCGCCGTTGAGTCCGTCCTGGAGCATGCTCATCCAGTTCCACATGGTGTTGGGGTTGGCCTGGTACGCCTGCCAGCACATGGGGTCCTCCTGCTCCATGGCCGGGTTCAGGTGGTCGTCTCCCCACTCTTCCCAGCAGTGGTAGGCGCGGGTTGCCGGGTCGACGACGGTGCCGTGAGCCTGGGCGGTGCTGGTCCAGCCCAGTGCGCCGACGACCACGGCGACCAGCAGGGTGAGCGCTTGGAGAGGTCGGCGGGCAGCCGGCCGGGAGCGCCTGGCGGAGGGGCTTCGCTTGTGCATGGGGGGTCTCCGTTCCGGTCGAAGAACACAGATGGGAGCGCTCCCATACTGGCACCGCCTCGATGAAATGTCCATGAAGAAGGCAGAGTGCTCCGCTGCGCCGCGACACCGCTCTGCGGCGCGCAGCCGCACCGGGCACGCCCACAGCGCTTTAAGTAGCATAAAAGGGTACTTTCCGGGTCGCTCGGGGCGCAGAGGCGGGGCGCTCAAGAGGTGGTAGCCGATGACGGACGACGGAGACGGGCCGGGTGCGGGGAGCCAGGGCTCCGCGCACCTGGGTGAGCTGCTGGATCTCGTCGATGAGGCCGTCGTCACCTGCGACCGCGCCGACGGGACGATCCGGGGGTTCAACCGTGCCGCCGCCCGCCTCTTTCCCCGGCTGCGCCCCGGACAGCCGGCCAGTACGTCGGCCGCGGCGCCCCTCGCGCGCGCCGCCGCCCGGGGGGCGAAGCGGTTCTCCGCCGCCCACGAGGGGCGCAGGCTCCGCGGGCATCTGCACACCGCCGACGGGCTCGCGGTATGGCTGGTCAGTCAGGTCAGCAGCGCGCATAGGGCCGAGGCGGCGCTCGTCGAGGAACGCGACCGGTCGGCCTTCCTGGAGGAGGCCACCCGGCGCCTGGGCGCCTCGCTCCATCACGGCCGCACCGCCCGTACGCTCGCCGAGATCGTCACCCCGAAGCTGGCGGACGCGTCCGTGGTCGTCCTGCCCGCGGGCGGGCGGCTCACGGAGTGGCACCGGGCCGGTCCGGGCGACGACCGCTCCTTCGGAGAGGTCGCGGTCGAGAGACTCGAAGGGGTGCCCGAGGTCGCGAACGCGCTGTACGGACTCCAGCCGCGCCCCGCGGTCGTCAGCCCCCGGGAGCTGGACGCGCTCGACGGTCTCATGCCCGAGGAGTTCGGCCACGGCAGAGATCCGCTCGTGGCCCAGCTCGCCGCCGGGGGCGTGCCGGCGGGCGTGCTGATCATGTTCCGCGGTCCGGCACGTGACCGCTTCGACGACGGGGACGTCGACCTGGCGCAGCAGTTCGCCGTCAGGGCCGGGCTCGCGCTGGCGACGGCGGGACTCTATTCGCAGCAGGCCCACACCCTCGCCGTCCTGCAGGCCGGCATGGCCCCGGAACCCCTGCCCTCCCCCGACGGCCTCAGGCTCGGCGCCGCCTACCGGCCGGCCGCCGAGGCTCTGCACATCAGCGGCGACTTCTACCATGTGGCCTCCTCGCCCGCGGGCGGGGTCACGTTCTTCTTCGGCGACGTGTCCGGCAAGGGTGCGGAGGCCGCGGTGCTGGCGGGGCATCTGAGGCAGAGCATGCGGACGCTGGCCATGGTCACGGAGAAGAGCGAACCCCTGCGCGACCTGCACCTGCTCAACGACATCGTCCTCGGCGACGGCCACCGCTTCACGACCCTGGTCACGGGCTCCGCCCGCCCCCGCGACGACGGCTCGGTGCTGGTGGAGATCGCCGGCGGCGGGCACCTCTCCCCGCTCGCCCTGCGTGGCTACGGAAGGGTGGAGGAAATCCCCTGCGAGGGCACGCTCGTCGGAGCGGTGCCCGATCCCAGTTTCAGCCGTACGGAGTTCCTGCTCGAACCCGGCGAGCTGATCCTTTTCTACAGCGACGGGGTCACCGAGGCGCGCGGTGGTGCGAGCGGGCGGGAGATGTACGGCGACGAACGTCTCGTCGACGCGCTGGCCAGTTGCACCGACATGCAGGCGGCGTCGGTCGCCGAGCGGCTGGAGCTCCTCACGACCGAATGGCTTGCGGGCCGCCCGCACGACGACATCTCCCTCCTGACGCTGCAAGCACCTCCCCGCCGCGGCTCCTCGCCGCGGCGCGGGCCCAAGAGCCGCGAGAGTCCCCGACTGCCGGAAAGGCCGAGCGCCCATGGCTGATTCAGGTATCACCGACGCCGCCCGCGCCGACTTCGACGCCTGCCTGGCGGATGCGGACGAGGACGCCGCGATCGAGCTGGCCGTCGGTCTGGTGGCGAGCGGCGTGAGCGCGGAGGACGTGCTGCTCCGACTGGTGGCACCCGCGCAGGTGCGGGTCGGTGAGCGGTGGGAGTCCGGCGAGTGGACGGTGGCGCAGGAGCATGCGGCCACCCATGTCAGCAGGCAGACCGTGGACGGGGTCGCGTCCGCGGCCCGCGGCACCGCCCGCTCGCCCGCCGGGGCCGGTTCAGCGGGCCGTGTGCTGGTGGCCTGCAGCGACGGCGAATGGCACGTTCTCCCCTCCCACATCCTCACCGAGGTGCTGCGGCTGCGGGGCTTCGACGTGCGCTCACTGGGCGGGTCGGTGTCCCCGCAGGGGATTCTCTCGGAGGTCCACCAGAACGGCCCCGACGTGGTCGCTCTCTCGTGCACGCTGCCCTGGAACCTGCCGCTCGCCCACCGGCAGATCGAGAGCTGCCGGTGGGCCGGTGTTCCCGTCATCACGGGTGGCAAGGGGTTCGGTCCCGCGGGCACGTGGGCGTACACGCTGGGTGCGGACCTGTACGCGGCCGACGCCCGTGACGCCGCGGACGCCCTCCTTCGCCGCTGGCCGCCGGTGCTGCGCGGGGTGTCGTCGGTCCAGGCGGACGCCGTAGACGCGTACGCGGCCCTCGTCAGGCAACGTCCCGGGCTGCTGGCGCACATGGCCCCCGCGCTGCGTGACGTGTGCCCCGGCATGCACGGGGCCCCGGGCGTCGAGCACGAGGAGGGCACCGGGTTTCTCGGCAGGTTGCTGGACTCCCTGGCGGCGGCCGTCTACGTGGACGACGAGCGCGTGTTCACCCGGCATCTCGCCTTCGTGCGGACGTACCTCTCCGCCCGCTCGGGGGACTCCCGCTGCCTCCTGGCGATGGCGGACGTCCTGGCCGACCGGCTGAACGGGTCGCCGCGGGCGCTCGACAAACTGTCGGCGGGGCGCCGATTCCTCGTCGAGGGGGAGGACGCCTCCCACCGTCCGGGATGAGGCGAGTGTCGCGGCGTTGAGCTGCCTACTTGCATCGCACCGGCGGGAAGCTGAATCGCTTCTCCCTCACTCGTTCGAGCGGCGGGACGGGACGGCCGCCCGGTACCCTGCCGCGAGGGATCAGAATCGCGCCCATGGGAGCAGCAATGACCACCGCCGCAGCCGGGCAACCGCTCATCCCCCAGCCGCCCTCGACGGTGACCGCCCTGCGTCAGGCCGTCAGCCAGATCGCGCCTGCCGCGCTTTGATTGCTGTTGTCCGTATCGTGCCTCCGTTCAACGCCTTGTAGCCGCCGACCCGGTCGTGTCCATCGGCCTGAGCGAGGGGGGAGGTCGCCCGGGGCCCTGACGGGGATGCGGGTTCGTGCAGGAGACGAGGAGCAGGGCGATGTCGTCGCTGCTTTCGGCGGCGACCGTCTCCTTCGCCCGTTCCACGATCCTGTCCGCGAGGGCGTCCAGCGGCTCGTCGCCGGCCCGGGCGAGGGTTTCCGCGAGCCTGTCGATGGAGGCGCCCACGTCTTCGCCGGGCCGTTCCACGAGGCCGTCGGTGTACAGCGCGAGTGTCGCGCCGGGCGGCAGTGGTACCTCGACCGCTTCGAAGGGGACGTCCTCCTCGATGCCGAGCAGCAGCCCGGGCGGCAGGTCGAGGGTCTCGGTGCTGTGGTCGGCGTGCCGGAGGATCGGCGGCGGGTGGCCGGCGGATGCCAGGAGCGCACGATTTCCCGGCATGTCGAAGTGGACGTACAGGCAGCTACAGAACATCCCGTCGCTCATCTCCATGAGCAGCCGGTTGCTGTGGGCGAGTACCTCCTCGGGGTGGGCGCCCACGCGGGCCTGGGTGTGCATGGAGGTGCGGATCTGTCCCATGAGGGCGGCGGCCTGGACGCTGTGCCCCTGGACGTCGCCGATCACGGCACCGACCTGGCCGGCGCCGAAGTCGATCAGGTCGTAGAAGTCGCCGCCCACATCCAGCGCGTGCGTCGCGGGCTGGTAGCGCGCCGCGACCTCCAGGCCCACCACGCGGGGCAGGCTGCTCGGCAGCAGTCCGTCCTGCAGGCCCCTGGCCACCCGGGCGTTCTCGTCGTAGAGCCGGGCGCGGTCCAGGGCCTGAGCGATCATCCCGGTCAGCGTGGTGAGCTCGGCGCGTTCGTCCGGAGGGAACTCCCGTGGACTGTCGTAGCCGAGTACCCAGCAGCCGATGGTGCCGCTGGAGACCGTCAGCGGCAGGAAGGCGAATGCGGCCATGTCCCGGTAGTGCTGGTACTCCGGGTAGGCGCGGACCAGCTCGGCGTTGGTGGGGTGGAAGCCGGGGACACCGGTCTCGATGGTGCGTGCGCCCTCGGTCTGGGCGGCCAGCGGCAGGCCGTCGAAGTACTCGTCCATCCCCTCCGGGAAGCCGCGGGAGCCGGGCACCCGCAGCCGGCCCTCGTCGGCGATCAGCACGGCCAGGCCCTGGGTGCCCAGGACGGGCATCATCTGCTCGATCAGCGACTCGCACACCTCTTGGACGCTCGTCGCCTCGGTGAGGGAGGAGGCCAGGTTCAGCAGGTGGAACAGGGTGCCCGCGCGTGTGGGGACGCCGGGTGGCGCTTCGTCGGCCGGCCGCTCGCGCTCGGACATGTCCTCGGACCTGTCCTCGGGCCTGATCCATACGGTGACTCCGGTGGCGTCCGGGTAGAGCCGGAAAGAGAGCCAGGTGCCGTCGGGCCGGCGGGCGGAGAAGCCGGTGGGCAGGCGGCTGAAGAGCGCGGCGAGGTAGGCGTTCTCGTGAGCGGGGTCGCCCAGCCAGGGAAGCACTTCCCAAGGCTCGCGGCGGAGTAGCTCGGAGCGGTCGTGGCCGAGCAGCTCGGCCGCCCTCGTGTTGACGAAGGTCATCTGGCCGCGCAGGTCGAGTGCGACCATGCCCTCGGCAAGGCGTTCGGTCAGGGCCGCGCCCGGCTCCTGGTAGCGGCCGGGCGGCGGCTCGACGGCACGCAGCACGTGCCTCGGTCCTACCGGGTGCCCCTGATCCGCGGCCTCCTTCAGCAGCCCGGCCATCCGCTCCGCCGCCGTGCGGACCCGCGCCAGGTCGGCATCGGACGGCCGGGCGGAGCCGGTGCCCGGCCACAGCAGCAGCACGGCACCCCAGCAGATGCCGTCGGCCACCAGCGGGACGACGTACATGGCCACCGCGTAGGGGAAGGAAAGTGCGGTGCGGGGGAACCGGCGGGCCAGCTCCTGCTGGTCGGGGAGCCACACCGGGGACCGCGAACGGGCCGCCTCGGCGACCGGCACCGGCGCCGCCAGGGCCACACGCGACCACGGCCGGGCCAGCCTGCGGGGTACGCCGGTGACCGTCGTCATCTGCAGCGTCTGTCCGGTCTGGAGGTACAGCCCGCCCACGTGCGCACCCACGGCACGGGTGTCCTGCTCAAGCACCTGATCGAGACGTGCCGCGACTTCCTGCGTTGCGGCACCGCCCTCGTGCCCGTGCACGTCGTACCCCCTTCGCCACGTTTCCGCGGACTGTGCGCAGGGGCGCCTGCCGACTCCGGGGCGCACCGCCCATGTCACCCTCCGGCACTGTTCGGCCGGGGTTACCTCTCTTCCAATGGGCGCAAGGGGGGCATATGTTCCTATTACTCTGATTGATCGGGTTTAAGGGCCAAGCGGCTGCTCGCCGAGCGGCCGGATACGGAGCAGTCATGGGCGCACCCTCGGAAGCCGACAGCCGCCGGCAACGCTTCGAACACGGCATGGAGGTCCTCACCCGCGTCGACGGCGAGGGCGGACAGCGGGTCGTGGACTCCCTCGCCGACATCAGCCCGGAGCTGGGCCACCAGGTGGTCGCCTGGGGATTCGGTGAGATCTACGACCGGCCCGGACTGGCGCCCCGCGACCGGCAACTGGTCACCCTCGGCATGCTGACCGCTCTCGGCGGCTGCGAGCCGCAGCTCACCGTGCACGTCAATGCGGCCCTGAACGTGGGTCTGTCACCGCGGGAGATCGTCGAAGCGCTGCTGCACTCGGCCGTCTACTGCGGTATGCCCCGGGCCCTGAACGCCACGTTGACCGCGAAGCAGGTCTTCGCCGAGCGCGGGCTGCTGCCCGTGGCGGACGACTGAGGCTCGCCTGCGGTGTGGCGCGCCTCCCGGGCGGATCGCCCTGCGGCGGGCAGCGGCGAGGCCGGTGACCCGGCGCGTGCACCCGCCGGCGGCGGACGTGTCAGAAGAAGCGCAGGAGTTCCGTCAGGGAGGTGAGGGAGGGCACGTCCGGGAGGTCGGCCGAGTCCCGGCACAGCGCACGTCCCGCGTAGCCGAGCCGGATCGCCGCGGCGACCAGGTCCGGGTCGTCGTCGACGAACAGACACTGTGCGGGAGCGAGGTCCAGCGCGGCGCTGGCGTGGTGGTATATGCGCGGGTCCGGCTTGGTGCAGCCGAGGACGGCGGAGATCGCGTACGCCTCGAAGAACCGGCCGATGCCGAGTGCGGCGTGGATGTCGGGCAGATCGGGCCAGGCGTCCGATACCACGGCCATCCGCACCCCCCGCCGGCTCAGCTCCTCCAGCGTTTCCCGGACGTCCGGGTACGTCTCCAGAAAGACCTCCGGGGGGACCTCCCGGCGCAGGTCGGCGAGGAGCCGGGGGGCCGGATCGACACCGAGGTGGTCGAGTATCACCCGGTGGTAGTCGTCGTAGTCGGGCGTCGACGGCGAGGCGGCGAAGAAGTCGTCGCCCGTGCTGATGGCCGCCGCGAACTGTTCCGGTGTGATCGACGGGGCGTGGGCGAGGACGGTCTGCTCGAAGTCCGCTCGCGGGTTCCACCGGCCGCCGATCGGCCGCATCAGCACGCCGCCCGAGTCGAAGAGCACGGCGCGGAGAGGGCCGGGAGAGGCGGGTCGTGTCGTCACCCGCCCAGTCTCGTGAGGGGACTCCCCTCCGTCGACCCCCTTCGCGCCGGAGGCGGCGCCGCCGGGCGGCTCGTTCAGCCGCGTTCCGGGGCGCGGGGGTGGATTCCCTCGCGTACGGCCTGGTGGATCGTTCGGGACAGTTCGGCCGCGTTATACGTGAAGCCCGTGAGGATGAGGCGTTTGCCGTTGCGGATCTTGATGCGGCAGTGGACGTCCCAGCCCATCGCGGCGCTGATCGCGGTCTTCTGGCCGGTGTCGGAGACGTTGCGGATGCTCTCCCAGGGGATCACCCGGGACTCCCCCGTCCTGCGGTAGACGATGCCGCCCTCGCGAACCGTGTAGACCTCGCCGTGGCGGCTGGTGTAGCGCAGGCCGTTGGTGATGCCGGACCACAGGCACAGCAGGGCCACGCCCACCACCAGCCCGGCGAAGGTGCCGCTGGACGCGTCCTCGAAGGTCTGGATGACGATCGGGACGGCCGCGCCCGCGGCCGCGACCCCGATAACTAATGAGATGATCCCGACCCGTCCGTGGCGCGCCACGTCGGTCTGATGGCGCCCGACGAAGGCACCGAGTTCCTGTTCGCCCGGCATCGTCATCTGCCGTCCCCCCACTCCCCGTTGCCGTGCGCAGCATTCTCTTAGGAGGGGGCTCGCGCCACAAGCAGGGCCGCGACCCGGGCGATCATCTGGCTCTCGGTGCCGTCGCGGGCGGTCGTCGGGTGGTAGGCGAGGACGAAGCGGCGGCGGCCGTCGCGGGTGGAGAACGCCGCGTTCTTGTAGCCGTACGTCTCGCCCGTCTTGCCCCACAGGGTGACGCCGCCGACCACGGCCTGCTGCAGTCCGGCCGAGTAGCGGGCCGGGGTGCCGTCCGGCATGCGTACGTCGTCGGGAGGCAGGGTGAACATCAGGCGCAGCAGGTCGGGCGGCAGCAGTTCGCCGGCGAACAGCGCCGCCAGCAGCCGGTCGAGGTCGTCCACCGTGGAGATCATGTCGCCCTCGCCGCGCGCGGAGGACTGGTCGTACGCGGTGATGTCGCGCAGGCTGCCGTCGGCCATCCTCAGGTAGCCGCGTACGTGCCGGCCGCGGATGTGCCGGTCGTCGCCGGGGACAGCGGTGCGCATCAGATCCAGTGGGCGAAGGATGCGGGTCGCGACCGCGTGCCCGTACGGGCGGGCCGTCACCCGGTCGACGATCAGCGCGGCGAGGACGTAGTTGATGCCGCGGTACTCCTGCCGGGTGCCCGGGGCGAACTTCAGCGGGCCGTGCGTCGCCGTCGCCACCCACTCCCGCGGCGTCCAGTGGTCGAAGCGGTGGCGGAACACCTCCTCCGCGGTCTGCGGCTCCGGGATGCCGACGTGGTCGGGGAGCCCGCTGGTGTGGGTCAGCAGGTGCCGGACGGTGACCGGTGCGAAGCGGGCCGGCAGCAGCCCGGGCAGCAGGCGCGTCACCGGGGCGTCCAGGGCGACCCGGCCCTCCGCCACCAGTTGCAGCACCACCGTGGCGACGAAGACCTTCGTGACGCTGCCGATCCGGACCCTGTGGTACGGAGACACCGGCCGCCGCGTGCCGGTGTCGGCCACGCCCGAGGAGCCGTACCAGCGGCCGGCGGTGCCGCCGACGCGGAGCTGCGCGGCGGTGGACGGCGGGTGCTCCAGGTCGTCGATCGCGGCCTGGAGGGCGGCGGGGTCCAGCGGCGGGAGGGGCGGGGTGGGGGCGGAGGGAGCGGGAGCCGCGGCGGCCGGCTGCGCGGACAGCGCGGTCAGCCCGGCCAGCGCCGACGGGACGGCCGCGGCGGCCGTCCCGGTCAGCGCGACGCCCGCAAGGGCCCTGCGTGACAGGTGCGTTGAGGTCATGCACCGACACTGCCGGGCGGACCCGCACCCGGACATCGGGGTCCGCCCCGGAGCGGTCCCCCATCGGACCCTGGTACGTCCCGGATGCGGGCCCGCCGCGCGTCAGCCGGCGGCGAGGAGTTCGAGGGTGTCGATCACGCGGTGGGAGAAGCCCCATTCGTTGTCGTACCAGGCGACCACCTTGACGTGGCGGCCGTCGACGCGCGTGAGGGCCGAGTCGAAGACGGCGGAGGCCGGGTTGCCGACGATGTCGGCGGACACGAGGGGGTCTTCGGAGTACTCGAGGATGCCGGCCAGTCGGCCCTCGGCCGCCGTGCGGTAGGCGGCGAGGACGGCTTCGCGGGTGACGTCGCGGGTGACCGTGGTGTTGAGTTCGACGATCGAGCCGACCGGGACCGGCACGCGGATCGAGTCGCCGGACAGCTTGCCGTCCAGGCCGGGGAGTACGAGGCCGATGGCCTTGGCCGCGCCCGTCGTGGTGGGGACGATGTTGACGGCCGCGGCGCGGGCGCGGCGGGCGTCGCGGTGGGGGCCGTCCTGGAGGTTCTGCTCCTGGGTGTAGGCGTGCACCGTGGTCATGAAGCCGTGCTCGATGCCCGCGAGTTCGTCCAGTACGGCGGCCAGGGGGGCGAGCGCGTTGGTGGTGCAGGAGGCGTTCGAGACGACGGTGTGGGCCCGCGGGTCGTACGCCTCGGTGTTCACGCCCGGGGCGAGGGTGACGTCCGCGCCGGCGGAGGGGGCGCTGACGAGGACCTTGCGCGCGCCCGCGTCGAGGTGCGCGCGGGCGGCGGTCGCCGCGGTGAAGCGGCCGGTGGCTTCGAGGGCGAGGTCCACGCCGAGTTCGGCCCACGGCAGCTTCGCCGGCTCCCGCTCGGCGAGCACCTTGATGCGGCGGCCGTCCACGACGAGGGCGTCGCCGTCGGCCGTGACCGGGCGGCCGAGGCGGCCGGCGGTGGTGTCGTAGGCGAGGAGCCGGGCGAGGGCGGCGGGCTCGGCGAGGTCGTTGACGGCGACGACGTCGAGGCTGCTGTCGCGTTCCAGGAGCGCGCGCAGCACGTTGCGGCCGATGCGGCCGAATCCGTTGATGGCGATGCGGGTCATGGGCGTCCTGCCTTCCGGGGTGCGGCCTGCCTGCGGGCTTTGTCCGCTTTACCAGCAGGTTCGCCCCTCGCGCCGCCCTGTGACAGCGGCCTGGATGCCACACTCCGCAAGGATCTCGCCAGCCCGCCTGCCCGACCCGCCGCCTACTCGCCTCTCGCGAACGTGCGCCGGTACTCGCTCGGCGTCGTGCCCAGGATCCGCTGGAAGTGCAGCCGCAGGTTCGCGCCCGTGCCCAGGCCGACGCGGTCCGCGATCTGCTCGACGCTCTGCTCCGACCGCTCCAGCAGCTCGCGCGCCACGTCGATCCGCGCCCGCATGATCCACTGCATCGGCGTGTACCCCGTGTCGTCGGCGAAGCGCCGCGAGAACGTGCGCGTCGACACCCCCGCGTGCCGGGCCAGCGCCTGCAGGGTCAGCGGCTCGCCGAGCCGGTGCAGCGCCCACTCCCGGGTCGCGGCGAACCGCTCGCCGAGCGGCTCCGGCACGCTGCGCGGCACGTACTGCGCCTGGCCGCCGCTGCGGTACGGGGCCGCCACCAGGCGCCGGGCGGCGTGGTTGGACGCGGCCACGCCGAGGTCGCCGCGCAGGATGTGCAGGCACAGGTCGATGCCGGAGGCGGCGCCCGCGGAGGTCAGCACGCTGCCCTCGTCGACGAAGAGCACGTTCTCGTCGACCCGGACCGCCGGGTGCTTCGCGGCGAGCGCGCGCGTGTAGTGCCAGTGGGTGGTGGCGCGCCGGCCGTCGAGGAGGCCGGTGGCTGCGAGGGCGAAGGCGCCGGTCGAGATGGCGGCAAGGCGGGCGCCGCGCCGGTGGGCGGCGATCAGGGCCTCGGTGACCGCGGGCGGGGGGTCGTCGCGGTCGGGGAAGCGGTAGCCGGGCACGAAGACGATGTCGGCCCAGGTGAGCGCGTCGAGCCCGTGTGCGACGTGGTACGAGAGCCCGTCGCCGCCGGCCACCAGCCCCGGCGCGGCGCCGCACACGCGCACCTCGTACGGCATGCTCCGGCGGGTGCTGAACACCTGCGCGGGGATGCCGGCGTCGAGGGGTTTGGCGCCTTCGAGTACGAGGACGGCGGCGCGGCGGAGGCGGGAAGCGGACACGGGGACACGGTACGCAGGCCGGGGGCGCGGGCGGTGTGCGGTCGGCGGCTACGCGCCCGGGTGTGCCCGGGGCCGGTACGTGCCCGGGTGCGCCCCGCGCGTTCCTCAGTCGCGCGGGAAGTACGCGCCCGGCGGCGCCCCCACCGTGCGGTGGAACGCCGCGACGAACGCGCTCGGCGACGCGTACCCGACGCGCCGCGCCGCGGTGGCCACCGTCGCGCCCGAGGCGAGCAGCGGCAGGGACGCCTGGAGGCGCAGGTGCGTACGCCAGCGGCCGAAGGGCATGCCCGTCTCGGCGACGAAGAGGCGCGCCAGCGTGCGGGGCGCCACGCCGGCGTACGGGGACCACTGCGCGAGCGTGCGGGCGTCGGCGGGGGTGTCGCGCAGCGCCTCGGCGACGGCGCGGGGGCGGGGGTCGTGGGGCATGGGCGCCAGGACGGACGTCGCGGCGACGGGGGTGAGCTGGTCGAGGAGCACGGCCTCCGCGCGGGCGCGGGCGGGCGCTGCGGGCGGCACGGGGGCGTCGTCGGCGAGGTGGTCGAACAGGGCCCGCAGCAGCGGGGTCACCGCCACGACGGTCGGCTCCGTCCACCCCGCGGCGGCGGGGCCGGCCGTCGATGCGGGGCCGGGCTGCCGGACGTACAGCGCGCGGGGCTCCGTCGTGCCCGCCGTACCCGTCGCGTGCCGCGTCCCCGGGGGGATCCACAGCGCCGTGCTCGTCGGCAGCACCCAGGTGCGGCCCCGGGCTCGCACCATCAGCACCCCGCTCCGCGCCCACGCCAGTTGCGGCACCGGGTGGCGGTGCCGGGCGACCCACCCGCCGCCCGCCGTCGCGAAGCCCGCCACGACCACCGCACCGCCCCCCGGACCGGAAGCGGTTGCAGAAGCAGCAGAGACGGCAACAGAAGCGGAAGGCGGGACATGGCCGTGCGGCGACATGGCTCGCCAGACTAGCGCGTGGCGGCCGACGGCTCCCCCGCCCGGCCGCCGGAGAAGCGGAAGCGCACGAACGGACCCCGGCCGGGTAGGAATCGGGCATGCGCCCCGTGGACTACGACGACCGCCTCCACCGCTCCTACGCCGCAGGCCGCGCCCTCACCGACGCCCAGCGCACCGCCTGGTCCCGCGCCTTCGCCGCCCGTCTCCCCGCCGCCCGCCCGCTGCGCGGGCTGGACCTCGGGTCCGGCACCGGGCGGTTCACGCCGCTGCTCGCCGCGGAGTTCGGCGGTCCGGTCACCGGCGTCGAGCCGTCGGCGCGGATGCGGGAGCAGGCCGTGGCGCACGCCGCGCATCCGCGGGTCACGTACGTCCCGGGGCGGGCCGAGGCGCTGCCGCTGCCGGACGGTTCCGCCGACTTCGCGCTGAGCTTCCTCGTCTGGCATCACGTACGGGACAAGACCGCCGGCGCCCGCGAGCTGCACCGCGTGCTCCGGCCCGGCGGCACCCTGCTGCTGCGTACCGAACTCACCGACGCGCTGCCCGACTTGTGGTATCTCGACGCCTTCCCGCGCGGGCCCGAGGTCCTCGCCGCGCTCTACGAGCCGCTGTCGGCGGTGCGCGAGCCCTTCGAGGCGGCGGGGTGGGAGCTGACGGGGGTGGGGGAGGTCGGGCTGCCGGCGCCCGGTACGTGGGCGCAGGCGCTGGCCCGGTTGCGTACCAGGGCGTTCTCCATCTTCGAGCACATGCCGGAGGCCGACATCGAGGCGGGCTTCGCGGAGTTGGAGCGCCGGGTGGCCGCGGCCCCGCGGGCGCCGGCGCCGGTGGCGCCCGGGACGGTGGTCACCTTCCGCCGCGCCTGACGGGCCCGGGAGCGGTCCCGCTCACCAGGCCCCCACCTCGCTGTTCGGCCTGATCTGCGCGACCACGGGGACCGCCTCCCCCACCCGCTCGACGGCCTCCGCCGTCCACGGCCCGACCGCGGCGAACACCACGTGCTCGACCCCGTACTCCGCGAACGCCTCGCACCGCTCCGCGACCGACTCCGCCGGCTCCCCGAGCTCCATCCGGGCGGTGACCGTCTTCTCCACCTCCCAGTACGGCCGTCCCGCCGCCGCGCAGTGGTCCGCGAGCACGTCCAGCTCGCGGCGGAGCGTCCGGCCGCCGTCGGGTACGTCGAAGAAGTTGCACGCGTCCGCGTACAGCGCCGCCAGCCGCAGCATCGGCCCGTCGCCGAGGCCGCCGACGAGCACCGCGGGGCGCGGGCGCTGCACCGGCTGCGGGCTGCACACGGGGTAGTCCAGCGTGAAGTGCCGCCCGTCGAACGCGCCGGTGTCGCCCGCCCACATCTGCTGTGCCAGCCGCAGCGTCTCCTCCATCCGCTCGACCCGCTCGGCGGCGGGCGGCAGGCCGAGGCCCATGGAGTACGCCTCGTCCTCGCGGTAGCCCGCGCCGATGCCGAGCCAGGCGCGCCCGCCGGAGAGCACGTCGAGGGTGGTGACGGCCTTGACGAGCAGCGCGGGCGAGCGGTACGTCACGCCGGTGACCATGGTGCCGATGCGGACGTTCTCGGTACGCGCGGCAAGGTACCCGAGCGTGGTGTACGCCTCCAGCACCGGCTCGTCCGGCGTGCACGTGGGGTCGGCCTGCAGCAGGTGGTCACCCACCCAGACGGTGTCCACGCCCGCCGCGTCCGCCACGCCGGCGACGTCGGCGAGCGCGGTCGCGAGCGCCGCGGGGCCACCGGGCCAGGAGAAGTCGGTGACGTTGATGCTGATGCGCATGGTGGGCGGCCTCCTCGTCGCTTCCGCTCAGTCTGCCTGTGGCGGTGCGTGCCGGTCGTCCGTCCGGAGGAGGCAACTTTCTTACTCCCAGAGGAGTAACGGGCGCTCAGGAGGTCTGCGGAGGCGGTAGCGGGCCCTCGGCGGAACCGCCCGGACGGTACGCGGAGGGAGGCCGGCGGCGACTGCGTACCGTGGTGCCATGAGCACCGCCAAGTTGACGCCCGCCCGGCGCCGGGCCGTGGCCGGGGCCGACGCCGCGACCGGGCTGGTGCGCGCGAGCGAGCGCGTGCTGGAAGGGCTGGTGGACGGCGGTTTCGCGGTGCGGCATCCGCGCCCTCCGCACCGGCACTACCTCACCCCCGCCGGGCGCGAGCTGCGCGACCGGCTGCTCGCCGACGCCCGGGCCGCCGCCGACGCCCGGGATGCCGACGCCGCCGGCGCGGACCGGGCCGGCGGCCAAGGCCCGGGAGAACCGGGCGTGTTCGCGGCCCGTACCGGCGGCGAGCCCGCCCCGGCAGACGCCGCCGCGCGCGCCCGCGAGGTGCGCAGCGCCTGGGAGGGCCTCGCCGAGCTGCGCCGGGTCAGCAACGCGGACGGCGCCACCGACGTGCCGTGCGCCTGGGAGCGTACGCACCTGGCGTCCGCCGTCGCCCTCGCGCTGGAGGCCGCCGGGCTGCCCCCGGCCGCCCCCGAGACCGGCGGCTACGTCGTCACCCCCGCCGAGCACCAGCCGGAGGCGGCACGGGTGGCGTGGCGGCCGGGACCCGCGCTGCGGGAGCTGGTGCGCGCCGCGGGGGCGCTGGAGGCGGCGGGGTGGCAGGTCTCCGAACACCCGGAGCGCGACGGCGGGATGTACCTGCTGGCCTCGCCGCGCCGCCGCTGACGGGCCGGTCCGCGGGGCACGACCGCGTCGTACGCCGCGCCCGCCGGCGTACGACACCTGCGCAGGGGCGCGTACGGGCACCTCCGCGCCCGTACGCGCCCTTCCCCCGACTCCCCCGTCGCCTCTGCCGCTCCGTTGCTACGCCGCCTCCCGCTCCGTGACCTTCAGCCGGCCCTTCTTGATCACCGCCAGCCGCGGCGCCCGCCTGGCGATCGAGCTGTCGTGGGTTACCAGCACGTACGTCAGCCCCAGCTCCTTCCACAGCCCTTCCAGCAGCGCCACGATGTCGTCCCGCGTGTCCTCGTCGAGGTTGCCGGTCGGCTCGTCGGCCAGCAGCACCTTCGGCTGCTTCACCAGCGCCCGGGCGATGGCCACGCGCTGCTGCTGCCCGCCGGACAGCTCGCCGGGCAGGTGCGTCAGCCGCTCGGCGAGGCCGACGGACTCCAGCGCCTCGGCCGCGCGCCTCGCGCGCTCGGCCGCCTTCACGCCGAGCGGCACGAGCGCGGTCTCGACGTTCTCCTGGGCGCTGAGGGTGGGGATGAGGTTGAAGCTCTGGAAGACGAAGCCGATGGTCGAGGCCCGCACCCGGGTCAGCGCGGCCTCGCTGAGGCCGCCGAGGTCGGTGCCGTCGAGGCTGAGGGTGCCGGAGGTCGCGCGGTCGAGGCCGCCGAGCAGTTGCAGCAGCGTCGACTTGCCGCCGCCGGTGGGGCCGCGGACGACGAGCTGGTCGCCGTCGGCGATGGTGAGGTCGACGCCGGCGAGGGCGTCGATGGCGTCCTTGCCGCGCTGGTAGCGCTTGGTGACGCCGGTGAGCTGGTACATCGTGGTCAACTCCAGGGGTGCCGCGGGTGAGGTGGTCGGGTGGGGAAGGGGCTACTCGACGCGCCGCAGCGCGTCCGCGGGCCGCAGCCGTGCCGCCCGCCAGCCGCCGAAGAGACCGGCGATCAGCCCGCCGGCGACCGCGAGCGCGACGGCCAGCGCGATCACGGACAGCGTCACGGGCGCCTCAAGCCCGACCTCCACGCTGGAGGTGGCGGCGTCCAGCATCTCCTGCGGCCCGCGCAGCACGGCGCCCTCGGGCGCGTCGGAGGCGGGGCCCATCGAGGCTTCGAGCGTCGGGGCGACGGCCGTGACGACGTACGCGCCGCCGATCCCGAGCGCGATGCCGAGGAGGCCGCCGAGGATCCCGTTGACGAACGCCTCGCCCATCACCTGCCGGACGACCCGCCCGCTGCGCCAGCCGAGCGCCTTGAGCGTGCCGAACTCCCGCACGCGCCGGCCGACGGCCGACATCGTGAGCAGCCCGGCGAGCAGGAAGGCGGCGATCAGGACGACGACGGAGAGCCACTTGCCGATGTTGGTGGCCAGGTCGGAGGCGGTGGAGAGGTTGCCGGAGACCTGTTCGGCGAGGTCGGAGGCGGAGGTGACGCTGGCGCCCGACACGTTCTCGTCGATGGCGTCCTTGACCGCGGGGATGTCCTCGGAGCTGTCGGCCTTGACGTAGATGGTGGAGACCTTGTCCTGCAGGTCGGCGTCGGACAGCTCCTGGGCGCGCTTGAGCGGGATGTAGACGTTCGCGGTGGCGGCGCCGGTGTCCGCGGTGGCGATGCCCACGACCTCGAACTTCTCGCCCTTGATGGTGACGTCGTCGCCGACCTTCAGGCCCTCGTCCTTGGCGTACGCGCTGTCGACGACGGTCTTCAGGGCGTCGGTGTCGTTCTTGCCGAAGGTCACGCCGTCGCTGATCTTCGACGAGGAGAGCGGACCGACGTCCTGCTGGGTGACGTCGAGGCCGGTGACGGTGAAGGAGTCGACGTCGATGTCGGCGCCGCCGCCCTCGATCCGCGGGCCGCCGCCGCCCCCGCCGCCGGGCCCGCCCTGGCCGGGGGCCGCCTGGCCGGTGGCGCCGCCCTCGATCTTCCCGGGCTGGAAGTCGCCCTTGAACTCGATGTCGTTGAGCGCCAGCGCGCCCACCGCCGTGTCGACGCCGTCCTGGGCCGCGACCTCGCCGACGACGGAGTCGTCGAGGTGCTGGAAGCCGCCGAGCGGCATCAGCCGGTCGTCGGTCTTGGTGGCGTCCTCACCGTCCTCGCCGGGCCCGATGCGGAAGCTCTGCGGACCGCCGTCGCTCTCGTCCGCCTCCTTGCTGACGGTGAGGTCGGTGCCCACGCCGTACAGGGAGTGGAGGACTTCGTCCTGGGCGTCGCGCATGCCGGCGGCCACGGACGAGACGGTGATGACGAGGCCGATCCCGAGCGCGAGGCCGAGGGCGACGACCAGTGCGGCCTTTCTGCGCCGGCGCAACTCGCGCCGCAGGTAGGTGAGGAACATGTGGCGAAGCTATGAGGCCATGTTGGGGAAAGGCTGAGGCCACCGTGAGAGTGCCATGAGAAAGGCCGTGGCCCGGACCGTACGGCGTGCGTACGGTCCGGGCCACGGCCCTCTTCCTGCGCCAGGCGCTACGGCGCCCGCCGGGGGCGCCCGCCGCTCAGAGCGCGCTGCCCTGCTGCCAGGCGGCCCAGTCCATGTTCCAGCCGTTGAGGCCGTTGTCCGGGGCGATGGTCTCGTCCGGCGAGTTCTTGACGATCACGACGTCGCCGAGCAGCGACTGGTTGTAGAACCACGCGCCGTCCGTGCCCGGGTCGTTCGCGCCCTGCTTGTCGAACAGGCCGACGCAGCCGTGGCTGGTGTTGGCGCTGCCGAAGACGCCCTGGCCGCCCCAGTAGTTGCCGTGGATGAACGTGCCGGAGGTGGACAGCCGCATGGCGTGCGGCACGTCGGGGATGTCGTACTCGCTCTTGCCGTCGTCGTCGGTGAAGCCGACGGTCGAGCCGTCCATCCGGGTCTCCTCGTGCTTCTCGGAGATCACCATCTGACCGTTGTACGTGGGGTTCTCGGGCGCGCCCGCGGAGATCGGGATGGTCTTGACCTTCTTACCGTCCCGCACGACCTCCATCGTCATGGCCTTGACGTCGACGGTGGTGACCTGCGAGCGGCCCACGGTGAAGCTCATCTCGCGGTCCTGCACGCCGTAGACGCCGGGCGACGCCTCGACGCCGTCGAGGTTCATGTCCATCGTGACGGTGGAGCCCGCCTGCCAGTAGTCCTCGGGGCGGAAGTCGAGCCGGGTGTCGTTGAACCAGTGGCCGACGACCTCCTGGCCGCTGCTCGACTCGACGTCGATCTTCGACTGGACGGCCGCCTTGTCCTCGACCGGCTTGTCGAAGTTGAGCGACACCGGCATGCCGACGCCGACCTCGGTGCCGTCCTCCGGGGTGAAGTAGCCGATCACGCTGTTCTCGGCGGAGACGGTGGAGAAGTTCGCGTTGGACGTGGACACCTGGCCGTCGCCGTCCTCGGCCTTGGCGGTGATCTGGTACTCCGTGCCGCGCTCCAGCGCCGCGTCCGGCGTCCAGGAGGCGCCGTCGTCCGCGATCGTCCCGGCGATCTCGTCGGTGCTGCCCGCCGCGGTCAGCACGACCTCGGTGAGCTTGCCGCCGTCGACCGTGACCTTGGTGTCGGAGTTGATCCCGACGTTCTCCGTGCCGTCCTTGGGAGCGATGGATATTCGGGCGTCCGGCACGTTCTTCTTCTGCTCGGAGGCGGACTCCTTCTGATCCCCGGAGTCGTCCGCGTTGCTGTCGCCCCCGCACGCGGTCAGCCCCAGCACGGCGCTCATCGCCAGCGCGGCCAGCGCCGTCCCGCGCCGCCCCTTGCCGTACACCCTCACGTCTTAACTCCCCTTCACCGCGAAGGGCACGATTGCCCTATCTCACGGAGTAGGACGCCCATTCCCCACTGGCCCGTTCCGGACTGCTACCCACTGTGGCACACGCCACCGGCACTCCTGAGCCGCGGCCGGGCGCGCCGGTCCGACTCGAACCGGAGTGAGACGGATCGGTGCAGGTCAGCGCGCATTCGATCAGATTGCGACGAATCATGACAGGGGTCCTGTGACGGACTCCACTGCCGCGACGAGCCGGCCGGAGCGTACGAAACCCTCCGCGGCGGCCAGATCCGGCGACAGAAAGCGGTCATCCCCCGGCCCCGCCACCCCCGCGTCGCGCACGGCGCGCAGCACGGCCCGCGTGGCGGGCGCCGGCGTGAGCCCGGCGCGCAACTCGACGGCGCGGGTCGCCGCGTACATCTCGACGGCCAGCACCTTCGTCAGGTGATCGAGGGCGGTACGCAGCTTGCGCGCCGCGGACCAGCCCATCGAGACGTGGTCCTCCTGCATCGCCGACGACGGGATGGAGTCGGCCGAGGCCGGCACGGCCAGCCGCTTCAACTCGCCGACCAGCGCGGCCTGGGTGTACTGGGCGATCATCAGGCCCGAGTCCACGCCCGGGTCGCCGGCCAGGAAGGCGGGCAGGCCGTGGCTGCGGTTCTTGTCCAGCAGCCGGTCGGTGCGGCGCTCGGCGATGGAGCCGAGGTCGGCGGCGGCGATCGCGAGGAAGTCGAGGACGTACGCGACCGGGGCGCCGTGGAAGTTGCCGTTGGACTCCACGCGCCCTCCGGCATGGGCGCCCCCGGTCAGGACGACCGGGTTGTCGACGGCGGCGGCCAGCTCGCGGTCCGCGACCGTACGGGCGTGCGCGAGCGTGTCCCGGCCGGCGCCGGCGACCTGGGGCGCGCAGCGTACGGAGTAGGCGTCCTGCACCCGGGGCGCGGCGGGCCGGCCGTCGTGACCGGTCTGGTGGTGACCGGTGAGGCCGGAGCCGTCGAGCACCTTGAGCATGTTGGCGGCGCTGGCGGCCTGGCCGGGGTGGGGGCGCAGGGCGTGCAGTTCCGGCGCGAGCACCCGGTCGGTGCCGAGCAGGGCCTCCAGCGTGAGCGCGGCGGTGACGTCGGCGGCGGTGAGCAGCGCGGCGAGGTCGGCGCAGGCCATGAGGAGCATGCCGAGCATCCCGTCGGTGCCGTTGAGCAGCGCCAGACCCTCCTTCTCGCGCAGGGTGACGGGCGCGAGGCCGTGCGCGGCGAGCAGGTCGGCGGCGGGGCGCACGGCGCCGTCGGGACCTTCGGCGTCGCCCTCGCCCATGAGCGCCAGCGCGCAGTGGGAGAGCGGGGCGAGGTCGCCGGAGCAGCCGAGGGAGCCGTACTCGTGCACGACCGGCGTGATGCCGGCGTTGAGCATCCCGGCCATCGCCTGCGCGACCTCGGGCCGCACCCCGGTGTGGCCGGAGGCCAGCGTCTTCAGGCGCAGGAACATCAGCGCCCGTACGACCTCCCGCTCCACCCGCGGGCCCATGCCGGCCGCGTGCGAGCGGACGATGTTGCGCTGGAGCTGCACGCGCAGGTCGGGGCTGATGTGCCGGACGGCGAGCGCGCCGAAGCCGGTGGAGACGCCGTACACCGGATCCGGCTTGGCGGCGAGGTCGTCCACGACGCGGCGGGCGGCCGCGAGTGCGTCGAGGGCGCGGACGGACAGCTCGACGGGCGCGCCGCGGCGGGCGACGGCGAGGACGTCGTCCGCGGTGGTCCCCGCGGGCCCGAGGACGACCGGGGCGACAGGCGCGGTACGGGGGTGCATATTCATATTCAGAAACCTTACGAAGTGAATCCCGGGCTGTCACGGGCGCTGCGCGGGCCCTCCGTGGGACGCCGGGCCGACGGAAGACACCCGCTGTCGGGCCTGGCGCGAGGCGGCTCCACGCACTACGTTAGCGCCCGTTAACACCACGACCCGGAGGCCGATCCGCATGGGCGAGGGCATCGCCGTCCGCACGCACGACCACGTCGCCGAGCTGGTCCTCGACCGGCCGGAGGCCATGAACGCCGTCTCCACCGAGCTGGCCCGCGCGCTCACCGAGACCACCGCGCGGCTCGCCGCGGACGCCTCCGTACGGGCCGTGGTCCTCAGCTCCAGCCACGAGCGGGCGTTCTGCGTCGGCGCGGACCTCAAGGAGCGCAACGACTTCACCGACGCCGACATGCACCGCCACCGTCCCACGGCACGCGCGGCGTACACGGGCGTGCTGGAGCTGCCGATGCCGGTGGTCGCCGCGGTGCACGGCTTCGCGCTCGGCGGGGGCTACGAGCTGGCGCTCTCCTGCGACTTCATCGTCGCCGACGAGACGGCGGTGGTCGGGCTGCCGGAGGTGTCGGTCGGGGTGGTGCCGGGCGGCGGCGGGACGCAGTTGCTGCCGCGCCGGGTGGGCTCCGCCCGCGCGGCGGAGCTGATCTTCACCGCGCGCCGGGTGGAGGCGGCGGAGGCGCACGCGCTCGGCCTGGTCGACCGGCTGGTGCCGGCGGGCGAGGCCCGTACGACGGCGCTGGACCTGGCGCAGCGGATCGCGGGCAACTCGCCGGTGGGCGTACGGGCCGCGAAGCGGGCGCTGCGGCTGGGCTTCGGGCGGGAGCTGACGGCGGGGCTGGAGATCGAGGACGCGGCGTGGCGGCGGACGGCGCTGTCGGCGGACCGGCGGGAGGGCGTGGCCGCGTTCAACGAGAAGCGCAAGCCCGAGTGGCCCGGGCTGTAACCGGGAGCCCGACCGGAACAAGACGGGAACAAGGCGGAACGGGAGGGACGCGGGGGGGCGCTCTCCTCATAGTGGCCAATCGGGCTAAATCCCGCAAATGGTGAGGAATTGCCTACCCTGGAGCCGTGACGGGCAACGACCCTCCCCCGGGCGAGCCGCTGCGCGCCCTGGTCGAGCTGGCCGGCGCGCTGGCGGAGGCGGTCACGCCCCGCGACACCGCACGCGCGGCGGCGGCCGGCGCCAGGCGGGCGCTCGTCGGGTCGTTCGCGGCGGTGTCCGTCTGGGAGCCGGAGCGCGGGCGGCTGCGGGTGCTCGTGAACGACGGCGAGCGGGCCCCCGGCGAGGAGGAGTTCCCGTCCGACGAGTCGTACCCCCTGCGCGCGTTCCCGGACCCGGCCTCCCCCGGCGGCCCCTGGACGGCCACCGAGGACTCCCCGGGGCCGCGCGGGGACCGGCTGCGGCGGCGGGGGCGGGGCAGTTGCCTGGTGGCGCCGGTGCTGGTGCACGGGCGCGCGTGGGGCGAGCTGTACGTCGCCCGCCCGCGCGGCGCGGCGGCCTTCACGCCGTACGACGCGGCCTTCGCGGCGGCGGTGAGCGCGGTGGTCGCGGCGGGGCTCGCGCAGACGGAGCGGCTGGAGGAGGCGCGGCGGCTGGCGTTCACGGACCCGCTGACGGGGCTGGCCAACCGCCGGGCGCTGGACCTGCGGCTGGACGAGGCGGTGGCGCGGCACCGCGCGGACGGCACGGTGGTCAGCCTGGTCGTCTGCGACGTCAACGGCCTCAAGGAGGTCAACGACTCCTTCGGCCACGCGCGCGGCGACCGCCTGCTGGAACGATTCGGCGCGCTGCTGTCGCTGCACGGGGCGGCGCTGGGGGACACCCTGGCCGCCCGGCTGGGCGGCGACGAGTTCTGCCTGCTGGCGGCGGGCCCGCCGGCCGACGACGTGGTCCGCACCGCGGCGGAGTTGTGCGCGCGGGCGGCGGACCTGGAGCCGGGCCGGGGGGTGGCGTGCGGGGTGGCGTCGACGGGGGACCCGATCGGCCCTGTGCCGTCGGGCCGCCGGCTGCTGCGGCTGGCGGACGCGGCGCAGTACGCGGCGAAGGCGGCGGGCGCGGCGGGGCCGGTGGTGGCGGGCCGGGACCGGGAGGTGACGCACCTGGCCGACCACCCGCCCCGGGGGCGCAGCCGGCGGGCGTTCCGGGGGCGGCCCCGCGGACGCGGGGACCGCTAGGCCCGTGCCGGGGGCCGGGCCGCATCGGCGGGACCACCCCGGCGGGCGCGAGGAGCGCCGGACGGTTCACTGATCGGTCCGGGAAGAGCAGGATCATCCCTGTACGCGGGGAGTGCCCTTCAGCCCCGGCGGCTCAGCAGCCACGGCTCCACCACGCCCAGCCCGCGCACCGGCCGCTGCCACATCGGCTGCAGCGTGAACCGGTACGAGGGCGCCTCCCCCGTGCCGCCCTCCGCCGCCGCCTTCTCCGCCGCCGCGGCCGCCGCCTCGGACTCCGGGGCGGCGCCGTCCCGTATCAGCTCCGCGGCGAAGTCGCCGTGCACCAGCACCGTGTCCTTCGGCGCGATCGACGTGAGCCGCGACGCCAGGTTCACCGTCGTGCCGAACACGTCGCCCATCCGCGTCGTCACCGTGCCGAACGCGATGCCCACCCGCAGCTCCGGCATCGTCTCGTCGTGGGCCAGGGTCTCGATCAGCCGGACGCCGATCTCCGCCGCCGTGCCCGCGTCGTCCGCGGCGAACAGCACCTCGTCGCCCAGGGTCTTGATGAGCCGGCCGCCGTGGGCGGCGACCAGGTCGGCGGCGGTCGTCTCGAACGCCTCGACCAGCTCGCCCAGCTCCTCCTCCTCCAGCCGCCGGGTCAGCCGCGTGAAGCCCACCAGGTCGGCGAAGCCCACCGCGAGGCGGCGGGCGACCATCTCGTCGTCGTCCTGCGCCTGCACGACCCGGCCGGTGGCCGCGGCGAGCTGGCGGCGCCAGACGTAGACGAGGAACTCCTCCAGCTCCGGCAGCAGCAGCTCGACCAGCGGGTAGGCGATCTCCGTACGGGACATGCCCTCCTGCGGCTCGGTGAGCCCTTCGAGGAAGGAGTCGATCTGCCAGTCCGCCAGCCGGGCCGTGGTCTGCCCGGTGGAGCGCGCCACCTGCACGGCCATGCCCTCGCTCAGCAGCCCGGCCTCCACCAGACCCGCCAGCCGGCGCAGGGCGAGGACGTCGGCCTCGGTGAGCGCCTTGGCCTGGCCGATGTCGGCGAAGCCCATGGCGCGCCAGAAGCGGGCCGCGAGCTCCATCGGCACGCCCGCGGCGCGCGCGGCCTGGAAGGGTGTGTAACGGCGGTCGGAGCCCAGGATGAGCTGTTCGATGCGGAGCGCGATCGGGTCGTCTTCGCCCTCCGGATCCTCCGCGGCCTCCGCACCCCCGGGGTCCGCCGGCCCCGGGGCGCCCGCTGCCCCCGCAGCTCCCCCGGAGCCTTCCGGACGCACCGGGCGCCTCGGCTCCTCCGCACCGGAGGAGCCCGCAACCTCACTCACCGGCTGCCCCCTCCCCCCGTCCGTTCCCTGGCCACCGCCCTTGCGGTCCCCACGATACGGGAACTGTGGCCCAGCTCACTCCGCTTCGGCCGCCGACCGCAGGTGCACGACGTCCCCCGCGCTCACCGGCTCCGCCAGCCCCGCCGCCGTGGCCAGCACCAGCCGCCCGTCGCCGTCCACCGCGACCGCCTCACCCGTCACCGCCGTCCCGCCCGGCAGCTCCGCGCGGACCCGCCGGCCGAGCGTCGCGCACCCCGCCGCGTACGTCTCCTGCAGCCGCGCTCCGGCCGGGTCGCCGCCCGCGGTACGCCAGCTTCCGTACCACCGCTCCAGCGACCGCAGCAGCGCGCGCAGCAGCGGGTCCCGGTCGGTGACCTTCGCGCCGGCCAGCGCCAGCGAGCCGGCCTGCGGGACGGGCAGCTCGTCGGCGCGCAGCGTGACGTTGATGCCGATGCCGAGGACCACCGCATCGGCCTCGGCGTCGACGCGCTCGACGAGGATGCCGCCCGTCTTGCGCTCCTCGCCGCCGACGGTGACGAGCACGTCGTTCGGCCACTTCAGCGCCGTGTCGACGCCCGCGGCCCGGGGCAGCGCGGTCGCGACGGCGACGCCCGCGAGCAGCGGCAGCCAGCCCCACCGGCCGACGGGCACGCCCTCGGGGCGCAGCAGCACGGACAGGAAGAGCCCCGATCTGGGCGGCGCCGACCACCGGCGCTCCAGCCGGCCGCGCCCGGCGGTCTGCTCCTCCGCCACCAGCACCGCGCCCTCGGCCGCGCCCTCGCGGGCGCGCGCGGCGAGGTCGGCGTTCGTGGAGCCGGTGGCCTCGACGACGTCGAGCGACGTCCACAGCCCCCCGGTCCGGACGAGCGCCCGGCGCAGCGCGTCCTCGTTCAGCGGCGGACGTTCGAGGTCGGACCAGCGGCTTCCCCGATCTGCACTCATACCGCCACCCTACGGCCAGACATCCCGCCCGGCGCCGCCGACGCAACGCCGCCGCAACGCCACCGCCGACCCGCCCCGCGGCGTCGGCGCCGCCGCCGCGAACCACGCCGCGGGTGTGGCCAACACCGCACCCGTACGGCCGCCGCCCGCCGATAACCTACGTAGCGGTAAGTCCCGCACTCCCCCGGGTACCCCCGCCCGGAGGCGCCCCCGACGAGCAGGAGCTGCACCGCGATGGCCATGGCGCACGAGCCCCCCGCCGAGACGGCGGACAGCCACACGACGGCCGGCCGGCTCGCCGATCTGAGCCGACGGATCGACGAGGCCACGCACGCCGGGTCGGCGCGCGCGGTGGAGAAGCAGCACGCGAAGGGCAAGCTGACCGCGCGCGAGCGGGTCGGTCTGCTGCTGGACGACGGGTCGTTCACGGAGCTGGACGAGTTCGCCCGGCACCGCGCGACGAACTTCGGCATCGGAGCCAACCGCCCGTACGGCGACGGCGTGGTCACCGGCTACGGGACCGTCGACGGCCGCCCCGTGGTGGTGTACTCGCAGGACTTCACGGTCTTCGGCGGCTCCCTCGGCGAGGTCTACGGCGAGAAGATCGTCAAGGCCATGGACTTCGCCATGAAGACCGGCTGCCCGATCATCGGCATCAACGACGGCGGCGGCGCGCGCATCCAGGAGGGCGTCGTCGCGCTCGGCCTCTTCGCGGAGATCTTCCGCCGCAACGTCCACGGCTCCGGCGTCGTCCCGCAGATCAGCGTCATCGTCGGCCCGTGCGCGGGCGGCGCGGTGTACTCCCCCGCCATCACCGACTTCACCGTCATGGTCGACGGCACGTCCCACATGTTCATCACGGGACCCGACGTCATCAAGACCGTCACCGGCGAGGACGTCGGCTTCGAGGAGCTGGGCGGCGCCCGTACGCACAACACCACCTCCGGTGTCGCCCACCACATGGCGGGCGACGAGAAGGACGCCTTCGACTACGTCAAGGCGCTGCTGTCGTACCTGCCGTCCAACAACCTCAGCGACCCGCCCGCCTTCCCCGAGGAGGGCGAGGCGTCGGTCACCGACGAGGACCGTGAGCTGGACACCCTCATCCCGGACTCGGCGAACCAGCCGTACGACATGCACACCGTCATCGAATACGTGCTGGACGACCGCGAGTTCCTGGAGACGCAGGCGCTGTACGCGCCGAACATCCTCACCGGCTTCGGCCGCGTCGAGGGCCATCCGGTCGGCGTCGTCGCGAACCAGCCGATGCAGTTCGCCGGCTGCCTGGACATCAAGGCCAGCGAGAAGGCCGCCCGCTTCGTGCGCACCTGCGACGCGTTCAACGTCCCCGTGCTCACCTTCGTCGACGTCCCCGGCTTCCTGCCGGGCACGGACCAGGAGTACGACGGCATCATCCGCCGCGGCGCCAAGCTGATCTACGCCTACGCCGAGGCCACCGTGCCGTTGATCACGGTGATCACGCGCAAGGCGTTCGGCGGCGCGTACGACGTCATGGGCTCCAAGCACCTCGGCGCGGACCTGAACCTGGCCTGGCCGACCGCGCAGATCGCCGTCATGGGCGCGCAGGGCGCGGTCAACATCCTCTACCGCCGCACGCTCGCCTCCATCGAGGACGAGCAGGAGCGGGAGGTGCGGCGCGGGGAACTGATCCGGGAGTACGAGGACGCGCTGCTGAACCCGTATGCGGCGGCCGAACGCGGGTATGTGGACGCCGTCGTCATGCCGTCGGAGACGCGGCGGCAGGTGGCGAAGGGGCTGCGGGTGCTGCGCAACAAGCGGGAGACGCTGCCGCCGAAGAAGCACGGGAACATCCCGCTGTAGGCGGCGGTCGCCACGGCGGGTGTGAGGAGGGCCGATGTCCGACGAGATCAAGGTCGTCCGGGGCAACCCGACGGCGGAGGAGCTGGCGGCGGCGCTGGCGGTGGTCCAGGCGCGGGCGGCGTCGTCCGCGGCCGGGGCGCGCGGCGCGGCGGCCGGCGAGTGGGCGGACCCGGCCCGGCGGGTGCTCGCCCGGCGGACGCCGCAGCCGGGGCCGAGGGCGTGGCGGACGACGTACTGGCCGTCGTAGGAGGGGCTACGCGCCCGCGCGCCGCCCGCATCTGAGTACCCGTACTCAGGCGCGGGCAGCGCCGGACCTGCACCATCGGAAGATGCTCTGGTCCGACCCTCCAGACGAGCCCGACGCGGAGTTGCGTGCGGCGGAACGGCGGCTGCGCCGCGCCGGGTGGCTGCTTGCGCTGGCGGCGGTGGTGACGATGGCGCTGGGGGCGGCGGGACCCGAGCTGCTGCCGACGTGAGGCGCGCATCCCGCCGCCCCCGGCGGAACGCGCCCCGCGCCACTCCCCCACACACGTCCCCCGCACACCCGCCCAAGGGTAGGCCGCCCCACTGACGAACAGGGCGCGTGACGTTCCCGGACGGGCCACCCCGGACGGGCCACCCCGGACGCGCCGCCCCGCGCCCTGCGCCCCCACACCCCCGCCGGCGGTGCCGCCACCGCCGCCTACGATGACGCGCATGACCCGCCACCCCGCCCGCACGCTCGTGCTCGCGTCGCAGTCCCCCGCCCGGCTCGCCCTGCTCCGGCAGGCGGGGCTCGCGCCCGAGGTGGTCGTCAGCGGCGTCGACGAGGACGCCGTCACCGCCGCGACCCCGGCGGAGCTGGCGCTCGTGCTCGCCGAGGCGAAGGCCGCCGCCGTCGCCGGGCGGCCCGAGGCGGCGGGGGCGCTGGTCGTCGGCTGCGACTCGGTGCTGGAGCTGGACGGCAGGGCGCTGGGCAAGCCGGCGGACGCCGAGGACGCCACGGCGCGGTGGAAGTCGATGCGGGGCCGCTCCGGGGTGCTGCAGACGGGGCACTGCGTGATCGACACGGCGTCGGGGCGGCGGACCAGCGCGACGGCCGGAACGGTGGTGCGGTTCGGCGAGCCGAGCGACGCCGAGATCGCCGCGTACGTCGCGACGGGCGAACCGCTGTACGTGGCCGGGGCGTTCACCATCGACGGGCGCTCGTCGGCGTTCATCGACGGCATCGACGGAGACCACGGCAACGTCGTGGGGATCTCGCTGCCGCTGCTGCGCCGGCTGCTCGCGGAGCTGGGAGTGCAGATCACGGACCTCTGGGCGTAGCCGCCGGTCTCCCGGCCCGTACGGCCGCGGACCGGCGGAGGCTCAGGCCGCGGGCGCCGGTTCCGCGCCGCCGCCCTCGGGCCGCCGTACGGGGGCGTCCTCGCTCGTCAGCGTCAGCACGATCAGCCCGAAGAGCACCATCAGCCCTGCGAACGCCGCCCAGCCCACGAGCCCCACGGCGACCGTCGCCAGCACCGCGTGCAGCACGGCGCAGCTCACCAGCAGGATCCGCCCGGCCCGCCCGGGGGCCCGGTCCCGTACCGCGACGCGCAGCGAAACGGCCCCGCAGCACAGCAGGTAGAGCCCGACGGCCACGCCCGCCGCGCGCGTGGAGCCGGACATCACGCCGGAGTCGAGGCCGGCGAGGGACATGTCCTGGCGGTCGACGACCGAGCCGAGGACGAAGTGCACGACGGCCAGCCCGACGGCTTCGACGAGCAGCGCGGCGCCCGCCACGGCCGCGACGGTTCTGCGCATGGCGGCACCCCCTGAGCCAGGTCCGATCGGCCCACTCACGCTACTGATGGGTAGTCGGGGGCGGCAAGGGCGCGCGCACGATGGGCACGCGAGGGACACACCGCGGGCACGCGACAGGCGTGCGGCATGATTCCCACCGGACGGGCTACCCGAAAAGTTTCCGCCCCGCCTTCGTATGGTTCCCACAAAAAGATGCGGCTTCCATCTGCTCTGCGGGCGCGAGACCTTGGCCACACACCGGTTTCGCGCGCGGGGCCGCGGATGCGGCGTACCTTGGGGACTCAGGGCTACGCGCCCGTGTGCGGCGGCGCGGATCACTCTCTGTGTGGGAAAGCTCACCTCCGGGATCCCGCAGCGCAGAGGTGTCGCCATTACCTAAAATCTCGGTGTTCCGAGAAGGGAGCCAACGTGCGCAAGGTGCTCATCGCCAACCGCGGCGAAATCGCCGTCCGGGTCGCCCGCGCGTGCCGGGACGCCGGGATCGCGAGCGTGGCCGTCTACGCCGCGCCGGACCGCGACGCACTCCACGTCCGCGTGGCCGACGAGGCGTTCGCGCTCGGCGGTGACACCCCGGCCACCAGCTACCTCGACATCGGCAAGGTGCTGCAGGCCGCCAAGGACTCGGGCGCGGACGCCGTCCACCCCGGGTACGGGTTCCTGTCGGAGAACGCCGAGTTCGCCCAGGCCGTGCTCGACGCGGACCTCACGTGGATCGGCCCCCCGCCGCAGGCGATCCGCGACCTCGGCGACAAGGTGTCCGCCCGGCACATCGCCCAGCGCGCCGGCGCGCCGCTGGTGGCCGGCACGAAGGACCCGGTCGCGGACGTCTCCGAGGTCACGGAGTTCGCCGAGGTGCACGGGCTGCCGATCGCCATCAAGGCCGCCTTCGGCGGCGGCGGTCGCGGGCTGAAGGTGGCCCGTACGCTCGAAGAGGTCCCCGAGCTGTACGAGTCGGCGGTGCGCGAGGCCATCGCGGCGTTCGGCCGCGGCGAGTGCTTCGTCGAGCGTTACCTCGACCGGCCGCGGCACGTCGAGACGCAGTGCCTCGCGGACAAGCACGGGAACGTGGTCGTGGTCTCCACCCGGGACTGCTCGCTGCAGCGCCGCCACCAGAAGCTGGTGGAGGAGGCGCCGGCGCCGTTCCTGTCCCCGGAGCAGAACGCCGAGTTGTACCGCGCGTCGAAGGCCATCCTCCGGGAGGCGCGCTACGAGGGCGCGGGCACCTGCGAGTTCCTCGTCGGCCAGGACGGCACGATCTCCTTCCTGGAGGTCAACACCCGGCTCCAGGTGGAGCACCCGGTGACCGAGGAGGTCTCGGGCATCGACCTGGTGCGGGAGATGTTCCGTATCGCCGACGGCGAGGAGCTGGGGTACGGCGACCCGCCGGTGCGCGGTCACTCCTTCGAGTTCCGTATCAACGGCGAGGACCCGGGGCGCAACTTCCTGCCCGCGCCCGGCACGGTGACGGCCTTCGAGCCGCCGGCCGGGCCCGGCGTGCGGCTGGACGCGGGCGTGGAGTCGGGCAGCGTGATCGGCCCGGCGTGGGACTCGCTGCTGGCCAAGCTGATCATCACGGGCGCCACGCGGCAGCAGGCGCTGCAGCGCGCGGCGCGCGCGCTGGACGAGTTCACGGTCTCCGGGATGGCGACGGCGCTGCCGTTCCACCGCGCGGTGGTACGGGATCCGGCGTTCGCGCCGGCCTCCGCGGTGGAGCCCTTCAGCGTGCACACCCGGTGGATCGAGACGGAGTTCGCGGGCGGCATCCCCCCATTCGCCGGCGGCGCGGAGGCCGACGCGGAGGAGGAGAGCCGCGAGACGCTGGTCGTCGAGGTCGGCGGCAAGCGCCTGGAGGTCTCGCTGCCGTCGTCGCTGGGCGCGGTCGCCTCGGCGGCGGCCGGGCGGGCGAAGCCGAAGCGGCGGGCGGCGAAGAAGTCCGGCTCGGCGGCTTCGGGCGACGCGCTGGCCTCGCCCATGCAGGGCACGATCGTGAAGGTGGCGGTCGAGGAGGGCCAGCAGGTCGCGGAGGGCGATCTGGTGATCGTGCTGGAGGCGATGAAGATGGAACAGCCCATCAACGCCCATCGCGCCGGCACGGTCAAGGACCTCGCGGCGGAGATCGGCGAGACGGTCACGTCCGGTGCGGTGATCTGCGAGATCAAGGACTGACAGGGGTCGGAAGGGGGACCCGGTCGGGAAATGACGCGATCAGGGGCGGGCCCGCGGGCCCGCCCCTGAAGCGTCTCTACGCCTTGCGCGGTACGCCCCGGGCCCGGGTCATCAGCAGCAGCGCGACCGCCGAGAACGCCGCCGCGGCGGTGAACGCGGCGCCCGTACCGTCGAAGAACGTGTGCCCCGAGGAGTGCCGCAGGCCCACGTCGAAGACGGAGACCAGCACCGACAGGCCCAGGCTGCCGCCGACGTACTGCATCGTCTGCAGCAGCCCGGAGGCCGACCCCGCGTCCTCGGGCGCGACGCCGCTGAGGATGAGGGTGGTGAGCTGCATCATGGTCAGCCCGACCCCCACGCCCATGAGCACCAGCGGGCCCAGCAGCCCGTCGGCGTAGCCGGAGGAGGCGTCGAGACGGGTGAGCCACAGGATGCCGGCGGTGTTGAGCGCCAGCCCGGCCAGCGCGGTGCGCTTCGGCCCGAACCTGGCCTGCGCGCGCGGCGCGAAGCGGGAGGCGGCGAAGAGCGGCAGTGTGAGCGCCAGGAAGGCCAGGCCCGCGCGGAACGGGCTGTAGTCGAGGGACCGCTGCAGGTACTGCGTGGTGAAGTAGAAGACGCCGAACATCCCGGCGGGGACCATCAGCATCGTCGCGTACGCGACCGAGCGGTTGCGGTCGGCGAAGAGCGCGAGGACCACCAGCGGCCGGCGGACGCGGAGTTCGACGGCGAGGAAGCTGCCGAGCAGCGCCGCGGCGGCGGCGAAGGCGCCGAGGGCGAGCCCGTCGCTCCAGCCCTGCTCCGCGGTGCGGATGAAGGCGTAGACGAGCGAGGTCATGCCCAGGGTGCCGAGCAGCGCGCCGAGCGCGTCGAACGGGCCGCGCTGACGCGGGGTTTCGTCGAGGTGGCGGGGCGCGAGCCAGGCGATGGCCAGGCCCACGGGCAGGTTGATCAGGAAGACCCAGTGCCAGGACGCGAGGTCGGTGAGGGCCCCGCCGAGGACCAGGCCGAGGGCCGAGCCGGCGCCGCTGATGGAGGCGAAGACGGCGAGCGCGCGGGCGCGCTGGCGGCCCTCGGGGAAGGTGGTGGCGATCAGGGCGAGGGTGCTGGGGGCGGCGAGGGCGGCGGCGACGCCCTGGGCGGTACGGGCCAGGAGCAGCCAGCCGCCGCCGGGCGCGAGGCCGGCGAGGAGGGAGGCCGCGGTGAAGGCGAGCACGCCGGTGACGAGGGCGCGGCGGCGGCCTATGCGGTCGCCGATGCGGCTGCCGAGGAGCAGCAGGCCGCCGAAGGCGAGGGTGTAGAGGTTGAGGATCCAGGACATCCGGGTCGACGAGAAGCCCAGGTCGAGCGCGATGTCGGGCAGTGCGACGTTCACCACCGTGGCGTCGACCAGGAACATGAGCTGGGTGGCGACGATCGCGGTGAGCGCGAGCCCCGGGCGGGCGCCGCGGGGGCCGCGGGCGGCCCGGCCGTGGACGTCCCGGCCCGTGGCGGTGCGCAGGGGTGTGGACACAGGTGTGCCTTCCGGCAGAGAATGAAGTGGAGGGTAGCTCCGCTTCACTATACGGAGGCTTCCTCCGTTTTCGCAATGGCATTCTGGGCTACGGCGGGGACGACGAAGGGTGGTGCCCATGGCGACGGTGCAGGGCCGGCCGATGCGCGCGGACGCGCGCCGCAACTACGAGCGCCTGCTCGGCGAGGCCGCGGTGGCCTTCGCCCAGCACGGTGCGGACGCCTCGCTGGAGGAGATCGCGCGCCGCGCGGGCGTCGGCATCGGCACGCTGTACCGGCACTTCCCGGACCGCTTCGCGCTGATGGGCGCGGTGTTCCAGACACAGGTCGACGAGCTGGACGTCGCGGCGCGGGCGCTGACGGCGGAGGCCGGCAGGACGCCGATGGGCGCGCTGACGGCGTGGATGCGGCGGTACGTGGACGTGTCCTCGACGATCCGCGGGGTCGCGGCGACGCTGATGGACGAGGGTCTGATGATCAACTGCAAGACGCAGTTGCGGGAGACCGTCGAGCTGCTGGCCGGCCACGCACGCACGTCCGGCGAGCTGCGCACGGACGTCGCGCCGGACGACATCCTGCGGCTGACGAGCGCCATCGCGTACGCGGCGGAGAAGGCGTCGGTGAAGAACCCCGAGGACACGGAGGTCGCCGACCGCCTCCTGAACCTGGCCCTGGACGGCCTGCGCACGCGGAACGCCTGACGGCGGGTACGGGTGGCGGGGCACGGGGGCACCGGGGGACCGCCTTGCGGGGCACCCCGAGGGCGGGAGGGCGCGCACCGCGGCGCGACGACGGCATCCGGCGCCCGGGCCGCGGACCCGGGGTCAGACGTCCCGGCACACTCACTCGGAGGCGCCGGGCCCGCGAAGCGTCGGCTGCTCCCGCCCCTACCGGCGCCGGGGCGCCAGGTCCGCCACCCGGCCCTGTTCCGGCAGGGCCGCCGCGGCGCGCATCGCCGACGCCGCGGCCTGCGCCGTCCGCCGCTGGCCCGGCAGCGGCACGCTGTCGTCGCCGCGCCGCCGCTCACCTCCCGGCCGGTGGTGCCGGCCCCGGCCCGCCGGCGGGGGGCCGCTCTCACCGCCCACCGGCTGTTCCGGGCCCGCCACCGCGATCTGCACCCCCTGGTCCGCCAGGGCCTGCAACTCGGTGCCCGCGCGCTCGTCGTTCGGCGGCGGCTCGTCCGTGACCAGCCGCGTGATCACGTCGGTGGGCACCGTCTGGAACATCGTGTCGGTGCCCAGCTTGGAGTGGTCCGCGAGCACCACGACCTCCGCCGCGGCCTGCACCAGCGCCCGGTCGACGCTCGCGGACAGCATGTTGGACGTGGACAGTCCGCGCTCGGCGGTCAGCCCGCTGCCGGAGAGGAACGCGCGCGAGACGCGCAGCCCCTGGAGCGACTGCTCGGCGCCGCTGCCCACCAGCGCGTAGTTGCTGCCGCGCAGCGTGCCGCCGGTCATGACGACCTCGACCCGGTTCGCGTGCGCGAGCGCCTGGGCGACGAGCAGGGAGTTGGTCACGACGGTCAGGCCGGGGATGCGCGCGAGCCGGCGGGCCAGCTCCTGCGTCGTCGTACCGGCACCGACGACGACCGCCTCACCCTCCTCGACGAATCCGGCGGCGAGATCGGCGATCGCGGTCTTCTCCGCGGTCGCGAGATGCGATTTCTGCGGGAAGCCGGACTCACGGGTGAAACCGCCCGGGAGGACCGCCCCTCCGTGCCTTCGGTCCAGCAGCCCTTCCGCTTCCAGGGCCCGCACGTCACGGCGCACGGTCACCTCGGAGGTCTGTACGACTCGGGCAAGCTCTCGGAGGGATACGGCCCCGTTGGCCCGTACCATTTCAAGGATCAACTGACGACGTTCTGCAGCGAACACGAAACCGACAGTAACGCCAAAGACCGTGTTCTTTCAGCCGCTTGCGTCGATGAGAGGAAAGTTCCCCCTTGCGACATCCGAAGGTGGTATAGGAACTCAGCCGCCTCCGGAGGGGATTGGGGTCGGCCCAGGTCCGCGGCCTAGTCGTCGCCGCCGGGCTTGCTGGCCTGGAGCTGCCGCGCGACCTCCGCGATCGACCCCGACAGCGAGGGATAGACGGTAAACGCCTTCGCGATCTGTTCGACGGTCAGATTGTTGTCGACGGCGATCGAGATGGGGTGGATCAGCTCGCTGGCCCGCGGCGCGACCACCACGCCGCCCACCACGATCCCGGTGCCGGGGCGGCAGACCAGCTTCACGAAGCCGTCCCGTACCCCCTGCATCTTGGCCCGGGGGTTGCGCAGCAGCGGCAGTTTCATCACCCGCGCATCAATGCGCCCCTCGTCCACGTCCGACTGCTGGTATCCCACCGTCGCAATCTCGGGGTCCGTGAACACGTTCGCGGAGACCGTCTTCAGCCGCAGCGGCGCGACGGTCTCGCCGAGGAAGTGGTACATCGCGATCCGGCCCTGCATCGCCGCCACCGAGGCGAGCGCGAACACGCCCGTGCAGTCGCCCGCCGCGTAGATGCCCGGCGCGCTCGTGCGCGACACCTTGTCGGTCCAGATGTGCCCGGAGTCCGTCAGCCGCACCCCGGCCTCCTCCAGGCCGATGCCCCGGGTGTTGGGCACCGCGCCGACCGCCATCAGGCAGTGCGAACCGGTGATCACGCGCCCGTCGTTGAGCGTCACCTCGACCCGGTCGCCGACGCGCTTGGCGCTCTGCGCGCGCGAGCGGCTCATCACGTTCATGCCGCGGCGCCGGAAGACGTCCTCCAGCACCGCCGCCGCGTCCGGGTCCTCGCCCGGCAGCACCCGGTCCCGGCTGGAGACCAGCGTGACCCGCGAGCCGAGCGCCTGGTACGCGCCGGCGAACTCCGCGCCGGTGACGCCGGAGCCGACGACGATCAGCTCCTCGGGCAGCTCGTCGAGGTCGTAGACCTGCTTCCAGTTCAGGATCCGCTCGCCGTCGGGCTGCGCGTCGGGCAGCTCGCGCGGGCTGCCCCCGGTGGCGACCAGCACCGCGTCGGCGACCAGCTCCTCCGGCTCGCCCGGCCCCCCGGCCTCGCCGACGGGCCCGGTCACCCGGACCGTGCGCGAGCCGTCCGGGGCCTGCTGCGGCGAGACGCTCGCCCGGCCGCGTACGACCCGGCCGCCCGCCCGGGTCACGTTCGTGGCGATGTCCTCGGACTGGGCCAGCGCCAGCCGCTTCACCCGGGCGTTGACCTTGCCCAGGTCCACGCCGACGACGCGGGCGGCCTGCTGCTCCGGCGGCGTGTCGTCCGCGACGATGATGCCCAGCTCCTCGTACGAGGAGTCGAAGGTGGTCATCACCTCCGCGGTGGCGATCAGCGTCTTCGACGGCACGCAGTCGGTGAGCACCGACGCACCGCCCAGGCCGTCGCAGTCGACGACCGTCACCTCCGCGCCGAGCTGCGCGGCCACGAGCGCCGCCTCGTACCCGCCGGGGCCACCACCGATGATCACGATCCGAGTCACGTACCCCATTGTCCCTCGTGGCGGCCGTCGGCTCCCGTGCGGGGCGGCGGGGCCCGGTGGGAGCGCGGCGGGAGCCCCGGTGAGAGCGGGGGCGGGAGCCCAGTGGGGGGCCGCTTCTACGCGCGTAGGGGGTGACGGGCTAGGCTCGTCGCGTGAACGCATCCTCTCCGCACGCCGCGCCCGACGCGGCGGCCGCAGCCGACCGCCTCCGCGAGCTCACCGGGGGCGAACCCCACGACGTCGCCCTCGTGATGGGTTCCGGCTGGGTGCCCGCGGCGGAAGCGCTGGGCACGCCCGAGCACGAGCTGCGCGTCACCGACCTGCCCGGCTTCCCGCCGCCGACGGTCGAGGGCCACGCCGGGCGGATCCGCTCGTACCGGCTGGGCGACCGACGGGCGCTGGTCTTCCTCGGCCGTACGCACCTCTACGAGGGCCTCGGCGTCGCCGCCGTGGCGCACGGCGTGCGCACGGCCGCGGCGGCGGGCTGCAAGACGGTGGTGCTCACCAACGGCTGCGGCGGGCTGCGCGAGGGCATGCGGCCGGGCCAGCCGGTGCTGATCGGCGACCACATCAACCTCACCGCGGCCTCGCCGATCGAGGGCGCCCGCTTCGTGGACCTGACGGATCTGTACGCGCCGCGGCTGCGGGCGCTGTGCAGGGAGGTGGACCCCAGCCTCCAGGAGGGCGTCTACGCCCAGTTGCCGGGCCCGCACTACGAGACGCCGGCCGAGATCGAGATGCTCCGCCGCCTCGGCGCCGACCTGGTCGGCATGTCGACGGTCCTGGAGGCCATCGCGGCCCGCGAGGCGGGCGCCGAGGTGCTGGGGATCTCGCTGGTCACGAACCTGGCGGCGGGCATGACGGGCGAGCCGCTGAGCCACGAGGAGGTGCTCCAGGCGGGGCGCGACTCGGCGGCGCGGATGGGTGAGCTGCTGGCCGAGGTGCTGCGGCGGGTGTGAAGGCTCCGGGGGGTACGCGCGGGTGCGTACGCGGCGGCGGGCGCTGAGGCGGTACGCGCGGGGGCGTACGCGGCGGCGGGCCGGGAACCTGGGAGAGAACGACAGTGACGGAGGACGGCAACCGGTGAAGACAGACGCTGCTGGGACCGCTGGGTCCGGGGACGCCGCCGGGCTCGCCGCCCGGGCCAGGACGTGGCTGGCGGAGGACCCCGACCCCGACACCCGCGCCGAGCTGGCGGCCCTGCTGCGGGCGGACGACACCGCGGCCCTCGCGGACCGCTTCGCCGGCACGCTGCAGTTCGGCACCGCCGGGCTCCGCGGTGAGCTGGGCGCGGGGCCGATGCGGATGAACCGGGCCGTCGTCATCCGCGCCGCCGCCGGGCTGGCCGCGTACCTGAAGGGGCAGGGCGCGGGCGGCGGCCTGGTCGTCGTCGGCTACGACGCCCGGCACAAGAGCCACGCCTTCGCCGAGGACACCGCCGCCGTCATGGCCGGCGCCGGCTTCCGGGCCGTCGTCCTGCCCCGCCCGCTGCCGACGCCGGTGCTGGCCTTCGCGATCCGCCACCTCGGCGCGGTCGCCGGGGTCACCGTCACCGCGAGCCACAACCCGCCGCGCGACAACGGCTACAAGGTCTACCTGGGCGGCGGCTCGCAGATCGTCCCGCCCGCGGACGCCGCGATCGCCGCCGCCATCGAGGCGGTGGGCCCGCTCGCGGACGTGCCCCGCCCGGAGGGCGGCTGGGAGGTGCTGGGCGAGGACGTCGTGGAGGCGTACCTCGACCGGGCCGCCACGGTCGTCACCGCGGGCGGCCCCCGGGACGTCCGTACGGTGCACACCGCCCTGCACGGCGTCGGCTCCGCCATGCTGGCCGCCGCCTTCGCCCGCGCCGGCTTCCCGCCCCCGGTGCCGGTCGCGGCGCAGGCGGAGCCGGACCCGGACTTCCCGACCGTCGCGTTCCCCAACCCGGAGGAGCCGGGGGCGATGGACCTGGCGTTCGCGACGGCGGCCTCTGCGGGTTCTGCGGTGGACGTGATCATCGCCAACGACCCCGACGCGGACCGCTGCGCGGTGGCCGTGCCGGCGGCGCAGGCGGACGGGGGCGGGGGCGCGGACGGGGGCGCGGACGCGGGCTGGCGGATGCTGCGCGGCGACGAGGTCGGCGCCCTGCTGGCCACGCACCTCGTACGCAAAGGGGCCACGGGCACCTTCGCGGCGTCCATCGTCTCCTCCTCCCTCATGGGCCGGATCGCGCGGGCCGCGCGCCTGCCGTACGAGGAGACGCTGACCGGCTTCAAGTGGCTGGCCCGCGTCGAGAACCTGCGCTACGCCTACGAGGAGGCCCTCGGCTACTGCGTCGACCCCGCCGGCGTCCGCGACAAGGACGGCATCACCGCGGCCCTGCTGGTCGCCGAACTGACCGCGGAGCTGAAGGCGGCGGGCCGCACGCTGCAGGACCTGCTGGACGACATCGCGGTGGAGCACGGCCTGCACGCCACGGACCAGCTCTCCGTCCGCGTAGCGGACCTCGACGTGATCGCCACCGCGATGCACCGCCTCCGCGCGTCGCCCCCGGCATCGGCGGCGGGCCTGCGGGTGACCCAGGCGGAGGACCTGTCGACGGGCACCGGGGACCTCCCCCCGACGGACGGCCTCCGCTACACCCTGGCGGGCGACCGGGCCCGGGGGGTGGAGGCGGCCCGGGTGATCGTCCGCCCGAGCGGCACCGAACCGAAGCTGAAGTGCTACCTGGAGGTGGTGGTCCCGGTCCCGAACGCCCACCCGGGCCTGCCGGCGGCGCGGGCGACGGCGGCGGAGTTCCTGGCGGAGCTGAAGGCAGACGTCTCGGCGGCAGCGGGCTTCTGACACCGGGAGGCTTTACGGATCCCGCTCGGTGCCCGCCAGGCTCTCCAAGACCTCCATGCTCACCCCGACGGAGACGGAATCCGCCTTGTCACGGGCGACGGCTTCCCTGAGCCGCCGGGCGTTGGCCGGGGAGCGCAGGAGGTAGTCGGTCTCCCGCCAGGCTTCGAAGTCTTCGGCTGGGATCACCACAGTGTGGGCTCCTGTTCGGGCTCGGGCGCTCCGGGAAGGCCGGGAGGGACAGCGGCTCGCACGAGTGCTTCCCAGGTGGGGTACTGCTCGGCCATGCGCAGCAGCAGGAGCGCGGTGGCATAGGCGTCGAAGGCGGCGCGGTGCCGCTGGCCGGGGGCTTGGCCGAGGTCGAGTCCGGTGTGCTGGATGAGGGCATCGAGGTTGTGGCGCGGCGCTTCCTTGTACGTTGCCCGCGCCAGGCGCAGGGTGTCGATGACGCCCGGGGGTTCCCAGCCCGGGAGGTGCCGGGCGAGAACCCGGTAGTCGACTCCGGCGTTGTGGGCGCAGATCCACGCGCCGGTCAGCATGGCCCGTACCTCTTCACGGACCTCCTCCCAGGGCGGGCACGAATTCAGGTCCTCGTTGGTGAGTTTGTGCACGCGGCTGGCGAAAGGCGTGACCGGCACCGGAGGCCGGATGAGCCAGACCCCGGCCGTGCGGGTGTCCGGCGTGCCGTTGTGCAGCGGCAGGGCAGCCACTTCGACCACGTCGGGAGGCGTGACTCCGTTCCCTTCGATGTCGACCACCAACAGCCGGGGCCATGTCTCGTACTTCATGCCTGCATGTTCTCCTCAACCGGCCGGCCGATGTGAGCGCGGCCGCCGTCGATGGTGGCGGGGCTTGCTGGCCCGATGCGTGACTGCCGCCCATGTCTGTGCCTGCCGGGGGAAGGTGGGGGACTACTCGTCGTCGGGGTCTTCGCCGAAGGTGACGTGCAGCTCGGTGGCAAGGGCCTCTGCGAGTTGGAGTATCTGGGCATGGTCGATGACGATCTGCTTGAGCGAGGCCAGGCCGCGAAGCTGGGCGAGGTCGTTACCCCGGAGGTCCAGGCCGCGGTGCTTCCCGCCGTCGAACTCGGTCAGTCGTAGATCGCAGTCATCGATCAGGGCGGCGCCAAGGTCGGCGGCGGCGAAGGTGGTCTCGCGCAGCGAACACCTGGCGAAGATCACCGGGCCGATGGCGCGGATGCGCGCGAAGGTGCTGTAGTCGAACTTGCAGTTCTCGAACAGAACGTTGTCGAGCGTCACGTCTTCGAGCGCGGCGCCCATGAGCCTGCAGTCCCGGAAGACGGTTCGGGAGATCTTGCTTTCGCTCCACTGCAGGGAGGACAGACCGCATCGGGTGAATTCCACGGAGTCGACACGGAGCCTCTCCAGGCGGGTGCGCTGCACGTTGAGGCCGGTGATCCGCCCGTCCATCAGGTGGGTGTCCGCCAGGTCGAGATCCCGCAGGTCGGCATCGGCGTAGTGGAACCCCGCCATCCGCCCGCGGCCGCCCTCCAGAGAGGCGACGTGGGAGAGGTAGAGCCCCGGCTCGTCCAAGGCGGGGAGCGAGACGCTCGTACGGCGGATCGTGCGGGTGTCCATCAACAGCCTTTCAGCGCGGGGGTTCGGTCGCCTGTGCTGCCGGCACGCCCGGGGCGTGCCGGCAGCGGGGCGGCCTACTTCTTCTTGTTCCAGTTGTCCCAGGTCGGTCGGTTGTCGAAGGGGGCCGGGGTCTTCGCCCAGTTGTCCCACGTGGGCCGGTTGTCCCACGTCGCCTCAACGATCACCGGGCTCGGAAAGTCGTGCGCGGCTATCAACTCCATCACGACGAGGGTGTCGGATGTGGCGAGCCGGTCCAGGGTCTTCATGCAACGGCCTCCTTGGTTGCGAGCGTGGACAGAGCCGTGACCAGGGCCTGCCGGGAGGTCCGGCAGTAGCTGGTCTCGGTAGAAGTGAGGTCGCCGTTCTCGAAATAGCGGTTGGCGGCCTGGGCACCGCGGCAGAAGTCGAAGAACTCGCATTCGGCCTGGCAGCGGTCCAGGCTGGTGAGAAAGTCGCGGACGTAGCGCAGCCGGTAGGCATCCCGGAGGATCTCGGGCAGGCTACGGTCGAGGATGTTGCCGGCCAAGAAGTCGCCGTACTCCGGTGCTGCCGTGTCCGCGAGTTCTGGGGAGAGCAGGACCACGTCGCCCTTCCAGGAGACGGTGGGGATGGGGTCGAGGCGGCGCCTGTCCCACTCAACTCTCTGGCCGGACCGGATCATATGGAGGTACTCGGCGAGGCGTTCGAGTTCCCGGACCACTGGGGCACCGGGGTGCTCGCGGGTCCACGTGAGGGTGCGGCGCCAGAACTCCTCGGCCTGGACTGCGGTGGGCGGCTGCCGATCGGTGTTGGCCCCTTCGATCTCCTCAATGTTGAAGCCCACTGTATGGCCGCCCAGGGAGGTCAAGAACTCCAGCAGTTCCTCCGGCATCGCGATCCCCAGGGCGCCGACCACCGAGATGACGGAGAACGGGATGCCGTGCTCGCGCAGCCGCGAGATGCCGCGCAGGATCCGGTCGAAGGCAGGCTTCCCTCGCAGGTCGACGCGCTCGGCGTTCAAGTCGGCCGGGCCGTCGATGCTCACCCCGACGCGGAAGTCGTACGCGGCAAGCTGTTCGCACCACGTCTCCGTGATGAGCGTCGCGTTGGTCTGCACATAGTGGTGGACTCGGCCCGCCCGCCGCAGGGCCTCGAACGGCGCGAGCAGTGCGGCGAACTTCTGCTGACCCACGGCGAGCGGCTCCCCACCGTGCCAGACGATGCCGATCGGATGGCCGCTGTCGTCGAGCTGAGCCACCGCCCTCGCCAGGGCCTCGGCCACCTCCGTCGACATCTGTTGCTTGAGCTTGCGAAACGGCAGGTAGCAGTACCGGCAGTCCAGATTGCACCAGGTCGTGGGCTGCACCACCAGCGTCTGCGGGACCGCAAACCGCTCCCGGTACCGGGCACGCCACTGGGACGGGCGAGAACGCATCAGGGGGCCTCTCCTCGACGGACAGGGACATCGCCGACCGCGAGCCGGAGCCGCGGGGCGCGTACACGACCACCATCCGTCGCGCAGTGACCCATACGCGATGACATCGCGCTGTCATCCCTGATGACATGTCATCAGGGAGGCGCTGACATTGCGCTGAAGCCCATTTATCAGCACGGGAGTTCGGGTGGTTCCCTGTGGGCTATCGTGGCGGGGTGCCTCGCTCGATTCTGATCCACGACGGCCAGACCGCCCGCGACATGGGTCTGGTGTACTGCTGCTCGGGCTATCTCGTCGAGCGTGGCAAAGTGCTGCTCGTGCACCACAACCGCTTCGACAAATGGGTTCCGCCAGGCGGTCATATCGAGCCTGGTGAGTCCTTTGCAGGCACGGCGGTGCGGGAGTTCAAGGAGGAGACCGGGCTGCTGGTGCAGACGATCTCCAGCCAGCCGGCCATCCACCCGGCCGACCACAACGCCACTCCCGAACCCGTGCCGTTCTACGTGGACATCGAGCGCGAAGGCTTCCCGACGCCGGCGCTGGTCCAGTTCTTTTACGTCCAACGGCAGCCGGGCACCTGGCAACAGGCTGCGGAGGCGCAGCTCGAAGAGGTGCACGGAGCTGCCTGGTTCGGCCTGGAGGACCTCGACACCCTCAAGACTTTCGACCAGGTCCGCTCCCTGGCACGATTCGCCCTGCTGAACTACCCGGTGGCAGAGGAACGCGTCACGTCGTAGGCGGCGCCTCCCGCCCCGCGAGGCGGTACCCGCTCGCTCCGTCCACCGTGCCGGCCACGATTAGCCGGGCCGGGCCGCCGCCGAAGGCCGCAGAGACGGCCCGGTTAAGGCGCTGCACGTACTTGGGCACCGAGGACGGGGAGACATAGAGCTTTGCCGCAATCCGATCGGTCGACAGTCCGGTCTCGCGAGCGTCGTACACGACCTTCACCACGTCGAACAAGCGCTCCGACAACTCACACGCCACGATTCCTTCGCTGTCGCGTGCCCCGAGGAGAACGGTCCGGCCCGGACCGAGGGCGACATGAGCGATGTCCATCCCGGCTGACGCCTCGCTCGCGTCCTCGGAGGCAGGGTCGGTAAGGTTCATCCGGATCAGGCGCTGCATCGCTTCCTCGTAGGCCGACACCGTGTAATACGCGGCCCGGATGGTGGCGCGCTTGCCCGAGGCGCCCGGCTCGTTCCACAGCCCGGCCTCCGGGTCCCACAGGTCGTTCATCAGCTTCCACGCCCTGACGAGACGGGGGTCACGGGGACTCCCACCGGCCCGGACGACGGCCTGGGTGCACAGCGCGTACGCCATATGCTCCCAGGCCGTTCCTTGCACGTCCTTGTCGTCCTCGACGAACTCTTCCCACCGGTGGTGGTTGTGCAGCAGCCACTGGCCAGCTTCGGTGACCACGTCGGCCAGTCGCTTCTGCTGCACCTGGCCGTGCACTCCGCCCGCCTCACGCACCTCATCCAGGTAGGCGGGCTCGCCACTGGGCCCGGTGCCCGAGCGAACGGTCGACAGCGCGAGCAGGCACAGGGCAGTCTTGCTCGGGCTCGGATCGGTGTCGATGTAGGTACGCCACCCCCATGCTCCGCTCGGGCGCCGGTGGTAGAGCAGGCCGTGCACTCCGTGCTCGATCAGCGGTTCGACGCGCTCCAGCAGGCTGCTGGTCTCCACCCCGCCGGGTAAGAGGAGTCCGGGGCCGAAAGCATTGAGGGCATCTCTGAGCTCGGCAAGACGGTGGACTACCAGGGCCGTCTGGTGCAGCGAGGTGTCGTCGAGTCCGAGGACTTCCGGCCAGCCGTGGTCGACTTGGTGATCCTCCAGCCAGCCGACGCACCAGGTCATGGTCTCCGCGACGCCCTTGTGGTGGAAGAAGCGAGGGTGGGACAGCAGTCCGGCCAAGCCGAAGGCGATGAACCGGGTGTGCTCACCACGACCGCCGTTGGGCCGGGGGCGCGAGTGCTCCCGGATGGCGCCGGTGAGGAAGTCGAGCCCCTGGCGAACCGGCTGTCCGGCGATGCCGGCGACCCGCAGAATCGGCAGAACCTCACTGGTGTTGACAATCGACGAAACGGAGGTCAGGGTGAGGCCCCACCCGCCGTCGTACCCCTGGTTCTGCAGGAGCGTGCGGGCAGCCTCGCCCGCTCTGGTCTCGAAGGCCGCGAGCCCCACGTGCGCACTCTTCATGATTCGCCTCCGCCGCCGAACGACCGGGCCGCCGGTCGGACCGTACCCAACTCGTCTATTGCCGACGCGCGTTCACCGTCGAACGCGGCGCTCGTGTTCCTGCGCTAAGCCGGATGGGATTGCGGCAGGCCGCGTAGGGCGTTGGCGAAGTGGTGGGTCTCGTCGGGGTCTAGGGTGCCCAGGCGGATGGTGTAGGCGGTGCGGCGGCAGGTGGGGCAGGGGGCGATGATCTCGATGTCTGCCAGGGGGAGGCCCAGGCGTTCTGCCTGGTGAGCCAGGTTGCGTGCGGCCTCTTCTGCTTCTTGGCGGGCTAGGTCGGGGCGGACCAACTCTTCCAAGGTCATGGATTTCCCGTCTGTGGTTCGGGTGTTCAGCGTGCGCTTCGCGAGCGGTAGCGGATTCTCGTGTCGACACCGCCGCGAGAGGCCAGCGGGACCAGCCCTCGGGTCGCGATGCAGCCGGTGCAGGCGTAGACCGTGTGGGACGTTCCGGATGCCGTGGCGTAGCGGCCCACCGAGACCAGGCGTCTGGCGGTGCCGCACCAGAAGCAGGCGCCGTCCGCGATGTCGTCGAGACGTACGGTGCAGCCGTCGATCTCGCACACGTCCGGCGGGCAGACCACGTGCAGCGCCGTGGCGTCGGCGAATTGCACGACGTATCCCGTGCGGGTCTGGACCAGCGCCACGATCCGTCGCTTCTGTCCGAGGTAGATGACGTTGTCATCGACGGCCACCGTCGCGAAGTTCACGCGCCGCGCGCCCGCCGCGCGCGAAGGAGCCGGTTTCGGTTCCTTCGCGGTGGCGTTCAACGGGGCGCGGAACCACACGGCTTTGCCGTCCGCCCGGCATTCGTAACCCCAGTCGGTCACCATCGAGTTCAGGAGCCACAGGCCGCGTCCGCTCTCTGCGTCCCAGGCGGGGGTGGTGAGTGCGGGTGCCTGGCGGGAGGTGTCGTAGACGTGGACGTAGACCCACGTCTCTTCCACCCGCACGGTGAGTCGACAGGTCTTGTCCTCGGCGTGTTTGGCCACGTTGCTTAAGAGTTCCGAGACTCCCAGCCGGACAATCGCTACGGCATCGGCGTCACCGCCCAGTTCGGCGGTTGCCGCGGCAGCCGCGTTGCGCCACTGCTCGATGGCCTGCGCTTCGGCGGTCACGTTCCATGCGCGCGCCGCGTGGCCTTCGGTGTTTTCGGCGGTGGCCTTCATGGGGTACCTCCAGCGCTCACCTGGTGATCGCCGGTAGCGAGACCGGCACGCTCTGTAGCGAGACCGGCAGCGTGGCACGGGGGAACATTGTCCGCAAGTGCCACTTCTGGAAACCATCACTCGAAGGAGTGATTGCCGGGCCAACGGAGTTCCGGCGGCGCTAGTCTGCGGCGCCAGGGAGGTACGTCCATGACCGATGCTCAGCCCAACCTGCACCGACGCCGCCTCGGGTTGGAGTTGCGATCGCTACGGAAGGCCACCGGCCTGTCGTTGGCGGATGCCGCAAGCCAGCTCGATCTGCCGGGTGCGCCCTCGTTGAGCCGGATCGAGAACGGCAAGCAGCGCGTGGCGCCCACGTCGGTGCTTGCCTTCTTCGATGTCTACGGGCTCACCGATGACGATCGCCGCAGGCAGGTCAGGGAGTTGGCGAAGCTCGCCAACAGCGGAAAGCGAAGCAACCTGCTTGACGAATACCGGAGCGCCATCCTCGATCCCTTCGTGGACTACGTCCAACTTGAGGAAATGGCCGTGAAAAGTGAGACGTTCGTCAACATCGTTCCGGGGCTTCTCCAGACGGAGGCGTACGCGACCGCGATCGTTGAGGGCAGTCGATTTTGGCGGCATCAGCGAGAGGTCAGGAACTTCGTCCAACTCCGCATGGTGCGGCAGGCCGTCCTGAGTCGGGAGAAGCCGCTCCATCTGTGGTGTGTCCTGGACGAGGCAGCCCTGATGCGACGTGTCGGGGGCGATGCCGTGATGAAGGACCAGCTTGAGCACCTGCTGACCGTGTCGGAGCGCGAGCATGTGGATGTGCAGGTGCTTCCGTTCGATCAAGGTGCCCACGCCGGGGTGGACGGCGCGTTCCACCTCCTGCACTTCTCGGCGGGCCCGCCCGTCGCGGTGGTCGAGCCGATGACAACCGCCCTGTACCTGGAGGAAGATGGCCACCTGGCACGGTACGAAAGCGGGTTCGACCACCTCCGAGCCGAAGCCTTGGACGTACGGGCGTCTCGGAAGTACATCGGCAAGGTACTCAAGGAGCGCTACGCATGATCATAAAGCCCGATCTCACCAACGCAACCTGGGCCAAAAGCGCCATGAGCAACGGCGGCACGAACTGCCTTGAAGTCGCGTTTGTCGACGGCGTCGTCGCGCTGCGCGACTCCAAGGACGTCGGCAACCCCGAAGCCCAGATCCTCATCCTCTCCGAAGACGACTACCGGGCCTTCACCGGCGGCATCCAGAACGGGCAAGACAACCTCCTGCTCCCCTGAGAAGGGAACGCCACGGATGATCGCAAACCCCGACCTCACCAACGCCACCTGGGCCAAGAGTGCCTTGAGCAGCGGCGGGCAGAACTGCCTAGAGGTCGCGTTCATCGACGGCGTCGTCGCGCTACGCGACTCCAAGGACATCGGCAACCCCGAAGCCCAGATCCTCATCCTCTCCGAAGACGACTACCGGGCCTTCACCGGCGGCATCCAGAACGGGCAAAACGACCTCCTGCTCCCCTGACGCCCGGTCGCCGGGCCTCCGCGGGGCTCTGACGTGCCGGAGTCTTTCCTTCCTTACGAGACCGGTCTCGAACGGGCCGGTCTCGATGCTTTCCAGGCCCTCGCGACCACCCCGCGCCCAGCAGCGGGGGGCGGGCGAAAAAAAATCCGGCCGGGGGCGGTAACAATCCGCCGGGTTCGCGCCATTACCTCGCGACAGCACTGCCACACGCCGCCGGAGGTACCCATGGTGGATCATGACTGAGCCCGACGACGCGGAGCGGTTCACCGCGATATACGACGAGTGCCGCCAGCGCGTGTGGGCGTACGCCGCCGCGCACGCCGGGCGGCAGCGCGCTGACGAGGTCGTCAGCGAGACCTTCGCCGTGGCGTGGCGGCGCATCCGCGACCTGCCGGAGCCGCCGCTGCCGTGGCTGCTGGGTGTGGCCCGCATCCAGGTGCGCAGCGCGGCCCGCGCGGCCGCGAAGCAGGCGGCGCGGGAGGCGTTGCTGGAGCCGCAGGCCGGGTGGGAGACGGAGGACGTCGCCGACGTCGTCACCGAGCGCATGACGGTGTTACGCGCCCTGGCCGCGCTCGACGCGGACGACCGCGAGGTGCTGATCCTGATGGCCTGGCAGGGCCTCGACCAGCGTGCTGCCGCCCAGGTTCTCGGCTGCACGCAGGTCGCCTTCCGGGTACGGCTGCACCGCGCCCGCAAGCGGCTCGCCCGGGCCCTCGAGACCGTCGCGCAGGACGCCCACCGCGCCGGGGCACCGCACGAACCGCACGAACCGCACGAACCGCCCGCACCCCCCGCGCCGGACCGGCGGTCGACGGTCAGAGCCGGCGCCGTGCCCGGTGCCCGTGCCGCCCGCCCCGCCCCCGCCGCCCGTACCGCAGGAGAGGACCCCCGATGACCGGCACGAACCCGGAGCCGCTGATGCGGCGCCTCGCCGACGCCCGCCCCGCCGACTTCGACCCCGAGTTGCCCGTGCCCGCCGAGACCCGCGCGGCCGAGCTGCGCCGGGCCATGACGGCGCCCACCGCGTCCTCCGCGCCCGCCGCCGCCCCGCGCGGCCCCCGGTGGCGGCCCTACGCCCTCGGCGGCGGCCTGGTCGCCACCGCCACCGCCACCGTCCTGCTCGTCATCTCGGCCACCGCCGGCTCCGGTCCGGCAGCGCAGCCGGCCCATTGGGACCTCGACGCGGCGGCCCCGCAGGCCGGTGGCGACGGCGACTCGGTCCTGCTGGCGGCGGCGGAGACGGCGGTGGCCCAGGACGCCGCGCGGGACGGCCGGTACTGGAGCGTGGACTACGAGCTGTGGCAGCAGTTCGCGGCCAGTGAGAGCGCCGAGAGGTACACGATCGCCGGCGGCGTCCGCCAGACCAACTCGACGGACACCAAGACCGGCGAGTTCTGCAGTTCTGGCAAGAACATCCCCTTCGCTCCCGCGTCCGCCGCCGACAACGACGCGTGGCAGAGGGACGGATCGCCCGACCCCGTTCCCGTCACCATGGACTCGGACACGCAGAGGTTGAGGGCGTTCATGACGTCGCCCGGCAAGGCGGTTCCGCTCGGGGAGGACGGCAACAGCGCATTCCACGTTTACCGGGGCACCGCCCCGCCCACCGTCCGCGTGTACGTGCCGACGACCGACGAGGCGCCTTTCATTCTCGGCGGCCGCGCCCTCAGCCTGGAGGAGCTGAACGCCCTGCCCGCCGACCCCGACGCGCTCACGGACGAACTCCTCAGGGGGTTCACCGGCGAGGTGAGGAAATGGGCCGGGTCGCGTGAGGAGTTCCTCTTCGAGGCCGCCCGCAACCTGCTCCTCGACGTGCCGGTCAGCGGGGAGGTCCGGGGGGCGGCGTTCCAGATGCTCGCCGGGCTGGAGGGCATCACCGTGCTCGACGACGTCACCGACGTCGCCGGCCGGACCGGCACCGCCGCCGCCCTCGAAAGCCGGGCCGACAGCGGCGCGATGCTGCAGCACCGGCTCATCTTCGACAGCGCCACCTCCCGCGGTCTGACCGCCGACACCGTGGTGGTCGAACCCACGGGCAGCTTCAAGGACTACAAGGCGGGCGCGGTCGTCTCCGCCGAGGCGGTCGAACAGGCCGAATGGACGGACACCAGGCCGGTGAAGCCCTGCCCTAAGCCTGCCCTGCCTGACCTGCCTGACCAGCAGTGACCTACCTGCCTTCGACCGACCTCACGAGGAGGGGACTGTGCGCACAAGCATGAAGAAGGCGGGGTACGCCGCCGTGGCAGCCGCCGCGGTGACGGCGCTGACCGCGGGGCTGACGGCGGCGCCCGCGGCGCCCGGGGCGTCGTCCGATGGCGGCGGCGGTTCGCCCGGATACGCCCAACAGGCCGGCGTCTGGGTGACGTTGATCACCGGGGACCGGGTCCGGGTCGACGGCGAGGGCCGGGCCGTGGCCGTGGAGCCCGGGCCCGGCCGGGAGGGCATGCATATACGCGCGTACGAGTCCGGCGGCCACAGCTTCGTGGTGCCGGGCGACGCGACCGGACTGGTCGCGGACGGCACGCTGGACCGGAGGCTGTTCGACGTGACGCTGCAGGCCCGCAAGGACTACGTGCGGCATCAGCGCGACGGTCTGAAGCTGATCGTCGGCTACCGGGGTGATCAACCCGAGGCCCGTACCAAGCTGCACGCCGCGGACGGCACCGAGGTGCAGCACCGCTTCCCGCGGCTCAACGCGGAGGCTCTCACCACCGGCTGGGGCGCAGCCCCCCGCGTGTGGGAGACGCTGACCGACCCCGGGCGCGGCCCCCAGCGCGCGGTGGAGTCGGGCGTGGAGCGCGTGTGGCTGGACGGCCTGCGCCACGCCAGTCTGGACACGAGCGTGCCGCAGATCGGCGCCCCGGCGGCGTGGGAGGCGGGCTACGACGGCAGCGGCGTGAAGATCGCCGTACTGGACACCGGCGTCGACGAGACCCACCCCGACCTCGCCGGACAGGTCGTCGCCAGCGAGAACTTCTCCTCGGCGGCGGACGACGAGGACCGCCGCGGGCACGGCACGCACGTCGCGTCGATCGCGGCCGGCACCGGCGCCGCCTCCCCGGGGGGAGACGGCGCGTTCACCGGCGTCGCGCCCGGTGCCCGGCTGCTGTCGGGCAAGGTGCTCAACGACGAGGGCGCCGGCAGCGAGTCGGGCATCCTGGCGGGCTTCGAGTGGGCGGTGGAGCAGGACGCGGACATCGTCAACCTCAGCCTGGGCGGCGAGGAGAGCCCCGGCGTGGACCCGCTGGAGGAGGGGGTCAACCGGATCTCCGCCGACGAGGGCGTGCTGTTCGCCGTCGCCGCCGGCAACGGCGGCGAGCTCGGCCCCTACAGCCTCGACTCACCCGGCTCCGCGGACGCGGCGCTGACCGTGGGTGCCGTGGACGACCGGGGCGAGCTGGCGGACTTCTCGTCCCGCGGCCCGCGCCTCGTCGACAACGCGGTCAAGCCGGACGTCACCGCCCCGGGGGTGGGGATCACCGCGGCGGCGGCGCCGGGCAGCGACATCGCGCAGGAGGTCGGGCAGGACCCCGAGGGGTACATGACGATCAACGGCACGTCCATGTCCACCCCGCACGTCGCCGGTGCGGCGGCGCTGCTCGCGCAGCGGCACCCGGACTGGACCGGGCAGCAGCTCAAGGCCGCCCTCGTCGGCTCGGCGAAGCCGGCGCCGGGTGAGGGCGCGTACGGTCAGGGCGCCGGGCTGATCGCCGTGGACCGGGCGCTCGGGCAGACGGTGGTGGCGGAGCCGGTGTCGCTCAACTTCGGCAAGCAGCTCTGGCCGCACCAGGACGACGACCCGGTGACCAAGTCCCTCACGTACCGCAACCTGGGCGACGAGGACGTCACGCTGAACCTCTCGGTGTCCGGCGTGCGGCCCGACGGCGACCCGGCGCCCGCGGGGATGTTCACCCTGGGGGCCGACACCGTCACGGTCCCGGCCGGCGGCACCGCCGAGGTGCCGGTGACCGTCGACACCCGCCCCGGCGGCGACCTCAACGGCATGTACGCCGTCCACGTCACCGGCACAGGCGACGGCCAACGGGTCGTCACCGCGGGCGGCGTCGAGCGCGAGGAGGCGATGTACGAACTCACCGTGAACTTCCTCGGCCGCGACGGACAGCCGGCGGCCGACGGCGAAGCCCTTCTCGCGGGCGTCAACAAGGGGTACTACACGGTCTTCGAGGAGTTGGTGCCCGAGAACGGCACGGCCACCGTGCGCGTGCCGAAGGGTCCCTACTCGCTCGACGCGGGCGTCACGGAGTACGACGGCGACCGGCTCACCGCCCTGGACAAGGTCAGCAGGCCGCGGCTCGACCTCACCGCGGACACCGAGATCACCATCGACGCCCGCACGGCGAAGCCGGTCGACATCACCGTGCCCGACGAGGATGCCGTGCCGGGCAGAGGCGTCATGACCATGGACATCGAGCCCGGCGAAGGCCAGTGGCCCAGCGCCTGGTACGTGCCCTCCTTCGAGAACGTGCGCACCGCGCACCTCGGTCCCGAGGTCGCGCCGGGCGAGGTGTACCAGGGGCTGTCGGCAGATTTCCACAACGACGACAAGTGGTACAAGCTCGATTACGGCACCAGGGACCGCACGACGATGTGGACGGGCCTGACCCGCCACGTCGCACGCGATCAGCTCGCGGAGATCCCGTTCACGCTGGGCTCCTCCGTGCCCGGCAAGGAGGGGCATCTCGTCCCGTTCTCGAACCTCGCCTTCGGCCCCGTCCCCGTCCTGACGAGGGAGCTGCCGTACACCGGCACGCTGTACGCGCTCGCCGGCGGCAACCGCCAGTGGACGCTGGAGTTCACCCAGTTCTCGGACGACGGGTTGGACATGGGCTACCGCGTCCCGGCACGCGGCTATGCGGGCGGCCGAACCTACGAGCAGTCGTTCAACGTCGGCGTGGTCGGCCCGGCCCTGCCGGCGGAGCAGCCGGGCGAGCTCGTCGGCATCGAGCGTGACGGGGACACGATCTCCACCACCCTGCCGATCTACCTCGACAGCGGGGAGCACACCGGCTTCTCGGCGTACGACACCGCGAAGACGACGCTGTACCGCGACGGCGAGGAGGTGGCATCGCTGGACGACCTGCCGATCTACCAGGAGTTCAGGGTGCCGGCCGGCGCGGGCGCGTACGAGCTGACCGCCACGACCACCCGGCCGACGGTCGCGCGGACGAGCACGGAGGTGAGCGCCCGCTGGACCTTCACCTCGGGTGAGACCGCGGGCCCGGAGAGACTGCCGGCGTCGGTGGTCCGCTTCGCGCCGGAGCTGGCGCCCGACAGCACGGCCGAGGCGGGGCGGACGCTGCAGGTGCCGGTGACCGTGCAGGGCTCGGGCGCGGGCGGCAACCTCAAGTCGCTGGCGGTGTGGGCCTCCACGGACCGCGGGGCGCACTGGAAGAAGGTCCCCGTCCGGGGCGGTGAGGTGGCGGTGGCCACCCCGGCCGCCGGGAAGACCGTGTCGTTCAAGGCGAAGGCGGTGGACAAGCAGGGCAACACCGTCACGCAGACGATCCTCGACGCCTACGGGGCACGCTGACCGCACACACGCCCCACCCCGGCCCCGCCCGCGAACCCCGCGGCGCGGGGCCGGGGTTGCGTAGCGGCTCCGAGTGGCCTTTCCTTCTTGGATACGTGTGCGACCCGGGGTGTTCAGCTCCTCCGCGCACGCTCGACTGGTCCGCCCGCGGAAGGAGACACCGGCCTTGAGCACGCCGCAGAACCCGCGTCCCGCCGGTGTCCGCCTGCGCTCCGGGGCCGTTGCCGCCTCCGCCCTCGCCGCCGCGATCCTGCTGACGCAGGTCGCCGTCGCGGACGAGCCGGCCGACGGCGGCCCGGCCGCCGTCGAGGAGCAGCGGGAGCGGGCCCGCGATGCCGCGCGGCGGGCCGCCGAAGTGCGGGACCGGGTCAACGAGTTGAACCGGCAGGCCGCCGTCGCCGGAGGGCGGCTCAACGAGGCCGAGGCGGCGGCCGACGAGCAGCAGCGGCGGGCCGACCGGCTCCTCGCCGAGGCCGCGCGGGCGACCGCGCGGGTCAACGACGCGCGGCGGACGCTGACCGGTTACGTCACCACCCAGTACCGCACCGGGGCGACCGGCCTGTCGGAGGCGGCCGTTCTGCTGCTGGCCGAGGACCCGCAGGGGTACGCCGACCACCGTCACCTGCTCGGCCGGCTCGCCGAGCGGCAGGAGCACGCGCTGGACGAGTTCGCCGCGCGGGAGCGGGAGGCCCGTAAGCGCAGCAAGGCCGCCGACGCCGCGGTGGGCGAGCTCAAGGACCGCGAGGCGTCGCTGCGCCGGCAGGAGAAGGCGCTGCAGGCGAAGCTCGACGAGGCACGGGACCTGAAGGCGGAGTTGAGCGACCGCGAGCGGGCCGAGTTCGACAAGCTGGAGCGCGCGGAGCGCGCCGAGGCGGAGCGGCTCGCCCGTGAGCACGCCGCGCGCGAGGCCGCCGAGCAGCGCCGGCTGCGGGAGCAGCAGGAAGAGGAGCGGCAGGAGCTGGCGGAGCAGACCATCACCGGCGAGGCCACCGCGCCCGCCGACGACGGGCCCGTCTCGGCGGGCGCGCAGGCCGCCCTCGACTTCGCCGAGGCGCAGTTGGGCGAGCCGTACGTGTGGGGCGCGATCGGACCGGACACGTGGGACTGCTCGGGTCTGACGCAGGCCGCGTGGCGGGCGGCGGGGGTGGAGATCCCCCGCGTGACGTGGGACCAGGTCACCTTCGGCACGTCCGTGTCCGTGTCCGAACTGCGCCCCGGCGACCTGGTCTTCTTCTTCGACGACATCAGCCACGTCGGCCTCTACGTCGGCGGCGGGCGCATGATCCACGCACCGCGCCCCGGCACCGTGGTGCGCTACGAGTCGATCTACAGCATGCCGATCCACAGCGCGATACGCCCCGGCTGACCGCGGCGCGGGGCGGATCGCGTCAGGCGCGGTCGACCGGCGGCCAGGTGCGTTCCAGGTAGCTGAAGCCCGTGTCCGGGCCCACGCACGTCTGCAGCGTGACGTCGCCCCAGTACAGGCCGTGGTTCGGGCCGCCCTGGCCCGGGGTGATGTAGTTCTCGTACACCCGGTACTCCAGCCTGCCCATCGGCCCGGAGATCGTCACGCGCGTCCCCTTCGGCAGCGGCGCCAGCACGTCGAAGCCGCAGAAGTCGTGCCCGACGATGACGGAGGTGTCGAAGGCCATGCCGTTCTCCCGGCCCGGCTCTGGCCCGTCGAACAGCACCGCCGCGTTGCAGGCGTCGACGTGCCGCTGGTCGCCGCTGACCAGCGGGCGGGACCAGTCGCCGATGGTCAGGGTGGTCACCTTGGGCGAGCCGGGATCCACGGCGTCCGCGAGCTTGCGCGGGGGCGGGCCGGAAGGCTCGTCCGCGCCGGCCGGGGGCCGCGGGCGCTCGGGTTGCCTGCCCTCCGGGGGCTCGGACTTCGGCCCGCCGCCGGGCCGTCCGGCGCCGTCGCCGCCGCGGTCCTTCCCGGCGGCGGCCCCGCCGTCCCCGCCCTGCTCGCGGTGCGCGTTCGGCGCCCGGTCGGCCGCCCCGTCCGGCGGGTCCGCGGCCCGCGGGCTGCCGAGGGCGTCGCCGGCCGGGCCGTCACCTCCGGGCTTCCCGGCGGCCTGGGCGCCCGCCGGCTCCGGGTGCTGCGGGCCGGCGGCCGAGCCGCAGGCGGCGAGGGCCGCCGCGGCGGCCAGTGAGGCGGCGACGGCGGCGGCGCGGCGGCGCAGGGGTGCGGACATCTGGTCACCTCCGGGTCGAAGGGTGGAAGGAGACAGCCCCGCTGCGGTCAGCCGAAGCGGCCGTGGACGTAGTCGGACGTACGCTCGTCCTGGGGATTGCCGAACATCTCCCCGGTCGGCCCGTGTTCGACGACCACGCCCGGTGTGCCGTGCTCGGCCAGGAAGAACGCGCACTGCTGCGAGACGCGCTGCGCCTGCTGCATGTTGTGGGTGACGATGACGATCGTCACCTCGTGCATCAGCTCGCCGATGGTCTGCTCGATGCGCCGCGTGGAGGTCGGGTCGAGCGCCGAGCACGGCTCGTCCATCAGCAGCACCCGGGGCCGTACCGCCAGCGACCGCGCGATGCACAGCCGCTGCTGCTGGCCGCCGGAGAGCGCGCCGCCGGGCTGGCGCAGCCGGTCGCGTACCTCCTTCCACAGGCCCGCCTTGGTCAGGCACTCCTCGACCAGGTCGTCCTTGTCGTCGCGGCCGGACCGGATGCCGTTGAGCTTGAGCCCCGAGATCACGTTGTCGTAGATCGACATCGCCGGGAACGGGTTGGGCTTCTGGAAGACCATGCCGATCTGACGGCGGGCGTGCGTGATGCGCCGGCCGCGGTCGTAGATGTCCTCGCCGTCCAGCATCACCTGCCCGGCGAGCGACGCGGAGGCGACCAGCTCGTGCATGCGGTTCAGGATCCTCAGATACGTCGACTTGCCGCAGCCGGACGGGCCGATGAGGGCCGTGACCCGGTGCGGAGGCATGGTCAGCGACACGCGTTCCAGCACCTTGTGGTCGCCGAACCAGGCGGAGACGTCGCGGGTCTCCAGCTTCGCGGGGTTCCCGGTGCCGACGGGGGGCAGCTCGACGGTGGTGTCCGTCAGCGACATGGCGTCACCTCTCGCAGGGCTCGCTGTGTTCTCGGTCGTGCCGGTCGCGCTTTCTGCGCCCTCTGCGCTTTCCGCGCTCTCTGCGGTTTCTGTGCGTTCCGTATTCGCCGTGCTCACAGGGACCTCCGGGGTCACAGCAGGTTGGGCAGCAGCCGGGTGAGGCAGCCCGCGAGCGCGATGCCGACGGCGCCGAGCACCGGCACGCCGGTGATCCACGCCTGCCAGCGCCCCCAGCTTCGGTACGCCCACGTGACCGCCCCGGCGACGACGAGCAGAAGCTGGCTCCAGAGCAGGATCTCCACCCAGGCGGAGGGATCGCCCTCCAGCGGCTCCTCCGCCTCGCTGATCATCCCGGAGTCGATGACCTGGGCCGGGCGCGGCTGCACGTCGGAGGTCAGCTCGGCCTCGACGCGCAGCAGCCCGCGCGGCGTGTACGGACCACCCGTCGCCGTGATCAGCGTCAGCCGGCCCTCGCCCTCGGTGGCCGGTGCCGGGATCGGGTCGCCGGCCTCGCGCTGCCCGGTCACCCGGTACGTGTGCCTGCCCTGGCCGGTGATCACCTCGATCTCGTCGCCGGCCTCCAGGTCTTTCAGGTTCACGAACGGGCTTCCGTAGCCCCACTGCCGGCCCATGATGATGCTCGTGCCGGCCTGCCCGGGCAGCGCCGTGTCCCGGCGGTGTCCCGGACCCGCGGTCAGCACGCCGGAGGTGGTGCCCTCGAAGACGACCTCGCGGATCCCCGCGTCCGGTGCGCGCAGCATCGCCACCGGCGCGCCGGGCGAGAGCACCTTCCCGTCGATGTCGGTCTGGCCGACCGGTGCGATGCCCTGTGCCAACTGATCGCGCAGCTCCGCGTAGCCGGTCTGCTGGCCGCGGGCGTGCTGGAGGTGGCCCACGAGGGTCAGGTTGGCGGCGAAGCCGAAGAGCAGCGCCGACAGGATCAGCAGCGCCGCGCCGGGGATCGCCAGCCGGGCGTCACGCGGGGGCGGGCTCTGCGGCTCGTCGGACCTCCGCTTCGGCCGGGACGGGCCGGACGGCGGCGACGACTGCCGCTCGCCGAGGGCATCCGCCTCGGGGGGTGATGAGACGACGGTCACGGGGACGCGCTCCTCGTTCGGCTGTCGGGTCTGTGGGGTCTGTGGGGACCGCGCGGACATCTCGTCACGCGGCCGGGGAAGGACGGCGGGGTGTGTGGGGCCACCCCGCCGCCCTCGGGTGCCGCGTCAGGTGCGCGGAGTCGCGCCGAAGGTGAGCAGCCGTCCGGAGCGGTGCGCCCAGTAGACCGCGCCGCCGCCGGCGGCCATCAGCACGACGGACACGAGGGCCAGGTCCAGCACGGCGCTGCCGGTGGACGCCAGCGGCAGGTCGGACCCGCCACCGGAACCCCCGGCACCGGAGCCGCCGGCCCCGCCAGCGGCACCACCGGCACCGCCGGCGTCACCGCCGCCGTTGTCGCCGCCGTCGGAGTCGCCCCCGCCGTCGCCGTCGGAGTCGCCGCCGCCGTCGTCACCGTCGGAGTCGCCGCCGCCGGGACCGCCGCCCTCGCCCACGGTGAACGGGAACTCGACCTTCACGCCGCCGTCGGCGCCGGTGAGGGTGAGCTTGTAGTCGCCGTCCGCGATCTCCGCGGGAATGGTCACCGTGTGCTCGGTGACGGTCCCCTGCTCACTGCCCTCGACATCGGCGAACGTTCCCCCGGAGTCGGGGATCGTCACCTTCACGGCCTCGTTCGGACGGAAGCCCTCGGCGGTGACCTTGACCTTCTGGCCGCCTTCGAGCTTCGCCTCTTCCTCGAGGACGTCGCCGTTCTCCGACGCGACGTCGATGCCGGGCTCGTGGACGCTGTAGTAGGCCAGCGTGGCGTTGCTCGAGGTGAAGTCGGCGGCGTTGTCCGGCCGGAACGTGGCCGTGTACGTACGTACGCGCGCGGCCGTGCCGGCGCCCAGCTCCAGTTCGGCCTTCCCGTTCTGCACCTCGACGGGTGTGCCCGTCTGGCCCGCCTCGGCGAACTCGACCGTGCCCTCGGCGTTGGCCGGAGTCACCTCTGCGACGAGCGTGAACTCCTTGTTGACGACCACCTGTCCGGCCGGGTCGGCCGACAGCTTGAGAGTGGTCTCGACAGCCTCTGACGCTGTGTCGACCTCCCAGGTGTCCCCCGTCACCTTGATCGGCACGGTGAAGCTGTTGCCCGCGACGAAGTTGTTGGTGCTGTTACGGCACTGGACTTCCACCTGATAGACGCCGTCTGCCGGATCTGCCCCCAGCACCGCACCCAGCGACTTCGTCGTGCCGGGCATGTCGATGGTGAAGGGCGCCTGCGAGTACGGAGCCCCGCTGGTGACACGAGTCGCGAGTGAGCCCGCGTACGTCGAGTCGGGCTTGATCACGTAGAAGCCCGACTGGAAGTCGTAGTCGTTGCTCGCGTCCGCGTCGGCGTGGTTGGCGGGGCACACCCCGTCAACCTTCACCTGGCTGAACATCGGCGCCGCGGTGAGACTTCCGGTCGCCGGCGTCAGCGTCACGGAGCCCGGCAGCGCCGCGCCGGCCGGACCAGCCAGGCCGACGAACGCCGCGCCGAAGCCCAGCACCAGCGTGAGCGCCGCCCCGAGGACGAGTTGGATTCTTCGCTTCATATGGATTCCTATGGGATCTTGACGGGCTTCCGCGGCCGGCCGGGAAGCAGGACGCGGCCCAGCCGGGCACCTGGAAGGCACCCGGCTGAGCACTCAGTCGTGCTGGTCGTGCACCCTCACCACCGGCTCACGGCGAACGAGAACGTGACCTTCACGCAACTGCCGGCGCCGGTGAGGGTGAGCGTGTGCTTGCCACCCCAGATGCGCTTCGGCACGGTCAGGTCGTACGCGGTGACGACGCCCCGGCTGTCCGCCGTGGCTTTGGCGAACTCCCCCCTCGTGCCCGGGATGGCCACCTTCACGGTCTCGCCCGGGCGGAAGCCCTGGGCGGTGACCTTCACCTTCTGGCCGCGCGCCAGCTTCGAGCCTTCCTCGACGACGCTGCCGTCCTCGGCGAAGACCTCGATCCCGGACTGGAGCACGCTGTAGTAGCCGAAGCTCTCGGAGCTCAGCCGGTACGCGGCGGCGTCAGCCGGCCAGAACGTGACCAGGTACGGGAAGCTGCGCGGCGCGGAACCGGCGGTCGCGTCGAGCACGGCCACGCCGTTCCGCACGGGGACGCGGGTGCTCTGGAACGTGCTCGCGTCGATGAACTCCACCACGCCGGTGGCGTCGGCGGGGGTCACCTTGGCGGTCACCTTGTACTGCGTGCCGACGACCGCCTGCCGGGCCGGGTCGGCCGACACCTTGAGCGCCGTCTCCTCGGCCTGCGACGTGTCCTCGACCTGCCAGGTGTCTCCCGTCACCCGGATCGGCAGGAAGAAGCCGTTGCCGGGGACGGACGTGCCGGTGCTGGTGAGGCACCGGACCTCCAGGTGGTACGAACCGTCTGCGGGCGACGATCCCAGCACCGCACCCAGCGACCTGGCGGTGCCGGGCAGGGCGACGGAGAACGGCGCCTGCGAGTACGGCGCGCCGGTGCTGATACGGGTGGCGAGGGACCCCGCATAGGTGGAGTCGGGCTTCACCACGTAGACGGACACCTGCGCGTCGTACGGAGCGGGGCAGGCGCCGTCGACCGTGGCCGCGGTGAACATCGGCGCCGTCGAGAGGGCGCCGCTGGACGGGTTGAGCGTCACGGTGCCCGGCAGCGCCGCGCCGGCCGGCCCCGCCGAGCCGATCACCGCCGCGCTGAGGCCGAGGACCAGGGTGAGCATGGTCCCGAGAACGAGTCTGATTCTTCGCTTCATGTTGTTGTACCCCCCACGGGTGTGCGTGGCCTGTGCGGCCACCGGAAGCGATGTGTCGCCCGGCCGGGCGCCTCGCGCGAGGCGCCCGGCCGAGCTGGTTGTTCAGTGGTGCGGTTCAGCCACGATCAGCTATTGCCGGTGAGGTCGGTCTGGCCGCAGTTGGGGCTGGCGGCGAAACCGAACAGGGCGCGCTGCTGGGCGGCGGCGCTACCGGTGGTGCACAGCTCGGCGTCCGAGCCGGTGAAGACGCGGTTGATGTCCGCCTGGCCGAGCCGCGTCGTCTGGAAGACGTTGAAGACGTCGCGGTTGATCGGGTAGCCGGCGTTCATCTGACCGCCGACGACCGGCTGCGCACCGTCGATCGTCTGCAGCACGGCAGCGCCACGACGGTCCTCGACACCGGTCTGGGCCGAGTTGGTCTGCGCGATGTACTGCGCGATCGAGTACGGCGCGATGTCACTGGTGCGGGTCAGGGCCCGGCCGTCGTGCTCCTGCACGGGCTGACCGGCACCGTTGACGTCGGAGACGCAGTCCGGCGGGTCGTTGGCGTCGATGCCCATCTGACCGGCCCAGAAGGAGCGCGTGCCGGAGCCGGCCTGCGGCAGCAGCGGGGTGACCGCGACGCCCTCGACGGTGTCGATCTCGCACTGGTAGATGCCCTGCAGCTCGGCCAGGTCGAAGTCGTGGCCGGCCATCGGGCTGTTGCTGCGGACCGCGGGGGCCACGGCGTCCAGCGCGAAGGGCACGAAGGTGAGCAGGCTGCCCGCGGTGTTGGGCTCCCGCGAGGAGCGGGCGAAGTCGATGCAGTTGGTGCCCGCGTCGATGTCGTTCCGCAGGGCCGTGATGCCGGCCGAGGAACCGTTCGGCCGGGGGATCTCACAGTTGACCGGACGGGTCTTGATCGGGCTCGGCCCGGTCGCGTCGTAGGACGCGATCAGCAGGTCGGAAGGGGTGCCGTCGAGGTCTTCCACGACGGACCCGATGCCGTTCAGCACGTCCTGCGTGGTGTCGGACCCGACGGCGACGAGCTGCCGGTACTCGCCCGCCGGCGGGTCGGCCTGGGCGGGGGCGCCCATGAGGCCCACGCCGAGAGCCGCGGCACCGAGGGCAACCGCCGCCCGCTTGATGTTCACGTTCACTTATTCCTCCACGATTGGATGGAATGCCATGTCACGTGCGTAGAACGCTGCAGAAGGCATTCCTGCATCTCCCCCTGCATGCCCCCGGCATTTTCACCGGGCGCCCTATAAATCTGCCGCCCAACCATGTCCCCGACAACAAATGCTCGCCGCTTGTCTGGTGAAGAGGCAGCACCGGCAGAAGTCGGAGAAATTCTCCCTCGGAAATATTCTGTTAACTCTCCGGATATGCCTGTCCGCCGGGTGAGGAGCACGACAGAAGTACAGTCGACGGTCCCCGGGTAATCCCCTCTCGCTCCTCACGTCCGGTCAGCTCGCGGATTTCGCGGAACCCGCCGCATCCGACGCCCGTGCCGCGCGCAGCGCGGCGATGCGCATCAGTGCGGGGCCGGCGAGCGCGCTGGCCGCGGCGAGGATGAGCACGGCGAGCAGGACCCAGCGGATGACGCCGAGGAGCGTCTCGGGCGTGGACGGGCCGGTCTGGGCGACGTTGCCCTGGTCCGCCAGGTCGTCCTCGGTGTTCGCGGGGTCGTTCTCCCCGCCGCCGGAGCCGCTGCCGCCGTCGGCGTCCCCGCCGCCGCCCGCCGCGGCGCCGCCGGCGCCGCCGTCGAGGCCGGACGTGCCGGTCCCGCCGGGCGACCCGGTGCCGGGGCCGCCCTGGCCGCCGTTCGGCGAGCCGCCCTCGCCGTTGTTCCCGCCCGGGCCGCCGTCGCCGGGGGCGCCCGCCTCAAGCGCGTCGGCGGCGTCGCGTGCCTGGTCACGCAACTTGTCGGGGAGCGGGGCGTAGCCGTGGGGGAGCTGGCCGTTGCTGAGCCCCGGCGTCTGGCCGCGCCCGACGGCGTAGCGGATGTACTCGGCATACTCCGTGCGGGCCTTCTTCTCCAGGCCGGTGGAGGCGATGGCGTGGGTGAGGGCGGTGAGCGGGTACGCGCCGTCGTCGGCGTCCGCCGGGTCGAGGCCGTAGACCCCGGCCTTGTCGGGCTTCATGGCCGCGGCGCCCTTCAGCAGGGCGGCCTCGGTCGGCGACACCCAGGTGCCGTCGGCGTCGGGGAGCTGCGCGGTCTGCAGCCCGTACTGCTCGGCGGACGCGGTGTCGGTCAGGCCCAGTTGGAACCTCCGACCGGGCTGCTGTGTGGGATCTTCTTTCAGGCCCTGGGGATTCTTCTGCGGATCCCAGGTGGTCATCTGGCCGGGCCGCACCTGGCGTACGCGCTCCGCGGTGTTGCTCAGGCCGTTGGTGTAGGGACGAAGGTTGTTGATGTCGAACCGGGCCTCCAGAGTGACGCACTCACTCTGGCAGACCTTCGGGATTCCCTTGGATTCGTCAGCCTTGGGGAAAGTGTCAAGAGGAGTACCGGAGTCGAGGTTCAGCGCTTTGTAGTATCGGTTGACCTTCATCCCCCACTGGTCGGGCGTTCCCGACAGGAACGCGCGGGCGTCCTTGTCGCTCTGCAGCCACTGCCACACCAGCCGGTATACGTCCGCATTGTCGATCGACACCATCAAGCCCTGCGGGTGGTGCTGGTAGTGAGTGAACTTGTCAGCGAGCGACGGATTGAGCTTCTTGAACTCGGGATCGTCCACCAGGCTGCGGGGATTGTCGGCGACGTGCGGTTGCCGTGGCACACCGTTGTCGGACTCTGCGCCATCGGGGACGTCCACCTGATAGGAACTGGTGAGGAGTTTCGCGATCAGCCGCGCGTTCAGCCGCAACTGCTTGACCGGCGCGCCGTTCTTGTCCTCGATGAAGAAACCCACCGTCAGCCCGGACAGGGCCACCGGCGCGTGTACCAGGGGCTTGTCTCCCGCCACCTGCTCCGCCGGATCCGAGGCGAAGCCCAGGGTGCCGCCAGAGGAATAGTTCTGTGCGGTGTCGCGAGCCACGATGTCCGTGGCCTTGTTGTAGCTGTAGGTCACGCCGCTGGTGGCGCACAGTGAGCGGTTCCAGGAGCGCGCTGCGTCCTCGACCATCTCCGTGCCGCGCGTGTCGCGCTCGTCCCGGCCGGTGGGACAGGTGTCCTCCGTCGGCAGGAAGTCCAGCTTCACCGCCATCCGCTCGTTCCAGTTGGTCGTCGACAGCGGCGAGCTCTCCAGGTCGTTGTTGGCCCCGGGCTCGCCGTTGACCTGGACGTCGCCGCGCGGGACGATGACCAGCCAGCACGGCCGCTGCTGCCCGGCCGCGACGGTGCCGCCGCAGTCCAGCCACGTGGCGTCAATCGCGCTCTTCACCTCGTACACCGCCTCACCGGTGCCGTTCTGGCCGGTCAGGTTGAACGGCTGGGCGGTGGTGGTGTTCTGGTTGTAGTAGGTGGGATCGTCGTGGCTGGTGGTCGCGGGACTCCCGTCCGCCGGCCGGAACGGGACGAAGCCCAGGCGGCCGGAGGTGGCGGGGTACTCCGATTCGGCAGGGTCGTGAGACCGGCTGCCGCTCTCGAAACCGACCTGCCGTTGTCCTGCGGGAAAGCCGGTCGGCTGGCTCGGGTTGGCACCGAACTCGCACTGCTCGCGGTCGGGGCCCGCGGGGCCGGTGTCCTCGTCACCCCAGCACTGCATGATCTGCAGGTAGTTGTGCGTGCCGGCGGTGATGCCGGTGGTGGGCTTGCCGCCTTCCCAGGTGAGCCGGACACCCTGGGTCCGGAGCTGTTTCGTCTGGTGGACCGTCACCTCCAGGCCCTCGAACCTGCCGCCCTCAGGCGCCTCGACCGTCACCGCCGACTCCGTGGCGTCCGCGGCGTTCGCGCCGCCGCCCGTGGGCAGCAGCACCAGGCCGACGGTGGCCGCGAGCGCCGTCAGGCCGGAGAGCACTCGGATCCTAAGCAGCGCGCCCACGGCGCCTCCTTCTGTTGTCGAGGTAGCGGGAGACGACCGGCGGCGCGACGACCACGCCGACGAGCATCGCCGCGGACAGCAGCATCAGCGCCGTCCGCATCCCCCAGGTCTGCTCCGCACCGATACCGACGCTCGTGCCGATGACGTCGGAGCCGGCGCCGTCCGTGCCGTCGCCGAGCACCTCACCGGTCTCGGGGTCGATGACGGCGCCGTCGCCGGGTCCGCCGGCGCCGTCGGCGCCGCCGCCGGAGTCCGCACCGGAGCCGTCGCCGTCGCCGTCACCGTCACCGTCGGCGTCCGGGCCGGTGCCGTCTCCGTCGCCGTTGCCGGGGCCGCCGGTGCCACCGCCCGAACCGGTGCCGTCGCCGGACCCGCCACCCCTGACGGGGGTCGGGTCCTTCGCGCCGCCGGTGCCCGTCGCGCACTGGGTGGGGCCGTCCTTCTTGTCGCACGCCGGCGGGTAGGGGGCGTTGTTGAGGAGGCTGTTGCCGTTCGGGCCGATGGTGGGGTTCTTGCAGTCCCGGAGGTTCCCGGGGTCCTTTTTCTGCGCCCCCGGCACCCGGTTGACCTGGGTGAAGCCCGCCTTGACCAGGTTCGCCGGCAGCGGCGAGTAGCCCAGGTCGTCCGCGTTCTGCTGGCCCTCGCAGAGGAAGTAGTGGCCGAACGCGCCCAGTGTCCGGCCCTTCTTGTTGGTCATCCCGCTCTCCAGCGAGGTGGGCAGGATCATGTAGCTGTAGCTGGAGAGCGGGTAGGCGCGCCGGTCGGTGTGCCGGTAGACGCGGTCCAGCTCCTGGGTGAGGTAGCGCACCGAACCCTTGTTGTCGTTGATGTCCGCGCGGGTCAGCGCCACGGCGACCGAGGACGCGGTCGGCTCGACGTAGTAGTCGGACTTGTTCAGCACCTTCGCCACCGGGAAGCCGGTGTTGCGGGCGTAGGAGTACTCGACGTACGTGATCGCGCCGACGGCGTGGTCCTGCCGGACGTAGCCGGAGACGCCCAGCGACGTCGCCTGGGAGATGAACCCCGAGCCGGCGAGCGTCGGGTAGTTCGAGGTCATCCCGCAGGGCGTGGACCGGCCGGCCGCGCGGCAGTAGTCGTTCCACGCGCCGCCGTGCATCTGCGACATCCACTCGGTGAACTGCGCGGTGGTGCCGGAGCCGTCCGAGCGGACCACGGGGACCACCTTGACGCGGGGCAGGCTGAGACCGGGATTGTCCCGGCGCACGGCCGCGTCGTTCCAGTACTTGATCTTCCCGGTGAAGATGCCGGTGACCGTCGAGCCGGACAGCCGGAGGTTGGTCACCTTCCGGCCGCTGACCTCCAGGTTGTACATGAACGCCGTGCCGCCGGCCACGATCGGCATGTAGGCGTAGTCGCGGGAGGGCGGGGCTTCGGTGACGCCGGTCGCCGAGTCCTTCAGGCCGTACGGGATCTCGGAGACGCCGTAGTCCACGGTGCCGTTCTTGAACTGTGTGCGGCCCTGGCTGGAGCCCACGCCCTTGTAGTCGACGGGCATGCCGAACTGGCGGACGTTGGAGACCCACTCGTCGATGGCGTTCTGGCTCCAGGTCGACCCGGCGCCGCTGATCTTGACGTAGCTCGCGCCGTAGGCCCGTGGCATGTCGACGCTCAGCAGGGCTGCCAGCAGCAGCGCCAGCCCGGTGGCCAGCACGGGCAGGCGCGCCCAGCGGGGCAGGCCCACCGGGGCGTTGCCCGGGGGGCGGCCGCCCGGGGCGGCGTTCGCGTGCGACACGGCTACTCCTCCTTCTCGCTACGGGACTCGGCGGGGGCGTCGCCGGGCTTGTCGGTCCGCGGACCGGTGGGATCGACCGGATCCGTGGAATCGGCGGGATCGCCGGAGAGCACGGTGGGGGGACCGGTGCCCGGGACGGACGCGCCGCCCACCGTGAGGCGTGCCGCGGCGTGCCTCGCGGCGCGGGTCTCCGCGCGCTCCGTCATGCGGCGCAGGTCCCGGCGCGAGCCCAGTACGCGGCGGTGCTGCTGGCGCCGGGTCAGTTCCCCGGGGGCGCGCCCGCCGACCAGCCGGGCGACCACGAACAGCAGCAGGACCAGGGCCATCAGCGTCGCCGCGGCGCCGAAGCCGCGGGCGATGTAGGCGGGTTCCGGGGACTTGACCAGGTTGAAGGCGGCCAGCGGCAGCGACGTCATGGCGCCGGTGAGCGGGTCGGTGTTGGTCGCCGTCGTGTAGCCGGCGGTCAGCAGCACCGGGGAGGTCTCGCCCACGCCGCGGGCTGTGCCCAGGATCACGGCGGTCGTCAGGCCGGACCGCGCGGTGGGCAGCACGACGTGCCATACGGTGCGCCAGCGCGGCGAGCCGGTGGCGTACGCGGCCTCCCGCAGCGTGCCGGGCACCAGCCGGATCACCACGTCCGCCGCCCTGATGATGATGGGCAGCATCATCACGGACAGTGCGAGAGCCGCGGCGAAGCCGGACTCCGGGACACCGAGGGTGACGATCACCATGGCGTAGATGAACAGCCCGGCGACGATCGAGGGCAGCGCCGTCATCGCCTCGACGATCGTGCGCACGAACCGCGAGAACCGGCCGGGCACCTCGTTGAGGAACACCGCGCACACGATCCCGGTGGGCACCGTGATCACCAGCGCGATGCTGATCTGGATCAGGGTCCCCGTGGCGGCGTGCCGGATGCCGCCGACGGTGATCGGGTCCAGCGGGCCCGCGTTCACCATGTCCTCGGTGAAGAAGTTCAGGTGCCGCAGCGCCTCGCGGCCCTCCCACAGCGTGTAGACGACAACGAAGACCAGGGCCGTCAGCATCAGCACCGCGAGGCTGTGCACGAGCACCGTCACCACCCGGTCGACGACCGCGGGCCCGTCCTCGTCGAACGAGACCAGCAGCGCGTACAGCCCGATGAAGAGCAGGAAGGCGATCACGACGAAGGCGAGCGCACCCGTGAACGGGGTGAGCCGGGTGAAGAGCAGCCCGGTGACGCTCAGCGACGCGGCCCCTGCCCCCGCGACGGCGTAGGCGTCCGTGGCCCGCAACGTGGCGGTGTTGCGGCGCTCCTCCGGACCCCGCCTGCGCACGCCGGCCTCCGCCCCCGCGGCGGGGACGGTGGTGGTGGCGGGCGGCGGTGCCCCGGACGGAAGCGTTTTCATGCGCGGCAGCCCTTTCTGCTCGCTGATCGGCTCACAGTTCCGTTCCGTGGGGGGTGGTGGTGCGGGTGGTGCCGTCGGTCACTCAGTGGACGCCCCCGAGCGGCTGCGCGCGACGATGGAGGAGGCGAGGAAGTTGACGACGAGCGTCACGAGGAACAGCGCCAGTCCCGCGGCCATCAGCGCGGACATGCCGAACTCGCTGGCCTCGCCGTAGCGCAGGGCGATCAGCGCGGAGACGGAGTTGCCGCCGGCCTCGAGCACGTGCCACTGGATCTCGAAGACCGGGGAGATGACCAGGTAGACGCCGATGGTCTCGCCGAGGGCGCGGCCCAGACCGAGCATGGTGCCGCCGATCATGCCGCCGCGGCCGAACGGCAGCACGACGGAGCGGATCATGCCCCAGCGCGTGGCGCCCAGCGCCAGGGCGCCCTCGCGCTCGCCCACCGGGGCCTGCGAGAAGACCTCCCGCATGATGGAGCAGATGATCGGGGCGACCATCATCGCCACCACGATCCCGGCGATGAACGTCGAGGCGGTGTAGACGGTCTCGGTGGCCAGCGGGTCCTTGGGGTCCGCGCCGGTCACCTTGAACGGCGGGAACCAGCCGCAGTAGGTGGACAGCCAGCGGGCCAGGCCGACGACCTCGCCCTGCAGGAAGAACAGTCCCCACAGGCCGTAGACCACCGACGGCACCGCCGCCATCAGGTCGACCAGGCTGATCAGCGTGCGGCGGAGCGACTCGGGCGCCATCTCGGAGATGTAGAGCGCGGTGCCGAGCGCCAGCGGCACCGCGATCACGATGGCGACGGCGGCGATCAGCACGGTGCCGACGAGGACGGCCACGATGCCGAAGTTGCGGGAGTCGGGCTCCCACGTCTCGGTGGTGAGGAAGCTGGTGCCGGCCTCCTCCAGCGCCTGCCACGCCTGGTACGCGAGGAAGCCGCCCACCAGGGACATGATGGCGAGCACCAGCGCCCCGCCGCCCCGCAGGCCGCCGCGGAAGATCCGGTCGGCCGGCCCCGAGTCGGCGTGCAGGCGCCGGGGCGTGTCCGTGGGCACATGTGTCGTCACGGACGGGACCTTCGCCAGTGGTCATGGACACGTACGGACGCGGAGATGAACGAGGTGTCCCGTGGGGGCAACCTTCCGCCGCGCCGGCCCGCGGGCCTGCGCTCCGGCCGCGGTTCGGGTCGCGCTTCGGGCCGTGCCCGGACCGGCGCCGGACCGGCGCGCAGGCCGGTCACCCGGCATCGATGTCGATGGCGACCTCCGCGTCCAGCAGAGCGCAGAACTTCGTGAACGCCGACCGGCAGGTGGAGTAGCGCTCGTACGGCCGGGCCGAGACCGCCACCGCCTCGCCGTCGGCCGTGCGTAACTGCCACACCCAGCCGTTGACTCCCGGCCGGTGCTGTACGCCTCCGACGTGCACCGCGCGCTCGACGCGTAACGCGTCGAAGGCGGCCCGGCAGCTCTCGAAGTCCGGAAACCCGGCGGCCGAGACGGCCACCACCCTCCCGTTGGGCGCGACCAACCGCCAGCCGTAACTGCTCTGTCCGCTCTCGCCGATGTGACACCGCGCACCGGGCGTCGCTCTTCGACCCAGTCCTGTCCGGGCCATCGTGTTACCCCGCCCCATCTCCCCCGGATTCACAGTCCGACGCAAGGCCCCCACTGCACACGGCCGGTCGTGCCGCTAGCGCAATCTATGGAGATGCGAGCGGCATAAGTAGATATCAGCGGGCTGAACGGGGTTCTCTCATGACGAAGTTGCCCCTTGTTCACGGACCCTTCATCGGCGGCGAACCGGGCGGGCAAAGCGGGCCGGCGAGGCGCGCCCGCGGGGGTTCAGCCCACCGCGACGGCGATGATCAGAGCCAGGCTCCCCGCGACCGCCGGGCCGATGATCTCGTACGCCCAGCGCACCGACACCGGCCCCTGCGCGCCCTCGCGGTCGGCGTACGTGTGCGCCAGCTCGCGCAGCTCGCGGATCGACTTGTCGGCCGTCGGCGTCGGGTCGTCCGCCATCGGGTCCAGAGAGCCCGCGCCCGTGCCGCCGGGGCGGCGCATTTCCGGGTCCGACAGCGCCGGGCGGCTGGACGGGCTGAACAGCCCCCCGCCGGCGCCGGCCGCCGCACGGTCCCGGCGGCGGTTGGCCTTCTTGCGGGCGCGCAGCGAGACGGGAATCGCCCACATCTGGTACGTGGCGTCCTCGGTGACGACCTCGCTGGAGTAGCCCGCCCGGATCTCCTCGACCCGCCCCCACGGCACCACGATGGTGCGGAACGGGTTGCGCACCCGCAGCCGCTCCTCGCCCGCGTACACCACGGGACGCAGCGTCAGCGCCACCACCAGCGGCACCCCCGCGACCAGCGCGGCCACGGCGAGCGCCCGCGCCTGCCCGCTGCCGCGGACCAGGGCGTCGACGCCGAGCCAGCCGCCGAGGGCCAGGAGCAGGACGCCGGCGGCGATGCCGGCGACGGAGCGGTAGGCGCGATCGGCGTACTTCGGCCGGGCGGCCGGGGTCTCCTTGCTCATGCCGCCGATTGTGCCCGAAGGCCCGGATCCGGACATCGCGCCAGGTATTGCGGTCCCGCATCGATCCGCCGGGACCGTACGGCCCCCTGCCGGGACGCTACGCGGGTAGATATGCTCGTGTGGTGACCATGCCCCGCACACCCACCGCAGCCGCCGGCCCCCCGGCGTCCCTCGCGGACGTGACGGCCTCCGACGCCGCGCTCCGCCGCTTCCTGCACGGTCTGCCCGGCGTCGACCCGGTCGGCCTGGAGGCGCGCGCCGCCGCCCTGGGCACCCGCTCCATCAAGACCACGGCCAAGGCGTACGCCCTGGACCTCGCGGTCTCCATGATCGACCTGACGACGCTGGAGGGCTCCGACACCCCCGGCAAGGTGCGCGCGCTGTGCGCCAAGGCCCGGACGCCCGACCCCACGGACCGTACGACGCCCGAGGTCGCGGCCGTCTGCGTGTACCCGGACCTGGCCGGCGTCGCCGCCGAGGCGCTGGCCGGCTCCGGCGTGCAGGTCGCCTCGGTGGCCACCGCCTTCCCCTCCGGGCGGGCGGCGCTGGAGGTGAAGCTCGCCGACACCCGCGCGGCGCTGGCGGCGGGCGCCGACGAGATCGACATGGTCATCGACCGCGGCGCCTTCCTCGCCGGCCGCTACCTGGAGGTCTACGAGCAGATCCGCGCGGTGCGCCAGGCCGCGGCCGGCGCCCGGCTGAAGGTGATCTTCGAGACCGGCGAGCTGTCCACGTACGACAACATCCGGCGCGCGAGCTGGCTGGGCATGCTGGCCGGCGCCGACTTCATCAAGACCTCGACGGGCAAGGTCGGCGTGAACGCCACCCCCGCCAACACCCTGGTCCTGCTCGAAGCCGTCCGGGACTACCGCGCGGCCACCGGCGTGCAGGTCGGCGTGAAGCCCGCGGGCGGCATCCGCACGGCCAAGGACGCGGTGAAGTTCCTGGTGCTCGTCAACGAGACGGCCGGGGACGACTGGCTGGACAACCGCTGGTTCCGCTTCGGCGCCTCCAGCCTCCTCAACGACCTGCTCATGCAGCGGCAGAAGCTGCGCACCGGCCGCTACTCCGGCCCCGACTACGTGACGGTGGACTGAGCCGAGATGACCAAGCTCTTCACGTACGCGCCCGCACCCGAGTCCCGCTCGGTCGTCGACATCGCGCCCAGTTACGGCCTCTTCGTCGACGGCGAGTTCGCCGAGGCCGCCGACGGCAGGGTCTTCAAGTCCGTCGCCCCCGCGACCGAGGAGGTGCTCTCCGAGGTCGCGCGCGCCGGCGAGGCGGACGTCGACCGCGCGGTCGCCGCCGCGCGGCGGGCGTTCACCTCCTGGTCGGCGCTGCCGGGCGCGGAGCGCGGCAAGTACTTGTTCCGCATCGCGCGCCTCATCCAGGAGCGCTCGCGCGAGCTGGCGGTGCTGGAGACGCTCGACAACGGCAAGCCCATCCGCGAGACCCGGGACGCCGACCTGCCGCTGGTCGCCGCCCACTTCTTCTACTACGCCGGCTGGGCCGACAAGCTCGGCTACGCCGGCTTCGGTACGGACCCGAAGCCGCTGGGCGTCGCCGGCCAGGTCATCCCGTGGAACTTCCCGCTGCTGATGCTGGCCTGGAAGATCGCCCCGGCGCTGGCATGCGGCAACACCGTGGTGCTCAAGCCCGCCGAGACCACCCCGCTGTCCGCGCTGTTCTTCGCCGACATCTGCCGCCAGGCCGGGCTGCCCAGGGGCGTGGTCAACATCCTCCCCGGCTACGGCGACGCGGGCGCGGCGCTCGTCGCGCACCCGGACGTGGACAAGGTCGCGTTCACCGGCTCCACGGCCGTCGGCAAGGAGATCGCCCGCGCCGTCGCCGGCACGGACAAGCGGCTCACCCTGGAGCTGGGCGGCAAGGGCGCCAACATCGTCTTCGACGACGCGCCGATCGACCAGGCCGTCGAGGGCATCGTCGGCGGCATCTTCTTCAACCAGGGCCAGGTCTGCTGCGCCGGCTCCCGGCTGCTCGTGCAGGAGTCGGTCGCCGACGAACTGCTGGAGTCGCTGAAGCGGCGGCTCGGCACGCTGCGGCTGGGCGACCCGCTGGACAAGAACACCGACATCGGCGCCGTCAACTCCGCCGAGCAGCTCGCCCGGATCACGGAGCTGGCCGACGCCGGCGACGCGGAGGGCGCGCAGCGCTGGACGGCGCCGTGCGAACTGCCCGCCAGCGGCTACTGGTTCGCGCCGACGCTCTTCACCGGCGTGACGCAGGCGCACCGCATCGCGCGCGAGGAGATCTTCGGCCCGGTGCTGTCGGTGCTGACGTTCCGTACCCCCGCGGAGGCGGTCGCGAAGGCCAACAACACGCCGTACGGGCTGTCCGCCGGCGTGTGGACGGAGAAGGGCTCGCGGATCCTGGCGGTGGCCGACCGGCTGCGCGCGGGCGTCGTGTGGGCGAACACGTTCAACAAGTTCGATCCGACCTCGCCGTTCGGCGGCTACAAGGAGTCGGGCTTCGGCCGCGAGGGCGGCCGCCACGGGCTGGAGGCGTACCTGCGATGACACAGGCGGATGCGAGGCTGTCGGTCCTGAAGACCTACAAGCTGTACGTGGGCGGGAAGTTCCCCCGCTCGGAGAGCGGGCGGGTGTACGAGGTGACCGACGCGAAGAGTCGCTGGCTCGCCAACGCGCCCCGCGCCTCCCGCAAGGACGCCCGCGACGCGGTGGTCGCCGCCCGCAAGGCCGTCGCCGGCTGGTCGGGCGCCACGGCGTACAACCGCGGCCAGGTGCTCTACCGGGTGGCGGAGATGCTCCAGGGGCGGCGCGAGCAGTACGTCGCGGAGGTCGCCGACGCCGAGGGGCTCTCGAAGGCGAAGGCGGCGGCGCAGGTGGACGCGGCGATCGACCGCTGGGTCTGGTACGCGGGGTGGACCGACAAGATCGCCCAGGTCGCGGGCGGCGGAAACCCGGTCGCCGGGCCGTACTTCAACCTCTCCGCGCCGGAACCGACGGGCGTCGTCGCCGTCGTGGCGCCGCAGGAGTCGGCGCTGCTGGGGCCGGTGTCGGTGCTGGCGCCGGTGATCGCGACGGGCAACGCGGCGGTGGTCGTCGCCGCGGAGGAGCGGCCGCTGCCGGCGCTGTCGCTGGCGGAGGTGCTGGCCACGTCGGACGTGCCGGGGGGCGTGGTGAACGTGCTCTCGGGGCGTACCGCCGAGATCGCGCCGACGCTGGCCGCGCACCAGGACGTCAACGCCATCGACCTGACGGGCGCGGACGCGGAGCTGGCGCGGGAGCTGGAGGTCGCGGCGGCGGACAACCTCAAGCGGGTGCTGCGCCCGCGCCCGCCGTACGACTGGACGGCGGACCCGGGCACGGGGCGGCTGACGGCGTTCCTGGAGACGAAGACGGTCTGGCACCCGACGGGCGGCCTGGGTGTGAGCGGCTCGGCGTACTGAGGGCCGCGCCGGCCGGGCGTACGTGCGCGGGCACGGGGCACCGGCACGGTCGGCACCGCGAAGCACGAGCCGGGCCCGTGCCGCCGGGGCGCTCCCGGTTCCCGGCCGGCCGGCCGACGGCCGGTCCTGCCGCCGGGCCCGGCGCGCGGCACCCCACGGCGCCCCGCGCACACCGAGCGGGGCCGGGCGCACCCCCCGTGTGCCCGGCCCCGCTCTGTCCCCCGATCCCCCGATCCCCCCGAGTCCCCCGGGTGCCCCAGCCCTCGTACGGTCTCGTGGTATCCCCCGTTATCCCCCGATTTCCCCCGTTTTTCCCCTCCCCTGGCCCAGGGTCCCCCCGTCCCTGGTCATCGGCCCCTTCAGGCCACGAGCTCTTCGAACGACTCCTCCCGGTCCCGCCCGAAGCTCAGCGCCTCGTCGTCGCGCAGCCGGCGCAGCGAGCGCCAGATGCTGCTCTTGACGGTCCCCACGCTGATCCCCAGCACGTCGGCGATCTCCGGGTCGGTCCTGCCCTCGTAGTAGCGCAGCACGAGCATCGTGCGCTGCGTCTCGGGCAGCCGCGCCAGCGCCTGCCAGAGCACCGTGCGCAGCTCCGTGCCGCGCATGGCGTCCGACTCCCCCGGCGCCTCGGGGAGTTCCTCGGTCGGGTACTCCGCGAGCTTGCGCCGGCGCCAGGCGCTGATGTGCAGGTTCGTCATCGTGCGGCGGAGGTAGCCGCCCACCGCCGCCTTGTCGCTGATCCTGTCCCACGCCCGGTAGGTGGAGAACAGCGCGCTCTGCAGCAGGTCCTCCGCCTCGAACCGGTCGCCGGTCAGGTGGTAGGCGGTCGCGTACAGAGAGGCGCGCCGCTCGGCCACGTAGGCGGTGAACGCCGCGGTGCTGTCACCCTCCGCGGCGGCCCCGGCCCGCGCGCCGGGCGTTTCCCCCGGCACCTCTCCGTACGCTGTGCTACTCCCGCCGTCCCCCCCGGCCCTGCTCCCGCCGTCCCCCACGGCGTTCCCCCCCGGGCCCGTGCTGCCCGCGATCGCGACCATGTACGGAGGACGACGCCCGGCGCCGCGTCCGCACCCCCGCGCGTTCGCGGCACCGGACTCCCCCGCACCGCGCGAGGCGCGGCCGGGAGCCATCCCCTCAGCACTCCCCCCCTTGGCGTGCAGACGTGTGTGAACCGCTGCGCTGGTGGTGCTGTCGTGCAGTGCGTTCATCTCACGCCCCCCGCCGGTGGAGTCTGCTTCGGTCCTGCCTGGTGTGCCGGGCTTCCCCGACGAGCAAAATCCTGGCGTCCCGACTTCATCGCGCTGTCCGTCGACTGTCACAGGCGTGCAACAGGGGTCGCTGCCCCTTACACGGCCCTTCCCGCAGCCTGTGATGACCGCGAACTCGCCCGTTCCGGCGCGCCCTGCCAGAATGACCCGCGTGCCTTCTCTGTTGCTGATCGAGGACGACGACGCCATCCGCACCGCGCTGGAGATGTCCCTCTCCCGCCAGGGCCACCGCGTGACCACCGCGGCGACCGGTGAGGACGGGCTCAAGCTGCTGCGCGAGCAGCGGCCCGACCTGATCGTGCTGGATGTGATGCTGCCGGGCATCGACGGCTTCGAGGTGTGCCGGCGCATCCGCCGCACCGACCAGTTGCCGATCATCCTGCTGACCGCGCGCAGCGACGACATCGACGTGGTGGTCGGACTGGAGTCGGGCGCCGACGACTACGTCGTCAAGCCCGTGCAGGGGCGGGTGCTGGACGCCCGTATCCGCGCGGTGCTGCGCCGCGGCGAGCGGGAGACGACCGACTCGGCCACCTTCGGCAACGTCGTCATCGACCGCTCGGCGATGACGGTGACCAAGGACGGCGAGCATCTGCAACTGACGCCGACGGAGCTGCGGCTGCTGCTGGAGCTGAGCCGCCGGCCCGGCCAGGCGCTCTCCCGCCAGCAGTTGCTGCAGTTGGTCTGGGAGCACGACTACCTGGGCGACTCCCGGCTGGTCGACGCCTGCGTGCAGCGGCTGCGCGCGAAGGTCGAGGACGTCCCGTCCGCGCCGACCCTCATCAAGACCGTGCGCGGGGTGGGCTACCGGCTGGATCCGCCCTCGTGAGCCCGGGCCCCTCCGACGCGCAGGGGCGGCAGGGGTTCGTACGCGGCTGGGCGGCGGGACTGCTGCGCTGGATCAGCCTGCGACTGCGTCTGGTCATCGTGTTCGCGCTGGTGGCCCTGGTGTCGGCGGTGTCGGTGGCCGGCATCGCGTACTGGCTCAACCGGGACTCGGTGCTCACCCGCACCCAGGACGCGTCGCTGAAGGACTTCCGGGAGTCGCTGGAGGACGAGAGCGGGGAGCTGGACCTGCGGACCGGCTGCACCGACCTCGCCAAGGCCGCGCGGCGGCTGTCGGGCACCACGCAGAACTTCGACGTGATACTCATCTCCGCCGGCGGCGGCAGCGGCGGCGAGCCCGGCTGCGTGGAGCGCTCCGACCCGTCGTTCAGCCTGCACGACGTGCCGCACACGCTGAAGACGGCGGTCGACCAGCGGCGCGACGACGGCAAGTATCCGTACCACCTGTACTGGCAGCGGGTGTCGATGGACGGCACGCCGTACCTCGTCGGCGGCGCCCGGGTGATCGGCACCGACTGGACCGGCTACATGTTCAAGTCCCTGGACTCCGAGCGCCGGGACCTCAACTCGCTGGCCTGGTCGCTGGGCATCGCCACCGGTCTGTCCCTCATCGGCTCCGCGCTGCTCGCGCAGGGCGCCGCGTCCACGGTGCTCCGCCCCGTGCAGCGGCTCGGCGAGGCGGCGCGGCGGCTGGGCGAGGGCAAGCTCGACACCCGGCTGCGGGTGACCGGCACGGACGAACTGGCCGACCTGTCACGGACGTTCAACCAGACCGCGGAGCGGCTGCAGCGGCGGGTGGAGGCGCTGAGCGACCGGGAGAAGGCCAGCCGGCGGTTCGTGGCGGACATGTCGCACGAGCTGCGTACACCGCTGACCGCGATGACCGCCGTGTCCGAGGTGCTGGAGGAGGAGCAGGAGAACCTGGACCCGATGATCGCGCCCGCGGTGCAGCTCGTGGTGCAGGAGACCCGGCGCCTCAACGACCTGGTGGAGAACCTGATGGAGGTGACCCGTTTCGACGCGGGCACCGCCCGGCTCGTGGTCGACGCCGTGGACGTCGCCGACCAGGTCACCGCCTGCATCGACGCCCGCGCCTGGCTGGACGCGGTGGAGCTGGACGCCGACCGGGGCATCGTCGCGCGGCTGGACCCGCGGCGCCTCGACGTGATCCTCGCCAACCTCATCGGCAACGCGCTCAAGCACGGCGGCTCCCCCGTGCGCGTCTCGGTGCGCACGACGGCGGACGCGCCCGGCGCCGGCGATCTGCTCATCGAGGTCAAGGACAACGGCCCGGGCATCCCGGCCGAGGTGCTCCCGCACGTCTTCGACCGCTTCTACAAGGCGGACACCGCCCGGCCGCGCTCCGACGGCAGCGGCCTCGGGCTGTCCATCGCGGTGGAGAACGCCCGGATCCACGGCGGTACGATCACCGCGGCCAACGACCCGGCGGGCGGCGCGGTGTTCACGCTGCGGCTGCCCCGGGACTCGTCGGCGGCGGAGGCCCCGGAGCAGGAGGACGAGTGAGGGCGGCAGCCTCGAACCGGCCGGTCTTCCCGGCCCTGGCGGCGGTCGCCCTGGCCGCCGTCGCGGCGCTCACCGCCGGGTGCGGGATCCGGCCCACGTCCGTGCCCGTGGACGCCGGCAGCGCGCCGTCGCGGGCGGAGTGCTCGCCGGGCGGCCCGGCGCCCGCGGCGAGCCCGGCGGAGGGCGAGACGCTGCGGACGGTGTACCTGGTGTGCGGTGCGCAGTTGGCGCCGGTGCCCCGCAGCGTCCCCGACGACCTCGACGGTACGGAGCTGGCGGCCCGGCTGCTGACGGAGCTGGAGCGGGAGCCGGGCGGCGACGAGGAGCGGGCCGGCTACTCCACCGCCGTCTCCGGGCTGCGGGTGGCGGACGGGCGCTCCGGGGATCCGGCGGGCACGGTGCGCCTGAGCCGGGATCCGCAGGGGCTGGGGTCGCCGATGCTCGCGCAGCTCGTGTGCACGTACGCGGCGGGCGAGGAGCGTACGGCGGTGCTGGCGGGCCCTGACGCGGGGGACGCGCCGTACACGTACCGCTGCAGCGACGCCGCGCTGCGGGCGCCGGAGAACACCGTCGGCGAGCCCGCGACCTGAGTCTTCCGGCCCGCTTCACCTCCCCGCCCGGGATCGCACTCCGGTGGCGGATCGCGGGAACCGTACGGGTCGGCAGCGGCGTCCTTGCCTGCGTGCAGCGCCATGCGACGGGCGGAAGGGCCGCCCTGAGATTCCGGGTGGCCGGCGTTGTCCTCCTAGTCCTGCATCTGACCGCAGTCTGGTGGTTTACGCTCCGCCCCAACGCCGTGCCGTGGGTTGACGCGGCGAATCTGCGACCTCTCACGACGATCCGGGCCGAGTTCGACCAGGATCCCTGGGCGGCGCTGCGGTACACCGCCGAGTCGCTGCTCGTGCTGGCACCCGCGGGGGTGCTGCTGCCGTTGGCGGGCGGGCGGCTGAACGCGTCGGCGGCGGGGTCGTTCGCGCGTACCGTCTTCGCGGGGTCGATGCTGGCCCTGGTCGTCGAGTTGCTGAAGACCACAGTGCCGGGGCAGGTCGCGAACGTGGACACGATGCTGCTGTACATCCTGGGGGTCGCGCTGGCGCATCTGGCGGTGGTCCCGGCCACGCGGGCGCGGCTGCGCCGGCGGCTCCCGGCGGGCCGCGCGGCGGGTGCCGCGCACGCGGAGGAGGCGGCGGGGGCGGACGAGGCGGAGCGTACGGACGGCGGGAAGGCTCAGGGCACGACCCCGAGGATCTCCAGGGTCGAGATCGCCCCCTAGGGCGAGGTTTCGCCCGGCTTGGGTGCCTACGGTGGAATCACCGGCCCCCGCGATACGGGCCGCGAACGCCGACCCGAGGAGTGACGCAGCCATGGCCATGCCGACGAGACCGCGCGACGGCCGGATGATCGCCGGAGTGTGCGCGGGCCTGGCCCGGCGCTTCGACGCGACCCCCACGACGGTGCGGGTCGTCTTCCTGGCGTCCTGCCTGCTGCCGGGCCCGCAGTTCCTGCTGTACCTGGTGCTGTGGGTGATGATGCCCGGCGAGGAGAAGGCGCACCGCCCGGCCTGGTAGGGACGAACCGACGAGCCGGGCCACCACGAGACCGACCACGACGACACCGACCACGACGACACGAAGCCGGGGCCGGATCCACACGGGATGCCGGCCCCGGCTTCGCCGGTGGGTACGGGCGTCAGAGCGGCAGACCCAGGGGGAGCGCGCTCGTCAGCGTGCCGAGCTGGCCGGGCGGCTGCTGGCCTTTGCCGGGCTTGCCGTTCATGTCCGCCAGGTGCGGGCCGGTGACGGACTCCAGCGGTGAGGTCACCTGGCCGACCGGGTCGGGCAGGCCGGGGACGGTCGCGGCGGAGGCGGTGCCCGTCGCGGCGGCGGCGAAGGCGACGCCGAGCAGTGCGGTACCGGCGATCTTGCGGGTCTTCATGGAATTCAGGTCCTCGTCCTTGCGGATGTCGAGCGGCAAGGAGAAACCTAGCCAGCCGGATATCGCGGCGGCAAAGGCCGAACCGCCGGCCCCGAAATTCGTCCGTACGGCCCCATCCGCGGATCGTAGGACCATCGCCCCGCGCCCCGGGCGGCACCCGAACACGCAGGTCGGAACCGGTCAGTGAAAGAGCCACTCCGACTTCAGCCCGGCGTATCCGGGCTTGATGACCTCATTGATCATCGCCAGCCTTTCATCGAAAGGAATGAAAGCCGACTTCATCGCATTGACGGTGAACCACTGCATGTCGTCGAGGGTGTAGTGGAAGGTGCGCACCAGCTCCTCGAACTCGCGGCTCATGCTCGTGCCGCTCATGAGCCGGTTGTCGGTGTTGACCGTGGCGCGGAAGTACAGCCGGCGCAGCAGGCCGATGGGGTGCTCGGCGTACGAGGCGGCGGCGCCGGTCTGCAGGTTGGACGTCGGGCACAGCTCCAGCGGGATCCGCTTGTCGCGCACGTACGCCGCCAGCCGGCCGAGCTTGACCGAGCCGTCCTCGGCGACGTGGATGTCGTCGATGATCCGTACGCCGTGGCCGAGCCGGTCGGCGCCGCACCACTGCAGTGCCTGCCAGATCGACGGCAGGCCGAAGGCTTCGCCGGCGTGGATGGTGAAGTGGTTGTTCTCGCGCTTCAGGTACTCGAACGCGTCGAGGTGGCGGGTGGGCGGGAAGCCGGCCTCGGCGCCGGCGATGTCGAAGCCGACGACGCCGAGGTCGCGGTAGCGGTTGGCGAGTTCGGCGATCTCCAGCGAGCGGGCGGCGTGCCGCATGGCGGTGAGCAGCGCGCCGACCCGGATGCGGTGCCCGGCGGCGTGCGCGCGCCGCTCGCCCTCGCGGAAGCCCTCGTTGACCGCCTCCACCACCTGCTCCAGGCTCAGCCCGCCCTCCAGGTGCTGCTCGGGGGCGTAGCGGACCTCCGCGTACACGACACCGTCGGCGGCCAGGTCCTCGGCGCACTCGGCGGCGACCCGCACCAGCGCGTCGCGGGTCTGCAGCACGGCGCAGGTGTGGGCGAAGGTCTCCAGATAGCGCTCCAGCGACCCGGAGTCGGCGGCCTCCCGGAACCAGGCGCCCAGCCGCTCGGGGTCGCTCTCCGGCAGCCCGGCGTAGCCGGTCTCGCGGGCGATGTCGACGATGGTGCCGGGGCGGAGACCGCCGTCGAGGTGGTCGTGGAGCAGCACCTTGGGCGCCCGCCGGATCCGTTCGGCGTCGGGCACCGCCGCCCGCTCCGCCCCGGCCACCGCACCTCTGCCGTTGTCGTCCGCCATGCGGAACCCCTCTCGCGTCACGATTTGCGCCATCCTACGCGCGTAGAGCGGTGCCCGGCGGCGGGCGCCGCCAGCGGGTGCCGCGGCGGCGGCTGCGGAGGGCTTGCGGGTGGGGGTTTGGGGGTGGGGGCTTGCGGGTGAGGGCTTGGGGGTGGGGGCCTGCGGGCGAGGGCCTGCGGGTGACGGCCTGCGGGCGACGGCCTGCGGGCGAGGGCTTGCGGGTGGGAGTGGCGGCATGCGGGTGGCGGCATGCGGGTGGCGGCATGCGGGTGGCGGCATGCGGGTGGCGGCATGCGGGTGGCGGCATGCGGGCGAGGGTCGGCGGTGCCGCCCACGGGTGCCGCCAGCGGCGGCTGCGGGGGGCCTGGGGGTGGCCGCTTGCGGGCGAGGGTCGGCGGTGCGACCCACGGGTGCCGCCGGCGGTGGCTGCGGGGGGCCTGGGGTCGCGGCATGCGGGCGAGGGTCGGCGGTGCGACCCACGGGTGCCGCCGGCGGTGGCTGCGGGGGGCTTGGCGGTGGCCGCTTGCGGGCGAGGGTCGGCGGTGCCGCCCACGGGTGCCGCCGGCGGTGGCTGCGGGGGGCCTGGGGTCGCGGCATGCGGGCGAGGGTCGGCGGTGCCGCCCACGGGTGCCGCCGGCGGTGGCTGCCGGGGGCTTGGGGTCGCGGGCTGCGGGTGGGGGGAGTCGCCGGGGCGGGGAGTGCGTGCCGGCGTGGCTACGCCGGCGCGAAGCCCGCCGCCAGCGGCATGCGCAGGCCGATCGGCGGCGGTGCGGCGAGCGCGTCGGCGAGCGGCCTGCTGTACGGCCGGCCGAAGAGCGAGCCCATGACGAAGTCGGCGGCCAGGGCGAGGACTTCGGGCCGGTGCTGGTGCAGGCCGTGCCCGTCGGAGTGCACCTCGAAGCGGGACACGTCGCGGTTGGCCTTCTTCGCCCGGACCGCCAGCCGGTAGGACAGCTCCGGATCCGTGCGCGCGTCGTTCGTGCCGTGCACGAACAGCACGGTGCGCCCGCTCAACTGCCGTACGGGCTCCGCGTCCGCCGCCTGCGCGTCCGGCAGCCACGGCGCCAGCGCCAGCACCGAGACGACCGCCTCGTGCCCGGCGGCGCGCAGCGCGGCCCGGCCGCCGACGTCGGTGCCGACCAGCGCGACGGGCACGTCCCCGTACCGCCGTACGACCTCCTCCAGCGCCCACTCCGCGTCCTGCGCGGCCTCCGCCGCCACACCGTTCCAGCCGCGGACGCGGTAGTGCACGGTGTGCGCGACGAGCCCCTCGCCGCGGCCGGTGCGGCCGAGCCGGCGGGCCAGCGACCACACGGAGGCGGCGGCGAGCCGCGAAGGCCGCCGGCTGCTCTCCTCCTCGCCCGCGGGCAGCAGCAGCGCCACCGCCTGCGCGGAGGACGCCCCGGTGGCGCGTCCGAGCCGGGCGGGGCGGGTCGCGCTGGTCTCCTGTGCCATGGCAGCACGATTTCAGATGCCGGCCCCCGTGCCCAGTGGTCTGCACCACCCACCGGCCCGAACGCGCCGCCCGCAAGCGGGTTGACGCCGGGCGGCAGCCGCGCCGGACGGTCCCGTACCCCCGGCCCGTACCCCTACCCCGCCAGCAACTGCCCCCGCCGCCCCAGCAGGAACCGCCGGAAGGCCGCCACCGGAGCCGTCTCCTGCTGACCCGCCACCCACGCCACCCCGATCTCCCGCACCGCCCGCGGGGCCGTGACGTCCAGCTCCACCACCCCCGGCCGCGGCACCGCGGGCGGCGGCAGCAGCGCCACGCCGAGACCCGCCGCCACCAGCCCGCGGATCGTCTCCGCCTCCTCCCCCTCGAACGCGACCCGCGGCGCGAACCCCGCCGCCGCGCACAGCTCCTCCAGCATCCGCCGCATCCCGTAGCCCGGCTCCAGCGTCACGAACGGGTCCTCGGCCACCTCCGCCAGCCGGATCCGGCGCCGCCGCGCCAGCCGGTGGTCGTCCGGCACGACGAGCCGGAGGCGCTGCGCGTCGAGCCGCCGCGCGTGCAGGTCCGGCGCGTCCGGCACCGGCGAGGTCAGGCACAGGTCCAACTCGCCCGCCCGCAGCCGCTGGAGCATCCACTCGCCGTAGTTCTGCACCAGCGCGAAGCGCACCCGCGGATGGTCCTTGCGGAACTCCCGCAGCAGCCCGGGCACGGTCTCGGAGCCGAGCGTGTGCAGGAAGCCGAAGGCGACCTTGCCCGTCTCGGGGTGCGCGTCGGCGCGTACGGCCTCCGCCCCGCGGCCCACCTCGGCCAGCGCGCGGTCCGCGTACGCGAGGAAGTCGCGGCCCGCGGTCGTCAGCGACAGCGTCCGGCCGCGGCGGGCGAAGAGGGCGACGCCCAGGTCGGCTTCGAGCCGCACCATCGCGCGGCTCAGCGTGGGCTGCGGGACGCCGAGTGCGCGGGCGGCGCGCGTGACGTGCTCCTCGCGCGCGACGGCGGCGAACTGCGCGAGCCGGGGCGCGAGCACCGCGCCCCACTCCCCCGGCTCCCCGGGCGCGGGCGCCGCGACGGTTGCCGAGATGTCTTCCGGATGACGGGACCGTGACAACGACCCCCGCGACCTCTGCTCATTCACCACAGCATCGATTATCGCCGTTTTCTGCATTGGACGCATGAGTGAGTCCGCCGTACGTTCGACGACATGCCCTCCGATACCGGGGCGCTTACACACCCTGTGAGCGCCCGCACCCCGCCTGCGCCCGACAAGCACGCCCCCGGTGAGGCCGGCTACCGCCGGGTGCTCCTCGCCCTGTTCGCCGCCGGCGTCGCCACCTTCACCCTGCTGTTCTCCACCCAGGCCCTGCTGCCCGCCCTCTCCGCCGACCTCGGCGTCAGCCCCGGCGCCGCCAGTTGGACCGTCTCCGCCACCACCGCCGCCCTGGCGCTCGCCGTGCTGCCGCTGAGCGCCGTCTCCGAGAGGTTCGGCCGGCAGAAGACGATGGCGTGGTCGCTGACCGCGGCCGTCCTGCTGGGTCTTGCGCTGCCCTTCGCGCCCGACCTGGGTTCGCTCATCGCGCTGCGTACGCTCCAGGGCGTGGCGATCGCCGGGATCCCGGCGTCGGCCATCGCGTTCATCGCCGAGGAGGTACGGGCCCGGGCGGTGATCGGCGCCGTGGGCCTCTTCGTCGCGGGCAACAGCATCGGCGGCATGGCCGGCCGCATCCTCACCGGCTGGACCGCGGACGCCTGGGGCTGGCGCGCGGCACTGGCCACCGTCGCCGTGCTCTCGCTGCTCTGCGCGGTCGCGTTCCGCGTCCTGCTGCCGCGCGCCCGGCACTTCACCGCCGCGCCCCTGGCGCCGCGGGCGCTCGCGCGGACCGTACGCGGGCACCTCTCCGACGGGCTGATGCGCCGGCTGTACACGATCGGGCTGCTGTTCATGACGGTCTTCGGCTCGGTCTACACGATGATCGGCTACCGGCTGGCCGGGGAGCCCTTCGGCCTGTCCGCGGGCCTCATCGGCTCGGTCTTCGTCATCTACCTCGTCGGCACCGGTTGCTCCGCGGCCGCCGGCCGGCTCGTCGCCCGCCTCGGCCGCCGCGGCACCCTGTACGCGGCCGCCGGCACCACCGCCGCCGGCCTGCTGCTGACGATCGGCGACTCGCTGGCCGCGGTCCTGACCGGTCTCGTGCTGCTCACGGCGGGCTTCTTCGCCGGGCACGCGGTCGCCTCCGCCTCCGTCAGCCACGCCGCGAAGACCGGCAAGGCCCAGGCGTCGGCGCTCTACCAGGTCGCGTACTACACCGGGAACAGCGCGGGCGCCACCGCCGGCGCCCTCGCCTTCCACGCCGTCGGCTGGAGCGGGGTCGTCGTGCTCGGCCTCACGGCCCTCACCGGTGTCACGGGCATCACCATTCGCGCCACTCTCCTGGCCACCGCGGCGACCCGCTCGGCGGCGCACGACGGGGCGCGGAACCACCCCCGTGCGACGGTCCGTGCACAGCCCTCCGCGCACGGTCCCGTATCCGGAGAACCGACAGGTCAGCCGATACGTGCCGGCCTCACCGGGACCGCCGGAGGCACCGGCGGGGAGACGATCCGGTAACGGGTTCGTTGCCGGAGGTTCAGCTTGTTCTACGCGCGTTACGATGCCCCCGAAGCAGCGCCGGAAAGAGGCGCTTCGCAAGACGAAGGGGAAGTCCTCTTGCGCCGGGTAACCAAGATCGCCGCCGCGGGCGTGGCAACCGCGGCCCTCGCTTTCACCAGTGCTGCGTGCAGCAGCGACAGCGGCAGCAGCGACAAGGGCGTCGGACTCGCCTTCGACGTCGGCGGCCGCAGTGACGCCTCCTTCAACGAGTCGGCCGCCCGCGGGTACGACAAGGCCAAGAAGGAGTTCGACCTCGGCGGCAAGGAGCTGACCGCCCGCGACGGCGAGACGGAGGCCGACCGCGAGCAGCGCCTCACCTCCCTCGCCGAGGCGGGCTACAACCCGGTGATCGGCGTCGGCTTCGCGTACGGCAAGTCGGTCAACAAGGTCGCCAAGGAATTCCCCGACACCACCTTCGCCGTCATAGACGAGGCGTCCCAGGGGAAGAACGTGGCCGGCGTCACCTTCGCCGAGCACGAGGGCTCGTACCTTGCGGGTGTGGCCGCCGCGACGAAGAGCAAGACCGGCAAGGTCGGCTTCATCGGCGGCGTGCACAACAACCTGATCAAGAAGTTCGAGGCCGGCTTCGTCCAGGGCGCCAAGGAGACGAACCCCGACATCGAGATCGACGTCAAGTACCTCTACGAGAGCGACCTCAAGGGCTTCCAGGACCCGCTGCGCGCCAAGGGCATCGCCGAGGGCATGCTCGACGCCGACACGGACGTCATCTACAGCGCCGCCGGGCTGTCGGGCACGGGCTCGATCGAGGCCGTGGCCGCCCAGGACGGCGCGTGGGCGATCGGCGTCGACTCCGACCAGTACCGCGACAAGGCCCTGACGGACTACAAGGACTCGATCCTGACGTCCGTGGTCAAGAACGTCGACGTGGCCGTCTACGACGTGATCAAGAGCGTCGAGGACGGCAAGCCGCTCACCGGCGACCAGACGTTCGCGCTCAAGGACGACGGCGTGAGCCTCGCCACCTCCGGCGGGTTCATCGACGACATCCAGGGCGAGATCGACGCGGCCAAGAAGAAGATCGCCGACGGCGAGATCATGGTCAGCGACACTCCCTGAGCACGGTACGTGTCCCGGGGTCCGGTGGACGGTGGGAGCCGCCCGTCCACCGGACCCCGTACATCTGCCTCCGGACTACGCGCGTAGCGTGATATGCCGTAACTCGCGTCACGTAACTCGCGTCTCCCGGACGGCGCTTCGGTACGTCCGCCGCCCCGCATCCACCGCCCTCGACCAGGAGTGTGCGCCATCACAGCCCCCAGCAGCAGCTCCACGGCAGCGGACCCGCCCGCCGGCGCCGCCGCCGTCGAGCTCCACGGCATCACGAAACGCTTCCCCGGCGTCGTCGCCAACCACGACATCGACATCACCGTGCGCCGCGGCACCGTGCACGCCCTCGTCGGCGAGAACGGCGCGGGCAAGTCGACCCTGATGAAGATCCTCTACGGCATGCAGAAGCCGGACGAGGGCACCATCACCCTCGACGGCGAGCAGGTCACGTTCGCCAGCCCCGCCGAGGCCATCGCGCGCGGCATCGGCATGGTGCACCAGCACTTCATGCTCGCCGACAACCTCACCGTGCTGGAGAACACCGTCCTGGGCAGCGAGAAGCTGCACGGCATCGGCGACCGGGCGCGCGCGCGGATCGCGGAGCTGTCGGACGCGTACGGCCTCGGCATCCGCCCCGACGTGCTGGTCGAGGACCTCGGCGTCGCCGACCGGCAGCGGGTGGAGATCCTCAAGGTCCTCTACCGCGGCGCCCGCACGCTCATCCTCGACGAGCCCACCGCCGTCCTCGTCCCGCAGGAGGTCGACGCGCTCTTCGACAACCTGCGCGGGCTGAAGGCCGAGGGCCTGACCGTGCTGTTCATCTCGCACAAGCTCGGCGAAGTCCTCGCCGTCGCCGACGACATCACCGTCATCCGGCGCGGCACGACGGTCGCCGCCGTCAAGCCCGCGGACGTCACGTCCAAGCAGCTCGCCGAGCTGATGGTGGGCAGCGAGCTGCCCACCCCGGAGACCCGCGAGTCGACGGTCACGGACATACCGATGCTGCGCGTCAGCGACCTGCACCTGTCGGCCGTCGACGCCGACGGCGTACCGCGCGAGGTACTGGACCGCATCTCCTTCACCATCCACAAGGGCGAGGTGCTGGGCATCGCCGGCGTGGAGGGCAACGGCCAGTCCGAACTGGTCGAGGCCATCATGGGGCTGCGCGACCCGGACGACGGACGCATCGTGCTGGACGGCGCGGACATCAGCCACGCCGCCACCCGCAAGCGCCGCGAGGGCGGCATCGGCTACATCCCCGAGGACCGCCAGCGGCACGGCCTGCTGCTGGAGGCCCCGCTGTGGGAGAACCGCATCCTCGGCCACACCACGGAACGCCCCAACAGCCGCGGCATGCTCATCGACGCCGCCGCGGCCCGCAGGGACACCAGGCGGATCGTCGAGGAGTACGACGTCCGCACCCCCGGCATCGACGTGACCGCCGCCTCGCTCTCCGGCGGCAACCAGCAGAAGCTGATCGTCGGCCGGGAGATGAGCCACCGGCCGAAGCTGCTCATCGCCGCCCACCCCACGCGCGGCGTGGACGTGGGCGCGCAGGCGGAGATCTGGGAGCAGATCCGCGAGGCCCGCCGCGAGGGCCTCGCGGTGCTGCTGATCTCCGCGGACCTGGACGAGCTGATCGGCCTCTCCGACACGCTGCGGGTGATGTACCGCGGGCGGCTGGTCGCCGACGCGGACCCGGCGGCGATCACGCCGGAGGAACTGGGCAGCGCGATGACGGGTGCGGCGAGCGGCCACCTGGAGGACGACGCGGCGCCGCGGGACGCGCGCGCAAACGGTGCCTCCGGCGACGGCGACGGTGAAGGCGACGACGGGCAGGGCGGAGGCCGTACGCGATGAAACGCCTCGACAGGGACAAGCTGATCACGGCGGTCGGCGCCCCGGTGCTCGCGGTCTTCGCCGCGCTGGTGCTGACCTCGCTGATCATCCTGATCTCCGGGAAGGACCCGTTCCGGGCCTACCAGGTCATGATCGAGTTCGGCACGACCGACCGCAGCGCCGTCTACATCGTCAACAAGTCGACGATGTTCTTCCTCTCGGCGCTGGCCGTGGCCATCGGCTTCCGGATGAACCTCTTCAACATCGGCGTCGACGGCCAGTACCGCATCGCGGCCTTCTTCGCCGCGGCCGTCGGCGGCGCGCTGTCGCTGCCGGGCATCATCCAGATCCCGCTGATCATCCTGGTCGCCATGGGCGTCGGCGCGATCTGGGCGGGCATCGCGGGCGTGCTGCGCACCACCCGCGGCGTCAGCGAGGTCATCACGACGATCATGCTCAACTCGATCGCCGGCGCCGTCATCGGCTACTACCTCACCGCGGGCCGCCTCGGCGAGAAGGACGGGAACCTCACCCACACCCCGAACATCCCGGAGTCCAGCCACATCTTCATGTTCGGCACCTCGGTCGGGGACATCAACGGCTTCGTCGTCCTCGCCGTGCTCGCCGGCGTCCTGTACTGGTTCGTCCTCAACCGCACCCGGTTCGGCTTCGACCTGCGCAGCGTCGGCCGGTCCGAGACGGCCGCCGCCGCCAGCGGCGTGGACGTCAAACGCATGGTCGTCACCAGCATGGTGCTCTCCGGCGCCGTCGCCGGCCTGGTCGGGATGCCGACGCTGCTCGGCGAGTCGTACAACTACGGCACCGACTTCCCGCTCGGCGTCGGCTTCACCGGCATCGCCATCGCCCTCCTCGGCCGCAACCACCCGGTCGGCATCGCGCTCGGCGCGCTGCTGTGGGCGTTCCTGGAGCGCACCGGCACGCAGCTCGAGTTCGAGGGCTACGACCAGAAGATCGTCGAGGTCATCAAGGGCATCATCGTGCTCTGCGTCGTCATCGCCTACGAGGTGGTCCGCCGCTGGGCGCTGCGGGACCAGCAGCGGCGCGTCGGCGAGGAACTCGCCCAGGCACGTAGGACCGAGAAGGCGGAGGTGGGCGCGTGAGCACGGTGACCAAGACGGGCGCCGTCACGCCCGCCGGCCGACCGCCGGCCGACGGCGGGAAGCGGCGGCTCGGCCTGCCGCAGGTGCTCCTGCTGATCGCCGCCGGCCTGCTGCTGCTGTCCGCGGTACGCGCGATCACCGACACCACCAACCTCACCGCCTCCGCGCAGATCGGCGGCGCGCTCGCGCTCGCCGTGCCGATCGGCCTGGCCGGCCTCGGCGGGCTGTGGGCGGAGCGGTCCGGCGTCATCAACATCGGCCTCGAAGGCATGATGATCCTCGGCACGTTCTTCGCCGGCTGGATCGGCTGGCAGCACGGGCCGTGGGCCGGCGCGCTCGCCGGGGTGATCGGCGGGGCGCTGGGCGGTCTCGTGCACGCGATGGCGACGGTCACGTTCGGCGTCGACCACATCGTCTCCGGTGTGGCGATCAACATCCTCGCGCTCGGCGCCACCCAGTACATGGCGAAGATCTTCTTCGCGGACGGGGACGCCCTGGAGGCCGGCGGCACGGACAAGCAGTCGCCCCAAGTCGACGACATGCACACGTTCTCCCTCCCAGGACTCTCCGACTGGCTCGGGGACCTGGAGGAGAAACACTGGTTCTTCCTCTCCGACACCGCGGGCATCCTGCGCGGGCTCACCCACGACGTGTCGTACCTGATCCTGGTCGCCGCGCTGCTGTTCGTGCTCACGTACTTCGTGCTGTGGCGCTCGGCGTTCGGGCTGCGGCTGCGGTCCTGCGGCGAGAACCCGGTCGCCGCCGAGTCGCTGGGCGTGAACGTCTACCTGTACAAGTACGCGGCGCTGGCCGTCTCCGGCGCGCTCGCCGGGCTGGGCGGGGCGTTCCTCGTCACGTTCACCCACATCTACCTGGAGGGCCAGACCGGCGGCCGCGGCTACATCGGCCTGGCCTCGATGATCTTCGGCAACTGGCGCCCCGGCGGCACGGCGATGGCGGCCGGGCTCTTCGGCTTCACCGACAGCCTCCAGTTGCGCGGCGGCGGCGAGGCCGTGCACGCGCTGTTCCTGCTGCTGGCGGTGCTCCTCGCGGCGTACGCGGTGTGGAAGTACGTACGCGGCGGCGCCCGGGCGGCGATAGCGGCGGGCGTCGCGGCGGTGCTCCTCGGAGTGCTGTACGCGACCACGGACGCGGTGCCGCGCGAGGTCGTGGAGGCCACGCCGTACGTCACCACGCTGGTGGTGCTGGCGGTCTTCGCGCAGCGGCTGCGGGTGCCCAAGTGGATCGGCAAGCGCTACCGAAGGGGAGAGAGCACGTGACGTCGCAGGAGGCCGAGCGCTGGGAGGCGCTGCGGCGGGCGGCCCGGGACGCGATGTCCCGGGCGTACGCCCCGTACTCGGACTATCCCGTGGGCGCCGCGGCGCTCGTGGACGACGGCCGCACGGTCGTCGGCTGCAACGTGGAGAACGCCTCGTACGGCGTCACGCTGTGCGCCGAGTGCGGCCTCGTCTCCGCACTGCACGCCACCGGGGGCGGCCGGCTCACGCACTTCACCTGCGTCAACGGCGAGGAGCAGCTCATCCTGCCGTGCGGGCGCTGCCGCCAGTTGCTCAGCGAGCACGGCGGCCCTGAGCTGCTGCTCGACACCCCGGCGGGCATCCGGCCGCTGGCCGAGCTGCTGCCGGAGGCCTTCGGCCCGTTCGAGCTGAGCAGGTCCCGCGGGGCCGGCAAGCCCCGGAGCGGAGGATCGCAGAACTGATGGACGCCATCTCCGTCATCCGCGCCAAGCGCGACCGCGAGCGGCTGACCGACGAGCAGATCGACTGGGTCGTGGCGGCGTACACCCGCGGCGAGGTCGCCGACGAGCAGATGTCCGCGCTGGCCATGGCGATACTGCTCAACGGCATGGACCGCGACGAGATCGCCCGCTGGACCGCGGCGATGATCGCCTCCGGCGAGCGGATGGACTTCACCGCCCTGCCGCGCCCGACGGCCGACAAGCACTCGACGGGCGGCATCGGCGACAAGATCACGCTGCCGCTGGCGCCGCTGGTCGCCGCCTGCGGGGCTGCGGTGCCGCAGTTGTCGGGCCGCGGCCTCGGCCACACCGGCGGCACGCTCGACAAGCTGGAGTCCGTCCCGGGCTGGCGGGCCTCGCTGTCGAACGACGAGATGATGGCGATCCTGCGCGACGTCGGCGCCGTGATCTGCGCCCCGGGCACGGGCCTCGCGCCGGCCGACCGCAAGCTGTACGCGCTGCGGGACGTGACGGGGACGGTGGAGTCGATCCCGCTCATCGCGTCCTCGATCATGTCGAAGAAGATCGCCGAGGGCACGGGCGCGCTGGTGCTGGACGTGAAGGTCGGCTCGGGCGCGTTCATGAAGGACCTGGACACGGCGCGGGAGCTGGCGGCGACGATGGTGGGCCTGGGCAACGACCACGGGCTGCGCACCGTGGCGCTGCTCACCGACATGTCCACGCCGCTGGGGCTGACGGCGGGCAACGCGCTGGAGGTGCGCGAGTCGCTGGAGGTCCTGGCGGGGGGCGGCCCGGCGGACGTGGTGGAGCTGACGCTCGCGCTGGCCACGGAGATGCTGACGGCGGCGGGCCTGCCGGACGCGGACCCGGCGGGAGCGCTGGCGGACGGCTCCGCGATGGACGTCTGGCGCCGCATGATCACCGCCCAGGGCGGCGACCCGTCGGCCCCGCTCCCCACGGCCCGCGAGACCCACACGGTCCCGGCCCCGGCGACGGGCGTCCTCACGCGCCTGGACGCCTACGCGGTGGGCCTGGCGGCCTGGCGCCTGGGCGCGGGCCGCGCCCGCAAGGAGGACCCGGTCCAGGCGGCGGCGGGCGTGGAACTCCACGCGAAGCCGGGCACGTCTGTGTCGGCGGGCCAGCCGCTGCTGACCCTGCACACGGACACGCCGGACCGCATCCCGGAGGCGCTGGCGGCGCTGGAGTCGGCGTACGAGGTGGCGCCGCCGGGGGCGGCGGTGGCGCGGGGGCCGTTGATCCTGGACAGGCTGGACTGAGCGCGGGGCGTCAACACGGCCGACGGCCGCTCGCCCGTGCGAGTGAGATAACCGGATATGCCCATGGCATATCCGGTTATCTCACTAGCGTTCCGACCATGGTCAACTCCCCACACGAGACGCACCATCGGGCCTTTCAGCGGGTCCCGGAGTTATTCACGAGCGCCTTCAGGCTGCTCGATCTACCGGTGCCTGGCGAGGCGGTGGTCACGGCGATCGACAGCGACGTCACGGAGGTACGGCCGGTAGAGCGCCACGTGGACACGCTGCTGCGGCTGGAGTTCCCGGACGGCGCCACCTACCTGCTGCTGGTCGAAGCTCAGATGGTCTGGAAAAGACCCCGGCTGCGAAGATCTGGAGGAATTTCGTGGAGACCGGATTGTTTTCCTTTCGCAGCTACGTCGCCGAAGGACTACGCGATGAGGGTCGCGCGTCCAGCGTTCTCCGGGTGCTGGAGGCCCGCGGCATCCCCGTGGATGACACCACACGCGAACGCATCACCAGCCGCACCGACAGGGCCGTGCTCGACACCTGGCTCGTCAGGGCCATCACCGCCACCACCGCCGACGACCTCTTCGCCGACCCGGCCGAAGACTGACACCCGCGCCGGGCGGCCGGTGGGGATCCCGCCGGCCCGCCCGGTCACCGCGCGTCCAGGCGCTCCCGCGGCCCGACTCCCGTACAGCCTCGTCGGGTCGCATTCTCGTCGTCCGGTGCCGCGGGCGATGAGTTCCGGGTCTTGCGGGAGTCACAGGGTCAGGAGCGCCGGGAGGCCGGCGTGTTCGGATCCGGAGGCGGCGCATGGCAAAGCTCATCTACTCGATGGTCACCTCGCTCGACGGCTACGCCGAGGCCGCCGAGGGCGACCTCGGCACCGGGGCCGGGGACCCGGAGGTGCACACGTTCGTCAACGATCTCTTCCGGCCCGTCGGCACGTACCTCTACGGCCGGCGGATGTACGAGACGATGGTCTACTGGGAGACCGCCCACACCGAGCCCGACCAGCCGCCGCACATCCTGCAGTACGCCCGCGACTGGCAGGCCGCCGAGAAGGTCGTGTACTCCACGACGCTGGAGTCCGTGTCCAGCGCGAAGACCAGGATCGAGCGGTCCTTCGACCCGGACGCGGTGCGCCGGCTCAAGGCGGAGGCCGAGGCCGACCTCACCGTCGACGGCCCGAACCTCGCGGCCCAGGCGATCAGGGCCGGCCTGGTGGACGAGTACCACCTGTTCATGACCACGAGCGTCGTCGGCGGCGGCAAGCGGTTCTTCCCCGACGGCGTACGCCTCGATCTCGACCTGGTCGAGCAGCGCGCCTTCGACAGCGGCCTGATCTACGCGCACTACCGGACCCGCTGAACGAGGACGTCATCGTCCGGACGGCCCAGGCTCCCGGTGTCACGGGCACCGCGCGCCGACGGGTCGCCGTTTTTCTGAGGGGGGACGGACGGGTGAGCCGTGCCGGCGCCGCGTGCGGCCGGGGCGGGTGTGTCGCGGAAGAGCCAGGGCAGCCGGGGCTGGACGACGGGCCGGGCGAGGCGGCGTACCGGGGGCGAGCCGAGGGCGGCGGACAGGGCCACGGCGAGGGCCACGACGAGTGCCTGCTCGTGCCAGGGGCCCACCCAGTCCATTCCCCACCAGCGCAGCACCGGGCGCAGAACCAGCGGATGCAGCACGTAGATGTACATGCCCCCGGCGCCGAGGTAGGTGATCAGGGGGAGACGGCGGCGCGGGACGAGCCGGATGAAGCTCAGCGCGCCCACCACGCCGCACAGCAGCACGCCACCGCGGATCGCCCAGTCCCCCATCAGCGGCAGCCCGTAGCCGCCGTCGTAGGGCCCGCTCATCCGCAGCCAGCCGAACGACACGTCGTGACGGACGAACCAGGCGGCAGCGGCGGTGACGGCGAGCACCGCCAGCGCGGCGTTCCTGCTCCACCGGGTACGCAGGGCGTCGGCGAACAGGCCCTGGCGCAGCTTCCAGCCGAGGATGAAGAAGGGCAGGAAGCAGACGGTACGGGAGAGGGAGAGGGCCCCGCCGAAGTCGTTGACGTAGCCGGCGGCCAGGGCGGCCACCACGGAGGTGGCCAGCGGGTACCGGAGCTGGGCCAGGTAGGGAAGCCCCATCCGCCAGAACAGCAGCGACAGCAGGAACCACAGCGCCCAGGGCGGGTCGACGATCTTGATCGTCCAGTCGCCGTAGAAGTACCGCTGCTCCAGGGTGTGCAGGAAGCCGATGGCCAGGTACGGCACCAGGATCGACTCGATCAGCCGTCGCGTCTCCCTGACGGTCAGCGTGTCCGCCCTGCTGAAGTACCCGGCGACCATGACGAACACCGGGACGCGCAGGGCCCACGTGGCGATGTGCAACCAGCGCAGCCCGTCCCGGTCCGTGATCGTGTCCGTCATGTGCCCGAAGACGACCAGAGTGCCGGACAGGTACCGGAGGTTGTCCCAGTGAGCGTCACGGCTCGTGGCCGGGGCACGGCTGGCCGGGGCACTGCGGCGCGGTAATCGGAACAGTGGGCGCATGGTTGTGCGCACGGTAATGCCCCCTTGCTGTGTGACGTCCGGCGTTGTGCCGTACTGGCCGGTTTCGCCTCTGATCAACGGCAAGGGGACTGTATTGCTGCGTCCTTGACGGAATCTGACGCAGTTTCTGAATAAGTCCGGGTGGGGTCAGCGGACTAGAAGCGCCGCGTGATCAGCGCCCGCTTGACCTCCTGGATCGCCTTCGTCACCTCGATGCCCCGCGGGCAGGCGTCCGTGCAGTTGAACGTGGTCCGGCAGCGCCACACCCCGTCCTTGTCGTTCAGGATCTCCAGGCGCTGCTCACCCGCCTCGTCCCTGCTGTCGAAGATGAAGCGGTGGGCGTTGACGATCGCCGCCGGGCCGAAGTACTGGCCGTCGTTCCAGAACACCGGGCACGAACTCGTGCACGCCGCGCACAGGATGCACTTCGTCGTGTCGTCGAACCGCTCCCGGTCCTCCGCCGACTGCAGGCGCTCCCGGGTCGGCTCGTTGCCGTGGGTGACCAGGAACGGCATCACGTCGCGGTACGCCTGGAAGAACGGCTCCATGTCGACGATCAGGTCCTTCTGCACCGTCAGGCCCTTGATCGGCTCCACGGTGATGGGCTCCTCCGGCCCGATGTCCTTGATCAGGGTCTTGCACGCCAGCCGGTTGCGGCCGTTGATGCGCATCGCGTCGGAGCCGCAGATGCCGTGGGCGCAGGAGCGGCGGAAGGTCAGGGTGCCGTCCATGTCCCACTTGATCTTGTGGAGCGCGTCGAGGACCCGCTCCTTGGGGTCGATCTCGACCTGGAAGTCCTCCCAGTACGCCTCCGCCGCCACCTCCGGGTTGAACCTGCGGATGCGGATCGTCGCGGTGATGTACGGGGTGTCTGCCGGCTTGGGGGATTCCGCCTCGACTTTGTCCATCACGGGTGTTGCCATCAGTACTTACGCTCCATCGGCTGGTAGCGGGTCTGCACGACCGGCTTGTAGTCGAGCCGGACGGTCTCCGTGCCGTCGTCGCCGACCTCGCGGTACGCCATGGTGTGGCGCATGAAGTTGACGTCGTCGCGGTTCGGGTAGTCCTCGCGGTAGTGCCCGCCCCTGGACTCCTTGCGGGCGAGCGCGGAGATCGCCATGACCTCGGCCAGGTCGAGCAGGTTGCCGAGTTCGATCGCCTCCAGCAGGTCGGTGTTGAACCGCCGGCCCTTGTCCTGGATGCTCACGTTCTTGTACCGCGCCCGCAGCTCCGCGAGCTTCTCGACCGCTTCCTTGATGGTCTGCTCCGTGCGGAAGACCATCACGTTCTTGTCCATCGTCTCCTGCAGCTCGCGCCGCAGCTCCGCCACCCGCTCCTTGCCCGCCGAGTCGCGCAGCCGCTCCACCTCGCCGGCCACGAACGCCGCCGGGTCCTCCGGCAGTTCGACGTGGTCGGCCGTCGCCGCGTACTCCGCCGCGGCGATGCCCGCGCGGCGGCCGAAGACGTTGATGTCGAGCAGCGAGTTGGTGCCCAGCCGGTTGGCGCCGTGCACGGAGACGCAGGCCACCTCGCCGGCCGCGTACAGGCCGGGGACGACCGTGGTGTTGTCCGCCAGCACCTCGCCGCGCACGTTGGTGGGGATGCCGCCCATCGCGTAGTGCGCCGTCGGCTGGATCGGGATCGGGTCGGTGTACGGCTCGATGCCCAGGTACGTACGGGCGAACTCCGTGATGTCCGGCAGCTTCGCGTCCAGTTGCTCCGGCGGCAGGTGCGTGAGGTCGAGGTAGACGTGGTCGCCCTCGGGGCCGCAGCCGCGGCCCTCGCGGATCTCGGTGTAGATCGCGCGGGAGACGACGTCGCGGGAGGCGAGATCCTTCATGACGGGCGCGTACTTCTCCATGAAGCGCTCGCCGTCCTTGTTGCGCAGGATGCCGCCCTCGCCGCGCGCGCCCTCGGTGAGCAGGATGCCCATCCGCCAGATGCCGGTCGGGTGGAACTGGAAGAACTCCATGTCCTCCAGCGGCAGCCCGCGCCGGAACACCGACGCCTGCCCGTCGCCGGTGAGGGTGTGGGCGTTGGAGGTGACCTTGAAGAACTTGCCGTTGCCGCCCGAGGCGTAGACGACGGCCTTGGCCTGGAAGACGTGGATCTCGCCGGTCGCCAGGTCGTACGCGACAACGCCGGCCGACCGCTTCAGCCCGGTCTCGGGGTCCTCGGTGATGAGCTGGTCGAGGACGTAGAACTCGTTGAAGAACTCCACGCCCTCCTTCACGCAGTTCTGGTAGAGCGTCTGGAGGATCATGTGGCCGGTGCGGTCCGCGGCGTAGCAGGAGCGGCGCACCGGCGCCTCGCCGTGGTTGCGCGAGTGGCCGCCGAAGCGGCGCTGGTCGATGCGGCCCTGCGGGGTGCGGTTGAACGGCAGGCCCATCTTCTCCAGGTCGAGGACCGCGTCGATGGCCTCCTTCGCCAGGATCTCGGCGGCATCCTGGTCGACGAGGTAGTCACCGCCCTTGACCGTGTCGAACGTGTGCCACTCCCAGTTGTCCTCCTCGACGTTCGCGAGGGCGGCGGCCATCCCGCCCTGCGCGGCGCCGGTGTGGGAGCGCGTCGGGTACAGCTTGGTCAGCACGGCGGTGCGGCTGCGCTTCGTCGCCTCGATGGCGGCGCGCATGCCGGCGCCGCCCGCGCCGACGATCACGGTGTCGTACTTGTGGATCTGCATGAGGGGAACCTCTTCGCCGCGTCAGCGGATGTTCGGGTCGAAGGTGAAGATCACCAACGTGCCCAGGAGGACGGTGAAGACCGTGGCGGCGTACAGCAGCATCTTCAGCCAGAAGCGGGTGCCGTCGCGCTCGGCGTAGTCGTTGATGACCGTGCGCAGCCCGTTGGCGCCGTGCAGCATCGCGAGCCAGAGCATGAGCAGGTCCCAGCCCTGCCAGAACGGGGACGCCCAGCGGCCGGCGACGAAGGCGAAGCTGACCTTGCTGACCCCGCCGTCCAGCACCAACTGGATCAGCAGGTGGCCCACGACGAGGACCGCGAGCACGATCCCCGACAGCCGCATGAACACCCAGCCGTACAGCTCGAAGTTGGTGCGGGTACGGGACGTGGACCCGGCGGTGCGCGGGGTGCGGGTGCGGGGGGCCTCGATGAGCGGGGCGGGGTTCTCGGCGGAGTACGCGGCGGTGGAGGCGGTCAGCTCGACGTCGGTGGTGGCCATGGTCATCAGCTCCCGAACAGGTCTTGCGCGGCGTGGCCGAGCACCGGATAGATCGCCCCGATCATCAGCACGACCCAGATCCCGACCACGGTCCACAGCAGTTGCCTCTGCAGCCGGACGCCCTTCGACCAGAAGTCGACGGCGACGACGCGCAGGCCGTTGAGCGCGTGGAAGAGGACCGCGGCGACGAGCCCGTACTCCAGCAGCGCCACGACCGGCGTCTTGTACGTGGACACCACCTCGTCGTACGCCTCGGGGGACACCCGCACCAGGGCGGTGTCGAGGACGTGGACGAACAGGAAGAAGAAGATGAGGACGCCGGTGACGCGGTGCGCCACCCAGGACCACATGCCTTCCCGGCCGCGGTAGAGCGTTCCTGCCGGCACGGAAAAACCCTCCGGAAACTGATCGGGGGCCGGCCGTCAGGGCTCGGGTACTGCACTGTCGGTCATGACCCGGCCGGGTACGGTCCACCGGCCTTCGCCATCGTAGCGACGGTGCGTCGGCACACTGGTCACGGGGGTGCAGGTGTGATCAATCAGGCACGCGCGTGGCCTAACCGTGCTGGCCGGCGTGGAGATCCGGGAGGTTACGCCCCTTTTCACCCCGGTCGGTGGCGCGTTTTCGCCGTCACGTACGGGGCGTCCCGGCGGCCTGGGTGAGGAGGCGGGTGAGGCGGGCGCGGGCCCGGCGGCGGAGTTCGTCGGCGGCCACGAGGCGCTCCTCGTCGGGCTCGTTCCCGAGGCGGGTGCGGAGGGCGGCCAGGGTGTGGTCCAGGCGCTCGTCCTCGGGGCAGCCGTCGAGGCAGAGGACGAAGGAGTGGCCGAAGCGGCTCTCGTACGCGGCGTGCGCCGCCCGCAGCGCCGTGCGCTCCGCCGTCCCCGCGGCCGGGGGCGGGGCGGTGGCCTCGCCGTCCAGCGCGCCCGCGACGGCGCCGGGGGCGAGGTCGTAGCTGGCCTCGTCGGCGGCGGCGAGGAGGGCGCCGAGGTCGGGGTACGGGCGGTGGGCGGTGAGGCGGCGGGCCCAGTCGCGGTCGTCGAGGCAGCCGAGGAGCGCGCGCTCGGCGTCGGCGGCGGGGGCCGCGTTGAAGGCGGCCAGGCGGACGGGGTCCGCCGCTTCGGCGGCACGGCTCGTGCCGGATGCTGCGGCTGCGCGGGTGGCGCGGGGGCTGGGTGCGGGCAGGATGGCTCCCGGGGGTGGTGGCGTTCCCGGCGCGCGGGGGCGCACCGGAGGCGGTTACGGTCGAACAACGCTGCGCCACGCTAGCGGCCGGAACCGAACGTTCCGGTCGTACTGGCCGAGTGTTCACCCGTATGAGGAGGTTTGCCGGGAGTGAAGTCGACAGAGTCCTGATCAACCCACGCGCTGCCGTGGCCCTCCGGGAGGTCCCCCCACCATGCGTTTCCCGCCGCGAATACCCCGCCGCCGGTCCCCCGCCGGCCGGCACGCCCGCCGCCTGGCCGGCCCGTTCCGCGCCCCGAGAGGGCCCCGGCGGGGGCTGTACTGGGCCCTGGCCGCCGCCCTGGCCACCGCGGCCGTCCTGCTCGCCCTGATACCCGCGCTCGGCGGCGGAGACGGCGACGGCGACGGCGACGCACCGGACCGCGGCGTCGGCGCGGCCGGCCACCGCACCGCGCAGAGCGGCACCCCGACCGCGCCCGCCGGCGACGGCGAGGACCGTACCCGGCCGCGCGCCGACCGCGGCAAGCCGCTCCCCGACCCGCGCACCGTCCCCGCCGTCCGCTCCTACGAGCGCGCCGAGGGCACCGGCTGGCGGCCCGCCGACCGCGCCTCCGTCGTCGCCGAGGACGGCGAGCTGACCGGCGAGGCCATGCGCCTCGCCGGCGAGCTGGGCATGCGCTACGCGGACGACGACGGCGGCGGTGGAGGGTCCGCCGCGCTCGGGCAGCGCGCCGGGGACGTCCGCCTCCGGCTCGACCCCGGCCGCGCCGGCGGCCCGGAGGCGTACCGCGTCGACGTCGCCGAGGGCCACGCCACGGTCACCGCCGCCACCGACGCCGGCGTCTTCTACGGCACCCGCACGCTCCTCCAGGCCGTACGCACCGGCGGCGGCGTACCGCCCGGCCGCATCGACGACCGCCCCGACCGTCCCCAGCGCGGCCTCATGGTCGACATCGCCCGGAAGCACTACAGCGCCGCGTGGCTGGCCGACCGCATCCGGGAGATGGCCGACCTCAAGCTCAACCAGCTCCACCTGCACCTCTCCGACGACCAGGCGTTCCGCGTCGAGAGCGACAGCCACCCCGAGGTGGTCTCCGACCCGCACCTCACCAAGGCGCAGGTCGAGGACCTCATCGCGCTCGCCGCCGACCACCACATCACCGTCATCCCCGAGATCGACTCCCCCGGCCACCTCGGCGCCGTCCTCGCCGCCCACCCGGACCTGCAACTGAAGACCGCGGAGGGCAGCCCGGTGGAGGGTGCGATCGACATCTCCAAGCCCCGCGCGGCCCGGCTCGTGGACGACCTGCTGACGGAGTACGCGCGGCTCTTCCCCGGCCCGTACATGCACATCGGAGGCGACGAGTACGTCGCGCTGATGTCGAGCGACCCCGAGGCCCGGTACCCGAACCTGGCCGCCGCCGCCCGCGAACGCCACGGCGCCGGCGCCGGCGTCGCCGACCTCAACGCCTCCTGGCTGAACGCGCGGGCGGACACGGTCAAGAAGCAGGGCAAGAAGGTCAAGGCGTGGAACGACGGCTTCATACCGGGCGCGAGGGTCCGCCCTGACCGGGACCGGGAGGTCGAGTACTGGACGGGCAAGGAGGCGTTCGCGCGCGAACCGCGGGAGTTCCTGGAGGAGGGGCGCCCGGTGGTCAACCTCAACGACGAGTACCTGTACTACGTCCTCGGCGAGCCCAACGAGTTCACGTACCCCACGGGGAAGCGGATCTACGAGGAGTGGACCCCCGCGGTGCTGCGCGGCACCCGGCCGGTGCCGGAGCGGCTGGCGGGCCCGGAGAAGGTGCTGGGCGCCCGGTTCGCGGTATGGGGCGACCTCGCGGACGCCCAGACGCCGCGGCAGGTGGCGGAGGGCATCAGGCTGCCGCTGGCGGCGCTGGCGCAGAAGGTGTGGGATCCGCGCGAGCCGCGGCTCACGTGGGGGGAGTTCGCGGACCTGGCGCGCCGGGTGACGGACGGCGGGAGCTGAGGGGCGCGCGTACCGAACGGGCAACCGCCGCCCGCACGCGCGCCGGAGGGCCCGCCCCACCGGGGACGGGCCCTCCGGCCTGCGAACCGGTCAGCGCCTCACGGCGCCAGCTCGATGCCCAGCCGGCCGGCGGTGGGCGTGCCCAGCGCGGACTTGCCGTAGTACACCGCCCCCGACGCCGACACCCCCTGGCTGCCGCTGTCGAGTTGCAGCAGGGTGCCGTCGTAGGCGTCCTCGCCGATCACGCCGATGACGACGTCCGCCCGCCCGTACCCGGACAGATCGGCCAGCACCGCCGACGAGCCGAGCCGGTCGCCCTTCTCGCTGACCCCGCTGATGCCGGTGGTGTCCTGGTGGTACGCCTTCGGCGACCCGGACGCCGTCGACAGCCCTCCGGAGCCGCCGCGCAGCAGCAGGGACGTGCCGGCGTCGGCGCGGTTGGCCCCGTCGCGGGTCATGTCCTCGCGGTAGACCCCGGCGAGCACGTCGGCGTAGCCGTTGGCGTCCACGTCGCCGACCGCGACCGAGAAGCCCATGGCGTCGCCCGCCTCGGACGCGCCCGGCACCGAGCCGGTCGCCTGGTGGACGATCTGCTTGCCGGCGGTCGTCAGCCCGTTCGCGCCGCCCTTGAGCAGCGTGACCTGACCGCCCGCGTTCGCCGCCGACTCGCCCACGAAGGGCTGGCCGACGACGAGGTCGGCGTAGCCGTCGCCGGTGACGTCCCCGGTGGCCACCGACCGGCCGCCCGGCACGCCGAGGTTCGCGGTGACGTCCAGCCCGACCGACGTGCCGCGCAGCACGTCGAGGCGCGCCTTGCCGCTCGGGTCGCGGTAGGTGATCGCGGCGTCGTCGTAGCCGTCGCGGTTGAAGTCGCCCACCGCGGCGTCCTGGTAGGCCACCTTCTCGTACGGGAACGAGCCCTCGCGGCCGTTGCCGTTCAGGTCGTGCGTGGCCCACGCCTCGGCGCCGACGCCGAGCACCTCGTCGCGGCCGTCGCCGTCGAAGTCGCCGGCGGCGACCGCCGAGCCGAACTTGGCGCCGGTCGGATGGAAGCCGTCGCCGAGGACGAGGTTGCGGCCGGAGTCGAGCCCCGGGCCGTACAGGACGGTGATCACGCCGGCGTCGGCGTGCCCGGTGGCGTCGTTCTTGTTCGGGGCGCCGACGAGGAGGTCGGCGATGCCGTCGTTGTTGACGTCGCCCCACTCGGTGTCGGTGCCCCAGGCGTCCCCTGCGGCGGCCGTGCCGGGCACGCCGGCGCTGTTCTGGGTGATGCTGCGCTTCGCGCTCGCCACCGGGCCGTTCTCGCCGCCGGGGACGACGAACACCGCGCCGGAGCCGGTCTGCCCGCCGCCGTTGGCGCGCGGGACGCCGGCGACGAGGTCGCCGCGGCCGTCGCCGTTGACGTCCCGGGTGGGCAGGGCGTGCGAGGCGCCGGGGGCGGCGGCCAGCGCGCGGACGTGACCCAGCTTGGGGTATAGCCGGTCGCCGGGGCAGGCGGTGACGTTGACGTCCTCGGCCGCGCCGAAGGGACGGAACCGGCCGTCCTTGTGACCGGAGATGTTCTTGATGGTCTTCGGGTCGCCGGCGGGGACGAAGTTGTCGTCCGCGTCGAGCTTCAGCGGCGTCAGCGACGTGCTGCCGGTGGGGCTCACGTCGTACTGGCCGAGCTTCCAGGCCGCGATGCGCGCGACGGCTTCGAGAGCGGGCTGGGAGGGGTGGCTGTGGGTGTGGTAGTCGCCGAGGACGGCGATGCCGGTGGAGTGGCTGTTGAAGTGCTTCGTGTGCGCGCCGAGGACCGGCTGGTCGATGCCGCCGGCGGCGCCCTCGAAGATGCGGCCGCACTTGTCGACGAAGAAGTTGTAGCCGACGTCGTCCCAGCCGTTGGTGCCCACGTGGTACAGGAAGATCGAGCGGACCATGGCGGCGGACTGGGCGCACGTGTAGTTCACGGCCTCGGCGGTGTGGTGCACGAACGCGGCCTTGATGCCGTCCGGGTTGTACGTCGGCGGCTTGGCCAGCGACTCGTCGGCACCCCAGGCGGCGCGGCGGATCACCGGCGGCGGGGTGACCGGCGAGTCGGGCGCCGGGCCGGGGTCGGCCTGGGTGACCGCGGCGGCGGGCGCCATGTCGGCGGCGTACGCGGACGAACCGGGGGCCGACTCCGGCCCTCCCGGCACCGCACCCGCGGCCTGCGCGACCGGCGCCGTCTCCGTACCGGCCGCCGTGCCGACGCCGGCGGCCTCGGCCTCCTCGGCCTCCTCCTGCGTGACCCCCGGGTCGACGAGCGCGACCTCCATGCCGGCCGGCAGCGGCGTGCTCGTGCCGTCCGCGCGTACGACCCGCGCCTCCACGCCGTCCGAAGGGCCGACCCACAGCGGCTCGGTGCCGCCGCGCATGCCGGCGGTCAGGTCGTCGGCCGCGGAGCCCGCCTCGGTGTCCAGGGTGCGCCAGCCGCTCCACGCGCCGGTCTCGGCCGAGCGCGTGCGCACCTCGGCGGCGCCGCCGAGGTCGCGGCGCTCGTTGCTCCAGGAGACGCCGACCATCGAGAACCGCTCGGTCGAGGTCCTGTCGACCTCCTGCCGGGCGCCGTCGCCGGCCAGGTCGATGCCGTGGACAGCCGGCTTCCGCGGCTCCAGTCCGGCCGCCGGGTCCGCGGAGCCGGAGCCGGGGTCGGCCACGGCGACGGTGACCACGCCGGCGCCGCCGAGGACGACCGCGCCCAGGGTCAGCCAGGCACGTCTGCGCAGGCTCAGCGGCCGGTACGCATGGGATCTACGCGGACTCACATTCCGCCCCTTCGGTTCGCTCACGCTTGACACACGTACAGCGCCGCCTGGGTCGAAAACGTGTCAGTACCACCCTGATCCGTACAAAGAAGACGGCCGGAGCCGCTACCCCCCACAGGAGCTGCTCCGGCCGTCGGCCTCAGGTGCGGGTGCCCCGTTCGGGCCCGCTGTAATACTCAGCGCCAGCGGGCCCGGAAATGTCACAGCACCCCGTCCGCGGGCGCGGGCGGTCGTGCGGGCGGCCCTTCTCCGCGGCCCCGCCGCCCCCGCCGGCCACGGTCCGGCCGCGCCCTGCCCCCGGCAGAACCACCCCTGCGCCACCCCCGGGCCACCCCCGCGCCACGGTACGGCGCCCGTCGAGTCACCGCCGGTGCCTCATGCGGTCGTGTGGTGAGAGGCCGGGTGTGTTGCGCAGGGACCGCCGCCGCCGTAGCGTAACTTCGCGCCGACTAGGCGCACAGACATTCGTTCGACTACTCGCTCAACGGTCCGCCCAGATCCGGGGGTGCTCCGCAGATGTATCCGGGTGTACCGCGTCTCCTTGCGCCACGGACCGACTGACCACCGTGCAGGGGGAATACGCGGAAGACGCCGCGCTGTCCGGCGCGGTGCACGCTGCCCAGCGCGGTGACGAGGCAGCGTTCCGCATCGTGTTCCGGACGGTGCACCCTCGCCTGCTCGGATACGTGCGCAGCCTCGTCGGCGACGGCGACGCCGAGGACGTGACCTCCGAGGCGTGGCTGCAGATCGCCCGCGACCTCGGTTCGTTCACCGGGGACGCCGACCGCTTCCGCGGCTGGGCGGCCCGCATAGCGCGCAACCGCGCGCTCGACCACGTGCGGATGCGCTCGCGCAGGCCCGTCGCCGGCGGCGACGAGAGCCAGCTCGCCGACCGGCCCGCGGACTCGGACACCGCGGAGGAGGCGATCGAGGCGCTCGGCACGGGCCGCACGATGGCCTTCATCGCGCGGCTTCCCCGCGATTACGCCGAAGTCGTGGTGCTGCGCGTGATCATGGGACTGGACGCCAAGCGCACCGCCGAGGTTCTGGGTAAGAGCCCGGGCGCGGTGCGTACGGCGGCGCACCGCGGCCTCAAGCAGTTGACCGCGCTGATCGAGCAGCCGCAGGAAGAGGGGGACGTTCCGCCCGGGGAAGGGCAGCAGCCTGGCGGTGTGACGCAATCAGCCGCGCGGACGCTTAAGGAAATGTGATGGTGGACGACCGGTACGGCTGGCTCGACGAGGACGTCGCGGAGCGACTGCTTCGCGGCGAGCCGCTCGACTTCGCGGACGGCGGTGGCCGGCGACGGCGTAAGCGCTGGTCGCCGGAGGACCGGGCCGCCGCCGAGCGGCTGGCCGCCGTGCTGGCGCGGGTGGCGGAGTCCGGTCACCCCGGTGCCAACGGCCAGATGCCCGGGGAGCAGGCCGCACTGGCGGCGTTCCGGGCGGCGCAGGAGAGCACGAGCCGGGCGTCGGCCGCGGAGTTCGCCGCCGAGTCACCCTTCGACGGGCGCCGCAGGCGGCTCCGTTCCGGCGTCGTGCGGCGACTGCGGTCGCTGCGGGTGAGCGTGGCGGGCGCGGTGGCGGCGTGCGCGCTGGGCGGGGTCGCGGTGGCCTCCAGCACGGGGGTGCTGCCGGCACCGTCGTTCATCCAGGACACCGGTGGCAACAGGTCGCCGAGCGTGGGCGTCACGTCGTCGGCCGATACCCCCGGCGGCGAAGGGAAGGACGGCTCGGCCGCGGAGGGCGGCAAGGGGTCGGACGGGCACGGCAAGGACAAGGACGCGGGCAAGGACGGCAAGGACACCAAGGGCCAGGGCAACGGTACGGACCCGGACCTGCCGGGCCGCGGCGTCATCGGCGACGTACGGGGCAACGAGCCGCCGAACATGGCGGACGCGGACTCCGTGCTCGACGAGCTGTGCCGCGACTACCTCGCCGCTCAGGCCGGTACGGGCCCGATGCCGGGCCAGGGACGGCTGCGCGTGCTGGAGCAGGCGGCCGGCTCCCCCGAGGCCATGGCGTCGTACTGCTCGAACCGGCTGGGCACGAGCGTCGGCACGCCGGGCGGCGCGACCGGCGGCGGCACGGGCGGCTCGGAGGGCAGCACGGGCGGCGACACCGAGGAGCCGACCAGCCCGAGCCCGTCCCCGACCGACCCGGGCACGACCGACCCGGGCGGCGAGACCGACGGCTCCGACGGCTCCGGCGGGGACACCGGCGGCGAGACCGACGGGGGCAGTGAGAGCGGCGGCAGCGAGGGCCCGCCGCAGAACGGCCCGAAGCCGAACCCCAGCGCGAACATCTCGGAGTCCCCCGCGCCCTCGGCCACCGCGACCGCCTCCCTCCCGGAGCCGGAGGAGTCCGGCGCCGGCTGACGCGGCGCCGCCTCCCCCCAACACACGCACAGAGCCGCCCTTTTGCCGGTTTTCGCCCGGAACAGACCGGGTGTGCACGAGACCGTCACATGCCCGTACGGGATAAATGTGGGGGTGCTCACGTCAAAGGTCCATGATGTCTGGCATTGTTGCACTGTTCTGTTCGATTCCGGGTGTGGCTGGGGCAGCGGCCTGACGGAGAGCGCGCGGGGGCGCGGGCACGGTGCACAGTGCCGCAGGCCGAACACGAGGCTCACAAGGTGGGGGAACACGACAGCCCGGCTGCCGCAGGTGCGGCGCCGGGAGACAAAGGTGCGGACCAGGACCTGCAACCTCTGGTCCACCGGGCGCAGAACGGCGACGAGGCCGCGTTCACGGCGCTGTACCGGCGGCTGCAGCCGGTGCTGCTGGCGTATCTGCGCGGCGTGGTCGGCGACGACGCCGAGGACGTGGCGGCCGACGCCTGGCTGGTGATCGCGCGCGACCTGGGCCGGTTCCGCGGCGACGGCTCGTCGTTCCGCGGCTGGACGGTCACGGTCGCCCGGCGCCGCGCGCTCGACCTGCTGCGCCGCGAACGCCGCCGCCCGCAGGGCGTGCTGCTCGACGAGGGCATCCACAACCTGCCCGCGGAGCGCGCGGCCGAGGAACACGCGCTGGAGTCCCTGGGCACCCGGCAGGTCCTCGGGCTCATCTCCACGCTGCCGCGCGACCAGGCGGAGGCGGTGCTGCTGCGCACGGTGGCGGGGATGCGCGCCACCGACGCCGGGGCGGTGCTGGGCAAGCGGCCGGGCGCGGTGCGTACCGCCGCCCACCGCGGGCTGCGGCAGCTCGCCGAGCTGGTGACGTCGGCGTCCTGGCGGGAGCGGAGCCTGGAGCTCGCGGCCCCCGCGGCGGCCGAGGGCCGCGGACCGGCGGCGGGCGCGGAGGAGCAGGCGAAGCTGGGCCTGGGCGCGTGAGAGGTGCGGTGGGCGCACTGCGCGGTTCGCAAGCCCGTACGCGAGCCCGTGCGCACGCTTCCGTACGCACGCTGCGGTACGCGTCCTGGCGTACGGGATCCGGAAGCCGGCGGGAAGAGGAGCGCCGGGAGGAGGAGTGGCGCGGGCGGTGCTGGGGGAACGCAACCCGCCCGCGCCATATGCGCTGAGCCGCAGGTACGGGGGGAACCCCGGCCGAGCGCTGGGCCGATGACCAGTCGGCACATCACTTACAGCGTCGTCGGCGGAGAAAGTGTCACAACCACAGCTCAGCCCGCTGCACACGGCACGTACCGCAGGGCGGACGCCGTACGCGCCGCGCGCGCTCAGCCGTAGACGACCACCTTGTCGCCGACGCGGACCTCACCGAAGAGCTTCGCGATCTTCGCCTCGTCCCGGACGTTCACGCAGCCGTGCGACGCGCCGGCGTAGCCGGTGGCGGCGAAGTCCGCGGAGTAGTGCACGGCCTGGCCCCCGCTGAAGAACATCGCGTACGGCATGGGGGTGTCGTAGAGGGTCGAGACGTGGTGCCGGCTCTTGAGAAAGACCTCGAACACGCCCTCGCGGGTCGGCGTGTACTGCGACCCGAAGCGCACGTCCATCGCCGCCAGCACCTCGCCGTCCTTCATCCACCGCAGGGAGTCGCTGCGCTTGCTCACGCACAGCACCCGCCCCTCGGTGCAGCGCGGATCGGGCTTCTCCATGGCCTGCGACGTCGGCGGGTACAGCTCGTCGTGCGTCGGCTCGTCCGTACGGGCCAGCAGCCGTTCCCACGTGACGACGTCCGTCTCTCCGGTGCGCGGCAGGCCGCGGTCCTCCTGGAACGCCGAGACGGCGTCGGCGGTGATCGGCCCGTAGTACGCGGTGGGGCTCTGGCCGAAGACGCCCTCCGCGCGCAGCCGGGCCTGGAGCTCCCGTACCTGCTCGCTCTCGTCGCCCACGGCCATCAGCACCTCGGGGCCCTCCGGCGTCGGCTCCTCGGTCGGGGTCTTCGAGGCGGACGCCTCGGCCTTCGGCTTCTCCGCCGGCTTGGTCTCCGGCTTCTTCTCCGTCGGCTCCGCCTCCGGCGTGGCCGAGGACTCCGGCTGCTCCGATCGCGTCGGCGCGGTTGACGACGGCGACGCCGAACCGCCCCCGCCGCCGGCGGCGTCCGCAGAGGCCGAACAGCCCGCCGCGAGCGCCGCGCCGGCGGCCGCGAGCGCGACGGCCACGCGCATCGAACGAAGTTTCCTGTAGACGCTCATATGTGCTGGACGCAATTCGCCCATCCCCCCGGTTCCCTCCCGTAAGACATCGAACAATAATCTCCCCCGCCACGGCCGGGACGGAACCCGTAGCGTGCCGTTGCCCGCCGGACACCTTGCGTTTGCCACGATCCCCTGGAATGACCCGCCGCCCGGCGCTGTGCCGCCGGGCAGACCGTGAGGGCCGCCAGGAGGGTTGGATGCGCATGAACACCGTCGGCAAGGGACTCAGGCGGCGGGGCAGGCTGATGGCGCAGGCGCTCGGCCCGCGCCGGCGCGCCCCCCGGCCCTCCCCCGCGCCCCCGCGCGCCAAGGCCCGGCCGGAGGCGTACCGGGCCCCCCGCGCCCCGCGCCTCGTCCCGTCCCCGGTCTTCGTGCTCTCCTCCGTGCGCTCCGGCTCCACCCTGCTGCGCGTCCTCCTCAACAGCCACCCCGAGATCCGCGCCCCGCACGAGATGCACCTGCGCACCCTGCGCGTCGAGCTGACCCGCCCGTACAGCGCCAAGGCCATGGAGGGCCTGGAGCTGGACCGCCGCGAGCTGGAACACCTGCTGTGGGACCGCGTGCTGCACATGGAGCTGGAGCGCAGCGGCAAGCGGGTCATCGTCGACAAGACCCCCGCCAACGCCCTCATCCGCGACCGGCTCGCCGACTGCTGGCCCGACGCCCGCTTCCTCGTCCTGCTCCGCCACCCCGGCGCCGTCGTCTCCTCCCTTGTCAACCGGCGCAAGGAGCCCGACCTCGACGCCATCCACGCCGAGGTCCTCGACTACGGCGAGGCCCTGGAGGCGGCCCGGACGGGGCTGGGCGCGGCGGGGCACGTACTGCGCTACGAGGACCTGACCGCCGAGCCGGCCGGGACCGCCCGCGGCATCTGCGAGTTCCTCGGCGTCGAGTGGGCGCCGGAGATGCTCGACTACGGCGCGCACGACCACGGCACCTTCCGCCCGCACCTGGGCGACTGGAGCAGCAACATCAAGTCGGGCCGCATCCAGCCCGCGCGCGCCGGGGATCACGACGCCGGGCTGACGGGGCGGCTGGCGGAGCTGGCGGAGCTGTGGGGGTACCGGCGCGCGGGGTAGGCGGCGCGGAGGGTGAGGGCCGAGGCCGGTGACGGGGCGAGGTCGCGGCCGGTTGTCACCGGCGGAGCGTACGCTCGTGGCTACGGTCCGTGCAGAGGCGGAGGGCCGGGAAAGGCTGGGAGCACATGGCACGCCACTCGGAGTCGGGTCTGCCCATCGAGCCCGTGTACGGGCCGGAGGCCCTGGCCGGCTGGCAACCCGAGGTGCGGCTCGGAGAGCCCGGCGCGTACCCGTACACCCGCGGCGTCCACCCGACGATGTACACGGGCCGGCCGTGGACGATGCGCCAGTACGCGGGCTTCGGCACCGCCGCCGAGTCCAACGCCCGCTACCGCGACCTGATCGCCCACGGCACGGCGGGCCTGTCCGTCGCCTTCGACCTGCCGACGCAGATGGGCCACGACTCCGACGCGGTCCTCGCGCACGGCGAGGTCGGCAAGGTCGGCGTCGCCATCGACTCGATCGACGACATGCGGGTGCTCTTCGACGGCATTCCGCTGGACGAGGTGTCCACGTCGATGACGATCAACGCCCCGGCCGCGCTGCTGCTCCTGCTCTACCAGCTCGTCGCCGAGGAACAGGGCGTCCCGGCCGCACGGCTCACCGGCACGATCCAGAACGACGTGCTGAAGGAGTACATCGCGCGCGGCACGTACATCTTCCCGCCGAAGCCGTCGCTGCGGCTGATCGCCGACATCTTCGCCTACTGCCGCGCCGAGATCCCGAGGTGGAACACCATCTCGGTCTCCGGCTACCACATGGCGGAGGCGGGCGCCTCACCCGCGCAGGAGGTCGCGTTCACGCTGGCGGACGGCATCGAGTACGTGCGCACCGCCGTCGCCGCGGGCATGGACGTGGACGACTTCGCGCCCAGGGTGTCGTTCTTCTTCGTCTCCCGCACCACGATCCTGGAGGAGGTCGCCAAGTTCCGCGCCGCGCGCCGCATCTGGGCGCGGGTGATGCGCGAGGAGTTCGGCGCGCGCAACCCCAAGTCGCTGATGCTCCGCTTCCACACCCAGACCGCCGGCGTCCAGCTCACCGCCCAGCAGCCCGAGGTGAACCTGGCCCGCGTCACGGTCCAGGCGCTGGCGGCGGTCCTCGGCGGCACGCAGTCGCTGCACACCAACGCCTTCGACGAGGCCATCGCGCTGCCCACCGACAAGTCGGCGCGCCTCGCGCTGCGGACCCAGCAGGTGCTGGCGTACGAGACGGACGTGACCGCGACCGTCGACCCCTTCGCCGGGTCGTACGTGGTGGAGACGATGACCGACGAGCTGGAGGCGGCGGCGGTGGAGCTGATGCAGCGGGTCGAGGACCAGGGCGGCGCGGTCAGCGCGATCGAGAACGGCTTCCAGAAGGGCGAGATCGAGCGCAGCGCGTACCGGATCGCGCAGGAGACGGAGGCCGGCGAACGGGTCGTGGTGGGCGTCAACCGCTACCAGTTGGCGGAGGAGGACCCGTACGAGCCGCTGCGCGTCGACCCGGGGATCGAGAAGCGGCAGGTGGAACGGCTGGCGCGGCTGCGCGCGGAGCGCGACCGGGGGGCGGTGGAGGCGGCCCTGGCGGAGCTGACGACGGCGGCGGAGGGGACGGCGAACGTGCTGTACCCGATGAAGCGTGCGCTGGCGGCGCGGGCGACGGTGGGCGAGGTGTGCGACGCGCTGCGGGGGGTGTGGGGGGCGTATGAGCCGGTGAACGCGTTCTAGCCGGCGTGCGGGAAGGGGCGGGGGCCGCGCACGGTCACGGCGACCGTCCCCGACCGCACCGGAGTATGTACTTCCGGGGCGGCCCGTATGAGCTCTGAGGGCCGGGGGTCGGGGGCCGGGGGTCGCTTCGATGAGCCGACGAAGCGATCGGACAGCGAGGCCCGGTCAGGCGGTCTGTTCTGCCAGTGGGCGGGTAGTTCGCACCGGTTCGTACGGGGTGTTACCGCGAGTTTGTCTCGGCGGCGTTCGCGGGGGGCCGTAGCAGGTGGGATCAGGCAGTAAGTGCCCCGAGCCGCCCGGAGAGGAATTCCTCGAACGTCATGAGGGCGGGATGCACCTGCCGCAGCGCGTGGATGTCCGCCTGGTAGCCGTCTTCCGCGAACCACTCGAACATGCGCTCTTCGATCGGCAGGGCCGTGAACCGCGTGGCGACGCCCGTGACCCGCTCGTAGACCTCCGCCACCTCGGGGAAGGTGATCTCGTCGCCGGCCAGCTCGATCTGGCGGCCGACGTAGTGTTCCGGGTCGTCGAAGGCCGCCGCGGCGAAGAACCCGATGTCGTCGCTCGCGATCATCTGCATCGGCTTGTCCGGCTTGACGGGGAGCTCCATGAGACGTTCGCCCGCGGCGTCCGCGTAGTGCAGCAGATTGTTCATGAAGAACACAGGCCGCAGCACGGTGGCGGGCAACTGGAGTGCCAGGATGTGCCGCTCGATCTCGGCCTTGCTCTCGAAGTGGTCGATCCCGGTCTCGCGTTCGGCGCCGCCCACGGAGCTGTATACGAAGTGCCGGATCCCCGCCTCCTTCGCCGCGTCCGCGACCGCCTTGCCCTGCCGGACCTCTGCGGCCAGGGTCTCCGGTTCGTACGCCAGCGCCTGCACACTGAACACGCCGTGGACGCCGGCCATCGCGCGGCGCAGCGACGCCGCGTCGTCCATGTCGCCCCGGACGAGTTCGGCCCCCCGGTCCGCCAGCTCCCGGGCCTCGGGCTTGTCCGGGTCGCGTACCAGAGCCCGGACCTGCCGGCCGCGCGCGAGCAACTCTCGTGCGGTGGCGCCGCCCTGGTTTCCTGTTGCGCCGATGACAAGGACCGTCTGTGTGTTGCTCACGGCAACTCCTCACCTTGTGACGGCCGCGGCATGTCGGCGGTCGTCGTCGGCACGATCCTGCAACTTCAACCGCTGTTGAGGTCTACCGACGCCGGAGGGAGGAACTCTTGTCAGTCCACCGTGCTCGCGTCCAGCAGTGCCGCCGCCGTGAAGAGTTCCACTCCCACCTGGATCGCGCCCTCGTCCACGTCGAAGTCCCCCTGGTGCAGGTCCCGCGGCAGCCCCGTCTCGCCCACTGCCCGCACGCCCAACCGCGCCAGCGCGCCCGGGACGTGCTCCAGGTACCAGGAGAAGTCCTCCCCGCCCAGGCTCTGTTCCGTCGTCTCCACCGCCTGCACGCCCCGCCGCGCCGTCATCGCGTTCGCCAGCAACGCCGTCATCGCCGGTTCGTTGACCACCGGCGGGACGCCGCGGACGTACGTGATGGCGGACTTCGCGCGGTGCATGGACGCGACCTCGTCGACCGCCGCGTGAACCAGGTCCGGGGCGCGGCGCCAGGTGTCCAGGTCGAGGCAGCGGACCGTGCCGGACAGCTCCGCGTGCTGGGGGACGACGTTGCAGGCGTGGCCGACGTGGAGGCGGCCGAAGGTGACCGCCAGGCCGGCGCGGGCGTCCACGCGGCGGCCGAGGAGGGCCGGGACGTCGGTGGCCACGCGGGCGGCCGCCGTGACCAGGTCGGTGGTCAGGTGAGGGCGCGCGGTGTGGCCGCCGGGGCCGTCGAGGGAGATCTCGAGGCGGTCGCAGGCGGACGTGATGGCGCCCTGGCGCAGGCCGATGCGGCCCACGTCCACCCGCGGGTCGCAGTGCACGCCGATGATCCGGCCCACGCCCTCCAGCACCCCGGCTTCGATCGCGTCGGTGGCGCCGCCGGGCAGCACCTCCTCGGCGGGCTGGAAGATCAGCCGTACCGGCTGCGGCAGCAGGCCCTCGCGGGCCAGGCCGGCGAGGACGATGCCCGCGCCCAGGACGACCACCGTGTGGACGTCGTGGCCGCAGGCGTGGGCGCGGTCGGGGACGGCGGAGCGGTACGGCACCGTCTTGGTGTCCGGGATCGGCAGCGCGTCGATGTCCGCGCGCAGCGCGAGCATCGGGCCGGGCGGCGGGCCGTCCGGGTCCACGCCGATGTCGCAGATCAGCCCGGTGCCCGCCGGGAGCACGCGCGGGGCGAGGCCCTCCTGCTCCAGCCGCTCCTTGAGCGCGGCGGTGGTACGGAACTCCTGGTTGCCCAGCTCCGGGTGCATGTGCAAGTCCCGCCGGAACGCGATGAGTTCGGCGTTCAGCGCCGCCGGGAGCCCTCCGGGCAGCAGCGCGTCGGGACCGGACTCGGGCTCTGCGTCACGGGACATCAGTCGGTTCACACTGTGCAGCGTACGGGGATCACCGGGGCTACCGAGAAGGGATCAACAAAATTTCAGCCCCGCGGGTGCATGACCGGCGTGCGCCGTGGGTAAACTGCGGCGCTCACGCGACCGTGCGACCACTCCCCGTAGCCCCGGGGCCTCTCACACCGACGCCGCCGGTGCCCCCGACCACCCCGTCGCCGTCGCCGGCCCCACCGGCAGCCCGTCGACCCCGCGCCGCTCCCGGGCCGCCCCCGCCACGGACGACAGGAAGCCCTGCGCCCGCGGCGACGCCGTCTCCGTCAGCCAGGTCGCGTCGACCTCGCAGACCGCCACCTTCACGCCCGTACCGGCCAGCGCCAGCGGCAGCGTGTGCACCACCGTCGACGGGAAGCTGACGATCGTGCGGCCGATGGGGCCGCGGCGGGCGATGATCTCCAGCGGCAGGTCGGGGCGGACGATCTCCAGGCCGGTGTGCAGGTGGAGCTGGTGGAGCTTGTCGGCCCGCTCCCTGCGGTGCGCGAAGTAGCGTGTGGCGCCGTACGCCTTGGTGAGCGACGCCACCGCCTCCAGGTACCGGTCGTGGTCCACCACGCCCGTCTCCACCAGAGACGTACCGACCAGGTCGGTCGCCGTGCCGACGCTCGGCGGGCCGAAGCGGGAGCGGGTCCAGGCGAACTCGTTCGCCGTCACCTTCAGCCCGGGCGGCGGGTCCACCACGGGCATCGAGGTGAACACCTCCACCTGCGTACCCGACGACGAGCCCTCCGACGGCGTCAGCCGCCGCCGCGCCGTGCTCGCGATCGGCGCGAACAGCATCGCCCGCGCCCCACCGCCGCGCCCGCTGCGGTGCCAGCGGACGAACCGCTCCCCGCGCGACAGTTGCGCCGTGAACTCCATCGTCGCCGTGCCGTCGTCCACGACGACGACCTCCCGCGCCTTGACGACGGTCAGCAGCGTCTGCACGTACCGCGAGAACGGATCGCCCAGCACCACCCGGCGGGCCCGCCGCAGCGGGCGGGCCAGGCTCGTCATGGTGCGCAGCGGCCCTGCGCCGCCGCGCGCCTCCTGCCAGCGGACTTCCAAGCCGTCGTCCATCGCCAGCTCCGCCATCCGGCGCAACTGGCCGCGCGAGAGCGGCTCGGTGGGGGGCAGCACGACCACCGTCAGAGGTATGACGGTTCCGCCCTGGTAGGCCCACTCCAGCACGTTGAGCAACTGGACCGGGCTCTCCACCAGGGCGACGGTCGTGCCGCCGGCGTCTTCGGTCATACCCCGACCGGCTCCTTCTCGGTTCCCGTCCCGTCGGCCGACTCGGCGGCCTCCGCGACGACTCCCTTGACCCGGCGCAGCTTCTTCATCGGCGCCAGCTCGCTGTCGTAGACCTTCTTCACGCCGTCGCCGAGGGACTCCTCGACCACGCGGATGTCGCGCACCAGCCGCGCCAGGCCCTGCGGCTCGACCGAGGCGGCCTGGTCCGAGCCCCACATCGCGCGGTCCAGCGTGATGTGCCGCTCGACGAAGACGGCGCCCAGGGCGACCGCGGCGAGCGAGGTCTGCAGGCCCGTCTCGTGGCCGGAGTAGCCGATCGGCACGTTCGGGAACTCGGCCTGCAGCGTGTGGATCATGCGCAGGTTGAGCTCCTCGGCCTTCGCCGGGTACGTGCTGGTGGCGTGGCAGAGCAGAATGTTGTCACTGCCCAGCACCTCCACCGCGTGCCGGATCTGCTTCGGGGTCGACATGCCGGTGGACAGCACGACCGTGCGGCCGGTGGCGCGCATGGCGCGCAGCAGCTCGTCGTCGGTCAGCGAGGCGGAGGCGACCTTGTGCGCGGGCACGTCGAACTTCTCCAGGAAGGCGACGGCCTCGGTGTCCCAGGGGGAGGCGAACCAGTGGATGCCGCGCTCCTTGCAGTGCGCGTCGATCGCCCGGTACTCCTCCTCGCCGAACTCGACGCGGTGCCGGTAGTCGATGTACGTCATCCGGCCCCAGGGCGTGTCGCGCTCGATGTCCCACTGATCGCGCGGGGTGCAGATCTCGGGCGTGCGCTTCTGGAACTTCACCGCGTCGCAGCCCGCCTCGACGGCGGCGTCGATCAGCGCCATGGCGTTGTCGAGGTCGCCGTTGTGGTTGATGCCGATCTCACCCGTGACGTACACCGGCCGGCCGGGGCCGACGACGCGGTCGCCAAAGGTGCGGAAACGCTGGGTGGAGCTCATGCAGATCTGTTCCTTACTCTCCAGGGGAGACCCTCCGCGGGGAGGGATCGGGCTACAGGGAGGGACCGAGGATCCACGAGGCGATCTCGCGGATCGCTCCGTCGCCTCCGGGGGTGGACGTCACCGCACGCGCCGCGTCCCGCACGATCGCGTGGGCGCCGGCGACCGCGACGGGCCAGCCGACGAGGCCGAAGCACGGCAGGTCGTTCACGTCGTTACCGACGTAGAGCACCCGCTCGGGCGCGATGCCCTCCTCCTCGCACCACTTCTTCAGTGCGATGTCCTTACGGTCGACCCCGTGCAGAACGGGGAGGTGAAGTTTGCGTGCCCGCGCGGCGACGACCGGGTTCTGTTCCGTGGAAAGGATGAGCAGCTTCAGCTCGGCGCGGCGCAGCGCGGCGATGCCGAGGCCGTCGCCGCGGTGGACGGCGACCAGCTCGCGGCCGTCGGCGTCGATGTAGACGCGGTCGTCGGTCTGGGTGCCGTCGAAGTCGAGGACGATGGCGTCGACGTCGCGGCGGGTGGGCAGCGAGCCCGGTCCCGGCACGTCGAGCAGGGGGGCCAGCGCGCGGGCGCGGGTCAGGTCGTCCGGCTCGTCGACCTCCAGGACGCGGGCCGCGTCGGTACGCACCGGGGCGGTGCGGCCGAAGAAGCGGTGGCGGTGCTCGCGGAAGCCGGGGGTGCGCATGGCGTACGCGGCGCCGGTCTCCAGCAGGTCCTGCGGGCGGTCCTGGCGGCGGGGGCGGTACGACTTGTCGTGGTTGACGCCGTAGCCCTGGGCGGGGGCGGCTTCGACGGCCGGGGCGACCTTCGTCGGCGCGGCCTTCGTCGGCGCGGCGCCCGTCGCCGCGGCCTTGGCCACGGCGGTCGCCTCCGCGACGGCCGGGGTCTTCGCCGCCGCGGGGGTCTCGGCGACGGCGGCGGTCTCCGCCTCGTCGGCCTCGTCCCGCCAGATGAACCCGTGGAACGGCGCCACCGTCAGGGCGCTGTCCGCGCCCTCGTCGAGCACCGCGCGGGTGACGCCGTCGATGTCGGCGCCGGTCAGGAACGGGCTCGTGCACTGCACCAGCAGCACCGCGGCCATCGTCGCGCCGGTGCGCTCCTCGTGGGTGTCCAGCGCGTGCAGCACCGCGGCCTCGCTGGAGGCGGTGTCGCCGGCGATCTCCGCGGGGCGGCGGACGACCTCGGCGCCGGCCTCGCGGGCGACGGAGGCGATGGTGTCGTCGTCGGTGGAGACCACGACGTCGGTCACCAGCTCCGCGGCGAGGCACTGCCGTACCGCGCGGGCCACCAGGGGCACACCGCCGACCCGGGCGAGGTTCTTGCCTGGGACGCCCTTGGACCCCCCGCGGGCGGGGATGACCGCGAGCACGCGGGCTGCGGACTCGGGCTGGGACATGACTGCTCCTTGCTGACGCGGGGCGGGGCGGGAAGTCACAGGGCCCCCGTGCGGCGGAGGGCGGGGCGGGAGGTCACGGCGTCGCTCACAGCGCCCCCATGCGGCGGATGAGGGGCGCGATGCGCTGCACGCCGCCCCGGTACACGGCGCGCGCGGTCTTGCGCAGCAGCGTGCGCGCCCAGCGGCGCACCGGGCCCGGCTCGGCGGTGACCGCGGCCTGCGGCAGCGGCTCGCCGGTCGGGGCGAGGCCGTGCCGGGCGAGGATGCGCGGCAGGTAGCCGCCGGCGGTCTCGGGGGTGTAGTACGGCGCCAGCGGCGGCAACTGCGGGTCGGCGACCAGGGTGGTCAGCCGGGCCCGGGCGCGGTCGAAGGCGGCGTCGTACGGCTCGGCGGAGGCCGCGCCGGGGACGCCCTGGCGGGACAGCCACACGGGGTCGGGCTTGGGCAGGTGGCCGGCGTCCAGCTCGTCCCAGGAGGCGAGGCAGCCGGAGCCGAGGAAGTGGTGGTTGCCCAGCGGCTCGCGTACGCCCAGGTCGGTCAGGACGGCGGTCGGGATGCCGCGGTGCAGCGACTCCAGCGCGGCGGTGGAACTGACGGTGACGAGCAGGTCGGTGCGGTCGAGGACCTCGCCCATGTTCCCGTAGACCAGGCTGCAGTTCTTGGGCAGTCCGCCGGGCAGCTTCTGGGCGAGCTTCTGGTACGGCGCCTCTTCGATGTGCGTCGTGTGCTCGCCCGGGCGGCTGCGCAGCTTGACGAGCACCTCGCGGTCCGGGTGCCGCTCGGCGTGCCGGACGGCGCGGCGCAGCAGGTAGAGGCGGTCCTCGCGGGTGTCGGGCACGGAGGGCTGGACGGCGAAGACGACGGTGTACGGGCGGTCGCCGCTGGCGGCGGCCGGGTCGTACGGCTCGCCGTCGAGGAAGGGCAGCGCGCACTCCACCACGCTGTTCGGCGAGGCGCCGACGCCCTCGTAGACGGCCCGGAAGCGCTCGGCGTCCTGGCGGCTGTTGGCCAGCACGATGTCGGCGCCGTTGCGCAGCAGGAGGCCGTCGGAGAGCTTTTCGTACACCACGCCGACGTAGCCGGTGACGACCGCGGGGCGGCGCCTGGCGCCCTGCCAGGCGCGGGCGAGGCCGTGCAGCATGGCCTGGACCGTGCCGCCGACGCAGGACAGGAGCACCACGTCGTAGCGGTCGGGGTCGGCGGCGGCCAGGAACTCGACGGCCGTGACCTCCTTCATCGTCTCCGCGGCCACGCCGACCTCGGCGAGCTGGCGGGCCGTGGGCGTGGCGCGGCCGTGCAGCAGATACCCGTCGAGCACCGCCTCCGGGGCCATGCGGCGAGCGGTGAGCGCGCCCCATTTCCAGCGGGTGTCCGAGTCGGCTAGAACAGCGGTGCGAAGCTGTGACGGGGGGTCGTTGAGCACGTCGCCGACGGTAGGCAGGCATTTCGCTCGGTAGCCCAACACCGGCCGTACAGATGGTTAACAACACGCCGACGAACGGCGAACCCGGTCGAGAAGGGACGGCGTTCACCATTCCGCCTCCCGGCGTTCACGCCTGCTTCGGGGTGGTGCAAGCCCGGGGGGCGGGGCGGCGCCTAGCATCGCCTGGATGCGTCAACTCTCCGTGATCGTTCCCTTCTACAACGTGCAGGACTACGCGCCCGAGACGCTCGCCTGCCTGCGCGCCAACGCGGCACCCGGCACCGAGTTCATCCTGGTCGACGACTGCTCGACGGACAGCACCGGCGAACTGCTGGAGCAGGCCGCGCGCCACCTGCCGGGCGCCGTGTACGTACGCCACGCGCACAACGGCGGCCTGGCCACCGCCCGCAACACCGGGCTCGACCGGGCCCGCGGCCGGTACGTCACCTTCCTCGACGGCGACGACTGGCTCGCCCCCGGCTACTACCGCCGGCTGGTGGCGGCCATCGCCGAGCTGGACTGCGACTTCGTCCGCACCGACCACGTGCAGTGCGCCGCCCGCGCCCGCACCATCCACCGCGTCCCGCACGGCCGCCGCGGCGTCGTCCAGGACCCGCGGTCGGCGATCCTGCCGGCGACGCACCCGACGTCGGTGGACTACGCCTACGCCTGGGCCGGCATCTACCACCGCCGGCTCCTGGACGACGGCCTGCTGCACTTCCCCGACGGGCTGCGGACGGCCGAGGACCGGCCGTGGATCTGGCGGCTGCACCGCGAGGCGCGGACGTTCGCGGTCGTCGGGCTGCTCGGCGTCTTCTACCGCCGCGGCGTTTCAAACTCCCTCACCCAGATCGGTGACGTACGCCAGCTCGACTTCCTGCGCGCCTTCGACCAGGTGGTCGAGGAGACCGCGGCGGACCGGGACGCGGAGCTGCTGCTGCCGAAGGCGGTGCGGAACTTCTGCGCGATCATCGCGCACCATCTGAACAACATCGAACGGTTCGAGAAGCCCGTGGCGCGCAGACTGCGCGAGATGAGCGCCGACGCGCTGCGCCGCATGCCGCAGCACGTACTCACGGAGGTCCTGGACGCGATGGACACGGATCGCTCGGAACTGCTGCGCCGGCTGCACCGCAGGGGCGTGCCGGCGGGGGTGTCCGCCTGATGGCCGCCTCATCCGGCGCCCCGGCGTCCTCGTACGCGCCGCAGCAGATCCGCTACGCCCCCGGCCGGCACACCCAGGTCTTCATGGCCTCCACCCTCTACGGCACCGCGACCCTCGCCGCCGCCCTGGACGCCGGCCTCTTCCCCGCCGCGGACCGCCGCATCCTGCTGCTCACCAACAACGCCGCGAACCCGGAGACCACCCCGGCCGTCGACGCCATGGCCGGCTTCGCGCAACTGCGCTCCCGCTTCGACGACGTACAGGACTGGAACCACGCCATCCGCCCGCTGCACCCCTCTTCCTGGGAGCCGCGCACCGAGGACGTGCCCCTGTGGGAGCGGCACCTGCGGCTGCTGTGGGGCCTGGGCGACGACCGGCTCACGCTCGTCGTGGAGTCGATCCAGGTCAGCCCCGCGCGGGCGCTCGTCCAGCTCTTCCCCGACGCGGCCCTGCACGTCTACGCCGACGGCCTGATGAGCTACGGCCCCACCCGCAACAAGCTCTCCTCCTTTGTCGGCACGCGCGTCGAGCGGCTGCTCCACCCCGACCTGCTGCCGGGCGTACGGCCCATGCTGCTCACGGAGTTCGGCGTCCCGTCGGAGATCGTGCCGACGGAGGAGCTGAAGAAGGTGCTGGCCGAACTGTCGGCCCCCACCGACCTCGAACTTCCCGCCGAAGGGTCCTCGCCCGCACTCCTCCTGGGCCAGTACCTGTCGGCGCTGAAGATCCTCACGGCGGAGGAGGAAGAGGAACTGCACGTACGGATGCTGCGCGGGGCGGCCGGACTGGGCCACCGCAGCGTGGTGTTCAAGCCGCACCCGATGGCGCCGGCCCGGGTCTCCCGGCTGCTGGAGGAGGAGGCGGGCAGCCTCGGCGTGTCGCTGACGGTGCTCGACTCCCCGGTGCTGGCGGAGGTGCTGTACGAGCGGCTGCGCCCGGCGCTGGTGGCCGGCGCGTTCTCCACGGCGCTGATGACGGCGTCGACGCTGTACGGGCTGCCGGTGGCGAGAATCGGGACCGACACGCTGCTGGACCGGCTGACCCCGTACGAGAACAGCAACCGCGTCCCCGTCACGATCGCCGACGTGCTGCTGCCGTCGCTGGACGACCCGGAGGCGGTGCGCGGCTGGCGGGCGCCGACGGCGGCGGAGGCGCAGGCGAAGCTCGGCGGGCTGCTGACGGCGGTGGGCTTCACCATGCAGCCGCGGATCTACGCGCGGCGGCGCCCCGAGGTCGAGCAGTGGCTGGCGGCGGAGCTGGACGCGGACACGTGGCGGTACTTCAAGCGGCGCCGGCTGACGGTGGAAGGGCTGCCGGGCGGGGTGCCGAAGCGGCTGGCGTTCGTACCGCGCAGCCCGGCGGTGCGGAGGGTGGCGCGGCGGGCGCGGGCGCTGAAGCGCCGGCTGCGGTGACGCGGGGGCGGCGGAGCGCACAACGGCGCGGCGCCGCCCCTGTCTACCCCCTACTCCGGCAACTCCCCCTTCTCTCCCGCCTCGTCAGATGCCGACGACGCGGCGGCGTCTGACGCATCCGCCGTGTCCGCGGCGTCCGCCGTGTCCGCCGTGTCCGCCGTGTCCGCCGTGTCCGCCGCCTCCGCGGCGCGCGACGCGCGGCCCGCGAGGTCCCGCAGGTACGCCGCCAGCTCCGGCGGCTCGTGCACCTCGAACTCGCAGCCCAGCGCGGTCAGCCGCAGCGCCAGCCAGTCCAGCGCGTCCGCCTCCGTGACGAACTCGCACGTCCCCTCGTCCACCCGCTCCAGACCCGCCGCCGCGTCGCCGAGCCGGCGCGCCAGGTCCTTGTACGGCGCGTGCAGCGTCGCGCGGGCGCGGTAGCGGGGCCGGTCCCCGCCCATCCGGGCCTCGACGAACGCCGCCACGTCCGCCGCCGGCAGCTCGCGGCGCGGCGGGCGGACGCCGGTGGCGAAGGGACGGGTGATGCGGTCGACGCGGAACAGCCGCCAGTCGTCACGGTCGTTGTCGTACGCGACGAAGTACCACCGCCGGCCCGCCGAGACCAGCCCGTGCGGCTCCACGAGCCGCTTCGTCTCGGTGCCGTCCGCCGCGCGGTAGCCGAAGCGCAGCCGCTCACCGCCCGCCACGCCGGCGGCCAGCGCCGTCAGCACCTCGGCGTCGACCTGCGGGCCCTGCCAGCGGGTCAGCGGGGTGGTGGCGGTGCCGAGCGACGTGACGCGCCGCCGCAGCCGCGACGGCAGCACCTGCTCCAGCTTCGCCAGCGCCCGTACGGACGCCTCCGCAAGACCCGCGACCGTATGGCCCGCGGAGCTGCGCAGGCCGACGGCGATGGCGACGGCCTCGTCGTCCTCAAGGAGCAGCGGGGGCATGGCCTTTCCCGCGACGAGGCGGTAGCCGCCGAGGGTGCCGCGGGTGGACTCGACCGGGTAGCCGAGGTCGCGCAGCCGCTCGACGTCGCGGCGGACCGTGCGGTCGCTGACGCCGAGGCGGTCGGCCAGCTCGCCGCCGGGCCATTCGCGGGGCGTCTGGAGGAGGGAGAGCAGTTGCAGAAGCCTCTTGGGAGTGTCGGTCGTCATGTTTTCCAGACTGCCTTCTCTTTAGGACATGACCTGTCCTATAGGGCTTCTAGGTTACCCCCATGACCTTCCAGAACGCCTCTGTGGCAGGACCGGACCGGCGCCGGTGGATCGCGCTCGCCGTCGTACTGACGGCCTCCTTCATGGACCTCGTCGACGCGACGATCGTCAACATCGCCATTCCGAGCATCCAGGAGGACACCGGCGCCTCCTTCAGCGCGATCCAGTGGATCACCGCGGGCTACGCGCTCGCCTTCGCCGTCGGCCTCATCACCGGCGGCCGTCTCGGCGACATCTACGGCCGCAAGCGGGTCTTCCTGCTCGGCATGGGCGGCTTCACCGTCGCCTCGCTGCTGTGCGGCGTCGCCGCCGACCCGGCGATGCTCGTGGGCTCGCGGGTGCTGCAGGGCGCGATGGCGGCGCTGATGGTCCCGCAGGTGCTGAGCATCATCCACGTCACGTTCCCCGCGGAGGAACGCGGCAAGGTCTTCGGGATGTTCGGCGCGGTCGCCGGGCTCGGCGCGGTGTCCGGCCCGATGATCGGCGCGCTGCTCACCGAGTGGGACCTGTTCGGCCTCGCCTGGCGGCCCATCTTCCTCATCAACCTGCCGGTCGGCATCGCCGGCCTCATCCTGGGCCGCCGCTTCATCAGCGAGTCGACGGCACCCGACGCGCTGCGCCTGGACCTGCGCGGGGTGCTGCTGGCCACCACGGGGCTGCTGATGCTGCTGTACCCGATCACCATGGGCCACGAGAACGACTGGCCGGCGTGGGGCTTCGTCTCGATGGCCGCGAGCCTGCCGGTGTTCGCCGCCTTCGTCGCGTACCAGCGGCGCAAGCGGCGCATGGACGGGTCGCCGCTCGTCGAGCTGTCGCTGTTCCGGGTCAAGAGCTTCGCCGCGGGCATCGGGGTCCAGCTCGCCTTCAGCACGGGGCTGGGGATCTTCTTCCTGGTGTGGACGCTGTACATGCAGCTCGGGCTCGGCTGGAGCGCCCTGCACGCGGGCCTGACGGGAATCCCGTTCTCGCTCGCCTGCTCGGTGGCCGCGGGAATGTCGGTGCAGGCGCTGACCCCGCGGTTCGGGCGGAAGGTGCTGCACGGGGGCGCGGTGACGATGATGGCGGGAGCGCTGCTGTACCTGGCGGCCTCCGACCGGTACGGCACGGAGATCGCGACCTGGCAGATGGCGCTGCCGCTGGCCCTGCTGGGCGCGGGCATGGGCCTGATCTTCGCCCCACTGACGAACGCGGTCCTCTCCGGCGTCCCGCGACAGCACGCGGGCTCGGCGTCCGGGCTGATCAACACGACGAACCAGTTGGGGATGGCGCTCGGTCTGGGGCTGGTGTCGGTGGTGTTCTTCGGCGCGATGGACGAGCCGACGGGGCCGCGGGAGGTCGGCCCGGCGTTCGCGGGGGCGTTCGAGAACGCGATGTGGTGGGTGATCGCGATCCTGGGCGTGGTCTACGCGCTGCTGTTCGCCCTCCCGAAGCGCAACCCGGCGGAGCCGGAGCCGGGCCCGGAGGCTGGTCCGGAGCCGGTGGCGGACGGGGAGCCGAAGGAACTCGTCGGCGTCTGAGGCCGGTCGAGCCACGGAACGGGGTGCGGTCCCAAGGGACGGCACCCCGTTCCGCGTGCGGGCTCCGTCGTTATGCTGGCCCGGTGACCGTTGCCATGCGTATCGGCTTGATCTCGTTCGGTGTCCGGGAGTTCGCCACCCTGCACGAGGTCTGCGCGGAAGCCGGCCACACCCCCGTCGTCTACGCCTACTCCCGTTCCATGCGCCCGAGATCGGCGACCGACCCGGCCGCCGCCGCTGCCGCGGGGCGGATCACAGCCGCGCTGCCCGCGGGCGTGGATCTGCTGTTACCGGGCAGCTCCGAAGGGCTGGGGACGGCACTTGGCGGATACGGTCTCGATCTCCTGGTCTGCTTCGGCTTCTCGTGGCGGCTGCCCCCGGCCGTTCTCGCGATTCCGCGCCACGGCGTCGTCAACCTCCACTGTTCGATGCTGCCCGAGTACCGCGGACCGGCACCCGTGCTGTGGGCGATCCGCAACGGCGACCCGATGCTCGGCGTCACGGCGCACCGCATGAACGAGGAGTTCGACGCCGGTCCCGTCCTCGCCCAGGAGCGCTCGGTCCCCCTCCCGGACGACGCGACACCCGATGCTCTCTGGCCCGGGCTCGCGGCGTCGCTCCGGCGTGTGCTGGCCGCGGCACTGGAGCAGGCGACGGACCCGTCCGCCGGTGCGCCGCAGTCCGCCCGCGAAGCGACCTACGCGGGGCTCATGGAGGAGGCGTTCTCCGTCGTCGACACCGCGCGCACGTCGCGGGAGGTGCACAACCAAGTACGCGCCCACCGGTACATCGGCCCGGGCCGGGGCCCGGTCGCGACCGTCGCAGGGCAGCGCGTGAAGGTGTTACGGACCAGCCTCACGCCCGTCGACGGGCCGCACCTGGACTGCGCGGACGGGCCCGTGTGGATCGCCGAGTCCGCACCCGCGGAATAGCGCCGAACGGAGGGAGCAGGTCCCTCAGGAGGCGGCGAGTCGCGCAGCCGCCCGCGCCGCCAGTTCCCTCGCCCCGGGATCGTCGAACCGGCCCAACTCGCCCGCCGCTTCCTCCCAGACCGTACGAGCCGGCAGCCCCGCCCGATCCAGCACGTCGGCCAGGTTCACCAGGGCCCGGGCAAGCGGCCAGTGGGCGTCGGCCGCGCGATACCGCTCGATGGCGCCGCGGTGGAGACCGGCTGCCTCGTCCAGCCGGCCGAGCGCCCCGCACGCCTCGCCCGCGATGTCCAGCGCGGCGGCCTCGCGGGCGGTGTCGCCCAGGCGTTGTTGCACCGCCGCCGACTCGCGGGCCAGCCGCAGGGCGTCCGCCGCGCGCCCGCGCGCAAGCTCGACGCGGGCCGACTCGGCCAGCCAGTGCCCCTGCCAGAGCCGGTTGTCCTCCGCCGCTGCCAGGGACAGCGCTTCGGCGATGGCGCGCCCGGCCGCCTCGGGGTCCCCGGCTTCCCGCCGGGCCCGGCTGAGCAGCCACAGCGCGTTGCCCACCCCGAAGTGGTCGTCGAGGTCCCGGAATTCGGCCAGCACCTGCTCGACGACCTCGCAGGCTTCGCGGGCGCGGCCGGCGTCGCACAGGGTCTCCGCGAGATTGGTGCGCACCAGGGCCGCCCAGCGCCGTTCGCCGAGACCTCGGAACATCTCGGCGGCTTCGCTGAAGCGGAGTTCGGCTTCGTCAGGGCGGCGGCGTCGGAGGCCGAGAAGACCGAGGGCGTTGGTGGACACCGCCGTGCCGCGGATGTCGCCGAGCCGTCGCCGGATGGCCAGCGCGCCCCGGTGGCACTCCTCGGCCTCATCCAGCCGCAGCCGCTGGAATGCGGCCTTGCCCAGATTCTCCAGCGCCTCCGCCTCTCCGGCCTCCTCCCCCGACGCGCGGGCGGCGTCGACGGCGATCCGGGCGGTGACCTCCCACTCGTCGAAGGCGTTCTGATGCATGTAGATCGCCCGCAGCACCACCGCAAGGCGCCAGGCGATGCCGAACAGACCGGCGTCGGCGGCGGCGCGGGTGGCGGTGACAAGGTTCGCGGACTCCGTCCGGTACCAGCGGAACGCCGCGTCGTAGTCGTCGAAGGCGGGCGTGGGAGCCGGGGCCGGGACGTGGTCGTCGAGGGGCCAGCGGTCGTAGGGCGCGAGGGCCCGCTGCGCCGCGTCCGCGGCGTGGAGGTACCAGGCGACGCAGCGCGAGAGAACCGCGGTCCGGTCGTTCTCGTTCTCCTCCCGGCGCACCAGTTCGGCCGCATACGCGCGCACCAGGTCGTGGAACTCGTAGCGCCCGCCCGGGCGTCGTTGCAGCAGATGGGCGCGCGTCAGGGTCTCCAGCATCGGTTGTAGGCGCGCGGGTTCCAGGCCCGCCAGGCCGGCCGCGGCCGGCAGCCCGAACTCGCTGCCCGGGTGCAGGCCGAGCAGTCTGAACAACCGGGCCGCGGACGGGGGCAGCGCCCGATAGGACCACTCGAACACGCTGCGCATGGCGTCGGTTCCTTCCTCGTTCCCTTCTCCGGGGTCGGCGGTGAGCACGGTCCACCGCGCCGATTCGTCGCGTAACTCGTCGATCAGCTCACGTAACGCGATCGCCGGCCGGCCGGCCGCGCGTTCCGCCGCGATACGGAGAGCGAGCGGAAGTCCGCCGCACATCCCCGCCAGTTCGGTGAGGTCGGCGCCCGGGTCGCCGGTCCGCTCGTCGGCTGTGGTGACCCGCAGCAGGGCGACGGCGTCGTCCGCCGGGAACGTCGGCACCCGTATGCGTATCGCGTCACTGTGGGTCACCAGGCCGGTGAGGTCATCGCGGCTGGTGATGAGCACGAGCGACGCCGCGGTGCCGGGGAGCAGGGGCCGCACCTGTGCGCTGTGGGCGGCGTTGTCGAGGAAGATGAGCATGCGGCGGTCGGCCACCAGCGAACGGAACAGGGTCTCGCGCCGCTCGCGTACCGCCGGCACCTGCGCGGCGGGAACGCCCAGGTCCTCCAGGAAGTGACCGAGAATCCGCTCCGGGGCCGCCGGAGCGCCGGCGGCGTAGCCGCAGAGGTCGGCGTACAGCTCCCCGCCGGGGAAGTGGCCCTGGGCGGCGTGCGCCCAGTGCAGGGCGAGCGACGTCTTGCCGACGCCACCGGTACCGGTGAGCGCCGCCACGCGCGACGTACGCGGCCGGGCCGTGTCCTCGGCGAGGAGGGTGTCCAGCCTGGCCAGTTCCCGGGACCGGTTGACGAAGTGCCCGACGCCGCCGCGTAGTTGACGAGGGACGACGGCCGGTGTCACCTGCGCGTGGTGATGCAGGTGCAGCCCGCCGCGGATGTCGCGGGCCTGCACGACGGCGTGGGCGACGGCCTCTCCCCCGACCTGGTTGACGTGCTCCGGCGCGTCCCCACCGCCCATCGCTACGTCTGGGCGGACGGAGGCGGCAGGTGTGCCACGTGCCCGTCGAACCAGTCGAGCAGGGGCTCCCCCGCCCGGTAGAGCTCCTCGATGAAGCTCTGGCAGCGCAGGACGAGGTCACGGTCGACGTACTTCCGCGCGGCTTCGAGGACGCCCTGCTCGTCGTACACGGCCTCGTACATCACGTGGGAGCCGAGGGTGTAGATCTCCGGCAGCGGGCCGTCGGACTCGTACTGGACGACTTTGTCCGCGTCGATGACGTGGATGCGTCCGCCGCTTTCTGCACGTACCCGCAGGGCGTGTAACTCCCACTGCATGTACGGGCTCAGCGGCTCCTCCACCACCCGGATCCGCCGGGAGATGAAGCCGTGCTGACGCCCTTTCTGGTGATACTGCGTCAGTTTCTCCCGGCCTGCTTCCAGCAATTGCAGGGATTCCTGCCAGTCACCGCGGGCGAAGGCCTCCCAACTGTCGTAGCCGGGTTCCTTGAACGTCTGCTGCCGCTCCAGCTTCCAGAACCCCAGGTCGGCGCTGCGCCAGTAGTTCGTCTCGAAGTCGGCGTAGTACGGGGCGAGAGGCATCCGCTCGCTTGTCGCGCCGTCCAGGAGGCTACTCATCCGGGATGTCCGTCTTCGCCGCGATGACCGTCGCCCGGGGGATGACGACCAGGCGCTCACCAGGATCGACACTGACCCCTTCGGGTAACCGTCCTTGGTAGTCGGCGGTCAGATCGCTGCCGATGACGGCGACATCCCCGTTGTCCAGCTCCCACACGTCCGGGCAACTGGCGTCACCAGAGGTCTGACCGAGTTCGTGCGACGACTTCCCTAACCGCCGTGCGAACGCCGCCGCCGGGTCGGCTTCCCACTTCGTGTCCATGTCCCTCCAAGCGAGAAAAGACGCGCGACGAGGGTACCACCGAAAGGACCCGTTCGACTACTCTAAGTAATCATCATGGGTGCCCTGCGGTCTTCGCCAACTCCTGCTGCCGAGGGTCGTCTTCCGCGCCGGCCGCCGTGTCCTCCCGGGGTTCCACCGCCAGGTGGGGGAGGCGGCGGTCCAGCCAGGTGGGGAGCCACCAGTTGGCGGGGCCGATGAGGTGCATCAGGGCGGGGACCAGCATCGTGCGGATGACGAAGGCGTCCAGGGCCACCGCGCCCGCCAGGCCGATGCCCGCCATCACGCCGTCCAGGTCGCCGCTCAGGACGAACGCGCTGAAGACGCAGATCATGATGAGCGCCGCCGCGTTGATGACCCGGCTGGACTCCGCCAGGCCCACGCGGACCGCGCGGGCGTTGTCGCGGTGGTGGACCCACTCCTCGTGCATGCGGCTGACCAGGAAGACCTGGTAGTCCATCGACAGGCCGAAGAGCATCGCCAGCATGACCACCGGGAGGAACGCGGTGATCGGGACCTCCCGGCCGAGGCCGAACAGGTCGCTGCCCCAGCCCCACTGGAAGAGGGCGACCAGGGCGCCGAACGCCGCCGCCGCGGCGAGGAGGTTCATCACCGCCGCCGTCAGCGGCACCACCACCGAGCGGAACGCGACCAGTAGGAGGACGAAGCCCAGCGCCACGATGATGCCGACGAAGAGCGGCAGCTTGCCGGTGATGACGGACGCGAAGTCCTTGTTGATCGCCGTGACGCCGCCGACGTGGACGTCGAGCGAGGTGCCCGCCTCCGCCGCCGGGATGACGTCGTCGCGCAGGCGGTCGATGAGCTGGTCGGTCGCCTCGTCCTGCGGTGCGCTGTCCGGGATGACCCGTACCACCGCGATCCGGCCGTCGGGGGCGGGGGCGGGAGTATCGACGCCGGCCACGCCCTCGGTTTCCGCCACCTGCGTGACGAGTGCGGTGAGTGCCCGGGTGTCCGCCGGCTCCGGGGTTTCCGCGACGAGTTGGAGCGGGCCGTTGAAGCCGGGGCCGAAGCCTTCGGCGAGGAGGTCGTACGCCTTGCGCGTGGTCCTGGACTCCTGGTGGTTGCCCTGGTCGGTGGTGCCGAGGCGGAGGGAGAGCAGCGGGAGCGAGACGATCGCGATGAGGGCGACCGCGATGCCTGCCAGGAGGCGCGGCCTGCGCTGTACGAGCAGCGACCAGCGCACGGCCCGGCCGGCGGCCTCCCCCGCCGGCTCCCCCGGCGTCGCTTCGCGCTCCGGGCCCCGCTCCGCGAGGGCGCGGCGCTGGCGGCGGCTGAGTACCCGGGTCTGCAGGATCCCCAGCAGCGCCGGCAGCAGGGTCACGGACGCCGCGACGCCCAGCAGCACCGTGAGCGACGCCGCGATCGCCACCCCGTTCAGGAAGCTGATGCCCAGCGCGAGCATGCCGAGCAGCGCCACGCACACCGTCCCGCCGGCGAACAGCACGGCGCGCCCGGCGGTGTCGAGGGCCCGTACCGCGGAGTCATCCACCGCCATGCCGCGGCGCAGCCCGGTGCGGTGCCGGGTGACGATGAACAGCGCGTAGTCGATGGAGACGCCGAGGCCGATGAGGCTGCCGAGGAGGGTGGTGGCTTCGGCGAAGTCGGTGGTGTGGCTGAGCAGCGTGACGGTCATCAGGCCCGTACCGATGCCGAAGACGGCGCACACGATGGGCAGCAGCATCGCGAACAGCGACCCGAACGCGATCGACAGGATGACCGCCGCCGCGACGATGCCCGTCACCTCCGCGAGCCCGCCGGGCGCGCCCTGCACCGCCTGGATCGCCTCGCCACCCAGCTCGACCTGGAGCCCTTCGACGTCGCCGGCCGCGGCCTGCACGGTGTCGATGACCTCCTCGACGTTCTCCTTCTCCAGGTTCATGGCCTGCTCGGTGAACGTCACCTGCGCGTACGCGATCCTGCCGTCCCCGCTGATCTGCCGCTCGCCCTCCGGCGCGTACGGGCCGACGACCTGCCCGACCTGCGGCACGTCGGCGATGCCCGCCAGCGCCTCGGTCATCCGCTCGCGGATCTGCGGGTCCCGTACCGAGGCGCCGTCCGGGACCCGCCAGACCACGCTGTCGGTGTCGCCGGAGGTTTGGGGGAAGGATGCGCGCAGTAGATCGACCGCCTCGGCGGACTCCGTGCCGGGCAGCTCGAAGTCGTTGGCCCAGCGGCTGCCCGCCGCCTGCGCGGCCACGGCGGTGCCGGCCAGGGCGCACACCCACAGCAGCAGGACGACGAAGCGGTGGCGGAAACAGAATCGGGCCAGTGCGGCCACGGCGGGGCTCCTCGGCTCGGCGACGGGTGGCGCGTGGTCTGCAGCGCGTGGCCTGCAGCGCGTGGCCTTCGGCCCGTGCTACGGCACGTCGTTCCACGCGTGCTTCAGCGTCGCCGCGGTCGCCGGGGCGTACCCAGGGCCCTCAGGGATCCCGCAGGGGCTTCACACGGAACTCTCAACTCGCGCGTCGGCCGGCGGCAGCCGGATGGTGACCGCCATGCCCGCGCCCGGCGCGGTGTCGAGCGCCACCTCCCCTTCGTGCGCCTCGACCACCGCCCGCACGATCGACATCCCCAGGCCGCTGCCGCCGGCGACCCGCGCGCGGCCGGGGTCGGCGCGGAAGAACCGGTCGAAGATGCGCGCCGCGTCCTCCGGCCGCATGCCGGGGCCGGTGTCGGCGATCCGCAGAACGGTGACGTCGTCCCCGGGGACGACGGACAGGGTGCAGGCGGCGTCTTCGGGGGTGTGGGTGCGTACGTTGGCGAGGAGGTTGCCGAGGACCTGGCGCAGTTGGGCCTCGTCGCCGACGACGACCGCGGGCGCCGCGGCGTCGGCCGTCACCGGGCGGTGCGGCTGCTGCGCGCGCAGGTCGGCGGCGGCGTCGCGGACGAGGGCGGCGAGGTCGACGGGGGCGCGGTCGCGGGCGGGGTGCTGGTCGAGGCGGGCGAGGGCGAGGAGTTCGTCCACGAGGCGGCTCATCCGCTCGGCCTCGGCGCCGACCCGGGTCAGCGCGCGTTCGGCCTCGTCGTCGTCGAGGATGCCCTTGTCGTAGAGCTGGAGGTAGCCGAGTACGGTCGCCAGCGGGGTGCGCAGCTCGTGGGAGGCGTCGGCGAGGAACTGCCGCTGCCGCGCGGCGGCTTCCTCCCGGCTGGCCATGGCGGTCTCCACCTGCTGCAGCATCGCGTTGAGCGCGTCGCGCAACTGCTCGACCTCGCTGCCGCCGGGCGGCGAGGTGTCGACGCGGCGCGACAGGTCGCCCTCGGAGATCGCCGACGCGGTCTCGACCATGTCCTCCAGGGGACGCAGCCGGCGGCGGGCGGCATGCGAGGAGACGACGGCGAGGAGCAGCAGGAGCACGGCGCCGAAGACGGCTTCCATGACGAGGAGTTTGCGTACGGCATTGCGCACGCCGTCGTAGCGGGTGGTGGCTATGGCGTACGTACCGTCGTCGAGACGGGCGACGCCGGCCCGGTAGTGGTTGCCGCCGGCCGCGATGCTGGTGATCTCGCCGGAGTCGGCGAGCGCGCGGGGATCGCCGACGGCCTCGGCGATGGCGCGGGAGAGCCGCAGCTTGTCGCCACCGAAGAGCGCGCAGGTGGGCTGGAGTTCGCCGGCGGCGTCGAGAAGGACGAACGGCTCGTCCTTGGCGGACCCGGCGATGCCCTTGTCATTGGAGGCGCCGTACGCGTCGGCAAGCTCGCACACCCGCTCCAGGGCGGCGGCGCTGAGCGGGCCGGCGACGAGGGTCTCGCGGCTCTGCCGCACGGTGGTGTCGACTTCGCCGACGAGGAGGGTGTACGTACCGAAGAGGCTGGCGCAGGCGGCGGCGACGAGGCCGACGGCGAGGATGACGACGTTGGTGACGGAGAGCCGGTTGCTGAGGGAACGGGGGAACCGCTTCACGGCGGCGGCCCGGCGGGGTCGTGTGCCTGGATGGCGGCTTCTGCTGGTCCTACGGGGCGGAGGCCGTAGCCGACGCCGCGGCGGGTCTCTATGAGCGGCGGGCCGAGAGGGTCGAGCTTGCGCCGCAGGTAACTGATGTACGTCTCGACCACGGTGGACTCCACCGCCGTGTCGAACTGCCAGACGCTGCGCAGCAACTGCTCCTTGGTGAGGATGCGGCCGGCGTTGCGCATCAGGTGCCGCAGCAGGTTGTACTCGGTCGGCGTCAGCTCCACGGGCGCACCCCCGCGCCGCACGGTGAACGTCGCCTCGTCCAGCTCCACGTCCCCGTGCCGCAACACCCCGCCCGCGGCCGGAGTGCCCCGCGTCCGGCGCAGGACGGCGCGTACGCGGGCGACGACCTCGTCCACGCTGAACGGCTTGGTGATGTAGTCGTCCCCGCCGAGCGCGAGCCCGCCGAGCACGTCGGCGGGCGCGTCCCGGGCAGTGAGGAAGATGACGGCGGGCTGGTCCCCGTACGCCCGCAGCTCCCGGCAGACCTGCCAGCCGCTGCCGTCGGGGAGCATGACGTCGAGGAGGACGAGGTCGGGGGCGTGGGCACGGACGAGTTCGAGGGCCCGCCGGGCGGTGGGCGCGGCGTGCACGGCGAAGCCGTGAAAGCGCAGGGTGATTTGCAGGATGTCGGCGATCCCGGGATCGTCCTCGACCACGAGAACGGACTCCCCCACCGCACTTCGCTCCGCCGCGCTGCCCATGGCCCCAGTATCGGGGCGGGGGTTGGAGCAGGGGTGGGGGGTGACTTTGCGAGTTCCCTGTGAGAAGCGGCGCCGCGTACAACCTGTATGCGTACATACACGGAGAGTGGACAGTACTCGTCACCTTCCGTGAACATGGTCCTACGCAACGGGAGGTGGCGGAGATGGTCGTGGGTACGGGTGGTGCGGGTGAGCCGGAGGCGTCGGACAGCATGAGGACCTTCGGCGCGATGGTCCAAGCGCTGCGGGAGCACGCGGGGTTGAGCCGGGAGCAGCTCGGGGAGCATGTGCGGTACTCGAAGCACATGGTGGCGTCGGTCGAGATCGGCCGCCGCCTGCCGCCGCCGGACTTCGTGGAGCGGGCCGATCCGGTGCTGGGGGACACGGGGGTGCTGCGGAAGTCGGTGCCGCACGTGGTGCGGCGGCCGGGGCTGGCGCGGTGGTTCCGGGAGTGGGCGCGGTTGGAGGCGGAGGCGATCGCGCTGTACACGTACGAGTGCCGGGTGATCCCCGGGCTGTTGCAGTCAGAGGCCTACGCGCGGACGCTGTTCGGGCACCGGCTGCCACCGCTGGACGACGAGGAGATCGAGGCCCAGTGGTCGGCACGGGCGCAGCGACAGCGGTTACTCGTCGAACGGGCGCACACGGCGTTCAGCTTCGTGGTGGAGGAGCACCAGTTCGTGCGGCGGATGGGCGGCGATGAGGTGACGCGGGGCCTGATCGACCATGTGCTGGAGATGGCCGAGCTGCGGAACGTGGAAGTGCAGATCATGCCGCTGGTACGGGATACACATGCGGGGACGGACGGTCCCACGCAGCTACTGGAGACGCCGGAGAACCGGTGGTACGCCTACAACGAGGGCCAGGAGAGCGGTCAGTTGATCTCCGACCCAAAAGTGGTCAGCGTGCTCCAGCGGCGCTATGCCAGGATGTGCGCACAGGCTCTCAGCCCCGAGGATTCCGCGAGCCTGCTGCAACGGATGCGAGGAGCCTTATGAGCACTTCCAACCTGGCCTGGTACAAGTCCAGCTACAGCAGCGGCAGTTCGGGCGACTGCGTCGAGGTCGCCGTCTCCTGGCACAAGTCCAGCTACAGCGGCAGCGAATCCGGCGACTGTGTCGAGGTCGCGACCTGCCCCGAGGCCGTCCACGTCCGCGACTCCAAGGACAAGACCGGCCCCCACCTCACCTTCACCCCCGACGCCTGGGCCGCCTTCGTCGCCTACGCCCGCGACGCAGCCGACCCTGCCTAAGGGCTGCCCCGTAGTCGGAAGGCCGACTGAAGCCGGAGCGTTCGGCCTCGGCCCCCACCTCGATGAACCGCCCCAGCAGCGCCAGCCGTTCCCCGCGCCGGTGCCGGACGCAGCCGATTGACCGACATTGACCGGGGCGCACGACGGCCCGGTGGCCGGCTGCCAGGATCCTCCCAGCCGGGGGTCCACCCGGCATGGGGAGGAAAGATGAAAGCGATCAGAAGTGTCGGCATCGTCGTGGGCGCTCTCGCGATGAGCCTGGCCGCGGCGGCTGGAACGACGGTCCACGCCCAAAGCCCGGCATCCGCGTCGGTCACCGCGGCACCTGCTGCTCCCGCCGCCTACCCGACCACCCCTGTCGATGTCACGTACGGGGCCACTTACGTCCGTGGCACTCTGACCTGGTACTACAGGTCGGTCGGCTTCACGGGGACGTGGCGGGCCATCCCCAGCAGCGGCTGCCGAAGGGTGTGGATTGGGACATACGACTCCGATGGCAGCCTGATGGGCGCCAGGAGCACCAGCACCCTGTGCGACGGGGTGAAGCCCGTCAATTTGACGATCCCGGCTGATGCACCTGGTGGGGCCACCACGGTCCGGGTCTGTCTTGACGACGGGAATGCCGCCCCGCTCAAGTGCTCGCTGTACGGCCATCCCTGATCAGCCACCCAACCGCTCTCCCGCGCAGCCCTTAGAAGGACGTGCGCCCGATGTGCGTGACCAGGATGCGGATGACCTGGTCGTCGACCAGGTACAGCACCCGGTAAGAGCCCACGCGCAGGCGCCGGTACACGTTGCCGCAGGGCGTGGAGTGGGCGGGCCGGGGATCGACGGCGAGGGCGTCGACGGCTTCGTACAGAGCGGCTAAGCCGTGCGGATCCTCCTTGAGGAACCGCACGGCTGCGTTCGTGGCCTCGGGCTCCCAACGATCCGGTAGGTCACTGCCGGGCGGCGGCGATGGCCGGCCGGTTCCGGTTGGCCCACGCCGCCAGGGCCTCCAGTGGTTCACGGATCTCGTCGATCAGGGGAGGGGTGGCGTACTCCACCCGCGGCGGTGCGTCGGGGTGGACGGTCCGCGTGATCAGCCCGACCGCCACGGGGGCTGGGTCGGCACTTCCGACGTGCTGCTCGGGGTTCTGCCCTTCCTGGCCGCCGACACGTGGTGACCGGTGCTGGAATCCGGCCTGGGCGAACGGTGAACGGTGAGCGCGGTCAGCCGGTCGGGCAGCGGTACTCCGGGCGGAAACGGTGCGGGGAGCAGCCGATGAGGCAGACGGAGAGGGAACGCCCCCCGGCCAGCCACCACCCACCGGCGACGTCCTCACCGCCCGCGACCGCCCGCACCGCGCCCGCGACCCGCGCGGGCACGCACTGGCGGTCGTACGGAAGCAGCGCGCCGGCGTGAGCCCGTACGCGCCCGCCCCACCAGGCGGCGGCCTCGTCGGGGTCGCGCCAGGTGCCCTCCACGAAGGAGGCGGGCTTCAGGAGCCAGTGGGCGAGTTCCAGCGGCGGTACGCGGCACGCGGCGAACTCGCCGTGCGCGGGACGCCGCGGCCCGTCCTTGCCCAACTCGCGCCCGCTGCCGAGCCAGGTGTAGCCGTGGTGGTGGTCGCTCACGGGGATACCTCGTCGCTGTACGGGGGGTGAGGGGCGGCCCGGCCGCCCCTCACCCGACGTGCCTCACTGACGGCCGCAGCCGTCTCCGTCACCGCAGCCGCCGGCGGACTTGCCGTCGTCGTCTTCCGGGTCTGCCTTGACCTGGTCCAGCAGGTGCCGCATGGTGCCCCCTGTCGGGTGCGCGGCACGAGGCGTCTCCTCGTACCGTCATGCCCGCAGAACCCCGTTGCCCCGGGGTTCTGGCCCGCCCTGAGCCGCCCGCCGTCCAAGCCCGGCGGCCGGGGCGGGAGCCATTCCTCTCCGGCTCGGCCCCCGCGCCCCGCGACACAGCGGGCAGCCGCAGGGCGGCCACTCGGAGGTGAGCAGCGGAGCGCAGTCCCCCGCGAAGTACCGCCGTATCGGGCCCCAGGTGCGGCCTCCGGTGCGCGAGACCCGAAGGGTCAGCAGCGCTCGGGCGGGTGGGGTGGGTGCGCCGGGTTGGGGCTCCATGACATGGACGCTAGACAGCCGCTCAGGCACCTGGCCAGCAATGTGCAGATTTCTGCGAACTGCATGTCAGACCCAAAAGAGTGACTTGACTACCTACTTGCAGGGCAGGAACCTGATGCACAGAACTGCACGAGAACTACAGGAGGCACTCATGCCATTAGTCTTCGTCGGCATCGACCCCAACACGGGCGACAAGAACAGCCCCACCGTGTGGGTCGACACCGACGCCCAGGAACTCGTCCTCCAGGGGTGGAAGCCCGGACCGGGACTCGAGGCGCAGTGTGCCGCGACCACGGTCCCCGGACACGCGCACGGAATCCCGGACAGCGAGGCTGTCGTGCGCATCCCTGCCCGCATGATCGACAAGGTCAAGGAGGCATGCGATGTCCTCGGACACGCCGGCGTTCGATGAGCTGATGGCTGGTGCCACGCAGTCGGCCGTGCACTTGGAGATGCGGGACGTCTACGGGATCGACCAGGAGAAGGAGTCGTTCGCCGCCTGGAAGAACGGCTTCCGCTACGACCCGGCGGATCGGGGCTCGTGGTGGCGGCCGTGGCTCGACCTGATCGCCGAAACGGTCGGCCGAGGCGTCGTCGTACGCCGGGCCCGCATCGTCAGCGAACCGGTCACCGACTACATCCGGTACGAGCACTCGGGCACCTTCACCAACGTCGCCGCCGGGGAGCAGGTCCGCTGGCTGCCGCGTCGGCAGGCGTCGGATCTGACCTTGCCGGGCAACGACTTCTGGCTCTTCGACGGCCGCCTGGTGCACTGGAACCACTTCACCGGGGACGGAGGATCCGGCGGCCACGAGTTGAGCGACGACCCGGCCGCTGCGAAACTGTGCGCCACGGCGTTCGAAGCCGTGTGGCAGCGGGCCATCCCGCATGACGAGTACGAGATCCGCTGACATAGAAAGCACCGGACAGGCCAGACATTGCCCATCTCCCCGTCCTCCTCCGCCCAGGCCGCTCGCGAAGCGGTCGCCAAGCGACTGCGCGACCTGCGCAAGGGGGCGGGGCTGACGGTGGTCGAGCTGGCCTCCCGCTGCCACTGGCATCACGCCAAGACCTCCCGCATCGAGAACGCGCACACCGCGCCGTCCGCGAAGGACATAAGAGCCTGGTGCCGCGCCTGCGGGGTCGAAGACGAGGCCGAGGATCTGATCGCGCGATCGCTCCACGCAGAGTCGATGTACAGCGAGTGGCGGCACCAGGTACGAGGAGGGCTCAAGGCCCTGCAGGATGACTTGGTCCAGTTCTTCCACGAAACCCGCCTGTTCCGCGTCTACTCCTCGACGCTGGTGCCCGGGCTGCTGCAGACGGAGGGTTACGCGGCGGCGCTGCTGTCCGGGATCGCGGACTTCCGGCAGATCCCGAACGACGCCGCCGAGGCGGCGGCCGCCCGCGTACGGCGTTCGCAGGTGATTCACGAAGCAGGAAAAAGGTTCACTCTGCTCATAGAAGAAGGCGTACTCCGCCACCAGATCGGAGACACCGGCGCCATGGCCGGTCAACTGGGCTACCTGCTGACCGCCGGCGCGCTGCCGGCCGTATCGCTGGGCGTGATCCCGGCAGCGACCCGCGCCCGCTCCATGCACCCCCGGGAGACCTTCCACGTCTACGACGACACGCTGGTATCCGTGGAGCTGGTGTCAGCGGAGATCAACGTCGTGCAGCCATCCGAAATCGCCCTCTACCTCAAGGCGTTCAACCAACTCCAGCAACTCGCCGTCTACGGCGCCGAGGCGCGGGCTCTGATCCTCAAGGCCATCGAAGCCCTCGACTGACCCCGCCGGACGACGCAGCCGAGACTCGCCCCCCACACGCAGATACACCGGGAGGACACCCATGCGAACGTTCGATGAATTACTCGACAGCGCTCAGCAGTCGGCAGTGCACCTTGAGATGCGCGACGTCTACGCCGTCGACTACGAGAGCCCTCACTTCACGCAATGGCGCGAGTCCGGCACGCGGACTCTCGATCCGCCGCCCGACTACTTCCGCGACTGGGTGCAGTTGATCCGTCGCACCGTCGCGCGCGGGGTGACGGTGCGCCGCGCGCGGGTTGTGTCCGAGCCGGTCACCGAGTACATCCGGTACGAGCACGCGGGCACGCCGATCAACATCGCCGCCGGTGAGCAGGTCCGCTGGCTGCCGCGTCGCCGGGCCTCGGATCTGGCCCTGCCAGGCAACGACTTCTGGCTTATCGACGGGCAGGTGATCCGCTGGAACCACTTCACCGGCGACGGCGGCTTGGCCGATCCAGAAATGAGCGACGACCCCGCCGCTGCCAAACTCTGTGCCACGGCCTTCGAAGCCGTCTGGCAGCGGGCCATCCCGCACGACACATACGAGATCCGCTGACGTAAAAGACATCGGACAGACCGCAGGGGTCGAAGGCGAGTCGGAGGATCTGATGGAAAAATCACTGCCCACCGAGACGACGTACAGCGAGTGGCGGCACCGGCAGCGCGGCGGCCTCAAGGCGATGCAAGAAGACCTGGTGCAGTTCTTCCACGACACGCGCCTGTTCCGCATCTACTCCTCGACGCTGGTGCCCGGCCTGGTCCAGACGGAGGGGTACGCGGCGGCGCTGCTCTCCGGCATCGCGGAGTTCCATGGGATCCCGAACGACGGCCCCGAAGCGGCAGCCGCCCGCGTGCGGCGTTCGCAGGTGATTCACCAGCCGGGCCACGAGGTCATCCTGCTCGTCGAAGAGGGCGTGCTCCGCCACCAGATCGGAGACACCCGGGCCATGGCCGGTCAACTGGAGTACCTGCTGACCGCAGGTGCGCTTCCGGCCTTATCCCTGGGCGTGATCCCGTTTTCCACCCAGGCCCGCCCGATGTCCCCGAGTGAAACCTTCCATGTCTACGACGACACGCTGGTGTCCGTGGAGTTGGTAGCGGCCAAAGTGAAAATCGCCCAGCCCGCCGAAATCGCCCTCTACCTCAGAACGTTCCAGCAGCTCCAGCAACTCGCCGTCTACGGCGCCGAGGCGCGGGCTCTCATCCACAAGGCCATCGAGGCCCTCGACTGAGCCCGCGCCCCGCCTCCGACGCGGCGGGTCAGCCGGCCAGGGTTTCGCGGAGTTGGTTCAGGCCCCAGTCGAGGTCTTCCTTCGTGATCACCAGCGGCGGCGCGATGCGGATCGTCGAGCCGTGGGTGTCCTTGACCAGGACGCCGCGCGCCATCAGCTTCTGCGAGATCTCCCGCCCCGTGCCGTGTGCCGGGTCGATGTCCACGCCCGCCCACAGGCCCCGGCCGCGGACCTCGCGGACCGCGCCCGTGCCCGTCAGGAGGCCCAGTTCGCGGTGCAGGTGGTCGCCGAGTTCCGTGGCGCGCTGCTGGTACTCGCCCGTGCGCAGCATCGCGATGACCTCCAGGCCCACCGCGCACGCCAGCGGGTTGCCGCCGAAGGTGGAGCCGTGTTCGCCGGGGTGGAAGACGCCCAGCACGTCGCGGCTCGCGACGACCGCCGAGACCGGGACCACGCCGCCGCCCAGCGCCTTGCCGAGGATGTAGACGTCCGGCACCACGTCCTCGTGCTCGCACGCGAACGTGCGGCCCGTGCGGCCCAGGCCCGACTGGATCTCGTCGGCCATGAACAGCACGTTCCGGGCCGCCGTCAGCTCCCGTACCCCCGCCAGGTAGCCCGGCGGCGGCACCAGCACGCCCGCCTCGCCCTGGATCGGCTCCAGCAGCACGGCGACCGTGTCCTCGTCGACGGCCGCGTCCAGGGCGGCGAGGTCGCCGTACGGGACGATGGCGAAGCCGGGGGTGTACGGGCCGTAGTCGGCGCGGGCCTCGGGGTCGGTGGAGAAGCTGACGATGGTGGTCGTACGGCCGTGGAAGTTGTTCTCGGCCACGACGATCTTCGCGCGCCCCTCGGGCACGCCCTTGACGCGGTAGCCCCACTTCCGGGCCGTCTTCACGGCGGTCTCGACGGCCTCCGCGCCCGTGTTCATGGGCAGCACCATGTCCTTGCCGCACAGCTCGGCGAGCTGCGTGCAGAACTCCGCGAAGCGGTCGTGGTGGAACGCGCGCGAGGTGAGCGTCACGCGGTCGAGCTGGGCGCGGGCCGCGTCAAGGAGGCGGGGGTTGCCGTGGCCGAAGTTGAGGGCGGAGTAGCCGGCCAGCATGTCCAGGTAGCGGTTGCCCTCGACGTCGGTCATCCACGCGCCCTCGGCGGAGGCGACGACCACGGGCAGGGGGTGGTAGTTGTGCGCGCTGTGGGCATCGGCCGCGGCGATGGCTGCGTCGGTTCGCGTCACGGGATCTCCGTTCCGTTGCGCCGTGAAGGGCGGTGCGGGTGGGGCAGGGGTGGTGCCCCTGTGTCCATCTTCGCTCGATCTTCGCTCGATCGATGGTCGAAGGATCCATCACGGGCGGGCGTGCCCGCTAGGGTGGAAAAACGTGCGGCGACTGGCGAACGTGGAACGAACCACGGGGAAGCCGCGCGCCGCAGCAGCCGAGTGGTGCCGCCCGCCTGGGTGCCCCGGGTCCGACGCTGACTCGCCCCGGAGGGACACGCCATGACTCCCGCCCACCCCGCCCTTGCGCAGACCGATCCCGAGCTGGCGGCCCTCGTCGCCGCCGAGGAGCAGCTCCAGGCCGACACGCTGCGGCTCATCCCCAGCGAGAACTACGTCTCCGCCGCCGTGCTCGAAGCCACCGGCACCGTGCTGACCAACAAGTACAGCGAGGGCTACCCCGGCAAGCGCTACTACGAGGGCCAGCAGAACATCGACCCCATCGAGACCCTCGCCGCGGACCGGGCGAACGCCCTCTTCGGCACCGAGCACGCCAACGTGCAGCCCTACTCCGGCTCCCCCGCGAACCTCGCCGCCTACCTGGCCTTCGCCGAGCCCGGCGACACCGTCATGGGCATGTCCCTGCCGCACGGCGGGCACCTCACCCACGGGTGGAGCGTCTCGGTGACCGGCAAGTGGTTCCGCGGCGTGCAGTACACGGTGCGGCGCGAGGACGGGCGCATCGACTTCGACGAGGTACGGGACCTCGCGCGCGCCGAACGCCCGAAGATCATCCTGTGCGGCGGCACCGCCATCCCGCGGACCATCGACTTCGCGGCCTTCGGCGAGATCGCCCGCGAGGTCGGCGCGGTGCTGGTCGCGGACGTGGCGCACATCGCCGGGCTGATCGCCGGCGGCGCGCACCCCTCGCCCGTACCGCACGCGGACGTCATCACGACGACCACGCACAAGACGCTCCGCGGGCCGCGCGGGGCGATGATCCTCACCCGCGCCGAACACGCCCGCGCGATCGACCGCGCCGTCTTCCCCGGCCTCCAGGGCGGGCCGCACAACCACACCACGGCGGCCATCGCGGTCGCGCTGCACGAGGCGGCGCAGCCGTCGTTCCGGGAGTACGCGGCGGCGGTGGTCGCCAACGCGAAGGCGCTGGCCGAGCAGCTCGCGTTGCGCGGCTTCGAGCTGGTCTCGGGCGGCACGGACAACCACCTGATCCTCATCGATCTCACGGGCAAGGAGGTGCCGGGGAAGGTGGCCGCGAAGGCGCTGGACCGGGCGGGCCTGGTGGTCAACTACAACACCGTCCCGTACGACCCGCGCAAGCCGTTCGACCCGTCCGGCATCCGCCTGGGGACGCCCTCGCTGACGTCGCGGGGGCTGGGGACGGGCGAGATGGCGCAGGTGGCGGAGTGGATCGACCGGGGGGTCGCGGCGGCGCGGGCCGGCGGGGCGGAGGAGGACGTGGCGCTGAAGGAGATCAGGGGCGAGGTGGCGGAGCTGATGGGCGAGTACCCGGCTCCGGGGCTGCCGGTGGGCTGAGGGCTGGGCGGATGGGCTGACGCGGAGCGGGGGCCGCGCGCGCTCGGCGGGCTCTCGCGCTCGGGGTCTTCTGCCCGCGGGGTCTCCTGCGCGTGGCGGGCTCGTGCGACCGGGGGGCTCAGTCGTCCAGATCCAGGAGTACGCCGCGGTCGTCGGCCGGCCGGGCCGGTGACGGCCGGCGGGCGCGGTACAGGCGGGGTGCGGCCGCGGCCAGGAGGGCGCCGGTCGCCAGGCCGGGCAGGGTCCACCACCAGTTCGTGCCGGGGCCGGGATCCGGGGCCGCGGTCGCCTGGCGGCGGGCGGCCGGGTCCGCGTCCGCCGCGGCGGGCTCGGACCCGGCCGGCCCCGCGTCCGAGCCCGAGCCGTCGGCGGCGGCCGGTGCCGGGTCGGGTTCCACTCCCCCGGCCTCGGTGGCGGCGCCCCCCGCGAACTGCGGCGGCATGTACCACCCGCGCTGCGCCTCCGGCCGCTCCGCGACCCCGAGCCGGTCGAGCAGCGCGCCCAGCCGCCCCGGGTGCTCCACCCGCCGCCAGGTCTGCGCCGTCCCCCTCTCCTCAGGGGTCCCCCTGCTCACCACCGCGCCGCCCCGCGCGTCCGGGTAGAGGGTGTCGACGCGCCACACGTCCACGTCGTGGCGCAGCCACGTCACCGTGATCTGCCGCGCGTCTGCGCCACCGAGTTCGGCTTCGGTGAGCAGCGGGTCGATTTGTGCGCCGGCCTCCCCGATGGCCTTGTCGAGCGCGGCGTAGCGAGGGTCGGTGGCGTACAGGCCGGCGGCGTCGCCGCTGCCGCCGTTGACGAGAAGGGCGCTCGTCGGGCCGCCCGCGGCGGCGGGAGTGGCGAGGCCCGCGGCGAGCGCGAGCGCGGCGGCGGTCGCGGCGGCCGGGGCGGTGAGCCGGCAGGTGAGTCTGCGCATATGTCGCTCCGTTGTCCGGTCGGTGTCCGGCCGATGCCGGCGGCCATACGAACCGGGCCCCGCTCCCCGTACGGAACCGGGCTCCGCCCTCCGTACACCGCGCGGGTCTCCCGGGTTCCGCGCGGGCCGATCAGGGGGCGGAACCGGCTTCGAGTCGCAGGGTCGGTGCCCCCGGGGCCCTACTCACGACGCCGAGTCCGCGAGGCGCAGGGCGTCCCGCTTCGCGGGGACGCCTTCCAGGCGCAGGGTCAGTCCCTCCGGGCCCTGCCACAGCAGGGTGGGCCCCGCGGTGCGGACCGGGTGGGTGTACGTGCCGCCGCCCGGTCCGCGGAGGAGCAGTTCCAGGCGGTGGGGCTCGGGGAACCACAGGGCGGTGCCGGTGGCGACCTCCTCCCACTCCGGCGGTACGGCGGACGTCTTGCCCACGAGCGGGTCGAGGGTCCCCCGGAACGCGTCCAGCCGCACGGCTCCGCCACCGCCCGGCCCGTCGCCCGAACCGCCCCCCGCCGACCAGCACAGCGACACCATTCGTCCGTCCGCCGAGACGCCCGCCGCGTCCGGCGGGCCCCACTCGCGCGGCACCGGCGGCCGGAAGCCCGCGCGGCGGGCGGCGGCGTCGGGGCTCAGCGCGCCGCAGCCCGGGACGGCGCCGGGGGGCGCGGCGCCGGGCGGGGCCCCGGCGCCCGGCGGCGTCGCCGACGGCGTGACCCGTACCGCGACGCCGCCGAAGTCGAAGAGCGACGCCACCCCCGCCCGTACGGGGGGCGCGAGCGCGAGCCCGACCAGCACCGCCGCGAACGCCGCGAGCAGCACCCGGAGCCGCCGCCGCACCCAGCGCCGTAGCCGCACCCGCCGCCCCGCAACGGGCACGGGCTCCCCGGCGACGCGCGCCATCACCCCCGCGACGACGCGCTCCACCTCGACCCCCACTCCGGACCCGCCGGCCACCCCCGCCGGACCACCCGCCTCACCACCGGCCCCGGTCCGCGAGCGCCCCGGCGCCCCCAGTGCCCGCAGCTCCTCCTCCAGCCCCTCCCGCTCACGCCCCACCAAGACCACCTCCTTCCCGCTCCCGGCCCGGCTCCCGGCCCCGTTCCCTGTCCCGCTCCCGCTCCCGCTCCCGCTCCCGACCCCGGTCCCCCTCCCCCAGCAGCCGCGCCAGTTCCCGCAGCGCCCTGCTCAGCCGCGACTTCACCGTCCCCCGCGGCACCCCTAGCGCCGCCGCCGTCTCCGCCTCGTCCAGATCCAGCAGGTACCGGTGGATCACCACCTCCCGGTGCCGCTCCCGCAGCGCACGCAGCGCCGTCAGCAACTCCTCCCGCCGCTCCGCCGCGAGCGCGAGCCCCACCGGGTCCTCCCCCGCGCCCCCACCGGCCCCGCCCACCCCCGTACCCCCGAAGCCGCCGTCCGCCGTCCCGCCCGCCCACGCCCCCGCGCGCTCGTCCGCCGCCCGGCGCCGGGCCGCCGCGCGCACTGTGTTCTTGGTCTCATTGGCGACGATCCGCAGCAGCCACGGCCGGAAGGCCGCCCCGTCCCGGAAACCGCCGAGTGCCCGGTATGCCTTGATGAAGGCGTTCTGCACCACGTCCTCGGCCTCCGCACCCGCTCCCAGCAGCAGCGCGAGCCGGTGCGCGGTCTGCGCGTGCGCGCGCACCAGTTCCGCGTACGCCTCGGTCTCCCCGTTCCGTACGCGCGCGACCAGTCGCGCCTCACCCGCACCGTTCCCGCTGATCGCCGCCCCTTCCCCCCGCCACCCGCCCACGGCCCCCGCTCACTCCCTACACCGCCGGGCCGAAACGCGTTCCGCACCTGAGAGAATGAGCCCCATGGCAGCCCCGACCCGTCGCCCCCGCGTGCTCTCCGGCATCCAGCCCACCGCCGGCTCGTTCCACCTCGGCAACTACCTCGGTGCCGTCCGCCAGTGGGTGGCCCTGCAGGACACGCACGACGCCTTCTACATGGTGGTGGACCTGCACGCGATCACGGTCCCCCAGGACCCGCGGGAGCTGCGCGCCAGCACGCGCCTGGCCGCCGCGCAGCTCCTCGCCGCCGGTCTCGACCCGGAGCGGTGCACGCTGTTCGTGCAGAGCCAGGTGCCCGAGCACGCGCAGCTCGGGTGGGTCATGAACTGCCTCACGGGGTTCGGCGAGGCGTCGCGCATGACGCAGTTCAAGGACAAGGCCGCCAAGCAGGGCACGGCCAACACCACCGTCGGCCTCTTCACGTACCCGATCCTGCAGATCGCCGACATCCTGCTCTACCAGGCCGACGCCGTCCCCGTGGGCGAGGACCAGCGCCAGCACATCGAGCTCACCCGCGACCTCGCCGAGCGCTTCAACGCCCGCTTCGGCCGGATGTTCACCGTCCCCGCCCCGTACATCCTCAAGGAGACGGCGCGGATCTACGACCTCCAGGACCCGACCGTGAAGATGAGCAAGTCCGCGTCCTCGCTCAAGGGCCTGCTCAACCTCCTCGACGAGCCGAAGGCCTCCGCGAAGAAGATCAAGAGCGCGGTGACGGACACGGGCACCGAGATCCGCTACGACCCGGAGGCCAAGCCCGGCGTCAGCAACCTCCTCACCATCTACTCGACGCTCACCGGGGCCACGGTCGACGAACTGGAGCAGAAATACACCGGCAAGGGCTACGGTGCGCTCAAGACCGACCTCGCCGAGGTGGTGACCGAGTGGGTGACGCCGTTCCGCTCCCGCACGCAGGAGTACCTGGACGACCCGGAGACGCTGGACTCGCTGCTGGCCAAGGGCGCGGAGAAGGCGCGTGCGGTCGCGGCGGAGACACTGGCCGAGGCATATGACAAGGTGGGCTTCCTGCCCGCCAAGCACTGAGGGCCCGTGAAGGAGACGCTTGTGGGGACCGTGACGGTCGGTGTATCGATCGCCGTCCCGGAGCCGTACGGCAGCTTGCTGCAGCAGCGCCGGATCGGCTTCGGGGACACCGCGGCCCACGGCATCCCCACGCACATCACGCTGCTGCCGCCGACGGCGGCCGACGCCGGGGAGCTGCCGCGCATCGAGCGGCACCTGGCGCAGATCGCCGACTGCGGGGTGCCCTTCCCGATGCGGCTGAGCGGTACGGACACGTTCCGGCCGCTGACGCCGGTGGTCTTCGTGCAGGTGATGGAGGGGGCGGCGGCCTGCTCCTGGCTGCAGAAGATGGTCCGGGACGCCTCCGGACCGCTGGCCAGGGACCTGCAGTTCCCGTACCACCCGCATGTGACGATCGCCCACGACATAGACGAGGCGGCGATGGACCGGGCCGCGGCGGAGCTGGCGGACTTCGAGGCGGCGTGGTCGGTGGGCGGGTTCTCGCTGTACGAGCAGGACGCGGACGGCGTGTGGCGGCTGCAGCGGGAGTTCCGCTTCGGCGGTGACTCGGCGCTGGAGGTGCCGGCACAGACGCGCTCCGAGCCGGCGCCGTCACCGGGCTGACGCGGCTCGCCCCCCGCGTGGCGCGTCCCCTGCCCCACGTACCCCGCAGATAACCTGGCGTTTCCCGGGCATACGCCGGTGCGTACGGCCGTCGCCCACCGGGTGGCGGCTCGGGGGACGCGACGGCGGGAGTGCGACGTGGAGTGGCTGACCAGGTTGCCGGTCGTCGGCCCGTACGTCGCCCGGCTGCTGCACACCCGCCCGTACCGGGCCTTCGAGTACGTCCAGGCCCGGCACTGGAGCCGGCTCGCCGGGGCCGTGACGTTCAGCAGCTTCGTCGCCCTCTTCCCCCTGATCACCACCGCCGCCGCGGTCTCCGCGGCGGTGCTCAGCGACAGCCGGCGCAAGGACTTCGAGCGGTGGATCAGGGAGCAGGTGCCCGGCATCTCCGACCGGCTCGACCTCGGCGGCCTCTTCGCGAACGCCGCCACGGTGGGGCTGATCTCGCTCGCCCTGCTGCTGGTCACCGGCATCAACTGGATCAGCACCCTGCGCGACGCCCTGCGCGCCGTGTGGGACCGGGCGGACACCACCGAGAACGTGTTCCTCGGCAAGGGCAAGGACGCCCTGATCCTGCTCGGCCTCGGCGGCACGGTGGTCGTCTCGCTGACCGTCTCGGTCACGGCCGCGACCGCGGCCGACGCCGTGCTCGGCCGGCTCGGTGTCACGGAGGGCGGCTGGGGCAGCGCGCTGCTGGAGACGGCCGCGTTCGCCGCGGCCGTGACCGCGGGGTTCCTGCTGCTCGTCTACGTGCTGACCCGGCTGCCCGGCGTCCATCCGCCGCGGCGGCGGGTGCTGGAGGCCGCGCTCGCCGGTGCCGTGGGTTTCGAGCTACTCAAGCTTCTTCTCAGCGGCTACTTCAGCGGAGTCGCCGGCAAGAGTGTCTACGGCGCCTTCGGCGTCCCCGTCGCGCTCATCATCTGGATCAACTTCATGGCCCGCCTCCTGCTCTATTGCGCCGCCTGGACGGCCACGCCCGACGAGGTCGGGAAGCGGCCAGCGGCGGTGGATGACGTAGGCGACGATCGCGAGCAGCGCGACTGAGCCGATCGTGATGGCGAGCGCCGTACCGACGCCGCCCTCCGGCTCGTCGTCCGCGGCGGCGGCGGGCGTGGCGTCGTCAGCGCCGGAGTCCTTGCCGGAGTCCTCGCCGGCGCCGTCGTTCTTGCCCGCGCCGCTGCCCGCCGCGGCCGCGTCCTCCTCCTCGCGCACGCCCTCCGGCGGGACCAGCTCGCCGACCGGCTGCACCGCGGGCGCGGCCCTGAAGCCCCAGTCCAGGAGCTTGCCGGCCTCCTTGTAGACGGCGTTGGACTCGTCCTCGTCGGGGTGCATGACGGTGACGAGCAGCACCCGGCCGTCGCGCTCGGCGACGCCGGTGAAGGTGGCGCCGGCGTTGGTGGTGTTGCCGTTCTTGATGCCGGCGATGCCCTTGTAGACGTCCAGGCCGACGTCGCCGGTCAGCAGCCGGTTGGTGTTCTGGATCTCGAAGTACTCGCGCTTGCCCTTCTTCCCGGTCTTCCCGCCGGGGAACTTCGCGCGGGGGGTGGCGGCGTACGCGCGGAAGTCGGGGTTCTGCATGCCGGCGCGGGCGAAGAGCGTGAGGTCGTACGCGCTGGAGGTCTGCCCCTTCTCGTCGTACCCGTCGGGGCTGACCACGTGGGTGTCCTCGGCGCCGAGCTCGCGCGCCCGGTCGTTCATGGCCTGCACCGTGGCGTCGACGCCGCCGTTCATCGCCGACAGCACGTGCACGGCGTCGTTGCCGGACCGGAGGAAGACCCCGAGCCACAGCTCGCGGACGGTGTAGGTGAGGTTCTCCTTGATACCGACGAGGCTGCTGCCCTCGCCCATGCCCTCCAGCTCCTCGGCGGCGACCTTGTGCTTCTCCTCCTTGTTGAACAGGGGCAGCAGGGTCTCCGCGAAGAGCATCTTCAGCGTGCTGGCCGGGGCGAGCTTCCAGTGCGCGTTGTGCGCGGCGAGCACCGCGCCGCTCTCGGCGTCGGCGACGACCCAGGACCGGCCGGTGAGCTTCTGCGGCAGCTCGGGGGCGCCGGTGCCCAGGTCGACGTGGGTGCCGGGCTGGCCGAGGAGGGTGCCCCCGATGTTCGACATCTGGTCGGGCGGCCGCGGCTTGCCGTCCTGGGCCGCGGCGGGCGCGACGCCCCCGAGCGACAGGAGCGTGGCGGCGGCGGCGAGCGCGGCGCCGCGGATAGTCACATGAGATGTCGGCACGTCGCGAACCTACCTGGAGTCGCCGTCGATGTGGACACCGAGGTGCGCTAGTTGGCCGAGGAGCGCCCCCGGAAGAGTCCGGCGCAGCACGAGGCCCCGGCCCGCACCTCCCGCCGGCCGGTGAGGCCGCGGAAGGCGGCAGGTCATCGCCGCAGAGCCGGTCTGGTGCATCCCCCACCTCGCATCCCCGTCACGGACGCCACGCCCCCCGGCCAGCCCGCGACAGCCCCAGGCTACTCCGCGAGGGCCCCCCGCCGGACCGCCGGTGGGCGGGGCCCCGCAACCGTCCCGCGACTAGGCTGCGGCGATGGAACGGATACCCGAGGGCCCGGAGCGGGTGAACGACTACGACGCCTTCGCCGAGGCGTACGCCGCGGAGAACGAGAACAGCCTCGTCAACGCCTACTACGAACGGCCCGCCATGCTGAACCTCGCGGGCGACGTCGCCGGCCGGCGGATACTCGACGCCGGCTGCGGCTCGGGGCCCCTGTCCGCGGCGCTGCGCGACCGCGGGGCGGTCGTCACCGGAATCGATGCCAGCGCCGGGATGCTGGCGCTGGCCGCGCGGCGGCTCGGGGACGGCGCGGACCTGCACCTGGCCGACCTGCGCGACCGCCTGCCGTTCGCCGACGGGGCGTTCGACGACGTGGTCGCGTCGCTGGTCCTGCACTACCTGGAGGACTGGGGGCCGACGCTGGCCGAGATACGTCGCGTGCTCAGGCCCGGCGGCCGGCTGATCGCCTCGGTGGACCACCCCTTCATGGCGTACACGATCCGGGAGCCGCGGCCCGACTACTTCGCGACCACCAGTTACTCCTTCGACTGGTCCTTCGGCGGGCAGACCGCCCCGATGACGTTCTGGCGCAAGCCCCTGCACGCGATGACCGACGCCTTCACCGCGGCCGGATTCCGCCTCTCCGTCCTCAGCGAGCCGCAACCCGACCCGGCCGCCCGTGAGCTGTTCCCCGAGGGCTTCGACGACCTGGCGACCAAGACGTGCTTCCTGTTCTTCGTGGTCGAGGCGCTACCCGCTAGCGGGTCTGTTCCCAGCGGGTCCGGGTGAGGGCGTACTCCACCTCGCCGTGCTCGGAGCCGTCGATCGCCTCGGGCCAGTCGCCGGTGAAGTGCCGGACGAACTCCAGCCCCGCCTTCTCCATGACGCGCCGGGAGCCGGTGTTCACGGCCATCGTGTTGGCCGTGACCCGCTCGACCCCCAGGTCCGTGAAGCCCTTGTGGATCAGTGCCCGGGCGCCCTCGGTGGCGTAACCGCGACCCCAGGCGGCCCGGTTCAGCCGGTAGCCGAGTTCGACCACGGCGGGGCCGTCCGCCGCCAGCGGGCGGAACTCGAACCAGCCCAGGAACGTGCCGGTGCTCTTCTCCTCGGCGGCCCAGTAACCGCGGGTCCCCCACGGGTAGTCGTGCAGGAGCCGCGGCAGGACCCGCGTCTCGACCGCCTCGCGGTCGGTGGGACGGCCGCCGTTGATGAAGCGCATGACCTCGGGATCGCCGTCCAGGGCGATCAGGTCGTCGGCGTCCGCCGCCGTGAACGGGCGCAGGACGAGGCGGTCGGTCTCCAGGAAGCTGCCCATGCCGCGATCCTGGTCCGGGCGGCGGGGCCCCGCCACCGGTTTTCCCCGCGCGACGGGGGCGTGGCCACCTCGCACGGTTCGTGTCGCCGAGGGAGCGTCGGTGCCATGATGGACGGTCAGGAAGGGGGAGTGGTGAGTGGCGGGACTGTACGGATACGCCGGGAGCGCCGAGGGTTCTGGGCCGCTCTTGACGCCTTCACGGTGTGGATCGACGACGTTCGGGTGGACCGGCTGCACTTCGGCGGGGAAGTCATCGCCCCGGTGTCACCCGGCGCCCATCGCGTGCAGGTGCGCTGGGCGTCGGCGTGGGCCGGATATTTCGGCGCGAGAGAGAGCGAGACCGTTGACTTCCTGGTAGAGCCGGGTCAGGTTATCCGCTTCGACTGCGGAAGCACCACGGGTGCTTTCCACTCCGCAATCCAGTTACGCCGCCTCTCACCTCAGCCCCTACCAGCGCCCCCACCCCCGTCCCCCCAGGTCTTCGGGATGACGGAGACGACGCGCAGGGAGGAACGTCTCGGCGAGGATCCTCCGCTGTTGATCGACAACAGCGACAGCTCCTCGCCCCTCACCCGCACCTTCAAGGCCAGCCGGGAGTGGACCCAAACCCTCACCTGGGACGAGAGCCGCAGCAAAACCTTGGGCATCGAGATGGACTGGAACCTCTGGATCGTGGTGAAGGCGGCCATCGAAGCCCACCTGGAGCGACACTTCTCGATCGAAATCGGCAGCAGGCACCTTTTCGAGGAGGAATTCAGCGTCACGGTCAAAGAACGCACCGCCATGCGGATCGTGCTGCGCTGGAAGCGCATCTGGCAGTGCACGGAGACCCACGTCCTTCTTCCGGACAGATCGGTATATAGAGTGCCGTTTCGGTTCGTGGTGAACGAGACCTTCGACCAGAGAAGCGAGGACGACGGCTGACCTCCCGCGAGACACATCGCCGTCCACGGAGAGCGGATAGCTACGGCCGGGCACACAACTGGCCTGCGACACCGTACAGTTGGGCCTACGGCCGGGGCCGGTACCCCGTCTCCCCCATCTACCGGTCCCGGCCGTCGCTTGCGGCCACGAGACCGAGGTGGCGACGGCACCCGGGGGGCCCGGGGCGGGTCACAGAGCCTGGACGCGCTCGGCTTCCCGGCCGACCCGCTCAACCGGATCCGCCCCGCTCCTCGACGGCCACCGTCCGGCGCCTGCTCCAACGAGTTGACGGTGACGCACTGGACGCCGCCGTCAGCGCCTGCCTGAAGACCCGAGCCCAGCCACCCGAGCCCGGGTTGCGGGTGCTGGCGGTCGACGGCAAGGCCGTCCGCGGCTCCCGCACCGCCACCGAGACAGCCGTCCAGTTGCTGGCGACAGTTTGGTGATGTTCGACCCGTCCCGCTCGCCCAATTCACCAAGTCATGGCCGGGTACTCCAGAGCTTCATCATGACTACCCGTTCCGGGACTGCGCGGTGAGGATCCGCCCTGGAAGGGCTCAGGAAGCTCGTCGAAGAAGGCCGTCGAGACGGGACCCTGAGGATCGAAGGTGTGGCCCTCACCCTCGTGCACCCTGGGTTCGACGGCCTGCCAGTTCCTGGCGGATGTTCCTCGCATTCGTGAAGCACTGACCGTCCGATGCCGCCTCGTGGTCTCGGCGCCTGATCAGGTTTTATCAAGCTTTTGTCAAGATGCTTCCGGCAGGCTGCTGGGGGTGACATGTCACGCCGATGAGGGAGGAATTTTTTTGGTGAAAGCAGGAGTGAAGCGGGCCCTGGGGCGCGTTGCCGTGGGCCTGGTGACCGCGTCTGCCGCGGCGGGGGTCATGAGCGGGCCGGCGTCCGCGGATAGCTCGCCCTACATCGAATCGAAGAGCCACGACTGTGCCGCGAAGTGGGTTGCACCCACGAACGCGTTCTACATCGATGACCGTGACGTGGGCGACGGGAAGCATTGTACCGTCAAGCACTCGTTCTACTCCGACAAGAGCCCATATGTCATCCCGATCCCGCCCGACGGCGACGATTTCTGGGGTCACAGTACAAACAACTCTACCGAGAAGTGGGTCTACTTCAAAGTGTGCGACTGGGTCAATTCTGATATCGCCAACTGCACGGACTGGAAACGGTACGGAACCTGACGCACAAGACGCGGAACAGCACTTTGGCAGCACACATCTACTCCGGTAAGCCGCCGTTCTGAACGCGCTGTCGGATGATTTGGTGGTCGAGTTCGTGAACTCGGCCCAAGAAGACCGCTCAGTAGCGGGTGATCTGGCCGCACCCTCGGACGAGTTGTGACCCCACCTGGTTGATCACGAAATTGGTTCCAGCGAGTTCTGGCCCGACCGGGATCATCGGAGCAGGATGCGGGCTGCTCACGTCCGGCGTGCGCCGGGGCTCTTCTGAGGTCTCCGAGCCGGGTAGCTTGGTTATTCGCGACGAGGGGATCGGATCATGGCGGGGAGTTTCGAGGCCGTCACTGCTCGCGTACAGGCCGCTGCTGCGCGTACCTCGGCGGCCGGTTCGGCGCGGTTGTCGTATGGGTTGCATTTCGGTGCGCCAACACTCGAGGAGCGGGACCAGCTCGGCGAGGGCGTGGTCGATTTCGCGGCCCGCGTGGCGCAGGTGTCCCGGTTTTTCTTGCCCGGGCATGTCCGGGATGGCCTGCAGAACGTGCCAGAGGCGTTCACCAGACCGCACGAGATGCTCTACGACGGAGCGACCGAGTTGATGCGTTCGGGTGATTCCTGGCTCGCCTTCACCGACGGTGACCGGGACGGCTCACGCGGCCATCAGGATCCGCTCTGGCCACTGGATGCCCTGTTCGGTGCCAGTGATGACATCATCGAGGCCGGTACGGACACCATCCGTGATGCCGACACCACTCACTATCGGCTCACCGTCGATCTCGTGGCGGCGGACGAGCTCCTGCCCACGGGGATCGGAGTGCCGGAAGGGCCACTCCGTCGCTTGCGCGAGCTGCCGGCAGAGGTGTGGCTGGACGACGCGGGCCTGGCGCGCCGGATCGCGATCCAGAACGCCGTCGGCAATCGTCAGATCTGGACGTTCACCGAGTTCTGGGACTTCGGCGTCGCGGTGGCGATCACCTCTCCCGATCCCGACCAGATCACGACCGCAGACCCGGCCGATTTTCAGCGGATCTTCATGGGAGACAGCTAGCTTCAATCTTTCGTGACGGTCCGCGGGCGGGGTCGGCGGAAGGTTTCGCGTTCTGTGCCTGATTGCCGACAGGCTGATGGCCCGGCTGTCGCGTCGGCTGGGCGCCGCATTCCACGGTTCCGGGCGGGGTCATGCCGCTCGGGGGGACAGGCACGTGCTGGTCAGCCAGGACTCCCACCCGCGGGGTTCGCCGGTCAGGGCGAGCATGGGCATCCACGCCAGCAGGTCTAGATGATCAAGGGTGCGACTTAAGCGCTGCATCTGGCTGGCTGAGGGCTCGAATCGGCGGCTCCTCGTGCCCCAGCAGCTTTGTGTGCTCCCGTCGGCTGATTCTCACTCCTCCTGAGTGATGACACGGATGCGCCCGGCGGTTGACGCCGTGGGGGCAGTGGTGAATGAGAGTTGAACTCCGTTGCTTGAATTGGGAGTTCAAGTGGATCGATGGGATCGGGCTGGGCGGGTCGCGGGGTATGGGGCAGCGCTGGCGCTGACGCCCTACCTGCTGATCAAGGTGTCGTGGGTGGTCGGTTCGCTCTTGGGGCTGCTGCCGGTCGGGACCGGATTCGGCAAGGCGGAGTGGGTGGTGCTCAACAGCGCCACGATCGGTATGGCAGGGATCGGGATCGCGGTGGCGCTCGCGCTGGTGCGGCCGTGGGGGTTGCGCATACCGGCAGCGCCGTTGGCTTTCTGCGCTTGGGTTGGGACGGGGTTCCTCGTCCCGGTGCTGCCATACGCCGTTCTCAGTTCGCTGCTGGGCTCGGAGGATGGCAATCCGGAGAGCGGGAGTGACGCAGGCCCGTCGATGCCGGTCTGGGAGGCCGCGCTGGTTCAGATCGGGTTCGTAGGCATGGGGCTGGGTCTGGCCATCGCGTTGCCCACGTACTTGCGGCGGCGCTGGCCGGACGCGTTCGCAGGTCGGCTCGGCGACCGTGGGGAAGGCTCGCCAAGGGCGCTGCCATGGATGACGGTGGTCGGCGCCGCAGTCGGTCTCATCTGGCTGTACTGGGCGGTGGGCGGCGCCGCAGGGGTCGCCCACCGCGACGAGCGGGACCTCGCTTGGCATGTGCTGTCCGGCGTCTTCGGGCTCTGGGCCTTCGTGGCGTCCGCCGCCACCTGGGCTGCCGTCCGAGGCCGACCCGCACGAGTCCCCCGATGGGGCCCGATGGTGTTCGGCTGGCTCGGCTCGGGCTCGTTGTTCGCCTGGAGCGGCTGGAAGCTTCCGTTCACCCTGTACCTGGCGGTCGCGCAGCCGGCCGATGCGGCCATGCCGGAAAACCTCGCGCTCGCGGCGGTCCTGCACCTTGCAGCGGTGGGGACGGGCGCCGCGATGCTGCGAGCGCTCGTTCGTACGCGGCTGACCACCTGCCCTGCGGCATCCTGAGCCGCGTTCTTGGCCACGTTCCAGACACGTTCGCGGGCTATCGCCTGGTCCAGCCCGGCCTTAGGAATGATGAACCGGGGGGCGCAGTCCCACCTTGCGGGAGCCTTCGCACCTTGTTCGGGGGGTGTGTGACTCATGGGGACTCACAGAACCCCGGGCGCCGCCGCGGGCGGAGGGGTGCGAGGCTAGGCGCATGCACCTCTCGCGCCGCGCCTCGTGGTTTCTGCTCGCCTTCGGCGGGTGGTCCTGGTTCGTCTGGATCACGTTCGTCCGGAATCTGTGGAAGGACTCCAGCGGGCTGGCCTTCGAGGACGGCGACCCCACAGGGTACTTCTGGGTCCACCTCACGCTCGCCGTGGCGTCCTTCGCGCTGGGGACGACGATCGGGTGGCTCGGTCTGCGGGGCGTACGGGCCGCGCGGCGGGCCGGCGACGGTGGCGCGCCTGACGGCGGCGGCACGGCAGACGGCGACAGCGGCGGGGCCGCGGACGGCGACGGCGGCGGGGCGGCCGGCGCCGGCGGGGGTGTGCGGGGGGCCGCGGCCGGGGCTGGGAGGTAGGCCGTGGTGGTCGTGTTCGTGCTCATTGCGATCGGGATGCTGCTGCTCGTCGCCGGGGCGCACTGGTACGTGTGGCGGCGGCTGGTCCGCGACACCATGCGGCGCGGCGGCTGGCCGCGGCGGCTGGCGACGTCGGCGGTGGTGCTGCTGCCGCTGATGGCCGTCGCGACCCTGGCCTCGGAGCGGGCCGGGGCGCCGATGGTCGTGCAGCGGACGCTGGCGTGGCCCGGGCTGATGTGGCTGGCGCTGCTGCTGTATCTGCTGCTGGCGCTGGCGGTGGGCGAAGTGGTGCGGCCGGTGCTGCTGCGGGTGCTGGAGCGGCGGGCGCGGGGCCGGGAGCAGGGTGCCGCCGGTGGTGCGGGCGCAGCCGCGCCGGTGGCGGAGGCGGAGCGCGAGGCGGCCGTCGCCGCCCTCGCGCAGCAGGTGGCGGCGACGGAGGCGGCGGACGGCGAGCCGGTCGCGGGCGGTGGCGGTGCGGGGGCGACGGGCGCCACGGGGCCCCTGCGGCTGGAGCCGGTCACCGGGCTCGTGGACGCCGGCAGCACGGCGGGAGCGGGTAGTGCGGCGGGACCGGGCGGCGGGCGGGAGGCCGGTGGGGCAGCGGGCTCCGGCGGTTCCGGCGGCGTGGAGGGGGCTGGTGGTGTCGCGGACCGCGCCGCGTCGGACGACCGGCCCGGCGCCGTGGATTCCGCTGCCTCCGACGGGCTCTCCGGCCGCCCCGGCCCCCGGACCGCCGCCGACGTGTCGCGGCGGCTCTTCGTCGCCCGTACCGTCGCGATCGGCGCCACCGCCGTCGCCGCCGGGACCGTCGCGTACGGGGCGTACGGCGTGCTCGGCCGCGCGCCCAGGGTGAAGAACGTCACCGTCCCGCTGGCCAAGTTGCCCGCGTCCGCCGACGGCTACCGCATCGCCGTCGTCAGCGACATCCACCTGGGCCCCGTCCTCGGCCGCGGGCACACCCAGCGGATCGTCGACACCATCAACGCCCAGCGCCCCGACCTCGTCGCCATCGTCGGCGACCTCGTCGACGGCTCCGTCGACCACCTCGGCAACGCCGCGGAGCCGCTGGGGCAGTTGGAGGCACGCGACGGGTCGTACTTCGTCACCGGCAACCACGAGTACTTCGCCGGCGCCGACGGCGCCGCCGAGTGGCTCGACCACCTCCGCGAACTCGGCCTGCACCCGCTGGAGAACGCCCGCACCGAGCTGGCCGGCTTCGACCTCGCCGGCGTCAACGACGTCTCCGGCGAGGACGTCGGCCGGGCCCCGGACTTCGCGCGCGCACTCGGCGACCGCGACACCTCCCGCGCCTCGGTGCTCATGGCGCACCAGCCGGTCATGATCCACGACGCGGTGGACCACGGCGTCGACCTGCAGTTGTCCGGCCACACGCACGGCGGGCAAATGTGGCCCGCCACGTACGTCGCCCAGGCGGCGAACCCGACGCTGGCCGGTCTTGAGCGGTACGGGGACACGCAGTTGTACGTCACGCGCGGCGCGGGGGCATGGGGTCCGCCCGTACGCGTGGGGGCGCCCTCGGACATCACGCTGGTGCGGCTGGCGTCACCCCGGGCGTGAGGAGGGGAGCGCGCCCCGTAGGGCCTACGTCTCCGCCTCCAGCACCCGGCACAGCGCCCCCAGCGCTCCCGGGTACAGGTGGTCCGGCGGCGTCCCGTACCCCACCACCAGCGCCTCTCCCTGCGCCCCCGGCGCCTCCTCCGCCGGGGCCGGGGCCGTGAAGTCGCCGCCCTCCTCCCACGCCGCGCTGCCGTACTCGTACGCCCCCAGCCGGGCCACCGCCAGCCCCTCGCGCGCCGCCCGCGCCAGCACCCCGCGCTCGGTGCCCGGCGGGAGCCGTACGACGGCGTGCAGGCCCGCCGCTATCCCGGTCACCCGCGCCCGGGGCGCCCGCCGGGCCAGCTCGGCGACGAGGCGGTCGCGGCGGCGGCGGTAGCGCTGGCGGGCCGCGCGTACGTGGCGGTCGTAGCCGCCGGAGTCGAGGAACTCCGCGAGCGTGAGCTGGTCCACCACCCCCGGCGGCGTACGGCTCAGCGACTGCACCGCGTGCACCCCGCGCAGCAGCCGCTCCGGCAGCACCATCCAGCCCAGCCGCAGCGCGGGCGACAGGCTCTTGCTGACCGTGCCCAGGTGCACCACGTGCTCCGGGTCGAGGGACTGCAGCGCCCCCACCGGCTGCCGGTCGTAGCGGAACTCGCCGTCGTAGTCGTCGTCCAGCACCACCCCGCCCGTCGCCCGCGCCCAGTCGACGGCCGCCGCGCGCCGCTCCGGGGCGAGGGGGACGCCGGTGGGGAACTGGTGCGCCGGGGTGAGGAGCGCGGCGCCCGCGCCGGTCGCGGGCAGCGCGGCGGTGGCGATGCCCTCGTCGTCGTACGGCAGCGGCACCGTCCGCAGCCCGGCCTCGGTGAGGAGGCGGCGGTGCAGTCCGAGCCCGTACGGCTCGACCGCGACGCGCCGTGCGCCCTCGGCCCTCAGCACCTCCGCCAGCAGCCCCAGCCCGCCGGTGAACCCGGCGCAGACCGCGATCCGCTCCGGCTCCGCGTACACCCCGCGCACCCGCGCCAGATACCCGGCCAGCGCACGCCGCAGCTCCACCCGCCCGCCCGGCCCCTGGTGCCCGAACGCCGCCGAGGGCGCCGCCGTCAGCGCCCGCCGCGCGGCGGCGGCCCACGCGGCCCGGGGGAAGCGGGCCACGTCGGGGGCGCCGGGCAGGAGGTTGTACGTCGCCTGCCGGTCGAGCGCGTGCGGCGGCGGCTCGTTCGCCCGGGCCCGGGCCCGCGCCCCGGCCCTGGCCCGGCGGGGCTCGCTGCGGGCCGCGACGCGGGTGCCGGAGCCCTGCCGGGCGGTGAGCCAGCCCTCGGCGACCAGCTCGGCGTACGCGTCGGCGACCGTGTTGCGCGCCACACCCAGGTCGGCGGCGAGCGCCCGGGACGACGGCAGCCGGGTGCCGGGCGCGAGCCGGCCGGTGCGTACCGCGTCGCGCAGCGACCTGATCAGCGCGGCGCCGGCGCCGCGGGTGCCGGCGCGCACCTCGACGTGCAGGTCGAGGGAGCGGTGGAAGTCCCGGAGCTGCGGTGAAGTGGCCCATGAATCCGCCATGGAAGTGGACCATACCTCTGGGATATGAAGACCTAGCGTGGGAGACATGACACAGCGTCTCGACATCTTCTCCCTCGCACCCGACCTCTACCGCGCCCTGGTCAGGATGGAACAGGCGGCCAAGAAGGATCTCGACCCGGTCGTCTTCGAGCTGGTGAAGCTCCGGGCGTCCCAGATCAACCACTGCGCGTTCTGCATCGACATGCACTCCAAGGACGCGCGCGCGGCCGGCGAGACCGAGCAGCGCCTGTACCTCCTGAACGCGTGGGAGGAGGTGCCGCATCTGTACACGGAGAAGGAGCAGGCGGCCCTGGCCCTGACCGAGGCGGTGACGGTGCTGACGGACGGGTTCGTCCCGGACGCGGTGTACGAGCGGGCGGCGGTGCACTTCGACGAGCAGGAGCTCGCGCGGCTGATCGGGGTGCTGACGGTGATCAACGCGTGGAACCGGATGGCCGTGACGAGCAGGACGAAGGCGGGGGACTACCAGCCGGGTCAGTACGAACAGCAGGCGTGAGCCGGCTGTTCGCCGTACGGACCGGGTAGACGTGGACGTGGTCGGCGGGGGATGAGGGGGCGCGTCAGACCCCGCCGGGCACCGGGCAGTCCGCCTCCGTGCAGAACGACTCCGCCATCTCGTCGACGATCTCCCGCTGCCGCGGCCAGTCCGCCTCCGGGCCGGAGACGAGGAGCGCGTACATCCTTCCGTCCGCGGTCTCGCGGTCGTGCAACAGGACGCGCCGCGGGCCGAGTTGCTCGTCGGTGTACGAGTAGTCGTACTCCGCGGCGGTGCCCAGGTCCGCCAGGTCGTTGCGCCGGTAGCCCTCGGCGTTCTGCTTGGTGGCTTCGATGATCTGCACCGCCTCGTACGGGCTGACCTCCTCGGTCACCTCGTAGACCTGGAGGAACGCGCCGTTTGCGAACGGCTCTTCATAGAAGACGGAGACGCCGTCGGTACGCCGCTGCCAGTCCTCGGGTACGGCGAGGGAGTAGCCGTCCTCGGTGGCGAGGACGTAGCCGGGCGGCACGGCGGGCTCCGAGGGGGACGGCGACGGCGATGCGGACGGCGGCGCGGAGTCCTCCCTCGGCGACTTCGGCTCCGCCGCGGCGCCGCGTTGCGGCTTCGCCGCCTTCTCGCCGTCGCCGTCTGTCTCTCCGCCGAACAGCAGCCAGCCGCCGGCGACGAGCCCGCCGGCGACGATCACTGCGAGCCCCACCACCGCCGCGACCACCCCGCGGCGCCGCGGCGGGCGGTCGTACCCGCCGCCGGGTTCGAAGCCGGGATACGGGGTGTGGCCGGCGGCGTGACCGGCGGCGTAGGGGTCGTACGCGGCGGGGTGGCCGTGGCCGTGGGCCTCTCCGTACGCCGCCGGGTACGCGGGTACGGGCGCCCCCGGGTAGTCGGGGCCGGACGCCGCCGGGTAGTCGGGTCCTGGCGGCGGGGTGGCCGACCGCGTCGGCAGGTCGGGCATGGCGGGCACCGGGCCCGGCGGCGGAGGCACCGCACCGGGCCACCGCTCCGCGCCCGGGTCGGGCGCGGTGGCGGGCGGCGGCGGCACCTCGGGGCCTCCCGACCAGTCGGGCGCGGTCAGCGGTGGTGCGGCGGCAGCGGGCTCCCCGGGCCAGTCGGGCGCGGTCGCGGGCGGTGGCAACGAGCCGGGGCCGGCGGGCAGGCCGGGTGCCGTGGACGGCGGTGGCCCGGCACCGGGGTCCGCCGATTCGCCGGGCGCCCCGGAGGGCCACGGGGGCGCGTCGGCCGCGGCTGCCGCGGCCCAGCCGGGCCCGGCGGACGGCGCCTCGGCGGTCCGGTCCTCCCACCACTCCCGCGGCGCCGCCGGCACCGCCGGCACCGCCGTGGTCGATGAGTCCGACGGCCCGTCGCCCCCGTCTCCGGTCGTCTCGTCGGCGCGGTCGTCAGACGCGGCGTCGGCGGGCGGGCGATCGCGGGGCCCGTCCGCCGCGGCGGGGATCTCGTCCTCCGGGCCCGGATCCGGCCGCGGCGGGTCCGCCGCGTCGGAGGCGGCCCCCGGAGTCTCGTCTTCCGGGGGCGTGGCCGTGGCGCCGACCGGGTCGGCCGCGCCTGCCCCGGGGGCCTCGACCACGGCGGGACGGCCGGATCCCGGCGTGTCGGCGCCGGCCGCCGCGGGCGTGCCGCCGGCCGCGGGGGTGCCACCGGCCGCGGGGGTGCCACCGGCCGCGGGGGTGCCGCCGGCCGCGGACAGTTCTCGGGCCGAGTCCGCCCGGTCCCGAACGGGCTCGGCGTCCTCGCCCTCCCCGGGCGCCCGGGCCGCCGGGTCCGAGGCTCCGCCCTCCCCGGGCCCCGCCGCCGGCACCGTGTCCTGTACCCCGCCCTCCGCGGGCGGCGGAATCTCCGCGGCGGCACCGGCGCCCTCGTCCTCCCCCGGCCGGACCTCCGCGTCCCGTACCCCTCCCTCCGCATCCCGCGGGGACCCCGCGGCGGTGTCGGGCGTCTCGTCTCCGGCGGGCTGATCCGGCACCTCCGGGGCCGGCACCCGCGGGGGCGGCTCGCCGGGTACGGCATCCCGCACCTCGTCCACCGGGGGCGCGTCCGGCAGCGGCGGCGGTGGGGTGGGCGGTGCCGACGGGGGCGGGGGCGTCGCCGGAGGTGGGGGGACCGCGGGTCCCTGCAGCCACTGCTGCGTGTCCTCGTCCCAGTACGACCCGGCGCTCATCCGTCTCTCCCCTGTCCCCCCCGCCCGGCTCTCAGCCGAGCAGCCGGCCGATCGACTCCAGCGCCGCCGCCGCGGCGGCGCTGCCCGTGGCGGCGATCTGGCCCAACTCCAGCCGGTCCCGCAGCCGTTCCAGCCGGGTACGGTCCCCGCGGCCGGCCCGCGCCTCGTTCTCCAGCTCGATCAGCTCCCGCTCGTCGGCGACGGCCGTCTCCGAGGGCGGCTGCGTCAGCAGCTCGGCCCGCAGCGCGCGGAGACTCGCCACCAGTGCCTCGGCGTCCGCCGGCGCGCCGAACCTTACCGAGGAGTCGACGGCCTGCGCCCGCAGCCCCTGGGCCGCGGCGCCGCCCGACATCGTGCCGATACTGATCCCTCCGGGCAAGGGCGGCGGCACAGCCGGCGGCGGAGCCACCGGCGCCGGGGGCGCCCCCGGGGCCACCGGCGCCGCCGGCAGGCCCGGCAGCCCCGGTACCTCCGCGCCGGCCGGCGCGGCCGGCCGCCGGCTGCGGTCCTCCGCGCGGGCCCCGTCCCCCGCGGCCACCGCGCCCCCGCTCAGGTGCCCGATCTGCACCCCGCCGCCGGCACCGGCCCCGTCCCGTCCTGCACCCTCGTCCCGTCCGGCACCCTCGTCCCGGCCGGCGCCCCCGTCCCGTACCGCCTCGTCGTCCCGCTCGTTCACACCCGGCCCCGCCTCTCCCCGGTCGTCCTCCGCCGTACCGCTCACGCCCCCGCCCCTCCCGCGTCGCTCCGCACCGTCGCCGTCGCCCCGCGGCCCGACGCCACCGCACCGCCGCTCATCGCGCCGATGTACACGCCGCCCTCGTTCACGTTGACGATGTACTGCTCGAACTCCCCCGTCTCGTATCCGCTTTCGCGCAGCGCCTCCGTCACCCCGCTCGCGATGCGGTCGCGGACCGTCTTCACGTACCGGCTCACGTCCATCGTCTGGAACAGCGAGAGGTCCGGCGACACCCCCAGTTCCCGCACCGACGTCCCCGGCCCCTCCCCCGGCAGCCGCGGCGCGTCGGCCAGCCACGTGCGGAACACCGACGCCACGGTGCCGAACAGCGCGACGACCGCCGTGATCGACGACGCCGGCGCGGCCAGCAGCGACCGGGCGAAGGTCCGCGCGCCGCCGCCGCGGGCGGCGAGGCGGTCGATCTCGCGGAACTCCGGGCGGACCGGGGGCAGGACGTGCGGCACGACCTCCAGCACGAGCATCCCGCCCTGCGTGTGCACCCGCACCAGGATCGTCACCACGACCTGCTCCGACCACGCGCCCACGCGGATGCGCAGGAAGTAGCGGCGCGCCTCGCCGCCCTCGTCGACCGAGCCGCCGACGTGCCTGTCGACGGTGGCGTCGTCGCGGCGCACGTCGCCGCGGTGCGGGGGCGGGGGGAGGTACACGAGGTGGGCGACCTCCAGGTCCTTCAGCCGGTCCCGGCTGTCGGCGGCGGTCGCGTCGCGCAGCGCCCCGAGCCGCGGCAGGATCAGCTCGACGACCCGGCGGCTGGTCAGCGTCTCGCCGGCGGGCGCCCCCGGGCGCCGCTTCAGCTCCACGGCCAGCGACCAGGGTTCGTACGGGATGCCGTAGCCGACGAAGGGGCGGTCGAAGTCGTAGACGGTGAGCCGCGAGTACTGCTCGTGGGCGATGGCCGCGGCGATCGGCTGGTACGGGTCCGCCGGCGTGGGCGGGGCCGCGCCGGGGAACCCGGCGGGGGACAGCTCGTCGCGCGCGATCCGCTCCGTCCAGATCCGGTGCATCCACACCGGCCACACCAGCAGCAGCGGGAAGACCACCGCCGTCCACGCGCCCTCTGCGAGCACGAAGAGGGCGAGGTACCAGTACAGGGCCATCTGGACATACGCCAGGACCCGCAGCGCCAGCCCGAGGGGGACGCGCCCGCGCCAGAGCCGCACGCCGCCGGAGCGCGGTCCCGCACCGTAGACGTCGAACCCGCCGCGCCCGCCGACCACGGCCGCGATCCACAGCAGGAGGCACGGTACGGCGTAGAAGAGCGCCCACACGCCCGCGTACGGCACGTCGCCGGCCAGCGTCGTGTCGCAGAGCACGAACGCGGCCCAGACCGCGAGCACCCACAGCGCCGTCATCGCCTCGCGGCCCCGGGAGCGCAGCGCGTGCCCGAGCACGGCGACGACGTCGATGCCGAGCGAAGGGGCGACCGTGCGCTCCCCGTGCTCGACCAACTCCCGCAGCACCCGGCGCCGGAACACCGGGTCCAGGTAGGTCCCGGCGCACAGCAGCCGGGTCGCCTCGCTGTGCCGGGGCGCCGCGCTCCCGGTGGTCACCGGCGCGGCGGGCGGCGGCACGGCCGCCGCCGCAACGTCTTCACTCTGCACCAACTCGTCCCCCAAGTCCGCTTTTCGAGTGAGACCGAGCGTAACGCTGGAGTAGCTCAGAGTCAGGCTTCTGTCAAGAATGTGCCCGTTCCGGTACCCCCGTCGGGGCCGGCCGGCCCCGGCCGGGGTACCGAGCAGGCTACGGGCGGTAGACCTGACGGCCCCTGGACTGCCCGCAGTTCGCCGTAACCGAACAACCCCGCACACGACGACCGCGGCGGGCCCTCCCGGAGGAGAGCCCGCCGCGGCGGAAGGACGTGGGGGGCGCTCAGATCAGCCCGAGGGCGCGTACCGCTTCGCGCTCCTCCGCCAGCTCCTGCACGGAGGCGTCGATGCGGGTCCGCGAGAACTCGTTGATCTCCAGCCCCTGCACGATCTCGTACGCGCCATCCGCGCAGGTCACCGGGTACGACGAGATCAGCCCCTCGGGCACGCCGTACGAACCGTCCGACGGGATGCCCATGGACACCCAGTCGCCCTGCGCGGTGCCGTTGACCCACGAGTACACGTGGTCCACCGCGGCGTTGGCCGCCGACGCCGCCGACGAGGCGCCGCGCGCCTCGATGATGGCCGCGCCGCGCTTGGCCACGGTCGGGATGAACTCGTCGGCCAGCCACTTCTCGTCGCCCACGACCTCGGCGGCGTTCTTGCCGGCGATCTCGGCGTGGAAGACGTCCGGGTACTGGGTCGCGGAGTGGTTGCCCCAGATCGTCAGCTTCCTGATGTCGCCGACCGCGGCGCCCGTCTTCTTCGCGAGCTGCGACAGCGCGCGGTTGTGGTCGAGGCGGGTCATCGCGGTGAACCGCTCGGCCGGCACGTCCGGGGCTGCGGCGCGGGCGATGAGCGCGTTGGTGTTGGCGGGGTTGCCGACGACCAGGACCTTGATGTCGTCCGCGGCGTGGTCGTTGATGGCCTTGCCCTGCGGCTTGAAGATGCCGCCGTTCGCCTCCAGCAGGTCGCCGCGCTCCATGCCCTTGGTGCGCGGGCGGGCGCCGACGAGCAGCGCGACGTTGGCGCCCGCGAAGGCGACGTTCGGGTCGTCGCTGATGTCGATGCCGCGCAGCAGCGGGAACGCGCAGTCGTCGAGCTCCATCGCGGTGCCCTCGGCGGCGCCGAGGGCCGGGGTGATCTCCAGCAGCCGCAGCTTGACCGGCACGTCCATGCCGAGGAGCTGGCCGGAGGCGATACGGAAGAGCAGCGCGTAGCCGATCTGCCCGGCCGCGCCGGTGACGGTGACGGTGACGGGGCTGTCGGGAGTGCGGGTCATGGTGATCTCTCCGATGAGGGGGCGCGACGTACGGGCTGGCGGGGCCCGGGCGGCCAAGGGCAGCCGTGCCCCCGGAGGTCAATCTATCGGACTGGCACGGAGTGCCCGGAGGGTGGCCCGGGTGGGCCGGGTCACGCGCGGGGCGGGGTGGTGCGGCCGGCGCGGGCGGGGACGGCGGGCGCGCGCCGTGCGCTCCGTTACGACGGCAGCGCGCCCTTCGTGCAGGCCGCGGTGCCGTCGGGGAGCTCCGCGCAGGCCCGTACGGTGTCCAGATCCTCCGCGACGACCATGGCCGTGTAGCCCTCGCTGGTGCCGGCCGACGCGTCCTGGCGGACCGGCTCCTCGCCGGGCACCTCGGCGAGGGCGGTCACGGTCGAGCCGGGCTGCGCGGCGGTGATCCGGGCCCACGCCGCCCGGCAGGGCGCGCTGTAACGGATCTCCAGGACCATGGTGCCGATGGTCGTCTCCGTGGTCGTACGGGCGAAGTCGCCGCCGCAGCCCATCTCGTCGGGGTCCTTGCCCGTGCAGTCGGCGCCGCGGCACTCCACGCCCTCGGGCAACTCCTCGGACGCGGACGGCGCACCGGATCGCGAGCCGGACGCCGAGCCCGCCGGGCCGGAGTCGGGCGGCGAGTCGCCGCGGGGCTGCTGCTCCTCGACGCCGGGGTCGGAGATCAGGCCGTGGCCGACGTAGGCGACGCCGCCGACGCTGCCCGTGAGGAGCAGCGTGACGAGGCCGGCGAGGAGCACGCGGCGCAGGTGCCAGTTCTGCCGGGCGGGCGCGGGCGGGGTTTCGGGGGCGGCGGAGGCGGGCGCCGAGAGGGTACGGGCGGGCCCGGCCGGTTCCGGCGCGGGGGCGCGGGCGGGGTCGGCGGGCGGGGTGGCGCGGGAGGTTGCGCGGAGCTTGGTGGTCTCGTCGATGTCCCGGACGGGGTCGGCGGCGTCGGGGGCGTCGGCGGGGTCGGCGGGGTCGGCCTCCGTGCCGGAGCCGGGGCCTTCGGTCTCTTCCGGTCTTGCCGTCCCCGGCGGCTCCTCCCCCCGTACCCGCCGCTCGGGCGGCGGCGGAGGCCCGGGGCGTACCGCGGAGCGCTCGGTGGCGTCAGGGCGTACGGGCCTCTCCGCACCCTCCGCCGCCCACCCGGTCCGCCCGCGTGCGGGTGTCTCGCCCGGCCGAGGCCCGTCCCCCGCGCCGGGTATCTCCTCGTCGCGCGGCCTGCCCCGGCCCAGGACCCCCCGCAGCCCCCGGCCCTGCCGGCCGGCGGCCGGCGGCGGGGCGTCGTCCGGGCCCAGCTCGGCCGCGCGCAGGGCCCGCAGCGCCGACCGGTTCCGCAGCTCCGCGCGGCTCCAGGCGCGGTCCGCCGCGCCCCACTCGATCATGAGCTGCTCGTCCTGCGCGTCCGTCACCTCCGCGAACGCGGCCACCGACTCCCACGACGGCATCAGCAGCCCGCCCAGGTACCGTTCCCACGACGACCTGCTGTACCCCGTGCGGTCCGCGATCTCGGCCACCGTCAGACCGCTGCGGTCGACCAGCCGGCGCAGGTGTGCGGCGAAGTCCCGTATCTGCGGGTCGAGATCCTCCGGCAGCTCCTTCCAGCGAGCCATCGCCCCTCCCTCGCCCCCCTCGGTCCCCGTGCCCCGCTCCCGCTCCAGCATCGCATCAGCCAGCACGGACGTGGAGATCCCGGGTGCCGGATGCGGCCCTGCCCGCGCCCGTCAGCGTACGGAGAAGTGGACCGCGTCCTCGACGAAGGGCACGTCGAGCCACGGGCCCGGCATCGCCACCAGCGCCAGCAGCACGATCGCCAGGCCCAGCACCCCGTACGTCACGATGTCGGTGAACCGGGACCGCACCGCCAGCATGCCCACCTCCGGCACCAGCCAGCGCAGCACGCCGCCGACGAGCAGCGCCCCGCCGACGATCAGCGTGCCCTCGCGGAACGGGCCCGCGGCCACGGTGACGAACCCGGCCGCCGCTATCGCCAGCACCAGGAGTATCGGCCACTGCCGTACCGGCGGCGGCGCCTGGCGGGAGGCCGCCCGGCCGCCGCCCTCGGGGCGTACCGTGCCGCGGGTCGGGAACGCCGTGCGGCGGGCCATCACGGCACCGCCGGCGCGGCCGTGCCCGCCCCGTTCGCCCCGGCGGCACCGGCGACGCCGGCCGCGACCTCCGCCGCCTCCACGACGTTGACCAGCAGCATCGCCCGCGTCATCGGCCCCACCCCGCCCGGGTTCGGCGACAGCCAGCCCGCGACGTCCGCGACGCCCGGGTGCACGTCCCCGACGATCTTGCCGCGCTCGTCGCGGCTGACGCCGACGTCGAGGACGGCCGCGCCCGGCCGGATGTCGGCCGGCTTGATCAGGTGCGGCGAGCCGGCCGCGGCCACGACGATGTCGGCCTGCCGCAGGTGCCCGGCGAGGTCGCGGGTGCCGGTGTGGCACTGGGTGACCGTGGCGTTCTCGGACTTGCGGGTCAGCATCAGCGGCAGCGACCGCCCGATGGTCACGCCGCGCCCGACCACCACGACGTGGGCACCGTTCAGCTCCACGCCGAACCGGCGCAGCAGCCGGATGCAGCCGTTGGGCGTACAGGGCAGCGGCGCGGGCTCGTTGAGCACCAGCCGGCCGAGGTTCGTGGGGTGCAGCCCGTCGGCGTCCTTGGCCGGGTCGATCAGCTCCAGCACCCGGTTCTCGTCGACGTCCCCCGGCAGCGGCAACTGCACGATGTAGCCGGTGCAGGCCGGGTCCTCGTTCAGCTCCTGGACGACCTCCTCGATCTGCGCCTGCGTGGCGGTCGCGGGCAGCTCGCGCTGGATCGAGGCGATGCCGATCTCGGCGCAGTCGCGGTGCTTGCCCGCGACGTACTTCTGGCTGCCCGGGTCGTCGCCGACCAGGAGGGTACCGAGGCCGGGCGTGACACCCCGGCCCTTGAGCGCCTGCACACGCGTGGCAAGCTCGGACTTGATCGCGGCCGCGGTGGCCCTGCCGTCGAGAATCTGGGCGGTCATGGGCCCATCCTCCCCGATGCTGCGGGTAACAGACCAATCAGCCGGTCTGGACAGCCGTCCTCGGGCCAGGTCAGTGTGTCAGTACGTCCCCATCCGCGGAAGAAGGGCACCGTGAGCCTCCCCGACCAGAACAACCCCTACGGCGGGCCCAAGGGCGCGCAGGAGCAGGAACAGCAGGCACCGCAGCAGCACGCGGCGCAGCAGCCGGCTCAGCAGCAGCAACAGCCGTACGGCTACCCGCAGTACCCCGCCGCCGGCCAGCCGTACCCCGCGTACCCGGGCGGCCCCGACCCGTACGGCGACGCCGGCTTCCCGACGAGCATCCCGGGCAAGGCGACCGCCGCCCGCGTCATGATGTTCGTCGCCGGCGGGCTGCAGTCCCTGCTCTCCATCCTGCTGCTCATCGGCATCGCGGTGGACAAGGAGCGCTTCGAGAGGGACTTCCAGGACAGCTCGGGCCTCGACGTCTCCGCCGGGGCCGTGGCCGTCGTCGTCGCCGTCTTCCTCGTGCACGGGCTCCTGGGCATCGCCCTCGCCTCGCTGTTCGGCAGGGGCGCGGGCGGCGTGCGCGTCGGCAGCATCGTGTGGCTGAGCTTCCTCATCCTCTTCGGTGCGGTGACGATCCCCCTGGGCCTCATCTGGGTCACGCTCGGCATCATCTCGATCGTGATGCTCGCGAAGCGCGAATCCGGGCGGTGGTTCGCCCGCCCCAGGTCGTGACGAGACCTTCGTGACGCGTACGACTTCGTGACGTGGACGAACGGAGCCCCGCCTGCGCCGGCGGGGCTCCGTTCGTCCGTGCGGGCGGGCGTCGGGGCCGTCAGTGGTAGAAGTGCCGTGCGCCCGTGAGGTACATGGTCACGCCCGCCTTCTGCGCCGCCTCGACCACCTGGTCGTCGCGGATCGACCCGCCCGGCTGCACCACGGCCCGTACCCCCGCGTCGAGCAGCACCTCCAGCCCGTCGGGGAACGGGAAGAAGGCGTCCGAGGCGGCGTACGCACCGGCCGCGCGCTCCGCGCCCGCGCGCTGTACGGCGAGCTTCGCGGAGTCGACGCGGTTGACCTGGCCCATGCCGACGCCCACCGTGGCGCCGTCCTTGGCCAGCAGGATCGCGTTGGACTTCACCGCGCGGCACGCACGCCAGGCGAACGCCAGGTCCGCCAGTGCCGCCGCGTCGAGACCCGCGCCCGCGGCCAGCGTCCAGCTTGCCGGGTCGTCGCCCGCGGCCTGGAAGACGTCCCGGTCCTGCACCAGCAGCCCGCCGTCGATGGGCCGGGACTCCCGCCCCCACCCCGGCGCTCCGGCGCTGCGCAGGATGCGGATGTTCTTCTTCCGCGTCAGTACCTCCAGCGCCCCGTCCTCGTACTCCGGCGCGACGACGACCTCGGTGAAGATCTCCGCGACCTGCTCCGCCATCTCCCGCGACACCGGGCCGTTGACGGCGATCACGCCGCCGTACGCGGACACCGGGTCGCAGGCGTGCGCCTTGCGGTGCGCCTCGGCGACGTCGTCGGCGACGGCGATGCCGCAGGGGTTGGCATGCTTGATGATCGCGACGCAGGGCCGCTCGTGGTCGTACGCGGCGCGGCGGGCGGCCTCGGTGTCGACGTAGTTGTTGTACGACATCTCCTTGCCGTGCACCTGCTCGGCGCCGGGCAGGCCGGTGCCGGAGCCGTCGGTGTAGAGGGCCGCGGCCTGGTGCGGGTTCTCGCCGTAGCGCAGCGGGTTCAGGCGGGTGTACGCGGCGCCGGCGAACTCCGGCGGGCCGTCGTCGGCGGGCGCGTAGTCGGCGGCGAACCAGTTGGCCACGGCCACGTCGTACGCCGCCGTGTGCTGGAACGCCTCCGCCGCGAGCCGCTTGCGCGCCGCCAGGTCGAAGCCGCCGTCGGCGACGGCCTTGAGCACCTCGTCGTAGCGCGCCGGGTTGACGACGACGGCGACCGACGGGTGGTTCTTCGCGGCGCCCCGGACCATGGACGGGCCGCCGATGTCGATCTGCTCCACGCACTCGTCCGGCGAGGCGCCGGAGGCGACGGTCTCGGCGAACGGGTAGAGGTTGCTCACCAGCAGCTCGAACGGCTCGACGGCCAACTCCGCGAGCTGGCGCCGGTGGTCGTCGAGCCGCAGGTCGGCCAGCAGCCCGGCGTGCACCCGCGGGTGCAGGGTCTTCACGCGGCCGTCCAGGCACTCGGGGAAGCCGGTCAGCTCCTCGACCTTGGTCACCGGCACTCCCGCCGCGGCGATGCGCGCGGCCGTCGAGCCGGTGGAGACGAGCGCGACCCCGGCCTCGTGCAGCCCGCGGGCCAGCTCCTCCAGGCCGGTCTTGTCGTAGACGCTGATCAGCGCGCGGCGCACCGGCCGCCGGGTGCCGGAAGCCGACGACCCTGGATTACTCACCGAAGTACTACTCACCGAACCGAACCTTTCGATCCTCTACGCGGTACCCGTCCCGGGCCAGCCGGCCCACGACGTCGACGAGCAGCCGCCGTTCGACTGCCTTGATGCGCTCGTGCAGCGCCTCGCCCCCGTCCCGGTGGTCCTCCTCGCGGACCTCGACCGCGCCCTGCGCGATGATCGGGCCGGTGTCGACGCCCTCGTCGACGAAGTGGACGGTGCACCCGGTGACCTTCACGCCGTGCGCGAGCGCGTCGCGCACGGCGTGGGCGCCGGGGAAGCTGGGGAGCAGCGCGGGGTGGGTGTTGACGAACCGGCCGCCGAAGCGGGCCAGGAACTCCTTCCCCACGATCTTCATGAACCCGGCCGAGACCACGAGGTCCGGCTCGTACGCGGCCGTGGCCTCGGTCAGCGCCCGGTCCCACTCGGCGCGGGTGGCGAAGTCCGGGACGCGGCAGACGAACGTCGGCAGCCCGGCGCGCTCCGCGCGCAGCAGCCCGGCGGCGCCGGCCTCGGCGGTGCGGTCGGCGCCGACCGCGACGACCTCGGCGCCGTAGGCGTCCGCCCCCTGCTCGGCGACGGCGTCGAGCAGGGCCTGCAGGTTCGTACCGGAGCCGGAGACGAGCACGACGAGGCGGGCGGGCGCATGCGGAACCACGGGGGATCTCTCTTCGGCGGGCGATTGTGCGTCCGTACGGGCCGCGAGACCCTGGGGTGCCAGGGGTCCCGGGGAGGGGCGGCGGACGTCTGCCACCATACCGGGCGTCCCCTGGCGGGGCCGCGCCAGGCCGGGCGGGGTAGCGTCTCCGGTAGCAGTTACGCGCGCTCGCGTATGCGCCCCGGCCGCGCGGGCAGACGACCTGAGGAGACGACGCCGTCCAGATGCAGCCGGACCGACGCCGCAGCGCGGCCCTCCGACGCCCCGTCCCCGCATCGGCCGGGGGCCCCTCGCAGTCCCGTGGGTGGTTTGGCGCGCCCCGGTACGCGCTCGTGCCCGGACAGGGCGGCGTCGCGTACCGCGACTCCCGGCCGCCGTCGGACGCCCAGGCGCCGGCGCCGCCGCCGGAGGGCGGCGGGCAGGGGCCGCAGGGCACGCCGCCGCAGGGGCCGCCGCAGGCCCCTCCGCCGCAGGGGCCGCACGGTGACGGCGGTCAAGGAGGTCAAGGCGGGCAGGGCGGTCAGGGCGGTCAGGGCGGTCAGCACGACGGCGGGCAGGGCGGCGGCGGGCAGGGTGGCCAGGGTGGCGGCCAGGGCAACGGGCAGGGCAACGGGCAGAACGGCGGTCAGGACCAGCCGCCGCCCCCGTGGGGCAACCAGTGGAGCAGCCACCAGCCGCCCCCCGGGCACGGCAGTTGGGGCGGCGGCGACCCGGGCCAGCCGGGCCAGGGCGGACCGGGCGGCCCGCAGGGACCGGGCCCCGAGGGCTCCGGCGACGGTTCGGGGCCGGGCCGCGACAACGGCCGGGACAACGGCCGCGGCAACGGCAACGGCGACGGACCGGGCAGGAACCTGCGCTGGGACCCGACCGACCCGGTACAGCGCCGCGCCCGGTACGCGCTGCTCGCCGGCATGTGGGGCTTCTTCTTCGCCCTGTTCAACTGGTGGCCGCTGGCGCTGCTGCTCGGCGCGCTCGCCCTCTACTGGGGCATCGACGCGCTCCGCGGCAAGCCCGGCACGCAGGCCGGCGCGGCGGCCGGCAACGGCCGCGGCGGCGGCGGCGCCAACGTCAGCGGTACCGACGCCTTCGGCCAGCCCGTCCAGCGCCAGGGGAAGGGCGGCCGTCCGCACACCACGGCGGCGATCGTCGGCATCGTGACGGCGGGCATCACGCTGTCCATCGTGCTCATCGGCTTCTCGGTGCAGATCGCCTACCGCGACTACTTCAACTGCCGCAGCGACGCGCTCACCGAGGCGTCGAAGGACCACTGCAGCAACGAACTGCCCAAGCCCCTGCGGACGTTCTTCGAGCGCGACTGAGGGCGCGCCCGGCAGACCGGTCGGGTACGTGCCCGGGCGCCCCGCCGCGGCGCGCCCGGGCACGGTGCGCGGGACGCCGGTTCCCGTCGTACGGCGTCAGTCGCCGCCCGGCTCCTCCTCCCAGGCCTCCCACTCCTCCCCCAGCCGCGAACGCGGCTCCCACAGCGGCCAGCCCTGCCGCCCCCACGTCCACCGCCGCGCCCGGACGCGCCCCCGGGGCGCCGCCACGGACACCGGCGCCGACACGGACGCCGGCAGCGGTGGCGCGCCGCGCAGCCGGAAGGCCCGTACGATGAGCGCCACCGGCGCCCCGACCACCGCCGTCCACACCACCGCGGCACCGCCGGCCTGCCACCACACCGGGCCGAAGGCCGTCAGCGTCCGGGTGCCGAGCGGCCCGCCGGCGAGCCACGCCACCGCCGCCGTGCCCGCGCCGCAGACGAGCGCCGCCAGCGCCGTCACGTACACCGTGGGCCACCACCGAAAGCTCCGCTCCCGCTCCCGCGCCACCGGCACCGCGGCCCGCCCCGCGACGCACCCGACGACGATCCCGGCCGCCGCGGGCACCGCCGCGGCAGCCCAGGTCAGCGGCCCGCCGGGCCCCTCCCCCGGCACCGCGGCGAGCAGCGGGAAGACAGGCTGCACGGGGTAGTCGGCGGCGCCCAGCGGCGTCACCGCGCTGCCGGCCCCGACGGCGAAGCCGGGCCCGAGCCCGTACGCCGCCGCCCACATCGCCGCGTTCGGCAGCAGAGCGAGGGCGAGGAGGAACACGCCGAACCGGCCGGAGACCGTCGTGGACAGGGAGAGGAAGTGCTCCTCCGCGACGGCGGCGTGCGTGACCAGGGCGACCCCGCACAGCAGCGCGCCGCCGCCGAGCAGCGCGACGACCCCCGCCGCGCCGGCCCGCGCGGCGGCCTCCGCGCGCGGCGCCGCGCCGGCCCGGGCGTCGGGCGCGCCCGGGAACCGGCTGCGGGGCAGCAGCACGGCGGGGGTGCCGGCCGCGGACCACACCCCGGCGGCGGTGGCCGCCGCCACCGTCAGCGGCACCACGACCGCGACGTTGAGCGGCGCGGCGTACAGCGGCCCTGCCAGGGCGTACCCGGTGACCACGGCGGCGACGGCGAGGTAGCCGCACGCCACCCACGCCCCGGTGACCACCGGCGTGAGCTGCGACCGGCCGTCCTGCGAGGTGAGCGCGTCCCGCGCGCCGCGGTGCAGGAGCACGACGGGCAGCGCCGTGAGCAGCAGCGGCGTGAGCCCGACGGGGGCGGCCGCGCCGGTGCGGGTCTCGGTGCGGACGAGATCGGCGCCGTGGCCGAGGAGCCACAGGTCGGCGGCGACGTGCAGGGCGCCGCCCGGGCCGCTGTCGGGGTACGGGGACGTGATCCACAGCAGCAGCACGAGCACGGCGAGAAGGCCGAGGCCGAGGCCGGCGGCGAGGAACCCGCCGGCCAGCGCGGCGACGACGGCGGCGGCGCGGGCGCCCTGTGCCCGGTGCCGGGGCGACAACGAGGGGGCGAGGTCGGTCAATTGACTCACGGCCGCCATGCTGCCAAATACACCCGTTTCGCCCCGGTAACGAGCGTTTGCCCGTCGTGTTGGCCACGATGGTGCTATGGACCCTGACATATCGCCGCCGTCCGTGCCGCTCGGGCCGCGCGAGCGGCGCCGGAGGCGGCGGGGGCGGGGGCGGACGTCCGAGCCGGACGACACGGAGGAGATCCCGGTCGTCAGCGCGGCCGGGGCGGGGGTCGGGGGCGGGGCGGGCCCCGGGACCGGCGCGTACGGGCTGGGGCCGGCCGGCGGGGCGCCCCGGAACAGGGCCGCCGCGGGCCGGGCGCACCGGGTCGGAGCGTACGGGAACAGGGCGTACCGCGCCGGGCGGCGGGCCGCCGCCGCGCGGCGCTGCGCGTCGGCCGCCGGGACCACCGCCGCCGCCGCGGAGGCCGCGTACGACGCGCTCTACCAGCGGTGCGCCGCCGACGTCACCCGGCACACGTACCTGCTCACCGGCGATCACGCCCTGACCCGCGAGGCCGTCGAGCACGCCTTCCACCTGGCGTGGGAGCGGTGGCCCGAGGTGGCGTCCGACCGGGACCCGCCGGGGTGGCTGCGCGCGGCGGCGTTCGCGTACGTGCAGGAGCCCTGGGAGTGGCTGCGCGCCCGGTGGCGCCGGCGCGCGCGCCGGGCGGAGGAGCCGGGCGGGGACGAGGCGTCCGGCGGAGCCGGGACGCGCGGCGGGGACGAGGCGTGCGGCGCTGAGGAGGACCGGCGGGTGTTCGCAGCGCTGCGCGCGCTGCCGGAGTCGTACCGCAGCGCCGTCGTCGTCTACGACGTCGTCGGGCTCGACCTGCCCGAGGCCGCCGCCGAGCTGGAGGCCAGCACCCTGGCCGCCGCCGGGCGGCTCACGCACGCGCACGAGGCGCTGGCCGACGCCGTGCCCGAGCTGCGCGCGCTGCCGCCGCGCGAGCGGGCCGAGGAGCTGCGCGCCCGGCTGCGGCGGTTCGCCGCCGCCCAGCCGATACGCACCCTCCCCCCGGGCGCCGCCCGCCACCGCAGCGAGCGCCGTACGGACCGGCAGTTGCGCCGCTACGCCCTGCTGGGCGCGGCGATCTTCCTCGTCGCCGCGGTCGTCAGCGTCCTGGGTGCCTTCGAGACCCGCGACAGGGCCACGTCACCGGCGCCCCCGTGGCTGACCGGCCGGACCCTCTGGCCGGCGACCCCGGGCCGCGACACGCCGCGGCCGGCAGCCGGAACCACACGTCCGGGCCACCCGCCCGCGGCGCACGAGGTTGACGCCCGCTGACCCCGCGCACGCCGGAGCGGACCCGCCCCCGAGGGGCAGGCCCGCTCCCGTTGCGTCACAGAGCCCTGCGCGGCGGAACCCGCGTCAGCCCGCCAGCACCTCGCGGGCCAGCCGCGCCGTCTCCGACGGCGTCTTGCCGACCTTCACGCCCGCGGCCTCCAGCGCCTCCTTCTTGGCCTGGGCCGTGCCCGAGGAGCCGGAGACGATGGCGCCGGCGTGGCCCATCGTCTTGCCCTCGGGGGCGGTGAAGCCGGCGACGTAGCCGACGACCGGCTTGGTCACGTGGGCCTTGATGTAGTCCGCGGCCCGCTCCTCGGCGTCGCCGCCGATCTCGCCGATCATCACGATCAGGTCGGTGTCGGGGTCGGCCTCGAAGGCTTCGAGCGCGTCGATGTGGGTGGTGCCGATCACCGGGTCGCCGCCGATGCCGACGCAGGTGGAGAAGCCGATGTCACGCAGCTCGTACATCATCTGGTACGTCAGCGTGCCGGACTTCGACACCAGGCCGATCCGCCCGGGCTTGGTGATGTCCGCGGGGATGATGCCGGCGTTGGACTGGCCGGGGGTGATCAGGCCCGGGCAGTTGGGGCCGATGATGCGCGTCTTGTTGCCCTTCGCGCCCGCGTACGCCCAGAAGGCGGCGGTGTCGTGGACCGCGATGCCCTCGGTGATGACCACCGCGAGCGGGATCTCGGCGTCGATGGCCTCGATCACGGCGGACTTGGTGAACTTCTCCGGCACGAAGATGACGGTGACGTCCGCGCCCGTGGTGTCGATCGCGTCCTGGACCGACCCGAACACCGGGACCTCCGTGCCGTCGAAGTCGACCTTCTGGCCGGCCTTGCGGGGGTTGACCCCGCCGACGACGTTGGCGCCGGACTTGAGCATCCGCCGCGTGTGCTTCTGGCCCTCCGAGCCGGTCATGCCCTGGACGATGACCTTGGAGTCCTTGGTGAGGAAGATAGCCATGGTTTTCTTCTGTCCTCTGTCCTGTCTGCGTTCTGCGGTCGGCTCTCGTCCCGGGTTACTTGGCGGCCAGCTCGGCGGCGCGGTCGGCGGCGCCGTCCATCGTGTCCACCTGCTCGACGAGCGGGTGGTTCGCGTCGCTGAGGATCTTGCGGCCCAGCTCGGCGTTGTTGCCGTCGAGCCGTACGACCAGCGGCTTCGTGACGTCCTCGCCCTTGGTCCTGAGCAGCTCCAGGGCCTGCACGATGCCGTTGGCGACCGCGTCGCACGCGGTGATGCCGCCGAAGACGTTGACGAAGACGGCGCGGACGTCCGGGTCGCCGAGGATGATCTCCAGGCCGTTGGCCATGACGTCGGCGGAGGCGCCGCCGCCGATGTCGAGGAAGTTGGCGGGCTTGACGCCCTTGTGCTTCTCGCCCGCGTACGCGACGACGTCGAGGGTGGACATGACCAGACCCGCGCCGTTGCCGATGATGCCGACCTGGCCGTCGAGCTTCACGTAGTTGAGGCTCTTGGCCTTGGCGGCGGCCTCCAGCGGGTTGGCGGCGGCCTTGTCCTCGAACGCGACGTGGTCGGGCTGGCGGAACTCGGCGTTCGCGTCCAGCGACACCTTGCCGTCGAGCGCCAGGACGGTGCCGTCGGCGGTCTTGACCAGCGGGTTGACCTCGACCAGGAGGGCGTCCTCCCTGATGAAGACCGTCCACAGCGTCTGCAGGACCTGGACGACCTGGTCGGCGATCTCGGCGGGGAAGCGGGCGGCCTCGACGATCTCGCGGGCCTTGGCCTCGGTCACGCCCTCGTTCGCGTCCACGGGGACCTTGGCCAGCGCCTCCGGCTTGGTGGCCGCGACCTCCTCGATGTCCATGCCGCCCTCGACGGACGCCATGGCGAGGAAGGTGCGGTTGGCGCGGTCGAGCAGGTACGACACGTAGTACTCGTCGGCGATGTCCGCGGTCTGGGCGAGCATCACCTTGTGGACCGTGTGGCCCTTGATGTCCATGCCCAGAATCTGGCCGGCCTTCACGACGGCGTCGTCCGGGTCGGAGGCGAGCTTCACGCCGCCCGCCTTGCCCCGGCCGCCGGTCTTGACCTGGGCCTTGACGACGGCGCGACCGCCGAGCTCCGCGGTCACCTGGCGCGCCGCCTCGGGCGTGTCGATGACTTCGCCGGCCAGCACCGGTACACCATGCTTGGCGAAGAGATCCCTCGCCTGGTACTCGAACAGATCCACGCGCGTCCGTCCCTTGTGATTCAGTCGTGTCGCGTTGTAATGGCAGGGTCGCCTTGCAGGTTAGCCCTGCCTGACAGCCCGGCCTAAATCCGGGGTCACACCGGCGCGGTGAGAACGGTCACAAGTGCGGTTCCGGGTGTGAGCGGGTACGGAGGGGGCAGGCGAGACCGCCCTCACGTGCCGCGGGAGGCTCTCACGTGGCCGCGGGAACCGGCAGCGGGCGGCCCTCCAGTGCCGCCGCCATCACCTCCGGGAACAGCTCCGGTGTGCAGGCGAACGCGGGCGCGCCGAGGGCGGCGAGCGCGGCGGCGTGATCGCGGTCGTACGCGGGCGCGCCCTCGTCGGAGAGCGCGAGCAGCGCGACGAACCGGACGCCGGACGCCTGCATCGCGGCGACCCGCTTCAGCATCTCCCGGCGTATGCCGCCCTCGTACAGGTCGCTGATGAGCACGACCACGGTGTCCGCGGGGCGGGTGATGCGCTGCTGGCAGTACGCGAGCGCCCTGTTGATGTCCGTACCGCCGCCGAGCTGGGTGCCGAAGAGCACGTCGACGGGGTCGCTGAGCTGGTCGGTGAGGTCCACGACGGCGGTGTCGAAGGCGACGAGGCGGGTGGCGAGGGAGCGCATGGAGGCGAGGACGGCGCCGAAGACGGAGGCGTAGACGACGGAGGCGGCCATGGAGCCGGACTGGTCGATGGCGAGGACGACCTCCTTGCGGACGGAGCGGGCGGCGCGCGCGTAACCGACGAGGCGCTCGGGGACGACGGTGCGGTGCTCGGGGACGTAGTGCTTGAGGTTGGCGCGGATGGTGCGGTCCCAGTCGATGTCGCGGTGCCGGGGCCGCTGCACGCGGGCGGCGCGGTCGAGGGCGCCGGTGAGGGTGGCGCGGGTGCGGGCGGCGAGCTTGCGCTCCAGGTCGTCGGTGACCTGGCGGACGACGGTGCGGGCGGTCTCGCGGGCCTCGTCGGGCATGGCCTTGGCGAGGGAGAGCAGCGTGCCGACGAGGTGCACGTCGGGCTCGACCGCGGCGAGCACCTCGGGCTCCAGGAGGAGCGAGGCGATGCCGAGCCGGTCGATGGCGTCGCGCTGCATGACCTGGACGACGGGGGTCGGGAAGTACGTCCGCACGTCACCGAGCCACCGGGCCACCTGCGGCGCGGACCCCCCGAGCCCGGCCTGCCGCCGGCTGCCGCGCCCGGACTGGTCGGGCCCGGGCCCGCCGTAGAGAGCGGACAGCACGCGGTCCATGCCCGCGTCGTCCCCGCCCAGCGCGGCCCCGGTCCCGTCCCCGCCCCCTTCGCCCCCGAGGACCAGCCGCCACCGCCGAAGCCGCTCCCCTCCGGGGGCGGCGGGTGCGGGTGCGCCCTGCGCGGGGTCGAGGACGGAAGCGGCGGGTGCGGGGGCGGAGTCGGCAGGGGCGGGGGTGAGGTCGACGGGGTCGGCGGGTGCGGAGTCGGCGTCGGCGGGGACGGAGTCAGCCCGGGCGGGTGCGGAGACCGAGTCGGCAGGTGCGGAGACGGCGTCGGCGGGGGTGGGCACGCGGGGCTCCTTGGGTGGGGAGGGGGGTCCGGGCGGCGAACCCGCGGCGGGGTTGGGCCCGTTGAGATCGGCGGGGTCGGGGTGTCGGGTCACGGTTGTCCCTCCTCCGTGCCGAGCAGGGCGCGGAGGGTGGGCAGCACCGCGGCGGCGCGGGCGGCGTCGATCTCGTCGGCGAAGCCGGGAAGGCCCTCCGACTCCGCCGGGCCCGCCGCGGAGGCGCCCCGGCGTACCAGCTCGCCGAGGGCGCGCCGGGCCCCCGGCTCGTACTCGGCGAACGTCCGCCGCAGCAGCGGCAGCACGTCCGTGAAGGCGTCGCCGGACAGCCCGGTCAGCCAGCCGTCGACGAGCGCGAGCAGCCGCTCGTCGTGGACGAGGAGCATGCCGCCGTCGCCGCCGAGGAAGCCCTCGACCCACACGGCGGCGTCCGCGGGCGGCACGGCGTGCGACAGGGCCAGGCCCATGACCCGCTCCGCCTCGGCGGCCGGCATCCGGCCCTCGTCGAGGAGCAGCCGCACGGCCCGGCCCCGGATGAGCCCGGGTACGGCGTCCCGGCTCCCGAGCACCCGCAACGCACCGGCCCACCGCCCCCGCACCGAACCGGCGTCGCCCGGAGCCGCACCGCCGCGGCGGCGGGGCCCGGCACTGCCCTCCTCGGACCGGCCGGCCTCCCCGCGCCCGCCGTCATCCGCGGCGGCATCCTCGGACCTTGCGTCGCCGGCACCCGCCCCGGCCGCCGCGGCGGCATCCTGCCCGGGCTGCGCCGGGTCTTCATCGACCCCCGTGTCCGTGGCGGGCGCGCCCGGGATCCGCCCACGGACCCCACCGCCCTCGGCGCCGCGACGTCCGTGACCGTCCACCGGCGCACCGGGCGTCGCCGCGCCGCCCTCGCTCGCGGCGTCCGGCTGGTCCGCCCCCGGCGGTGAGGCGTCCAGCAGGGCCACCGCGCCGTGCACCGCGTCGACGTGCGTGCGCATCTCCTGTGCGCCGTCCGCGTCGAGCCCCACGCACGCGCCCGGAAGGCCGACGAAGATCCGGTCGGCCAGGCCCGTGGCGACGTCCGCGAGCGCCGTGGTCTGCGTGCCGCGCACGTCGCCGTAGCGGACCGAACGGGCCAGCGCCGGGAGGGCCTGGGCCAGGTGGCCGACGTCCGTGTCGAGCGCGGCCCGGTCGGCGAGCGCCCGCATGGCGACCGGCAGGGCGTCGGTCAGCTCGGCGAGCAGGCACTGCTCGGCCAGCGCCGTCACCTCCGCCAGCGAACCGGCCTGCGCCGCCTCGTACTCGGCCTTCGCGGTGGCCGCCGCGACCACCGTCGTGCCCCAGAGCGCCGCCTCCACCACCCGTACGGACAGATCCGGCTCCCACCGCAGGCTCCACGTCTCGCGGAACGTGCCGGTGCTCGCCCGGGACGCCGCGGGCACGCCCCAGTCGACGCCGAGCAGCCGCAGCCGGTGCAGCAGGCGGCTGCGCCCCGCGTCGGTCTCCTTGCGCAGGTCGAGCTGGAGCTCGCGCTCCTCGGCCGCCGGCTTGAGCCGCAACGCCCGCTGCGTACGCGCCAGATCGCGCTGCAGCGGCACGGCGGGCGCCGACTCCGGCACCTCGCCGAGCGCGTCGCCCACGACGAGCCGGTCGGCGACGAGCGCCAGCGGCACTTCGGAGCCGTCGCACATCACGGCCCGTACGGCATCCAGCGTCTCGGCGAGCCCGGCGAGCGGGCGGCCCCGCATCGCGGCCAGCGCGGTGGTGAGCCGCACGGCCTCGATGACGTGCGCCGACGAGACGGTCCTGCCCTCGGCGCGCAGCAGGTCGGCGACCTTGATCAACCAGCGCTCGACGGGCCGGTCCTGCACCTCGAAGAGATGCGCGTACCAGCCCGGAGAGTCGATACCCGCGCCGTAACCACTCCGCCGGGCCAGCCGCCGGTGCGTCCACGGCACCCACGCCACCTCGGTCCTGACCTTGGGCAGGCCCTTGAGCAGCCGGCGGTCGGCGGTGACCGTGGTGCGTTCCCGCAGCGCGGGCACGTGCCACGCGCCGCAGACCACGGCGACCCGCCCGTCGGCCTCGCGCCGCGCCTCACGCAGCCGCAGCCGCATGTGCGCTTCGCGCACCAGGTCGCGGTCGTGGCCGCCGTCGCCGTACCGCTCGCGCAGCGCGCCCATCGCCTCCCCCAGCGCGACGAACGGCGCGGCGACGTCACCGCCGGTGCCGGGCGGGCCGGCCGTCCCGCCCGCGGCGGGCTCGGCCCCGCGCGGCATGCGGTGCTCGACCGCGTCCTCCCACCACCTCTCCGGGTCGTCGTAACCGGCGGCCCCGGCGAGGACCGCGAGCGGATCGATGCGCAGTGCCTCGGGGTCGAGCGCCGCCCGCTCCTCTCCCCCGGCCGAGCCTGCGTCAGTGTCTGCATCCGTGTCTGCGTCAGCATCTGGGTCTGCGTCTGCGGTGCCGGGCGTCCCCTCCTCCGCCCCCGGCCCGCCCGGGGCCGGTCGGCCCGCCTCGGCCATCGCGAGGGTGTGGGCGGCGGGGAGGTCGATGAAGCGGACCGGGACGCCGTGGCCCAGCGCCCAGCGGATCGCGACCCACTCCGGCGAGAAGTGCGCCAGCGGCCAGAACCCCGCCCGCGCGGGCTCGTCCACGGCGTGGGCCAGCAGCGCGACGGGCGGCCGCATGTCCTCCTCGCCGGCCAGGCCGACGATCGCGTCCGCCTCCGGCGGGCCCTCGACGAGCACGACCCGGGGCCGGTACGCGTCCAGCGCCGCCGCCACCCCGCGCGCGGAGCCCGGGCCGTGGTGCCGCACGCCGAGCAGCAACGGCTCGACGGCCGGCGCCCCCGCCGCGGCGCCCCGCCGCCCCTCCTCCTCACCGACCACGACCCGCTCCCCCTCCACGACCCCGGCTCTCCCGCCCACGCGCTCCGCCCCTCCTCCGGCCGCGCCTTCTCCTCTTTCCTTTACGTCCCGCGCCCCCACGGCCCCTCCGGCTTCCCGTTCCGCCGCCCGCACCCCGCTGTCCCCGCCGGCCCGGGGCCGGTCACGCCGTGATCTCGCGGCACGCGCGGTAGAGGTCCTTCCAGCCGTCGCGCTCGCGCACGACGGTCTCCAGATACTCCTGCCACACCACGCCGTCGGCCGCCGGATCGCGGACCACCGCGCTCTGGATGCCCGCCGCCACGTCGCTCGCGCGCAGCACCCCGTCGCCGAAGTGCGCCGCCAGCGCCAGGCCGCCGGTGACCACGGATATCGCCTCCGCCGTCGACAGCGTCCCGGACGGGGACTTCACCTTCGTCCGGCCGTCGGCCGTCTCCCCGTCGCGCAGCTCGCGGAAGACCGTGACGACCCGGCGGATCTCGTCGACCGCCTCCGGCACCGGCGGGAGCCGGAGCGAGGCGCCGATCTGCGCGACGCGCTGCGTGACGATGCCGACCTCGTCCTCGGCGGACGCGGGCAGCGGCAGCACCACCGTGTTGAAGCGGCGGCGCAGGGCACTCGACAGCTCGTTGATCCCGCGGTCGCGGTCGTTGGCCGTCGCGATGACGTTGAACCCCCGGACCGCCTGGACCTCTTCGCCGAGTTCGGCGATCGGCAGGGTCTTCTCCGACAGGATCGTGATGAGCGAGTCCTGCACGTCGGCCGGGATACGGGTCAGCTCCTCGACCCGCGCCGTCATGCCCTCCGCCATCGCCCGCATCACCGGGCTGGGCACCAGCGCCTCCCGGCTGGGTCCTGCCGCGAGCAACTGCGCGTAGTTCCACCCGTAGCGGATCGCCTCCTCCGGCGTGCCCGCCGTCCCCTGCACCAGCAGCGTGGAATCGCCGCTGACGGCGGCGGCCAGGTGCTCCGAGACCCAGGTCTTCGCGGTGCCGGGGACGCCGAGGAGCAGCAGCGCCCGGTCCGTCGCCAGCGTCGCGACCGCGACCTCCACGATCCGGCGCGGGCCGACGTACTTCGGCGTGACGACCGTGCCGTCCGGGAGCGTGCCGCCCAGCAGATACGTGGACACCGCCCACGGCGACAGCCGCCAGCGCGGCGGCCGGGGACGCTCGTCCGCGGCGGCGAGGGCCGCCAGTTCATGCGCGAAGGCGTCCTCGGCGTGCGGCCGCAGCGCGGTGTCCCCGGCCGCGGACTCCCCGGCCGCGGACTCCGCGGACGGCCCCGCCTCGCCGCCGTCCCCGATGGCCGCGCCTGCCCCTGTCGTGGTCGTCATCGTCCCCTCCTCGCCGACTCGGTCGCAGCCGCCGCCCGCTGTCGCCGCGGTGACTGCGGAACCCACCTTGCCGCACGGCACTGACACCGTCCCCGAGCCTGTGGATATCGCAGGTCGGAGCCGTTGTCAGTGGCGGCCCGTAGCGTCGTGGGCATGGAGGGGCAGAGCGAGCGGTGGACCGTGGACCAGGTGTGGGGGCTGGCGCCTGACGCCTCGTCACGCGCGGCGGGCGGCAAGCTCGCCGCGGCCGGGCCGTGGGCGGAGTCGGGGGCCGCGGGCGACGCGGTGTGGGGGCTGTGCCGCGGCAGCGGGAGCAGGCCGTATCAGACGGTGGTGGATCTGCAGGGTCCGGCGTACAAGTGCAGTTGCCCGAGCCGGAAGTTCCCGTGCAAGCACGCGCTGGGGCTGCTGCTGCGCTGGGCGGGAGGCGACGTTCCCGAGTCGCCGCGGGAGGCGTCCCGGGAGAAGGGGGCCGGCGAGGGGGTTCCGGAGTGGGCCGCCGAGTGGCTGGCGAGCCGCCGGGAGAAGGCGGAGCGGAAGGCCGCCGGGGAGCCGGCGGCGGAGCGGGCCCCGGATCCGGCGGCGGCGGCCGAGGCCCGGCGCCGTGCGGAGCAGCGGCGGCAGCGGATCGCCGCGGGCGCCGCGGAGTTGGAGCAGCGGCTGACGGACCTGCTGCGCGACGGGCTGGCGACGGCGCCGCGGGGTGCGGTGTGGGAGGAGACGGCGGCGCGGATGGTCGACGCGCAGGCGCCCGGGCTGGCGGCGCGGGTGCGCGAGTTGGGGGTGCTGCCGGCCTCGGGACCCGGGTGGCCGGCGCGGCTGCTCGCCGAGTGCAGCCTGATACACCTGCTGGACCAGGGCTTTCTGCGGCTGGACGAGCTGCCCGAGCCGCTGGCGGCCACCGTCCGCACGCGGGTGGGCCTCACGGTCGACGCCGCGGGGCTGCTGCGCGGCGGCACGCTGCGCGACGACTGGCTGGTGCTGGCCCAGGAGGACGCCGACGACGGCAAGTTGGTCACGCGCCGCATCTGGCTGCACGGCGCCCGTTCGCAGCGGATGGCGCTCCTGCTGGCGTACGGGGCGGCGGGCCGGGCGCCGGAGCAGTCGCTGCCGACGGGGCTGGCGCTGGACGCGGAGCTGGCGTATTACCCGGGCGCCCACCCGCTGCGCGCGGCGCTGGGCGCGGTCCACGCGGGCCCGCGGACCCCGCCGGGGGGCGAGCGGGCCGTGCCGCCGGGGGCCGGGGTCGCGGAGGTGGTCGCGGCGTACGGGGCGGCGCTGGCGGCGGACCCGTGGCTGGAGGGGATACCGGCGGTCCTCACGGACGTGGTCCCCGTGCCGGAAGAGGGTGACGAGGGCTGGCAGTTGGCCGAGCGGGCGGGCGACCGCGCGCTGCCGCTCCACCCGGCCGCGGGGCGCGGTCCGGGCGTGTGGCAGCTCCTCGCGGTGTCGGGGGGCGGCCCGGTCACGGTCTTCGGCGAGTTCGGCCACGCGGGCTTCCGCCCGCTGACGACGTGGTCCGCGGGCGCGGCCGTCCCGCTGACGGGCGCCGCCGCGGCCATGGCGGGGGCGCCGATCGCGGCGCCGAAGGGCGGGGGCACATGGCACTGACCACGCACACGAGCGTGGCCGGCGGCGCCGGGGTGACGGGTGAGGAGGGGGCCGTATGACGGTTGAGGTGCGGGGCTTCGCGGCGGACGCCGCCGGCGGCTGGGGGGACCTGGTGGCCGCGGCGGTGGTGGGGGCCGGGCGGCGGGGAGTCGACGAGGGGGCGCTGCTCGACGCCGCCGCCGCGGCCACCGTGCGGCGGCGGGCCGGGATCGTGCCCGGCCCGGCGCGGCGGCTGCCCGAGCCCGCCGGGCACGATCCGCGGCCCCGGCTGCCCGCCGCCGCCCGGCGGCGGCTCGCCGCGCTGCTCGCGGACCGCTCCGGCACCGGCGGCGGCAGCAGGCGCGGGCCCGCCCCCGACCTCGCCGAGCTGATTCCGGAGTGGCTGCGGCAGGCCGTCGAGTGCGGCTACCAGGCGCCGCCCGAGTTGCTGCCCGCGCTGCTCGACGCCGCCCGGGCCCGTATCGACCTGCGGCCCCACGCGCTGGCCCTCGCCGGGCCGCGCGGGCTGTGGCTCGCCGAGCGCGCGCCGCAGTGGGCGCCGCTGCTGCGCGACGGCGCGGCCGGGCCCGCGCTGCCGGACCCGCGCGACGCGGACGCCGTCCGCGCCCTGTGGGAGGAGGGGCCCCGGACCGGCGGGCCGGGGACAGGCCAGGTGCGCGGCGCGCTCTTCGCCGAGGTGCGCCGCGCCGATCCCGCGGGCGCCGTCGAGCTGCTGGTCTCGACGTGGTCCGCCGAGAAGGCAGAGGACCGGCTCGCGTTCGTGGAGCTGCTGCGCACGGGGCTGTCCCTCGCCGACGAGCCGTTCCTGGAAGACGCCCTGGCCGACCGCAGCCGCGGGGTACGGGCCGCGGCGGCCGAACTCCTCGCCGGGCTCCCCGGCTCCGCGCTGGCGGGGCGGATGGCCGCGCGGGTGCGGTCGCTGGTGGTGCTCGACCGCAGCGAGGAGCCACCGGTGATCGCGGTGGAGGCGCCGTACGAGTGCGACGCCGCCATGCAGCGGGACGGGGTGGTGGCCACGCCGCCGGCGGGCATGGGCGAACGGTCGTGGTGGTTCGGGCAGTTGGTCGCCGCGGCGCCGCTCGCCCTATGGCAGGCGGTCTTCGACGGCCGGACGCCGGAGGAGATCGTCGCGCTGCCCGTCGCCGACGGCTGGCGGTCCGACCTGCTCGCCGCCTGGAGCCGCGCCGCCGCCCGGCAGCACGACTCGGCCTGGGCCCGCGCCCTCCTCGGCGCCGCCCCGGCCTCGTCCCCGAACGAGCCGCCCGCCTTCACCGCCGGCCCGGCCGGCCCGTCGTCCGCCCCCGGCAGCGGCGAGCACATACCCGGGCGGGACCCCGCGCGGCTGCTCACCGCGCTGCCCGAGGGGGAACGGGCCGCGTGGGTCGCGGAGTTCATCTCCGCGCACGGGCTGTCCGAGGCGTTCCGCCTCCTCGGCGCCTGCGCCGTGCCGTGGCCGGAGGAACTGGGCCGGGCCGTGGTCGACGCCCTGGAGATCGCGCGGGACGGCGGCAGTTATCCGTGGAGCTTCAGCGGCGTGATGGGCCTCGCGGAGCGTTGCCTCGACCCCTCGTACGCCGTCCGCCTCGAACCGCTCGCCGCGATGCACGAGGAGGCGGAGGAGAGTTCGCCCGGCGCCGCCGGGTACTGGTCGGAGGCGTTCCAGCGGCTGGTGGCCACGCTGCGGATACGCGCCGCGATGCGCGACGAGCTGACCACGCCCGCCGCCCTGCGGCCCTGAGGGGGCGGCAGGAGTAAGGAGCCGTACCCGCCGGGCCGCCCGGGTCTGTGCCGCGGGCCGCCGCCGGGTTCGGGGAGGGAGTCAGGCGTACGCCCTCACGCGCCCGCCGGCTCCCGGACGTTCGTCCGCACCCACTCCACCACCTCGGTCGTCGCCGCGCCCGGGGTGAAGATCTCCGCGACACCCAGCCCCTTCAACTGCGGGATGTCGTCCTCCGGGATGATCCCGCCGCCGAACAGCTTGATGTCCAGCGCGTCCTGCTCCCGCAGCAGCTCCACGACCTTCCCGAAGAGCGTCATGTGCGCCCCGGAGAGGATGGACAGGCCGATCGCCTCGGCGTCCTCCTGGATCGCGGTGTCGACGATCTGCTCCGGCGTCTGGTGCAGGCCCGTGTAGATGACCTCCATACCGGCGTCGCGCAGCGCCCGCGCGATGACCTTGGCCCCGCGGTCGTGGCCGTCGAGTCCCGGCTTGGCCACCACCACGCGGATCGGACCGGTGCCACTCATCGCTGCCTCCATCGCGCCCTGCCGCGCGTCCGTTGAGTCCTTCGAGGGTGTGAACGAACGTTATCCCCAGCATCGCGCACCTTGGCTGAACGCAACATCCTGGGAGGGGGAAATCACACGGGCGGCCACCGGCAAATCGGACAGGCATGGCCCCGGTCTTACTCTCGGGTACTCGAAAAATCGGGCAAGTGCCCCGAACGCGCCCCGGTGAAACCAAGGAAAGATTGTCGAGGCGTGGGACGCCCGGTACAGTCGCGGCAGTCTCCTGCTCCCGAGGCGAAAGAGAAGTGGTGAACGACCGTCCCCCGCCGGGCTTCCCCACCCCGGCCTCTCCTGCTGACGACGCCTCCGCCTTCGGAAGCCTCGACGGCTACGGGTACGGCTACGACACCTCCGGCCAGGGCGGCGGTTCCGGTGAAGAGCCTCTCCATCACGGCTATCAGAGCTACGACCAGACCTACGACGGCTACGACGCGAGCCAAACGGGCGCGTACGCCACCGCGGGCTACGAGGCCGGCGGCTACCTGACGCCCGACCTCGCCCCCTCGTGGGACACCGGCACGCAGTCCGTCGACTTCGGCGCGTACGGCGCGAACGGCCTCTACGGCACCGCCGATCCGTACGCCGGCCCCGACGCCTCCGGCGGCTACGATGTCTCGCCGCTCTGGTCCGAAGGCGCCGCGAGCACCCCGGCCGCCGGCGTCCCGGTCGGCGGCATCCCGCGGCAGGCGGGCCCGGCCGACGACTACGACTACGGCTACGGCTATCCCTCGGCGAGCGCGCCGGCCCCGCAGTGGGGCACCACCGGCGAGTGGTCCGGCTGGGACACGGGCACGCAGCACGAGACCGCCCAGCACGAGACCACCCAGCACGAGACCGCGCAGTACGACGGCACGTACGACTCCGCGCAGTACGAGACCCCGCAGCACCCCGGCGCGCTGTACGACTCGGCCGCCGGCTGGGACACGGGCCACTACGTCACCGCGTCGTACGCGGAGGCGGCCACGGACGCGGCGGGGTACCCGGAGGCCATGGCGTACGCCGAAGCCACCGCGTACCCCGAGGCGTTCACCGACACCACCGCCACTGCCACCGCCGCGTACGACGAGCACGCGGCCTACGCCCCGGCCGCCGCGCACGGCGGGCACGCCGACGCCGACGCGACCGCCGCCTGGGACTTCGCCGCCCTGGCGGAGCACGACGGCATCGATGGCGTCAACGGCATCGACGCGCCGGACGGGCTCGCCGGGCACGACCACCCCGGCACCCCCGACGCGCCCGAGACCCCCCGGACGCCCGACCCCGCCCCCCGCGCCGCGCGCAAGCCCGTCGGCGTGCCCGTGGGCCGTGCCGTACGCACCGGCCGCCGCCGCTGTCCCAAGCGCTCCGCGCTGCTCACCGTGGCCGTCCCGTCCATCGCCGTCGTCGGCGTGGCCGGCGTCGCCGCCGCGAGCGTCTCCACCAGCGGATCCGGCGGCGCCGAGGACGACGGCAAGACGACGCAGGCGGCCCCGGACGGGGGCACCGCCAAGGCGTCGAAGGCCAACGCCGCGCTCGACACGCAGCTTCGCGGCGTCACCGAGGACGCCGACGACTTCGCCGACCGCGCCAGCCGCACCCAGGAGCGCATCGACCTCAAGGAGAAGCAGGAGGCCGAGCGGAAGCGGGAGGCGGCGGAGGCCGCGCGCAAGGAGGCGCTGCGCCCGAAGTTCGCGGTCCCGGTGGCCAGTCCCGGGCTCAGCGCGTACTACGGCCAGGCCGGCGTCAACTGGATGTCGGTGCACACCGGCATCGACTTCCCCGTCTCGTACGGCAGCGAGGTCATGGCCGCCACCGACGGCACGGTCACCACCCGCTACGACTACTCGTACGGGAACATGCTCGTCCTCACCGCCGCCGACGGCACCGAGACGTGGTACGCCCACCTCGACAGCTACGCCATCACCACCGGCCCCGTCCAGGCCGGCGACGTCGTCGCCTACTCGGGCAACTCCGGCAACTCCACGGGGCCGCACCTGCACTTCGAGGTGCACCCCTACGGCGGCGGTGCCATCGACCCGCTCGCGTGGCTGCAGGAGAAGGGCCTCGACCCGCAGTAGGCCGCAGGCCGCAGCCCGGCCCCCCGCGCCACGAACCCGGTCTACAGCTTTTCCACCGGCGCGTACCGCAGGAGCAGCTTCTTCGTCCGCCCGCCGTCGCCGAAGTCGATCGTCGCCTGCGCGTTCGCCCCCGAGCCGGACACCTCCACGACCGTCCCCATCCCGAACTGGTCGTGCGTCACCCGGTCCCCCACCGACAGCGCGATCACCGGCCGCTCCGTCGCCCGCCCGGTGGCGAAGCCCGAAGGGCCCTGGCGCGTACGGGCCGCGGACGACGTGGACGACGCCAGCGCCGCCGCCGCGGACTCCATCGGCGACCGTCCCCCCCCGCCGCCCCGTGTGGCCGAGGCGCCGGTGCGCCGCCACTCCAGATACGCCGGCGGGATCTCGTCCAGGAAGCGCGACGGCGGGTTGTACGACGGCTGGCCCCACGAGCTGCGCATCACCGAGCGCGCCAGATACAGCCGCTCCTGCGCGCGCGTGATGCCCACGTACGCCAGCCGGCGCTCCTCCTCCAGCTCCTTGACGTCGCCGAGGGCCCGCATGTGCGGGAAGACGCCGTCCTCCATGCCGGTGAGGAACACCACCGGGAACTCCAGGCCCTTGGCGGTGTGCAGCGTCATCAGTGTGATGACGCCGGAGCCGTCCGTCTCCTCCTCCGGGATCTCGTCGCTGTCGGCGACCAGCGCGACGCGCTCCAGGAAGTCGGCCAGCGTCCCCGGGCCCTCCTCGCCGCGGTCCTGCTCGAACTCCAGGGCCACGGCGGCCAGCTCCTGGAGGTTCTCGATACGGGTCTCGTCCTGCGGGTCGGTCGACGCCTGCAACTCGGCGAGATAGCCGGTCTGCTCCAGCACCGCCTCCAGCACCGTGGCCGGCCCGGCGCCGGACTCCACGACCGTGCGCAGCTCCTCCATCAGCGTGTTGAACCGCTTGACGGCGTTGACCGAGCGGGACGCCATCCCGTACGCCTCGTCCACGCGCACCAGCGCCTGCGGGAAGGAGATCCGCTCGCGCTGCGCGAGCGCCTCGATCATCGCCTCGGCGCGGTCGCCGATGCCGCGCTTGGGCACGTTCATGATGCGGCGCAGCGGTACGGCGTCCTCGGGGTTGGCGAGCACGCGCAGGTACGCGAGGACGTCGCGGACCTCCCGGCGCTCGTAGAAGCGGACGCCGCCGACGACCTTGTACGGCAGGCCGACGCGGATGAAGACCTCCTCGAAGACACGGGACTGCGCGTTCGTCCGGTAGAAGACGGCGACGTCGCCGGCGCGCGCGTCGCCCGCGTCCGAGAGCCGGTCGATCTCGTCGGCGACGAACTGCGCCTCGTCGTGCTCGGTGTCGGCGACGTAGCCGACGATGCGGGCGCCGGCGCCGGCTTCGGTCCACAGGTTCTTGGGACGGCGGGAGGCGTTGCGCTCGATGACGGCGTTGGCGGCGTTGAGGATCGTCTGCGTGGAGCGGTAGTTCTGCTCCAGCAGGATCGTGCGCGCCTCGGGGTAGTCCTCTTCGAACTGCAGGATGTTGCGGATGGTGGCG